>NZ_RCHR01000009.1 GCF_003665065.1 Oceanobacillus piezotolerans | reverse complement strand
GCATGTATTAGGCACGCCGCCAGCGTTCGTCCTGAGCCAAGATCAAACTCTCCAAAAAAGTTTGTTAGAATTGACACCAATCAATTCTATGTCTTAGCTTTTAGAAGTGTTACCTTCTATTAAAAAGAAAAAACGAGTTTTTCTTCATGTCCTAACATACTGGTTGTTTTGTTCAGTTTTCAAAGAGCAAATTGCGTGCTGTGCTTTTAACAGCAACTATATTAATATATCACACTACCATATTCTTTGTCAACATTTTTATTGTTTAACAAGAAGCTTTTTTGTGGCGGATTTACATCTTATAACTTCCAAGGAGAAAAGTCAACAAGTTTTTTGTATATGATGAAATAGGAACTTCTCTATTAAATGTTACTATTAAAAATAACTTCGTTTTCAACAGCAAGAAGTTTTTTACTATTATTACTTCAGTATTATTCCTTCATTAGCGCCTGCCTATAGAGGGCTCTATGGCAAGCCGTAAAGGCCGAAAGTAATGGAAGAAGCAATTTATCATATGATGTTGGATTAGTGCCACATTAATACCACTCTATATACTTACCTATTACAACGTGCGAAATTACACAAAGTGGATAACTGTCCCCTGCACTATACAGAAAACAGCTATCCTTTTACTCTCCAATCATTCGTTGTTAGCGATGATCATGAACCGGTGTTTCCAAACCTAAGTTGCCGCCTAAGTTGTTAAGCGCTTTCAAAACTCTGAACTTCCAAAACGGAACCACCTCCGGTTTGATTTACTCTTTATATACCCCCTGTCCAAATACATAAACATCATTTTTATATGAATTTTTAATGATTAAACAGAAATTAACCTACGAATCCCTCCAGAACCTCTTACCTCTAATAATTGGAGATACATTCCTAGAAAAATCAAAATCTATTATCGTTTACTGATGAATAATACATGGATAAGCTGCTTGTGATATCCGATCTGTGTGTGTATCAGCTTCCTAACTCAAAGTATTTCGATCCATATCTTACATAGAATGAACATTCCTTTATCCCCCTACAGGTTACTAGTAACCTGTAGGGCAAATTTTAATGGAATTTGATTCCTTGAATATAATCACTTGCTTTTTGTGCCTGCTGTGAAGCACTTATGATTAATGTTTTATCTTCCTTTAAAGCTCGTAGCCACGATTGAATGTAACTGGCTGAATTATCTATTGTTTCGTTAACTATGCCACAAATACCAAAAAGCATGGAAGCTCCTAGCTCTGCTATTAATTCTTCTTTACTGTATAATTCACTTCCAAAACCGTTATGCGCGGTAATTCCTTCTCTGTTCAATCGGCTGGAATGCCCCGTACTATCGATCTTAAATACAATTTTATTTTAGGTTAGTTTGTAGATACTATTATAGGAATTTTATAACAGAATGATTCCTTCATTCCTTGACAAACTAAGGGAAAAAGGAGGAGTATGATGAACCGAGTATTATTTATGCCTTTATTGCACATACCATCAGGTCATCATCATGCAGCAGACAGTATAAAAGATCACTTGGAATATTTTGAGGAAATATCTGAGGAATATCATTATGACAAACTCGAAATATTGTCCCATTGCTTTGGCAAGCTTGAGTCACTTATTTCGTCCATCTATTTACAATCCATTCATAAGGTTCCTAATATTTATAGTCAAATTTACAAATTTGTTGTCGTCAAAGATAGGAAAAATTACCAGATCTATGATTATCTATTTTCAAAAAAAATGCTGCAGGTACTCGAAGAACGGGATCCCCATTTAATTATTTGCACCCATGCTCTTCCTTCCTGTCTCTTAAACCAATTAAAGGGAAACAATCAATGGTCAGGAAAGGTTGTAAATGTTTATACGGATTACTTCGTCAATGATTTATGGGGAATCAGACATATCGATTATCATTTTGTTCCTAGTGTACACGTCAAACAAGAGTTGACCGAAAAAGGAGTTCCTGAAAACCGTATCTTCGTAACAGGTATTCCTGTTCATCCTATTTTTAAACAACCTTCAGGAAACCGAAAATCGAAAGACAAGCTAGTTGTTCTAATAAGCGGAGGCAATATGGGGGCTGGTTCCATTGAAAAATTACTTCAGTCTCTACATCCATCAGGTGCTATTACGTATTATGTACTCTGTGGGAAAAACCAATTACTGTACCGGAAAATTCAGCAGCTCCATCAACCTGAAATTAAGGCTCTTCCTTACCTTAGGTCTAAAGAAAAGATGAATCAATTGTATGACAGCGCAGATGCCATCATCACTAAACCTGGAGGGGTCACTATTACCGAGTGCTTGTGGAAAAAACTTCCTATATTTGTATATGAAGCATTACCTGGACAGGAGGAATTCAACTTGCATTACTTAAAGAGTCAAAAACTTGTTTTCCATTTAGAGGATTGGAATTCCTCAAAGAATCTCGAGGATCAGCTTGTTTCAAAACTGAAAAAAGAAAACCAACAATTAGATGCTTTCCACCAGGGAATTGAAGAAAGGGATATCGCTCAGATTATTAAAGGGATGATATAGTTTTTGATAAAAAGATTAACGAAAACATCAGAAGAACCAAAAGCCCCCGCAGGCTCTTCTTCATGCAGAAATTCTTTAAAAACAGTCGGTTCTCCTTAAAATAGGATTCCAGCTTTCCTAGAATGGGACCGTCGCCTATCATCCAAACAGAGATAATCTAAAAGCTGCAGGACATTGTGGTTTTTTCAATTTATTTTTAGCCAGACGTCCGACATAACATAAAAGCGTTTTATCTGTTTTCTTTTCAGCAAGACGGAATGTTTCAGTTAATGGCTATTGGCATTCAAAACATAGAGATTAAGCCTTGAATAATGTCATGACATGGTTAAATACCCATTTATAAGAAAACCGGTGCAATTTGATGGAGTTCCCCTGTTAGTTAGATGGGAAGTTATAATTATAAAGGTATAGTTATTGCTTGCATTGTTTTAACAGGAAATCTTTCATATCCACTAGACGAGGATATGCCGGTTTCAAAGTAGTTCCAGCAATTACCAGTGGTACAAGAGATTCTTGTCTGTGCAAAGAACCGTGTGCGGCACCAGCCAAGTGGAACGGTGTAGATTGGGCTTTAAAATCACAACCTGGTTTCGCATTAACCACAAGGAAACTTCCTGGATGGGAATGGAGTGACCCGTAAAGTCGGGCTAAGGCATCTGGATAATCCCCGTAGGAGAGTTTGTTTTCCTCTGTCACGTTTAAATCAAGAAGCTCAAGATTCCCTTCAACACTCCATGTTTGCTGGTATACATCCGTATACTCCCCTCCCGGTCTATAATGTAATGAACCTTCTTTCATGCCGGACACAACATGAATAGCTGTTCCGCTCTTCTGAGCAATGATATCAATTCGGCGATCGTTTTTTAAGCAATCGATAACAGCAGACATGGGAAGATTGTCGTCCAATACATAAACATAAGCCATTCGCTGATTTACGCATAGCACAAGCTGGTCCTTCTTTTGGACAGGGCGCTGAATTTTTGCAATGCGATATGTTTTCAATATTTTTCTTAGATCTATCACGAAGTCGCGATATCTGGAACCCGTTGGAGCATGACCGTTATCTCCCATAACCATCCAAACATTTCGGTTAATTGCCTCTTTCCAGCTTGGATATAAATTCAACATTTTTTGAATTTCTCGGTCAATACGGGCGATGCCTTTTATATCCATTGGTCCTTTGAAATGAATTCGAAAATCGAGATCCTGAAAGATACAAAAAGTAAATGCCGGAAGCTTGTTCCTGCGAATTAAGTGACGAAGCTCGCGGGCTGTATATTTATAATTTCCGGCAGCAAGTTCAGTCGGAAAACTCCTCCGCCGCAACTTGGAAAAGATACCTAACGAGAATGTCGACGGTGTGTTGGTTCTCCATTCCCCATCCTTAAAATTGGTTAACATTCTGAGCAGCCAGGGCACGTGCAGCTGCTTCGGTGTATTTCCGCGATAGACGAACGAATTAATGGAAGCAGATGAAATGCCCACATTAGCTAATTCTTCATAGATTGTCCTAACATCTTTGTTCAAATGTTCGTTGTTGAGCCTATAGAGCATGTTATGTATGGACCGCCTGAGCCCCAGCCTGTATGTTTCCCTAAAACCCGTTCCGTAGTTAATAATTTCATTTTTAGAATTATCGAACCAGTTTAGTCCGGGAATATGGTGTTTGTCAGCATAGGTACCTGTCAAGAGACTACTGTCAATAGTTACGGACATTGTCGGAAACGAACTAACCATATTAGGTATATAACTGCCGTTTTCCATTAAAAATTGCAAAGCAGGAGCCTGCCCAGTTTGGACTGCAACTTCCAGAGGATAGGGCATAAGTGAATCGATATTCAATAAAATTACTGGCTTCGTTAATGGGACATTTGGGTTCATATTGTTTTCATCCTCTACTGTAATACTCCCTTGTAAACCAGGGAAAAGATAATAAACATTCCGTTCCAAAACAGGTTTAACTTGATATGGGTACCTGACCTGACCAACAAAGAGCCATTACTTCCCTTAAGCAGTTATCACCCGTTCTTCAGGTAGTATTCTAGCCCAAAACATTCTATTTATTCCTGTTTCAGGTAAAAACAACACCTATGAAGTTAGGAAAGTATGTAAAAAAAAAAAGGACTTATCTTTAATAGATCATATCGAAAGGGCACTCATTATTTTGATAAAGTTTTAGAAGAAGAGGGTATCCCGGCAAACTAATGCGTCTTACAATGAAGACGCATTTTTGTGATCTATATTCACTATACTTTGACCCATGTTACGGTTTTAGTACAACCTTAATACAATTATCTGCACGCGCATTAAAGATTTCATAAGCATGTGCTACATTTTGCAGACTTTCTCTATGGGTGATAATATCGGTCGGATTAATTATGCGATATAATTCCGGCATGTAACGGATAACTGGTGCTTGCCCAGCTTTAACAGTCACATTTCGAGTGAAAATAGATATCATCTTTGATAAAATCCATACGCCAAAAAAGTAGAAATTCACTACGCTTAGATCCAATGTAAGGGCTTATTAACGCATAAAATACTGCTACACTACAGGGTGTACCTTCTTCAATAATTTCGCATTTCTTTAAACTTAATTGAAAAAACCGATAAATATTATCGGCTTCAAGTTCTAATGATATGCTAGGCACATGTTTATCGAGCTTTTGTTATAAAACCTCTAAAAGTACAGTGCCAATAAGTCCTAAACTACACAAGATTGACAGGATTATATACATCCATTCAAAAACTTTTATGCTATATCTCTCCACCGATAATCCTTTCCAGTCAGCTTTTATAAGACTTCTCTATTTGTTCTGCAGCACAAGCTAACTAATTTAATGACATATACATCAATCATCCATTTTACTCCTAACTTTACATCTTTACCATATGGAATTACATATTCATTCAGTAGATTTCTTAAATCATAGCCGGTAAGCAGTAGCAGCCAAATCGTTAAACTTTACAGTTATTGTGCCGTTCCTTGGAAATGAAGCCGTTTTTACTTTGAACCACATACACTGAACTTGCGCCTGCAATTGGAACGACAAATTCATCTGATCGACCGCCTGAATTGTTAGCTTTCGAATTCAGCGTCTACATAATTGTCTGGTCGTTAACCTTATCATTAAACGTCCTATCCTTTCCTACTAATGTAGCTTTAAAAACATAAGTAAGATTATAACTTACAATATCCATTCTGCTTTTCTTTTTATTTTGTTTCAATATAAGAAAGAGAAGCAAACAGGAATTTTATCAAATGCTTATCGAATTTATTTTTGTATGTGGGGGAATCGTTACTCAGGAATGAGGCTTTAAAATAAAGAAAACCCTCGAAGTGACAAGGGTTTCCCGAAAGATAGGGAGATCATTTAGGTGTATATGTGGTAAAAAGAAGCAGATAATCATTCGAATTATCGTCTTTGGATGCTTTAGAGAAAAGTCAGTTTTTTATTTGAAATAACATTAAATATCGGTTTATTTATTAATGGGTAGTCCGTATTCGCGAACTCTGTAATCGTATCCATAAATTTTTTCATTGTATTGGTTAAATAGGAATCTGCACGCCTAATAAAAACAGTTGAGATGCTGCTATATTTTTCAGGAATAGAATGACATTGCAAATGCCCTTCCGTTTCTAAATGAACAACAGTTGACTGAGGGACCAGGCTGATTCCGAGACCAGATATGACACTGCCCAGTATCGTTTCCAATGTTCCAAATTCCATAATTTTTGCATTTACTACACCTTCATCAGATATCCAGTTTTCTAATCTGGAACGATAGCAGCAGCCCGAGTTGAAAACAAGGAGAGGCTTATTTATCAAATCATGGAAGTTAGCGTTTTCATTAGCGGAAATTAAAACTAATTTCTCTTTGAAAACTTCCATCTGTTCAATATCAGGGTGCATGCCAAAACCAGTAACAAACGCACCATCAAGTTTACATTTTAAAATTAGATCGATAAGGTCTTTGGTGACACCAGTTTTTAAGGTTAAATCAACATCGGGGTAGGCTCTATGGTAGGCAGATAATATGTTTGGCAGTTTCATGACTGACTCCACTGTTCCGATTTCAAGTGTACCTGAAGGTTTTTCTGAATCATGGAATGCTTTTGTTATTTCGTCTAGAAGTGATAAAATTTTCTCTGAATAATTCAGAAGCTTTTTCCCTTCTGAATTTAATGTCGTCCCTCGGCTATGCCGATAAAACAGTTGTGTTTGCAAACAAGATTCCAATGTCTTTATTCTTGCGGTAACATGTGATTGTACATAATTTAGTTCATTAGCCGCCTTACTAATGCTGCCGTTTTGTGCAACACTTTGAAAAATGATCAAGTCTTTAATTTCCATTCAGAATCCCCCCACTATCTAAATTCGATAAATCATTAATAGAGATAGAAGACATTTGTTCCAATCATTATTACTAGAAGTCAGCTTTATTTTATAATGATTTTGAATTTTATACAAGTTTCAGACTTTATATGCGACTAAAGAAAAATGAGTAATTGACGTTTAAGATCAAGTGAGTGGAACGGGAGATAGGGGAAGCATATTGCTCCGTTAGAAACCGAAGTATTTCTACGCTATCCAATTTTATATAAAAGCATGCTTTTCCTAGTCAAGAAGCTAAGGTTAAGGCTTAGTTCACGATAAAGTTATCAGAATTTTCCATTGAATTAAACAACAAAATAGAGGATAATAGGAATAAATATACATACAAGAATGGCATACTGCCGTGAAAATAAGACGGAATATTCATTCATCTAAAGGGTATTCAAAATGGATCAGATTAAATATCCCAGAGAAATCATTACAGATTTAAAGAAGGGAATAACTATTTTAGAGAGAAAGTAACAGGCAGTTTCCTATTTACACCAATATTTCAGTAACTCATTTTTATGCTTCTAGAAGAAACGGCAGCTTTATCAAGAAAACAACGAATAATAGATTACAATATGTTTACTTTTAGGAGGTAATATATTGATCATTTCTAAAGAGGATAGAGTAGCATTAAGGAACCAAAAAATGGATTTAATTTATGGAGGCTTGGAGTTTTCCTCTGACGGAATTTTGATAGCTGATAAAAACGGGAAAGTTGTCTACATAAATCCGGCTTATAAGGAGATATCCGGTTTAAAGAGTACCGACATTCTTGGGAGAAATTTAAAAGATCTTTTAGAAGAAAATTTTTTTAATGAATCCGCTACTTTAAAAGTATTAGAAACAAAGCAATCCATATCACTGAATCATCGATATATGACTGGAAGAACAGCACTCACAACTGCAGCTCCCATCTATAACTCTGAAAAAGAAATTATCGGGGTAATCAGCAATACAAGAAACATAGAAGGTTTAATAAATTTAAAAAAAGAATTGGAAAAATTAAATATGATTAAACAGCGATACTCGGCGGAATTGGAGCTGCTTAGAAAAGAGCATTTCTCCGTCAAAGGATTAGTATATAAAAGTGAGGCAATGAAGAAGACGTTAACACTTGCCCGTAATGTAGCTAAATTTGATAGTACGATCCTTATTAATGGAGAATCTGGAACAGGAAAGGAAGTCCTTGCGAAATTTATATATCAAAACAGCAATCGAAAAGACAAACCATTCATTAAAGTAAACTGTGCAGCCATCCCAAAGGAACTATTCGAATCCGAGCTCTTTGGCTACATGCCTGGAGCCTTCACAGGGGCTTCCAATTCTGGAAAAGCTGGTATATTTGAACTTGCCAACACTGGGACAATACTTTTGGATGAGATTGGTGAACTCCCAATGCCCATTCAGCCCAAGCTGCTGAGAGTGATTCAGGAACAAGAAGTGTATCGCATTGGCGGAACGAAACCGATTAAGCTGGATGTGAGAATAATAGCTTCAACGAATAGGGAATTATTAGAAGCAGTGAGAAACGGTGACTTTAGAGAAGACCTATATTTCAGGCTAAATGTAGTCCCAATCATGATTCCCCCCCTTCGAGAACGAAAAGACGATGTAATTGAGCTTATACATTACTTTATGAAAAACCTTAATAGTAAATATAATAAAAACGTGATTATGTCCCATAAAGTGGTCCATGCACTAGAAAAGTACTCTTGGCCTGGAAATGTAAGAGAGCTCCAAAATATAGTAGAATATATGTTTATTATGAATAATAGGGATCAAATAGATTTTGAACAGTTGCCAGATAAAATTCTTAATGAGCATGTACTAATGGATGATTTCACACATTCCGGGGTTAACAAAGGGAAATTAGAATATCTAATGGAAGTCTATGAAAAAGGAATATTGGAGTCTGCTTTAAGTCAACATGCATCATTAAGAAAAGCAGCTATAGCATTAGGTATAAATCCCTCCACTCTTTCAAGAAAAATAAAAAAATACGGTATTGAGATTTAAGAGATATTGTTGCATTTTTGCAAAACTACTTCATCCTGTTGCATGTATGAAAGCGTTATCATTTAACCGTTTTATTACCTTTGTTATTGTCCTATTGCATATTTGCAACAGTACAATAACATTTTATATTTGAATCTTCCCGTTGTACCCACATTTAGAAGTTGGCACAAATTTTGCTATTGATTAGTGAGCGGTACAAAAAATAATTTAAATGATGAGGGAGGATTTTAAATGAGTGAAAAGTACAAAGACAATCAAGGACATTATGAGTTTGATCAGGAATTATTAGAAAGGGCTTTTGCGGAAGCAAGAAAAATTTATAAAGAAAGAGGTTTCCAAAAGAGAATGGGCTTTGGTAAGGCACCTGCTATTACTACTGTTGATATGGCTAAAGCTTGGATGAGTGAAGGGCACCCATTTACTTGTAACAACAATGAGGAAGTATGCGCCCAAGCCTTAAAAGTACTAGAAGCAGGAAGAAAAGCAGGCGTTCCTATTTTCCACACCACTACAGGATATGTAGGTAAAGAACAATGGGATTTACCAAGATGGGATGAAAAGATTCCAATGCATAAATTGGAGATCGACTCTGAGTGGATGGAAATTGATCCGAAGCTGAAGCCAAGACCAGAAGAGCCAGTTATCCATAAAAAATATGCAAGTAACTTCTTTGGAACACATCTGGCTCAAACGCTAGTTAAGCTTGGAGTAGACACGCTTATCGTAATGGGAGCTACTGCTTGTGCATGTGTGAGACATACGGTAATGGACTCTACTGGATATGGATTTAAAACGATTGTCCCTGAAGGAACGATTGGTGACAGAGTTCCTGGAGTTGTAGAATGGAACCTATTTGATATGGACGCTAAATTTGCAGACGTGTTACCAGTTGAGGAAGTAGTAGCATATTTGAATAAGATTGATAGCAGTGTTTACAACAGCAACAAAGTAAATCAGCTAACTTAAAGACGAGTAGGAGATGCCTTTCATATAGGTGTCTCCTGTTTTAAGAGAGGATTAGAAGTTTAGCCTGGTATATTATTTAAGGGGGTTCTGTATGAGTTTATTGATTAAAAATGGAACAATTCTTTCTGCTGAAGGCGAATATAATTCCGATATCTATGTGGAAGAGGAAAAGATTGTAGCAATCGGTAAAAATTTGGATTATAATGCGGATGAAATAGTCGATGCTACCGGAAAATACATGTTTCCAGGTGGAGTAGATGAGCATGTTCATTATGGTTCATTTGGAACACTGGATTTTAGCACCAGCAATGCACCAGTTGTCGGGGGAACGACAACCGTCGTGGATTTCCCGCCACAGATAGTGGGAATGGGTATTAAGGATTCTGTTAAAGTAGCCCATGAAAATGCAAAAGACGTGGCTATGGTAGATTATTCTTTCCATGGATTGGTGATGTATCCGACAGAAGATATTTTCGATGAATTGTTAACGCTTCCAGAAGCAGGAATATCTACCATAAAGTTTTTTATGGCCTATAAAGGCACTCCATTTATGGTTAATGACGACGTGATATTTAAAGCCATGCAGGTTGCTAAAAAAGCAGGTGTAACCATCTTTCTTCATGCAGAAAATGGGGAGTTAGTTGACCTTCTACAAAAGCAACTAATCGCAGAAGGAAAAACAGACCCGATTTATCACGCAGCCTCCAGACCTCCTGTAGTTGAGGCTGAAGCCACTAGAAGAGCCATTTATATGGCGGAACTAGCAGAT
This sequence comes from Oceanobacillus piezotolerans, assembly GCF_003665065.1. Classification (GTDB taxonomy): domain Bacteria; phylum Bacillota; class Bacilli; order Bacillales; family Amphibacillaceae; genus Oceanobacillus; species Oceanobacillus piezotolerans. The sequence goes on along the minus strand of NZ_RCHR01000009.1, from coordinate 77,007 downwards.
TCTCCTTTATTTATCGTACACGTAACGGCGAAGGAAGCGATGGAAGCCATAAGAGATGCATATCAATCCGGACTCTCTGTGTACGGTGAAACATGTACCCATTACCTGACACTGACGGAGGAAAAATTAGCAGAGCCAAACTTTGAAGGTGCCAAATATGTATGCTCCCCTGCACTTAGAAAGCAGGAGCATGTAGATGCACTATGGCAAGCCGTTCAAAAAGGCTGGCTTAAGGCGGTAGGTTCTGACCACGCGGCGAATGTCGGGGGATTTGAAAACGATAAGAAAAAAGGGCTCCATGATTTCACTAAAATACCAAATGGTTGTCCAAGCGCTCAAGACAGACTTGCCCTTCTATGGACCTATGGCGTAGAAACAGGGAAAATAACGAAAGAAAAATTTGTAGAACTATTCTCCACGAACCCAGCCAAAATCGTCGGGCTCTTCCCGGAAAAAGGACAAATCGCTATAGGTAGTGATGCAGATATCGTCATCTTTGATCCAACTTATAGAGGAAAGATTACGGTTGAAGAAAGCTATCACCGGAGTGACTATAACACATTCGAGGGCATGGATATGATTGGAAGACCAGAAAAGGTTTATCTTCGCGGGAAGCTGACAGCTGAAAACGGTAAATTTGTAGGAATAAAAGGACAGGGTAAATATATTAAATCTAAGCCGTTTGGCTTGTGCTACGAAGAATTTAAAGGAAGAGCCACGAAAACAAGCTCTCTGGTCTGATAACCACATTTAACTTGGGACCAAGATTCCTTTGGGATGGTTGGTCCCTTTGTTCACCTCATCAAAGTCGAGCCAACTAACTGAGAAGTCGAACCTCAAGCAGTATAGTTACTCCAACCGCTGATAAGTTGAGCACCAAGCTACATAAGTTAACCCAATCCACTGATAAGTTGAGCCCGAGCTATACAAGTTTTCCCAATCACCTCAGGCAATGAATTCCCCATAATACCAACTCTTCCTGGTATTTTACTATTCCCTCCTACCCCTCTATAATGAATTTATATAATTTTTCTACTCTTCAATAAAGGAGCGGATTATACTGTGTCAGATTTCACACATTTTAATGAACAAGCAAGAGCAAAGATGGTGGACATAACTACGAAGAAGGAAAGCAATCGCAAGGCAGTCGCCCATTCCAGCGTGCAAATGAACAAGCATGTTTATGAGAATATTACACAGCAGCAGAATAAGAAGGGAGATGTCCTTGCGGTAGCACAGGTTGCAGGTATTATGGGAGCCAAGCAAACACCAGCTATCATTCCAATGTGTCATCCAATTCCATTAGGAGGTGTTAACCTCTCTTTTGAATGGAACATCAAAGAGAACGAAGTATTTGAATTGTTAATTGCTGTGGAAGTAAAAACAGTTGGTCATACTGGCGTGGAAATGGAAGCATTAACCGCAGCATCGATAGCCGCATTAACCGTTTATGATATGTGTAAAGCCATCGACAAAGGCATGATTATCGGACCAACTTACCTACAAGAAAAAAGTGGCGGCAAAAATGGGGATTACAGAAGAGAAGATTAGCTATAGAATAGCCAACGCAGTTAACTTCTCACAATAGCCCCTCCTTCAGAACAATAGAGGGGCAATTTCATTTGAAGCAGGATGCCTAATAAAGAGCACTGCAGCACAATCTACTACTGCCTCGTACGATTAATTAATAAAAGCAGGATAAACGAAAAGCTTATACTGATCAACACATAATACCAGGCAATATCCGTCCTCCCCGATTCGATCGCTAAATAAATCACAGTTGGAATCGTTTGGGTTCGTCCTGGAATATTTCCAGCAAACATCAAAGTCGCGCCAAATTCTCCGAAACTCCGAGTAATCCCAAGGATAACCGCAGTAAGGAGTGCCCGATATGACATCGGAACAATAACTAAAAAAAGCAATTTCCAGTTCGATGCACCATCCACCCTTGCCGCGCCTATTATGTTCGGATCAACAGAGAGAAATCCTGTTTTAATGGATTGATACATCAGTGGAAAAGCCACAACGACAGCAGCGATAATGGCTGCAGATACTGTGAATAAGAGCGTTTTGCCGAGCATCCATTCCAGCGCTCTCCCTACCGGACTATTGCTTCCAAAAATAATAATTAACACAAAGCCGATTACAGTTGGGGGCAATACGAGTGGCATAAAGAAGATTGTCTCGACAATCGCCTTTCCTTTCACCTTTCCCCCTGCAATCCGATAGGCTGCTAAGATTGCTAAAACAAATGCAATTAACGTGGCAATGACTGCAACATATAAGGAGAGTTGGACGGGATGCCATGACCATTCCATTACTGATTCACCAGCGCTTCCGTTGTATCAAATCCGTAACTTGCAAATATATTCATGCTCTGTTCCTCTTGGATAAATTGATAGAAATGCTCCATCGCATCTATCTTTCTATCATCCACGGCTGAATTATTGCCAATTATGGCTGCAAAGTATTGTATTGGTTCATAGAGATGGGGGTCAGATTCCCAGGCAGCTTCTAAATTTTCCTCCCCATGTATATCACTCTGATAAACGATCCCCACATCCACTGCCCCTTCTTTCACTACCGTTAGCACCTGACGAACATCCTTTGTTAATATTATTCGTCCTTGGAGTTTATCCCAAATACCCAACTCTTTTAATAATTGCTCAGAATACGTTCCAGCAGGGACTGCCTCAGGTGTACCGATGGCTATTTTTCCATCTGAGTGGAGAAAATCTGTTAATGATTGTTTTTCCTCATTGCTCTGTTGAATAAAAACTAACTTGTTTTGAAGAATTGCTGATCCATTTCTAACAAATCCACCCTCTTCTAACAGTTGATAATCTTTTTTAGAAGCTGAAAAAAAGAGATCAATCGGTGCGCCTTGTTCAATCTGCTTACGCAATGTACCAGAACCTCCGAAATGATAAGTAACCGAAATATGAGGATAGTCTTGTTCAAATTCTTTCTTTATCTCGTTTAAACTATTTGTCATACTAGCCGCAGCGGAAATAGTGAGCTCTATTTTTTCTTCATTTGTACATCCCGCAATAAAAGGGATGAGTATAAATATGATAAAGATAGGTAACCTCTGCACTGTTTTCATTCCTTTACTTTGGCAAATCTTTCGTTATTTCCTTCACCGCATGTCCTAACTCTGGCAAAATTAACTTCTCCATCGCTAACTTAACAGCCCCTGTTGAACCAGGTGTGGAAAAAACGATTCGATTATTAACTACACCAGCAATCGCTCGCGATAATATGCTTGCTGTTCCAATATCATATTGATAACTCAAATAACGAAAAATCTCACCAAATCCTGGTATTTCCTTGTCCAGCAATGGGCGAATCGCTTCGATTGTTACGTCCCGCTGAGAAATCCCAGTACCGCCATTGACAAGGATTGCAGCTATATCCTCACGATGGGCCGCAGACTTGATGGTTTCAGTAATCGTCTGTTTATCATCTGGGATAATCGTATAGTGGTGAATGGGATGCCCTGACCCGGCAAGTAAGGTTTTCATTAATTGACCGCTTTTATCACTTTCTTCGTCCCTTGTATCACTTACCGTCACGATTGCACAGGATACAGAAAACGAAGCAGTCCGATGATGAACATTTGACATGATTATTCCTCCATAATCCATTGCTTGTAATCATCTTGTGAATTTATATTAATAAACTTCTTTTCGTCATTCATAGAGAGATAGTGTACCTTGCAAGCTTCTAACACCTTCTCCACCGAACGAAAGCCATGATCTAATTTTGTTTTAATGATTGTTTTAACACGATGATGATAAAGGGCAATGAGTGGTTGTTTTCTTCCCGCAACAACTGGTATAACAGCATCTGCATCAGACCCAGTATATTTTATCAACAACTCAATAACATTGTTTTCGATAAAAGGAACATCAATTGGGCTGACGATATACCAATCGGCAGGATACTTCTCCATTGCTGTATAAATACCTGCAAGCGGACCTTGGCCCTCGTATGAAGGGTGATCCCTGGTAATTTCACCAGTAAATTCTTTCTCAAATAGCGGCTCCAACTTGCGATTGGTAACTAGGACAAGCTTCGAAGCAAAAGGATTGACTGCCTCTGCCGAATATGTATAAAAATGTTTCCCTTCTTTTTTGGCAAAAGCTTTCGGGGTTCCAAACCTTCTTGACTCGCCACCTGCAAGAATAACTCCAACAATCTGCATGCCAAATCCTCCTTTTGGAAAATTCATCCCGATTTCCTTGAATCATTCATTACCGGATTGCTTTATTCTTGTACCATTGGAGCATCCAATCGCAGAAATCTTGCAATTCGTAAGTGTTAAAAGTTATATAAGAGGATGATTTTACAGGGATAGAACTAATTACCGCCAGGATATTGGTCGTTTCATCTAGTAAAATAAGGTCTTCTTCCTTATTGATGAGTACAACCTTTTGGTAGTGCTCTCGCTTGAATCCTTCCAGTATTAATAGATCAACCCCAAAGATTTCATAGATTGCTAATATCTGTTCTAGACTCCAAGCCTTTCGCTTCGCTAACTGCAATATCCCTTCCCCTTCTACTCCAGAAATCATTGCTCCAGCCTGCTGATGCTTAAAACTGTCTTTATTCTCCAGACCCAAAGGGATTCCACCATGACCATGATGCTTAAGCGAAGCAACCTGAATTCCCCTTTGTGAAAATTTCTCAATTAGCTTTATTGCCGTCGTTGTTTTCCCGCTATTTTTATAGCCAACGATTTGAATGGTTTCCATGGTGTGACTCCTATTCATTACCCACCACTGATTGGCGGAATAAATGCAACGACGTCCCCTGCTTTTATGAGGCGGTCATTCTTTGCAAACTCTTCGTTTACAGCGGTCATCACACGGTCGAGCTCTGGCAGTGGATAGGTTTGTTGTAATTCCGTTTTTAATTCCTTTACCGTTGTTCGTTCGATAGGCAATTGGATCCTATCCTTACCAACGGATTCCTGTAAATGAGCAAATAAAAGAACTGTTATCATCCTTCTATCTCCTTTATAGTTGGTTTTCCTGCTTTATAAGGCACATTCTCCAGCTGATCCCCAATCCATGTTTCCCCGTCAGTCCAATGTTCTTTTTTCCAAATCGGGACAATCTGCTTGATTCGCTCAATAGCATATTCATTTGCTTGATATGCTGCCTTGCGATGTGGGGAGGATACTGCAATGACTACCGCAATTTCCGAAATATCCAACCGGCCAATTCGGTGAGTTATGGCAATGATAGTATCAGGCCATTGTGCTTTCACCTCATCACCAATTTGACTGAGCATTTTCACCGCCATTGGAATATAGGCCTGATATTCTAAATAAACCGTTTGCTTCCCTTGAGTCCACTCCCTGACTGTTCCAATGAAGGTGGTAATGGCACCTGCTTCTCTTCGCTCCACCTTTTTAATAACATCGCCCACTTCAATCGATTCTTCAACAATTTCAAATAGCTCACTAGCCATGCCTTTGACTCCTCCGTGAATTGATCTCTGTCTGTACAAAATTATCTAAAGTGGTCCCTTCCTGATCTTCCAGCAGAATAACTGCTACTTCCATCCCTTGTTCATAGCCTCTCGTACCACCGGGTAACAGAATAAGAATATTGGCTTCTGCTAAAGAGCTGACAACATTGGACTTATCCAATCCCACCGGAGTTGCCACAAGCTTACCTTCTTGGAAGGATAGATGTCCACGCACAAATCGGTCAAATGGATTCGCCTTCTTAAAATCAGAGCCAAGAATGGCCTTTTCCTTTTTCAAGAAGGGATGAAATGCATGTAAGTAAGTGCGAATGATTGGCCGTGTAAAAAGTTCAAAGCCAACATAACATGCAGACGGATTTCCTGACAGGCCAAATAAGAGCTTCCCATTCTTTTCAGCAACCGTCGTTACACTGCCAGGTCGCATGGCGATTTTATTAAATAGCACATTCGCAGAAAGCCTTTCATAAATAGCTGGCAAGAAATCATAATCTCCAACAGAAACACCACCCGTTGTGATTAAAATGTCTACCTTACGAAACGCCTCTTGCACTTGCTGGAAGCATGTATCTAAATCATCACTAAACTGTCCATAATAGATCGGCTCTCCGCCTGCTCGCATCACTTGGGAATAAATCATATAAGCATTGCTGTTTCTAATTTTCCCAGGCTGTAAAGCTTCATCAAGCTCCAATAGTTCACTTCCTGTAGCGATAATGCCAACCTTTGGCTTTCTGCTGACAGGTACCTGCTTATACCCGAACGTTGCAAGAACCGCTGCCACACCAGGATTAATGTATGTCCCTTTTTTCGTTAAAATGGCTCCTTTTTTCGTGTCTTCTCCGGCAAAGGAAATGTTATCATTTTCCCTCACCTCTCTTTTTAACTCAATATGGGGTTTGTTATCCATCCACACTTCCTTCACGACCTCAAGCATAACAACTGCATCACAGCCTTCCGGAATTTGCGCACCAGTCATTATTCGAACTGCTTCGTTTTCCTGAACCGTATTTGAAAAAACACTGCCAGCCCCAATTTCACCAACTACCTGTAAATAAATCGGATTAGTACGGGACCCACCAACTGTGTCTACAGAGCGAACAGCAAACCCATCATACGGACTTCTGTCAAACGGTGGGACAGGATGGTCCGCTATCAAATCCTCCCCAAGAAAACGTCCATAACTCTGCTCAATTGGGACATGCTCTACCTCTCCAGCTATAGAAAACTCGAATACGCGTGAGATGGCTTCATTTACTTTTATCGGTTTTCTTATTTCCACCATGCTGCTTCACCTTCATCCTACTAATTGATAATAGAGATTTTTTGCCTTTTCGATCGAATCGGTTCCATGAATTAACGTTCTGCCATCTTGAAAGAAAACGAGTCGATAGGACTGATAATCCATGGACAGTAAAAAGTCATTGCCTTTTACATGTCCTACTTTTTTTAGATGATTCGCAAGTTCGGGTAAATGCACTTCCCGATTGGCACGGATTTGTACCGTGTTCCTTCCGCAAAGAATTTCTGCTTTTGTTGATGCTTCATATTGTATGTATGGATAGCTTGCATCCATGCCACATGCAGGACATGCACGATTCATCGCTTGCTCCACATTAATCATTTGGTAGTGATTTTTCCAAAGGTCAAAAGTTACAAGGGTGGTGCGCAGAGCTTCTTTCGCTCCTATTAATAATTTCATGGCTTCCGTCGTTTGATGTGCTACTACCATTTGTACCGCAGGCGAAATAATCCCAACAGAATCACATGTCGCTCCATTCGGCGGAGGACCGTCATTCAATAAACAGTGCAGGCAGGGGGTTTGTTTGGGCAAAATCGTGTAGCTCATGCCAGTACTTCCTACACAGGAACCATATATCCACGGAATCTCCAGTTGCTGAAGCAAATCGTTCAGCATAAACCGTGTATCAAAATTATCTGTCGCATCTATAACTAGATCTACCTTAGCTAGATAAGGTTTTAATGAAACAGCAGTTGCATCGAGAATATGTGCTATGATTTCAACTTGGGAATTAATGGCTTCCAATTTCCGTTTCGCTGCAATTACTTTAGGAATCTGATCCATAGCATCCTGCTCCGTAAACAAGTGCTGACGGTGTAGATTACTAAGCTCGACATAATCACGGTCGATTATCGTTAATTTACCGATTCCAGCCCGGACTAAATTTTCCGCATTTGCCGTACCTAAAGCACCACATCCGAGAATGAGTACGTGCTTTTGCCCAATTTCCTTCTGACCATCTTCCCCGATTGGTTTAAATAACTTTTGTCTGGAATATCTATCTTCCATCATTTCCATCGCTCACCTGCCTTGCATCTACCTTATTAACCGCCAATATAAGACATTTCGATTTTCTTTTTGTTTTTCGCTGACTCCTCGGTTCGCTCATCAGAATAGCGATCATCTCGGCTATTCCATATAGCCATAATGAAAGACTTAATCTGTTCATCCGTTTTTTCAGAACGCAGTAACTCCCTAAAATCAAATCCACTATCTGAAAACAAACAGGTGTACATTTTTCCATCAGCAGCAATCCTCGCCCTTGTACACGTGGAACAAAATGATTCAGAAACGGAGGTGATAAACCCTACTTCTGATTCTTCTCCACGATAGCGATAGCGTTTGGCAACCTCACCAATATAGGCAGGGTCAACAGGCTCTAATTCAAACTCTCCGCTTAACATTTGGAAAATTTCTTTCTTCGTAATAACGTTGTTAAAGTTCCAGCCATTGGTTTGTCCTACATCCATAAATTCAATATAGCGCAGGGTAATACCTCTATTTTTAAAATACCGTGCCATCGGAAGAATCTCTTTATCGTTCCTGCCTTTTTTGACGACCATATTTACTTTTACTTCTAATCCCACTTCTTTAGCCTTGTCTATTCCTTTTAAAATCTTATCTGGTCCAACATTGCTATGATTGATCTCTTTAAATGTCGAGTCGTCCAATGCATCTAAACTAACATTGATTCGTTTTAAGCCTGCATCCTTTAAGCGTTGTGCCATGGTAGTCAGCAGCGAGCCATTGGTTGTTAATCCAATATCTTCTAAGGCCTTTATGTTTGTTAATTTATGAATTAAAACTGGCAGATCTCTTCTTAGCAGTGGTTCTCCACCGGTTAATCTTATTTTCTTAACTCCTAGATCGACAAAAATAGCTGCCAGCCGCTCTATTTCTTCAAAGCTGAGCAACTGCTCTTTCGGCATAAATGCAAAATCCCTGCCAAAAATCTCCTGTGGCATGCAGTACGTACATCTGAAATTACATCGGTCAATTACTGAGATACGGAGATCTTGAAGTGGGCGTCCGAATTTATCTGTTATCTTCCCCAACTGGATTATCGCTCCTTTCGTCTATAGGCTAAGTCGGATTTCCTCACTGAGTGTTCTTGACATACTTTAACCAAAAAACCTCCAGTGAGGGAAACAGTCATCTGATGCTCAAGAAGTTTTTGTATCGATTATCCGATGTGGGTGTGTATAAATATTCATTTTTCTTCCTCTGACAAAGCCAATTGTTGTTATTCCCAGCTCATCTGCCAGCTTCAATCCCAAATCTGTTGGGGCCGATTTAGATACGAGGATGCCAGCACCTATTTTCGAGATTTTTAACAATACCTCTGAAGAAATCCGACCACTAAAGACGATGAGTTTATCCGCTAGCCTTATTTTTTCTTGAATAATATGCCCATAAATTTTATCGAGTGCATTATGACGCCCGATGTCTGTTCTAATCGTAAGTATTTTGTCGCTCGTGGCGAGTGCTGCATTATGAACTCCACCTGTACGAATAAACTGCTCTGAATTGGTTTGCAGTTCTTTCATTAAATGAAAGCATTGATCTGCCGTAACAGAGAGTTTGCTTGTTATCGTCTTAGCAGTCTTTACATCGCTTTTAAAATAAAACTGCCGACTCTTTCCGCAGCAAGACCCGATAAATCGTTTCGAATGGTCGATTTGCGAAGGATCGATTGACTTATATAACTCCACATAAGCAAAGCCGCTTCCTTCGTCAATGGAAATCTCTTTTATTTCATTATAAAAACGAATGACACCTTCTGAGGCAAGAAAGCCAACAACTAAATCCCTGAGATGGGATGGCGAACAGACTATCGTTGCAAATTCACTCCCATTTATCATAATCGTGAGCGGAGCTTCGATTGCAACTTCCTCATATAAAGTGGACTGGGAATGTCCATTAAATCGGATTATTTCCCAGCCATCCTCTAATACATCATTCATCTTATCCCCCCTAGCTTAACTCCACCTCAAGTTCTTCAATTCGTTTTTCCACATATTTCGTATCCTTTTGCGCAAAGTAGGTTTCCGCCTTTTCAACAATAGCCGCAACATTATATTCTGGAATTCCTGCAAATTCTTCATAAACACCCTTAGGTATAAGCATGTTCCCTTCAGGCCAATGCGCTTCAATATTTCCACGTTTTATTTTTACAAATTTGGCTCTTCCATGAAAGGTTCCATGCTGATTGTATATGACAATGGCATCGCCTTCTTTTATTCCAAGCTCTTTCCCATCCGCTCCATTCATCAATACATCATATCGGTCCGCATTATTAAACGGATCCTTCTCATCGTAAATCATCGAATTAAATTGTTTCCCGCGACGTGTTGTTACATAAAAATGACCTTCTGGCTTCCTAAGTTCAGGCAGTTCGACAGTAATCAAATTACCCTTTCCATCTGGTGTTGGACATACCCCGTCTTCACAAAGCCATGCACCACCCCATTGAAAGACATCACCTCGATTTTTCAGATGTTGAATTCCGTCATAGTTAGGTGCCGCTTTGGCAATTTCTGCTCGTATTTCATCTGCTGATTTAAAGTCAATAAGATGCTGTTGTTCCGGTTTGACCCGTTTAGCAAGATCAACATAGATTTCCCATTCCATTCGTGCTTCCTCAATACGTGGCCCTTTAATTTCCGGTGAATAATACACCATTCGCTCTGTAGAGGTAGAAGTACCACCACCTGGCTGTTCATATCTTGTCATCGCAGGCAGAACAATGACCGCTTCTCTCGCGTCCACAAAGGTCGACGTATTAAAAATAATATCCTGATGCACACGGATATCGATATTTTCTAGGCATTGCTTGATAAAATCAGGATTCGGCATCGTTTCTAAGAAATTCCCACCTGATAAATAGTAAAGATCCAGTTTACGCTCATGATCCTCAGGCAAGAGCGCATTTTCTAACGATACACCAACAATGTCCCCCTGCCACTTAGGAATTTCAAAGCCCCAAACCTTTTCCACTCGTGCTCTATTTCCTTCATCCATTCCCCCACCAGGCAATACGAACGGATCTGCTCCCATTTCCCCTGAGCCTTGTACACCAGAATGGCCACGAATTGGCATGAGTCCACAATGCTCCCTTCCTAAAAATCCCCGCAGCAATGCCAGGTTGGCAACCTGAGAAATATTATCTGTACCAAATCGGTGCTGGGTTAATCCCATGGACCAGACAAAAACGGCGGACTTGGATTTCGCAAGGAGTTCAGCTAATTCCATCATGCGCTGCTTTTCGATTCCAGAGGATGTAACGAGCTGGTCCCAATCATAAGCAGTGACCTTTTCTCTGAGTTCCTCAAGACCATTCACATGCTGGGAAACAAAAGCATGATCAATGGCTGAGCCAAATTCCTGATCTTCCATCTCAAACCAATGCTTCATAATGCCATGCATAAACGCGATGTCTCCTCCTATATTAACCTGATACACATCGTCTGCTATTTTGGTTCCGAACAACGCAGACTCAGGGATGGAAGGTACCCAATAATTATCCATTGCCGGCTCATGATATGGATTAATCACAATGATTTTCGTTCCTTTTCGCTTTGCAGCGTACATATATTTTGTCGAAACTGGTTGATTGTTCGCTGCAACCGATCCCCAGAAAAGCAGGACGTCGGTTCCAATCCAATCCTTATAATTACAAGTAGACGCTCCCACTCCAATCGAGCGACTCAATGCTGTCTTCGATGGCGAGTGGCAAATTCTTGATGCATTGTCGATATTATTCGTACCTAAAAAGCGGGCAACTTTACCAACCGTATAATAGACTTCATTGGTAATCCCCCGTGATGTTGTATAGAATGCATAGTGCTTCGGGTCAAGCGCTTTCATTTTATTGGCAATAGTATTCAGTGCCTCATTCCAGGAAATACGGCTAAATTTATTTTCGCCAGCCTTACGAATCAGTGGATAGGGAATTCGGCCAAGCTTGCGCAACTCTGTACTGCTCATTTTTCGTAAATCCTTTATATCCATATTTAATATCTGCTCGTCAATCGCAGACATCGTATTCAGGCGCAGTACATTTAATCGTGTGGTACATACATGCGGGCCTGTTAATGTTTGATCATAAAGTCCAGATACCCCCAGTGCACAACCATCACAAACTCCTTGGGTAAGAATTCGTGTTGCGTATGGCAGATTATCTTTGTTTTCCCAAACGACCTTCATCGTGTCACGAATATGATGCGGCTTAATTTTCCCTAAACCAAACGGAACCTTGCTCACCCATAGTGCTGGATCAGGCTTTTTCGGTAATTTAATTGGCCCTGTGTGCTTTGTTTCTCCCAACATTAATCCCCCCGGTTTCTATAATCTATAAATACATGTATTGAAAGATAGGGCTATTCTGTTGCAACTGCACTATTATTCAGCGATTGCTGTGCCTTTCTTAATCGATTAATATCGGCTCTAATCCAAATCGATATCGCAAATGCAACCATAAATAAGATGCCAAAAATCGTCATTGTTAAATTATAACTATTTGTAGAATCATAGATTAAGGAAAGCAAAATTGGTCCTACTACCCCAGCTGCTGCCCAAGCCGTTAAAATATAGCCATGAATTGCTCCAAGCTGCTTTGTTCCAAAGAGGTCACCAATATATGCAGGGATGGACGCAAATCCCCCACCATAACAAGTTAAAATCGCAAAGATTAATAGTTGAAATATGATGCCATTCGTCGCGAAGGGCAGCATGAAAAATGCGATGATTTGAATTACAAAAAACGCAGTATAAACATTCGGGCGGCCGATATAGTCCGACAGTGAAGCCCATCCGAGTCTCCCAGCCCCATTAAATAGACCCATTACTCCAACCATGGCAGCGGCAGCAATGGCTGTCATTCCAGCTATATCTTGAGCCATAGGTGAAGCTACAGCAATGACAGCGATTCCACAAGTTACGTTAATAAAAAGCATGCTCCAAAGCATCCAAAAACGGCGTGTTTTAATTGCCTCATTCGCCGTCAGTTGTGAGAGGTCTGCTTTTATTTCACGCTTCCCATTTTGTCTTTTCTCATTAAATCCCTTCGGTGTCCAGCCCTCTGGTGGCGGTGATAAATACTGGGCAGCAAGGGTCATCACAATAAAATATACTGCTCCAAGTACATAAAACGTGCTAGAGATACCAACAGAATCAATTAAGGCTGCCGCAGCAGGACCACTTAAAAGTGCCGCAAAGCCAAACCCCATGATTGCTAACCCTGTAGCAAGTCCCCGCCGATCTGGAAACCACTTTACTAATGTGGATACAGGAGAGATATAACCAATCCCTAAACCGATTCCGCCAATGACACCATAGAATACATACAATAGAAATAAGGATTCCAAAGCGGTTGCTAATCCTGATCCAGCTACACCGACACTGAAAAATATCGCCGATAGAATGGCTGACTTCTTCGGCCCTTGTTTTTCTACAAATCTCCCCATAAAGGCAGCCGAAAAGCCAAGCATAAAAATGGCAATACTAAAAGCAAGCGAGATTTCCGTAGTCTCCCAACCATACTGCGCTGCCATTGGATTGGTAAACACACTCCAGGCATAGGCAGAACCAATGGAAAGGTGAACCCCCACTGCCGAAGCAGCAATCAGCCAGCGATTTTTAACTTTCTCCATACACATCCTCCTTAGATATTAATAAAGTTCATCAAGGAGATAATATTTTTATAAATTTATAAATATACACATTTTTCAAACAAATAATATCATTTATCTTTATCTTAGTCAATTATGCAAATCTTTTTCCTTCAATCTTCAGCAGTAGAAATGAGTTACCAAGCAAGCTTCTTAAATTTGTGTTTAGCTTTTTTGGGAGGCTGGGACAAGAGTATTTTATTAAAAGGAGAATACCGAACTTTGGCTAGCGGAGAAGTATCGCTCTGGAAATATACTTCGTTAAATTAGCAATAAGTTCGTCTTTTTGAGCATATCAGTTATATCCCAGCCTCTGTCCTTATTTTTATTAAGTTCTTTCTTTACCCTTTATTCGATCCTGCCGTTATCCCTTCCATAAAGTAACGTTGCATGAAAAGATAGACAATAATCATGGGAATAGATGCGATAATTACCCCGGAAAATATCATGGGATAGTTTGTGAAATACTCTCCTTGAAAATCCAGCAATGCAAGTGGCAATGTTTTCTTTTCAGGAGATACGATAAACAATAATGGATATAATAAATCATTCCAAACCATTACGGAGACAAATATGGCTGCAGTTGCGATGGATGGTGCTGACAGTGGCATCACTACTTTTCGATATATTTGCCACTCTGAGGCGCCGTCCACCACACTTGCTTCAATCAGCGATTTAGGAATGGTTTTCATAAACCCTGCGACGATAAATACTACTACCGACATAAAACTAGTCGTGGAAATCAAAATAAGACCAAATAGCGAGTTGTTCAGTCCAAGCGCATTCACCACTCCATAAAGCGGAATCATATTAACTTGGGCTGGAAGGAACATTCCTAAAATAAATAATCCAAATAATAATAAGCTTCTCCATCCCTTTAGGCGCATAATGACATAGGAAATGAAACTGGCCACTAATAAGCAAAGAAAAACAGTCGAAATCGTTACAATCAAGCTATTAAGCAAATTCAAATGTATATGGTTTCCTATAAATAGCTGGATCATATTTTGCATTGTGAACGAGTTTGGAATTCCAATAGGATTCATGTAAAAATCTTCACTTGTTTTAACTGTTGTTAAAACGACCATAGTTACTGGAATGATAATGATTAAGCCAAAAACAGCTACCAAAATGAATTTAACCAATCTGGACGTCATTCTATCCCCTCAAATCCTAGTACTCAACTTTGTTTCTATTTACCAGACGGAACTGCACCAACGTCAGGCCTGCCACAATAACCATCAGAACAACAGATGCAGCAGATGCATACCCGAATTGGTAGTTGCTAAAGGCTGAGTTATAAATAAATGTAGCGAGTATTTCTGTGGAATACGCCGGTCCTCCCCCAGTCATAGCGAAAATCAAATCAAAGGCTTTAAATGATTGAATCGTTGTGTATCCTACTACTATGGTTGTGGCGGGAGCAATTAATGGCCAGGTAATTTTGGTAAATCGCTGCCATTTATTAGCTCCATCCACGATTGCTGCTTCATAAAGCTCTTTAGGTACATTTTGCAGTCCAGCTATAAAGATGACCATCACCTGTCCCGTGTGGAACCATACTTGGACAAAAGCAATGGAGAAAATAGCGATATCTGGATTACCCAACCAGCTTTGTGTCAGCATTCCTAGCCCAATGCTCTGTAATAAGGGGTTTAATAGTCCTAAATCCGGAGCATAAATAAATGACCAGATAAACGCAACAGAAACAGACGATAATATAGTAGGGAAGAAAAATAATGCACGATAAAAGATATTGGTTTTTGTATTTTTCATTAATATTAATGCAAAAATGAGTGACAACAATGTTTGAAAGAAGACAACAAATAACAAAAACTTAAGGTTGTTGTTTATTGATGTGATAAATACCGTATCATCGGTTAACAAGCTCGTATAATTGAAAAGACCTACAAAATTGAATTGCTGATTGACCCCATCCCAGTCTGTTATCGAATAGAAAAACGCACCAAGGGTTGGTACGATAAAAAATGTAAAATAAAGGAAAAATCCAGGAATAAGAAACAGATACAAACTTTTATGAACCTTCATTATATCCTCCTGCTAGAAAGAATCATCTATGGTAATAGAATAAAATTATTTATTGTTCTAGGCGGGGTTAAGTTATTATCAAAACCTAAAAATGGCTTCTTATCTTTAACGTATTACCATAGACTTTTCTATTTATTATCTATAAAAGATACTCCCTATTAAGACGACATCACAAAGCCTGATCAATTATTTTCTGTGCTTGTTCAGCTGCATCCGCTGGCTCTGTTCCACTCAATACTGCTTCAATGGAAGCTAATACGGCATCTTGAACTTGACCATTGCTAATCGTATATCTTGGCTGGAACCTTGTCTTCTTTTCTGTCCACGGTTCTTGTGCCTTTAATACTTCACTCTCGTATGTGACATCTTCTAATGTCACCATTTGGCCGGTTCCATTTGCATAAAGAGATGCATTTTCAGGACGGGTGAGAAACTCGATAAATTTCTTTGCTTCCTCTTTATGTTCTGATTGTTCGTTGACAGCTAACATAAAGGTTGTCGTATGAATCCCTTCCCACACCGTCTCATCTTCACTCACGGTGATGGGTGCTAGTAAGCCAAGTTCAATATTTGGATTTTGCTCTATGATTTGCGCCATCATATAAGAACCCATTGCCAAAATCGCACCGTTTTCTTGAGCAAACAAGGTGCCTGAAGAACTTTGGTTAATGCCTAACGAATCTTCACCAAAATACCCTTTATCATTTAATTCTTTTATTTGCGATAATGTTTTTACCCACCATTCCTCTGTAACCTTTCTTTCTCCTGACTGTACCTTCTCCCAAATATCTTCGTCTGGTTCGTTATTCATCATCATTGGGTTCATAAATTGCCCAGGTCCATTGTCTGCAGCCGGGAAAATGATTGGACGTTCGATGCCATTTTCTTTTAGCGTTTCATTGAGTTCCAGAAATCCTTCCCAATCCGCAGGGGGCTCTACGCCAAACTTATCAAACAAGGTTTTATTGTAAATCGGGATGTTGAAAACTAGTTGTAAAGGTAATCCATATTGTTTATCTTCATGTTGACCTACCGTGATATAATCTGGAATGAATCTCGAAACAAATTCCTCCCCACTAAGTTCATGTGCTAACCCAGCACTTGTAATGGTTTCAAACTGAACACCTGGAAACATGGCAAACACATCACCAGAATTACCATCTTTTAACTTTGTTTGTAAAGTCGCTTCGTATTGATCACTTGGAAAAGAACTCATGTTTACTTTAATATTTGGATTTTCCTCTTCAAACCTACGAATAATTTCATCAAACTCTTCTTTATCCTCTCCACGCCAATGAATAAAACTAATAGTCTCTTCTTCCCCTTCTTCATTTGTTGCTTGAGAAGAACTCTCTTCCCCTGTACTGCAGCCAGCAACAACCAATCCTATGAAAATAAAAAACAATGAAAGAATGCTAATACGCTTAAGCACTATATCTCCTCCATATCCTTTGTTTATTTATGATTACATTGTCCCCTTAAGACAATTTCACCTTACTTTAATGCAGGATCTTTCTTAATAGGCAGTAAAGGAAATAGTAATTCTGCTGTTCGATATGCTTCCTCCAAGTGCGGATATCCTGAAAGGATGAACGTATCAATACCCAAACCCTGATATTCAATAAGGCGTTCCGCAACAGTCTTTGGATCTCCGACAAGGGCTGTACCTGCTCCCTCTCTTACTAGCCCTACTCCTGCCCATAAATTTGGACTAATCTCCAGGTTTTCTTTCTTACCTTGGTGTAAAGCTACCATTCCTTTTTGCCCTTCAGACTCTTGTTTGGAAAACCTTTGCTGAGCTGCAGCGATCGTTTCATCATCTAAAAATTTGATAAGTTCATCTGCTGCCTGCCATGCTTCTTTCTCTGTTTCCCGAACAATGACGTGTAATCGAATACCGAATGTAATATTTCTGCCTTGCTGATTAGCTAGATTCCTTACTTTATCAATCTTTTCCTTCACTTTTTCAGGAGGCTCTCCCCATGTTAAATACACATCAGCATGCTTCGCTCCTACCTGTTGGCCTATATCAGAGGAACCGCCAAAGTATAAAGGCGGATATGGTTGTTGGATAGGCGGAAATGTATTCTTTGCCCCTTTAATAGTTAAATGCTTCCCTTTATAGTCAACCTGCTCTCCCTTCATTAGGTTTCTCCATACTTCCAGGAACTCATCTGTTAGTTTGTATCTTCCTGTATGATCCAGATGAATGCCATCAGCTGCATGCTCCCTTGGATCACTTCCGGTAACCACGTTTAACAATAGCCTTCCATTAGACAACCTATCAAATGTCGAAGCCATGCGTGCAGCCAAGGTAGGAGACATAAGACCTGGTCTAAGTGCTACTAAGAACTTCATTTTCTCTGTATCTGTCAAAAGGGACGAAGCAATAATCCATGCGTCCTCACAATTTTGCCCTGTCGGTAATAAAGCTCCATGGTAGCCCAGAGAATCTACTGCACCGGCAAGCTGTTTTAAATAAGGTAAATCAATTTCACGTCCACCATATGTTGTACCTAAATACCTTCCATCCCCACCTGTTGGAAAAAACCATAACACTTCCACACTGATCACTCCTTGTATTGTATTCTTACTATTCTATTAAACTGCTTTGCTTTTAAAGACAAAAAGGCACCCAGCTCTTATTCATAAATAAATAAGAAATGGATGCCTTCGGTTGACCGATCAGCAGTATATAGTTGAATTTCTAAGAAAGTAATAAACTCCTAATTTAATAATAGTGACTTATTCATATCAAGTAATTTCACTAATTTATTTTAAGATACATTCCCCACTCTTTTGGCATTCCCCGGCTTTTTCCGTTTATCCTCCCATTGCTGCACAACCACAGCTGCAGTAGCATCGCCAATCACATTCGTACTTGTTCTAAACATATCCAGAATACGATCTACTGCGGCAATAATCGCAATTCCTTCCAGTGGAAGATTAACGGCTTGGAGAACCATAGTGAGCATAATTAAGCCTGCTCCTGGGACACCCGCTGCACCGATTGAAACGACAACTGCCATAAAGATGACAGTTAGAATCTGGATGAAAGACAATTCAATATTAAAGAATTGTGCGATGAAGATGACAGCAACTGCTTGGTAAATAGCTGCTCCATCACTGTTCATCGTAGCTCCTAATGCAAGCACAAAGGAACTGATTTCTTTGGAAACACCTAAATTCTCCTCTGTATTTTTAAGAGTTATAGGCAGTGTCCCTGCACTGCTGGCTGTGGAAAAGGCAAAAATAGCAGCAGGAGCAATTCCTCGATAAAAGGTAATTGGACTCATCTTCCCAAAGGCACGTACCGCAATGGAATAAGTAACCAATAACTGCAAGACACAGGCAATCGCAACGGCTAAGATGATTTTCAGCAACGGAATAAGAATGGAAAGGCCATAGCTTCCAACAATCGGAGCTAGAATACCGAATATCCCAATGGGGGCAACTTTCATAATTATCCCTGTTAGTTTATACATTACTTCAGCCAGTGCTTCGAAAAAATCAGCAAGTGGCTTTGCCTTCTCTCCGACAGCTATAATCGCGATTCCAAAAGCAATCGCTATAAAGACAATTTGAATGATATTACCGGTAGTCAATGATTCAAACGGATTAATCGGAACAAAATTCAATATCGTATCAACCATACTAGGAATTTCCGCTGGTTCCGTCTCTTCTGTCGGTAGCTCTAGGTTTACTCCCTCACCAGGAGAAATGATAAAGGCAACCGTTAAACCGATCATGATGGCAACTAAGGTCGTCACCAGAAAGTAACTAATCGTCTTGCCACCAATGGATAACAATTTCTTCCCATTGTTCAGACTCGTAATCCCAGTAATAAGTGAAGCCAATACTAAAGGTACAACGATAAACTGAATCAAACGTAAGAATAAATCACCTAGTGGCTGAACAATCTCCATTCTGGGCCCAAAGATAATCCCAAAAATGATAGCAAGAACGAAAGCTATAAATATTTGAGAAAGCATGTTCATCTTTTTCATGTATTCTCTCCTATCCGTTGATTGGCTGATTGGGCTGCAATAACGGGATGTTTTCGAGTGAAACACTGTCCGGATACTTTATGCCTTGCCCTGTATTTAAACAGATCACTTTATCACTTTCTTTAATCCAATTCTGTTGCCGCAGCATTTGTGCTGCGGCAACCGTAGCAGCTCCTTCTGGACAAATGAAATTGCCTTCTGTCATTGCAACTTCTTTTTGTACCTGTAAAAGGTCCTCATCTGAAACAGCAACACCACATCCATTTGTCTCATAGATCGCTTCCAAGACAAGAAAGTCGCCGATTGCCTTAGGTACATTAATTCCAAATGCAGCCGTTTCCGAGTTCTCCCAGAATTCTGACTCTCTCTTCCCTTCCTGCCATGCCTTAACGATAGGCGCACAGCCCTCAGCTTGTACGGCAACAAGTCTAGGCAGCTTATCTGCGGAAATCCAGCCTAACTCTTTTAATTCCAGCAAGGCTTTATAAATACCAATCAATCCGACCCCACCACCAGTCGGATATAGAATAACGTCAGGAACCTCCCAATTTAATTGTTCGACAATTTCATAGCCCATCGTCTTCTTACCTTCAATGCGATATGGCTCCTTTAACGTGGAAGCATCATAAATGCCTTCCTTTTCAATGAGCCCGCCAACAATTTTTCCAGCATCACTAATTAACCCGTCTACCAGATAAAGTTCAGCTCCCGCAACCGCTACTTCTTTTCTAGTAATCTTAGGTGCATCCTTTGGCATCACAATGGTAGCTTTAATGTCTGCTTTCGCTGAATAAAGGGCCCATGCCGATCCTGCATTTCCATTTGTAGGCATTGCCAATTGTTTTACGCCAATTTCCTTTGCCTTTGAAACTCCTACACTAGCACCTCTTGTTTTAAAAGTGCCGGTTGGAATCACGCCCTCATCCTTCAGATAAAGCTGAGGCACATCGATTTTCTTGCCCAGTTTTTCTAATGGGACAAGAGGTGTCATTCCTTCCCCTAAGGACACGATATTAGCTTGATCCTTCACTGGAAGCACTTCATGATATCTCCATAAACTATTTTCACGGCTTGCAATGTCTTCCTTTTGTACATTCGCTTTTACATCATGGAGACGATAACGAACCAGTAATGGCGATCCGCATTTACATAACTGATTTATTTCATTTTCGGAATACGTTTCATGACATTTCGGACATTCCAGATGAGAGATATAACTAAATTCCATAATAAAACCTCCGTAACGTTTGTATGTATGATTAAAATCAGAAAGGCATCGTATTACTAGATTTATTGAAACTACACTTGCAGCATGGAGTGATATTTTTCAATAGAAGGGTTGAAAAATATGCATTATTTTTATAGACCATTAAATTTAGTTATATATTAATTCCTTAATTCCTACCTGTCAACTAGTTTTTATGCAATTAACATAAATTTTAGAAAACCTTAATCGTTCACAAAGAAAGCCTGCATATAAGCAGGCTTAACTAATGGATATGGTATTAAGGCAGCTCATTACCCGCTGCTTTATAAATCTCATACCATTCTTCTCTCGTTAATTCAATTTCGGAAGCTTTTGCAATTCCTGCGAGACGTTCCGGATTCATGGTCCCTACAATGGTTTGAATTTTCGCGGGGTGACGTAAAATCCAAGCCACAGCGGCAGCTGATTTATTCACATTATATTTATCACCAATTTCTTGCAGCTTTGCGTTCACTTCAGGGAACTTCTCATTATCGATAAATACTCCTTCAAAGTTTCCGTGCTGGAACGGTGACCATGCTTGGATCGTCATATCATTCAAACGGGAGTATTCTAGAATACTGCCATCACGATTGATAGCACCCTCATGCTTCGTATTTACCTGTACTCCGGCATTAATCATTCCCGTATGCATGACACTGAATTGCAACTGATTGACAAGCAAATCCTGCTCCACATATTTTTTCAAAAGTTCTATCTGCAACGGACTTTGGTTACTAACACCAAAGTGACGTACTTTACCACTTTTCTTCAATTCCGTAAATGCTTCTGCCACTTCCTCTGGCTCCATCAGTGCATCCGGACGATGGAGAAGCAAGACATCAATGTATTCCGTTTTTAATCGATTAAGGCTGTCATCGACCGACTGGAGGATATGCTCTTTAGAAAAATCATAATACCCTTTTCGAATACCAGTTTTTGTTTGGATAACCATCTTCTCTCTAATCGTCGGATTCATCTCGATTGCTTCTGCAAAGATTTCCTCCGATTTTCCACCAGCATAAATATCGGCATGATCAAAGAAATCGACACCAAGCTCCATCGCATTATGTATCACGTCTGCTGCTTCGCTTTTTGATAATTTCCCCAACCGCATGCATCCTAGGGATATATTTGAAACTTCTAAGTCGCTTTTGCCTAGTTTGATCTTTTTCATGAAACCACCTCTTGTAATTGATACGTATATTGTACCATTATTTGAATTTTCTTTACAGGAAGTGTATTTTGAGTCATTTTCTAAATATGTAGCATATAAAAGTCAAGAGAGACCAGCAAGCTATATAAATAGAATTAAAAACAATTATAAATAAAGGGCGATACCTTTAATAAAAGTACCGCCCTAATTGTTCATTATACCTAATTAAATATTTACTTCTTTTCCATAACCGCAAAGTAATTATCTTCACTGTCTGCAAAATTAAAAACCCTGCCTGTAGGCATTTCGACCATTTCCCCAACTGTAACGTTTTTCATTTTTAACTCACTATACAATTGCTCCAATTTATCGGAGAAAAACATTAGAGAAGGTGTACCAAGATTTAATTCAGGCGACATTTTAGCTACGAATTCTTTATTGTGCAAAATAATACTCGTCTCCGAATTCTTAGTGGGGGCAATTTCAATCCATCTCATACCTTGACCATTTTCTTCTGCAATGACACTAAATCCTACTTTCTCTGTCCAGAACTTAACCGCTTCATCTTGGTTATTTACATATAGCATGATTTGACCTACTTTATTGATCAAAAGTTTCACCCCTGGTTATAATTTTTTAAATTATATCATTTATATTGCTATCCACCAAAGTTTCTTAAAATATTCTTTCCTTTCACTAATATGAAAAGAGCCGTACTCAGTTCCAAAATGTAATTTCTAATAACTCACGGTCTTCCAGAACTAGGTCATATGGATTTTTTATATCCAGCCAGTTAATACTCCTTTTTCTTGAAAGTGGTAAGTCTTCTTGACCATTCACAGAGGTAAAATACTCGACGATGTTACTGTTTTGGATAGCTTCTTCAATGTAGTTATAGAGAAGGGTTAAGCATTTTTCTTCCTCTTGAGTTTTTCTTAATACATTCTTTAAAGGAATTTGATTGGAATATGCTCCCACTTGATGTTTATATGAAAAATGTTGACTATAATTAAACCTTTGTTTTAACTCACGATCGTAATTATTCTCGAAATATAAATGTATAAAGTCCAATTCATTTCTAAACACATTTGGTTGTTCAGGAGATATGGGATTAAAGCCGAAAGAACCCTCTGGTAATCTCATCGGTGAAGCAATATAAATATACTGGGTCATTCATATTCTCCCCTTTAAATTTTATATACGGTATCCATTTCAGAATGTTTACAAGTAAGACTTAAAACAAGCACTTGCATAATATTACCTTATATGTAAGTTGCTTGTCATTTTTTATAGTAGGATTCGTAATCTCGTTATCACTTTCACTTGAAAACTTAGTACACTTACTACCAGTTTCTCCCCATGGTAAATACTTCTAATGGACTATGAAAAGATTTTTATAAATCTATTTGTTATACTAGATTAAGTGATTGGATCGGAATTCCAATAAATGTAAGATAAAGTGGTGAATGTTATGAATGAAAAAATCAACAAAGATTTAGAAAAAACGATGAGTAACGCGTTTAAAGCGTTATCGGAGAATAAAGAGAAGAAAGAAAAGCAGCAGAAAAAGTACTGGAGCGAAATAAAAATTCCTTTCACACTGCAGGAAGGACTAAGTAACTATACCAAAAGCGAGTTAGATGGTATAAGGAAAAGCTTAAAAGTTAAAAATGCAAGTCAGTTAAAAAAGGCTGATTTAATCGCATTGCTACATGATAAAATTTCCAATCATTTCGATATAGCTTTCTGGGATAACGAACGTTTCAAACTACTGATACATATCGCTGAAAGTGGTGGCCAAATTCCAGCACCGAATTTAGAAGATAAACAGATTGTCTATTTTCGTTCCAGCGGGTTGATATATACAGGGACTTTTGAAGGAAAACACATCTTGGCAGTACCTGATGATCTAATTCAACAAATTCTATCCTTGAAAAATAACCTTAATGCAAGAGCAATTATCAATAGAAACACAGAGTGGATCAATCTGACACAAGGCATATTATACTATTACGGAGCATTAAGCAGCACTCAATTGGCAGACATGCTGAAAAAACACACGAAAGATCATATTGATTCAGCAGATTTGGAAGCAGTGATGCAAGATGCCAGTGCCTATCGCAATCGAATAAGTATAAACGATGATTTCTACTCGAATATACGAGTATTGGATTCAAAAAAGGTGATACAAGAGCATCAGCGCAGAGAAAATGTAGCCTTTTATCCTTTTACCAAACAGCAGATCATCAATGCTGGAGAACCAGGTTTTGTGGATAGGAATCCAAGCTACCAGCAATTAATCGACTTTCTAACACAAAATTTCAATATGAATAAGTCGGAAGCCGATGAAATAGCAGAAGAATGCGTCATTGCCATCAAGAATGGGGATAGTGCCAATGACGTTCTTGCTTATTTATCCAATCTGCTAGAATTTGGTACGATGGAGATTATTCAGGCGTTAATGAGTAAGATAGTTGATTTGATGAGTCATACGAGAGGTTGGACCCTGAAAGGCTATACCTCTGCACAATTATCCGGAGAAACCAATAAGCAGATCCAGCCGATGCCAACTTCTACTACTAAAAAGAAAGTGAAAATAGGCAGAAATGAACCATGTCCTTGTGGAAGTGGGAAAAAGTATAAGAAGTGCTGCGGCAGGTAAGTTGGAGCGTGATTTGAACCACTAGAAGAGTTCTCATAGTTAATGAGAGCTCTTCTTTTATTTACATATAAATGTAACCCCCCTACAATTTCATCGTTGTTTAACCTTCCTAGCACAAGGGTATATAAGTATTATAACTATCTTTTATAGAATAGAAAGGATGGCTTTCATTGAGAGGAAATCAACAATATCAACCAACAAAAAATTTACAGCTTTCAGATGCACAGGAAGTACACTACACCAAGGAATTTAAAAAAGCTGATATTGCTGGAGGGTATCGTAAGTCCAAAGCAAGAGAGGCCAATAACCGAGATTCTTAATCTATTAAAATCTTATTACCCCTTTTAAAGAATGAGGAAAGGCATCTCAACTCTAATAATAGAGTTGAGGTGCCTTTCTTGCACTTAGCAACATTAAGTTAGTAAATCTAACGCTAGCTATAACTCAGTTCGAAATCTTTTCATTGTGGAGGTAACATCCAGTTAACCTGAGATAAATTCTAATATAAATAGTTTATTATTTTTCCAAAGCAACTTTATGTTTTGATCTCACTAGTTTATTAGACAAAGTCCCAATATTTTCAATGGTAACCACAATCTCATCCTCTGGAGTTAACCAATCCTGTTTTTCTTCAGGATAACCTAAAATCACACCATCAGGAGTCCCTGAAAAGATTACATCTCCAGGTTTAAGGGTTACATATTTCGATAGATAACTAATAATAGTGTAACAGTTAAATATCATATCTTTTGTGTTTGCTTTTTGTCTTGTTTCGCCGTTTACATGACACTCAATGTTTAAATTGTGTGGATCTTTAATGACTGATGATGGGACTACATACGGTCCTACAGGAGCAAAATCATTCAAAGTTTTTCCTATCAACCATTGCCCACTTTTGAATTGAAGATCTCTTGCTGAGAGGTCATTTCCTACCGTGTAACCAAAGATATATCTGTGTGCCTCATCTTCTGGTATATTACTTCCTTCTTTGCCGATGATGATTACTAGTTCTGCTTCATAATCATATTTTGTAGCGATTTCAGGTAGTGCTACGGCTTGATTATGAGCTGCAAGGGAATTGTTAAACTTACTAAAAACGATTGGTTCTTTAGGAATATCCATTTTGGATTCTTCCGCATGATCGATATAATTTAGACCGATACAAATAATTTTTTCCGGATCATTCACACTAGGTCCGTACTCTATTTGTTCTTCGGGGGTAAATAATTCAGGATTATTTTTACTTGCTCTCTCTATAATGTCTTCAATGGTTTCTAAACCATCTTCTTGGGAAATTAGTTGTTTTAATGTATATGGTACTTGCACTTGATAAGCCTGTCCTGTTTCTACTATGTCGAGAACCCCATTATTTGTTGATACTGCTAACCTTATTTTTCCTTCTTTCAAAATGTGCAATAGTTTCATTTATCATTTCTCTCCCTTATATTTTCTAGTATTACTTAACTAATTCATCTTGAGGCTTTGTATATTCTTCAATTAATGATTGCTCTAATCCAAACTCTTTCGCTAGATCAATCAATTCAGCGATCAGATTATCAGGTACAGTTATACCTCTTTCTTGGTTTGAAAGATAATTTAGGTGCTCAATTTCTCCAGGTAAATAAATCTCTTTAGTGTTTTGGGCAAGTGGCGTGAGCTTGATATAATCAATGTATTGATCAACTAAAGTTTTAAATTTCGCAATTTCCATAAATGCTTCAATTTTAATACCTAGGAAGAAGTGACTGATATTATTATGCTTATCAATTTCTTGGTACATGGAATGTATTTCTTCTCCTACCGCTCCATTACTTAGTAAGGCAGATAATACATCAATCACAATTGATAAACCATACCCTTTCGGTCCTCCAACTGGAAATAATGAGCCTCCATTTACAACTTCATTTGGATCTGTCGTTGGATTACCATTTGAATTAACTGCCCAGCCTTCTGGTATACTTTCATTTTTACTTTGTGCATTTAGGATTTTCCCTAATGGAACAACGCTTGTTGCCATATCTAACACAATTGGTGGTTTTTCTCCTGCAGGAATCGTAAAGGAAATAGGATTATTCCCAACTCTTGCAGCCGCTCCTCCTGGAGGTGGCATCAAGGGCTCAACGTTACTAACTGAAAGTCCAATCATATTTTCATTAGCAAGTTGTGATGACCAATAAGCTGCTGCGCCATAATGATTACTATTTCTTACCGTAACAGCTGCGATATTCGAGTTAGATGCCTTTTCAATTAATTCATTAACAGCCTTTTGAGAAACAACCTGACCAAGGCCATGATCACCATCTAAAACTAGAGTAGCATTGGTTTCCTTTATGTGTCTTATCTCTGGATTGAATTTAATTTTACCGTTCTTTATTCGTTTTACATAAATCGGTAATCTTAAAATCCCATGGCTATTTACTCCTCTTAAGTCTGCTGCAATAAGTGAGTTGGAAACCGTCCGCACATCCTCTTCCGATAAACCGTTACTTTTCAAAATATATTGGACTATTTTATTGATTTGCTTATGATTATATTTCTTTACTGTCATCAAATCACTCCCGTATTGTTTTTATAAGTTGTAGTACTACGGTCTTTCAATATAAAGAAATAAACAAGAGCTGCAATTCCACCAATAACTCCTGAAATGACAAGTGCAGAAACAAAACTACCCATCGTAGATACAAGAAAACCTGTAAGTATCGGCGCTATCCAACCAGCTATGTTCCCTACAAAGTTCTGTAATCCAGCAAGTGTCCCTACCGTTCCTTTTGGAGCAATATCGGCTAATATAGCCCAAGTTCCACTATTAGCAAACATCATTCCACCTAAAGATATTGAAATAAAAGTAATAGCAAGATTAATATTTGTTACAAAAGCACCTGGAATAATAGCCAAGGATAAAAGCATGCCTATGGTCATAATAATTTTTCTAGATTCAATTGCTTTCCATCCTCTTCTAATTAATCTATCAGAAAGCAAACCACCAACAATTGCTCCAATTGAAGCAAATATCCACGGTAAAATAGAATTGAACCCCGCATTTAATAGTGTCATGTTACGCTCTACTACCAAATAAGTAGGCAACCAGGTTAACATCATGTAAAGCAGATAGTTTTGTGCAAAAAGTCCGTACATACAACACCAAATGTTTTTCTCTTTTAAAAGTTCATACCATTTCACATTGCTTTTATTGGCATCGGTTACAGTTTCTTCATTTGACCTAATATATTCCAATTCTTGAGAATCCATTTTACTTTCTGCAGGATCGTCCTTAAAAAATATTAGCCAAATGGGTATCCAGATTAACCCGATTGCACCCGTAATAATAAATGCAGCTTGCCAACCAAGGTTTTCAACTATTAAAGCGATTAATGGGGTAGTGAGCCCCGCTCCCACTGCAATACCCATTGTGAAAATTCCATTCGCTATTCCACGTTCCTTTGAAGGTAGCCAATCTTGAATAACCCGTGTATTTGTAGGAAATGCTGGTGATTCCCCTATTCCCATTAATGCACGAATACCGACTAGAAACCCGATTGAACGACCTGTTGCTGTTAATATTGTACAAATCGACCACCACGCTACAGCAACTCCATAGGTTACTTTCGGACCAACTTTGTCTACAATTCTACCTACAGGAATTTGCATAAGTGCATAGGTCCAGAAAAACGCAGACCCTAACAATCCAAATTGAACTTCAGATAAATTTAAATCTTTCATCATACTTGGGCCAGATACACCTAATACAGCCCGATCCATATAATTAATGGAAGTAGCTAAAAATAGTAACATAACCACTAGCCATCTTAGATTTGTTTTTTTCATTTTAGCTCGTCCTCTCTAACATTGAATACGCTTGCATTTTAAGCTGTAACTAGAGGATTTAATTTATGAAAATAGTTATTTATGGTATGATATATTTAAGTATGTTTCTTTAGCTAAATGTAACTGGTGTCACAGTTACTTTAGCTTTTTTTATTTTTTATTTCATATTTTCGTAAACACTTATAAATGTTTTCTTTGTCTTTTCCAAATGGGTAATAATTTCCTTGTCTCCTGTACCATTTTCTAAGCCTTTAACAATATCATTATGTTCTTTAATGACTTCTAGTCTACGCTCCTTTTTATACAAAACATTAACACCAATTCTCAACATCATGTCTGAAACCTGGTTATAAACAGAAATTAGCCTTTTGTTATTAGTAAGTTCATATAACTTGTAGTGGAATGCTTGGTCTTCTTGCATAAACTCATAATCCGAGAAATCCTCCATCCGGTCTTCCATGTTTTTCATAACCAGCTTTAATTCGTCGATAGAGATTTTCCTCTCTTGTAAGAATCTCACAATCGATGATTCTATAATTGACCGCATTTCAAATACCTCGTCAATATCCGTCATTGTAATTGGCTTTACGTAGGTCCCTGTATAAGGAACAGTATAAACCCACCCCTGTGCCTCGAGTAATTGAATAGCTTCTCGAAAAGGAGTTCTGCTGATGCCAAATTTCTCCTTGACCAGTTTCTCCGTAATCATTTCATCATTTTTTAATACTCCCTGTATTATTGCATTTCTAATAGATTCAACAGCTTGAGACTTTAATGGTTTAGGCATAACGTTGAGCAAATTTTTCACCTCCTTATGAGAAGATTAATATACGCATACATTAAATTGACTGAAAGTTCTGTCGCATATATTATATATAATATCCTATCATGGATAATTTAGAATTACAACAGCTAGTTTAATTTTAATATTGAGATTAGAGATTGAGAGTTAGTACAGTTGCTACTTTTTTTCATTTTAGTTTTCTTCTATTTTTCTTGCATCTACATCATTATTGAATAAACAAACCCACTTGAAAAGTGCAATATCCCAAAGAGCGTATTAAATATAGTTATTAAGAATGAACTATTAAACTTTTAATAGTCAATTTCTAACAAAACAGTAACAAATTCGTTAGACATAATGATTGCATTAAACCCCCAAAAGGAATAATATGTAACTTGTGGCTTTAATAGGTAAAAATACTTAGGTATAAAGACATCCCACTCATTAAATATTTATAATCTAAGAAAAAAGGATAATACCTGAAATGGCGGGAAACAAAGCTATAGGGTCTAAGTTTTATAAACTACGATAGCCTGGTTGCCAAGATATATTTGCTTGGAGCTTTTCCCCTATCATCGAGTAGCTTTTTTATGTTGGATTCACGACAAAGTACATATCATCGTTCGATTAATAGAGTGAAACTTCACTCAGTGGGAGCTTTAGTCAGTTAGCCTGCGATAAATGGAACAATCCAGAAGAGGAGCAGATAAATCATGAGAAAACTATTCAACTTCAAGAGTGTGAAAACCAAAATCCTACTTGGGTTTTCAATCGTAATCCTTTTTGTTGTTTTATTAAGTGCAATTAATATTTATTCAACCAATAAAATCACTAATAATTTAAAAGATCTAAAGGAACAACAATCGTTGCTTATTGTCGGTGAGGAACTGGCTTTAGATATGTCGGAAAAAACGAGCCTATTGCGCGGTTATTTAGTAGAAAGAGATGCCAGTTATCGGGATGAATATTTCGAGGCTTCAGAGGCAAGTATTGCATTAAAAGATGAGATTTTAAAAATAGATAATTCGAAGCAAATAAATGAATTAATCGATAAAAGAGTGGAATATGGTGAATTAGCAAACCAGGTAGTAGAAGAGATCGAAAATGGGAATGAAGAAAAAGCAATGGATTTGCTGGAAGACCAAGTTAAACCACTTAACGAAGAGTTAATCGAGGAATTTACTAACCTAGCTAATGAACGGGAAACAGCTATTCAGAAGTTAACCCAAGAGATATTTGAGAGTGGACAATCCATGAACTTTACAGGAATGGTCGCAGCTATCATTGCCATTGTTTTAGGGATTATTTTAGCTATTTTTACTTCTGAATCTATTACAAGACCTATTCGCAATGTTATGAACCAAATGAAAGCAATAGCTAACGGAGAATTAAACAGCCCCCCACTACAAACAAACTCTCGTGATGAAGTTGCTCAGCTTGTTACTTCAACAAATAAAATGAAGGAAAACATTCGCAATCTCATGATGAAAATCCATGATGTATCCAATACCGTAACAATATATAGTGAAGAATTGTCTCAATCAGCTAGGGAGGCCAAAACAGGTTCAGAACAGATCTCCGTTACAATGGATGAATTAGCGACGGGATCAGCAACGCAAGCTAGCAGTACAACGGAATTATCGTCTATGATGGTAGGCTTCACGCAACAAATAGAAGAAGTAAGTGAAAACGGTGACCAGATGCAAACAGAATCTGTTCGAGTATTAGAAATGACAAATGAAGGTAGACAATTAATGAATACTTCCATGAATCAAATGGAAAATATTGATTCTATTGTCCAAGAATCAGTAAATAAAGTACAAGGTTTGGAAGTACATTCACAGGAGATTTCTAAATTGGTATTTGTCATTCGGGATGTAGCAGAACAAACCAATCTATTAGCATTAAATGCTGCCATTGAAGCAGCTAGAGCAGGAGAACATGGCCGAGGCTTTGCTGTTGTTGCTGACGAGGTAAGGAAACTAGCAGAACAAGTAGCTACTTCTGTAACTGATATTACACATATCGTTAATTCTATTCAAAATGAAGTAAAGGTCGTCACTGAGTCCTTACAAAGTGGATATCAGGAAGTTGAAAAAGGAACGGATCAGATAAAACTGACTGGTACAACGTTTAATGGGATTAATGAGTCTATGAAAAAGATGGCAGATAATATCAACTTTATCACTGGTAATCTCTCTAACTTTACGGCAAGCAGTCAGGAGATGAATAGTTCTATTCAAGAGATTGCAGCTATATCTGAAGAATCTGCAGCAGGGATTGAACAAACTTCTGCATCCTCACAGCAGTCTAGCATTTCAATGGAAGAAATAGCCGGAAGTGCGGAAGAATTGGCTGGTTTAGCAGAGGAACTGAATGGGTTGATAGGGCAGTTTAAGTTATAAGTGAACTAATACGATAGCTTACTCACTTCATAAAACCAATAATCGATATAATACACAATAAAAGTAACCTATCCTTACACTGCCGTGTGTAGGAAGGTTACTTTTTCTCTTCTATTTTTCAATCATAGAATATCAGTTAAATTCTATCCCTATTGTCAAAGGATCCCTTTCTTAATTCAAGGAAATCGTATAATCATTCACAGAATCCATTCCTAGCAACCCTCGGTCGTCCGGCAGATAAATGTTTTCCACTATAATATCAGTTGGAATACCGTATACATCATGCACAGAGGTATAATAGGTACAAGGGATCGGGTCTTTCTTCCAATAAGAGACCAAATGATAAATACAAAGTCCATCATTCCTATCAAAATATGCTATGATAATAGATATCAGAGAATATATAATGGTGTATTAGAAAATTTGGCCTGGCTTATCTCCATTTGCTACCATAGATGCACCTGCTTATTTGACGGAACGGTATAATATTGTTATATTTTGTTGTCAAAAGTAGAACTTCAACTTCTTTAAGTATTAAGGAGATAGATAGTATGTTTTGTGTGAAAAAGGTTTTAAATAATAATGTACTGATTGCAGAGGATGGTCTTGAAGAAGAAGTTATTTTAATAGGTAAAGGGATAGGGTTTAACCGGAAAAAAGGGGAATCTATCTCCAATGATTTGGTAGAAAAGTTATTCGTCCTTCGTAATGAAAAAGAGCGTCAGAATTATATAAAGTTGCTCCCTCAAATGGATGAAACGTTATTGAAAACCATCATTGATGCCATTGCCATCATTCGAAATAGATCCAACGCCATCTTGAATGAACAAGTACATGTTGCTTTAACGGATCATATTCTTTTTGCTGTAACAAGGTTAATGAAAGGGCTGGAAATAAAGAATCCTTTTTTAATAGAAACGAAAGCGCTTTACCCTGTTGAATATGAAATAGGGGAAGATGTGGTAGAATTTATTAACCAGTCACTAGATATTCAATTGCCGGAAGGAGAAATTGGATTTATTGCCCTTCACGTTCACAGTGCGATTTCTGATAAATCCATTTCTGATATCAATAAGTATTCCACGTTAATATCTAAATTAATCGAGGTCATTGAAGATCAACTCCAGATTAAAATCTCTCAAGAAAGCATCAATTATATTCGTTTAATTAGACATTTACGTTATACAATTGACCGCGTCTTAAATGGGGAATATGTCGAAGAACCAGTAAAAATAAGAAATCTGTTGAAAATGGAATATCCAACGTGTTATAATCTTTCTTGGAAGCTAATTAAAATAATGCAACAAACACTAAAAAAAGAAGTATATGAGGCGGAAGCAGTGTATTTAACCATGCATCTGCAGCGTCTAAACAATAAATTTGAATAATACATTTTCATACGTGTTACTGATTCGATCAGGCATGAGTAGAGAAAATAACATGAAATAGATATTTTGGGTTTAATTACCCTTACTATGTCTTTTCATGTCCTCTGCTCATGTCTTTTTTGGTAGATAAAAATGTATATACTTTTTTTATCTGCATAAGTGCAACTAAGACATTCGCCCAAAGGCTTCTCGAATGTCAAGTTTTCTAATGTTTTGTTGCTAATAATTGGAAAGGGGATTTATATGTTTAAACAAGCTTTTGGTGTACTTCAAAAGATTGGAAAGGCTTTAATGCTGCCGGTAGCATTGTTGCCAGCAGCTGGTCTATTACTGGGAATAGGTAATGCCGCCCAGCAGGAAACCATGTTAAATTATCTGCCATTTTTAAATGCTGATTGGATTCAATTAGCTGCGACGGTAATGGAAGATGCTGGGGGTATTGTATTTAGCAACTTGGCACTTATCTTTGCCGTTGGGGTAGCAATCGGTTTAGCTGGTGATGGTGCAGCAGCTCTTGCAGCACTTGTAGGTTACCTTGTTTTAAATCAGGTAATGGGATCATGGATCGGCGTTAGTTCAGAAATGATCCAAAATGACCCAGGTTTTGCAAACGTTTTAGGGATTCCGACGTTACAAACTGGTGTATTTGGCGGGATTATTGTTGGTTTAATCGCTGCATTTTGTTATAACCGCTACCATGCTATTGAAATGCCATCATTCTTAGGATTCTTCGCTGGGAAGCGTTTTGTACCAATTATGACTGCAGCAGTATCCTTTATTGCTGGTCTTGTATTGTTAATTATTTGGCCACCTATTCAAGATGCGATGAATTCAGCATCATATTGGTTAATCGAGGAAGGAACATATTTAGCAGTATTTTTCTTTGGCTTTATTAAGCGTTTACTTATTCCGTTTGGACTGCATCATATTTTCCATGCACCGTTTTGGTATGAATTTGGATCTTATACAACAGCGGCTGGCGAAATTGTTCGTGGGGATATGACCATTTTCTTTGCCCAATTAAAAGACGGTGTCGAAATTACAGCTGGTAACTTTATGGCTGGGGAATTTCCGATTATGATGTTTGGTTTACCAGCAGCTGCACTTGCGATGTATCACGCTGCAAGACCAGAAAGAAAAAAACTAGTTGCCGGGTTACTTGCCTCTGGAGCCTTAACTTCATTCTTAACAGGTATTACGGAACCACTTGAGTTTTCATTTATGTTCGTTTCACCATTGTTATTCTTCTTGCATGCAGTACTGGATGGTTTATCCTTTATGTTGATGACTTTCTTAAGTGTGAATATCGGATATACTTTCTCAGGTGGAGCAATAGACTTTGCACTATTTGGCATCCTGCCTGGACAGGAACCATGGTGGTTAGTAATTCCTGTGGGACTCGTCTTTGCAGTTATTTATTATGTATTGTTCCGATTCTTCATTAAGAAATTTGATTTAATGACACCTGGTCGCGAAGAAAGTAAAGAGGGAGAAAACCATGAAGCAACAAACAGTGATGATCTTCCTTATAATGTGCTTCAAGCAATGGGTGGTCAAGAAAACATTGCACACTTAGATGCATGTATTACTCGACTTCGTGTTTCTGTCAATGATATTGATAGTGTAGATAAAGAGGAATTGAAGAACCTTGGGGCGGCAGGAGTTCTTGAAGTGGGTGACAATATCCAAGCGATATTTGGACCTCGTTCAGACACCATTAAAAGCCAAATGCAGGATATTATTTCTGGTAAGAAACCTCGCACTAATGAAACAGAGCCGAAAAAAGAAGAAGGACAAGTTTCTGTGAAAAAGGACGAAGACATCGTAGCACCAATGAACGGAGAGATTATTCCCATCACCGAAGTACCGGATGAAGTATTTGCAGGTAAAATGATGGGCGATGGTTTCGCTATCAAGCCATCTGATGGTGTAGTTGTCGCACCTGTCAACGGGAAAATTATCAACATATTCCCGACTAAACATGCCATTGGTATCATGTCAGAAGGCGGAAAAGAAATTTTGATTCACGTTGGTCTCGATACAGTAAATCTAAAAGGTGAAGGGTTTGAAATGTTAATAGAGGAAGGCGCTATAGTAGAAGCTGGGCAGCCCCTATTAAAAGCTGATTTGGACTACATTGAGAAACATGCTAAATCAACCGTTACACCAGTAGTATTTACAAACTTAACAGATGGTCAAGAAATCTCATTGAAAAAGAATGGCCAAGTAGAAATTGGCGATAAAATTATGTAAAACATCACCAGCAATAATTTACTGCTGGGAAATTATTTTTAACAAAAATTCATGAAAAAAGAGGTTAGAAAAATGGTAGAAAAACAATTTACAATTACGGATCAAGCTGGAATTCATGCACGTCCAGCAACAGGTTTGGTACAGGCTGTATCTGATGTTGAATCTGAAGTAAATATAGAATACAACGGAAAATCAGTTAACTTGAAGTCCATCATGGGGGTTATGTCACTTGGAATTACACAAGGAGCTGTGATTAAAATTACTGCATCTGGTTCCGATGAAAACGAAGCAATTGAAAAAATTACAGAAACCATGAAAAATACAGGGCTAGGAGAGTAACTCGGATTCTGTAGGGCAATAAATTATGGACGCATACTGAGAGTACGCTTAGGAGGAGATCATTCTTGTAGTAGAATGATCTCCTTTTTTTATTAGATAATAAATCAAAGCATCAAAATTGGTATTCTTTATGAAGATATCCCCAATATAAAATAAAACAAGCGCACAGGACAATCCCCGTACGCTTAAATTCGTTATTTATTTATTTTCCACTCGCAACAGACAATGCTGCTTCATCCGCAATAATGGTTACATTTGGATGGTTCTGTAGCACAGATGCTGGCAGCTCTTCTGTTACTTCGCCATTGATTAATTTATTTAGTGCGTCAGCTTTGTTTTCACCTGAAACAAGTAAAAGGATTTCCTTACTGCTCATAATGGTGTCAATTCCCATTGAAATGGCTTGAGTTGGCACCTCTTCAATGGAGTTAAAGAATCGAGAGTTCGCTTGAATAGTCGATTCCTCTAAATCAACAACCTGAGTTTTGCTTGTAAATGGAGTTCCAGGCTCATTAAAACCAATATGTCCATTTCCACCGATTCCAAGCAGCTGAACATCGATGCCACCAGCAGCTTTGATTGCTTCGTCGTGTGCTTCACATTCTTGGTTCAAATCAGGTGCAACCCCATTTGGTACGCGGACATTTTCAAGGGAGATGTCCACATGATCAAATAGCTTGTCTTTCATAAAAAAGTAATAACTGTTTGGATCATCTTTCTCTAAACCAACATATTCGTCTAAATTAAATGATTTAACTTGTTTGAATGATACTTCCTTATTATTATACTTTTCTATCAATCGTTTATATAGACCTTCAGGAGTAGAGCCTGTTGCTAGTCCTAATACAGGATTTTCAAGACGATTGATTCTTTCTGCTAAAAATTCACATGCTTTTTCGCTCATTGCATCGTAATCTTTTACTTTGATGATTTCCATCACTATTCTCCTTCGTATAAATATGCGCCACAACAAATAGTTTAGATTTATTTGTTATGCTCGTCAACGACTAAAATACCGTTTGTATGGTATTTTAGTCGTTACAGTATCTATGTAATTCATTGTCTAACAATGAATTAACTAACTTAATAATACATTAAAGTGTTTCTAAAAGCTTTTGTAAACTCATATCCTTCATAGAGTTAATTTTCAAGTGATAGTTTTCAAAGGGAAGTTTTTCCGTTACTTGGTTTGGTACAATAATTGTTCTCAAATCCGCCTTTTGAGCTGCAATTAATCCATTCAGCGAATCTTCAAATACAATTGCTTCACTTGGGTCTACTTTTAGAACATCGATAGCTTTTAAGAATAAATCTGAGGATGGCTTTACATTTTCTACATCATCTTGAGTAATAAGATGGTCGAAATACGAGATAAAATTAAGTTTTGTTAAATGGCTTGTTACCCACTCTTTGGTAGAACTTGAGGCCAATACAATTTTAAGCCCTAGTTCAGTAGCTTCCTTTAAGTAGTCCTCTACGCCATCTCGTGCATTGATTTCCTTTATTTTCTCAGAATGAATGGCTTTCGCTTTTAAGCTAATATCATTTAAATCAACGTCATTCTCTAGTTGTTCTTTTAGATAATTGAACAATATTGTATCACTCGAACCAACACATTTGACGAAATCTTCAAGAAGCAAATCATATTTGTAATTTGTCCTTAACACTTCTTTATATGCTTCATACCAGGGTGTCTCCGTATCTAAAATAAGACCGTCAAAGTCAAATATCACTGCTTTAATCATTCTTTTTCCTTTCAATAAAAATTATATTATTTCTATTTAGTTACCCACCTTAAAAAATATTCCCTGAAGAAGAGAAAGTGAAACTAAGTAACCTTATATAACA
Organism: Oceanobacillus piezotolerans; assembly: GCF_003665065.1. Taxonomy (GTDB): domain Bacteria; phylum Bacillota; class Bacilli; order Bacillales; family Amphibacillaceae; genus Oceanobacillus; species Oceanobacillus piezotolerans. The sequence continues at coordinate 39,578 of NZ_RCHR01000009.1, read as the reverse complement.
AATACCTATGTTTCAACAGAGATCTAAGCTATTTTCTCATGGATTCTTTTCAGTTTTTTTGTTTAAACTGCAATACCTTATCAGTAGTACCCATGGAAAACGCTTCTCTTAATTGATGTTAATTTTTCTTTAAGCAAACCAGTTATCTATGTGCGGGCTGTCAGGATAGATCTTGCAATCTTGCTACACTCATCAAACTTAGGTAGGCCAAATAAGATAAGAATCGCGATTGAGTCTCCAGCCCTTTCTCTACAAATACCAACCCATTCCCCTTCACATGATACAGCTTTAATTACGTTATTTACAAGGTTCAATATCTTGTTCATCAGGATTATCAGCCTCTATCTCCTCAGACCTCAATTCAGGTGTTAGTTAAGTTCGTCCTATTCTCACCGAAGGCGTTTACCCATTGTCTTTTAAAATCTACGACATCTGACGCAGTTGATGGAAATGCAACCATACTTTCAATGATATCAGGAGCTACAGTAACAGCTTCAGCGCCCGCTAGGCAAACATCATGCACTTGTTGTAGATTTTTGAAGCTAGCTGCTAAAATTTCACATGATAAACCATACGCAGTGAAAAGCTCCGAGATTTCTTTTACAACCAGGCCACCATTTCCCGATAAATTATCAATGCGATTGACATATGGTGCAACATATTTCGCACCAGACTTCGCTGCAATTAATGCTTGAAACGCCGTATAAACTGTAGTTGCTAGGGAAGGTATATTTTCTGCAGTTAGTAGTTTAATAGCTTTAATTCCTTCTTCGGTTACAGGAACTTTTACAATCAAATTTCCAGAAAGTTCATTTGTTATAAATCGAGCTTCATCTAAAATTTCTTCCGCTTTATCGCCTAATGCTTGAACAAATAATTCTTTATCATTTCCAATGATAGAGCGAATTTCTTTTAACACTTCTAAGTAAGGTTTTTCTTCTTTAACTAGTATGGAAGGGTTCGTTGTTACTCCAGCAATAGGGTAATATTCATTTAACCAGCTAATGCTTTCTATGTTTGCTGAATCTATATATAGCTTCATATTGCTGCCACCTTTCAGGCTGTTGTTTTAATAGTAAATAAATAGCGGAATCCAAGTGTCGCCATATTAAGAAACATTTGGGAACCTTTATTGAATATTTAAATTAACCTCTTGATTTACCACCTGAAATGTTTATGGTTGTTCCTGTAATGTAAGTGGAGTGGTCAGATACTAAATAAGTTACTAAGTCAGCAATTTCATCTAGCTTTCCAACACGACCTAAAGGTATGGAACTAGTATAATTGCTCTCTAAGTCTTCTACTTTAACATTTCTTGTGTAAGCTAATGCCTCATTGTAAGCGTCAGTTGTTAAACCAGTTTTTTCGTTAATTCCTGGTGCAACCCCTACCACGCGGATATTGTGTTTGCCAAGCTCTTTCGCCCATGATCTTGTAAACCCATTTAAAGCGCCCTTTGTTGCAGAGTAAACACTTTGTCCAGCAGAACCTTCCATACCAGCTTCCGAAGTTACATTGACGATGACACCACCATTTTGTTTTACAAATTGTCTTGTAACAGCCTGTGCACATAAAAATGGCCCTTTTTGGTTCACATTTACCATAAAGTCAAATGCCTTCTCATCAATTTCATATTCTGGTTTTTCACCTTTGACATCAACCAAAAGACGGGGGAGGTTCACCCCAGCATTATTAACGAGTGCATCAACGTGGCCATACTTTTCTACAGTTAGGCGAACCATGTTTTCAACACTTGCTTTATTGGTTACATCAGTTTGTACAGTATATAGATTCGCTGCTTTCTCTTCTGTTCCAACGTTTAAATCGGCAACTACTACATTAGCACCATTTTGTTGAAGTGTTTCGGTAATATGACTGCCAATTCCAGAATCTCCTCCGGTTACGATTACTACTTTACCTTCTAAATCCGTCCATGATTTACTCAATGTTATTACCCCAATCTTTTAATTTATTTGCAGTTCAATTAACATGCATGATTGAATTTTTATAAAGAAGTCGTGATTCACGACTTCCTTATCTCTCAATTTTGATAACATCTCCAACATTGATTTGCTTAATTTCTTTATTTTCCAGTGATAACGTTCCTGGAAGGTCCGCCACATCAGCTCCGTCAAAACGTAAGGTTATATGTCCTAGAGATGATAGATTTTTGTTTACCGCGTCGCCAACAGCAGTGATTTTGTACGTTGCTTCTCCAATGGTTAATACATCTCCCGATTGAATTTCTTTGTGTAAATTATTTTCTGAATGTAGAATACAAAATTCTGCTAGTTCTGCTGGTGCATTATCTTTAAATGTAATTAACATACCTTGTTCTAAAAATTCGTTTACTGATTCACCTAATTTTGTTACAACCGTTGTATAAATTGTTTCTGCCATTTTCCTTCGCTCCTTTAGATTAAGATTGATACATACCAAAGCTTGCTAACCAAGCAATAAATACGGTTGGCGCACCTGTTAAGAACCGGCCATAAAGGACAGCTGGAACACCTACTTCTACAGTTTCAGGTTTCGCTTCTGCCAAACCAAGTCCAACAGGCACAAAGTCAGCTGCAGCTTGAGAGTTAATTGCAAATAATGCTGGTAACGCGAATTGCGGAGGAATATTACCTCGTCCAATTTCAACCCCGATCAATGTTCCAATAACTTGTGCTATAACTGCCCCAGGACCTAAGAATGGCGAGAAAAGTGGGAATGATACGATTGCTGATAAGAGCAGCAGTCCCCATATACTTCCACCTAGTGGAGTTAACACGTTTGCAACTAGATCACCAATACCAGATTCAAGGATTACGCCAATTAGCATAGCCACGAAAGCCATAAATGGTAATATTGTTTTTATTACTGTATCTATTGCATCTCGACCAGCTTGATAAAGAATGGACATAAAGCCACCCATTACTTGACCAACTTTAGCAATTAATCCTCCATTGCGTTGTTCACTAATTTTCTTCGAGCTATCATATGTGTTTGATTTTTCATTGTTTGTTTTTGGAGTTTCTTCGATTTTTTCTGCCGCAGATGCTGCTTCTGCTTCTACTTCACTTTTCTCTGCTACTGTAATATTTTCAGGTTTTACAGCTGATACGTAAATATCTTCTGTAATGAAGTCTCTCATTGGACCACTTTTTCCTGTAGCCATGATATTCATAGTTGGGATACGTTTTTTCGGATATAAACCTGCGCGTAATGTACCACCACAGTCAATAACTACTGCAGCCATTTCATCTTCTGGTACACTTGTTTTGAAGCCATCCACTAGCTCAGCTCCACTTAATTCTGCAAACTTTTCAGCAACAGGTGAAATGGTTCCACCAGTAATATTTACGATTTTATTCTTTTTCTCATTCACTTCAATGGTTAATGGTCCACCGAATCCCCCAGGACCAGCTTTAACTTTTAATGATTTATACTCAGCCATTTTATGCTACACCCTTTCCTGTATCTAACTTAGTAGCCAATTTGACACCTTGCTTTTTCTCCATGTAGGTTACACAGAGATCTGTAACCCATCCTCTTAACATGTTGGTTACGATACCAACCAATAGGTAACGTAATGCTAAATCACCAGTTGAAAGACCTAATTGAGTAATCCCAGCAGCAACCCCTAGAAATACGAATAATTCACCAGGATTAACGTGCGGGAATAAACCATTCATCGAGTGACAAGAATAACTTGATGCTGCGTAATATCCAGGTTTGTATTTTTCTGGTAAAAAACGTCCTAAGGACAGTGTCATCGGATTTAGCAGGAAGAATGTCCCTACAAATGGTAATACTAGATATCGTAAAAAGATATTTTTAGATGAAGCCATTGCTAATTTATTTACTTTGTCTTCCCCTACTAACCGAACGATTGCATTCATTGCAACCATCAGAACAATAATTAAGGGAATAATACCTGTAACAAAACCTACAAATGTTTCTGCACCGCGTTCAAATAATCCAATAAATCCTTCCGCCATACTAACTAAGAAATCCATGTGTTTCCCTCCTATTTATGTTTATTTACTAAAGCTTGAAATTAATTTCCCAAAAGGACTTTTTTGTTGAGGAATTTCTTCACCTTTCGCAACTGTCTTATAAACTTCAACAGCATCGTCAAATGCTTTTTTAGTAAAACGGTCCATTTTGTTATAAATCTCTGAATCTATATTTAACAAATCTTGTCCTTCTAATAGTTTGAAGTCTCTAAACTTAGCGAAAATGGTAAGCCCTTGCATTTTTCTCGCCGTATGAATTCTACGTCTTTTATCAATCCCCATTAAAAGAACAACACCGGTTCGGAATATCCCTTTTGATCTACCAATTGATACCCGACCTACTTTTCTTAGATCATTATAATGTTGATTGAAGTTCTTGATTTGGCCAGTTCCTAGTATCGTTTGAAGTATCCAAGCAGCCATTATACCAACCATGATTATTAAAATTTCCATAACCGATATTCCTCCATTATTGATTATTGACTTTCTATCATTCTACTAATTTCAATTGCCGTCTCTTCACTGGTTACTAGTGTGTTAATAAATTTACCCTTCATTGCACCGATAATAGACTCAACCTTATCCTTTGAATAGGCAATACCTATGGAATAACGCAAATCTCTTAAAGCCTCTAGTTTAATGGCAATCGTTCTTTCATCAAGGGAAGAATGAATAGCTTCACCATCCTTCGTATAAAAACGAGAACAAATATCACCAATACCATGATGCTCTTTTAGTTCGTCCTGTTCAGCATCTCCAAGAAACCCAGACCAAACCATGTTTGAAGAACTAATCTGTGCACCTATACCTACAATTGCTACAGTTGTTCTCTCCCAAAGCTCAACAATTTCTCTCATAAAACTTGAGTCGAGAATTTCTTGTGTCGTTTCCTTAGACTTGTAAACAGCAGCAGCATTAATGAAATGCGATTTCCCTTGAAAGGCATTTGCCATTCTTAATGCGATAGCGTTTACGTGAAAATCTGTACTCATTCCACCAGGACCACCAACTAATGGTACGCATTCTACCTTCTTGGGGTTTAAATCATGAAGTTCATGTACTGTTTTCCCTAATGTCGTGCCCCACGCGACTCCGATTATATCTTCATCTAGAATGATACGATTAAATAACTCGCTACAGGCTTTTCCTATACTCTTTAAGACAGCCTGATTATTTTCTTCTATAAAAGAAGGAACAATAATTACTTCTTTTAGTCCAAAATGTCTTTTAACCTTATCTTCTAAATCAAAAAGTTCCTTTGAGTTACTTTGAACTTGTATCTTTACAACGCCCTTATCTCTAGCTTTCTTTAACATTCTGCTAATTGTAGTTCGATAGATACCCAGCTCTTTCGAAATCTCCCCTTGCGTGTAATTCTCATCATAATAAAGCTTTGCAATTCGATATAATAATCTTTCCTCTTCCCAGTTCAAATACAACCCCCTCTCCTAAGATTGCACAAATGTGCAGAACATTATCAATAGTGCATATGTAATTGCTTTCATTGTATTCTCTCTGTCGAAGTTTGTCAACATTAAAAATTTAGAATATAAAATTAAACAGAAAGATAGGAGATCGACTAAAGTAAATATGTGTGGAGGCGGGAGAGTTTCATTTCTGGAGTTAGAAGTTCTCTATTTATGATATGAAAAAAATTGTATGATTTTTTATGCTACTATCTGAAATGAGTGGGAGTAGGATTTTTTTGAATGGTGAACTGAAGGGAGTGTAGAGGAATTAGGAAAAGGTAATATATGGGGATAGCAGAGAAGAAAAAGGACTCTTCCTAATTGGTAAATTGTAGATATGTCAATAAAGCGAGTAATATTTAGTAGAATATTACTCGCTTTATTTGTCTGGGGCTAAGCCAAGAATCTATTAGAGATTCATTTCAACCTTGTCTTATATTCCCTTTTTATTAATACACAGAAACTTCATCCCAGATATTATCTGCTATAGCTTTAAGGAAGCAAAAAGAACCGTCCCTATGCTTCCCAATGAAACCTTTTCATCATTTATCCGTATGTATAGATAGCATCAGAGTTTATGAAAGGGGATGAAATGTTGAGGAAAGTTAAATTTTATTTTGTGGGTATTTTATTTTTACTAGTAATCGGACTTGCCGCATGTGGCAATGAGGATCCGAATGAGGTTAGTGAGGATGCATCTGCCGAGGAGTCAGGGCAGAAGGAGAAAACGGAAGTTGATGAAGCTGCGGGATATGAAGAGGTGGAATCCTTTGATTTAGAAGGACCAGTGACAGTCATGAACTTTTCTCTCGATGAAGATGGAGACACATTGCTTTGGGGAGAAAATGATGGTGGTTTTGGTGATGCCTTAAGACGGAATGTATGGGTTGATGGAGAAGTGAAGGAACTGGACATCGAGGTTTATGGTCAGTTTTCCTATTTGACTGGTCCAGGTCATATTATCACGTCACATACCGACTGGGATGCACCCGAAACAGAGAGGTATTCCATCATCGAATATGACCCGAGTACGGGTGAAACAGAAGAATTCGTGGCCAAAAATGACCGTGACGATATATTGCTTCCTAATTTTGGTACCTATATTCAAGACCCAAGAACGTACATTCACACCGTTACCAATATAGATCGTGAAGATGTGGATACATATATTTGGAAAGTGGACAACAATGAATTCATCGATTTAAACTTTATCAAAGATATAAAGGCGCAAGCTGGGGAAGAATTACCGAACTACCCAAATTATTTCCTTAATAAAGATGCATCAGTAGTATATGCGGCTGTATTGAATGAAGGGCTTTACTCATATGATATTGCAACTGGAGAAACAGAAAAACTGTTTGAATCAGACAATCTTTTTATGAACCATTACATGACGACAATGCTGACCTCTGATGAAAAGTATCTCGTATATGGAATTAATGATCCCACTGCGGAAGGTCTGCATATTACATACCATGCTCTTGATTTGGAAACGAAAGAATCAATCGAACTTGGTGTAGGAGAGAAAGTCTATACGCTGACAGATGGGAATGTTGCACTCATCGAGGAAAATGAAGTGAAGCTGTTTGACTTTGAGACGGAAGAACTAGAAACCGTCCATACCATCGAACTCGGAGAAAACCAGGAACTTGATCAGGCAACTATTAGTTTAGACGGAAATACGATTGCCTATGGCTACTCAACAGAGGGTGAAGAGGATGAAGAGGACACTTCCCATATGAGCATTTTGAGTAATCAATAAGGTTTTATTGAGGTTTATGTGGAATACAGTAATGGACGAAGGGTAAGGCCCATTGGCTAATGAACCGTGGGCCTGCCCTTTGGTCCTTTTTTTAATTTCATTTTCTCTTGCACAAAAACACCATGAATCTCTGTCGAATCCACCAATCAATTCTCTACTATTTCCCAGGAAATGTCGTATTAAATAAAAACATATCCCACGTTCATTAACTTCATCCTAACTAATTGCAAAAAGTACTGCTATACCTAAATAGAGACTCCCTTAACGAACCCCTATTTATTCTTCACCGGATGATAATAAACATGCTCAGGGAAATCTGATACAATTCCATCTACATTTAATTGAAACAAACGGTCCGCTTGTTCTTGTGTTCTTGAAGTGTACGCGAAGATTTTCATTCCTGCTTCGTGAACATTACTAACTAGTTCATGCGTCACTATGTTCATATTTGGATTGAAATAATCAGCATAAGTAGCAAATTCAGCTAACTGTTCTTCCGTTACATCTGCCCAGCTCATTCCGGCAAGAACGCCATGAGGGATACTTGGTAAAAGTTCTTTTGATATTTTCATAGATTCATGGTTAAATGACTGGATAATAATTTTATCATTATTTGGGCGCTCCATATTTCTCTCAGTCAAAGCATCCGCTACTTTCTCTTCTATTCCTGGATAAAGTTCTGGTGCCTTCAGCTCTATTAAAATACCAACTTTACCACGAAATGTATCTAATATCTCCTCAAAAGTAGGAACCTTTTCACCTGCATACCCTTCACCAAACCAGCTGCCTGCATCCAATTCTCTAATCTCTTCAAACGTTAAATCTCCTACATCGCCCGTTCCATTTGTAGTACGATCCACAGTAGTGTCATGAATGACAACAAGCTCTCCATCCTTTGTCATTTGAACATCAATTTCAATATAGTCCGCCTTCATTTCAACTCCCTTATGAAAAGCCGACATCGTGTTCTCTGGTGCATGTCCAGATGCTCCGCGGTGCGCTACATTTACCACTTCTTGTTGCTCCTGTTTCGAGATGACGCTCCCTAATTCACTTTGTTCAGCAGCCAGTGCAGGTCCAGCAAAGGCAGTCATTGCGATACATAAGCCTACTAAAATAGTCATTATTCGTTTCATATAACCACTCCTTATCCTTTGTTAATTCTATTATAAGAAGTGAATATCAAGCAGGTATTAATAGACTATTAAAAAGACGTGAGGAATTGTACGAGTATTTTCCTAACTTAAAATAGTGTCGATTGCAATCTTTCATATTCCATATCCGCTTCACAGCAGCCTTTGTTTAAGATGAATAGCAAAAAGGAGACCATTCTAATGATAGAATGATCTCCTTCCATGGTTTCTAAAGTTCTTTAAACTCGTCTTCTTCGACTAAATAGATCTGTGCTTCATCTAATTTAAGATAAGTATCTGTTCCTGAACTGTACTTTATAAGTGTTGGTTCATTAGAATCGACATCACCCAATGATAATACCATTTCAAAGTTATAATCCTTATCATCTAATATAAAATTGCCAGAAACAAAATATACGTTTTCATAGGCTCTTCCGGTAAAGCCACTTATTATTAGTTGTTCTTGTTCATCATTTTTCTCGATTTGATAGTCTTGACCTTCTTCGGGAAATTGAATTGTAACTTGATTTTCTTGCTCTGCAACAAAATCCTTCACTGTGGAAATAATTGTGTTTCGATTACTTTCTGTTAAACTGCTTTCATTTCCTTTTTCCTCCTTTTCTTGCTCACTGCCTTTATCCTCTTCATTGTTTCCACATGAAGCCAGCAAAGCCATTGATAATACAACAATCAAAATATAAATGGAGATTTTAACGTACTTATTCATTAGACTCTCCTCTCCCCTATTCTCTTATTCTATCAAATTATGTTAGCACAATTATATGACAAACATTTATATCTCCTATACGATTACATTGAAAATATGTTTCACTTTTAAACCTTCTTCTCATTATTCCGCATAGGTTATTTCATACCTTATCTTTGAGAATCTAGAAGAGATCAATGTTCATAAATTTTAGGAATTTTTATTTAATTAAACATCGTGAATCGACCATCAGGGAAAAATGTCGATACTTGGCTCAAATGAAGCGGTAATCTATTATCAAAATAAGACTAAAAGGAGATCATTCTCACATTAGAATGGTCTCCTTCTCACTTCAATTTAGATATTCAACTCAATCAACGAATTTCTAAGACTCGATCTTGTTCTCTACCATATCCATCGATTTCAATTCGGTCGTTGTACACTTTAACAATTGCATATGATGCTGTATCAGGTGTTTCGACCATACCTTTCAGATTCACGTAATGGATGCCATTATGTAATCCATAATTCCCGGCATGATTATGCCCATTAAAGTAAGCAGCTACATTTCTATGAGATTCTAGTGTTTCGCGGACTTCCTTATCATTCCACACGTTATATTCTTTTTCAGGGTAAACAGGATGGTGGGCGAACACAATTACTCTTTCATTCCGCTTTTCTGCTTTTACAAGTACTTCTTCAAGCCATGTTAATTGTTCTTCGCTAATTCCGCCATTCCACGGTTTAGCATTGCTAGCACCTGCTTCTTTTAGAGCTATATACATTTCTTTTGCTTGCTGGTACTTCTCAGAGTCTTCCGGGTTCGCATATAAACTTAAATCATTCGTATCAAGTACAATATAACGCCAATTTTTATATTGAAAGTCATAATATTGGTTTGGCATCCCTAGTATGTCTATTACTTCATCCCTTGTTACGGGAAAATCATGATTCCCCAGTACATGATATTTCGGACCTTTTATCGTATTAAAAACAGGAAGAATCGTAGCAAAGCTAGAAAGGCGCCTATCGATTAAATCACCAGTTTGAATTGTAAAATCAACGTTCTCTTTATTAATGGTTTTTGAAGCTTCTTGAAGCTTTTCTATGGAATTCCGATAGTACCTTGTCCCAAGGGGTTCACAGTCACAATATTGAATATCCGACATAATTCCGAACTCCATCTCTGGCTGCTCTTTTCCTTTTGCAGCTTCAGTAACAGTAGGAATGATGCATGTCACTGCAATCATTAATACAACTAAGAAACGCAAACCAATTTGTTTGCTTAGAATCTTCTTCGTAGGGTCTTGTGATTTCATCTATTTTCCCACTTTCTCTTTTGTAGGAATTATTATTACACTTTTACCATAGATAAATTCAAACAAAAATAGATAATTATACCGAAATTATAGGTGATTTTAGATTTCTTCCTGAGATACTATATATTCTTCAATTCTTAATGATGGTTTTCGAAAATTTGACCTTTAACTTAGTAAATGTAAAGATCCTACTTTTCAAGTATATTCCGGAACTTCTGCTAGTAAGTGTTGTGTCTCTTTTAAATAAAAAAACAGCAAAGGTCAAAAGGAGACCATTCTCATATTAGAATGATCCCCTTCTTACTTAAAATACTGATCTTCAATTTATTTATTGAATCTCTAAAACACGGTCTTGCTCACGACCATATCCATCAATTTCAATACGGTCCTTATAAACTTGTACAATTGCATATGATGTTGTATCAGGTGTTTCGACCATTCCTTTCAGATTCACGTAATGAATGCCATTGTGTAATCCATAATTCCCAACATGATTATGTCCATTAAAGTAAGCAACCACATTATTATGGGATTCTAATGTTTCACGAACTTCCTTATCGTTCCACACATTATGTTCGTTTTCCGGGTAAGCGGGGTGGTGAGCGAACACAATTACTTTTTCATTTCGTTGTTCTGCTTTCGCAAGTACTCCCTGAAGCCATGTTAATTGTTCATCGCTAATTCCACCGTTCCAAGTTTGAGCATTGCTGGCACCTGCTTCTTTTAAAGCTGTATACATTTCTTCCGCTTGCTCATACTTCTCTGAGCCTTCCGGATTAGCATAAAAACTTAGATCATTTGTATCAAGTACGACAAAACGCCAATTTTTGTATTTGAAATCATAATATTGATTTGGCATCCCAAGAATGTCAACTACTTCCTCCGTTGGTACAGAAAAATCATGATTTCCCAGCACGTTGTATTTCGGACCTTTTATCGTATTAAAAATAGGAAGAATCGTAGAAAAACTAGAAAGGTCCCTATCAATTAAGTCACCGGTTTGAACCGTAAAATCAACATTTTCTTCATTAAGGGTTTCCGAAGCTTCTTTAAGCTTTTCTATCGAATTTCGATAGTATCTTGTCCCGTTGGCTTCACAATCGCAATATTGAATATCTGGCAGAATTCCAAACTCAATTTTTGGCTTTCCTATCCCTTCAGCAGCATCAGTGACAGAAGGAATCATAAATGCAACTGCAATTATTAATCCGGCTAGTAAACCCCACCCCATTTGTTTACTAAAAATCTTCTTTCCAGTTTCTTGTACTTTCATTCAGTTCTTTCCCCTTTCTCTTGTACGAATTATTATTACACTCTTATCATAGAAAAAATCAATCGGAAAATGGCTAATTTTACCGATAGTTTAGGAAATATTAAGATATTTAATGAATATTTTGGAATTATTTAGTTCTTAATATTGTTGACTGTGGGGAACCCTGTAAAATTAGGTAGTACTTCCCTTAGTGGTATACATTTGTAAGTGTTTTTTCATTGATATAAACTACTAAAATAGTTACACGGAGATTAAAAATGTTAACTGTCTACTAAAATATCCTAGTCAGAGATTCATGATTTCCCTTTCCTCTATAAAAAATTTCATTATCGCTACGCTATAAACGCATCATTATGCGATAATAATTACAGTAGACACTAAAATAATCGGGGGGATTTACATGCTTCATCAATACTTCAGTAAAGTGAAAGATCTTCTTAGTGACGTGGAAAATAAGGAGACAGATAAGTTATCCCAAGCTAGTGAAAAGATTGTAAAGTCCTTTCAAAATGGTGGTATAGTTCACTTATTTGGGTGCGGCCATTCTCACATGATAGGCGAGGAAGTGTATTATCGGGCTGGTGGTTTAGTACCCATCCATCCTATTTTGCACGAGCCCTTAATGCTTCATGAAGGTGCGACTCGTTCTTCAGAGTTGGAAAAACAACCAGATTATGCAAAGAGCTTTATGGAGGAACAGGATATTCGAAAAGAGGATGTCTTGATTGTTACGTCCACTTCCGGCAGAAATCCCGTTCCTATCGATGCAGCATTAATTGCAAAAGAAAAGGGTGCCTTTGTGATTACCATCTCCTCTTTCATATATGCCGAAAATCAAACTTCCAGACATCCAAGTGGGAAGTTCTTGCATGAAGTGGCTGACGTGGCTATTGATAATCACATACCAGTTGGTGATGCGCTGTTATCTCATGAAAAGGCCAAAGTAAACTTTGCTTCCGGTTCAACAATTATAGGAGTATCCATCATCAATGCTTTGATGGCAGAAGTAATTGCAAGTATGGCTGAAGCAGGACTAGAACCACCCGTTTTAATTAGTGGCAATATAGATGGATCAGAAGAGCATAATCAAGGGTTATTAGAAAAATACAAAACTAGAATCTCCTTCTGACTTTTGCGAATATACCGAATAAGTATAGTGGTATAGACAACTATATTTATGGGTGATATATTTTAAGTGTAATAAAAAGGAAAGATTAGTAGATTTCATTTGAAAACGGATACAACTAATTTTTATCTTTCGTTAATTGAAATGATATTTTTACACTTATTAAAGAAGGAGAGGTTTTTCCTATGATGAATTATTTACAAAACCTCGGTAAGTCGTTAATGCTTCCAGTAGCTGTATTGCCAGCAGCTGCGATCTTAACTGGGATCGGCTATGCCATTGACCCAGAAGGCTGGGGTTCCGGAAATGTTATTGCTGCATTCCTGATTAGTGCCGGTAACTCGATATTAGACTTTATTCCAATACTGTTTGCTGTCGGGGTTGCAATTGGTATGACAAAGGAAAAAGACGGACCTGCAGCGCTAAGTGGTTTAGTCGGTTATCTCGTTATTACGACGGTTCTATCTACTGATAATGTTGCAAACCTGCTTCAAATAGAAGTAGAAAATGTAAATCTGGCCTTTAATGAAATTGAAAATGTGTTTGTTGGTATTATTTCTGGTTTAATTGCAGCAGCCCTATATAATCGCTTTAGTCATGTGAAATTGCCAGATGCATTAGCATTCTTTAGCGGAAAACGATTGGTTCCCATATTAACAGCGGCAGCGATGTTAGCCGTTTCGATGATCATGTTATATGTCTGGCCTTTCGTATATACTGGATTAGTTTCCTTTGGTGAAGCAATCAGCGGTTTAGGAGCGATTGGCGCAGGGCTTTATGGATTCTTTAACCGTATCTTAATTCCGACTGGGCTTCACCATGCATTGAATAACGTATTCTGGTTTGACCTTGCGGGAATTAATGATATTGGCAACTTCTGGTCTGGAGAAGGTGTCAAAGGGGTAACCGGAATGTACCAAGCAGGGTTCTTCCCGGTTATGATGTTTGGTGTTCCTGCAGCAGCACTCGCGATGTACCATACAGCAAAAACCAAACGAAAGAAACAAGCAGCTTCCTTGCTGATGGCGGGTGCAATTGCATCCTTCTTAACTGGTGTGACGGAACCACTTGAATTCTCATTTATGTTCTTAGCACCTGCTCTTTATTTCGTACATGCTGTTTTAACGGGGATTTCCCTTTTCGTTGCAGCTTCGTTTGGGTGGACAGCTGGGTTTAGTTTCAGTGCAGGACTCATTGACTTTATACTAAGCGCACAGCTTCCATTAGCAAATCAGCCTCTTATGCTGATGGTTCAAGGTTTAGTATTCGGTGTGATCTATTACTTCCTATTCCGCTTCTTGATTGTGAAATTTAACTTCAAGACTCCTGGACGTGAAGATGATGATAAAGAAGTTGTAAATGCTGAACCTGTAGCCAATATATCCGGCAAAGATAAATATGCCGTGATGGCAGAGCAGATTTATGATGCACTTGGCGGAGATGAAAATGTCATGTCTGTCGATAATTGTGCAACCCGTCTCCGTCTTGAGGTCAAAGACATGGAAACTGTTGACCAAGAACGCATTAAAGCAACTGGTGTTCCAGGAATCAATGTCGTTGGGACTCACAATATCCAAGTTATTGTTGGAACACAGGTTCAAGCAGTAGCAGATGAAGTGCATAAAATACGTAGAAATAAATAACTAAAAGGCCAGTATTCGCATACTGGCCTTTTGAATAGGTGTACCTGTTTATTAACATAAAGCTAGTCCTGTTCACGTTTCATTTGCATTTTGAACTTGTATTTGTCAGATCGATAGATAGAATTAACATACTCAATCGGGGTTTGTTGTTCATCTTTCAGATAACTGGTCCGTTCCATCACAAGTACAGGTTTACCGCGCGGGATATTCAATTCACGAGCTTCTTCTGTTTTTGCCAGAGCGGCTTCAATTGTTTGCTCCCCGTAGGCGATGGATAGGTTTAAGGTATTCTCAATATAATCGTAAAACGACACATTAAAATGGTCTAAAGATAATTCACCAACCAGCTTTTTCGGTGTGAAAATCGTTTCTAATGCAATAGGTTCCTCATTTGCCAATCTTAGTCGTTTGATTACATATAATTCATCATTCGGCTCGACTTTTAGAATCGATGCCGCTCGTGGATTGTCTGCCATGATTTGAAAGCTGAGTAACTTATTTGAAGGAGTCAACCCGCGATTTCTCATATCTTCACTAAAGCTGGATAATCCTGATAAATCTTGCTCGAACTTTTTTTCAGCTATAAAAGTACCACGGCCTTTTTGCCGATAAATGAGTCCTTCCTTCACTAAATTGTTAATTGCTTGCCGGACAGTCATTCTGCTAATATCGTATTTCTCGGCATATTCACGTTCAGATGGAAGCAAGTCGCCAGGATTCAGTTCTTGTTTGATCAGGGTTCTAATTTCTTCTTCTAATTGATAGTAAATGGGGATTGGGGAGTTCTTATTAATCATCGCAGCGTTCCCTTTCGAGTTCAATATTTACCCTATTTTAACAAAGCAAGACTAACTTGTACACAGTTACAGATGTATAGACAACTATAACTCATTATGATAAATTCTAACTATCCGGAAAGGAATGATAATTCATGAATTCATACTTATTGATTAAAAATGCAAATATCATCTCAGAGGACGGAGAAGAGATAAAAGGCAGTATATTAATAGAAGATGGCATTATAAAAACGATTTATCAAGGGCAGAATCATCCAAACAGCTTGTCAGATACTGCAAGTTTGATTGATGCAGCAAATTTAAAGGCAATCCCTGGGTTCATTGACGGTCATATCCATGGTGCCAATGGTGCAGATACGATGGATGCTACAGAAGAGGCACTCGATAAGATGGCTGCTCTATTACCAAAAGAAGGAACGACAAGTTTTCTAACGACAACAATTACTCAGTCCACAGAAAATATAGAGAAGGCACTAACGAATATAGCAAACTACACCAATAAAGACGCACATGCTGAAATCATTGGAGTTCATTTGGAAGGGCCTTTTGTAGAGAAATCGAAAGCAGGAGCGCAACCACTACAATATATCGTTGAACCAGATCTGGATCAATTTATGAGATGGCAGGAAGTTTCGGGAAATTCCATCCGAACAATTACGATGGCACCAGAACATGATAAAGATGGCGTATTTATTAAATCGCTGAGTGATCATGGTGTAAATGTATCTGCTGGACATACGAATGCTGGATTTGCTGGTATTGAAAGAGCTGTAGAGCAAGGTGTGAAACAGCTTACTCATTTATGCAATGCGATGAATGGAATTCATCATCGTGATATCGGTGCAGTTGGAGCAGCATTCCAGCTTGAGCAATTAAAGGCAGAACTGATCGCTGACGGTGTACACGTCGCCCCACAAATGCTTCAGCTTATCTATCATAATATGGGCAGTGAACGAATCATTCTCATCACAGATGCCATGCGTGCCAAAGGATTGCCAGATGGTGACTACGAACTAGGTGGGCAGCCTGTTAAAGTAAGTAATGGCCGTGCTGTTTTAGAAGAAGGCACATTAGCGGGCAGCATTCTGAAAATGGATGACGGAGCCCGAAGAATGCTGAGATTAGATGGTGTAACTATAAAGGATGTCGTAAAAATGGCCTCCGTTAACCCGGCAAAACAGATTGGTGTTTATGATCGTAAAGGAAGTATTTCTGAAGGCAAGGATGCAGATATTTTACTAGTTGATGATGATTTAAATATTAGGTATACGATTTGTCGTGGGGTGATTTCTTATAGAAGTGAGTAACTTTGTAAATATAGATAAAATTACTCTCCCCTCCCCTTTTGTAACTCATCGGCCTCGGAATACACGAATGCAATTGGCAGAAAAAAGGCGAGTCTATCACTTTTAAGGTTGGCTCGCCTTTTTCATGAATATTAGACACTTAACCATGCCTTTCAGCTTCACTTAATGAACACCATGATGTAATCAATAATTCTAACATAATTATGTCTATTAAAATAAGCAACCACATTATTATCCTAGTATTCTGATCTTATGCGCATCCATATCATTCTACACGTTATATTCTTGCAATAAATGCGAAATTTATAAGACATATCTCTTGAATACAAAATAGTTTAGTAGTAATATAATTAATGTAAACGCTTACTCTAACACCCAAAAATGATATCGATTACATAAGTGTCACAATCTTTCACGAATAATACAAAGGGAGGAATGGCATTATGATTTATGCAAATCCTAACACAGATGGGGCAATTGTTCATTTTAAAGAAAAGTATGATAACTTTATTGGCGGCAAATGGCTAGCCCCAATTAAAGGGGAGTATTTTGATAATAAAACACCAGTTACTGGAGAGGTATTTACAAAGGCTGCTCGTTCTTCCGCAGAGGATATTGAGCTTGCATTGGATGCTGCACATGCTGCGAAAGATGCTTGGGGCAAAACTTCCCCCACAGAACGTGCACGTATTTTGAATAAAATTGCTGACCGCATGGAGGATAACTTAGAATATCTTGCGGTTGCAGAAACTTGGGATAACGGAAAAGCAGTACGTGAAACCTTAAACGCAGATATTCCGTTAGCAATAGACCACTTCCGTTATTTTGCTGGCGTGATTCGTGCTCAAGAAGGCCGAACAACTCAACTAGATAACGATACCGTAGCATATCATTTTCATGAACCACTTGGTGTTGTTGGACAAATTATTCCTTGGAACTTCCCAATTCTTATGGCAACATGGAAAATTGCTCCAGCATTAGCTGCAGGAAACTGTATCGTCTTAAAACCAGCGGAACAAACTCCGGCTTCTATCATGGTACTAGTAGAATTAATTGAAGACTTACTTCCTGCAGGAGTACTTAATATTGTAAATGGTTATGGAGTTGAAGTAGGAAAACCGCTTGCAACGAACCCACGTATTGCAAAAGTGGCATTCACTGGTTCGACTGCAGTGGGCCGACAAATTATGCAATATGCAACCGAGAATATCATTCCTGTGACATTGGAGCTTGGTGGGAAATCACCAAACGTATTCTTTGAAGATGTCTTGGATAAAGACGATGACTTCTTAGACAAAGCGATTGAAGGTTTTGTCATGTTCGCCTTAAACTCCGGCGAAATTTGTACATGCCCTTCTCGCGCATTAGTTCAAGAATCGATTTATGATAAGTTTATAGAAAAAGCAATCGAGAGAGTCAAAGCGATTAAAGTTGGTAACCCTCTTGATACAGAAGTCATGATGGGTGCTCAAAATTCTACACAACAGCAAGATAAAATTCTTTCTTATATCCAACTTGGAAAAGAAGAAGGCGCTGAACTATTAATCGGTGGTGAAGTAAACCAGCTTGGTGGAGAGTTGGATAATGGAAATTACATTCAACCAACGATCTTCAAAGGGGACAATAAAATGCGTATTTTCCAAGAGGAAATCTTTGGACCTGTCCTTGCTGTTACTACTTTCAAAGATTTTGATGAAGCAATCGAAATCGCGAATGACACCTTATATGGCTTAGGTGCTGGTGTATGGTCACGTAACGGAGATATTGCATATCGTGCTGGACGCGCAATTCAAGCTGGTCGTGTCTGGACTAATACGTATCATCAATATCCAGCAGGTGCTGCATTCGGTGGTTACAAGATGTCTGGTATTGGTCGTGAAAACCATGCGATGATGCTTGAACACTATCAACAAACAAAAAACTTACTAGTAAGCTATAATCAAAAGCCTCAAGGATTCTTCTAAATCGAGAGGGTGTAAGCTTTATGGTGAATCGTGTCATTGCGACGGACGAAGCTCTGTATTTCATAGAAACAATGAAAAACAGACATGGGGCTATTATGTTCTATCAATCTGACGGTTGCTGTGATGGTTCTGCACCAATGTGCTATCGCGAAGGAGATTTCCTGTTGGGTGACTCAGACCTCCTTCTTGGTACGATTGGCGGCGTACCATTTTATATGCATAAAGGTCAGTACGAGTACTGGAAGCATACACAGCTCATCATCGATGTTAAGAAAGGCGCAGGCCCAACCTTTTCATTGGATAGTATCGAGGAGAAGCATTTTATTACTCGCTCCCGCGTGTTTACGGAAGAGGAGTATGAGGAAGTGGAGAAAGGAATGTAGTAGGGTGCTCATCGCTTTACTTAATATAGTACTAATGGAGTTTTTGTAATATGAAACGGGATATCGGAGCAACTAGTAAAAATAAGTAAAAATGGTTCCAATCATTTGCTTTGATTGGAACCATTTTAGTAAAGTGGGTTTTTATATCGTTTATTGTTTATGGCGGTGTACTTTCTCAAGTTTACATTCATAAACGCAAAAGAACATTCATTTTCCACTATATCCCTAGTCTGTATTTGTTATCCTATAAAGTTGAATTAGTTTATTAATGTCATGTATAATATATTTAAATATAGCATAAGATTAAAAATAGACAGAGTGCTACCAACACTCTGCCTATAGCAACATACATGCCGCATAAAGTGCGGCTGACCAGGAAATATTTAGTTAAAGTAACCTATCCTAAACTTTTGGTCGAGCGTGGGACGGTTACTTTTTTCTCATTTCTTTGACGATTTGCACAACAAGTGCCAGTCCATTTACTAGAACTAAACCTAATGTCAGTGCAATGATAATTGCTTCATATGTCGTCATTTTTATACCACCTCCCTTCTTCCTTACGGGAGATGGCCAACCGCCCATCCGCTTTATGTAGTTGCTTTTACTATTTTAACAATATTCTTACATAATATCTATGAAAATTAATCCCCTTTTTCTAGCAATCCTCCAGCAACTACAATTATTTGCTCGTTACTCCGGAAAGTTGAACCCTTTTATTATCATCTCACTCCATATGTTCAAAAGTTGACCCATTAACAATCAACTGGATCTGAAACCTAGAGGTGGATTCAGTCATGTTTTAAGCAGATACCTGCCTCCTATATCTGCATTTAATATTGAGCGACTATCACATCGTTTGGATCAACTTTTTAACTACCTGGTCAACTTTGAAGAATAAAGATAAGCCACACTTTAAATAAAAAAAGGAAAGTTCCATGTAGATTTATACATAAAACTTTCCTTCGTACTTTTTTCTATTAATCTTTCCATTCCTTAATAAACAGATATGACCTTAATATCGCAGGAAAAAATTTAGAAACGTTCCTTTTAATCTCTTTCTTTCTCTTAGAAATTAACTTCCTACTTCTCCAACGGTAAAGAAGAATCTGCTGTCCACTCAGACATGGACCCATCATATACCGCAACATTATGCTGACCTAATTTATTCAATAGCAGTGCATTCCACGTTGCTGCGATTCCACCGCCACAATAGGTAATCACTTTTTTATTTGGATCGAGTGCTCCTACTTTTTCAAAAGCTTCTTTTAGCTTTTCATCATTATAAAGTTCTTTTGACTGAGGATTGGAATGATTAACAAAAGGTACATTACAGCTCCCAGGAATTCGTCCACTGTTAAATGCTTCCTCTGTTAAACTATTAATCAGGATGACATTTTCATCATCTAATGCCGCTTTCACATCTTCTTTCGTAACAAATAATTCTGGACGGCGTTCACCAGTAAATGTAGCTTTTGGATAAGAACCAGCCTCAGTGCTAACTTCACGGCCTTCATCAACCCACTTCGCAAATCCGCCATCAAGGACAGCAACATTATCTAATCCTTCATAACGTAATTGCCAAGCAAGGCGTGATGCCCAGTCTGACGCAACATCTGAAGAACCAACTGTTGCGTAAGTTTGGTCATATACAACTACATATGTATCCTGATCCCCTACGCCCAGTTCTGTTATCTTTTCAACAAATTGTTCTCTAGATGGAACAGTAAAGCGGATAGGGGCATCCTTGTCTGATAGTTCATTGAGCAAATCAGCGTAAACCGCACCCGGGATATGACCCTTCTCGTACGTTTCCTTTCCTGATGATAATTCAGCGCCACCATCTTCAGTAGGCTTCAAATAAGTTGTTGCGTCCAATAACCTTAGGTTTGGATCATCTAATTTTCCTGCTAACCACTCGGTTGATACGATCAACGGAATTTTACTCATGCTGTTCTCCTCCATTATTATATATTATTATTCCTATTAATCTACTTGTTTTTATAAATATATCACCTTATTATTCTAAACTCAACTCAGAAAAATAATGTGATAATTTAAAATTCACAATTTTAATGTGCTCGTTTAATTAGTTTAAACTTAATGAAGGTCTATTATTGTAATAGAGCTAAAATATTAAAAAACCACTGTTTTCATTGAAAAATAGAAGTGCCTACCACAAAACTTCCAATTACTTATCACAATCCAAGAAAATGAAAACAATGTAATATTTATTATTGAATCATATTTAAGTAATAGAAATCGATGGTCTAAATCAGTTCGAGAGACTGGTACAGATAATCTATTATAAATGGTTATTGATGTAGCTAAGACACATAATTTGGGATCCCTTGTTCTCCATAAAATATCATGACCCAACTACTCCCTCGACTATCGTTTATGATAAGAATTCTAAGGACCTATAATCTTTCGGGTCAATTTCTTTAAGCTTTTGTAACTGCTGTATGCTCGGTTCATTCGTATATGTAAGCTCATCATATAATAAAGGAAAACCTGTTTGTTTTTCCACTTCCTCAAGAGTTGTATGAGGATGAATCGATTCCAAATGTAATTTTCCATTTTTATATACAAAGACACATAATGGGGTGATAATTTTCCATATGTTTCCTCTAGTCGTAACAAAATCTACTTCATTCACAAACGTTCTCGGATCATGTTTGGTTCTCCATATGATTACCTTTTTCGCCGTTGGGATGAGAACTGCACTTCCTGCTCCCCCCGGTAAGCGCACCTTAGGTTTATGATAGTCCCCTATGACAGATGCATTCACATTCCCATTAATATCAAACTGAACTCCACTTAGAAACGCTGTATCTAGCTTTCCACGCATCGACAAATCAAAAATCTCCTCTAAAGGAAAATAAGCTTCCGCAGCTCCTACTAAATCCGCGCCAGCAGAGGAATAAGAGGCGTTTTTTATCGTGGTAGGATTTACCCCTCCCGGAATATTTAAATGAACAAGGTTAGGGGCATGCATATGTTTTGCCAGTTGCATGGCTACCATAGGCAAATGGGAAGAGACTCCATGGAAAACTGTCTCGCCATCCATTAATAAATCGGCAATCGTACATGTCATTAAATCACTAATCTTATATGACTTTACCAACTTCTCTTCCTCCCTTGCCCACTATAATCCTGAAGATCATAGGATGAAATAAATTGATTGATTTCGGCTTTTTCCTTTAAACCAATAAATGTACGCAATGCCTTGTCATCCAACTCATATTTTTTATAACAAGATGTCGGTAAGGCACCTTTTGGAACGTGCACAACCGCTTCAACTAAAAATCCGGGAATATCAATTCTTTCATTGTTTTGTTTAGTTTTATAACGGGGGACAATTTGCTCCGTTGTTATGATGATACGTTTGGCTGCACGTGACATTAAAACATCTTCAAATTTTGGCCCATAAATAATCGCATTTCCTTGTTCATCACACTCTTGTACATGAATGATAGCCACATCAGGAAAAATTGACTGAACCAGTGTGACCGGTTCTTTTGTAAATGGATCTTCTACCACTACAAAGTAGTCATTATATTTGATGAGATCACCATATTGCATCCCTTGTACCGGCATAAAAGGAACATTGGCTTGGGCACCTCTTAAGGCACTTATAACGGTATAACATGCATGCTCATTTGTTTTAACTTCACCGGATTCAACCGCTTTTCGGTAATGCTTCGGAAGACCATACACGGTTTCATAACTGACAAAACCAGCTGTTACCGTTTTAACCGCACCAACTGCATATAATAAATCGATATCATGGGCACCTGCTGTTTTTACAAGTGAAAGTTTCGACTTTTTCCGTCTTGCTAATTCTCTTATAAAAGCCATAGGTGCACGGTGTAAAACATTCTCGCCTATTGCTAGCATTGTGACGCATGTAATTTATCTATAATTTGAGGCAAGGCCTCGACTGTTTCAAAAGGGGCCTGATGTATGATAAGTTGAACGGTAAACCTGAAAAATTGCTCCATATCTAGGAAAAGTTGAACTTTTCACTCATAAACTTGCTCTACTATGTGGAAAAGTCACTCCATTTCCTGTTAAAGTTACTCCGCCCCACACAAATGTTGCGCCATACTTCTATTAACTCGCTCTATAATACAAATGTTGTTCCAACCTCCTGAACAGAACACCAATTCTATCAAGAAATGGGTTCGTTTAAAACTCATAAATCCTAATTTTGACTACAACTACATAAGTTGGATTTTTTCTACTATTAGAATAAAGGAAATCCTCAATGTCCAAAATCTCGTTAGGAACTTCTTCTTCATTTATGCTGCGTTTCAGATTGACTTTCAACAGATCCGATGGCAAAATGTATATTTATTTTATAGAACAACAAATGGAACGACATGGGAGTCTTTCGGAAGGTTTTCAGGGGAGTTGAATGGACATTCGGAAAGATATCAATCAGGTTAATAACCACTTTCATTGGTAAACATGGTACTTGTCTATCCTTTCTCAAGAAAATATATGTTTCCACCATCAACTTGGGGACATTTATTTTTCTTGCTCCACATCAAGAAAGGAAGCATGAGAAACGTCCCATGCTTCCTCCAAAACTTTCCTATCCGCCAAGATATGCTTGCCTAATTTCTTCACTTGCCTGTAGCTTCTCAGCAGTTCCAGAAGTAATTACCGATCCTGTTTCAATTACATATGCCCTTGTTGCAATGGATAGTGCCATATGCGCATTTTGCTCAACTAAAAGAATAGTCGTTCCATCCCGATTAATTTCCTCAATAATATTAAAAATTGTCTTCACTAACAGTGGTGCTAATCCCATGGATGGTTCGTCAAGGAGAAGTAGTTTCGGCTTTGCCATCAGCGCTCGCCCCATCGCCAGCATTTGCTGCTCACCACCGGAAAGCGTACCAGCCAACTGTTTCTTCCGCTCATATAACCTTGGAAACAATTCAAATACCTTATCAAAATCCTCGCGAATCCCTTTCGAATCCTTTCTCAAATATGCACCAAGCTCTAAATTCTCCTCTACCCTCATATTTGCAAATACACGGCGTCCTTCTGGAACATGAGAGATACCTGCTTTGACGATATCTTGGGCAGGCTTTCCGGCAATCGATTTATTGAAGTATTCGATTTTTCCTTTCTTTGGCTTTAATAAGCCAGATAATGTATTTAATAACGTACTTTTTCCAGCCCCATTTGCACCAATTAATGTCACTATTTCACCTTCATTTACATTTAGGGAAACACCTTTCAGTGCTTTAATATTTCCATAATAGACATTGATTTCCTCAACACTAAGCATGATTACTAATGACCTCCTCACCGAGATACGCTTCGATTACTTTTGGATGATTTCGCACTTCATCTGGTGTCCCCTCTGCGATCAGCAGGCCATGATCGAGTACAGAAATTCGCTCACATATTCCCATTACTAACTTCATATCATGCTCGATTAAGAGGATGGTCAAATTAAATTGTTCACGTATAAAGGAAATTAATTCCATCAAATCATTTGTTTCCTGTGGATTCATACCTGCTGCTGGTTCGTCGAGTAAGAGCAATTCCGGACCTGCTGCAAGTGCCCTAGCGATCTCTAATCTCCTCTGCCCGCCATATGGTAAGTTCTTTGCCTTTTCATCCTTTACTTTATCCAATTGGAAGATTTTGAGAAGATCAATTGCCTTTGCTTCCATCTCCTGTTCCCCGATAAAATGATTACGCAAACGGAAAATAGAACTTATAATAGAATGTCTTGCTAAAGAATGATAAGCTACCTTTACATTATCTAATACGGACTGCTCATTAAAGAGACGGACATTTTGAAAGGTACGGCTAATCCCTTTTCGTGTAACCTTGAAAGGCGCTAGACCATTAATTCGTTCACCATTAAGCATTATTTCGCCCTCTGTTGGCGTGTACACCCCTGTTAGCAGATTAAAGACTGTCGTTTTTCCCGCGCCATTAGGTCCAATTAGTCCAATTAGTTCCCCAGGATAGAGCTTCAGATTAAAGCCATCCACAGCCTTCAATCCCCCGAAGTTAATCCCAACCTGACTGACGTGAAGAATCGGTTTATCCTCCATACTGGTTTCCTCCCTTTATCCGCTTCCATTTCCACTTTCCGAAGTAATCCGTTATTTCACGTGTTCCCATTAACCCTTGAGGACGATAGAGCATGACCATAACGAGTACTAAGCTATAAATAATCATCCGTGTCTCCGGAAGCTCTTGAAGAAATGTGGATACAACCGTTAATAAAATTGCGGAAATAACCGCCCCAGATAAACTTCCCAGTCCACCTAATACAACAAAGATCAAAATATCAAATGATTTCAAAAAGCCAAAGTTCACAGGCTGAATGATATAGAAATTATGCGCATATAATCCACCCGCAATCCCGGCAAAAAAGGAACCGATTACAAATGCTGTTACTTTATAATAAGTCGTATTAATTCCCATTGCATCAGCAGCAATTTCATTTTCACGAATGGAAATACATGCACGACCATGTCTAGAGTTTGTAAAGTTAACAATCACAACAATCGTAAGAAGTAGACAGAGAAAGGAAGTCGTCCATGTCGTAGCATGGGTAACCTGCATTCCCGCAGCACCGCCAACATAATCAATGTTCAGAAAAATAATACGAATGATTTCAGCAAAACCAAGTGTGGCAATTGCTAAATAATCTCCGCGAAGACGTAAACTAGGAATCCCAACAACCAACCCTGCTAAAGCTGCAACAATCCCCCCTGCAACTAGTGCGAGAGAAAAGGGCATGCCTAGCTCCATCGTCATTATAGCCGAAATATATGCACCAAGCGCTAGAAAACCGGCATGACCAATGGAGAATTGGCCTGTAATCCCAATTACTAAATGCAGACTCACAGCAAGAATAATATTAATGCAAATAAAGATAAGTGTATTCGAATAAAATGGATTTATAATTGCGGTCGAGATCAGTAGCTGAATAACCCCATAGAATACAAACGCAAGAATGATAGCTAACCAAAATGTATTCACCTTTTTCAACATGATAGCACCTACACTTTCTCCTTCGAATTTTTCCCAAAGATGCCAGAAGGTCTAAAAATGAGGATTAAAATTAGAATAATAAATGCTGCTGCATCTCTCCATAAGGAAAATCCAAACGCACTTACAACCGTTTCTACAATTCCTAAAACAAATCCACCAACAACTGCTCCAGGAATAATACCAATCCCTCCTAAAACTGCGGCAATAAAAGCCTTTAATCCTGGAATGATTCCCATCAAAGGATCAATCTTTGTATAGTAGACACCAAAGATTACACCTGCAGCCCCTGCGAGTGCAGAACCAATCGCAAAGGTAGCGGAGATCGTATTATTTACATTAATCCCCATTAGTTTTGCTGCATCTGGATCAAATGAAACGGCACGCATTGCCTTGCCAATCTTCGTTCGATGGACAATAAATTGCAGAATAATCATAAGTACGACAGAAACTAAAAGAATAAGGAGTGATTGACTACTTATTTGTATACCAAAAATATCAAGTGTTCGATTTGGCAATACATTCGGATATGCCTCTGGTTGTGCACCCCGAATATAGATAACGACATATTGAATAAATAAGGAAACCCCAATTGCTGTGATTAAAGCTGCAATTCTTGTGGAGTTTCGTAGCCGTTTATAAGCAACACGTTCAATTACTACACCGAACACTGCACAAACCGTCATCGATAAGACAAGTGAAGGAAAAAAACCAAGTCCCCAAAATGCAATCGCGTAAAATCCTGTAAACGAGCCAATCATAAATACTTCCCCATGGACGAAATTAATTAGCTTAATAATTCCATATACCATGGTATAACCTAGGGCAATTAATGCATAAATACTGCCGAGTGATATGCCATTAAAGAGCTGCTGTAGCCATTCCATCGATTCCCACCCCTATAAATTATGAGTTTAGAAATGGGAGAACACCCTTCTCCCATTTACAAATTGTCTATATAGATAAGAGCAAATGCCTGTAAGTTATCATTACTACAGGCATTTTTTACAGGTATTACGGATTAATTTTTGTTTTAAACACTTGTTTTCCATCGACATATTCTAAGATTGTTGCTGATTTAATTGGATTATGATCCTCATCAATCGTAACAACTCCTGAAACGAGCTTTATCTCCTTCGTTTCTTCTAGTGCGTCTTTTATTGCTGTAGATTCCGTACTTCCTGCACGCTCGATTGCATCGGCTAATAAGTAGACAGAATCATAGCCAAGTGCATGAAAGGCGTTAGGTGATGCTCCATCATATTTTTCTTTAAATTTCGTTACAAAGTTTTGAATTGTTTCATCTGGATCTTCCGATGAATAGTGGTTTGTAATAAATGTATTATTCAATGCTTCAGCACCAGCTAACTCTACGAGGGTAGGGGAATCCCAACCATCCGCACCCATGAGTGGTACGTCGATCCCCATTTCTCGGGCTTGTTTTATAATTAATCCTACCTCTTCATAATATCCAGGAATAAAAATGAATTCTGGATTAGCGGACTGAATACGAGTTAACGTCGAACGAAAGTCGGTATCCTTCGCAACATAAGCCTCTTCCGATACAACCGTTCCACCTGCAGCTTCAAACGTTTCCTTGAAAGCGGAACCTAGCCCTTTCGCATAATCACTCGCATTATCTGCTAAAATGGCAGCATTTTTAATCCCCAAGTCATCGATTGCAAAATTTGCTGCTACGGTTCCTTGAAACGGATCAATATAGGATGTGCGGAAAACAAATTCATTCAATGTCCCATCATCTGTGATCGTAACATTCGGACTCGTCCCTGAAGGAGAGAGTAGCACTGTTTCCGTATCATTTGCAATTTGCGCTTGGGCTACTGTGTTTCCACTCGTAGCAGCTCCAATAATCGCGGTAACCTTATCTTGACTCGTTAATTTAATTGCCGCATTCGTTGCCTCCGCTGCATCGGATTTATTATCAACCTTCGTCACCTTTACTTGTTTCCCATCGATACCACCAGCTTCGTTGATTTCCTCAACAGCTAGCTCAATCCCTTCCGTATCTGATTGGCCATAGGATGCAACCGCTCCAGACAGCTCCATGTTCACACCAATATGAATCGTATCCCCACCACCATCACTAGTAGCTCCTGAATCTCCCGAACCACAAGCAGCAAGTACCATTCCAAGTAAACTTGCGGTGAAAAGAATCTTAATGACGCTTTTCCTCATGACTAAATTCCCCCTCTTTCATTATCTTTTTCAGATAATTTATATCATGCTGCTTCGTTATTTATGTATTATTCTGATTAGTTATCTGAAAATAAGACATATACTAATTATTTTATTTATTTATAATATTATAAATCCTAATAGATACATAGTCCAGCTATTTTTTTCATTTAGTACATTTTGCATAGTGTGCGTCATTACCGTAGATAAATACAAAGTTAAGTTGCGTATTTGCAGAAAACCAGGGGAAATAATGGAGTTCGATTGGGCGGGTTCCACAGCCTTCGTCATTGATCGAGACACAGGAGAAAAGCTAAAAGCATGTATTTTTGTCCCAACATTACCTTGTAGCCAACTCTCATATGCAGAAGCTACTACATCTATGAATTTACCTTCTTGGATTACAGTTCACCATCAATGAACTGACAATTATACTTAGTGGGGGCTGACACCGGATTCTTTCAAATCACTTTATTTTAAAGCAATAGGGAACACACCAGCGTTCTTCAGCACCAGCTTATACACATTCGTTCATTAGGTGTAAAGGTCTCTATGGATAATTTCGGGACAGGTTACTCCTCGATTGGGCTGCTTGATTTAATTCCCCTAGATGCACTAAAATTAGATCGATTATTTACCAATGATTTGGAAAAGCCGAGTAAACGTGCGATCATTCATGCCATAATTGTCATGGCAGAAAGTCTTGGACTGGAGGTCATTGCCGAGGGGGTAGAGAGTCAAGACGAAGTTAGGTCATTAAGCGAACTTGGCTGCCAAGTCATGCAGGGGTATTTTTACAGCAAGCCGATGAAGCCAGATGTGGTTGGTGAATGGATACTTAACCACGATAAAAATTATTCTTTCCTTTCTAAAGTATGAATACACACTCACTCAACCTATTTTTTCGTTTCGAGTGAGTGTTTTTATTGTGCACTTTGAAACAGCCACCTTACTTGGCTGCAGGGTAGCTAGTTCTTTAAATTTAAATAGACGGAATAAAGGCAATCCGCTATTCGAAGTCCTTTTCATAATACCTCTGAGATTCGGCTGAGAAACAGATTGTCCCAATCCTATTAGTGAATAAAGATTCTATTCCATCCAGTACGAAATCGTTATTATAAAACTATCAATTTAACGTTTTCTTCGTTGTAATAAATGCTGTTTCACCTCTTGTGAAAAAAGAGGGAAAAGGAAACGTCCCTAACGCTCCCCCCTCTCGCTCCCTATCACTTCTCATACTATTTTATTATTGATAGAATAATAGTAAAATATAAAGGAGGAATAATGATGGCATTTTTCGAGACTAGTGATGGTGTGAAATTATACTACCAGGAAAAAGGAGAAGGAAACCCAATCGTATTCATTCATGGATGGGGAATGGATCATACCAGTTTTGAGCCAACGTTTGAAGCATTAAGTGAGAGTTATCGTGTCGTTTCCTATGATTTAAGAGGATTTGGCAGCTCTGAAAAGGCCCAAGTTGGATATACATTGAATAGATTTGCCCAGGACCTGGAAGAATTAATGGGATTCCTGGATTTGAATAACGTGACATTAGCCGGTCATTCGATGGGGACTTCCATTATATTTGATTATGTAAGAACCTTTGGCAATTCCAGATTGAAATCGGTAACACTTTTAGATATGACTCCGAAATTAGTTAATGATGAAAGCTGGAACCTTGGGCTTTTCCATGGAAAATATCAATTAGAAGACGCCCATCATGATCTGACTAGAATCTTTAACAATATGGAAGAGTTTTGCGGTTCGTTCATGAGAATTTCGATACCTTATATCACAGAAGAGATGTTTGAAGAGTTAATGGAAGGAATGAAACTTAACTCTCCATTCGTTCTTGCTGGAATGTGGCATGCGATGGCTGTAAACGATTACCGAGATGTTCTAGAGAAAATTACCGTTCCTGCCCAAATAATATATGGTGAAAAAAGTACCCTCTACTCCAAAGAAACTGCAGAATATTTACACCAACACATAGCTAATTCCGAAGTCATTCCATTTGAAAATTGCACACATATGTTAGTTTCAGAAAATCCAGCTAAATTAACAGAGGTGATGAATGAGATAGCAAGTTTATCTTAATTTTACCTATTTAGAAAGGAGTATGAAAACCGATGCAAAAAATAACCGTTTTAGGTGCAGGAACCATGGGACATGGTATTGCTCAAAATTATGCACTGGCAGGATTTTCTGTAGCTTTATATGATTTAAAAACAGAGTACCTTTCCAAAGCACTATCACTCATTAATACGAATCTTACTCTCCTAGTTCAGGAAGAAAGGATAGATTCAGCACGTAAGGAAGAAGCATTGAACCGTATTACGGTGACAACAGACCTTAAGGAAGCTGTCGGTGATACAGATTTCATCACGGAAACAATCATCGAAGTATTAGATGCTAAACATCAACTATATCGCCAATTGGATGAACTTGTTCCGGAAGAGGTCATTATTGCTTCCAATACGTCTACCTTTTCTCTTGAGCAATTAACTAAGAGTATGAAAAATAGTAAGCGTTTTATTATTACCCATTTCTTCAATCCGGCACAGCTCGTTCCTTTAGTAGAAATCGTAAAAAGGGATGAGACACCTGAAAAAGTCGTCGACCAAACAGTAGCATTAATGAAAAAAATTGGTAAGGAGCCCGTTGTGTTGCAAAGGGATATTCCTGGATTTATTGCCAACCGTCTGCAAGCAGCGCTTGTCCGTGAGGCGTTTCATTTGCTCGAAGAAGGAGTGGCAGATGCGAAAAGTATAGATTTGGCTTTAACGGCTGGTCCAGGGTTCCGTTGGGCTTTCATCGGGCCACTTGAAACGGCGGATTATGGAGGTCTTGATATTTGGAAGAGTGTGGTGGAAAACTTGGCACCAGAGTTATCCCAGGCTGAAAAAGTGCCTTCCTTTATTAATGAAAAAATAAGTCAGGGAAAATTAGGAACGAAAGCTGGCGAGGGCATTTACAACTACTCTGAAACACTTGTAGAAAAGGCACTCGAAAAAAGGGATCGTAATTTTATTAGACTAGGGGAAATTAAAGGGAAATAGAAGCGTGGGGACGGTTCTGGTGCTTCCTATGACCGCATAGAGTATGATCAGAATGCGGATGGTGCCATTCGTCCCTGTTTTCCGTGGTTCGGAGACAAGTTCTTATGAACGATATGTTCCTCATATGCATTTGATTTTCACGCCTAAAGGACATATAGTAGCAGTTTAACATGGATGAAAAGCTTTTATTGATTGCTTCTGCTTTTAAAAGCTCTTCATAACATGGATGAACTGTTTTTATTGGTTGCTTTTGCTTTTAAAAGCCCTTCATAACATGGATGAACTGCTTTTATTGATTGCTTTTACTTTAAAAAGCCCTTCATAGCATGGATGAACTGCTTTTATTGGTTGCTATCACTTTTAAAAGCTCTTGATAGCATGATGAAGAGTAATCATCTCCCCTACACCTAGCCCTATTTACATTATGGATGTTTTCAATCAATTGTTTACTCTTCTAAATAATTGTCAAGAACTTCTAAGACCAGTTCAGGATGGTTAACTTCTTATTATCTGCAATAGATTTTAATTTCTGCTTTTGTTTTGTTGAAGGAAAGATAGTAATCCTCTCGATTCCACTATCTAATAGAATACCATTATGTCTCTGAGTAATCTCTCCACTAACCAGATGCTCTTCTAATAAAGAATAATATTCTCCCTTTTCTTTTATTAAGAATGGCTTCACATAAACATTTATGTATCCATCCGCTTCTGTTATCTTCATATTCTTATGGCCAAGAGAACGATAAAACGATTCAATTACTTCATATATGAAAGAATGTAGAGAAGCTGGCTGCTCGAAGCGGAATTGAACATATCCTGGCTTATTAATTATATTCTGTGTCTTAAAATGTTCTAGTGGGATGAATCCTCTTTGCTTCAATTCACTCAAAGGTATCCTTTCCCCACTATCCGTAAGCACAACGCCTTCTTCTTTTGAAAGTTCTACTATTCTAGCTTTTTCTTTCGTTTGTTCGTTTAGAAAAGATTGAAAGTGGTAATATTTCCATTTAGGATGATAGAAAAAGCTTTTCACCTTATGTTCCGTAGCATAGGATTGTTCTAGCTCCATTAACGTTTCTTCTTGAACAAAGTACGTCATTCTACCGCGATAACTTGGTGTACACCTAATTTCTTCGCAACCTCGGAAGTTGTATAACCAGTTGGACGTTGATTTTCTAACTTCTCTACGTCTGATTCATAAAACAGCATCGTTTCATCAACAGTCCAGTCCTCATAAACCGGTACTAGCTTTTTATTCTTTACATATTGATAGATCGTTGTAACCGTTAATCCCAATCTTTCCGCTACTTCTTTTGTACTTAGCAACTCCTGTTGTTCCAATGTTTCTCCTCCTATAACTACTAACTGAATATAAATCAATAATATATTATCTTCGTGTAAAAAGTAATTCATTAGCAATTTACGCTTACTTATGATTGCACAGTTATCTTAAGTGTTGTTCCAACTCTTTTACGAATCTTTACTGTACCCTTTTATTTCTACTAATCTCCCATGATTACAATATTTTCGATCCCCCAGAAACCCAGTTCATACTGAATTTTCGCTCCCTCTTCTAGACTTAACCAAATATCTTTTGAAACGCTGTAATCTTCGTCATCTACAAAGATGATATATTCGTCTAAAGTGGAGTTTGTTGTGACAACTGGTTTTCCGCCCGTAGATAGCCCAACCCCTGTTGAAACTGTGCCTTTTTGGAAATATTTTCCTTGTATAATACCTTCATATATAATTGGTTCTTCAAGTGAAGAATCACTACAACCCATTAATAACAGAAATAAAAATAAACCAAGAACTTTATGTAGTTTTTTAACCATACAAACCCTTTCACCTATACTGTTTTTATTACCTATCTTAAAACGTTTGATATCATTTATTTGTTAATATGGGAAGAAATAGAATAAATCGAAATGGAAATGCCAACCTATCTTCTCCTGCTGCATTAGACTGAATAAATTAACGATAAATCGTCTTCATGCAAGTAGGCATACGATTGGCCATTAAAAAATTCAACTTCAAAAATCGACTTATTTCCAATTCCGTAATAAACAGCGATGACTTTTCCCATTTTTCCTGATAAAGAATGTAAATAGCGAAATTCTTTAAATGAAATTTCCTCAAGTAATAACAAGCTTGGCTTAACCACCCTAACTGTTGCACCCATTAACACTTCTTCTCTTTTCATTGCTCAGATCATACAAATCGCTCCTTTACTTAGATTAAGTTTGAATTCTTTAGAATACCAACTTTTTCAATATTAACATCACCTATAACAGATGTATAGTTACTCAACATAACTATGATATACAATGTTATATTATTGTTTCTGCGTAGTTTAAAAAGTAAAATTCATATTGATTCCCTAGATAACAAAAACCGTTATTTTGAACAAAATTGCTCAAAGTAACGGTTTTTTGTCTTTTCATTGTAAATTTTGGTAACTTCATATTATCAAAAAGTAATAATCAGATGTTAAACGGATATTCATCATCATTGTTTAAGGTTGAGAATCTATTACGGAGAATTAATTCCTATTATTCTATGGAGTTTGCTCAAAAGTATATTCTGTTGGTTCAATGTACTTGCTAAGTTCCTTATACAGAAGGTAAAATTTAAATAAATTTTTTCCGAATTCTGGTGTTGCTATTTTGTATCTTTCTGGAAGTTTTCTTGCTGTTATTAATCCGGCAACTGTTCTGAATAAAAAACAATTGTTAATTTCCTCAAGTATTACTATTAAGTCATGGTCAATGTTAATTATTACAGGTATTTGGAAGATACTATTAATCGTACCTTGAATCCCTGAACGATATTCTTCTAATAACATTAATTCGGTATAATCTCCAGTACCAAAAGGAACTTTTCGACCAGTTGATTTTTCAATATATTGATAACTAAAATTCATTTTATTATTAGGATCTATCCTATTTATTTTCTCTACCTGCTCCTTTAATAGTTCATCGTTAGATTCAGTAATACTATTTTTGTGAAAATAATAATAGATTATTACTCCCATGTCACCAAGGATATTATCTATTCTATTTTCGATGATTGCCATTGCGCGTTTGCGTTTATTTTGTTCTGGTAAATAGACAACTATAAAGTAAAAAATACAACTCACTATGTAGCTAATGCTAAGTCCAAAAATTGTCTCTCCTAACTCATACCCGTAATGAAACCATGATAAATAACCTATCTGGGAAGTATGTATGTCCTTTAAAGGTGAAAATTTAATTACTATTATTAAAATACAACTCAATATTAAAAAAAACCAAAATAAGAAACGAATATTTAATTTCCTTAACAAATTAATCCCCCCTAATTTCCCCGTATCACTCAATTTTCGTAATACTATTTACCATTATAGTTACTGTTTCACTAAAATTTCCTAAGTTCTCACAAAACAAGGCCCTATTTTGAGATTGCCCCTCCTGAAAAGCCAACCATTTGAATGGCTTCAGGTATACTTGTAAAGTCTGTTTGCCCACCTTCATAAAAAGCATCTAGAGCGTCAACGAAATAGTCTTTAGTAGTGTAAACAGAGTAACCTTGATTCATTAAAGTTTGTAATTCCCTTGAAACAATGTTGTATTTTTCGCTTGCTGATAAGGAATTCCATTGAGAATTTACACTATCTGTTGAAGATTTTTTCTCTTCTGTATCAGTTTCCTTTATATATGCAGCAAAGCCTATTCGTTCATATTCTCCTTCTTTAAGTACTGTACCTGATTTATTAATGACAAATTCTTCCCCAGCAATTTTCCCGAAAATTTGATTATCCAGATTATCTACATTATCCGTTGTTAATACCGGTGCCTCGTTTTCCAAACTAATAATGTAATTATCCCCATCATCCCCAAATGTTAAAGTTAAAGTCTTGTATTCTATTTCACTAATAGCTATATTACCTAGATAGAAACCATTACCTTGGAAATCGAAAATTTCTTGTGCCAATTCTTCTAAGAGCCGGTATTGTTCAAGATGTTCTAAAGCAAGATATGAATCATTAATAGGAACATCAATATCAGTATTTATTTTTCCGCTATAATTCTCATCTTTAAACTGAATAGTTCCATCAATGTAATTATAAAGTTCAGTCTGATTAATTATGGTTTCAATCTCTTTATGTTTAGATTGTACAGCATGTAAAGATCGTTGTAGATCAGCTTCCTTTTTTTCTTCTTCACTTGTACATCCAGTTAGGATAATAAATAAAGCCATAAAGCAAAATATTACTGTTTTTCTCACCTTTCAATTCCTCCAATCTAATAATGCTATTTTACTGTATTGATTCGGAGATGAATAGTTCTTTTGCTTCATATGACTTTTTGCACTTAATTAGTTAAATGCCCCGCTTGCTGAATACAAGTTAAAAATGATAAGAAAATAAGTGAGCAGAATAATAGACGATTAATTTAAATTCAATTAAACTAAAGTCAAAGATAGTCAAAGTCAAAAACGTGAAATACCGTTAGCAAGAGACAAGAATATCGAGACAAATATTACTATTAACAAGGAGGAATTTACATGGCAAATCGCACTATCCAGGAATTAATAGCAGGCGAACAAAATATTGTAAATTATTATATAGAAGCAAATGGGCTTTGGGAAGACATTTGGAGAAATGAACAAAGTGAAACCGTTGAGGGTCTCTCTAGATTATTATTCGAGGAGCAGATGACATTTGAGAGCCAATGTGGAGGCAGATTTTTAGGTCAGGAGATTATGGCTTGGTCCGGATTTGCTCATTTATATGATATCCATACTGGTTTTGAGGGTATTAATCAGGAAAGAGTCAATAGATTAAGAGAAGCTTTCAAAATGAGTTCTTGTAGCTTAGAAGTAATAGCCCATGCTGATAAGGCTGCTGAATCATACCATTTGGAATAAAAATGTAAATTGAAATTTGCCGAAGTTAAGGCGTATCTTATTAGATACGCCTTTTTGCATTAGTTATGAAGGTTCTTCTAGTTTAAAAATCCCCTTCTTGTTCAATTATTCTGCTCCGTTTTTTTCGTAACTCCATTTCGGCTTCGTCAATTAATTCCGTAATTTTATTCTCATAGTAACGTATTTCTTCTATAGTTAATGTGAAGAAAACATTAAATAACAGCTTAAATTTCGTATCAAAGGCCGTAATATCAGAGCACTAAGTTACACACAAAAACGTTTAGACTAAATCCAAGCGTTTTCTTATTGTTTATTTTTTAACTTCTTTAACTCTTGCACCCTTTAGTACAATAACTTCAAGAAAAATAAGCGTTGCTCTTTCTTTA
Source organism: Oceanobacillus piezotolerans (assembly GCF_003665065.1). Taxonomy (GTDB): domain Bacteria; phylum Bacillota; class Bacilli; order Bacillales; family Amphibacillaceae; genus Oceanobacillus; species Oceanobacillus piezotolerans. The sequence continues at coordinate 3,111 of NZ_RCHR01000009.1, read as the reverse complement.
AATAACACATCCTAAGTTAAGAGAATACCTTTTGAAGAAATTCATGTGTAATTGTATTAAAAACTGTGGGTTGGCAAAGATTGCTCGGGTCAAAAGAGTCTTCAATTACTACCAATTCTCCGTCCGTCAAATTACTTACTTGTTCCATCATTTTTATACCTAATTTAGTATTATCTCCGACTAAGCATAGAACAGGAACATCTAAAGTTGATAAATCATTGTTAAGTTTTATATTGTTAATTGTTTTTCTTTGAAGAATTGTTTCACGTTTTCTCATATTCACTATGACTTTCTTCATTTCAGAACCTGCTAAAGGCCAATTTTTATAGGATGATGTTGTAAGTTTCGCTAACCATTTATTAGGAAGCCTTAAAATCCAAGTTTGTTTTGCCCCAAACATTGCCAACGCTTTTTGTAAGGAGTCTGTGGAAGTATCACAAAAACTATCTGATATGATTAAAGAATTGACAACATTAGGGTAAGTAATTGCAAACTTTTGTATAAAAACACCACCATATGAAACACCAACAAAAGAAGATTGTTCTATTTCTAAATGGTCCAAAATTTGTATGACATCTTTTATTTGCGTGTCTAATACCTCATCTTTGAGACATTCTAATTTTCCTGATTTTCCATTGCCTCTCAAATCTATAATCACTACTTTAAATTCTTTTTTAAAATATTCAACTTGAGGTTTATACATCTCAGACGAAGCTCCTAAACCATGTATAAATACTAACGGTTCCCCATTTCCAATACATTCATAATATATATCGATGCCATCGTCAGTGATATAATATGGCATAACTATTCTCCTCTCGCTACTATAACTTGACCAAAATAAATTTCCTTGTTGAGCTTAACTGCCCTAATAGCATAAATTCAACAAAATAAGGTTATTCCTTATTAAAAAATCGCACCCGTTACCTGAATAAGTTATATAACGCCAACCCTATTTGATGACCTAATAAAAATAAAATTGCTATTGCTGATACGTTCACACAGGCAAATATAAATGGTCTTTTCTTTCCGAGGGCTTTATAAAATATATGTATTTTCTGTAAAGCAGTCAATTTAGAACCCCTTTCTAATCAAAATCAATATATTACTATTCTACTGTAATATCAAAATCCTTGTTAAACTAAACTCTCTCAATATAGAAAGTGAAATCTACCGATTTCTTTTATTTTCTTAGATTTTCATACCAGTTTAAATTTAGTAATTTATGATTTAGTGGTTAATATTATCTGATAAGGTAAATTCTGGTTCATTAGAGAAAAAAGACTTATATTCAACTAGACCAACCTTAGGAAAAAAGTGGTAACTGAGTTAAAATATGATCGCACAAGTGGATCTCCACACGTCTCATGGAGGTCAACCCTCTCATGTCTCACAGAGTCAATGCTCTCAAATTCCTTCGTCCAACCTTACCATGAGGTGGATGTCAGTCATGCTGCCCCACAGGGTCCATGCCCGAAGTTTAGTTGCTTTGCTGACTAATCCGTGCTTCAGTTTTTTAAATTTCTAAACATAAATGATAAAAATTAAACTATAATAATCTAATTAATTGACCTTATGCAGCTTCTTTCACAATCTGTACATTTTGCATATGAGGAATATCCTTTAACATTCTTTCTTCACTAAATTCAAATTGCTTCTTTCCAATGGAAAAAAGTATACGAATTAATTTATTACACAAGGCAATAAGTGACTGCATCTTCTTCAAGGGATTATCAGGACGTTGCGTGTAATACGCATGCAAAGCTTTAAATGCAGAGTTCTTTGCGACAAGTATCATACACACTCTAAACAAAAGAGCTCGCAATTTTTTTCTGCCTCTTTTAGTAATGGTAGTTTTCCCTTTATGTTTTCCTGAAGTGTTTTCTTTCAGGCTTAATCCAGCTAACTTAATTAGCTGTCTTGGATGAGAATACTCACTTAGATCTCCAACTTCGGCGAAAAATCCAGCGACTGTATCTCTTCCAACACCCTTTATAGCCAACATTTGTTGTACACCAGGTATTCGATCGATTAATGAATCAATTTTAGAATCCAATCCTTCGAATTTGATTTGAATTAATTCATACTTATCAATTAATGTCCTTAGCTCTAATTTAGCCATACTAGCACCTTGTCTAAGTCCGATGGACTTACTGGCTGCTTGTTTTAACTCTTGGATTTTACTAAGACCAACACTACGTTTTACAGCTTTTCTTAAATGAATTAATAGTTCTTGATCAGAGAACTTTACTAATTCATGTGGTAGCGCATAGAGCTTTAAAAACTGTAATGCAGCCTTTCCCTCCCACTTCTTAAAGACAGTAAGGAACTCAGGAAAATAACGATCAATCCAGTTGTGAACTTGCCCTTGAACAGTTTGTAGATCCTCAGTTAAGAGATCACGGATTTTTTTAGCTACTCGGAGTTCTGCATAAACACCTTGCGGAATTGTAGGTTCAGCGTATCTCCCATCTTTAACTAACTGTGCAATAACTTTGGCATCCTTCACATCATTTTTAGTTGGAGAATTATCGTCCAATTCCTTAGATTTCTTTACGTGGAGTGGGTTTACAGCTACAAACTTAATATCATTTTCTTTAAGAATGTGAGCTAAATTCAGCCAGTAATGACCAGTTGGTTCCATACCGACTATCACTTTATTCATGTCCTGTTCCTGCATTAAAAAAGAAATCCAACGAATAAAATCTTGGAAACCATTTTTCGAGTTTTCAAAGTAACAAGGCGCTCCAAACTCAATTCCTCTAAAATCTTGCGCTCTGGCAACATGCTTAAACTTAGCAATATCAACACCTATAATTAGTGTTTGAGAAGTGATTTGAGCAATCTTTTTGTTTTGGTTATAATTCATTTTATTAGCCTCCTGATTAATAAGTCAGTCCTTTATGCCGGCAAGCTTTTGGACTCTCTTATTCTATCAGGGGGTTATTTTTTTGCACAACCTTCATTTTCATTGATTACAGGAATGCTGCCCCGTTAGCATTCCTGTAGAACGTTAAATTTCAGGTTTGAAAAAAATAGAGCCCCTCGATAAGATGAATTTACACACACAAGCAAATCAATCTTAGGAGGAAGCTCTACATGAAGTATAAA
>NZ_RCHR01000008.1 GCF_003665065.1 Oceanobacillus piezotolerans | reverse complement strand
ATATTTGTCTGGTAGTGATGGCGGAGAGGCCACACCTGTTCCCATACCGAACACAGAAGTTAAGCTCTCCAGCGCCGATGGTAGTTGGGTTTTCCCTGCGAGAGTAGGACACCGCCAGGCATATATTATTCCACAGTAGCTCAGTGGTAGAGCAATCGGCTGTTAACCGATCGGTCGTAGGTTCGAATCCTACCTGTGGAGCCATTTTTGTGCTTCCATAGCTCAGCAGGTAGAGCACTTCCATGGTAAGGAAGGGGTCGTCAGTTCGAATCTGATTGGAAGCTCTCTTTAAACGCTTGTCCGTATAGAGGATGGAGCGTTTTTTTGTTTATCAAAAGTAAAGCCTTATTAAATGGTTGCAGGTTGCTATGAAAGGTAATATTTATGCTTTAAACTATGTTGAAATAAAAAGCCTAAGGACATGTCCTTAGGCTTTTTATATTTCTGGCATTGGATTTTGATGCTTAATCATAGCAAGGAATTACAAATACTTGTTTACTCAAGTTTTACACTTATCCGTGCTACTAAATGCTATTACATGTAAATTCTGAAGGTTGCTTAAGCCCATCTAATTAGCGTGCCTTTTCTGCTTAAAGAACATATACCAAAAGCCCTCATTTCTCCAATTGCAATGGCTAGAAGGATAAGCAAAACACCCAACCATCTTGAAGTGTTGATAAATTCACCCAATCCAAGATAAGCAACCATTACTGAAACTGGAAGTTCAACTGCACCGAGAATGGTAGCTAGTCCTGCTGATATATACGGAGTGGACATGGCAAACATAAGTGGTGTCAAGATAAGTCCACATAGTGCAAGTCCACCTGCATAGAACCATATGTCTGCACTCATTAGGACATCAGCGGTTAAAGACATATGCGGTGGGAAAACAATAAAGATTAAAAGAGCTGCCCCTGTAATCATAATAGGAGTTCGAATGGTTGCGGGGACTTCGACAGCGACACGACCGCTGACAATGATAAATGCCGTATAGGAGAATGCCGATCCAATTCCTAAGACAAAGCCGATAAGGGTGATGTCAGATAGGCCTCCGTTAAATACATCTGCCGCGAATAGAACACCTATTAAAGTTAAGGTAACAGTAACCATTGTCTGCTTACTTGGTTTTTTTCTATTAATAATCCATTCAAACAGTACTCCAATCCATATGAATTGGAAAAGCAAGACAACAGCTAGAGATGCCGGTAAATATTGCATGGAAGCGTAATAAAGAATGCTTGTCAAACCGGTGCATCCTCCAGCAATGGCAAGAGCAACCACTGTTTTAATGTTCAATTTTTTAAATGCCAGTGGATGTTGTTTTATAGCAAAAATGCCGATGACCCAAAGCACTACTAACGCGAAAATAGCTTGCACCACCATAATCTCATCGAGGCTCCAGCCAGCAGCATATCCTAAATTAATAAATAATGGGTTCAAACCAAAAAAAACTGCTCCCAGCAGAAAAATGATAATAGCATGATGATGTTTCATTTTAATCCTCCATTATTGTGAAATAACATGGTGTACCTTTTTGTTTTGGAAGAAATAGACCATAATAACTATCATAGCATATTATTAGGTTTTTTTAAGGGGTATTTTCTCAACTACTCTAGATGGACGGATTGTAGAATAAAATATGGTTTTAGTACTTTTGTATTATTTAGTATATGAATGTATAGTATAAACAGGTATATAAAATGGAGTAAATGAAATGAGGTATGATGCGTAATGAAACAGTTATTACTAAGAATAGTTGCCTATCCAACTTTCGGGGTGGGCATTTACCACACATTTTTTGGTAATGATCATGTTTATGGTCTTGTTATTTTATTTATGGGTTTATTAGGTATTTTGTGCGATTTGTTCTATAAAAAGCTGTATACAGAGTAATCATTAATTTTATATGATAATCAAAAAAGCCCGACAAATCGATATTTATCAGGCTTTCAATCTTCAAAAGAGTAATTTATCGTATAGATATAATGTTATTTATCCACCAATAATATGGTAGCCGGAGTCAACATGTAAAACTTCTCCAGTGACCCCTCTTGAGAGGTCACTCATAAAGAATAGAGTAGCATCTCCAACTTGGTCTTGATCTACGCTGCGGCGAAGAGGGGCTTTTTCTTCAATCACATGCAGTTTATCGTTAAACCCAGAAACACCTTTTGCAGATAATGTACGAATAGGTCCAGCAGAAACAGCGTTGACGCGAATTCCGTCTTTTCCTACATCTTCCGCTAAGTAGCGTACACTTGCTTCAAGGGATGCTTTTGCGACTCCCATTACATTATAGTTTGGAACCACACGTTCAGACCCTAAATATGTCTGAGTTACAATACTTCCGCCTTCTGTCATTAATTCTTTAGCAGCTTTTGTTACTGCTACTAATGAATAGGCGCTAATTTCCTGTGCTAGTAAAAATCCATCGCGGGAAGTGTCTGCGTAATCACCTTGCAGTTCTTCTCTCTTGGCAAATGCGATGGAATGAATAACTCCATGGATTACCCCGATTTCTTCTTTAATTTTAGTAAAAGCTTCCTTAATGCTTTCATCATTGGCAACATCACAGGATACGATTAGTTTTGCGTTTATGCCATTATCTTCCAATAGTTTGACTAATTTTTTATAGGAGCGTTCTTGTCTATTGGTAAAGATTAGATTAGCTCCAGCATTATGTAAAGATTTAGTAATGCCCCAAGCGATACTTCTTTCATTAGCAACGCCCATTACGACGATATTTTTTCCTTCTAATAACTTTGTCATGTTTTACCTCCAAAAAATCAATTCTTAATGTACATTATAACCTAATAAGAATACCTAAAGAAATAATAACTGTAAATCTGTTCCCCCTAGTTTTTTGCATAAAGGATTAATAAATTTCTTTCGATACATAAATGGAGCATGAAAGCATTGATATAATAAGGTTTTGGTCGCTTTAAAAAAAATAAAATTTCCCCTTTACAAAGTGGGGAATACTAGATATAATAGAATTCGTCAGTTTGAAATGGCCCGTTGGTCAAGCGGTTAAGACACCGCCCTTTCACGGCGGTAACACGGGTTCGAATCCCGTACGGGTCACCAATATGGAGGATTAGCTCAGCTGGGAGAGCACCTGCCTTACAAGCAGGGGGTCACAGGTTCGAGCCCTGTATCCTCCACCATATGCCGGCCTAGCTCAATTGGTAGAGCAACTGACTTGTAATCAGTAGGTTGGGGGTTCAAGTCCTCTGGCCGGCACCATTTCTTGCGAAAAATGTTGAATAATGACAGTTACTATGGTTAACAATATGGAGGGGTAGCGAAGTGGCTAAACGCGGCGGACTGTAAATCCGCTCCCTCAGGGTTCGGCAGTTCGAATCTGCCCCCCTCCACCACTATTATTGTTGGGCTATAGCCAAGCGGTAAGGCATCGGGTTTTGATCCCGTGTATCCTAGGTTCGAATCCTAGTAGCCCAGCCATTTCTTTATCTTTAAAAGATAAGAGCCATTAGCTCAGTCGGTAGAGCAACTGACTTTTAATCAGTGGGTCGGAGGTTCGAATCCTCCATGGCTCATCATACGAATTAGCAAATAAACAAGGTGTCTAAAAAGCACCTTGTTTATTTGCTTTTTTTGCTATTTTTTAACATAATAGAAAGAGATGTTTGGCTTTTTCGGTTAAGGGTATTATTTTTTTGATAATAAGAAAACAATCTAAACATGATATGATACATATCATGTTATAATATGTAGAGGAATTTTAGAGCGAATCTCAATTAGTGATTTCATTTTTAATTGAAAAAAGGATGATACAGTATGAAGACCTCCAGGATCTCCGGATTCTATAATATGACTGTTGAAGAACGCAGAAAGTTATTACATGAAATGGGATTTTTAACAGCGGAGGATTTAAATACTATCTCTAACCGTTCGTCTTTAGATTTGGAGACAGCAGACCATATGATTGAAAATGTAGTTGGAACATATGAGCTGCCGTTAGGGCTAGGTTTGAATTTTTTAATAAACGATAAAGATTATGTTATACCAATGGTGATAGAAGAAGCCTCTGTCGTTGCCTCAGCAAGTCATATCGCTAGAATTGTAAGGGAATCTGGAGGCTTTCGAACAGAAGCAACGGAGCGTGTTATGATTGGGCAAATTCAAGTTGTAGGTTGCCCGGACTTTCTGGAAGCAAAAGAAGCAATACTACGACAGAAGCAAACATTAATAGAAGCTGCTAATAATGCCTATCCTAGTATTGTGACTAGAGGTGGCGGAGCAATAGATCTTGATGTAAGAATTTTAAATGAGGAAGCAGGATCTAGGTTTACCCAAATGCTCATGGTGCATATTTATATAAATACGTGTGATGCCATGGGGGCAAATATTATCAATACAATGGTTGAATCACTCGCACCAGTGGTAGAGGATTTAACTAATGGTAAGGTATATTTGCGAATTTTATCGAATTATGCAGATAGATGCTTAGCACGAGCTACTTGTATTATTTCCCCTCAATTATTGAGAACAGGCGATTTCTCAGGAGAAGAAGTGCGAGATGGAGTGATACTGGCTTATGAACTTGCTGCTTCAGATCCTTATCGTGCAGTAACGCACAATAAAGGGATAATGAATGGAATCGATCCAGTTGTAATAGCTACTGGAAACGATTGGCGAGCGGTTGAAGCTGGTGCGCATGCATATGCTGCTCGAAATGGTACGTATAGTTCAATGACGGTTTGGTCAAAGGACGAAGAAGGAAATTTAGTTGGTGAATTAGAATTACCTATGTCAATTGGAACGGTTGGCGGTGCAACCCGGGTTCATCCATTAGCAAAAGCCTCCTTAGAAATACTTGGGGTTGAATCAGCTAAAGAGCTCGCTCAAGTCATTGTTGCAGTAGGATTAGCTCAAAACCTTGGTGCATTAAAGGCATTAGCAACAGATGGCATACAAAAAGGACATATGGCACTACATTCAAGATCTGTTGCTATCGCAGCAGGTGCCACAGGGGAGATGATTGATATCGTAGCAGAAGAATTAATTAAACAAAAACAAATCCGTGTTGGAAAAGCTAAAGAATTGGTGGAAGAGTATAAAAAATGAGTGCAGAAGAAATTACAACCACAGAAAAAACAGCTATCGGTATAGCTCATAGTAAATTAATTTTGATTGGGGAGCATGCGGTTGTGCACGGACAGCCAGCAATTGCGATACCCTTTCCGTTAATTGGTGTTGAAACGGTTATTGAACAGGTACCAGGTGTGGTAAGGTTCGACAGTTCTTTTTATCACGGACCAATAGAACTTGCTCCTGAATCCTTACAAGGTATTACAAGATGTGTAAAAGGAACACTGGAATATCTTGAGCTTCCTGAGCGTGATCTATTAATCCGGATTAGTTCATCCATTCCTCCTGGAAAAGGTTTAGGTTCCAGTGCCTCTGTGGCTATCTCTATAATTCGTTCTTTGTTTGCTTATGCAAATAGAACATACACAGACCAAGAATTATTAAACCTTGCTAATATAGCAGAAACCTATGCTCACGGGCAGCCAAGTGGTATTGATACGTTAACAATTACATCTGATTTACCGGTTTGGTACGAGAAGGACCACCCGATTAAGTATATTAATTTAAATGAGGATTTCCATTTTATTGTTGCTGACTCTGGAAGAGTGGGTGACACCCGTTCATCGGTTGAATCGGTTGCTCGATTGTTAAAGTCAGCTCCGAAAAGAATTCAACGAAAGTTAAATCATATAGGAGATTTAACCCACCAGGCTAAGCACGCACTTGAAAATGCTGGAAGATATATTCTTGGTCAATTATTAGATGAAGCACAGAAGGAACTAGAAGCTCTTGGAGTAAGTGACGCTGGCTTAAATCGATTGATTAACTTTGCCAGACAAGAAGGGGCATTAGGTGCGAAACTAACTGGCGGAGGAAATGGCGGGTGTATCATTGCCTTGGCACAAAATGAAATTCATTCCAGACAGCTTGCTGAGAAGTTAAGAAAATATGGTGCGCATGCTGTATGGCCATTTGTATTGAAAGCAAAATATACAGAACAAAGGAGATAGACGATTGAAAGCTACAGCTAAAGCACATACAAATATTGCTTTGATTAAATATTGGGGAAAGCGCGATGAGGATTTGATTCTTCCCACAAACAGCAGCCTTTCTCTAACATTAGATGGTTTTTATACAACGACAACTGTAGACTTTCAGGAAGGTCTGACCCGTGATGTTTTTCATCTAAATAAAGAAGAAGTATTTGGAGAAGCGTATAATAGAGTAAGCCATTTTCTTGAGTTAATTCGTAATATATCTGGCAAACAAGATTTATATGCGAAAGTAACTTCTCATAATGAAGTACCAACTGCTGCAGGATTTGCATCCTCTGCTTCGGGGTTCGCGGCACTAGCTGCTGCTGGTTCTCGAGCCATTGGTCTGGATTTAAGTGATGAGGAACTATCAAAGCTAACCCGTCAAGGATCAGGCTCGGCCTGTCGCTCTATTTATGGCGGATTTGTTGAATGGAAAATGGGAGAGAATCCAGATGGTTCCGATTCCTATGCTGTGCAAATTGCACCTTCTGCTCATTGGGACGTAAGAATAGCTGCGGTAAATCTTTCTTCTAATATGAAGAAAATATCTAGTCGTGCAGGAATGAAACGAACGGTCGAAACATCTCCTTTTTATGATGGCTGGCTAGAAAGCCTTCCAAAAGATTTAGCACAAATAAAAGAAGGTATTAGGGATAAAGACTTTGAAAAGATAGGGGAGATTGCGGAAGCAAATTGTCTAAAGATGCACGCAACAACTCTTGGGGCCAACCCTCCCTTTACCTATTGGCACGACACAACTATGAGTGTCATGTATGTTGTTCAAGAATTACGTGCAAAGGGAATTCCTGCATATTTTACAATTGATGCAGGTCCAAACGTGAAGGTACTTTATTTACCGGAAGATGAAGCGGTAATTGAAAAAACATTACGGGAAATACCGAACGTAACGAATGTAACACTGAGCAAGCCAGGTCCAGGAATCAGTTATTTAGGGGTTGAATAAATTGCCGAATACTTCTATAAAAGTTCAGGTACCCGGAAAATTAATGATTGCAGGCGAGTTTGCCGTACTGGAACCGTATCATGAGCTAGCGGTACTGGCGGTTAACCGATATGTTTATGCTACACTAGTCAATTCTGAAGAAAATCTCCTTACATTACATGATTTTGAGCTGGAGAATGTTTCTTTCTTTATGACTGATAACCAAGTGGTAACCAAGCTAAAGGACAATCGTTTAAATTTTATTAAAGATGCAATTGGAGTAACCTTTCGTTATTTAAGAGAACAGGAAATAAATATCTCTCCTTTCCACCTTTCTGTAAAAAGCGAGCTTGACGATGAATCAGGAGTGAAATATGGGTTAGGATCAAGTGCCGCGGTAGTTACAGCGGTAGTAAGCTCTATTCTGGAAAAATTTATGCCAACCTCTCCTTCCAAAGGGCTTATTTTTAAGCTGGCTGCACTTTCCCATGTGGTAACTCAAGGGAATGGATCGGGTGCAGATATTGCAGCATCCTCTTATGGCGGATTATTAAAATATGCATCATTTCAGGCAAATTGGTTACAACGTGAATATGAGAAATCGGACACTATTACGGCTTTAACAAAGTTGGATTGGAGCTATTTTTCGTTAAATCCCGTTCGTCTTCCTGATGATATTTATTTCTGTGTAGGGTGGACTGGTAATGCTGCTTCTACGAAAAAGTTAGTAGATATTATTCTGCAATTAAAGAATGATAAGCCTGAAGCCTTTCAAGAATTTCTGAATCATAGTAAAGCCGCAGTGCAAACTTTCTTTAGTGGTGTAGAAGATAACAATCATGATCAACTATTTGAGGGAATTAAAGAGAACCGCAAAGCACTTGCGAAGGTCGGAATAGACGCTAATGTAGATATTGAAACGCCAATGCTGACTACATTATGTGACTTAGCAGAAGAGCTGGGTGGTGCGGGAAAACCTTCTGGAGCAGGTGGCGGAGATTGTGGAATTGCCTTTATGCCATCCAAAGAGAAAGCAGAACAATTAATAGAGTCATGGAAAAATGCGGGAATAAAGCCTTTGACCATACAACCAAGTATGTATGGGGCAACAGTTATAATGGATTAATTATAATATAAATAAGACATGAAACCTTATAATGGACTTGAAGAGTTAGAGAGCTAAAATCTCACTTGGAGTTCATATGACTTTGGTTCATGTCTTTTTTCTATTCTATTATTTTAATTATATATTTTTTGATACTCTAGGATTAGTTTGTCGAGTTTCGTGCTAGATGAGATAACTTTATCAGATGTCAAATCATGTTTGTCACTTAATAAAATCATTTCCTCACGGCATTTCTCAATTTTTTCCAATAACGAAGAATTCGTCACCAAAAACTACCTCCTATCTAGTATAATATATTAGGAGAATACCCTCTTAATGTAAAGATTAAACATTAAAAATTTTATGACTTTTGAAACGTAAATTTTTTTATAAAAAAGTGAAACCTTATTGCGAACTGAAACGTAAGATAAATACCGCAAGTAAGCGGAGGTACTGGAATTGGATCAACTAATTAGAGAAAATATAAAAAAAGTGAAAAAAGGGGACCAAGCTGCATTTGCTGATATTGTTGATTTTTACCAACATAAGATATATCAGCATTGCTATCGAATGCTTGGTAATAAACACGAGGCGGAAGATATGGCGCAAGAGGCGTTTATTCGAGCATATGTAAATATCGATTCCTTTGACGAAAACCGGAAATTTTCTACCTGGCTCTATCGTATTGCAACAAATATTTCGATAGACCGAATTAGGAAGCGTAAGCCCGATTATTACCTCGATGCAGAGGTGAAAGGAACCGATGGACTGGATATGTATTCACAGCTTTCCTCTACTTCTGACAAATCCCCCAGCGAAGAAGTAGAAAGCATTGAATTACAGCGCTATATTCAAAATGAAATAGCCCAACTTCCAACCAAGTATCGTACGATTATCATGCTACGATATTTAGAGGAGTTTTCTCTTCAGGAAATTAGTGATATATTAGATATTCCACTAGGGACAGTGAAAACGAGAATACATCGGGGAAGGGAAGCTTTAAGAAAAAGACTTCGTCACGTGTAAAGGAGTGTGACCCACTTGACTACTCATCATGAATCCATAGAATTCATGCATAAATATTTAGACGGGGATTTAACAAAGGAAGAAGAGCATAAATTAGTTCATCACTTAGAGGCTTGTGAAGCTTGTCAGAGCCATTTTCATGAATTAAAACGAACCATTACCTTGATCAAGAGTGCTGAGACTATAGAAGCTCCTGCTAATTTTACGGCTAATGTTATGAAACAACTCCCCACAGAGAAAAAACGTGTAAAATACAAGCGCTGGTTTAGGGCGCATCCGATGCTCACAGCTGCGGCAATATTCTTCATTTTAATGTTTGGAGGATTAACGGCTCAATGGAATGAAGAAAGTGAACTGGTCGTTTCCAAACAGGAAAATCTCATCATTCAAGGAGACAACGTGATAGTACCGGAAGGAGTAACGGTGGAAGGTGATCTTCTTGTCAAAAATGGGAACTTAATTGTAAATGGAACGGTTGATGGAAATGTTACAATAGTAAATGGGAAATTATTAGAAAAAGAGGATGAACTGGAAGGTAAGGGTTTGATGGCTTCGGCCGGAGAGGTGAACGGGGAACTTACAACGGTGAATCAAGTATTTGAATGGATTTGGTACCAGTCGAAAGATCTATTTAAAAGCGTTTTTTCTTTAGAGTGATATATGGAACTTCAGATGTCTTTCATCTGAAGTTTTCTTGCTTTTTCACTCATTTAATCGTTTTTCTTCCTGAAATTTTTATTAAGGGAACTAGTTTGATTTTAACTTTATATAGGTGTTTATGATATAATTAAATTCAGATTTGTATTAATTACAAGAATGAAAAACTGCGGTAAAAGCGTCTCCCAACAGAGGTACTTTATCTGCTTCGTGTTAGATGAAATCGAGCTTTTATGGATAGTTGATTCCCCTCTTGCCATTTTAGTTAAAGTGGGGAAATTAAATACCTGTTTTAATTAATTTTGCGAAAAGAAGGATGTGTGGACATGCTTGATGGGGGATTGGAATTTGTGGATCTGCTTAGAATAGGCGTAGATATTGCTCTCGTCTGGTATGTGTTTTATAAATTAATGATGCTAATTAGAGGAACAAAGGCAATCCAGTTGTTAAAAGGAATTGCAGTTGTATTGCTTGTTTGGGCGATTAGTATTTTATTTAATTTACAAACGATGCAATGGTTAACTAATCAGGCCATAATCTGGGGGTTCCTGGCAATAATAATCTTATTCCAGCCAGAATTAAGAAGAGCTCTGGAACAGTTAGGAAGAGGAAATCTCTTTTCAAGGACAGTAAAATCGGAAGAGGAAATAATTGGCAAGAAAATAGAAGCCATTATACAATCTTGTAATTACATGGCGAAGAGACGTATTGGTGCCTTAATTTCAATAGAGGGTGATACAGGGGTTGGAGAATACATGGAAACGGGTATACCTGTTGATGGGAATCTGACACACCAATTACTAACCAATATATTCACACCAAATACTCCATTACATGATGGCGCTGTTATCATTAAAGAAGGCAAAATAATGGCTGCAGCTTGTTACCTGCCATTATCTGAGAGTCCTTTCATTTCGAAGGAGTTAGGGACCAGGCATCGAGCGGCAATGGGAATTAGTGAGGTAACAGATGCACTGACCATTATAGTTTCTGAGGAAACAGGTGCTATCTCATGTACGAAAAATGGTGAGTTACATAGAGATATCAATGAAGATACACTGCGTAACATGCTAAATGCCCATCTATCTCTGATGGAAGATGCCCCTGAAAGAAAAACTTGGAAGCGGAGGGGAAGCAAAAATGGATAATTGGTTTAAAAGTAAATGGTTTGTCCGATTTGCAGCATTAGCCTTTGCGATTATATTATATATTTTTGTGGATATGTCCCTTCAATCAACTGGTGCCGATTCTTCTATTCCTGGAAATTCATCGGAGACTCAAAGACTAGAGGACTTTCCGGTAGAAATTAATATAGATGAAGAAAAATATGTGGTTAGTGGTGTACCTGAAACGGTAACTGTCAATTTATCTGGCTCTCCCAGCAGGTTAAGAGCAATTTCTACCCAGCGTAATTTCGATGTCTATGTGGATCTTGAAGGTTTAGAGGAAGGGAATCATTTGGTAGAAATTCAACACACTATTTCAAATGACCTTGAGGTTTACATTGAGCCGAAAACAGTAGAAGTCTATATAGAAGAAAGAGCTAGTGAGAAATTTAAAGTTTCTGCTGATTTCATTAACCAAAGTAAAATGCCCCCTGGATTTGAGCTTGGAGAATACGAAATTAATCCGGGTGAGGTCACGATTACAAGCTCTCGCAGCATTATTGATCAAATCGGAGTAGTCAAGGTGTTTGTAGATGTTTCCGGGTTAGAAACCTCTATTAATAACAGAGAAGTCCCGGTAAATGTCTATGATAGTCAAGGGAATGAGCTATCTGTTAGAATAGAACCTGAAACAGTAGAGGTCTCCGCGCAGATTAACAATCCGAGTAAACAAGTTGGTGTCAATGTACCCACTGTTGGTGAGTTGCCTGAAGGGTATACACTCACCTCCATTACACCTAATATTGAAGAGGTAGAAGCCTTTGCTATAACAGAAGTACTGGAAGACCTAAACAGTATCAATACAGAAGAGATAGACTTATCCGAGATAACAGAAACTGGTACTGTGGAAGTGGAATTATCATTGCCTGAGGGTGTAAATGTTCCAGAAGTGGAAACAATTGAAGTATTGATAGAAATAGAGGAACAATCAAGTGAAGCGGAAGAAACAAATGAAACAGAGGAAACAAATGAAACAGAGGAAACAAATGAAACAGAGGAAACAAATGAAGTAGTAGAACCGTCAAGTGAAATAGAGGAAACAGCTGAAACCGAGGGACAATTAAGTGTAATAGAGCAAATCCCTATCGAAGTGGAAGGCTTATCGAACGGACAAGCTATTTCATTTGTAGAGCCCGAAACTGACGTTATGCAACTCTCCTTGGAAGGTAGTGAAGAAGAGGTAGGTGCATTAACAGCAGACGACTTCCGGGTATTCATAAATGTTCAAGGCTTAGAACCGGGTGAACATACTGTACCGGTTGAGACAGAGACACCAGATTTAAAAGAAGCTACTGTTACAGCTGAATATGAACAAGTAACCGTTAGTATTAGTGATGAAGAGGAAGCATAATTCCCACTCCCTCCAGCTTAGTTGGAGGGAGTGGGAATAACAGCTGTTTTTTATAGAAAGAAACAAGCATTAGCCAAATGCCTATGTCTTCTAATAAATTGTCATATCATATTATATTAAGTCGAAATACAAATTACTTACATAGACGCTCAATTGTAATCAATTGAGTCGGAAGTAAAGGAGAGGTATTCATGGGAAAATATTTTGGAACGGATGGAGTAAGAGGAATAGCAAATAAAGAACTGACACCTGAGCTCGCATTTAAGCTAGGAAGAGCTGGTGGGTATGTCCTAACTAAAGGTACAGAGAAACCAAAAGTAGTAATCGGCAGAGATACTCGAATCTCTGGACCCATGTTGGAGGGCGCCCTTATAGCAGGTTTACTATCTATAGGAGCAGAAGTGATGAGACTCGGTGTTATTTCGACTCCTGGTGTCGCATATTTAACAAAATCCTTAAGCGCACATGCTGGAATTATGATATCTGCATCACACAATCCAGTTGAGGATAATGGCATTAAGTTCTTTGGACCAGATGGCTTTAAATTAAGTGATGAGCAAGAAAATGAAATTGAGCAGCTAATTGATGCAGAAGATACGCTACCTCGCCCAATTGGTAATGAAATTGGAGTTATTAATGACTACTTCGAAGGTGGCCAGAAATATCTATCCTTCTTAAAAGATACGGTGGATAATGACTTTAGTGGCTTAACGATTGCGTTAGATTGCGCTCATGGAGCAACGTCGAGCCTGGCAACACATTTATTTGCAGATTTAGAAGCAGATATTTATTCAACAGGATCTTCACCAAATGGCTACAACATTAATGATGGTGTTGGTTCTACGCATCCGGAAACTTTACAAGCATTTGTTTTGGAAAAAGGAGCAGATATTGGTCTGGCATTTGATGGAGATGGAGACCGTTTAATTGCTGTCGATGAGAAGGGCAATATTGTTGATGGAGACCAAATCATGTTCATTTGTGCAAAATTCCTAAATGAACGTGGTCAATTGCGTCAAAACACAGTCGTTTCAACCGTAATGAGTAATATTGGATTCTATAAGGCTCTTGAAGAGCATGGGATCCAAAGTAGCAAAACGAGTGTTGGAGACCGTTATGTAATGGAAGAAATGCGTAAAGGTGGTTATAATCTAGGTGGAGAGCAATCAGGTCATATTATTTTCCTGAATTACATCACAACGGGAGATGGAATGCTATCTGCCCTTCAGCTAGTAAATGTAATGAAAGAAACTGGAAAGCCGTTATCTGAACTAGCTAGTGAAATGACGATTTTCCCTCAGGTACTAAAGAATGTAAGAGTGACAGATAAGAACGAAGCATTAAGTCATCCGCAGATTTTAAGTGAAATTGAAGCTGTAGAGAAGGAATTGGGAAGCGATGGCCGTGTACTAGTAAGACCTTCAGGAACAGAACCACTTGTTCGAGTCATGGTGGAAGCACCAACGAAGGAAGCGTGCGAGCAGAATGTAGACCGTATTGTAAAGCTGGTAGATGATTTATTAGGAATAAAGGAATAATTTTTAGAAGACCGCACTCCATGTGAGTGACGGTCTTTTTCTATACTTTCTCCCAGTTTATTGTGTATAATCTAATTATTAAGTAAATTGAGGAAGCAGGGTGATGCAGTGATTGAATTTCCAAAACCAAATTTAGAGCAATTTTTCCAAACCTTCAATATTACGGATTTTGTAGTAAGCAAAGATGAAGAATTATTACTATTCAATTCCAATTTAAATGGGAAAATGAATCTATGGGCAATTGATTTAAAGAGCTCTGGATTCCCCTATTTATTCGCACAGCGTGATCAGGATGCAGGCTTTCTTCAATTTGATCCTAAAGACAGGTATGTGTTAGCTGGTTATGATAATAATGGGGATGAGAATTATCAGATCTATGCTATCTCACCGAAAGGCGGAGAGCCAATTCCTTTTATTACTGGAGATAAGGAAGAGAAATACTATTTAGCCCATATTAATCATGATGGTAACCGTGTCTATTACAATACTTCAGAGGGAAATCCCTCCTTCTTTAATACGTATGTAAGGAATTTAGAAGCTGGAACAAACGAGTTACTTTATGAGGGGGAGAAAGGCCCAACGATTTTAGAAGCGGTATCAATGGATGAAAAAACTTTCGTTTACAGTCAAACATTTGGTAACACTTATTCCATATTGTTTGCAAAAATAGATGATGCAACGTATTCTTTTACCCCTGACCCTCAAATTATTCATGTTGCTGGTAATCCCGTCTTTACAGATAACAATCAGATCTACTTTGTTACAAATTATGAAAGTGAATATAGTTATTTAGCTAAATTCGATGTATTCAGCCAAACCTTTACTAAAGTACTCTCAATTGAGAGCGAAAGTATTACTTCCTTAAAGTGGGATAAACGGCATAAAGTCTTCTATTTTGTAACAGAAAAAGGGGTAGTAGATTGTTTATATCGTTACGATCCTAATCAAAAAAATCTGGAGAAATTAAACCCTCCTGTTGATGTCATGGAGAAATTGGATATAGGGGAAACTGGAAATGTGTATGTTTTGGGAAGATCAGCAAGAGAACCGCAGAACATCTTTTCGTTGAAAGCAGGAGAAGAATGGAAGCGTATTACCAATAACCGTGTGTTAGGTATTAGTAAGGAGGAGATGGTTGAGCCACAAGTGATTCACTATTCATCATTCGATGGAATGAATATAGAAGCTCTGCTTTTCAAGCCAAAACCAGAGAATGATAATGGGTATACAATCTTCTGGCCTCACGGAGGACCACAAGCGGCGGAAAGGAAGCAGTTCCGGACCATGTTTCAGTGCGCTGTGAACCGTGGGTATACCATTTTTGCACCTAATTTCCGGGGGAGTACGGGCTATGGAACGACTTTTGTTAAACTTGTTGAACAAGATTGGGGAGAAGGTCCTCGCTTGGATAATTTAGCTGGAATAGAGTGGCTGTTCAACAATAACATCTCTGATAAAAACCGGTTATTTTTAGTTGGAGGAAGTTATGGTGGTTATATGGCATTACTGCTCCATGGCCGTCACCCAGAATACTTTAAAGCGGTGGTTGACATCTTCGGCCCATCTGATTTGTTTACTTTTGTGAACTCTGTTCCAGATCATTGGAAGCCTTTGTTGGAAAGTTTGATTGGCGATCCGGTACGAGATAAAGATAAATTTATCAAGGAATCTCCCATTACTTATCTCAGTGAAATGACGAAGCCAATGCTTGTTATCCAAGGTGCAATGGATCCAAGGGTCGTTAAAGCCGAGTCTGATCAAATTGTAGCTAAGTTAAAAGAGAAAGGCCGTGAAGTAGAATATCTTGTCTTAGAGGATGAGGGTCATGGTTTCTCGAAAAAGGACAATGAAATACAAGTGTATTCCTTAATTTTTGATTTTCTAGATAGGCATCAAGGTTCATTGAATTCTCAAGATGTAAAGAGGCTGGGACATAACTAAATGTTTAATCAAAAAGACGAACGAAGCACCAAGTTAGTGGAGGAAATATACGTAGACTCCTGCGGGAAAAGCAACAAGCGAAGACCCGCAGGAAGTGCCCTTCTTCCGAGGAGGCTGAGACGTTGCCTGCGGAAAGCGAAGTATATTTCCGGAACGGTATTTCTCCACTAAGCATCGTTCGGATTTTTATTTGATAAAACACTTATGGCCTAGCCTCTTTATATTATTATAATTTAAAAAAGTTGAAATATATTTGCAAAGAAAGTAACCTATTAGAAAGGAAAGGTGAGGTCATTGAAAAAAGTGATATGGCTATCGGCATCATTTTTAGTAATTGCTCTATTTATTATCGGTTATATCAAGGCATCGGATATGTTTAAAGGTGCAGATGAAGGGGAAAGTTTAAATAACGCAGCTGCTACTAAGACAGAGGCGGATTTAGAACATACTCGATTGGAAATTCAAGGTAATATTTCTGAAGAAGAATTAGGACAATATCATAAAGATGGATTAAATCCATTTGGTGATTCCACTCACATGAGTGAATTAACAAGTTATCACTATAATGAATATATTCATGGTATGTCCCACCAGAAAGTAAAAGCATCTGAAAAATGGGGTTTCTATGAAATACATCCAACTCGAATTAATTGGTTATTAGAAGGATTAGAAACAGTAGATGTCGATAACGAAGAGATATATCAAGACATTTTAGAAAGATGGAGAGCAAAAGATTTTTCAAGAGTAGATAAGGATCACAATCAAATTTGGAAGATACAGAATGGAACAATAGGGGAGGCGAGCGGTATCCTAAGCCCTGAAGAGGAACAAGCGTATATAAACAGTAAGAGGTAACTAATAATGAACAAGCACATAAAGCGAGAGGGAAGAATAAGATAGAAATAATAACAAACGTAAATTTTAATTGACCAATTAACTAATTGTCGAGTAAAATAAAAGATGTTCACTAATATTTGTGAATTTTATTCAAATGCATGAAAGGTGGATAGAAAAAGTATTGAAAAAAGCGCCAGGACTATTTTTCGGACGAAAGGGAAAAATAGTTGACGAGGTGGAGGTTATCGAGAGTTTCGGCGGATGCCTCCCGACTGTACATCTCAGTCGTCTAGGATTTATTCTAAAAACAATAGGGTGACTTATTGGACAAAGGGATAAATCAAGATGTCATCATACACGAGAGAGGGGCAGAAAAAAGCCCCGACCAGGAATATGTCATAACGTGTTTATATCACGTCTTTTTGTCTGCCCCTCCAAATAGGAGGACATTACGAAATGTGCGGAATTGTAGGTTATATTGGACAAAATGATTCAAAGAATATTTTATTAAACGGATTAGAAAAACTAGAATATAGAGGCTACGACTCAGCAGGTATTGCTGTACTAAACGAAGATGGTGTTAATCTTACAAAGGTAAAAGGCCGTATTGCTACTTTAAAGGAAAGTGTAGATGCGTCTGTTCATGCAACGATGGGAATTGGCCACACTCGCTGGGCAACTCATGGTATACCGAGTATTATTAACGCTCATCCACATCAAAGCACCTCAGGCAGATTTACCATTGTACACAATGGGGTGATTGAGAACTACCAGGATTTAAAGCGGGAATATTTAACTGATGTCACTTTTCTCAGTGAAACAGATACAGAGGTTATTGTTCATCTAATTGAGAAGCTTTATGGTCAATACCAGGATACAGCAGAAGCTTTCCGTCAGGCGATGAACCTGCTTAAGGGTTCATATGCCATTGGCATGATTGATGCGGAAGATGCAGAAACGCTGTATGTGTCGAAAAATAAGAGTCCATTATTGATTGGTTTGGGTGAAGGGTTCAATGTTATTGCAAGTGATGCAATGGCTACACTTAAGGAAACTGACCAATACCTGGAGATTTATGATAAAGAAATCGTTTTAGTCGGCCGTAATTATGTTGAGATTCAAAAGTTAGATGGAACAGTAGTAGAGCGTCAGCCTTATACTGCTCAAATTGATGCAAGTGATATTGAAAAAGGTACGTATCCACACTACATGCTGAAGGAAATTGATGAGCAGCCAATCGTAATGCGTAAAATCATTAACGAATATCAGGATGAGCACAATGAACTGAAGTTGGATGAGGATATACGCCAAGCAATGAAGGCGGCTGATCGTATTTATATCATTGCAGCAGGCACGAGCTACCATGCCGGATTAGTCGGAAAAGAATTTATTGAAAAATTAGCAGGCATTCCAGTGGAAGTTCACGTTGCAAGTGAATTCTCATATAACATGCCATTGTTATCAGAAAAACCATTGTTTGTATTTCTATCTCAAAGTGGAGAAACTGCAGACAGTCGTGCGGTTCTAGTGAAAATTAAAGAAATGGGACATCCGGCATTAACAATGACAAATGTGCCAGGGTCCACCCTTTCTCGTGAAGCGGATTATACGCTGCATTTACATGCAGGTCCAGAAATTGCAGTTGCTTCTACAAAAGCTTATACTGCACAAATTGCTGTTCTTGCAATCTTAGCAGCAGATACAGCGAAAGCAAAAGGTCTTGAATTGCCATTTGACCTTATGAAAGAATTAGCTATTATTGCGAATGCAATGGAAGTTTTAACAGATCAAAAAGAAGAAATAGAACAGCTTGCGAGAGATTATCTCTCTGCAACGCGAAATGCCTTCTTTATTGGTCGTAGCACAGACTACAATGTATCCTTGGAAGGAGCATTGAAGCTGAAAGAAATTTCATATATCCAAGCAGAAGGTTTTGCTGGCGGCGAATTAAAGCATGGTACGATTGCATTAATTGAAGAAGGAACGCCAGTCATCGCACTATCAACGCAAGAGAATGTGAATTATTCTATACGAGGAAACGTCCAGGAAGTTGTTGCACGTGGTGCAAATGCTATGATCATCAGCATGAAAGGTCTAGAGCAAGATGACGATGCATTTGTATTACCAAAAGTCCATCAATTGTTAACACCACTTGTAAGTGTTCTTCCTTTACAGATTTTGGCTTACTATGCAGCATTACATCGTGATTGTGATGTCGATAAGCCACGTAACCTTGCTAAGAGTGTGACGGTGGAGTAAGTTGTACACGATTAAGACTTTAATTATCTCCCTGTAACTCTCTTGTTCCCAACGTAACTTTGTTCTTTCCTGATGGAACTTAGTTTAGCGGGAAAACAATATGTATCTCAATAGCTTTTTCAATCAACAATCAAACGTTTGTTTTAACAAACATTAATCCCAAATTCGGGCTGAATCCAATAGTGATTCAGCCTGTTTTTCTTTGTCCAATACTCCTTCCAACCCTTGTCCAATAAGGGTTTCATCATCTTTTATCCATTCTCTATCCTCTATTATGTTACCATCCTAACTGTGTCCGTCCCAAGGAAGTAAAACAGTTGAACACACTGAAAAAATAATTAATTGTTGCCGCAATCTTTGGACTGAGGCTTGTACAGTTATACCAGTGCAAGAGGCACTCGAAGACCGTTATAAGGTCTACGTGGTAACACATGCTTCAGGTGTTGTGATTACTGAAGTACATGTGATGGCTATTGAGAGTCTATGCAAGATGGTGTAACGCCTATTGTCTTGTTGGCTTACTCTTATATTAGAGGTAAAATATTTTGGAATGTCGCCTGAAGAAATTAGGGGATTTTTTGATAATCCCACCTAGATAAATAAAAAAGGAAAACCCGAACTACAAGAAAAAAATATCTCTAGATCTGGGTTTGAATTAATTAGTTATATATCATAATTTATAGTTAAAGTTTATTCATTGACAAACTAGAGAATCAAGTATAATATTTATTATGAATTAAAGATATCTAAATTCATTATTTATGAATTTAATATACAGATAGAGGATGGAGAGATAATTCTAGTATTTTTTTACAAATATATTTCAAATTAGAGATACCTTAATTAATTTTAATATAAAAATGAAAGTTTTATACTTTGGATAAAATGTTAATAAAAATAGCAGTTCAAATTCTTGATTAATTGAAAGGAGAAAGAATGTATGGATACGATGACCTTCGTGTTATTCGGTGGAACAGGGGATTTAGCAAAAAGAAAAATATATCCGGCATTATATAATTTGTTTCTGGAAGAAAAAATGCCCTCGACCTTTTCCATCATTGGCCTTGGTAGGAACGAATCCACTGATAAGGATTTTCAGGAAAGTGTAGAAAATTCCATTCGAACCTTTTCCAGGCGTTTATCAGATAACGGTTCGAAAATAGAACAATTTCTAACTACTATCCGCTACAGCAAGTTAGATGCTAGGAACAAAGAGGATTATCAAAGACTGCTTCAACTTGTAAAAGACAGAGAAGAAGAGTTGAATATTCCGGAGAATCGATTGTTTTATTTATCTGTCGCACCAGAGTTTTTTGATGTCATTGCATTAAACATAAAAGAAAGTGGATTAGGTACTACAAATGGATGGAAACGACTCATCATTGAAAAGCCGTTTGGACAAGATCTAAAGTCTGCTCGTTTACTAAATCAGAATCTAAACAATGCGTTTAAAGAAGATGAGATTTATCGAATTGATCACTATCTTGGCAAGCCAATGGTGCGGAATCTCGAAGCATTAAAATTTGAAAATCCAGTTTTCCAAGCATTGTGGAGTAACAGATCCATTGCGAATGTTCAAATCACCGCAAGTGAAACAGTAGGAGTAGAGCAAAGAGCTGGCTATTATGATCAAGCCGGAGCGATACGCGACATGTTCCAAAATCATATGCTCCAATTATTGATGATGACAGCAATGCATGCGCCAAAACAAAAGGATGCAAACGAAATTCGTGCAGAAAAACGAAAAGTATTAGAAGCTCTTCGTCCATTAAATAAGGATGAAGTTGGGAAAAATTTAGTAAGAGGACAGTACGAAGCGGGGTTAGTGAATAACAAAAACGTTCCTGGATATAGGGATGAACCAGGTGTTCGAAAAGATTCTCAGACCGATACATTTATAGCTGCACGTTTATGGATTGACAACCAGGATTGGGCTGGTGTTCCTTTTTATATCCGTACCGGAAAGAAGATGCCAGAAAAATCAACGCGTATCGTAGTAGAATTTAAGCGGAATCATAATGATATTTATTTAAATAAGGATCCGAACTTGCTAGTAATCGAAATAAACCCGAATGAATCTGTTTCCCTTATTTTAAATAGTAAAAATCCCGTTAATGGTGAATTGGAACCCATTAATGCCGATTATGCTTCCAGTCAATTGGATGTACCTGATGGATATGAATTATTAATTTATGATGCAATCCGTGGTGATTCCAGATTTTTTGCACACTGGAATGAAGTAGAATTATCCTGGAAATGGGTTCAGCCTATCTTAGAAGCATTTGACGAAGAGCAAATTCCGCTTCATGGATATACAGCAGGATCAAATGGTCCAGATGCAGCAAATCGACTACTTGAAGAAGATGGTTTCTCATGGTGGTTAGACAAGTCATCAATAAAAGAAAAACAATTAGCACTGCAAGCATAAGAAAATAATTAAAGGAGATTTATCATGACATCTACTAAAACAACACAGGAAATTGAAACATTAGCAGTAAATACAATTCGAACTTTATCGATTGATAGTGTCAATCGAGCAAATTCAGGCCACCCGGGTTTACCAATGGGTGCCGCACCTATGGCGTATGCTTTATGGGCCAATCATTTAAACCATAATCCGCAAAATGCAAAATGGTTTGACCGTGATCGCTTTGTTCTTTCAGCAGGTCATGGATCCAGCTTGTTATATAGCTTGTTACATTTGTTTGGATATGATGTGTCAATTGATGATTTGAAAAGCTTTCGCAAGTTGAACAGTAAGACACCAGGTCATCCTGAATTTGGACACACGGATGGTGTGGAAGCAACGACAGGTCCTTTAGGCCAAGGTATTGCCAATGCAGTTGGAATGGCAATGGCAGAAGCTCATTTAGCAGCGAAATTTAATAAAGATGGTTTTCCAGTTGTGGATCATCATACGTTTGCTTTAGTTGGGGACGGGGATTTGATGGAAGGTGTCTCCTATGAAGCCATGTCTATGGCAGGCCATATGAAGCTTGGTAAATTGATCGCATTATATGACTCCAATGATATTTCTTTGGATGGTACATTAAATCTTTCATTCTCTGAAAATATTCAAAAAAGAGCAGAATCTGCTAACTGGCACTATCTACGTGTGGAAGATGGAAATAACATTGAAGAGATCACAAAGGCAATCGAAGCAGCGAAGCAAAACGAGGAACAACCGACAATTATTGAGATTCGAACCACTATTGGTTACGGAAGTCCAAAGGTTGCCGGAACAAACAAAGCACATGGTGCGCCACTTGGATTAGAAGAAGCGAAAGCGACCAAACAGGTATATAACTGGACCTATGAAGAAGATTTCTTTGTACCAGAAGAAGTAAAACAGCACTTCGATAAGTTAAAACAGCAAGGTCTTTCAAAAGAAAATCAGTGGAAAGAGTTATTCACTGCTTACAAAGAAGCACATCCAGAACTAGCGGGCGAACTAGAAAGAGCGATAAATGGCGAAGTATTAATAGATGCAAAAGACATCTTAACGTTTGATAAAGAAAAATCAGTTTCTACTCGTGTAGCTAGCGGAGATGCGATTAATCACTTTGTGAAACAAGTTCCAACTATTTTTGGAGGAAGTGCCGACCTCTCTGGTTCGACAATGACTGATATTAAAGATCAAGAAAGATTTGCGATTGATTCGTATGCAGGCCGTAATGTTTACTTTGGTGTTCGTGAACACGCAATGGGAGCTGCAGCTAACGGCATGGCTCTTCATGGAGGAGTGAAACCATTTGTAAGTACATTCTTTGTTTTCAATGATTACTTAAGACCATCTATCCGTTTAGCTGCATTACAAAAATTACCTGTAACATATGTATTTACTCATGATTCTATTGCAGTGGGAGAAGACGGACCGACACATGAACCGGTTGAACAATTAGCTGCTCTTCGTGCTATACCAGGACTTACCGTTATTCGTCCATCTGATGCAAATGAAACAGCAAGTGCTTGGGGCTATGCTTTAAGTCATACAGAAGGTCCGGTGGCATTAATTCTAAGCCGTCAAAATCTACCTGTATTTGTAGAAACAGAAGCAAATATTGCACACCTTCAAAAAGGTGCCTACGTATTAACAGAAACAAATGAAAATCCTGAAGTTATTTTACTCGCTACAGGTTCAGAGGTTTCCTTAGCAGTCAATGCCAAGGCTGAACTTGAAAAGAAAAATGTTTCAGTACGTGTGGTTGCAATGCCAAGTTGGGAACTTTTCCAGCAACAATCTGAAGCATATAAGGAAAAAGTACTTCCTTCATCTATTACAAATAGGGTAGCAATAGAAATGGGAATTTCCCTTGGTTGGGATCGTTATGTAGGTCCGAATGGAAAAATCATCTCCATTGAGACATTTGGTGCTTCTGGAACAGGTGCATCGGTACTGGAGTGGTTTGGCTTTACAACAGAAAACGTAGTAAACAACGTAAATAGTTTGTTGGGTAAATAAATTAAATTATAAAGATAATTATTTTGAGGGGGAACTAACATGCAAGTAGGATTAATTGGATTAGGAAAAATGGGATTGAATCTTGGTAAAAACTTAATGGACCATAAACATCAAGTTGTGGCATATGATTTAAATCCTCAAGCAGTAGATGAAATGAAAGCGAATGGTGCTGAAGGTACGACAAAGATTAAAGAATTGGTTCAATCATTAGATAAACCAAGAGTTTTGTGGATTATGGTACCCCATCCGGTGGTGGATTCTGTTATAAGTGAAATTACACCTTACTTAGAAAAGGGAGATATTGTAATCGAAGCCGGAAACTCTCATTATAAAGAATCTATTCGCCGTTATAACCAATTAAAAGAAATTGGCGTAAGCTTTATGGATGCAGGTACATCTGGTGGTATGGAAGGTGCTCGTAATGGAGCGAACTACATGATAGGTGGAGATCCGGAAGCTTGGGAGGTTGTCGAACCTATTTTCCATGATACAGCTGTTAAAAATGGCTATATTTATGGAGGAAAACCAGGAAGTGGCCACTTCTTGAAAATGGTGCACAACGGCATTGAATATGGAATGATGGCTGCCATTGGTGAAGGATTTGAGGTTCTAGAGAAAAGTGAATTTGATTATGACTATGAACACGTTGCAAGGGTGTGGAATAATGGGTCAGTTATTCGTTCATGGTTAATGGAGCTTACTGAAAATGCTTTTGCGAAAGATGCAAAACTGGATGAAATCAAAGGAATTATGCATTCATCAGGTGAAGCAAAATGGACGCTTGAAACAGCTTTAGACTTAGAAACGGCAACACCTGTCATTGCGATGTCCTTATTAATGCGTTACAGATCACTCGATACAGATACATTTAATGGTAAAGTAGTTGCAGCTCTACGCAATGAGTTTGGCGGACATGCTGTAGAAAAGAAATAATAACGGATTAATATAAAATGACAGATTAATATAAAATGGAGGAGTTTAATTATGAAATTCTTTATTGATACTGCAAATTTAGAGGATATTAAAAAAGCATATAAAATAGGCGTTTTATCTGGTGTTACAACGAATCCATCGTTAGTTGCGAAAGAAGGCGTGAAATTCGAGGACCGTATTGAAGAAATTCTTCAAGCAGTACCCGAAGTAGAATCTGTATCAGCGGAAGTAACTCCCGATGCGGTAACTGCGGAAGAAATGATCGCCCAAGCAGAGGAACTTATTAAAATTAATGGTGGAGATAAAAACATCACAATCAAAGTTCCGATGACAGTGGCAGGCCTAGAGGCAACTCGTTACCTTGCTAAAAAAGGTGTAAAAACAAACGTTACACTTATCTTTACAGTTAACCAAGCGTTATTAGCTGCTCGTGCAGGTGCAACTTATGTATCACCATTCTTAGGACGCTTAGATGATATCTCTGAAGATGGTGTTCAATTGGTAGCTAAGATAGCTGAATTGTTCCGTATTCATAACTTAGATGCACAAATCATTGCAGCATCTGTTCGTCATCCAGACCATGTAACCCGTGTTGCAATGGCAGGAGCACATATTGCAACTGTCCCGTATTCCGTTATTGACCAGCTTACAAAACATCCATTAACGGACCAAGGAATTGAAAAATTTGCAGCTGATTGGGAAAAAGCAGTTAAAAACTAACATTTCTTAAGATGCAGTCAGTAATTACTGACTGCATCAAACTAAATTTGGGGGTAATTACATGACTATTTCATTCGATTATACAAATGCACTACCATTTTTAAATCAAAGCGAAATTGATAACTTAACAGAACAAGTAAAAGTAGCTCATCAAATGCTACATGACCACAAGGGTCCAGGATCTGATTTTCATGGCTGGGTTGATTTACCAAGCAATTATGATAAAGATGAGTTCTCAAGAATTAAAAAAGCTGCTGAAAGAATTCGCAATAATTCTAAAGCACTTGTCGTAATTGGAATTGGTGGATCCTATCTTGGGGCAAGGGCTGCAATTGAAGCTCTTTCCCATACATTTCATAACCAAATGGATGGAAATACGGAAATATATTTTGCTGGACAAAATATCAGCTCTAAGTATATCACCCAATTACTGGAATTATTAGATGGAAAAGATTTCTCTATTAATGTTATATCAAAATCTGGTACAACAACTGAGCCAGCAGTTGCCTTCCGTATTTTCCGTGAGTATATGGAGAAGAAATACACCAAAGAGGAAATGAAAGAACGTATCTTTATTACAACAGACAAAGAAAAAGGTGCATTAAAACAATTAGCAGATGAAGAAGGATATGAAACCTTTGTTATCCCGGATGACGTTGGTGGGAGATTTTCTGTATTAACAGCGGTTGGTCTATTGCCAATAGCAACAGCTGGGCTTGACATTGACCAAATGATGGAAGGAGCTTCCGCAGCTGCTAAAAAATACAATAATTCTGATCTTGCAACAAATGAGAGCTATCAATACGCGGCGGTCCGAAATGCTCTTTATCGCAAAGGGAAGTCCATAGAGCTATTGGTAAATTACGAGCCGTCCCTTCACTATGTATCAGAATGGTGGAAGCAATTATTTGGTGAAAGTGAAGGAAAGGATCAAAAAGGACTATTCCCTGCTTCAGTTGATTTTTCAACAGACCTGCATTCAATGGGTCAATATGTTCAAGAAGGCCGTCGGGACTTGATAGAAACGGTTATTCAAGTAAAAGAGCCAATTGCTGACCTAACCATCAAAGAAGATTCTGGAAACATTGACGGTTTAAATTTCTTAGCAGGAAAAACCATGGATGAAGTAAATAAAAAGGCATTTCAAGGTACAGTTCTTGCACATGTAGATGGTGGAGTACCTAATTTAGTTGTCGAATTAGATGATCTAAATGAATATACATTCGGTGAATTCGTTTATTTCTTTGAAAAAGCAGTTGGAATAAGTGGACTATTAATGGGAGTTAACCCATTTGATCAACCAGGTGTTGAGGCATATAAGAAAAATATGTTTGCTTTACTTGGTAAACCAGGGTTTGAGAAGGAGAAGGAAGCTTTACTTCAACGCCTATCTAACTAAAAAACTTAAAAAGATATTCTTATTGGAGCTAGAATTTTAAGCTCCAATAAGAGTATAGGATATATTTTTTATTAATTATCTCGGAGTAGAGATAGTTTAATTAAACTATTTTTAATTGGCAGATGAAAGATTAATTATTTTTATTAATGAAAGGGTTTTCTAATAAATCAAGCACCAAGGAAGGGTGAATAAAAATGAGTCAAGCTATTGGTATAAAGGAGATTCATATAGAATCCATTCATGAAAAAGAAACAGTGAGACCGTTTGGCCTACGGGATAAAATTGGTTATATGTTTGGCGATTTGGGTAATGACTTTTTCTTTATTTTAGTAAGTTCTTTCTTAATGGTTTACTATACAGATGTTTTTGGGATTAGTGCAGCTTTTGTTGGGATACTCTTTTTGGTTGCTAGGCTTTGGGATGCGGTTGCAGACGTTACATGGGGTCGCTTCATTGATTCTAGAAAACCTAGCAAACATGGTAAATTTAAGCCGTGGATTTTTAGAATGTCATTTCCACTCGTTATATCAGGTGTATTGATGTTCGTTCATATTCCGGGAATGTCAACTGGGTTTTATGAAGCTTATGCTTTTGTTACCTACATTTTATGGGGAACTTTGTATAGTACAGTTAATATTCCATATGGATCAATGGCTTCTGTTATCACCAACGATCCTGGTGAGCGTACGGCTTTATCTACATTTAGAACCATGGGTGCAATGATAGCAAGTTTAATTATTAATGCAGTTGGACCATTAATTGTATTTGTCGACAATAAGGCAGATGCTGACGGATTTTTCATGGCAGCCGTTATTTTTGGGATACTTTCATTTGCTAGTTACATGGCAAGTTATAAATTATCAACTGAGCGTGTGTCGGTACCAGTAAATACTGGGATCAAACCTAATTTAGGCCGTACAATAAAAGCTTTATTAAAAAACAGACCCTTAATAACAATCCTTGGGGCATCGTTAATTTTTATGATGAGTACGATGCTTATCGGAGCAGCTAATATTTATTTGTTTAAAGATTACTTTAGCAATACAGCAGCATTAAGTATAGTAGGAATTATTCAAACAGTTACTGTATTTATTGCTATCCCATTAGTAAAACCACTAGTTGCTAGATTTGGCAAAAAGGAAATAACAGCTGTGGGAATGTTACTTGCTGCTTTTGTATATATTCTTCTATTCTTTATACCGAACGTATCGACTTCCCAATTTATTGCACTTGCAGCTATAGGTATGTTTGGGTATGCATTCTTTAATACTGTGATATGGGCTTTCGTTACAGATGTCATTGATTATCATGAATTTCTAACTGGAATGCGAGAAGACGGAACGGTATATTCTTTCTATTCCTTTGCCCGTAAAGTTGGTCAAGCACTTGCTGGTGGTATCGGAGGATTTGCAATTACAGCTGTTGGATATGATGCCACGCTTAAGGTGCAGTCACAGAATGCACTTGATGGGATTTATGCGCTAGCTACTCTTGTACCTGGAGTTATCTATTTATTAATCTTTTTAATATTAGTATTTCTATATCCGTTAAATAGGCAAAGAACGAACCAACTTTCAATAGAATTAGCTGAAAAAAGGAAAAAACGAAAGTAATTTAGACTTTTTTTTAGAATCGTATATCTTAGGTTATTAAAGAGTAAAGCCATCTCCATGAGGATGGTTTTACTCTTTAAATGAATATAGTTTTGAGAAGGATAATTACTTAGTTTTTACTTGTTAACATAAAACGAGTTGCTGAGAGTATGGATGGTAGGAATT
This sequence comes from Oceanobacillus piezotolerans, assembly GCF_003665065.1. GTDB lineage: Bacteria > Bacillota > Bacilli > Bacillales > Amphibacillaceae > Oceanobacillus > Oceanobacillus piezotolerans. The sequence continues at coordinate 79,908 of NZ_RCHR01000008.1, read as the reverse complement.
GCGCTATATGCCTTTCATCTTGAAGAAATATTTTCTACCTCGGATTGCTGAAAGGTGGCTTCTTGCTATTTTTATTCAGCCATTTTTGGGAAAGTAATAGATTAGCAGTTGCTTGGTGCGAATTAGTAGTAATCTACAACTGTTATTAAGATGAATAATTAAAGTTGAATTCCGTGCAATGTAAATTCATCCGGTACAGATTGTTCTGAAAGTAGAAGCAAGTTTTTTGACAAGATAGAAATAACTATAATATAATTATCTCGTATTAGAGATATTTGAATCTAACATAATTTGATATAGAATATTTTTGAGGTGAAAACTGACTTGGAGGTGGTAAAAGAGAAACTCACTTTTATATTCTCGAATAAGATCTACAAAGAAGGCTTTTTAAAATCAAGCATGGAAACACAAAATATTAGAGAAAAATAAAAAGACGCTTTTTTTTATAATATATACTGAATTCATTATAATTTAATTAAATAATATTTAATTTGAGATTCTTTAATATAACCGATATAAAAGGAAATTTATCGTAAGGAGTAGTAAGTAATGATCGAAATCATCGTTACAGTCGAATATAAAGGAAAGAACTATCAAACAAATGTTATTGCTAATAAAGGGATAACATGTGAAAAAGTTAAGTTTTTGGCTAAAGAGCAGGTCTTAAAACAATGGGGCAAAAAAATAAGCTAATCATAAATGTGCAAAGGGAGAGATTTAAAATGGATAGAAATTTATCGGTGGAACTTGTTAGTGTGACGGAGGCTGCTGCATTAGCGGCTGGCAAATGGATGGGAAGAGGTAATAAAGAGGAAGCTGATGATGCAGCAACACAAGCGATGAGGAAGATGTTTAATTCAATTAATATGAATGGAACTGTTGTGATTGGAGAAGGAGAAATGGATGAGGCACCTATGTTATATATAGGTGAACATTTAGGAACTGGAGATGGAGTTGAAGTTGATATAGCTGTGGATCCGATAGAGGGAACAGATATGGTTGCTGCAGGAACGGAGAATGGACTTGCTATGATAGCTGTTGCAGATAAAGGTAATCTGTTACATGCACCAGATATGTATATGGAAAAAATAGCGGTAGGACCTGAATCGGTTGGAAAAGTTGATATTAACGCACCTGTCATTGACAATTTAAAGACTGTTGCAAAAGCAAAAAATAAAAATATAAGTGATTTAGTAGTAGCCATATTAGATCGAGAAAGACATGAAAATATGATTCAAGAAATTCATGATGCTGGAGCAAGAACAAAACTTATACAAGCCGTGGATGTTGTAGCAGCTATAAATACTGCGTTTGAAAATTCTGGTGTGGATATTTTGCTTGGTTCTGGTGGGGCACCCGAAGGTGTATTGGCAGCTGCTGCGCTGAAGAGCCTGGGAGGAGAGTTTCAAGGAAAACTGCTCCCACAAACAAGAGAAGAAAAAATTCGTTTAAACAAAATGGGCATTACTGATTTTAATAAAGTACTATATATGGATGACATCGTAAAAGGTGATGATGCTTATTTCGTTGCAACAGGAGTGACAAATGGTGAACTGCTAAAAGGAGTTCATTATAAAGGGAGTACCGGTATGACACATTCAGTTGTCATGCGAACAAAAACAGGCACTATTCGTTTTATCGAGGGAAAACATAGCTTGAAGAATAGCTAAAGGAGAAAGAAAAATGAATATTATGGATGCAAAAGTAATAAATACGAAATATGGGTTGGAATTGTACTTTGACAACATACAAGCTGTGGACATAAAAGAAATTCATTCCCCAACCATTCAAAATCCCTCTTAAATACTAATTGGGGTAGAGTTTCTAAAAATGAAAGAGAAAAAATATTTTAATGAGATGAAAAATTATTTTTGGATTAGTATGAGTACGGATTTTTAAACGATTAAAATTAAAGAAACAGATAAGGAAAATTTATTTGCTTTAAAGAATGATAAAGAAAGAGAAGCCACTAAGGAGCTTCTTGGAGAATGGCTTATAAAGACACAATCATTTAAAAATGCGATTACTGAACTGATTAATCAACAAGATCTATCTGAAACAGAGCATTTTCTTAATTATCTCTTGGATATAAATTCAAATGACATTAAAAATGCTTATATAGAACAGCATAGTTGATAATTATTACGGTAAAGAGGGTTGGTTTATTGCCAATCCTCTTCTGTGATAGTTGACATGTTATGTGTTGTAGTTATTAAAGGAAATGAAAGTATGATTGAGCAATTAAAAAAAATAGGTCTTTTTGCCAAAAGTAATACCATTGAATCATACTGTATTAAAAACTTCTTTTAGTACAGTATTTTTATTGAACAAAAACTATTGACAAGTGATAGAGTCTAATTTAATATTATATTGAATTAAGATATATTTAATTTAATATAATTTCCGAGTGCTTATTTTTTTAAAACAAAACCTCTAATTCGTAATATATTAATTAATAATATATCTTTAACAATAATTTAAAAAGGTGGTTACAGGTAGTATTTGCTTAGATAAATGACAATGCAATTCAATAATACATTCAAATTATAGAAATAATATATAAAATTAGGAGGAATCATACATGTTAAAAATAGGAATAGTCTTAGGTAGTGTACGTCAAGGGCGTAATGGAGAAGCAGTAACAAACTGGACATATGATTTTGCTATAAAGCGTAATGATGATGTAGAATACGAAATTGTAGACTTAGCTGATTACAAATTACCGTTTCTTGGTGCAGCTCTTCCAGAGAATGAGCAAGCAGAAGCAGAAGCAGCTATAAAAGCTTGGTCAGACAAGATGGCTTCATTGGACGGATACATTTTTGTGACGCCAGAATATAACCATGCAGTGGGTGGCGCATTAAAAAACGCGCTTGATTTTTTAAATCCAGAATTAAATAATAAAGCAGCTGGTTTTGTAGGTTATGGTAGTTTGGGGGGCACTCGTGCACACGAAAATCTACGCCTAATCTTAGCAGAACTTCAAGTGGCAACAGTACGTACAGCAGTGACATTTTCATTAATAACTGACTTTGAAAATATGAGTGTATTCAAGCCTGCTGAATACCACACAGGAAATGCCAACGGAATGTTTGATCAAGTTATAGCTTGGAGCCAAGCATTAAGAACAGTAAGAGGTTAATTAAGAATCAAGATTTAGACTTCCAAGAATTACACAGCAAGCCTTTTATAGAAAAATCAGTATCGCTTTTTATAAAGAAATTGAGGTGATTTGATGGTAACTCTTTTCGTTACACCAAGTTGTACATCCTGCAGAAAGGCGAAAGCTTGGCTTCAAGAGAACGAAATTCCTTATATAGAAAGAAATATATTTTCAGAGCAAATGTCAGTAGGTGAGATAAAAGAAATATTACGCTTAACTAAAGATGGTACGGAAGAAATTATTTCTAGGCGTTCAAGAATATTTCAAGAAATGGATCTTGATATGGATCAATTGTCAATGAAAGATCTATATTCTTTGATCCAAGAAAATCCTGGAATTTTAAAAAGACCAATTATGTTTGATGAAAAACGCTTGCAAGTGGGCTATAACGATGAAGAGATTCGTAGCTTTCTGCCTCGATCCGTAAGGACTTATCATCTATCTGATGCACAATAGTTGATTAATTAAGTATATTTTTGTTATAAAGCAATCAAAAGAATTCTGATAAATTTTAGGTATTGATATTGTTAATCCAAAATTCTTAATTAAGTTGAATCAAATATATTGAATTAATTATATATAAAATAGTAATATATTAATTAGAAATAAAAGTGGAGGTATCATTGAAAATGTCATATAAAAATGAAATAGGATCCTTTTTACTGCGAATTATCCTTGGAGTTGTATTTTTAGCAAATGGAATAACTAAATTTACAGGAGGAATAGAAAATACAGTAGGATGGTTTGAAAGTATAGGGATTCCAGGATTTCTTGCTTATATAGTAGGTGTAATTGAGGTCGTAGGAGGTATTGCTATAATTCTTGGTATAGCAACTCGATTGGTTTCGTTACTATTTGGATTAATTATGATTGGTGCAATATTTACTGTTAAACTTTCAGCCGGATTCTTGAATGGATATGTTTATGATCTTGTACTGTTAGTCATTGCAATTCACATGATTCTGAACGGCAGTAAGTTATATTCACTTGGTAATCTGATTTTTAAGGAAAGAGAAACGCAAAAGATAAGTTGGTAATATATAATATCACTTGGAATTAACAAGTGTTTAGGGAAAAAGTATTAAAAGCTGAGTAGTTAGCTCCAAAATCAGTTGTTGAAGGAAATGATTTTTGGAAAACAACCTTAGAAGCAAATAAAGTTAATTTTATTAGAATTTCTATTCTTTTGCTTGTAAAGTTGGTCAAGCACTTGCTGGTGGTATCGTAGGGTTTGCAATTATAGCCGTTTGATATAATGCAACGCTTGAAGTACAGTCACAGAATGCACTTGATGGGATTTATACACTAGCTACTCTCTACCTGGAGTTAACTATTTATTGATCTTTTTAATACTAGTATTTTTATATCCGTTGAATAAGCAAGGAACGAACCAACTCTCAATATAATTAGCTGAAAAAAGGAAAAAAAGAAAATGAATATTTTAGAGTATTAAAGAATAAAGCCATCCCATGAGGATGGTTTTATTCTTTATCACTTTACCAGCTCCTTTGTTCACAGATAAGAGAGTATAAACTTAATTTACCTTTAAGCGCAACTAAACTGTTGCCTAAAGGCTTGGCGACTACAAAGTTTTCTAACTAATATTGATTGATATCAAAATGTTTGTTGATCTTTTGGCAAGTTTTGAGAAGAGCAGTCACGAGTTTTTGCTCATTGCCATAAAATCGGGTTGCTGGGAGTGGGATGGAAACAACACTGATATTCTTCATGGAATCATAAACAACTGCGCCTACCGCGCAAATTCCTTTAATGTGCTCCTCTCTCGTAAAAGCAACACCTTCTTTACGAACTATTTCTAACTCTTTTAAAAGTTCCTCACGATTTGTAATCGTTTTATCTGTGTACTTTGTTAATGAATCGGGTAGAAGATTTTTAACTTCGGTGATAGGTAATGAGCCAAGAATAGCTTTCCCATTTGCCGTGCAATGTAATGGAAAGGCTGCTCCGGGTTGTGATGTCGCTTGTAATGGATGGGCAGCGATAATTTGGTCCACAAAAAGAACTTTTCCATTATCTAAAACGGAGAGATCAACCGTTTCATTTACTTCATTTGATAGTTGGATTAAAAATGGTCTAATCTCCTCTCTAATATCACTATGAACTGCAGCAGCAAGCAACGAAATCTCAGGACCAAGACGGATTCCGCCGGATGCATTGGATTGTGTGACAAAATTTTCTTGTTCAAGTGTTTGAACAATTCTTTGCACCGTTGATCGTGCCAATCCCACTTCTTTTGCAATCTGTGACAGGCTCAATCCCTTTGGATGATCTCTAAGAGTCCTCAGTATGTTAGCTGCTCGAGAAATAACTTGAACGTTAGCTGTCTTATTTTGATTTTGTTTATCGTTATTCAAAAGTTTGTACTCCTTCCACCTACTATACCAATACGGTATTTCTAAAATGATAGTATAAGATTTGTATTTGCGATAAATATTAAATTTCAAAGTCTTCCTCAACCATTTAATCAGTATGTTTGCCCTTATTTTCTATCATAACTGACTTAATCTATGAAGAAAACTTGATTGACAAAAGTATTATCATTCATTACACTATGATTAACCACTATACGAAACAATTGTACCACATTGTGGTTAGAAATGCTTTATTACCTCCATACGACTCATCTAAATTTATAGTTTTCGAGATTTTTTAAAATAGGATTAATTCTAGAACATGTGTCTCCATTGCATTTTTTATTGTGTTTAAAAAGGAGGAACGAAATGAGCATAGTAAAAGTTGGCATTATTGGTATAGGAAACATGGGCAGTTCACACGTTCAATTATTAGATAGAGGGCAAATCGAAGGAGCAAAATTAACGGCAATTTGTAGCCGTAATGAAGGCCGGATCCAATGGGTCAAAAATAATACCCAAGGAGATGTGCAAGTTTACCAAGATAAAGAAACCTTTTTTAATGAATCAGGAATTGATGCGGTTATCATTGCGACTCCTCATTACAGTCATCCAGAACTAGCAAAAGAGGCTTTTAGAAAAGGGATACATGTCCTTATCGAGAAACCAGCAGGGGTTTATACGAAAAATGTATTGGAAATGAATGATGCAGCTCAAGCTAGTGGGAGAGTTTTTGGCATCATGTATAATCAAAGAGCCAATCCTCTTTACCAAAAATTAAGGGACCTCATTCATTCAGGAGAACTGGGTGAATTGAAACGGACCAATTGGATTGTGACGGATATTTACCGTTCACAAAGTTATTATGATTCAAGCAAGTGGAGAGCTACATGGAAAGGTGAGGGTGGCGGTGTTATATTAAATCAGGCACTTCACCATTTAGATATTTGGCAGTGGGCGACAGGGCTTATGCCAAAACGGGTTAATGCGGTGAGTAGTTTTGGGAAGTATCATGATATTGAAGTTGAAGATGAAGTAACAGCATATGTGGAATATGAAAATAAGGCGACAGGTGTATTTATTACGTCAACTGGAGAAGCACCAGGTACAAATCGTTTTGAAGTAGTTGGAGATCTTGGGAAAATCGTTGTAGAAAATGAGGAACTTACTTTTTACCGATTAAAACAATCAGAACGTGAATTTAATAGGCTGTACAAAGATGGTTTTGGTAAGCCTGAATACCAAAAAATAGATATCCCTGTAAAAAGTGAAAATGCGAATCATGCTAATATTATTCAAAACTGGATTGATTCGATTATGACAGGCTCACCTTTACTCGCACCTGGGGGAGAGGGAGTAAAAGCGTTAGAAATTTCAAATGCAATTTACTTATCATCTTGGTTAAATCAAACAGTAGAATTGCCAGTAGATCCAGATTATTATTATGAAAAATTACAAGAAAAGATTAGCACTTCAACATTTGAGAAAAAGCATGTAACGAACAATACATTAGACGTCAAAGGGACGCATTAATACTTTAGTAGTTAGGAAAGTATAAACCCCTTCCAGGGGAGAAAATATCGTACGTTTAAAGTGAAAATGATAGCTCGAAGATACTAAATGAATGGTGGGGTTGAATATGATTAAAGGGATTAATCACAAGGGATTTCATGTAGTAGATATGGAACGCTCATTAGATTTTTATTGCAATAAGCTTGGTTTTAAGAAAGCGTTTGAATTGAATCAACCAAGCGGTGAACCGTGGATTGTTTATGTGAAAGTGGCTGACGGGTGTTTCATTGAATTATTTTACGGAGGCACAGAGGGTGTTAAAAACAGAGCGGAACATATCTGTTTCGAGGTAGATGATATCCAAGAAACAGCAGAACAATTAAAGAAGAGAGGAGTACCTTTAGAAGTGGATATTTCTCAAGGATTGGCTTTGAACTACCAATTTTGGGTAAAAGATCCCGATGGAAATTGGATTGAGTTTATGGAGATGAATCCTGATTCCCCACATATGAGAAGTTAGATAGGAATGAAAATAATAAGCTGATCTAGATTCTGTAATAGGATAATACAAAAGGAGAAGGAGCTTATAAAATGATTAAAGTTGTATGTAAGGTCAAACTAAAACCAGGTGTAAAGATTGAAGAATATTTAATAATGGCTAGAGAAGTTATTTCAGAAACCAGGAAAGAAAAAGGATGTATAACCTACACTCTTAATGAAGATAGCCATGACCCGACCATCCTTACTATGCTCGAAGAATGGGTGGACGAAGAGGCTTTAAATGAACATAATAAAAGTGAACATGTAATAAAAATCGTTCCAGAGCTTAAAAAACTTCGAGAAAGTACAGAAATCAACATTTATAGAGAAGTAGAATAATTTTTATGATCTTGTTTCTAACTTCGATCATAAGGACGATGTTAGTTCCTTAGTTTTAAAGGAGCAGCTTCACTCGGAATGATGTTCAGTAATGAAAAATATTTCTAATTCGAGATATTTCACTTGCATTTTATTAACTTGAGGTGTAAAGTGATGGTAACGAAAGGAAATGAGTTCATTGAAAAAAAATACAATTGGTTCATTAATCTGGTTGCGTATTGCTCGTTTTACACATCAAAGTAATTTATTATCTAATGAATTTTTAAAGCAGTATGGTATCACAGCTGCAAAGTTTGATGTACTAAATCAGGTTTCTGCACATCAGCCTATCATGCAAAGTGAACTTGCTGCTAAAGTCACCGTGTCTGAAGGTGGTATTTCACGTATGCTCAGTCGGCTTGAACAAGAGGGGTATATACAGCGAAAACAAGACTGGAAAACCAAATGGATTACCCTTACTCCAAAAGGGGAAGAAAAAATACAAGAAGTATTTGAACATCAACTTACCTTCCAAACGTCCATTCTTAATGAGTGCTTAAATGAGGATGAGCAAAAAACATTATACAAACTAATGGCGAAGCTACAAAAACATACTGAATATAAATTGGAAGATTAAGTACCCTATTGGTAAATGTTAAGTTATTTTTTTAATTGTCACTTGACTAGTAAAATGAAAAAGGAGGAACGAATTATGTACAACATTCCAGGACACCATCACATTTCTATGATTACAAAGAGCGCAAATGAAAATAATCACTTTTACAAACAAGTGCTTGGTTTACGTCGTGTGAAAATAACGGTCAACCAAGACGACCCATCTATGTATCACTTGTTTTATGGGGATAGAACAGGCAGCCCAGGTACAGAACTAACATTCTTTGAAATTCCGCAAGTAGGAAACACGCATCCTGGGACAAATGCAATTACAAGAATCGGATTACTCGTCCCTTCAGAGGATAGTCTGCAGTACTGGAAAGCACGGTTTGAGGAGTTTGGTGTGGCTCATGGGGATATCACATCTTATGCTAATCGCCCTGCCATGAAATTTGAGGATCCCGATGGTCTTCGATTGGTACTGCTCGTTTCAAACGGAGAAAAAGTAAAGCACTGGGAAACATGGGATAAATCTGACGTTCCTGCAGAACATCAGATTCAAGGAATGGGCTCTGTAGAAATGACGGTACGTCGACTGGATAAAATGGCGAGCACCCTAACAGATATGTTTGGTTATACAGAAGTGAGTCGAAGCGAAAGAGAAGCGATTTTTCAGTCGATCAATGGTGAGGTCTTTGGAGAAATCGTAGTCAAATATATGGATGGTCCTTCTGAAAAACCAGGCCGGGGCAGTATTCATCATTTAGCCATTCGTGTGAAAAATGAGGAAGAGCTCAAATATTGGGATGAGAAAGTGAAGCAAAGAGGATTCCATTCTTCAGGCATTGTGGATCGTTTCTACTTTAAGAGTTTGTATTTTCGTGAATCAAACGGAATTCTTTTTGAAATTGCGACAGATGGACCTGGATTTACCGTTGATGGAGAAGTGGAACATTTAGGAGAAAAGCTTGATTTACCGCCATTTTTGGAAGAACGTCGGGCGGAAATTGAAGCAAAATTATCCCCTATTGAAGAGAAGTAATAGGGAAAAGTCAGCTAATAAATAAAATAAAATTTTGGAGGAATATAATATGAACCATTTAAAAGGAATGCATCATGTAACAGCAATTACAAGCAGCGCAGAAAAGAACTATGAATTTTTCACCTATGTTTTAGGAATGCGTTTAGTGAAGAAGACAGTTAACCAGGACGATATTCAAACCTATCACCTGTTTTTCGCAGATGATAAGGGGAGCGCAGGAACCGATATGACGTTCTTTGATTTCCCAGGAATTCCAAAGGGGGAGCATGGGACAAATGAAATTTATAAAACATCTTTCCGAGTGCCAACAGACGCAGCATTAGATTACTGGGTAAAACGCTTTGACCGTTTAGAAGTAAAGCATACTGGAATTAAAGAAACATTTGGTGTGAAGACCTTATCTTTTGTGGATTTCGATGATCAACAATATCAATTAATTTCTGATGAAAATAATAAAGGAGTTGCTTCAGGTACACCATGGCAAAAAGGGCCAATTCCATTAGAATATGCGATTACTGGATTGGGACCAATTCACGTGCGTATCGAGCAGTTTGATTATTTTAAAGAAGTATTAGAAAAAGTACTTCTGTTTAAAGAAATTGCACAGGAGGAATCATTGCACTTATTCGAAGTAGGTGAGGGTGGAAATGGTGCACAAATCTACGTAGAGAAGAATGTAGTCTTACCGTCTGCACGCCAAGGATACGGAACCGTACATCACGCAGCTTTCCGTGTGGAAGATCGTGCTGTTTTAGAAGAGTGGATTGAACGAATGAGCAGTTTCGGATTCCCTACATCCGGCTATGTAGATCGTCACTTTTTCGAGTCGTTATACGCAAGAGTGGCACCACAAATTTTATTTGAGTTTGCGACAGATGGTCCTGGGTTTATGGGAGATGAACCTTATGAAACGCTTGGGGAAAAATTATCTTTACCTCCATTCTTAGAGCCTAAACGTGCAGAAATAGAAAAAATGGTTCGTCCAATTGATACAGTGAGAAGCACGAAGGAATTTATTAAAGAATAGAAGTTCTTATTTAGCAATTAATAGTTGTTTCGAAAGGAAATTTAAGATTAAGAGAGCATTAAAAAACGCCCTTGATTTCTTAAATCCAGAATTAAATAATAAGGCAGCTGGTTTTGTAGGTTATGGTAATTTGGGCGGCACTCGTTCCTATGAAAATCTACGCCTAATTTTAAGCCTGCTAATTATCATAAAAAAACAATGCTGATGGTATGTTTGATCAAGTCATCGCTAGGAGTAAAGCATGAAAAACAGTAAAAGGATAAAAATTTGGTGAGATTCTAGACTTCCATGTGTGATGCATGGAAGCCTTTTTTATATAATGGTAACCCTTTTTGTAACACCCAGTTGAAATCCTGAACAAATTATTTAAGTTTGTTAATTAAGCCCTCTGACATAATGGATAAGCAGTCAAGCATAACTTGAATTGATAAAGTATTTAGGGGGGGGAGGCAGGTGTTGCTATGGTTATAAGATACAAGAATAATTGGATTAATACGAAACCACTTTCTGAGTTAACAAACACAGAATACGATGTGGTTATTGTTGGAAGTGGCCCTGGAGGAGGCGCTGTTTTACAGAGACTTTGTCAGTTATGGAAATACCAAGGGGCAAAAAAGATTGCTATTCTTGAAAAAGGGGGTAAATTATTTCATTCCCATGCACAAAATATACCTACACAAAATGTCAATACTTCACGTGATGTACTTCTCCCCAATAATTCCACACCCCTTGGCGAACGCTTACCTCAATTTTCTGGAGCCACGATGGTCTATGCTCTTGGTGGCAGGTCGTTATTTTGGAATGCGGCAACACCCAGACCGATTGAAGATGAACTGAGAAAATGGCCGATTAATCGCAGAGAACTAGATGTCTACTATCGAATGGCTGAGGAGTTATTACATGTCACAACAGATTGGGCGAAAGGTTCATCGATGCAGGAGCGGATGTTACAGAGGCTTCATGCTGCAGGAATTTTAGAAGCTCAAAATATGCCACTTGCTCTTGATTTGTCTCCCTCGAGACAGGGAGAAGTCCATTCCAATGCCTGGTATAGTTCGATTAATTCATTGGCAATGGGCCAATTAGACCGTCCATATGATCTGGCTGTGGATGCTTTTGTTCATAAGGTTAATACTTCTTCAAATGGAAAAAGAGCAGCTGGTGTCGAGGTTATCGATACAAAGACAAAATCAAATTATACCATTCGGGCAAAAAATGTTGTCGTATCAGCAAGTACTCTAGAAACTCCACGGATCCTATTGAATTCTGGTATTCAGGAACCAGCGATTGGACGTTATTTAACAGGACATGTTTCAATGATTGCAATTGGAACAATTGGTCGAGAACAGTTTTCTGACCGACTTGGAAATTTATCGGTTTTAAAATTTGAAACAGAAGAAGATCCTTATCATATTCAGATTCTCGGTCCAGACCAATATTGGTCTTACCAACAATTTGAAGATAAAGTGTTGAGAGACCAGTTGGTAATTGCATACGCTGCCTTTGGTAGAGTAGAATCCAGACCTGAAAATCGTGTATATCTTGATTCTAGGAAGGATGAGTATGGAGTACCATTACAACAAGTTCAATACTCTTTAAGTGAAAGAGACCGTCAAACAGCCCAACAAGTAGAACAAGGCATAAGAGATTCTGCCAGAGCGATGGGCGTCACTTTAGATGAGTCTACTTTAGTCCTCCGGCCGCCAGGAGCAGATATGCACGAGTCGTGCACATGCAGAATGGGTTCAAATCCTAATACTTCAGCGACAAATCGCAATGGTCAAATACATGGAGTTCAAGGTCTATATGTTGCAGATAATAGCGCACTTCCAAGTTTAACTGCAGCAGGACCAGTACTTTCTAACACTGCTTTAGCAATTCGAGTAGCAGATAATATTGTTCGTCATTCAAGATAAGTAATAGGAGTTAAATGTTTAAAAATAAGGACTAATAATGGTGTTCGAACAAACACCAATGAAAACTGATTGGAATAATAATTATAGGATTTTGGAGAATGTGTGTGTAATCATCAATTAAACGTTTGTTTTAACTAAACATAAATCCCAAATTCAGACTGAACCCAACAGTGATTCAGCCTTTTCTTTTGTCCAATATTTCTTCACTTTTATCAACAATGGCTTTTATAAACTTAATTTCATAGGAGACTCGGGTTTTTTGGGTATCACTTATTTCCATTCCCTTTAAGAGTCAAAGCGAGAGCAAAGTCTTGGAAGATAAGAAAGGAGAGAGATGGGGAAAATGAAAAATCTACTAAGTTAAAGATGGAAAAAGAACCATTTTTCTTAGAAGGAAAACGGTTCTTTTCAAAAGTATTATACTATCGATCCATGTTTTCAAAATCCTCAATGGTCTTCTTGAATCTGGTTTGCGTTTCAATAATTGATTCTTGTAACATATCGGTGATATCATGTACCTTTTTTACTTCTTGTGTAATATTTTCTATATTGCTATCTACTTGACCAATTGAATCCGAGACATTACCAGCTAATCTGCGTACTTCATCAGCCACCACCTTAAAACCTCTACCATGTTCTCCTGCACGAGCGGCTTCAATGGCTGCATTTAATGCAAGTACATTTGTTTGAGCAGATATATTACGAATTAAATTAGATACTTCGCTTATTAAATTAGTATGTTCTTTTAATGAATGGAGCGTTTCTATTTTTTCTTTAGAATTTGCAACGACTAAATCTACTAATTCTACTGGCATATTTTTTAATTGAGAAATGATTTCCATGGTTTTGTTTTCTCGATCTGTAATATCCATTGCAATTTTAAGGACAGCCTCTACCTGGCCTTCCTCATTTAAAATGGGCATATAAGTAGCCTCAAACCATAATAAGTTACCTCTTTTGCCAACCCTTTCAATTTTTTCTTGAAACTTGACTCCTTGGCGCAAATTATCCCATAATTTAATATATTCTTTGCTGTTTGTGTATTCTTCCGTACAAAATTGTCGATGAGCCATGTTTTCCATTTCATTGGCAGTGTAACCCAATGTTTTGGCGAAATTATCGTTTACCCAAATTACTTCTTTATTTAAGTTGAATTCTATCATTGCTAAATTGGATTCTAGAGCCGATAAGATGGATTCTTGGTTTAGTACCTGTGTACTTTTATTAAAATTTACAATGGCATTCATAGTTAGAGACTCCTTTATGAATCTATTTGTCTTAAATTATATAACCTTTTCCCTATTTTTTATAGAGACTAATTGTGAAGGAGCATATTTGATTAAAATATTATATTTCAATTAATATTTGGCTATATTATACAGTTGTTTAAAAATGAGAGGGGGTTATTTTGTGAAGACAAAGTATAGTGATGAATTATTCAAGGGAACAGCCTGGTATTATGCACGTTATAGACCTATATATCCTGCAACTTTGGTAAGGTATTTAATCGATAAGTTTAATCTAGATGGTAAAGGTCAAATGCTCGATTTAGGGTGTGGTACTGGACAACTTGCATTGAGATTTGCTGATTGGTTTGAAAGCATAGTTGGGATAGATACAGAGCCTGAAATGATACAAGAAGCAAAACGGCTGGTAAAGGAACTTAGAACAGATAACCTGGAGTGGTTTAATGGAGAACTTAATTCATATAGGAAAATATTTGAAGGCAGTTTTAGATTGGTAACAATTGCGAAGGCTTTTCACTGGATGGATAGAGAAGAGGTTCTTGAAACTTTATATGAGATGATTTCCAATGGTGGCGGTGTGGCAATCATTGATAATTATTCTCCAAATAAGGAACTTTTACCTTGGCAAAAGAAATTGAATGAGGTAGTAAAACAATGGTATGGAAAAGAAAGAAGGGCAGGAAACACAACCTATTCTCATCCAAAAGTTAGCTACCAGGAAATTATATCGAATTCAAAATTTGATTTGGATATGCACGAGATACCAACTTATGAGCAAAACTGGACAGTGGAATCGATAATTGGAAATCTGTATTCAACCTCCTATGGATCTAAACGATTTTTAGGCGATAGTGTTCGTATGTTTGAACAACATTTAAAAGAGGAATTGTTGAATGTTAATGGAGATGGTGTTTTCAAGGAACAGATAAATATATCGATAAAACTTGCTATCAAGAAATGATAAACAAAAAAACTGGTTTATAGTTATATAATAGATGCCCCACAGTTGATGACTAGCATGAGCAGTAGTGTTTGAAGTAGAGATACACTCGAGAATCGAGGAGGATTTTAGATGATTAGATTGAGGTTTTTTAAACGTTCCGATTTTCAACAGCTTATAGATTGGATTGAAACTCCTGAATTTCTATCGCAGTGGGGAGGGTCCATGTTTAGTTTCCCATTAACTGAACAACAATTGGAGGAATACCTAAAAGATGCAAACAATGATCATTCTCGTTTTTTGATTTACTGTGTGGTAGAAGAGGAAACTGGGTCTGTTATAGGGCACATATCATTAGGGAATATTGACAGAAACAACAAGTCGGCAAGGGTAGGGAAAGTGCTGGTAGGAGATAAGAATGTTAGAGGTAAAGGGATAGGTTTACAAATGATGAACGAAATTCTCAAAGTAGCATTTGATGAACTTAAACTACACAGGGTTAGTCTTGGTGTATTTGATTTTAACACATCTGCAATTACTTGTTATGAAAAAGCTGGGTTTACAAAAGAAGGGTTACTCAGAGATTACAGAAAATGTGGGGATGAATACTGGAATATGTGGGAAATGAGTATGTTAGAGAATGAATGGAAGGGATTAGATAAATAATAGTATTCTTGTAATAGCAGGCGGAGCTAAGATTCTATCTAAAACAGCTTCTCAGTAAAATGAATTCAATACTGAATTTAGGCCAGGCCTTTTATGGGTCTGGTCTTTTTGTTAGTCCCAAAAAGATTCCCACTAAAAACACTGATATTTAATCCTGCAATAATATACTATATGGCATTTAGGGATATTTATCGCAGGTTAAATGGCTGTAAAGTCCACGTGCAAAAATGGCTACCTTTCACACTTGTTATTTTTCAACTTAACGTCATCCCTAAACCGTTACATTACCTGTTTTTTTCTCTAATAATCTTAATTTGTTAGAATAATGATTTATAAAAATTCCATAAAAGGTTGCATGCCCAGAAGTAGGCAGGGTCATAATGTTGAACTTTATACTAGTTTAGTATATTATTAATATGAGATGTTTTAATTAAAAATAAAGAGGAGAATTACAATAAATGAACGTATTAGTAGTAAAAGCAAATAACCGTCCAGCTTCAGAAGGTGTATCAAGTAAAATGTATGAAACATTCATGGAGAATCTACAAGGTGTGAATGTAAGAACTTATGATGTCTTTGCCGAAGATATGCCTTATTTAGGTCAGGATTTATTCAACGCTTTCGGAAAAGTAGAATCAGGCGAAGAGTTGACAGATATCGAACAACGTATTTTAGCTGCAAAACAAAGAGTAATGGACGCCTTTACAGAGGCAGATATTGTTGTATTTGCCTTTCCTCTATGGAACTTAACAATACCAGCTAAATTACAAACATTTATCGACTATGTGTACCAAGCTGGTTACGCATTTAAATATGATGAAAACGGCCAAGCTGTACAATTATTGACGGACAAAAAGGCTGTGATTCTAAATGCGCGTGGTGGTATTTATTCCACACCAGAAGCAGCACCGATGGAAATGGCTGCAACCTATATGAAAAACGTTCTAGGTGGCGTATTTGGTATGGAAATTGTGGATGAAGTTATTATCGAAGGTCATGCTCAAGCACCAGATCAAGCGGAAGTGATTATTGCGGAAGGTTTAGCAAGAGTGGAAGCCGCAGCAAAACGATTGTCGGCAGTAACGGTTTAATTATTAGTAAAGCATTTTAAGTTAGGGTTTCTAGAAACGCATCCTACATCACATGATGAAGGACGCGTTTTTATTTAAGCAGGAAAGTATAAGAAAAACTATATTGGATGTAGAAGGGACTCATTACTACTCATACTTTGCACATACATAAGATTTTTTCTTAAAGATAGAACACAAAATACATAATTCTAACCTTTATATTCTCTCTTTCTGCATCCGCAAAATGTTACAGATAAGAATCTACTGCATGTTATTTGTAGCTAAAATAAATTCCCATCTAACGTTACGTTAAAAAACAGGAAGAGGGTTCCAGATGATTAACAGGCTTCCATATCTTCAAGAATTTTAATCATGCAGTTAATGGGAGGAGCTTGAATTTTGTTTAGCGGTATATAAATCAAGATGATTATTTTAAGTTGGCCCACCCGGTTGAATTGGATATAAAACTCCATCCAATGCAAAGGAGGCTCTTCCTGTTTCTTCAGATACTACCAATACAATGGCATCGCTTTTTTCTGATAAACCGACCGCGGCCCTATGCCTCGTTCCAAGTTTTTTTCCTTTTGCATCCTTTTGGGTTAAAGGAAGTACATTTCCTGCAGAGACGATGGTATTTTCTCTAATCAATACTGCTCCGTCGTGTAGAATGCTGCCGGGATAAAATATAGATTCTAGCAATGCATGTGATACGGTTGCTAAAATTGGAGTACCTGAATGTATGAGGGGTTCTATTGGTTCTTTTCGTTGTATTGCCATTAATGCACCGTGTTTTCGTTCTGAAAAATGCTGAATGGCAGTGGACAACGCTTGATAGGAATCTGTAAAAGGTGATAAATATGCATTTAGATAATGAGATGCCGTTGTTTCTTGGAGTTTACTAAATATATCGTGCACGTGCCCAAATTCACTAAGAATACGACAATCATTATGATCCATTGAATTGAGCATCTCTTCAATTTCTACTGTTACCTGCCGTAAATTCTTTTTTAATTGTGCTTTTATTGGCTCGGTAAGCCCAGTCTCCATAACCATGTGATCACTTCCTACTTTTACTATCTTTTTTTATTTCTTTAATATCTCCAGTAATCTTAAATCGTATACTGCAGATATGTTTTATGTTACCTTTCTGATAGTAAAAAACTTGGTTAAAAGCCATGGTCCTTGAGAGAATCCAAGCCCAACCTGCCAAGCTTCAATTCCTTGAAGTTGATATTCACGTACTAGCTGCATCTTTGCCGCAATACTTCGGGTGTCTTCAAACCAGACAACATGATTCTCTCCCGTTTCATCGACTATCAGCGATGCTGAATTTGGTGCTGATAGTTGTTATTCCTTAATCTCTATGGGTATGCAGATTAGCCAGCTCCTCCATGTTTATCCTTTTTATGATTAGGTAAAACAGAAATAAATAGTATCAACAACATAGGAGAGGATATCATGGAATATGTTTATTTGGGGAATTCCGGTCTTCGAGTTCCTAAGTATATTTTAGGGACGATTCCTTTTAGCGGAACAAACGGATTTGAAGCAGCAGGAAATGTGAAGGGTAAAGAAGCGGAGAGAATGGTGGATATGTGCTTAGATGCAGGAATCAACATGTTTGATACTGCTAACCTTTATTCCAAAGGGAACGCGGAAGAAGTACTAGGCTCCGCTATTAAAGGACGTCGTGATAAAGTGCTATT
Organism: Oceanobacillus piezotolerans; assembly: GCF_003665065.1. GTDB lineage: Bacteria > Bacillota > Bacilli > Bacillales > Amphibacillaceae > Oceanobacillus > Oceanobacillus piezotolerans. The sequence continues at coordinate 61,774 of NZ_RCHR01000008.1, read as the reverse complement.
AACGTCAAAAACAGGGTTTCATCTAGGTGGAAATCCAAACTCTCTCGGTGCATCGCGAATTAATATAGAGGCTTCTATCGATCAATCACTTCAGCGTCTTGGTACGGATTACCTTGATCTATACTTTATCCACATTTGGGACGGCCGTACTCCAGTGGAGGAAACGATTGAAACGATGACTAACTTGGTTAAATCAGGTAAGATTCGATATTGGGGTGTTTCAAATTACAGTGGCTGGGCGCTTGCCAGAACATTTACAGTTGCAGAGCAGTCCGGTTATATCCCACCGATTTGTCAGCAGATATATTATAGCCCGGAAGCGCGAGAAGCGGAATATGAGCTGCTGCCGGCTGGGAGTGAACTAGGGATTGGCTCGATGATTTGGAGTCCACTCGGCGAAGGTCTGCTTAACGGTAAAATTAGCCGAGAGAAGCGAGCTCCAGAGAATACCCGCCAAGGTGATGGTTGGCCTGAACCATGGGTATTAGATAAAGAACGACTGTATAATGTAATTGATGCCCTTCAAGAAGTAGCAGATAAACGAAACGCGACTATTCCACAAATTGCGCTTGCATGGGTGAAGGACCGCCCTAATGTAGGCCCAGTTGTTATTGCGGCAAGGAATGAAAAGCAACTTCGTGAAAATATTGATTCGTTTGAAATAGTCTTAACAAAAGATGAACATGACAAAATTGAATCTGTTGCCCGTCCAGAACCTTTTTACCCTCTTTGGCATCGTGCCATGAATACAATTGAAATAGGTTCTCCATCTGAAATTCCATACCTTGAAGGATATAGGAAATCAATGGGCATCGAATAATGTTGGTTATAATGCCTGTTAGTTCGATGTAATATGGGAAGGGACCGCCCTAAAGGAATTTGCAGACAGAATATAAAGATGCACACCCCTCAAGGTAGGAAGAATTCTATTTTTTGGGGTGTGCTTTTTGGATATCCAATTCTCTTCGGCCAACCCACTTAAAAATAATTTGGTTTATTGAAGATAGATAAAAGGGTAGATATAAATATGCCTCTTTTAATGAAGAGAAATGGATATTAGCAGGAAAAGGAAATTAAAATAGGGACTTGGACATATAGAAAATAGAGTGTACCTTGTGTATTCTTATAATTTAATATATACATAGTAGTCTTGGGGGTTTTTAATATGGAAGAATTTAATGATCAGGTTTTATCATTTTGGGATTACTTGACAGGTCCAGTGTTATGGACAAATATCATTACTGGTTTCGTCAAAATTGTTGTCATTGTTCTTTTGGCAGTGCTTATTGTGAAAGTCGTTAGAAAACTAATTGACCGATTCTTCACAAATAGACAAAAGGGTCCGCTTCGCATAAGTAAAAGACGAGAAAACACCTTAACAAAATTAATTAAAAGTATCATTGCCTATTTTGTGTATTTTGTGGCCATTGTAATGATATTAAGTGTTTTCAACATTAATGTAGGTCCACTGCTTGCCGGTGCAGGGGTACTTGGTTTAGCTATTGGTTTCGGGGCACAAAACCTGGTGCGAGATGTCATCTCCGGTTTCTTTATTATTTTTGAAGATCAATTTTCTGTCGGCGATTATGTTGGTGTTGCGGGGATTGAAGGAACAGTTGAGGAGATTGGCTTACGTGTAACTAAGGTGTTAAGCTGGACTGGCGAGATGCATATTTTGCCAAATGGAAATGTTACACAGGTAATCAATTATTCTATCCATAATGGAATGGCGATAGTAGATATTAATATTCCGTATGAGAGCAGTGTGTATGAAGCGGAGAGAATTATTAATGAAGTTGCTGAAACATTGCCAGAGAAGTATGATTATCTTGTTGGAGTTCCGGAGATTATTGGAGTACAGAATCTGGATGTATCACACTTTGTGATTCGTGTGATTACTGAAACGTTGCCTGCATCTCAATGGGCAGCAGAACGTAATATCCGAAAAGAAATGCAGGACCATTTATATAAGGCAGGTATTGAGATTCCTTCCCCTCGAGTTGTTATGTATTCAGGTGAAGAGAAGGCACAAATGTACCAGAAACGTGGTTATGAGCAGTGATTTCTGACCTTGAGGCTGGTTGTGCCATATTGGTCTATGCCTGCTCTTAAAGAGGAAGCTTTAGGATTGCCTGCAACGATAAGTGATTACTGTATTGTATCTTAAAGGATCAGAAGAGCTCGAAATGATTCAAATTCTAACGCAAGAATATTGAATTATATCGGGCTTGCTTCAGGTTCAACCATTGGAATCTTCCCAATATGGATGGTGTTTGGGTCTCCGCAATGCTTCTTAGCTCAGATAGATTAAGTGTATTTTGAAAAGAAGTCGTGCCTATAGGAAAAGGTGAAAATTTGGCAGGTAAATAAGAGAACGCATGAAAACGATCAAAAACAAAATGAATAACGTATACCTATCATTCAGGTTTACGTTTAAAGAGTAAGACAACGAGATAGAATAAACCAACATAGCCAAAGAACGGATAAAGGGTACTAAGCAATTGTCCGTATCCGATTTGACTGATACAAAAGATAACGAGCAGAATTAACCATACAGCATGCTGATATTTTAAGTGAAAGCTCGTTTTTAACTGTCGCGCAACACCATACACATTGGCAACAACCGTGTTAAAAATTTCTCCATAAATAACGACTACAAACATGATGTGAATCAGTGAACCCAGTTGTTTTACAATTTCTGCCATAGGAATATCGAAAAGGAAGCTATTGGGATTGGCGATTAATGAAAAATGACTTAACAGTAAAATAACGCATAGACCAATACCACCCAAAGTACTCCCCCATTTAAGGACGCGTTCATCCTTTATCTCCTTGCCTAATGGAACAAGTACAACAAGTGCAGTGATAAGATTAAATGATGCATAAGAAAAAGGCGAAATCAACCAATGGATATGGTCTGGTACTGTCAATGTCAGCAAATCTAATAGTTTACCTGGTTGATGATCAAACATGGAAAAAAATATAAACAGCCCGAACAAGATAATCAAAGGTACAATATAAGCGTTAATAGCAAATATTCCATCTAAACCTTTTAACACAACAAAATAGCAAAGAAGCAGGGTGGAAATAATTCCAACCTGAAATGGAATACCGAGCTGTTCGTGAAAAACCGCACCAGCTCCTGAGAGCATGACAGATGTAGTGGAAATAACAATAATAAAGATCATGCTATTAATAAGTTTGCCGAGCTTATTTCCAAAAATATAATCATTGAATTCTTTAAAGGAATAGGCTTCTATACGGGTAGATATAACCATTATCTTATTCCCTAGTAGAATAAATAAATAACAGCTAATCAAAATACCAAGTGCCCCGACCGCACCAAATCTGCTAAAAAATGTAACGATCTCTTTACCTGTAGCAAAGCCGGCACCTATAACTGTTCCAATATATGTTGCTGCGACAAGCAGTACAGATATCCCTTGTTTCATTACTCAATCCCCCCTTTTTTATATGTATGATGAACGGCAGAGGAAAAGACAAGCTTTCTTGGTTGAGATTAATACTATTGGACAATAGTAGTTAAGTTTTAAACAGTGATCTACTGAATCCCTTAAAAACGCCACCTTGAAGAATGGATTATCTTATGTTACTATGATGGCAATTGCATAAACTAAATGTTTTCTAGGGTTCCGCAACAATTAAGTTGGTCTGGTCCAAGGGAAAACTCACGTTAGACGTGCCACGGACGGATAAAAGCCTAGGAGATCTTTAAACAGATCTCCTAGGCTTTTTTGCATCTAAGAAAGAGCAACTAGACATTCGCCATGTGCCAGGTTTCTAATAGTTTAGGGCAATAATAGTGTTGGGGGTGCTTGTATATGAATAATAACTGGACTAAAGTAGTGATTGCTGCCTTTTTTGAAGTTTTTTGGGTTATTGGGTTAAAACACGCAGATGACTTTTGGACTTGGACGGGAACGATTATTAGCATAATCATTAGTTTTTATTTAATGATTATGGCTGGTAGAGTACTTCCTGTAGGAACTGTTTATGCCGTTTTCGTAGGACTAGGTACAACTGGGACGGTACTCTCTGAAATTCTATTTTTTGGAGAACCAATTCAAATGGGTAAAATGCTTTTGATTTTACTATTACTAGCAGGTGTCATTGGTTTGAAATTAGTAACAAAGGATAACGATCGGAAAGGGGCTGAATCCTAATGGCATGGTTTTCTTTAGTCTTGGCAGGGTTATTTGAAATGTTTGGTGTCGCTATGATAAATAAACTTCACAAGGACCGTAATTGGAAATCCCTTGCTCTATTAGTACTTGGATTTGGAGCAAGTTTCATATTTCTATCTCATGCAATGGAAACACTCCCTATGGGGACAGCTTATGCGGTATGGACAGGAATTGGCGCTTCTGGTGGAGCAATATTGGGAATGCTTTTATATGGTGAATCAAAAGATTGGAAAAGAATTGTTTTTATAGCGATGGTGTTAGGGGCTGCTATTGGTTTAAAGATAGTCTCATAATTAAGTGATGTAAGATTATCTTCAATAATAATTAAAGGTTTTTGTAATATAAGGTGAAATTAAAGGGAATATATCCAATGTAACAAACGATAACTTACCTAGACAGGAGGACAAGCATGCCGAAGGATATTTCTTATGGTGATGATTACAAATATATCCCTGCAACTTCAGTAAGTAGCGGGTTGGGTGTGGAAATGCTACCTGATTTATATTGCCACACGATTCAAATTGTTAATATTTGCCTAGTCGGAAATCCAGAAAATAATGATTTTGTTTTAGTAGACGCTGGGATGCCAGATTCGGCAAATAAAATTATTTCTGTTACCGAAGAACGCTTTGGCCCTAACAGTCGACCTAAAGCAATTATCTTAACTCATGGTCATTTTGATCATGTGGGAGCGATTGTTGAATTAGTTAAACATTGGGACGTCCCTGTGTATGCTCATGAGCTGGAGTTGCCTTTCTTAACTGGAATAAAGAATTATCCTGAGCCAGATTCAAGTGTTGAAGGCGGCTTAATTGCTAAGATATCTCCAATGTTCCCTAATGAACCGGTTAATTTGGGAGGTAATGTCAAGGCTCTTCCCGCTGACGGAAGTATCCCTGCTATGCCTGGTTGGCGCTGGATTCACACACCTGGACATGCACCTGGCCATATTTCATTATTCAGGGATGAAGATCATTCCCTTATTGCGGGAGATGCATTTGTTACCGTAAGACAAGACTCCCTTTATAAGGTTGTTACACAGCAAGAGGAAATCAATGGGCCACCAAGATATCTGACAACCGATTGGGATGCAGCCTGGGAGTCTGTTAAAAAGTTGCATAATCTTAAACCTAGTGTTGCTGTAACAGGTCATGGAATGCCAGTATATGGTCAAGAGCTTTCGAACGGCCTAGAGAAGCTAGTAAATGAGTTTGAGGAGATTGCTATTCCAGATTACGGAAAGTATGTAAATAAAAATAAACATACAAACTAATTCTCTTTGATAAATTTCCAGCTTTTTGCCAGTGATATAAATCTTTATTTACTACTGGTAATAAATGATAGGGGAAATCAATCTAGTCGGTCGTCACCGCCCAAGATTAATTTTCCCTATTTTTTTAATAGCAATGGAATGAGTACACAAATTTAATTATTTAAAAAAGGGGGCATTATATAATTTAAGGTAGGGTTATAAATTGCTTACCAATAAGGACCCATTTGAACAGCGTTTCATCGGTATTAAGATAATTGGGAAGTTATTGGTTTATGGTTTCCTTCGATTAGAATGAATAACAGTATTCATATTCTATCCCAAAAGCGATGTTGGGCGATGGCAGAGACAAATTCTTCTCCAAAGTTCGGATTGTCTATGGAAAATATGACACCAGCTAAATTATTATTCTGTGTCGGCTGAATAAAAGACTGTCCTGTTGAGGCTATGCCAATTGGTTTATAATGTGCATAGGCATTTTGTACAAAATTTGTTATGTCTTGATTGAATTTCCCCTGATTCTTAGAACTTCCACCAACGACGTAGAGTGAGTCAACGAGGTAAGGGCTTGAGGTAAGAAAGGTTTTGTCCACGTTGAGTACACTGCCATCATTACCGGTAACCGTACCAAGCTTATCACTTATAATGACAATAAAAACTCCATAATGCTGTAAGATGTTAAGGGCATTTATCACCTCATTACTGTAAAAACCATCGCCAATTAATACGCCTACTTTTTGCGTATAGGCATATTTAGGTGTATTTGCCTGGCTAAGAGAAGGATAGCTTATAGAAATGGGAACATGAGACCCACTCGGGGGATTGACACCAATATTGTCCGCAACCATATATGCCATTTCTGTATCAACGTTGACAAGTATATCCACTACTTGCTGCCGAACGGACTCACTCTTTACACTTCCTAGTTGATAGCTGAGTGCCTCGATAGTATGCTGTTTTTCTACAGGGTTCAAACTATTCCAAAAGATCCTTGGTTGGGAGAAATAATCTTTAAAAGAATCGCTCCTGGCTCTTATTTTATAGCCATCTACTTTCCCTGGATAATCTTTATAGCCGCCTTCTTCTGGAGGTACCGTATATGGTGTGTTACCTGCTAGTGAATTTTGATGATAGTTTACTTTGTCAATATCGATTCGTTGTCTCATAAAACCTCGTCGCTGATTATTATGAAACGGACACAATGGCTGATTAATAGGTAATTCAACGTAATTGGCGCTGCCAAGTCGATGTTGTTGGGTATCTCTATACGCCAATAATCTCCCCTGCAAAACGGGATCATTGGAAAAATCTATTCCTGGAACGACATTTGCAGGGTTAAATGCGACTTGTTCGGATTCGGTAAAGTAATTATCTATGTTCCTATTTAAAGTCAATTTACCTATCATTTGGGGAGGGATGAGCTCTTCTGGCCAGAATTTTGAAGGGTCAAGTATGTCGAAATCATATATAAATTCATCTTCCATTGGAATCAACTGAACGCCTAGTTCATATTCAGGATAAGCACCATTATCAATGGCCTCCCTGAGATCCCTTCTGTGAAAGTCAGGGTCGATTCCGCCTAATTTCAATGCCTCATCCTGCAGCAGGGAATGAACACCAAGGATAGGCTTCCAAACATACCTTACAAAGGTAGCTACATCGTGTTCATTAACAAATAGGTACGTATTTATAGACCATGATTCCATCATTCGATAGCTTCTTATTATACCTCGGTCAGACATAATCCACAGCACCATATGAAGTGCTTCATCGTTATTAGCCACATAATCCCAAAAACGATCATGAGCGCCGCTAGCTGTTGGTATATCATCCGCTTGCTTTGCTTGGTATGCATGCATTACATCTGGAAACTTCATCGCATCTTGATTAATTAAAACAGGCATTGCTATCGTCGTGAGGTCGACATTTCCTTCTTCTGTATAAAGCTTAACTCCTTTACAACGTAAGTCTCTTGCTGTATCGTAGGAGCCTTTAGCCCCTTGTACAGTAGAAAATCGGACAGTTAATGGCGTCTTTTTGCCTGCTTCCTGTAAAAACCCCGCTTTTGTCACATGTCTCATAGACTGATAACATTCAAACTCACCATGCGCGCTATAACCTCTTGCGTGAACCACTCTTTCTGGTATCTCTTCATGGACAAAATGCGACATCTTTTCAAAAAACTCATAATCTTGACGTAATGTAGGACCGCGCACACCGGCTTTTAATTGGTCTTGATCTTGTGATCTTTTTTTCCCCTCTTGTGTCGTCATTGGCTTCCCGCTATTTTGTACACGGTATTGATCCAATTGCTCCTGCTTAACATCTGGGTTAATAGGCTTTTGGTTTCTTGATGATTTCTTATCCATGTAATCACCTCTTTCCAGCGATCAGATTTAAGCTTTCATTTACATACTATGAATCTATTCTCTAGCTAGAACAAGACATTACCTGAAGCACTTCTTCCACAAAAAGTTGCCCAAAAAACTTCTCTTAATTGCTTTAGATCCTCGGTAAGCTACCCAGTCTTTCCTTAGTTGCCTGATATCCTAGATAGTTGGCTCTTTCCTTTTTACGCCGAACAACTGATCATATGAAACAAACGTTTGTTTGAACCTATTTAAGGCTTTACTGACTGAGTTATTATGGCTTTTCAAAAAGTGCACCGGTTAAAAGATCCCATTCAGAGCATAATTGTTTAAATTACCTCCCTATTGTTCTTAAATATTGATAAAATGTAAAATGGTGTTTCTAAAATACCACATAAAAAAGAGAAAGGTGGTATTTACGATGAATGGTACAGCTCACGTTTCAATTGGGGCAGCAACTGGATTTATTGTTGCTAATAGTGTTAATGCTTCCCCTGCTACGATGCTTATTCTAGTTGGTCTTGGAGGTGTCTCGGGATTGATGCCAGACCTTGATGTGGATGGAAAGTTACGTAGTAAGGTTACATTTTCACATAAGGTTATCAAAATGACTGCGCAGTTAATTGGTGTATTAATGATTATTTATAGTATTTATGAAGGAATGAGGGCAGATCGTTTTTTGGGAATAGGTATTGGTGTTGCCATGCTTATTATTTCATCGTTCCTTAAGCAAAAGCATATGTTAATCATTACTGGAATTGGAGTCATTGCAGGAGCATTGACATTAAAAGAAATGTGGTTACTTTTACTGGGAATTTATATTATAGTCGCATCGTTTGTTTCCCATCGAAGCTACACTCATTCTATTTTAGGAGTCATTTATTTTGGAGTCATTGCAGCAAAATTAGAGACATCGCTTGCAATAGATGGGGCGTTTGCAGCCTGTCTCGCTGGATATATTGGCCACCTTATTGCAGACAGCAAATTTTTACCAGTTAATAAACGCGGAGTTAAGATCTTTCTTCCCTTTTCATCAAAAGACTTTTAACAGAATTAGTCACTTCTTATTCTCAAGCAGAATAGGGAGTGACTTTTCTATTTATATGGGAATAGCAATTCCCTTGTTTATTTTGATAGAAGAAAATATATTTTCTTCTTGAAAAGTATTGCAAATTGTATATCATGCACGTATAGTGTGTATATACCGTATATATAGTATATATACTATTTCTAAAAGAGTATTCCGCATGCAAATTATTATTTTAGTTTACTGTATTATTTGTTTGATAAATACTAGAGAAAGAGTTGATCAAATGGGGGTTAAGATGAAGAAGGAGAATCAACATGTTCGATTTATAGGCTTTATTACGGCACTTGGGACTTTTCTAATAACGCAATTAGTGTTAATTTTTTTTAGTAATGTTTGGTCACCAAACTTTAGGGATTTGGACGGTACGTTGTTCGGCAGAATTGCCAATTCAAGCTTGTTTACCGAATGGTTTGCTCCCTATGACATGCCACTATATAACATGTTAACAGCCTTCTTTGCTATTACACTTATTCCAAGTGCACTCTTAAGTTTGTTTGGAAAAAAAGACCGATAATCACCATAGTCGTTTACAATCGAGAAACCAATACTTATTTACAAGGACAGAAAATGATGCGGGTAGTGTGGAATATGTGCTGTCTTTCAGTCCATGATATAATGAATCTACTTTAGTAACGTGCGAGGTGAAATTATAATGGCAAAGAAAAAATTTTATGTTGTCTGGGTTGGTAGAAAGCCAGGTGTTTATTCAAACTGGGCAGACTGCCAAGCACAGACGAATGGCTTCGACCAAGCAAAATTTAAATCCTTTGAAAGTCGCGAACAGGCAGAAAAAGCTTATCGTGAAGGATGGAAATTCCATTGGGGTAAAGGAAACGGAAAAAAGGGCATAGAAGGCCAAAAGAATAAAAAGCCAAATAGTGCAAGCGGTGTAACTTCAGATGAAATCGATTATAACAGCATTTCCGTTGATGTTGGTACACGCGGAAACCCTGGACCTGTTGAATATCAAGGTGTAGATACAAAAACAGGAGAAGTAATCTTCTCAAAAGGACCTATTAGTAAGGGTACCAATAATTTAGGCGAATTTCTTGCAATCGTACATGCGTTAGCGTACTTGAAGAAGATCGGCAGTAATAAAACAGTTTACACCGATTCGCGAAATGCTATGAAATGGATAAGAGAAAAGGCCGTTTCGACAACCCTTAAAAGAGATGCGTCCACCGCTGAAATATGGGACTTGATTGACCGTGCTGAACACTGGCTCAGAAATAATACTTATCAGAATAAAATACTTAAATGGGATACGAAAAAGTGGGGAGAAATAAAAGCAGATTATGGACGGAAAAATTAAGTGGGGCAGGATACAACTTATCTTCATAACTAATTAAATCTACTGAATCTCCGCCATCTTTTTTTAAGAACTAAAGGAAATCACAAAGGCATCGAATGGAGAAAGCAAAATGGATCATCAACTAACAGATTTTACTATTAACCTACAAGAAATTGAGTTACTGGCTCCTAAGTTGAATCGGGGTATCCAGGTCATTTTTGTTATCCACGGGGAGTTAACGATTGAAACAAATAGCCGTTATTATCACTTAAAAGAAAAAGATGTGCTGGTTATTAATCGGAATCAATTATACCAAGCGAAGGGAAGTAAGCAAAATCATGTTTTGCTGCTGCAAATTTCAGATCAATATATGCAACAAAATTATGAAGAATATTCAATGAGTCGTTTTGAATGCTTTTCTGGCGAAGTAGATTTGGGGAGAGAATCTGTTATCAATCGGATTCGCAGGCTTGTTGCGGAATTAATGATTACTTTCTTTCGCAGGGATTTGGGGTATCGGATTGAGATACAATCCTATATTAGCGATATCCTCCTTATTTTGATTCGCCGCTTCAAACAGGAGGGGACTATTCAAGAGAAAGTGGAGACTGGTGACCGACGCCTGATGCAAATTATTGACTACATGGAAAGAAACTATCAGCAGACATTGACATTGGACGATGTTGCGAAGAAATTTTATTTATCGCCCAGTTACTTTTCGCGATACTTTAAAAACAAAGTGGGAATTGGCTTCAATCGCTATTTAATGAAGGTACGACTGGAGCATGCTATGAAGGACTTACTATATACGCCGGATTCTATTTCAAATATTGCGATGAATAATGGCTTTCCGAATGTGAAATCGTTTGTGCAGTATTTTAAAGAAGTATATAAACAGACACCTAAATTATATCGAGAGGCAAACCAGGAAATCAGCATAGATTATACAAAAACATATGACTTACAGGATGCAGCGCATATCATACAATCATCCGATGTTTTAGAGGAGATAGGTGGACTGTTAACGGATACGGATGAAGGATACAGTAACACAGAAACGCAGTATACAGAATTGAATCTCGATATAAGGAAAGCTGCTGTTTCTAAACTGCATAGACCAAAACATAATCTTGCAATTGGGGAACTAAGTGAGCTCCTTAAGGAAGGAGTAAGACGGCAAATTTTAATGGCTAAAAAGGAACTGCGGTTAGAATATATTGGGGTACGTAAACTAATTGGAGGCTCCACATTTATGCCACCAGTGGAAACGGATGAGATTATTGCAACTACCTCGCCATATTATAATGCAGATTTTGCGTTGAACTTCTTAAGAAAATATCATTTATCCCTCTTTATTCGTGTAGATTATAAGGAAGTTTCTAATGATGAAGTGAACTTTTTTAATGGGATGGACGATTTCATCAAGCATTGTCTAAATGTATATGGAATTCCATTTGTTGAAAAATGGTATGTTATGTTTTATGAATCGTCTACTACTGTATCTGGAAGTGAGCTGGAACGGATTTATACGAAATTGTATCAATCACTAAAGAAAAGAGTACCCTCCATCAAAGTTGGAGCTTTTTTGCCATTTTCCTTTAAGGATGGAAAGACGGATAAAAATCATACGTGGCTTGTAGAGAAAAACCTTCCGATAGATTTCTTCGGTTATGAAGCAAACCAAAATGAGATCATTGACTTTGAAGAACTTGGAGATGATCGTATATCTATAGCGGAAGGTTATATAAAAGAAAAAACAGTTAAAGTAAAGGCTTATCTCAAAAAGCATGCAAAGAATCAGCATGTCAGTTTAGTAAGCTGGAATACACTTTCTGGAAACACCAGACATACGAATGGAACTTTCTTCCGAGGTGCGTTAATTTTACAGAACGCATTAGAAATAGCAGATGAAGTAGATTCGTTGGGCTTTTGGATTAATACGGAACAACATGAAAAGTCGGTCCGTGACAGAAAGATTCGCATGGAAGGTCTTGAGCTTTACCATTATTTTAATGGTAAGCGTCCTGCCTATTTTGCAATGCAATTTTTAGAAAGGCTAAATGGCAGCATTATTTGTCAAGACAGAGAGTATGTTATGACGAAAAATGAGCGTGGATATCAGCTCATACTAATGAATATTAATAATGTAAATCCGTATTTTACGGTGGAAGAAACCTTTTTGAAAAAATTAAACAAAGAGGTTCGGGTCACTATTTCAGGTTTACAGAATGGAGAATATCAGATTCGCAAACGAGTTTTTGATAAGGATTACGGAGCATTATATACAAAATGGTGGGAATTGAATAGTAAGTATGGAATGGATGAAGAAGTTATTCATTATATCAATGAAACGAGTAAGCCATCATTGGAATTATTTGATGAGAAGATTGAAGGCGATTGGTCATTTTACTCTTACATGACATTAAATGCGATTCATTTCTTTGATATTCGAAGGGCTTTTCACTAAATAAATAGGTAATATATTAAAGAAGTAAAAAATTAACGGTAAATTATTTACCGTTAATTTTTTATGTGAGATTATGAACATACTTTTTGGAAAATCATAGCAATGAAAGACTTATTGGAAAAACAAGTATCTTCTATAATAAACGTGTGAATAAGATGAGCTCAGGATAACATCACAACAATAGCAATATTATCCAGTTTCTATTTAAGTTTATGATTCATTAAAGATTGGTAACAATAAGTTGTAAGATTTTCTGAAAAGGAGATATTAAAAATGGATACAGCGTACAAAGGTACGAACAAATTGATTACAGGGATTGTATTTGGAGTCATTACATTTTGGTTATTTGCACAATCAATGGTAAATATTGTACCCGCCGTTCAGTCCGATTTAGGGGTTTCTTTAGGGACGATTAACGTGGCAATTAGTTTAACTGCGTTATTCTCGGGTATGTTTATTGTAGTAGCTGGTGGATTAGCAGATAGAATCGGGCGAAAGAAAATAACGTATGTTGGTTTAATTTTAAGCGTCCTCGGTTCTTTATTGCTTGTCTTAGCAAATGGTTCTATCTTACTTATTATAGGTCGTGTCCTGCAAGGGCTATCTGCAGCAGCTATTATGCCGGCAACCATTGCATTAATGAAGGAGTACTTTGAAGGTGCAGACCGCCAACGTGCACTTAGTTATTGGTCAATTGGTTCATGGGGTGGTTCTGGTATATGCTCTTTCTTCGGTGGTGCAGTAGCAACTTCGCTGGGATGGAAATGGATCTTTATCTTCTCCATCATCTTCGCTATTTTAGCAATGTGGTTAATTAAAGATACACCTGAAAGCAAAGCGGAATCAACTGGAACATTTAATTTTGATTTCGGTGGCTTAGGAATATTTATTGTAACAATGCTTGCTTTAAATATTCTCATAACGCAAGGTGCGAGCTTTGGATGGACTAGTCCGATAACGATAGGCTTGGCAGTAGTAACAGTCGTTGGGATTATTTTCTTTATTAAATATGAAGCAAAACGAAAAAATGCACTAATTGATTTTAAAATGTTTAAAAGCAGACCATATACTGGTGCAACTATATCGAATTTCTTGTTAAATGCAGTTGCCGGTACATTAATTGTAGCGAATACGTATGTACAGGTTGGACGAGGATTCTCGTCATTTCAGTCAGGAATGCTATCTCTTGGTTATCTTGTAGCAGTGCTTGCAATGATTCGTGTTGGTGAAAAGATAATGCAACGAACCGGAGCTAGAAAGCCTATGGTTTGGGGGACCATTTTAACTTTAATTGGTGTAGGTGTGATGGGACTTACTTTCTTGCCGGATCTGATGTATACCATTACCGTTTTTGTTGGATTCATCCTTTTTGGGATAGGGTTAGGAATGTATGCAACACCTTCAACAGACACAGCAGTAAGTTATGCACCAGAAAATAAAATTGGAGAAGCTTCCGGTGTATATAAGATGGCAAGCTCCCTTGGAAATGCATTTGGTGTAGCAATTTCGGCAACCGTGTATAGTACGATAACCGTATTTAGTAGCGTAGAAGTGGCAGCAACATCAGGAATTATAGTCAATGTCATCTTTGCAGTATTGTCTTTAATCTCAATCATCATGTTAGTACCACATAGTACTGGGGATATCGGTGACTCGCCGACGCCAGCATCTAGTTCACGACCAGCAAAGGCATAGAGCATTAAAAAAGGTAAGAAATGCTTTGAAAAAGGAGACGGTAGTAAATGAGAAGTGAATTAATGCAAATGTTAGAATCTCGTAAGGAAGAAATGATTGAAATTCGCCGATATTTGCATGAAAATCCTGAGCTTTCTTTTAAAGAAGAGAAAACTGCTAAGTACATTGCTGATTTCTACAAAGGTAAAGATGTAGAAGTAGAAACAAATGTCGGTAATGGGTATGGCATCATTGTTACAATAACTGGAGGAAAGCCAGGAAAAACAATTGGACTCCGGGCGGACTTTGATGCACTACCAATAACGGAAGAAGCAGATGTCCCATTTAAGTCTAAAAATGAAGGAGTCATGCATGCATGTGGACATGATGCCCATACTGCATACTTACTTGTACTCGCTGATTGTTTAATACAGCTAAAAGCAGAATTGAATGGTACGATTAAAATTATTCATCAGCATGCAGAAGAGGTGCCACCAGGCGGAGCTAAAAGTATTGTGGAATCCGGCAAGCTAGACGATTTAGATGCTATATTCGGTATTCATATACTCCCCATGGATCCAGCTGGTATCGTTGGATATCGCAGTGGTTATGCATTTAATGGCAGATCATTCTTTAAACTGAAAATACAAGGAACAGGTGGTCACGGTTCCTCACCGCATAAAGCGAATGATTCCATCGTAGCTGGTGCCCACTTTGTAACGGTTGTTCAAACAATTATTAGTCGCCGACTCAACCCAATGGATGCGGGTGTTGTTACAATTGGTTCCTTTGACGGTAAAGGCACATTTAATGTAATTAAAGACAGCGTAGAACTTGAAGGCGACATTCGCTACATGAGCACAGAAAGTCAACAGGTTATTGAAAAAGAATTCAAGCGGATTGTAAAAGGTCTTGAAGTGGAGTTTGGAGTCACATGTACATTAGAATATACTGCAGACTATCCGCCTCTGTACAATGATCCGGAACACACAGAACTGGTTGCGGAAAGCTTGAAAAATGCAAATGATAAAGATATTAAAGCAGTGAGAGAATATCCTGCGTTATCACCATCTGAAGACTTTGCTTATTATTTAGAAAAAATCCCTGGCAGCTATTTCTTTATTGGATGTACACCAAAAGGTGTTGAGCAGCCTTATTTCAATCACCATCCAAAATTTGATATCGATGAGGATGCAATCCTTGTCGCAGCAAAAGCAGTTGGTCATGTTGTTTGTGGTTATTTTGAAAAGAATTAAGCTCACTAAGTTAGAGCAATAGAAAGTAAAGCGAACCGATGTAATATGTTATTACATCGGTTTTTTATATGCAGAATAAATCTGAAACGTTCTCATAAGAGAATCGTATTACATCTTAAAAAGAAGGAGGTAAATCAATGAGTATCGCGACAAATCAAGGAGATTCAGTAACAGTAGTTTTTGTTTATCAGAAGGATGAACAATTTGAGGAAGTTAACCTTAATTCTGCGCAATTAACGGCATTATTAAATTCCAAGCAGGTATGGATTGAAAAATTCAGTAATAATCTAAAGATAGAGAATACCATTTGGTCATATGGAAAACATAAAATTACAGTACAGATATATTTGAAATAACAATTTCTAAAAAAATGCTACGGCTTCCCCACTAGGAAAGGGGAAGTCTTTTCTTTTGTTTAGAACCCTTTAAGTAGGGTATAACAATAGTAGGTTAAAAAAATGAACTGACTATTTAAAATGAACCAAAAGAGAAAGGGGAGAGCTTATGTTAAAGTATGATGCTATTATTATTGGATTTGGGAAAGCTGGGAAAACATTAGCAGGGGAACTTGGCAATAGAGGCTGGAAGGTAGCCATGATTGAAAAGGATCCAAAAATGTATGGTGGAACCTGTATTAATATTGCTTGCATTCCTACAAAGGTACTTGTTCATGATGGATTACATAACGTTCCATATAGTGAGGCAATTAATAGAAAAGATAGCGTGGTCGAGAAACTGCGGAAAAAGAATTATAAAAAGCTTGCTGATCATGATAATGTGGTGATATATGAGTCGGCGGCTAAATTCATTTCTGATAAAGAAGTGGAAATAGAGATAGCTGGCAAAAAGGAAGTCTTAACTGCAGAGCATATCTTTATTAATACAGGTGCACAAAGCAATATACCACCGTTGGAGGGCGATATAAAATCTGATAAGGTGTATACAAGTACAACCTTAATAGATAGGAAAGAGCTGCCAGAACAATTAGCAATTGTTGGTGCTGGTTATATAGGATTGGAATACGCCTCCATGTATCAGAGCTACGGTTCTAAGGTGACTGTGATTAGTCCCGATGAAGAGCTTATACCACAAGAAGATCAAGAAATCCGAACAGAAGTAAAGAAAGTTTTAGAAGAAAAGGGAATCCGATTTATCTTAGGTGCAAAAGCGGAAAAAATTAAGGAAGCAGATCATGACAAGGTTACGCTTACGTTATCCAATGAGGAGCAATTAGATGCTAATGCTGTGTTGCTGGCGACAGGAAGAAAACCGAATGTGGAAAATCTAGGGCTAGAAAATACGGCTATTAAGCTCACAGAAGATGGAGCCATTAAGGTAGATGAACATTTAGAAACAACAGTAGGCAATGTCTTTGCCTTAGGAGATGTGAAGGGTGGTATGCAATTCACCTATATTTCTTTAGATGATTACCGGATTGTAGTTGATTATTTATTTGGCAATAAAGAATATTCATTAAAGACACGCAAGAATGTACCGTATTCAGTCTTTATCGACCCTCCTTTATCAAGAGTTGGATTGACAGCAAAAGAGGCGAAAGAAAAGGGCTATGAAATTGCTGAAGGCAAATTAGCAGTAGCATCCCATCCTCGTGCACATGTAATTAATGACCTTCGTGGTCTTTTTAAAGTAGTGATTGATAAAAGGACAAATCAAATATTAGGTGCGAGCTTATTTGGACCTGAATCTCCGGAGCTTATTAATTTAGTAAAATTAGCAATGGATTTAGAAGCACCTTATACTTATTTACGCGACCAAATTTATAATCATCCAGTTATGAGTGAATCCTTTAATAATCTATTTGCTATTGATAAATAGAAATAGAATGGGGCTAGGACATAACTAAATGTTTTAATCCAAAAGACGAACGAAGCACCAAGTTAGTGGAGGAAATATACGTAGACTCCTGCGGGAAAAGCAACAAGCGAAGACCCCGCAGGAAGTGCCCTTCTTCCGAGGAGGCTGAGACGTTGCCCGCGGAAAGCGAAGTATATTTCCGGAACGGTATTTCTCCACTAAGCATTGTTCGGATTTTTCTTTTGATAAGACACTTTTGTCCCAGCCTCAGGGCAAAACAAGGCTGATAAACGTTCGTTTATCAGCCTTCTATGTTCTATTTAAAATAATTTCTTAAATATTTTATTAGCATAATTCGAAAAGGCTCGATGTTTAAACGTTTTTTTGCCCTTTAATAATAATTCTAGCTTTCGCTCTTCTTTTGATGTATCTTTATGCTGTCCATCTGTTGCGTAGTGCATCATATCGTGGAATTGGATCTTTTCTTTTTGTTTATCTGCTTCTTCGGGGATATAACCGGCATTTTTTAATATTTTATAGGCACTTCGTATTTCCGGAGAAAGACCCTGAAGTTCCTCCCTAAGTTGTAGACGCTTGCCCTTTCCAGGGAGATTATCAAAATCGCCATTATCCATAGATTCTTTAATTCTATCTTCTACGAAACGGTACATATCCAATCTCCTTTTTTAAAAATCTTAACATGATGGCTGCGGGGCTTTCACTTTATATTTTACATGCCTTTGTAAGCAATGTGAATAACATATTATAAGGAAAGACCATATAGCAAGTATTTTATTTTGTATATCGGTTAGCATAGCAGCTGGCAACAAAGGAGTCTGGTTTAATTTTTGGTTCAATTCCTAAAGATTCCATTCTTGCTACCATTTCATTAACAAAAATCCTTGTGCGATTTCGCTGTCCTGATCCAATATCTATATGTCCTTCAATAGTAAAGGATGCTCCTTTATAGATGTTTGGCAAAACAATATCAATAAGCTGATTCTTCCTTTCCTCTGTGAACATCGATACCACTTCTTCGGTTAGAGTCGTTTCATAAGAAATTCGCTCATGCAGGTTTGTCATCTTTCTGGGGACGACAATTTTCCGTATGCAAGCCCATGCGCCTTTGCTTTCCCGTTGAATAACAATACCTGTAATAAATTTTGTATAGTAGCTGTGAACCTGTGAGTCTGTACCGAACATGAGACGGTAATTACCATTAGGATCTTGTTTCATGAAATGAACAATATGCTCAAAGACGCTCTCAAATGACATCTGCTTTTGACTAAGGTTTTGAAATGAATAATTGTATACTTTAAGTTTTGACATTGTTCCCTTCCTTTTATAGAGAGTATGAAAGCGGGATGTACAATAAATATCTGTATAACAAACATTGAAAAGGGAAGAAAAGTGTCCCCAGTCAATGAAGTTTCACTTTATTAAAGT
This sequence comes from Oceanobacillus piezotolerans, assembly GCF_003665065.1. Taxonomy (GTDB): domain Bacteria; phylum Bacillota; class Bacilli; order Bacillales; family Amphibacillaceae; genus Oceanobacillus; species Oceanobacillus piezotolerans. Next base: position 42,891 of record NZ_RCHR01000008.1, on the reverse strand, counting down.
ATATTCACTACTATTAACTTACGATTGAATGGATATAACATTCCTAATAATTTATTAAATTAGGTGCTTAGCTAATTTGACTAAGATATCGACCGGTTAAGTTATTTACTATATGCTCTTATGCCGACGCTGTCATCCAATTCCAAAAGCCATTTTTGGTATGTAACTCCAACATAATAGAGCTCCTTTACATACATGGTTTCTACTATATTTTTCGCTTTTTGTTGAAAAAAATACCCTTGTCCTGTTAAATCCCTCATACTTGAAGGGATTTTAACTGGATTAGACGAATATAGAATTGAAAATAAAAGGGGGTTAATATCTTGAATAGTCCAATCCAAAATCGGATGAATACTGTATTCGTGCATGTTAAAAATCTTAAGGATTCTGTAAAATGGTATACTAATCTGTTAGGTCAGCAGTACGTTGAGAGTGAGGTAAGTCTCCCTGTCTATAATATTCAAATCAATCACCATACCGGCTTAACCCTGGATGCTGGTCCTACTTCAGGTAAAAAAGTTACACCTCAAGAATATCCACTATTTAACTTTCATACAGACGATATCAAAGCGGCATATCACTATGTGCAAACTTTAAACTATGATATTACATCCGAAATCACTGAATTTGATGATTTTTCCTTTTTCACTATCGGCGACCCTGATGGCCACCAGATAATGATTTGCACAGGTTAAATACTTAAAACAACAATAGAGAGAACTTCAGAAATAAGTGGCTTATCTCTGCGTGTTCTCTCTATGTATTAAACGGGCTGTGACTGTTTGTGTTTTTCCATTTCCTCTAAAATATGAATTATTTTATAAAGCTGATCATTAACTGGCGTAGGAATATTATATTTTTGTCCTAATTCACATACCTTCCCAGCAAAATATTCAACTTCGGTTTTCCGGCCTGCAAGTATGTCTTGCAGCATAGAAGTTTGCCCATCTGGAGATAATTTTTGCAAAATCGGGCGATACTGTTTGACATCTTCTTCTGTTAAATGAACGCCAACGTGCTCTGAGATGCGAACAACTTCATACATTGCCGATTCCATCCACTCATGAAGAGCAGGGATATTTTGAAAATAGTCGTACGGTGCTTTTAAAACAGCAGAAGTTTGGTTGATTCCCACATTGAACATGAACTTAGCCCATAGTGTATGCCAAATATCCTCTGAAATTTCACAAGGAACTCCTGCTGTATCAAATAGCTCCTTTACACGTAGGACATCTTCCGAGACGGATTTATCACGTTCACCATAACATATCTTTCCAAGACTTGAATAACGGATGGCAGTATTGTTCCTTACTGCATCTATCCCAACACACATGCTGTAAAGAATATGTTTATTATTTGTTGCCTCATAGATTTCCTCTTCACTAGAAATTCCATTTAGCAGGGATAGAATAATCGTGTCTTCTCCAATATGGTATTGTGCTTCTTCCATTGCGTTCCTTAATTCTGCATTCTTGGTGGCAAAGATAACTAAATCAGCAGGTTCCACTTTTGTCTCAGGTGTGACATAATGGAAAGCTGGCTGTTCTTCCCCATTAATAGTAAAACGGCTCTCTCTGTAACGATGAATACGTTCTTGATTGGCAATCACACGAAACTGATCGCCTAATAACTGGTTTAACTTGCTGCCATATGAGGCCCCGATGGCTCCCAGCCCAATCAACGATACGGTTTGAATTTTTTGCATTGCATCCACCACACTTATATTGTTTTAGTATATAATAACATAAAACACTAATTATCTGACAATACAAAGTAAAGAGGAAGCTTATGCAGGAATATTATTACGACAAATTACTAAATATTAAAACGAGGGAAGACAGGAATCAGCCTTCTGGCCATTCTATTCATTATCACCCATATGAACCGACACCTTATCAGGCGCTGGAAGTATTTTGCAAACAGTATGACGTGAAAGCAACCGACCATATTGTTGATTTTGGAAGCGGTAAAGGAAGATTGAACTTCTTTATGCATTATTTCCATCAGGCAACGGTTACTGGAGTAGAGAAAGATGAACGTCTTTATCGGGAGGCCCTTAAAAATCTTGAAAACTACCATAAGAAAACAAGAGTAGAAGGGCATGAGCTGCATTTTCATTGCTGTTTAGCAGAAGAATATGAAATTAACCCTACAGATAATCGTTTTTATTTCTTTCATCCGTTTTCTATTCAGATTTTCCGTAAGATTGTTGATCGGATTATCCAATCCACTGAAGAAAAGATGCGCGACGTGGAGATTATCCTTTACTATCCGCATGAAGAATATATTTATTTTCTGGAGCATGAAACGGTATTTAATCTTATAAAGGAGATCAAACTTCCGGGACTGTATGAACGAAATTCTTATGAGCGTTTTCTGGTTTACCGTTTAGGTCCATCAGCATAACGGTTGTAAAGAAACAGCGTAAGAAGGACAGAAATAAGCAGGTGCAGTTATAGATATTAGAGCAAGAGAAATAGTACATGAAGGAATACAGAAGGAGTACATAATGGAAAATATAACGTTCAAGAATATAAATGTCATTGGGAATGTCGCCATAGAGAATGATTTATATGCTATATTGCATTATCCAGAGATGCTTAATCGTTACGATAGCAATTTTATGCAATTTAAAAAATCACCGAGTTTCGCTGAATTCCGAGAAGCTGAAATTGCATTAAAGGAGTTTCATGTGAAGAATGGGCAAAATCACTTGAAATTCTGTTTTGTAGAAAATGAGAAATTAGCGACAGAGGTAGAGGAATACCTGAAAGAAAATAAGTATGATATAGGGTTTCTAGAGCTCTATGCGATAAAACCGGAGTGCTTTCCTATCACAGCCTCCACAGGTAGTATCGAAATAAAAGTGGTAACCGAGGATACGTTGGAAGATTATTTATCGTTAAATTTTGAACATGATTTAGAGTATGGAGAGAGCTTTGCTAAGAAGAAAATCGACCTAAATAAAAATCACTTTCGAGATGCTGGTATCGTGCAGCTCTTAGCGTTTAAGCAGGGAAGTGCTGTAGGATATGTGGATGTTATTCTTGCAGATAAGACAGTTGAAATCGATGGCCTGCAGGTGAAGAAGGAATTCCAAAGGGAAGGAATTGGTACAGAGCTTCAAAAGTTTGTTATGGAGACTTTTCCGGAGCACACGGTGATTCTTGTAGCAGATGGAGAGGATACTCCACGTGAAATGTATCAAAAGCAAAACTATCAGATGCTAGGTTTTAGATATGAAGCATTAAAGGTAGAATAATAAAGAGGCTGGACAAATGTGTTTGCTTTAAAGAAAAAACTAACAAAATAGCGGAGGTAACCGCTACGGAAATATACTTCGCTTTCCACGGGCGGCTGCTGAGCCTCCTCGTGCTAACGCACTGCGGGGTCTCACCTAGGCCTATCCTCCCGTAGGAGTCTACGTATATTTCCTCCGCTAAAATAGCACAATGTTCGTCTTTTTTGTTAAGCAGTTTAATTGTGTCCCAGCCACTTTATGGTTTAAGAAGGAATCATGGTCGCGCTATAATCTGCTTCAACTGTATCAGGGATTCCTTCTGGCATGTGGAGAAAGTCTTGAAGTTCTGCTGCTTTACTCTTTGCTTCCTGGTATCCCTCTTCATATAAATAGATTAATTTATCAATGCTCTTTTCGAAGCGTCCGGCTTGTAATGGTAACTCAGGCTGTATGATAAATACCTCGTTGCGCTTTTCCATTTCATATAGTAACTCCATCGTATGATTATAAGTTAGATGGCGTTCGCGTAATAATTTTATCAGTGCGGGTTTTTCTCTAAAGTGTCGCTTGAAAAACCAATTAAGCTTTGTGCCCTTCTTAATATACCCTCGGTTTCGTGTGAGGACTACAACGTGTTTTTTCAGGCCTGACTTTATAAGAGGTTGAATTGGAATTGGATCAGAAACACCGCCATCTACTAATTCATAGCCCTTATATAACATACTAGGTGCCAATACAGGCAAGGAACAGGAAGCTCTAGTAATGGTGAAGAGGTCATCCGTTGTATCGTAGTGATCAAAGTAGACAGGCTTCCCTGTGTTTACATCTGTTGTACCAATAATCAGCTTTGTTGAGGATTCGGAGAACGTTTCAAAGTCTAATGGAACAATTTCACGAGGAAGCTTGTCAAAAATATAATCCATTCCGAAGATTTCTTTTTCTCGTATCATTCTCTTTAAAGAAACCGTTTCTGGATTACTCCCTAATTCTTCTATTAGTTTAAAATTACGCTCTCGTTGATTGGATAAGTAGGAGCTTCCAATCAACGTTCCAGCTGATGCTGTTGCAATCACAGGAAAATAAATGTTACTGTCTAAAAAGAAGTCCATAACGCCTGCAGTGTAAGCACATCTCATGCCACCGCCTTCTAGTAAAAGGCTTGCGCTGTCTGTCAATTTCGTACACTTCCCTTACTATTCCCGTCATTGCCTGCAGTATATTCATCTCTTAAAGAAAGGATATACTGCCTTTTAAATGGCGAGTTTTAACTCCAATAAGAGAACGGGCATTTATAATCAAATTATAAATCTAGTATAGCATATTTGAATTAATTAAGAACAACGGCAAGGCAAGGTGAAGGCTTTTCATTCAAACAAACGTTTGTTTACAGATAAGAAAGTATAAAAACATTCTTATATGGATAAGTGTAACTAAGGCATTTACCCAAAGGTATGACGAGTGGCAAGTTATCTAATAGATTCAATCTTCTCTTAGTTAACGGGCATGTAAAATTCCTGTTGATTCGAGTTTCTCTTTAGGATCTACTTTTTTACGATTTTTTACAAATACAATTAATTCAAGGGCATTGATATCTGTATATTCACCTAGGATTAATGGCTTTGTATGGCGTTTTGCAATATCGTTGGAGACTGCGACCTGCCAGATGCCAGGAGATGGAAGGTGCAGGGAATAGCTGTTCTTGGTTGGATTAATATAAATGGAAAAGTCCTCTTCTACCCCTAATAAGGTAAAACCAAATACAGGATTCTTGGTGTCTAAAATATGCAGTCTTCTTTGGATGCTTTCTTTAGATGCTAATCGGAATACATGGTATTGCTTTCTTAATTGGATTAGCTCCCTCACAAAGTCGATATTCTCTGCTTCTTCTTCTCTTTTCTTCCAATCTAACTGATTTATTTCATCATCGGAAATGTAGCTGTTTTCCACTCCTTGTTTCGTTCTAAACCATTCTTGACCAGCATGAATAAAAGGAACCCCCTGGCTTAATAAGGTTATCCCAGTAGCCAGCTGATGCATTTTCTTTCTTGTTTGTTCACTATCATCCGGATTCGTAAGCATTAGTCTATCCCAAAGAGTATGGTTATCATGGCATTCCACATAATTAATGGTTTGGGAAACATCAGATACAATAGGAATTCCATATTGCTCTAAAGAAGAACCAGAAACTAGATGTGGCAACCTTTCTATAAACTTGCCATTACCATTTACAAATCCAGTATCCTCGTTGTAAAATAGATTTCCTTTTAATGTATCTCTGAAGAAGTCATTAAAGAAATGGATCTCTCTTAGCTGACTGGAATTTCGATTTGTTGCTTTTTGATTTGATGCCAAGGCAGTGTTAAGCTCCCAACCTTCCCCAAGAAGCATAATGGGTATGGGCTCTTTTCTGCAGCGCTCTGCAATTTGAGACATCGTTTCGATATCCATTGCTCCCATTAGGTCGAACCGAAATCCATCCACTTTATATTCGCGGAGCCATAAGTCAATGGTATCTAAGATAAATTTCCTAACCATTCTTCTTTCTGTCGCAATATCATTTCCAACTCCAGTTCCATTGCTAGGTATTCCATCTAAGTGATACCTGAAATAATACCCAGGAACGAGTTGCTCAAACGGCGATTCTTCCATAATAAAAACATGATTATAAACAACATCCAGTATGACGGATAAACCTTCTTGATGGAAAGCTTGAATCATTTCCTTACACTCATTTACTCTCACAATTGGATCCTCTGGAGTGGTAACATAGCTTCCTTCGGGTACTTGAAAGTATAAAGGGTCATATCCCCAATTATAGGATGGTTTTTTGGAAAGCTCATCTACACGGCCGAAATCATTAATAGGAAGCAACTGTACATGGGTGCAGCCTAACTCTTTAATATAAGACAGGGCTGTTGAGTATCCATTCTCAGTTGTGGTCTCCCTTTCTGTCAATCCAATAAATTTCCCCTTGTTTTTCACACCAGCATAAGCCTGAATCGTAGCATCTCTTACATGTAGTTCATAGATAATCGCATCTTGTAAGTTTTTAACAGATGGGCGATGATATGGCTCATTGAATTGTTTTGTTTTTGCGAAATTAAGAACGACAGCTTTTTTACTGTTAGCTAATAATGATTTTGCATAAGGATCATTTATAATTCTCGTCTCTCCATTAATCTGAGCTTCATACTGATAGGTGTATCCATGCCAGTCTCCTTCCAGAGTCAGCTCCCATAACCCTTTATCCTTCTTCACAAGGAAATGGCTCTTATTTTCTCCAATCAAAAGCTTGATGGAGGTTGCTGTAGGTGCCCAAATAGAGAAGATGGTTGAGGAGGGCAGACATGTTGCTCCTAATACTGCATCTATATTGGAATATTTCTCATCAAACCATTGGGTTCGCACAATTGCTCCAGGGTAGATTGGTATTTTAATGTCATCCCATATGAGAGCTAATTCCTCTCCTATTGGAAGTTCATCGTGATAGCGAATCTTTATTGTCGATTCATTTATCTTCTCATCTACATGTGCCTGGTAATATCTATTCTGTCCTTTAAAATAAATGACTGGATTATCCTGTTTATGATTCAGTGTTACTAAATCACCAATAACCGTTAACTCATGGATGTCATCTATCCATGCAATATGAGTGTTCACAGAAAGCAACTCCTTTGGGGTAGGTAATGTAATCAATATCAAATTAAAAGTGATTTTAATGGAATGGTAGGGACTTAAGTTTCAATATTCTCCTATCCCTGGAGCTCTTCGCCCTACCCTCTGTAGTATAGTATATGTTCCTGTTTAAATAATGGAAATATAATGAATTTGATATGTGTGAAAAAATGGCTTTTGAGCGAAACCTAAATTTTAATTAGGCAAAAAGATAGATTGCCTGCCTAAAAGAATGATAGCCGAATTTTCACTCTTTTAAACAAATATTGTTTGTAAAGAAATCTTTAAACGATTCGACAGAAAAGGTGTAAATTTGGAGAAAAGTGTAAGAATTGTCGAAAAAATTAGTACGATTCCGTATTGAAGTGAATAATTATTCAGATTATAATTAATTTATCTTGATTAAATTTATCTTGATTCAATATACATATATTTTGTTTACCCCACGAAAGGCAGGATGGATTAATAAAGGATAAACACTATGTTCGTTCCATGAAAATGGTTGGTAAGATCTTCACTTAATAGATAATGAAGGAGGTATGTCGCTAAGTGGCTTATCAAATTTCGGAGCAGGATATATATTTATTTCACCAAGGGACGAATTATCGCAGCCACCAGATGTTAGGGTGTCATTCCATTGAATATCAAGGCGTTAAAGGATTTCGTTTTGCTGTATGGGCACCAAATGCAAAAGAGGTATTCGTTGCAGGTGATTTTAATAACTGGGATGGTTGCATGCATGCTCTCGAGCGAATCACAAATGAAGGGCTTTGGGTGGGGTTCTTTACAGATATCGCTCCCAATATGCCTTATAAATACAGGATAATCTCCAAATCCGGAGAAGTAAGGATGAAGGCAGACCCTTATGCCAAACAAAGTGAGTTAAGACCGAAGTCAGCGTCGCTTACTCCAGAATTCTCTACTTATAAATGGGAGGATTCCGATTGGCAGGTAAGGAAAAAGCAATATAATCCGTATGAATCTCCTATTAATATCTATGAAGTTCATTTAGGTTCTTGGAAGAAAAAAGAAGATGGAGCTTACTATACTTATCGTGAATTAGCTGATGAGTTAATTCCTTATGTCCAAACACTAGGGTTTACGCATATAGAACTCTTACCTCTAGCGGAGCATCCTTTTGATCTTTCATGGGGTTATCAAATTACAGGTTATTTTTCCGTGACTTCGAGATATGGGAAACGAGAAGATTTTAAATATTTTATTGACCAATGTCATAAGCATGATATAGGTGTCATCATGGACTGGGTTCCAGGGCACTTCTGTAAAGATGATTTTGCACTTAGAGAATTTGATGGTGAGCCTCTGTATGAGTATGCAGATCCAAAAAAGGCAGAAAAAAGATCATGGGGAACATTAACCTTTGATTTTGGCAGGCCGGAGGTGCAAAGCTTTTTAATATCCAATGCTTTATTTTGGATAGAAGAATATCATGTAGACGGAATAAGAGTTGATGCAGTTGCAAGTATGCTCTATCTTAATTTTGATCGCCCTGACTTCGAAGAGAAGATATATAACTCATATGGCGGAGAAGAGAATTTAGAAGCAATCGCATTTATTCGTAAATTGAATGAAGTTGTGTTCTCCTATCATCCGAAAACCTTAATGATGGCAGAAGATAGTTCAGATGTTCCATTGGTAACCGCACCAACTTATTCAGGCGGTTTAGGGTTCAATTATAAATGGAATATGGGCTGGATGAACGATATGTTGAAATATATGAAGAAAGACCCTGTTCATCGTAAATGGCATCATAACTTACTTACATTCTCTTATATGTATACTTATTCAGAAAACTTTCTATTACCACTTTCACATGATGAAGTGGTGCACGGGAAGAAGTCTCTTCTCGATAAAATGCCAGGTGACCAATGGCAGCAATTTGCCAATTTAAGATTGCTGTTAGGATATATGATTGCACATCCTGGTAAGAAGTTATTATTTATGGGAGGTGAAGTGGGACAATACGCAGAGTGGAAAGACAAGGAACAAATTGATTGGCATCTTTTAGAATATCCTCTTCATCATGGAATCTACACTTATATAAAAACAATAAATCATTTCTATTTAGAGCATCCAGCATTATTTGAATTGGATCATGATCCCAACGGATTTGAATGGATAGATCCTCATAATGTAGATCAAAGTATCATTGCGTTTAGAAGAAAAAGTAATAAATCAAAAGAAGAACTTATTATAGTCTGTAACTTTACACCAAATGTTTACTATGACTATAAAATCGGTGTTCCAGAATCTGGATTATATCAAGAAATATTTAACTCTGATAAAGAGCAATATGGGGGATCAGGACAAGTAAATAAAGATCGTCATTTCAGTTTCCCGGAGAAATGGCATGGATTAGCCCAGCATATCAAAATAATGGTACCCCCATTGGCAATTACTATATTTAAAAAAATGAATGAGGAGGAGTCAATAGATTGAAGGAATGTGTAGGTATGTTGTTAGCAGGCGGAGAGGGAAAAAGATTAGGAGCATTAACACATCATATTGCAAAACCAGCGGTCCCCTTTGGTGGGCAATATCGAATTATCGATTTTACATTGAGTAATTGTGCGAATTCTAATATAGAAACACTAGGAGTTTTAACACAATACTCACCGCTTGAACTTAACAAGCACATCGGAAACGGGAAACCATGGGATATGGATCGCAGAAATGGTGGAGTGACTGTCCTTTCCCCATATACAGCTAAGAATGGCGGGGATTGGTACTCTGGTACAGCGGACGCTATTTATCAGAACATTCATTTTATCAATCAATATAATCCTAGATATGTTCTGGTCATATCAGGAGATCATATTTATAACATGGACTATCAAAAGCTATTGGAACAACATAAGCAAACAAAAGCAGATGCAACGATATCTGTCATTGAGGTGCCTTGGGCTGAAGCATCTCGCTTTGGGATTTTAAATACTTCGGATAGCTTGCGTATATATGAGTTTGAAGAGAAACCTGCCATCCCACAAAACAATCTAGCATCAATGGGAATTTATATCTTTACATGGGAGACGTTGAAGGCATATCTACTAATAGATGCGAAGAAAAAATCTTCTAGTCATGATTTTGGTAAGGACATCATTCCAGCTATGCTGGCAGATGAACTTCGTTTATTTGCCTACCAGTTTGAAGGATACTGGAAGGATGTAGGTACGATTCAAAGCTACTGGGAAGCAAATATGGATTTACTTGATGAAAATTGGGGACTAGCTTTGAATACGAATTGGAGAGTCTTTACAAAGGATTCGAATTATCCTCCACAACATATTAGTCAAAGTGCAGTTGTAAATGATTCACTCGTGAATTCCGGTTGTTTTGTTTATGGAACGGTGAATCGATCGGTCTTATTCCATAACGTGTTAGTGGAGAGAGACTGTCTGATTAACCAATCTATCTTGCATCCCAATGTGAAAGTAGGGAGAAACTCTGTGCTTGAGCGAGTAATCGTCATGGAAAATACAGAAATACCTGAGGGAACGAATATACGAATCAATGAGAAGGATGATCCTGTCGTACTAAATCAGGAAATTCTGGATGGAATGCTGGCAATGACTGGAGGCGGGAAGTGATGAACACGATGATGGGATTGATTAATCTTGAACATGAGCACCACATATTCAATGAGCTGACTTATTTTCGCAACAGTGCCTCGCTACCATTTGCAGGCAGATATCGATTAATTGACTTTACTTTAACAAATATGGTTAATTCCAATGTTCGTGAGGTTGCTATCTTCGCCCGTTCTAAATATCGATCCTTATTGGACCATCTCGGTACAGGAGAGAATTGGGATCTCGATCGCAGAAATGGTGGTTTGTTTATTCTTCCCCCTGATTGGAACGACCCGAGTGATGTGTCAAAGGGGGATTTACAATTCTTTCACAATAATCGTGACTACTTTCATAGGGGAAAATCAAATTATGTTCTTATTAGCGGCAGTCAATTTATTGCTAATACAGACTATAAAGAAGCCTTTCAAATGCATATAGATAGACAGGCAGATATAACGCTGGTTTCTACTAGAGTTGAAGAACAGAAGGATGAGCATACCCCCTATTTCCGTATTGAAGCGGACGATTTAGGTTGGGTGGAGAATATAACTAACGACAGAAAGAATCCAAATATCTTTACCGGAGTATATATTATAAATAAAGATTTACTCTTAGAGTTAGTAGATTACTGTATTGCGTATCACCATCCCCATTTCTTTGCTCATGGCATCAAAGAAAAATTAGGAGATTTAAAAGTTCAAACCTATCGTTATGGTGGATACAGTGCCTTTATCAATACAATTGAAAGCTATTATCACCATAATATGAAACTATTATCAGAAGATAATTATAGGGAATTATTTTTAAAACAAAACTTTGTAAGAACAAAGGTATCTAATAATCCTCCTGTTAAATATCATGGCAATGCCGAAGTAAATAACTCGCTGCTTGCAAATGGCTGCAGAGTTCAAGGAGAAGTAGATGGAAGTATCTTATTTCGGGGGGTGACGGTAAAAGGAGGTGCAAAGATAAAGAATTCTATTATCATGCAAAGATGTGAGATTGATGAGAATGTGTATTTGGAGAATGTGATTTTAGATAAGGATGTACACGTAACCAAGGGTCAAACGATTATTGGTACAAAGGATAAACCATATGTCGTCGCGAAAAGACAAACGATTTAAACCTTTAGAGGAAAGGGGAGATATGAGATGGAGAACGTATTGTTTGTGGCTTCAGAGTGTGCACCTTTTATCAAAACTGGAGGCTTAGCAGATGTGGTAGGGTCTCTTCCACAAGCTTTGAAACAGAATGATGGATTAGAAGTACGTGTTATCCTTCCATTATATGATGAAATATCTGAAGAATGGAAAAACCGAATGGAATATCTCACCTCTTTCGATGTAGAACTTGGTTGGCGTACACAGGAGACATCCATATACACGTTAAAATATAATCAGATTCTTTATTACTTTGTTTCCAATGACTATTATTTTACACGAAAGGGCATTTATGGTTATTACGATGATGGGGAACGCTTTGTATATTTCTCTCATGCGGTGGTGGAAGGGCTAAAGCATATCGACTTTAAACCGGATATACTTCATGCACATGATTGGCAGGCTGGAGTAAGTGTGATGCTTGCAAATATTTTAAAACCGATTGATGAAATGAAAACTGTTTTTACGATTCATAACATTAAATATCAAGGAATAATGCCACTAGACACTTTTGAAGACTTTTTTAATTTGGATAGAGAGCATATGGGTGGAATGGAATGGAACAGGATGCTGAATTGCTTAAAAGCTGCACTGTTTCATGCGGATAAGATTACCACTGTAAGTCCGACCTATGCGGAGGAGATTAAATACCCGTTTTATAGTGAAGGATTAGAGCCAATTCTATATCAAAGAAAAGCAGACATTGTAGGTATTCTAAATGGGATAGATACAAAGGATTACAATCCATTAACAGATCCCTATATTGCTGTGAATTATCGCTCAGCCCGATCCAAAAAGATAGAAAACAGGTTGGCTCTAGGAGAAAAATTATTATTTGATATGGATTTGGGTAAGCCTCTTTATATTATTGTATCGAGATTAGTAGAGCAAAAAGGATTACATCTTGTTCAGCATATATTGGATGAATTTCTCCAGAAAGAGGTACAGTTTATTATTCTGGGGACTGGGGAGCAAGAATTTGAAGCATACTTTTCGGATATAGCAAGTCGTTATCCAGACAAAGTAGCAGCGCTTTTAACGTTTGATGAGGGCTTGGCTCGTCAGTTATACGCAAGTGCAGATTTCTTTGTAATGCCCTCTAAATTTGAGCCTTGTGGACTTTCACAATTAATTGCCCTGCAGTATAAAACAGTGCCAATTGTAAGAGAAACAGGAGGATTAAAAGATACCGTAACTTCCTATAATGAATTAACAGGAGAAGGAAATGGGTTTACCTTTACTAACTATAATGCCCATGACTTACTTCATGTATTGAACTACTCTTTAAGAATTTATCATGAGCCAATTCATTGGCAGCAACTAATTAAAAATGTGAATAAGGGTCAGTTTAGTTGGAAGGATTCAGCTGCTCAGTACAGAGATCTATATGAACAATTAGTACCCACTCCAATATACGGATAAGGAGAGATGGTTCCTTGCAACAATTAACTAGTGAACGTTTAAAAGAGAAAATAGTTAATCGCTTAATCATTGAAAATGGAATAGATGTAAATGATGCAACAAATAAGCAAATTTTCTATGCTCTATCTTCCGTTGTTAACGAAGAAATTCTACCTAACTGGTTTAATACGAACAAGCATTATGAGAAGACGGGCTACAAACAAGTCTATTATCTATCAATGGAATTTTTGATTGGCAGACTGCTGGAAAGCAATTTACTAAACTGCGGAATGTTAGCTTCTGCAAAAGAAGCAATAAACGAATTGGGTTTCTCGCCGGAGGAAATATTTGCGGAAGAACATGATGCAGGATTAGGGAACGGGGGATTAGGGAGATTAGCAGCATGCTTTCTAGACTCCTTAGCCTCCCTGCGTTATCCTGGTCATGGTTATGGTATAAGGTACCGCTATGGTTTATTTGAGCAACGAATTATCCATGGAAACCAGGTAGAACTTCCTGATTATTGGCTTAAAGAACCATATCCATGGGAAATACGCAAAGAAGAAGAAGCGGTTGTAATCCAGTATCATGGAAAAGTACATATGTTTAAACGAAATGACGGCACGCTTGAATTTAAATATGAAAATACGGATAAGGTTATGGCAGTTCCCTATGATGTGCCAGTGGTTGGGTACAATAATGAAGTAGTGAATACGTTGCGTCTTTGGAGTGCGGAGCCCGCTTTTCAAGATGATGCAAGGTCGCAAGGTGACCAAAGTGCCTTTTACCATGACCTTGATCATCACCATTCTATCGAGCAGATTTCAGGATTCCTTTATCCTGATGATTCAAGCTACGAGGGTAAGGAACTAAGGTTAAAGCAACAGTATTTTCTCGTATCCTCCAGTATCCAAAACATTATTAAGCAATTTAAAAAGACAAACAAAATGCCAGTTAGTCGATTACCAGAGAAAGTCGTTATTCAAATCAATGACACCCACCCAAGTTTAGCAATCCCTGAGATGATGCGGATTTTAATGGATGAGGAACGTATGAGTTGGGATTCGGCTTGGGAGGTAACTACGAGAACCTTTGCTTACACAAACCACACTACACTAAGTGAAGCATTGGAAACCTGGCCTAAGGATATGATTCAAAATCTCATGCCCCGTATTTATATGATCATTGATGAAATAAACGAACGTTTTTGTAAAAAGATATGGTTTGATTATGAGGAGCTTCGTGATAAAATCCCTGAACTTGCTATAATTGCATATGATAGAATACATATGGCAAGATTAGCTATTGTTGGAAGTTTTAGTGTGAATGGTGTTGCTAGAATTCATACTGAAATTCTAAAGAAAAAAGAAATGAAGGATTTCTATACACTTTACCCGAAAAAATTCAACAACAAGACAAATGGAATTACACATCGCAGGTGGTTACTTCAAGCCAATCCACACCTTGCCGGCTTAATAACGGATGTGATTGGTCCGCAATGGATTAATCGGCCGAAACAGTTAATTCGCTTATTAAAGCATTCCAACGACAAGGCTTTATTAGAGAAATTTGATGAAGTGAAACGCAATAATAAAATCGCTTTAGCAAATTATATTCATCATCAAACAGGTATTCTAGTTGATGAGAAGTCGATTTTCGACGTACAAATTAAACGCCTTCATGAATATAAGCGCCAATTGCTAAATATCTTTCATGTTATCTATCTATACAATGAATTAAAGGATAATCCTAATCAAGATTTGACCCCGAGAACGTTTATCTTTGCAGCAAAGGCTGCTCCTAGTTACTATTTAGCAAAAGAAGTGATTAAGTTAATCAATACCGTTGCTTCGATTGTAAATTATGATAAAGAAATACAAGGCAAACTTAAAGTTATATTCTTAGAAAATTATAATGTTAGTCTTGCTGAGAAAATTATTCCTGCTTCCGATATTAGTGAGCAGATTTCCACGGCAAGTAAAGAGGCGTCGGGAACTGGTAATATGAAGATGATGATGAATGGAGCGCTTACGCTGGGAACTATGGATGGAGCAAATATAGAAATCCATGATTTAGTTGGACCAGAAAATATCTTTATCTTTGGGTTAACAGCTGATGAAGTATTGGATTATTATCAAAATGGGGGATATAATGCCCGCGATATTTATAATAAAGATGATCGTGTGAAGCGGATTTTAGATCAGTTGAACCAAGGAGAGTTTGGAATTCACGATATCGAATTTAAGGATATTTATTATAATATTCTCTTCCATAATGATTCTTATTTTGTACTAAAGGATTTTGAGCCATACCTAGAAACGCATGAGCTTGTTGATAGAGCCTATCGAGATCGATTACACTGGCTAAATATGAGTGTTATCAATATTGCACATTCCGGTAAGTTCTCGAGTGATCAGACAATAAAAGAGTATGCTACTGATATATGGAAGATTAATCAAGTGTAATAGAAGGAAGGAACAGCGAATAGCTGTTCCTTTTCTGTTTTATATACTTTCTAATAAATATAACTAGTAGAAGATTCGCTCTATTATTAAATTAATAAAAGATTTACACTAATATATTGCATTTTATTTGGGAAAATAGTATTATTGAACTCATCTAATATATTGCGTATTGCTTTTGGGAAAATTAATTGAATCAGGGGGAACTCAACATGAAGGACAAACTATCCTTTTCTTCATATTTGGCTATAGGCCTAATGTTATTCGCATTATTCTTTGGAGCGGGAAACTTAATCTTCCCGGCACAACTTGGTCAATATGCTGGAACAAATATAGTGCCAGCAGCATTTGGTTTTCTAGTAACTGGTGTGGGATTGCCATTGCTTGGAATTTTGGCAATCGGATTCTCTGGAAGTCGTGATCTTCAAGATTTATCCAGTCGTGTCCATCCAGCGTATGGAATCTTTTTTACTTCGTTACTATATTTAACAATTGGACCATTCTTTGCTATTCCACGTACTGCAACGGTAGGATTTGAGGTAGGGATTGCGCCAATGATACCTGGAGCGTCTTTACAGTGGTCCCTATTACTTTTTTCATTTTTGTTTTTTGCACTTGTTCTAGTATTTTCACTTTATCCTACGAAACTCGTTGATAACATAGGAAAAATCCTAGCACCAGCACTCGTATTGTTACTAGCAATTCTCTTAATTACAGCATTTGTAAATCCAATGGGAGTTATCCAAGCGCCAGAGGAAGGGTATACAAGCGGAGCTTTTATGAAGGGGTTCATTGAAGGATATAATACAATGGATGCACTAGCTTCCTTAGTATTTGCTATTATTGTGATTAACATCGTGAAATCCTACGGAGTTACTTCTAAAGGTGAAATTCTTAGAGCTACAGCGAAGACTGGGGTTATTGCAATTGTTATACTCGGTGCTCTGTATGTTGGTATTGCTTATTTAGGAGCTACAAGCACTGGTGTACTCGGATTATTTGATACTGGTGGTCCTGTATTAAGTGGTGCAGCTTCCCATTATTTTGGTAACTTAGGGTTGGTTCTGTTAGCAGTTGCCATTATCCTGGCATGTTTGACAACTGGGATTGGTTTGATTACAGCTTGTGGAGAATACTTCCATAAACTTTTACCTCAACTTGGTTATAAAACATGGGTTGTTATCTTTACAACATTTTCATTTGTGATTGCAAACTTTGGACTTGCTAATATTATTACTTTCTCTATTCCGGTATTAATGTTCTTATATCCATTAGCTATTGTTATTATGCTGCTTGCATTTCTTTCACCACTATTTAACCATGCACGTATGGTATATGTAGCAACGACTATTGTGACACTCTTAATCAGTATTGTCGATGGGCTGAAAGCATTATGTGATTCACTAGAAATCGCCTACTTTGGTTGGTTGGATTCAATCCTTACTTTCTATGGACAAGTATTACCGCTTTATAATCAAGGTTTAGGATGGCTAGCACCTGCATTAATAGTGATTGTTATTACTGGTATAGTAGCACGTATTCAAAAAGCCTTCTCAGTGCAAGAAGCATAGTTAAGAAAAACCCGGTCTCTAAAATGGAGACCGGGTTTTTCTTATGTAGTTCATTTTTAGTTAGCTCTAGGGAAAAATTCGATTGTCCGCAGCCAGTTATGCTTCATCGTATCTTGTAATTTCTTGGCATCTCCAGCTTGCATAAGCTCAATTATTTCCTGATGATCATCAATTGATTTATCTGTTAATACGATAGAGTTATGGAAGAACAATCGTCTAACATGCGCTTGTAACGATTCTATCATACGCTTGATGTATCTATTATTAGCGGTATCTACAATAAGCTGGTGAAACTGTTCGTCTATTTTTAATGCAGAATAATAATTTTCGGTGCGAATGGCTTCGGCAAATCGCTGGTTGATGCCTTCTAATACATTAATAGTTTCATCGTTAAGATTGGGGATAGCTAATTCCGCCGATAATGCTTGCAGGGCAGCAAGAGGGGGCAGAAGATCCTTAATGGCATCTTTCTCTACATCTGTTACCTGTGTCGCTTTACCTGGATACATTTTAACAAATCCCTGTACCTCTAATAATTGTAGTGATTCTCTAACAGGTGTTCTACTTACGCCAAGTGCTTCAGCAAGCTCTGTGTCGTTTAGTTTTTCACCTGGCAATAATGTACCATCAATAATCCACTGTTGAAGCTGGTTGAATGCGCTTTCTTTAGCTGATTTCCTAGTTGGTCTTGCATGATTTATTGGTACCGGCATAATGTTCACGCTCCCAGATAAGTTTACATCAATATGGCTTTTAAAATTATATAATAAGATGGCTAAATTTTAGCAATGAATATCCTAATATATATTATACTATAAAACTACTGGCAATGAAATATGCAATATATTAGTATATTATATTATTTTTAAAAACTTGGAAGACATTCTTCCTGCATTTATTGAAGATGCGTAATATTTACTTTCTAAATAAAAAGGAAAAACGTAGGTGATCGTTTTTCCTTTTCCCATTCTTTTATGCATGATTTTCGATAAGATTCATAAAATCCTTCCAGTTTGTCAAGCGGTGATGATGTGTGATTGACTGGTTATATGGCTGGTCCATCATGAAAAGGGTGATAGGTTCTTGTTCCAGTGTTTGTAAAACAGCTGGCTTGTCATCAATATAGAAATCAAGATGCAACGTTTTAATGGTGTGTATTTTTTCGTTATCTTTCATCCCATAGTAAAACCTGGCGTCATCAATAGGGAAACCTAGATTCTTCATCCATTTCTTTGTTCTCTCCCCGTGTTCTTTTGGTCTGGCGGTAATATAATAAATTTCATGGTCTGCCTTAGCTAGTTCTTGTAGTGTTTCCACCGCATCAGGATAAGGGGGACAGTTTGTGAAGTAAATTTCCTCTAGTGAACGATTCCACATATCATTACCTTCTTTATCGGTAAGACCAAACGGCTCGTGAATCTCAACTCGATCAATAAGCTTAAATTGCTCTAGACTTACTTGCTTATTTAATTTTTTATTATAAATATGAAAGGCATGTTCTCTTAAGTTTATTAATGTATCATCAATATCAAAGCCGAATCTCATTTTAACTCCCCGATATCACTTTTCTTAACATAACCAGTAAATTTAAAGTCTTTACCAATTGGCTCCATGCTTGTATTTATCAGTTCAACAGCGTCCGCCATCTCGGAAATTCCAGCTCCTTCTAAAAAGGTTGGAGCTTCTTTGCCGCCGACTAATTTTGGAGCAATGTATAGTATAACTTTATCAATTAGTTTCTTCTCAAGGAAAGAAGCATTGATATTTCCTCCTCCCTCAATAAAGAGAGAAGATATGCCTAATTCACCTAATTTCTCAATCACTTCTTCAGGGTCAACCCGCTGTTCTGAATTGGTTACGAAAATAGTGATTCCCATTTCCTTTAGTGTATTTAGCTTGATTGGATCAGCATTTTTGGTCGTAAATATCCAAGTTTCTGCTAAATTATCCGTGATAACCTGATAGTCAAGCGGAATTCGTAATTGGGAATCCATAATAACTCGGATAGGGTTACGACCATCCTGGATTCTGGATGTTAGAGCAGGGTCATCTTTCATAACTGTATTGATTCCCGCTAAAATCGCCATATTCTCACTTCTTAGTTTATGAACATCGTATCTTGCTTCTTCAGAAGTAATCCACTTGCTGCTTAGCGTATGGGTAGCAACTTTTCCGTCAAGAGTAATTCCTGCTTTCAGAGTAACAAAGGGCTTCTTTTCAATAATATATTTATTGAATACCTCATTCATGTCAATGGATTGCTGCTCTAACACACCCGTAACAACCTCAATACCGGCCTTTTGCAAAATCTTTACACCGTTTCCAGCAACCATTGGATTCGGATCCAGAGTTGCAATGACCACCTTTTTAATACCGGCTTTTACAATGGCTTCTGCGCAAGGGCCTGTCCTTCCATGATGGGAGCAAGGTTCTAATGTAACGTAAATCGTTCCCCCTTTAGCTTTATCTTCAGCCATTCTAAGGGCATGAATTTCGGCGTGGGGTTCACCAGCCTTCAGATGTGTGCCAACACCGACAATGCGATTATCATTAACAATAACCGAACCAACTAGTGGATTCGGTTCGGTTTGTCCTTTCATCGCTCGAGCATTATTCAGGGCCAAATCCATATAAAACTCATCCTTAGTCATTGTGGCAGGCTCCTTCTTCCTCGCGAATATGGCCAGATTTCGTGATTTTTGTTTCTAGATATTTCTTATTATATTCCGAAACATCACCCCATAATGGAACGCGGCCAGAAACATAAAGCCCTGATTCAATTAAGGCATCTAATTTCTGTGGATTATTCGTAATAAGTGTCACTGGTTTTGCGCGTAATACCTTTAGAACTGCGATGGCATCGCTATAATCCCTTGAATCATTCACAAACCCAAGAGCTTCATTAGCCTCTACTGTATCATAGCCATTCTCTTGAAGAAGATATGCCATTGCTTTTGAAAACAAGCCGATTCCTCTTCCTTCATGATTTGCCAGGTAAAATAATGCACCAGTTCCATTCTCTACAATTTTCTTCATGGATTGCTTCAATTGGAAGCCACAATCACAACGTTTACTTCCAAAAATATCTCCAGTATGACAAATGGAATGCATCCGAATGAAAGCCTCATCTGCATTTTCAAAATCACCGTAAACTAGCACGCTGGATTGCTGTAATTCCGCAAGGTTCTCTGAGTTTAATTTTTCAATAATGTGTTCATAATCCTCTGTAACTTCCTCGCAATTTAACCAGCAATACCATTTGAATTCAACGGTTTCTCCATACAAATTAACTGGCAGTCGAATGGGGCCGACTAAATATATTGCACGACCTGTTGTAGTAGGTACAAGTTGTATTTTATCTTTTAGAATAGAGAAGATTTTTGACTCAAGCTTCATTTGTTCCATCTATAATGAGCTCCTTTCAATCTTGCTTCTACTTAGTATAGTTAAAAATCGGATGTTCATCAATCTTATTTACTCAAATGATGTAATGATTTCTTCGCAGGTTAACTAGCTGTAAACACCTTAACGAGAAATTATAAGTAGGGGCGGGAAGTAAACAAACCCCGATCCGTACACCATTCTCATACCCTTGTGGTACTTATGTGGTACTATCAATCAGCGGGGAGGAAGGAACCCCTACTAATTGAAGTTGCACTTTATAAATAGTATGAACTATAAATATGCTTTATATCACGATTTGGTGTGGGCAACCAATAGGCTCGTATCTGATTATTTCAAATGGGTCCTAGTGAAATTTAAAAAATTTTACTTGCTCCTTACGTAACGTTAGGTTATATGATAGAGAAGAAATATAACTATTAAAGTAAAGGAATGATAGCATAATGGTGGGACGTTTTTCCATTGGGGAATTTTCTAAGCATACGAAGGTGTCAATACGTACATTACACTATTATGATGAGATTAGTTTAATAAAGCCTGTAAAGGATGTGCGTACTGGTCATCGAATATATTCTGAAGAAAATATTCAAACACTTCATAAGGTAATGACACTAAAAAGCCTCGGTTACTCGCTAGAGCAAATTAAAGAACTGATTTACCGTTCCAGTATGGATATGACTATAATTGAATCACTGCGTATGCAAAAGGAGAAGCTGGAAATGGATAGAGAAAAAATAGATACTTCTCTATCCACGTTAAGGAGAACAATTGCTATATTGGAAGAAGTAGGCGAAGTTGACAGTACTATCCTGATGAGTATTATCGCGGGGATGCAAACGGAGAAAGAGCAGCGAAGCTACGCAGAAAAACTAGTGGATAAGGATATTGTTGACCAATATTACGATGTGTCCGAAGATATTAAACTGGAATTAGAGAAAGCGTCCCTTAAGTTTTATGAAAGAGTGAAACAGTTAGCAGAAAAACCGATACATCACGAAGAAGTTCATGAGATGCTTCATGATTATTTTTCCCTGATATTTAAATTAACCGGAAAGGACGAATTTCAAGAGGCGCTTGCAGATGTTGTGTCAAAGATAGAAGATAAAGATGACGATTATCTAAATGAGATAGCAGATGAGTTGGAGCGTACTTTTCCATCTCCATTAACAAAAGAAGAGGAATCTTGGCTAGAACAGGCCATGTTGCACTACTTAAAATCAATAGATATTTTTTCTGAAGGAGAAGAGGAATGAAGGAAAAGCAAAGTGAATTAGGTGCATTTATATCTTTACTTCGGTCGGCGAATATACCGAAGTTGGCATTAATAGTTGGGTTAATTGGAAGCATTATTACCATGCTGGTAGGATTATCTATCCCCTTACTTACAAGGGAGTTGGTGGATGGGTTTGAGGTTGAGGCATTAAGTGCCACATTAATTATCATTATTGTCATTGTATTTATTTTACAGGCAGTTGTCGATGGGGCTTCCACTTATTTGTTAGCAGCTGTTGGTCAACGGATTGTTGCCCGTCTGCGAGAAATGATGTGGTTCAAGTTGCTCCGCTTACCGGTTAGCTACTTTGATAAACGTGCAAGTGGTGAATCGGTAAGCAGGGTTGTTAATGATACAGGTATTGTAAAAGATTTAATATCACAGCATTTTCCACAATTTATTACTGGACTAATTACTATCTTCGGTGCGATTATCATTCTCTTAATTATGGATTGGAAAATGACTTTACTTATGCTGGTTGCTGTCCCGGTTACCTTTGCGATTATGATGCCATTAGGAACTAGGATGGCTAAGGTTTCCAAAGGACTTCAAGATGAAACTGCTGCTTTTACAGGTGAGATTCAACAAACCTTAAGTGAAATACGGCTGATGAAAGCATCAACCGCAGAGCGGGTTGAGGAAGAAAAAGGAAAGGAGGGGATTAAAAACCTATTTGGCTTCGGTCTAAAAGAAGCCCGGATATTTGCATTGATTGGTCCACTAATATACACGATAATGATGCTAGTTATTGTTATTATTATTGGTTATGGCGGAATTCGGGTAGCGGAAGGGTCAATGTCAACTGGATCCCTTGTTGCTTTCTTACTGTACTTGTTTCAAATCATCTACCCTATCACCTCCTTTGCAATGTTCTTTACGGAGTTGCAAAAGGCGAAGGGTGCAACTACTCGAATTATTGAAATCCTGAATGTGCCAGAAGAAAGCGGTCAGGAAGGATTAGAGATGGATATAACGAATAAACAAGTACAGGTATCTCATGTATCCTTTTCCTATGGCGAGGAGCAGAAGGTACTTGAAGATATTACATTTGATGCAAGACCTGGAGAAATGATTGCCTTTGCCGGACCTAGTGGAGGAGGTAAGACAACATTATTTGGATTAATCGAACGCTACTATGAGCCGACAAAAGGAGAAATTAAAATAGGAGAAACTTCTATTCAGCAGCTTTCCCTTCGCTCATGGCGAAGTCAAATAGGTTATGTATCACAGGAAAGTGCGATGATGGCTGGTACGATTCGAGAGAATTTGACATACGGGCTGCCAGAATCAGAGAAGATTACGGATGAACAATTATGGAAGGTTGCGGAAATGGCCTATGCCGATACGTTTATCAGGACTTTTTCAGATGGATTAGATACAGAGGTAGGAGAAAGAGGGGTCAAACTATCTGGTGGACAGAGACAGCGAATCAATATTGCACGTGCTTTTTTGCGTAATCCTAAGATATTAATGCTGGATGAAGCAACTGCAAGTTTGGATAGTCAATCAGAGCATGCGGTTCAAGAGGCGTTATCCCGTTTAATGGAAGGAAGAACCACCTTTGTAATTGCCCATAGATTATCAACCATTGTTGATGCAGATAATATTATTTTCATTGAAAAAGGCAGAATCACTGGAATAGGAACACACCAGGAATTAATCCAGTCGCATGAATTATATCGCCAATTTGCAGAGCAACAGCTAACATAAAAGTAATATACAAGAGAAAGCCATTGAGATATTCCAATGGCTTTTCTTGTAATTACGTTAAACAACCGAAAAAATAGAGTCTTTGATATAATTAAATAAGGATCCTATCTTTAAAGGATTTTGTGAAAAAATTAACAAACGAGGAGATGACTGGAATGGAACGCGGTGTAACCTTATTCAACTTTGACGGGGGTTACAAAATGCAATCCTTCTATTCAAAAGAAAATACAGAATGGGTTGATTTAGAGAACATCCCTAACACGAACTTGTTATGTGAGAAAAATACAATAGAACAAATAAAGAAAAAGCTTAGAAAAAAAGAGCATCGAATTTCGTTTTTAGGCAGTGGAAATTACCATTATGCCTCCACTTTGTTTCTGACGGACATTCGGCGACCGTTTACACTTGTATTATTTGATCATCATCCTGATTCATTGCCAAGTCCCAATGATTCCTTAATATCCTGTGGATCTTGGGTTCTAGAGTCATTGAAAAAACTACCTTTATTAAAACAGGTAATAATGATTGGGATTAGTTCCAAAACATTAGAACATATTCCGTATTTGTATCGAAAAAAAATAAAAGTAATAACAGAGGAAGAATTGCCAAAAATGAATTCTACCTATATGAACACACTCGTTAGTCAGATTCCAACTGAGCTGGTTTATATTAGTATAGATAAAGACGTTTTGCATGAGAGAGAAGCGTTAACAGCTTGGGATCATGGGTCCATGTCACTTGAGCAAGTTTTGGCATTTACAAAACAATTAATTCGAAATAAAGAAATATACGGTCTCGATGTTTGTGGAGAGTTTCCAGTAAACCCTGCAAATGAATACCTTAAAGTAGTGAAAGCGGCTGTGAAGAAAAATAACCAGGCCAATCACTTTATCCTTACTCATGCAATGGATTGGATGCGCCGTAAGTATAAAACGATTGCTTAAAAGATATAGAAAGGTGTCACCGTTTATACTAGGGGGACACCTTTTTAAGCATGATTTATAATTGGCAACCTACCGCGCCTTAGCTGGCAGTAAGTTCCTATTCAAGCTTTGTTGAGGAGAATTACCCCCGGGACTGCACGAATACCTGTAGCGGAGGAAATATACCCGCGGGACAGTATCAAATACCTGGAGCGAAGTAGAATTACTCGCGGGATCGAACGAATACCCGTAGCAGAGAAAATATACCCGCGGCAAGGCATTAAATATCTGTAGCAGCGTAGAATTACTCGCAGGACCACACGAATACCTGTAGCAAAAGAGCTAAATCCGCTACACTGATTAAGTTTACTTTATAAGCTCTGATGTAATAGATGTAAAGCATCTTTTAATTGTTTAACAGCAATCTGTCCAGGGGCAGACGCTTGCTTTGCAGCACCAA
This sequence comes from Oceanobacillus piezotolerans, assembly GCF_003665065.1. Classification (GTDB taxonomy): domain Bacteria; phylum Bacillota; class Bacilli; order Bacillales; family Amphibacillaceae; genus Oceanobacillus; species Oceanobacillus piezotolerans. The sequence goes on along the minus strand of NZ_RCHR01000008.1, from coordinate 18,023 downwards.
ACGTTAAAGCAGAGCCAAACACTTCTCCCGCTAACCGGCTTATAACGCCTTTGCCCGCCATGGACATTGTAATAATTGGCCTATTTGCGTGGCTCTCAGCCATTTCTCTTGTGGCATCTAAAAGGGTAATGACATCTGCTGTATTGTTTGGCATAACAGCAATTTTCGGTAAATCTGCACCAAGGTCTTGGGCTTTCATTAGACGGGAGACAATTTCGTTCTTATCTGGAGTCTTATCAAAGTCATGATTAGAAATAATAACGAGAACATTATTTTCGTGAGCGGCTGAAACGAGTGTTTTTATATTTTCCTCATCATTGAATAACTCAACGTCAATAATATCTACTTCTTTTGTCTTTAAAATCTCCAGATTTAAATCTTTGTAGTACTTGGAAGATACTTCTTTTTCTCCGCCTTCTCTAGCGCTGCGAAAGGTGAATATAAGAGGAGCCTTCGGTAATACACTGCGAATTTCTTTAAGGGCTTCTTTTACTTTTTCGATTTCTTCCACCTGTTCAAAAAAATCGACGCGCCATTCTACCACATCATAGTCTAAAGTCGTTAATTCTTTCGCTTCTTCTACTAATTGTTTTGTTGTTTTTCCAACCATTGGAACACAAATCTTTGGTATTCCTTCCCCAATAGCAAGATCTCTTACTTTAACAGGTTTAAACATATTTATTATTCTCTCCTTATAGAGGTGTGGTCCAGGTGAGCTTGTTGCTTACCAATACTTTTATGTATGTACAATCGTTATTGTATTGTGATTATTTTTTAGTCATTTTTTAGCGGACTTATTACACTAATAATAACACACTAAATGGGCGTTTGGATTAATGGTGGTGTCTTATTTTAGGATTAAAAAAGCCGCTTCTACGGCGGCTTCTAAACTATCTAATATGGATTTGCATCATGCCCTTTTTCAATGGCATCTTGTACGGCCTCTGCTGCATGGTCAGCACCAAGAGGATGCATTTCGGCACCGAATTCCGTCTTCGTGTTGTCAGACATCTTGCTTTTCTCTGCAATGCCTTCTCTTAAACGACGTCCGTATTCCTCGTCTGCTTCCTCAGCAAGAGCAATCATTTTATCTTGAATTCGTTTGTCACAGCCAGCTAAGTCGTTAACTAGATTGTTAATCAGTTCGTCCTTTTCCCACTGCTCAAAACGGCGATACGTCTCACCAGCTTGTTTGGTATTATCATTTCTTTCAATCGATTCGCGGACTAGATTGCCTTCTACGTGGGGAGTATATTCTTTTCCAACTTGTTCTGCCTCTTTAAGCCCACCTAGAGTAGATGGTTCATAATTAACATGTAGATTTTGGCCAGGGGCTTTGTCATTATGATAACGGAGCTGCCCGCCTTCTTGGTTGGTTGCTACTCGTTTCTTGGCTGCATTAATTGGCAGTTGCAAGTAGTTCGCGCCTACTCGGTAACGCTGTGTATCTGAGTATGAGAAGGTTCTTCCTTGAAGCATTTTATCATCCGAAAAGTCAAGCCCATCTACTAATACGCCGGTACCAAAGGATGCTTGCTCTACCTCATTAAAATAATTCTCTGGGTTTTTATTTAATACCATTTTTCCAACTGGCAGCCATGGGAATTGGTCCTCGGGCCATAGTTTTGTATCATCTAATGGGTCAAAGTCCAGCTCTGGATGCGGACCATCCTCCATAATCTGGACATGCAATTCCCATTCCGGGTAATCGCCTTTTTCAATGGCTTCATAAAGATCCTGGGTAGCATGGTTAAAGTTCTTACCTTGGATTTCTTCCGCTTCTTTCATGGTTAAGTTCTTAATTCCTTGCTTTGGTTCCCAGTGATACTTTACAAGTACCGCTTTTCCTTCATTATTTACCCATTTATACGTATTCACACCGGAACCTTGCATCATACGATAGTTTGCTGGAATTCCCCAGGGAGAGTAAACAAACGTTACCATGTGAAAAGATTCTGGTGAATTGGAACAAAAGTCGAAGAAACGCTCTGCATCTTGGATATTAGTTACAGGGTCTGGGCGAAATGCATGAATCATATCCGGAAACTTCATCGCATCTCGGATGAAAAAGATTTTTAAGTTATTTCCTACTAAGTCCCAATTTCCATCCTCAGTGTAGAATTTAACAGCAAATCCACGGGGGTCTCGAACAGTCTCAGGAGAATGTAAGCCATGAACAACAGTGGAAAATCTTACAAAAACAGGAGTCTGCTTCCCTTTCTCCTGAAAAACTTTCGCTCTCGTGTATTTGGAGACTGGTTCATCCCCAGCGGTTCCATACGATTCAAAGTAACCATGTGCCCCGGCACCACGTGCATGTACAATTCGTTCTGGTACTTTTTCGCGGTCAAAGTGGCTAATTTTTTCTATGAAATCATAGTTTTCTAATGTTGCTGGGCCACGATTACCTACCGTTCTGATATTCTGGTTATTGGTTACTGGATGGCCTTGTCTCGTAGTTAAAGTATCTTCATTTTCTATATTCGTTTGGTTTGTTGGGTCCTTTTTCATCGATTATCCCCTTTTCATGCGTATTTTACATCATTACATATACTCTCCTAATTATGTTCTCTCATTCATAATGGAATAAAAATATGCATAGGAAAGTAGGGATGGTAAAATAAGGAAGAACAAATAGAGAGGAAGATCTTAATGAATACCTTGGGGATTGCCCAAAAAATGACGCCATCCAATGATCCGTGGGAGGCGTATTTAGATGTAGAAGAATACGGGGAAATGACACTTTCGAATATTGAATTTACAACGACAACGATGTGTAATATGCGTTGCGCACATTGTGCAGTGGGATATACATTACAGGCTAGGGATGATGAAGCACTGCCAATGAAATTGATCATTCAAAGACTTGATGAAATACCGAAGCTCCGCACGTTAAGTATTACGGGTGGCGAGCCCATGATGAATAAAAAATCAGTTAGAAACTATGTTGTACCACTATTGCAATATGCAAAGGAAAGAGGAGTTCGCACACAAATAAATTCCAACCTTACCTTACCATATTCTCGATATGAGGAAATCATCCCTTATTTGGATGTACTGCATATTTCTCATAACTGGGGGACTTCCGAGGAATTTGCGGAAACTGGTTTCGCATTAATGGAACGCAAGCCTACTTTAGAAAATCGTAAAAACTATTTTTATCAAATGGTAGAAAATGCGCAACGCCTCTCGGAAGCAGGGGTTATGGTATCAGCTGAAACGATGCTTAACAAAAGGACATTTCCATACCTAGAGCATATCCATGATCATGTATTAGAAATGGGTTGTACACGTCATGAAATTCATCCAATGTATCCAGTCGATTTTGCAAGCAACCTGGAGATTCTAAGTTTAGACGAGATGCGTATAGCCATACATCGACTGCTTGATCACCGAAGCAAAGAGGTATGGATGTTATTCGGAACGCTGCCATTCTACGCTTGCAGTTCCAATGAAGAGGATCGTAAGTTACTGAAACGGCTTTATAAGGAAAAAAATGTTTCACTTAGAAATGATCCGGATGGCCGTTCTCGATTAAATGTAAATATTTTTAGTGGTGATGTGATAGTGACTGACTTTGGTGATGAAGAGCCATCATTAGGTAATATTCAAACTACTACTTTACCAGAGGCCTATGAACGATGGATGCAATCAAAAACAGCCAAAGCGTTAAATTGCCATTGTCCAGCAGTGAAGTGCCTTGGGCCAAATATCTTGGTGAAGAACGCTTATTATCGAGATGTGAATTTTAAAGAAAGAGCAGCAAAAATAACCAGATAAATCAATTTGAAACCAATGTAACTACAGGTACCGTTTGCTAAAGTCAAACAAACATTTGTTTTAATAAAATATCTCAAAGTATATCTTTCACATTGGAAGGATTCATTTCCCTTTGGTAAACTATAGACTACTGCAACTAGATGACAATTAGATATTTAGTACGGAGGCCAGAATAGAAATGACATGGGAATACTTTCTATCCATAGAGCATTGGACTGAACTAGGTATTGCTTTCGGTATCTTTTTCTTATTTTTGCTATTTCGAAAGCTGTTTACGAAATATGTTTTTGTTTTATTTGTAAGGGTAATTAAAAAAACAAGAATTAACGTGCTATCCAATATTCTATATGCATTTGAAAAACCGATGCAGTTTTTCTTTATTGTTATTGGTTTTCACGTTGCAATTACCTATTATGGACTTAGTCTAGGGTACAATATCTCCTATTTAGAATTTAGTAAGATACTAAAGGTATCATTTATCATACTTGTTACTTGGGGGTTACTAAGGCTTTCTTCCTCATCGTCTTCCTTATTTAGAAAGATTAATGAGAGGACAGATCTAAATATAGATGAAATCCTAATTCCGCTGTTATCAAAAACACTTCAATTTATTATTTTCGCGATTGCTCTAACAATCGTCCTGCAAGAGTTTGGGTATAATATCCAAGGATTTATTGCAGGTTTAGGATTGGGTGGGTTGGCCATCTCCCTAGCCGCAAAGGATACTATTGGAAACTTGTTTGGTGGGATTATCATTATTTCCGAAAAGCCATTCACTATAGGGGACTGGATTATGACACCTAGTGTGGAAGGTACGGTGGAAGATATTACTTTTCGAAGTACGAAAATAAGAACCTTTCAGCAAGCGCTTGTTACAGTTCCAAATGCTACGCTAGCAGGTGAAAATATTACAAACTGGAGTAAGATGGGCAAAAGGCAAATTAACTTTAATCTTGCATTAGCATATGAAACACCGAAGGAAAAAATACAAACCGCTATTCAAAGTATAGAAGCCTTGCTTAGAGGCCATTCTGGTATAGATCAGGAAGCGATTAATGTAAAGTTTGATGCGTTTAATGTTAGCAGTCTGGATATCCTCATCAACTTCTTCACAAAGTCAACCGATTATGATGAATATATCGTGATTAAAGAAGAGATTAACTATCGTATTCTTGAGATTATTCGTGAAGAGGGCATACAATTCGCATATCCAACAAGGCGATTATATGTAGAAAGTGAAGGAGAAAGAGAAAACTCGCTGCGTATGAGAGATGAAAATTAAAAAGTGAATGGGTACAGATTGAGCTTAAGTATTACACCCCAAGTTAGAGTTGAAGCCTAACTTGGGGTGCTTTTTTAAGATAAATGAAAGTATAAACACTCATAACTTTATAATTGCAAATAAGCCGTTCGTCTAAAGACTAAGATGAATACCGATTATTTTATAGTAATATAGACAGTCTCAAAAGCATTAGCCTCGTAACAAGGAATAAGTCCGTGTCTTTTTATGTCTTCCATGTGTATTCGTTTTTGCTGAAGCTCGATATTTATTGAAGATTGAAAAGGGAAGGGGTCCAGGTGAACTGTTCCTTTATCATCCCATAATGGCATAAGTTTATCCTCTGTATTGGCAAATGGTAAGTGTATTCCTTCTCTAAAAAAGAAGTGAACCTCATCCTGCGAAACGCCAGGATCGTTTAAACAGAAATACAACGAAAGGCTGTCAGCGAATTGAAGAAGGGCATAGTGGTATTCAAACAAATGTTTGTTTATCCTGCCCAATTGATGCATTATTTTTTCTTGCCGTAATTTTTCTTTCTCTACAAAGATTTTAGCATCTACTTCAGAATCGCTCATTATAAATTTGGTGTAATGTACACTGCAGAGCAGTGCCGCATATAAATCCTTCTGCTCTACCTCATTGATGCCCATCTCGTAAACCATCACTTTAGCTGACAGAGGGAAATCAGTAAAATCATAAGGCTTATTCTCTTCGATATTCCAAAAGGGCTGTTTATCTACGTATCTCCATCCACAATCGTGTAAACGAACAGCTTCTAACAGGGATGCTTTGTATGTCTCATCTTTTACAAATGAATCTTTTAGATTTTTTATAAGTTCATAAGATACATATGCGTGATGATGCTGTTCGATAAACACAAATTCCTCACTATCTCTTTCTTTTATTATCATTTGCATCTCTCCTTAGTCCTACTATAACCCCTTTTTAAAAAAGAAAAACTTCACAATTTGCTAAAAGCAATTCGTGAAGTTTCTTTTTTTCTGCCCTATAAGAGTTTATCAAAATGAACTTGTTTATTCAGAGCTAATATTATTGGTATCCCTATTGCGAGTACTACGACCTCTCCTATAGCGGCAGTGTACCAAGAGAACATAAATGGCAAGTCAAGCGCTACATAAAGTTCGAAAGCAATGATAAACATATTAAATGAGAAAATAAAGGTATTGGCTACTAAAAGGACCATTACATTTTTAATATATCTGCCAAGCAGGATAACTAGACCTAATGAAACTGCTGAATGAAACGTCCCAAAGATAATATCATACAAGCGCATCGGGGAGAATAATAAATTGGCTATAAACACCCCTGTAATAATACCAAAAAAGAATTTTTTGTTGAATACAACAAGGTGGTTAAAGATTTCCGATACACGGAACTGAACATTTGTAAATCCAAACGGTGCGATTAAACCAGAAACCGCAACATATAGTGCTGCTAACATGGCATTCGCTACCAGTGATCTGTTTTTCATTTTCATCTCTCCTTAGTTTTTTTTCGTGGGATGGTCCCGAACCACGGGCTCTTAAAAAAGGCCAAAGAATAGTATAGTATATTTAGCTTAAAATGAGAAGGACTATTTCTTGGTTGATAAAGAATTGACAATAAGTATTCGTGATAGTATACTAAGTTACATAAAGTAACTAAGTAGAAAATAGTAATTATGAACATAATGGAATTGAAATTCAAATGGATAAATAATAAAGAGAAAAGAGGATACTATAGTGGAAAAGAAATTTTTTGAAAAGCCGAGTATATATGTAGGACAAGTAAATTTAAATGTAACGAACTTAGAAAGGTCTTTAGCTTTTTATCGAGATTTTATGGGATTTAAGGTGTTGGAAGAATCGAATCGCAAAGCGGTATTAACTGCAGATGGGAAAACCCCGTTAATAACCTTGGAACAGCCTGATAATGTTACATCAAAACAAGGTAGAACTACAGGCTTATATCACATGGCAATTTTACTGCCGAGTCGTGCAGACCTTGCAGCCTTCCTAAAACACCTGATTCAAGCAACGAATGGACAAATGCGTTTAGGTGCTTCTGACCACTATGTAAGTGAAGCGTTGTACTTTGATGATCCAGATGGTAATGGAATCGAGATTGCTCGTGACCGACATTCTTCCGAGTGGGAGTGGACTGGTGACCAAGTATCTATGGCTACCGTTGCATTAGATGGAGATGGCCTGCTTGCAGAAACAGATGAACCTTGGAAGGGTATGCCTGAGAATACCTTGATGGGACATATTCACTTACATGTTGCGGATCTTGAGAAAACCGAGAATTTCTATGTTAACGGACTAGGATTTGATGTTGTTACAAGATTTCCTGGTGCATTATTTACTTCTACAAATGGTTATCATCACCATATTGGATTAAATGTATGGAATGGCGTTGGGGCACCAAAACCAGCAGAAAATAGTGTGGGTATGAATTGGTTTACACTTATCTTCCCTGATGAAGCAGCAAGAGCTGAACAAATGAGGAAATTAGAAGGAATCGGTGCAACTGTAACAGAGTACATGAATGATTTTGTAGTTGAGGATCCATCTGGAAACAAGATTGTACTTAGCATTTCTGCATAACGAACAGAAAAATGCATGCATAAAGTAATATAGGATTAAGTGGGAAGGTGAATTCCTTCCCGCTTTGATTTGGAGGATTGAATATGAAGCAGCTAGAAGCATCACCATTTGAGATTGGCATTTATACACTTGGTGACATTGTAGCAGATCCGTTTACGAAGAAAGCAGTCAGTGCAAAGACAAGAATTCAGGAAATTATCGAAGCTGCTAAGCTTGCAGATGAAGCAGGACTAGATATTTTTGGCATTGGAGAGCATCATCGCCTGGACTATGCAGTATCGAGCCCGCAAATGGTCCTATCCGCAATTGCCCAATCGACAAAGCAGATTAAGTTAACAAGCACAACAACTGTTTTAAATACCACCGATCCTGTAAGACTGTTTGAAGATTTTGCAACACTTGATCTGATATCAAATGGAAGAGCAGAAATTACGGCAGGAAGAGGGGCGTTCGTAGAGTCTTTCCCTCTCTTTGGGTATAGCTTTGATGATTATGATGCATTATTTGAAGAGCACTTGCAGCTCCTTCTGGAATTAAATAAGAATGAACGTGTGACTTGGAGTGGGAAATTCCGTTCTCCTCTGCATCAATCTGAAATTGCACCTCGTCCAGAACAGGAGAGTCTTCCAATCTGGGTAGGTGTTGGTGGCACACCTTCAAGTGCCGAGCGTGCAGGAAGATACGGACTAGGACTGACAATAGCCATGATTGGTGGTACACATCCAAGATTTCTGCCATTAATTGATGCATATCACGAAGGAGCTGTACGTGCGGGTGTAAGTCAGGAACAGCTTCAAGTAGGAGTGACAGGGCACGGCTTTATTGCTAAATCAATGCAAGAAGCGAAGGACACTTTCTATCCTTACTACGCTAACTATATGGAATACATGAATAGATCTCGTGGCATTCATGCATCTATGCCTAGAGATGCTTTTGAAATAATGACAAGACCTGAAAGTGTTATGTTCATCGGTAGTCCTCAAGAGATAATAGAGAAGGTCCTTATTCAACATGAACTGTATGGACATAATCGATTTATGATGCAAATGGATATTGGTGGAATGCCATATAAGGAATTGGCCAGATCAATTGAACTTTTGGCAACGGAGGTAGCACCAGTTCTTAGACGTGAAATCGGGAAAAAAGTGCAAAAGAAGGTTCTTGGATAAAATTTTGAGTTTTTGAACACAGTACACACATAATTCATATATAGAATTGTGTGTGTATTTTTATCTAAGTATTGTTAAAAAAGAATCCCGCCTAACACAGCGGGATTCTTCTATTAGCTTTAATACCAAGCAGAAGCAGCCTTCACTTCACTCATTGTCAATTGATGACCGCGATTTTCCCAGTGTAATTCTACTTCAGCTCCTGCATTTTCTAATAAGGTGTTTAATTCCTCAGATTCTTCTGCCGGGCAAATTGGATCGTTGGTTCCAGCGGCAATAAATACTTTTTTACCTGATAAATCTGGAAGGTCAATGCCTCTTCTAGGAACCATTGGATGATGAAGGATGGCTCCTTTTAATGCATCTTTGTAATGGAAGAGGAGACTTGCGGCAATATTTGCACCGTTGGAATAGCCGATAGCAATGATGTTGCTGCGGTCAAATTCATACTTTTCAGCGGCCTCATCTAGGAATTCATTTAGTTCTTTCGTACGGAAGATTAAATCCTCTTCATCAAATACTCCTTCCGCTAAACGTTTAAAGAAGCGGGGCATTCCATTTTCAAGAATATTCCCCCTTACACTTAGTACGTTAGCATCTTGATCTATAATCTCCGCTAAAGGAAGCAAATCTTGCTCTGTTCCTCCTGTACCATGTAATAGTAATAGTGTTGGTTTTGATGAATCTGAACCTTTTTGGAAAATATGCTTCATTATTTCTCTCTCCTTATTTTTAGTTATTTTGGTCTTTCAATAGTAAATGCGTCCCCTATCTTGGCATAATCATGGCCGGCAAGGCGGCTAACAGCACCTAAAATGTCCTTGTTTATCCTGCCTGAATCATAAATGTTTTCAGCTATGTGGTATTGAACGATATTTCCAATAATTAGATCAGTGCCGGCGGGTTCTCCAAGGGTTATTGCCTTTTCTAAACGACACTCGAATCGAACTTTAGCTTCTTTAATTGCTGGAACTGCAACTGTCTCACTATCTACCTGGGTTAAATTAGTATAGTCTATTTCGTTTTCTGAAGGAGCTAGGGAAGCTGCTGTTTTATTAATCTCTTCTACATTTGATTCATCTACAATATGGACAACAAATTCTTTTGTTTCTTGAATATTGCGTGCAGTGTCCTTCAACACTCCGTTTTTCCGTTGAATAGAAACGGAAATCATGGGTGGGTTAGAAGAAACAATATTAAAATAGCTAAACGGGGCTGCATTTACTTTACCGTCTTTTGACTTACTAGTAACGAAAGCGATCGGTCTTGGAATGATACTTCCAATTAAAAGTTTATAATTTTCTCGCTCTGTTAAATCCTTTGGATGAAAGGAAAGCATTCTACTCCTCCTCCTGTAGTTACCTTAATTTTTCTGCCTTTTTACCTATCTGTTTTAATGAGTTGATCAATATTTCCTTTTCTTCGTCAGACACATCTTCGAATACTTCCTCAATGACTTTCTGATGTTTAGGGAAAATATCATCCATTAATGCTGTACCTTTATCTGTTAGACTAATATAAACCACTCTTCTATCGTCCTTGCAGGCAGTTCTTGTTAACAGCTCTTTCTTCTCTAGTTTGTCGATAACATAAGTAATGGAGCCAGTATTAATTAGTACTGCTTCCGATATTTGACGGATTGTTTGCTGTCCTTTGTGATATAATGCTTCTAGTACAGTGAAATCAGAGGTGCGCATTCCATAACTGCTGATGTCCTTTTTAATTAATTCCTCTAACGTTTTGTTGGCTTTTAATAAGACAACAAATGCTTTAAGTGATAAGTTTACACTCATTTTAAAATCCCCTTTAGATTTATATATATTATGAATTAAAGTATTTTTAATTAAGTATAATATACAAAATATCATACCGACTGTCAACTTTTAATATTCCCTATAGAAGATATAATAAATCTTGAGATTGGGAAAGGAATAGCTGATCCTACACTCAGATCAGCTACTGATATGATATTAATCCTTTTGACGCATTTTCAACATCTGCATCCTTGCATTAAATAAGGCGGGGTAAGATAGGTATCCCATCATGACACTTGTAACTACTGCGGCAGTCAGTAGTAAAAATAGAATCAGAAGCTGAAATTGCACGGCTTGAACGGGATCGGCTCCTGCTATAATTTGTCCACTCATCATCCCTGGCAATTGCACGAGTCCAATTGTTTTTTGACTTTCAATTGTTGGAATCGTACTAGCTTGAATAGAATTAATTAATTGTTTATGGATAGCCTGCTTGGGTGTTCCGCCTAAAGAAAGAATGAGTTCTGTCTCATCTTGGTGGCTCTCTACCTCTGCAGTAAATCGATTCAGGAACAAAATAGATAGTACCATCGAGTTTCCAATCATCATTCCGCTAATAGGGATAATATACTGAGGTGTAGCAGGTGTAATTTGAAAACCAAGTAGTATCCCTTGGGTAAGAATTTCTACAAAAAGGTATGTTACTACAAGCTTCCAGGTAATCCCTTTAATGGATGCTCCTTTTTTTCTAGCATTTTGGGTAGCAGCAGTAATCATTAACGCAATCATCAAAATAATATAGATGGGTTGTTCAGAATCAAAAACAAATTGCAGGACATAGCCAACGGCGAGCAATTGGATAATCGAGCGCACGGTAGCAATGAGCGTATCTTTTTCTAATCCCAAGTTTAACGTTTTCGATAATACGATTGGAATAAGTACGAAAATCAAAGCTAAAGATAATGTTAAGTAGGTCATTCCATATCCCCCCTAACAAACACCTTTACTCTTTCATCTGTTGGATTTTTAAGCAGACTACTTTCACCTGATTCAATTAATTCACCAGCCATCATTACCCAAGTGTACTGACCGATAGATAAAGCCTGTTCCAAATTATGGGTAATCCAAATAATCGTTGTACCGTATTTTTTATTAACAGCTACAATCAGCTCTTCGATATCTTGCTGGGAAACACGGTCAAGGGAAGAGGTTATCTCATCCAATAATAGCACCTTTGGTTGGTTGACTAAGGTGCGTGCAATGGAGACCTTTTGTCGTTGTCCGCCTGATAGATCTTTTACATTCCTGTGAAGAAAATCGCTATCTAAACCAACATCCAGCAATAACTCACGTGCTGTTTCCTCGTCTAATAACTCTCCTTGTAATGTGCGAGGGAGGGAAAGATTTTTATATACGGAGCCAGAAATCATGGTGGCGTTTTGTAATGCTAATCCAATCTTTCGTCGTAAGGTAGTTGGTTCATAATCTTCAATTGATTTCCCTTTAATTACAATATCCCCCTTATCAGGAGATATAAGACCGTTACATAATCGAAATAAGGTTGTTTTCCCTGCGCCAGAAGGTCCAACTAAGGTAGTGATTTTACCTTCTGGAAAGGATCCGGTGATGTTCTTTAATATAGGAACCTCATGATCTGAATAGGTAACGTTTGTTAGTTCAATAATTGGTGTGTAGGTATTCGCCATCTAGTTTCCTTCCTTTAATAGAATGATTACATCTTATACTATTATCGGTTATTCTCTAACTTGTTTCTATAAATATGCATAAGGGAAAACAAAACGGCAGATTATCCTCTGCCGTTTTCCATCGCTTTTTTCTGTTGTAGTAATGCCTTAAATTCGCTATCAAGTTCTGGTGAGGCTTCAAGGCTAAGTTTACTCAAAACCTCCGTAATCTTTGTTTCGATAACGAGTAAGTCTTCTCTTTGAATGGAAGGATTGCTAGGTTTTTGATATTCCTTTAGGCTTCCATCAAAAACAGTAAATTTCATATTTTTTAATTCTATAATTTTCGTTGCGACTTTATCTAAAAATCTTCTGTCATGGGAGACAAAGAGTACCGTTCCATTATACTCCACTAATAGATCCTCTAATGCTTCCATCGCCTCAATATCGAGGTAGTTTGTGGGTTCATCTAAGATTAAGGTATTTATATTCGAAACGAAGATTTTAGCAAAGGCGACTTTAACTCGTTCCCCTCCACTTAATACTTCAACCTTCTTATATACGTCTTCTTTTCTGAAATGAAGCCTGGCAAGGATGATCCGAATCATAGTTTCATTTTGAATAGAGGTAGATATAACGTTATCTAAAATAGACTGCCCGGGATCTAGTACATCTAAATTTTGGCTGAAGTATCCTATCTTCACAGAAGGAGAGAGCTTAATTCCTTTTGTTTCCTTCATTATTTTTTTAAGCAGAGTTGTTTTTCCAACCCCGTTCTCACCAATAATTGCTATCTTTTCCCCACCCTTGATAGCTAGATTTAAGGATTCCCACAATAAACGTGTTCCGATACGTCCTTCCAATCCCTCTAGTCTTATGATGGTTCTTCCATGGAGGAAGTCCTGGTTGGGAAGCTCCATTTTCAGTTGGGCAAATTCTATTGGTTTCTCTACTTTCTCCAGCCTTTCTAAACGAGTTTCTAATGCCTTTTTTGTCTTTTGCAGCTTCTTTTGCTTTTTCGCAAAATACGGCTTCGCACCGGTTATGCTCGCTTCCGATTTGCTTACATTCTTAGGCTTTTTGGTTGCCCTTTGCGCTTTTTGTTCCTTTATTTCAAGCGCATGTTCGAGTTGCTTTCTTTTCTGAATATATTGCTCATATGAATGTTCTTGCTTTTTTCTTAATGCCTCTCTTTGATGCAAATAATCGGAGTAGTTCCCTTTAAATTCATTTACCGTCTTATCGTCAATTTCCCATATTCTTGTGCAAATGGCATCAAGGAATGCTCTATCATGGGAGACAATGACTAAGGCTCCATGCCAATGCAAGAATTGTTTTTCTAGTTTTTCAATATGGAGCCGGTCTAAATTGGTCGTAGGTTCATCCGCAAATAGAATGTCTGCTTTCTCGCCTATAGCATGATTAATATGAGATTGCGTTACTTCTCCACCACTTTGTAATGTGTCCGTTTCTTTTAATTGTGGTATCAAAGTGCGGGACGATGCAGTTGAAATTGTTCCCTCATCTACTTGGCGTTTAGCGGCCAATATTTCTAACAAAGTTGTCTTTCCACTGCCATTTTTCCCTACTAAACCAATACGATCCCCTTTTTTTATTTGTAAAGATTCAAAGGAAAATAACAATCGCTCACGCACAGAATAACTGATATTGTTTGCTTCTAAAATGATCATTCTATATCTCCTTTCACTAATGGAGACAACAATAAAAATGCCTCCTAATCGTATCGCAGAATAGGAGGCATGACTCTAATCGGTAGATAGTAAAAGCACTGGTAAATATCTTATACGCAGCATCTGCTTATAATACACCTACCGGTTCCGTGTGAGCTATATACCAATCCTATTCTGAGTGTACTCGGTTAAAGGCATGATAAATAAAGGGCAGATAATGCTCCTAAATAAAAAACCTTTAACTGAATTCATTCGAAAAAATAGGATTAGTATTTCATTTTAAATGGCTCACCCTTTCATGTGTATTAACCTTATTATATGCTACCTTTCTTATTATTGTCTAATTATTTTAAAAGAAGCTTTACATCAAATTATTTTTTGTATATAGTTAAGATACCTAATAATTCTAGGTAGGTGAGAACATGTTTAACCGAGAATTGGTAAAGGGAAGTACTTCACTCCTTGTATTGCAGCTTCTTCAAGAACGGGATATGTATGGATATGAGCTAGTAAAAGAAATGGATCGACGTAGTAACCACAAGCTGCAGATGAAAGAAGGGACCTTATATCCTGCTCTTCATAAGATGGAAAAGCAAGGTTATATTGTAAGTTATAAAGAGGAGCAAGAAAAAGGGCCTGCTCGTAAATATTATCGCATTACAGATGAAGGAACGGACATATTGGCTGAAAGAACAAGTGAGTGGCATCGTTACGTTCAAGTAATGAATAACTTGATTGGACGAAGCGAGTCATGAATGACCCAGCCAAACATTACCTGGAACAGTTAGCTGAGGAAATTGGAGACCATCCTGATAAACAGGAGATACTCGCTGACTACCAAATGCATATTGAAGACTTGCTGGAAGATAGCAATATACCAAGGGACAAAGAGTACGAAGAGTTAGTATTAAGGTTAGGGGAGCCGAAAGATTTAGCAAGGGTTTGGAAGAAGACAACCTCTATTACGCCGAGGAAGACACAGTGGTTGTTTGTGTTTTGCAATATTTTTATTTTTGTCATGGGTATCGCTTTAACCGTACTGTACAATATATTTGAATGGGATTGGATAGAGCAATTGTGGACGGCTTTGACGGATATGCCTACCATTATTATTCTTTTGTACGTGATGTTCTGGGGGCTCCTTGGGTATGAAATTGGGAAAGAGTTTGGAAATCACGGGTTAAGTCTCCTAAGAAAGACTTTCTGGCTATCTATCGTACCGAATCTATTGTTAATGTACTTAGTGGTGTTTAAGCTTATACCACATGAATGGTTTGAGCCCTTACTCAGTGCTCCGTTTATTGTTGTTTGTATAGTGTTTACCATACTTTTATATCCAATAACGTGGCTGGGTTATAGATGGGGGCGAAGAGATTCGGTCTAGCTTCCAATCGAAAGTGGACTATTTTTTTATTTATATACATAGGGAAACTATGTACATAGAATATCTATCTAGGTGGGATGTAGATGAATATTGCAGGAAAGAGAAAAGAATGGATATTTCTTATAGTCTGTTTGGGTTTAGGCTGGTTAGCAGAAATTAGCTTCTTTCATGGAAGAATTGGAGTCTCCTACCCACTATTTATAGTGGTGTTTTACCTCTGTTTCTTTCTAAGGTATAGGCTTATGTTCCAGAATCGAAGAATTGGCGTGCTGCTTATGATCGTTATTTGGACACTTGCAGCTGGATATGCTGCCTATAATGGAACCATGTTTTATGTACTTAACCTGTTGATTATTCCTTTGTTAGTGTTTTTTCATCTTGTGCTTATTACAAGTCCAAAGTATTTGAAATGGGCGAGTCTATTATTTGTTTCTTACCTTTCTTCAAAATGGTGTGACGGAGTGAAGTATAGTATCCGTTTTAGTAAAACGATATTTAAAAAGCTTTCTAGAAATATGGACGCTAAAGCATTACAAGGGATAAAAAGAGTTCTTGTTGGCTTAGTCATTGGGGTTCCTTTATTAATGGTGATTACTAGCTTACTTATGTCAGCAGATGCTGTATTCAAAGAACTCGTCCTGTATATACCTAACTTTATCATGGAGGTTCAATTTCTAGAAGGGTTTATTCGTATGCTCCTGTCCATCGGTATTGGCTTTATGTTTTTTGGTTTACTTCAAGTGTTGCCTAGAAAGAAGGCCATAACCGCTCCAGCTAATTTAATGGAAAAAAGAATAACTTGGGATAGTGTAACGATATTAACCATCTTGATCATGTTAAATGCAGTCTACTTGGTCTTTGTGTTCGTGCAATTTCAATATTTCTTTGGAAAAGAATTGCTGGATGGATACACATATGCAGAATATGCAAGAAGGGGATTTTTTGAACTACTATTTGTTACCGTCATTAATTGGTCCATTATATTAAGCAGTCTTAAATTGGTGAAGGACTCAAATAGGCGTTTGAAACTTACATTAAAAATCATGTATTCCGTGCTTATTGTCGTAAGTGGAATTATGCTAGGTTCTGCTTATCAACGGTTGAGTATGTATGAAACAGCCTACGGATACACGCTTGATAGAATCATAGCACAAGCATTTATGGTTTTTCTTATGATCATTTTTGCATATACATTCATTAGAGTGTGGCTAGAGCATTTATCACTTCTGCACTTTTACCTTATAACAGGGTTAATGTTCTACACCGCATTAAACGTTATGAACATTGAAAGAATTGTCGTAGAGAACAACCTCGATCGATATGAGGAGACAGGGAAAATAGATGTGTATTATTTAAATTCTTTATCCTCAGCAGGAGTTATGGGTTTGATTGAATTATATGAAATGAATCGGGATTATCCAGAATTAAAGGGAATTCTCGAAAATCGAAAAGAGGAATTAGAAAATCAAAAGAACCAAACGTGGCAATCATTTAACTTTGCAAATGAGAAAGCGAAAGATGCATTAAGAGAATTAGAGCTTAAATAAAAAGTGAAATAGGAGGATGATAACAATGGTAAATTTTCCAAAACATATTGCGATTATTATGGATGGGAATGGAAGATGGGGGAAAAGTAGAGGTCTGACTCGAAGTGAAGGACATTATGCCGGTTCACAAGCTATGGAAAAAATTATCGATGCTAGCAACGAATTAGGAATACGATACCTCACTCTATATGCCTTTTCTTCGGAAAACTGGAATAGGCCCAAAGAGGAAGTGAACTATTTAATGCGTCTTCCTATTCGCTTCTTTAAACAAAAGCTTCCAAAATTCATCGAAAGAAATATACGTATTATGGTATCTGGAGATATAGAAGGACTTCCAAACACAACGAAAGAAGTGGTTCTGCGTGCTGTTCATGAAACAGAGAATAATACTGGGTTGGTAGTTAATTTTGCTTTAAATTATGGTGGCAGAATGGAAATCTTAAATGCCGTTCAAAAATTAATACACGAAGCACAACTAAAAGGTATTGAACCAGATAGATTAGATGAATCTTATTTAATGAAGTATCTATACACTAGTAATCTGCCAGATCCAGATATTATTATTCGAACAGGAGGGGAATGCCGAATTAGTAATTTTCTTTTATGGCAAGCTGCCTCAGCTGATTTAGTCTTTAGCAATACTTATTTTCCTGACTTCACTAAAGAGGAACTCGAAGAAATAGTTAATGAATATCATGTAAGGCTGTCGAATATATCGTAGGGAAAAATCCGGGTATATTTCTTGTTGACTTTCTGTTGCTAATAAGATAATATAAATGATGCTGTTCCGAAAAGGGACGAAAAAGTTGAATGAGACAATAAAAAAAGTTGTTGACAATTTCAACTCATAATGATATATTATAAAAGTTGTCGCTGAAAACAAACGAAAATAATTGTTGACATCGACAGAAAGAAATGATATATTAGTAAAGTCGCTGTTGAACGACAGCACACTAAAATTGCTCTTTGAAAACTGAACAAAACAACCAGTATGTTAGGACATGAAGAAAAACTCGTTTTTTCTTTTAAATAGAAGGTAACACTTCTAAAAGCTAAGACATAGAATTGATTGGTGTCAATTCTAACAAACTTTTTTGGAGAGTTTGATCTTGGCTCAGGACGAAC
>NZ_RCHR01000007.1 GCF_003665065.1 Oceanobacillus piezotolerans | reverse complement strand
CCAATCAATTCTATGTCTTAGCTTTTAGAAGTGTTACCTTCTATTTAAAAGAAAAAACGAGTTTTCTTTTTGTCCTAACATACTGGTTGTTTTGTTCAGTTTTCAAAGAGCAAATTTTGTTCGAACTGTTTCGCAACAGCAACTCTATTAATATATCATATCGCGATATTCTTTGTCAACATTTATTTTTAAATGTTTGAAGAAGTATTTTCGCGACGGAATTACATTGTATAACTTCTAAAAAGAAAAGTCAACAAGTTTTTTTCTGTGTTTTGAAGTAGTTTCTCTACTAATTGTTACTATTAGAAATTACTTCTTTTTTAACAGCAAAATGAATTCTACTATTAATTTAAGAAGATGTCAATATAAATCTTGTTTTAATTTAAACATCATTAATGCTGATCTGCGAATTCTTATATATTTATTATAAGAATCCCTTTATATACTTTGCTTGTCAGTTTATAGGACCTCCTGGAAATTAAGCTGCCAATAATAAAGTTTATTAGTTCAAAATGCATTTGTTCAACTATCTTTTAATCTATTTTATTTAAGAGGTACAATGGGGAAGTAAAATGC
This sequence comes from Oceanobacillus piezotolerans, assembly GCF_003665065.1. Classification (GTDB taxonomy): domain Bacteria; phylum Bacillota; class Bacilli; order Bacillales; family Amphibacillaceae; genus Oceanobacillus; species Oceanobacillus piezotolerans. The sequence goes on along the minus strand of NZ_RCHR01000007.1, from coordinate 176,602 downwards.
TTAATCAAGAATAAGTAATAGAATTCAATGTACTGCCTGTCCATCCATTATGGAGGTGTATGACACAGTACAGAACCAGGTGATTATTATGTCGGCGGCGTCTACTATTAGTAAATATTGAAGCCCAGCTAGAATACGAAGGAAATGCTTTAAATCTTGGTGAAAAAGCGGTACTCGAAGCACTTCATAATCATTGGCTTTACACAAAGCCAAACATTTTGTACATTCACTTTCAATCTGTTGAACCCCCATTACATTTTGCTCGTAAGGTGGCAGAAGCTTTTCAAGTTTTAGATGATGTAAATTCTTGGACTTGTTACAGTAATTGAAAGAAGGCATTAAAATTGATTTTCCTCTTATTTTACCAGGTGGTTTTTCGCCGCTACAGCATCATTCATTATTCTTTATCAATTGGGGAATGAATATAATCTTTAAATGTATCCACATACATTTTGCCGTTAGCAGCGAGTACCGCGTAAACAACATCATACTTTGTCAAATTGCGTTTTCTCAACTCTAATTCCAACCACGAAGTCGTTAATCCATTTTGTTCTAAGTTTTCTTTTATTATTTCTCTATCCATAATAAGTTCAATAGGCATCTTCTTTTCTGGCATTACCGTTATCTTCAGATCTTGTCTTATTACATTTCTAAATTGTGGCTTTTTTAATACTGTGAGCGTGCCATTTGTTTCGAGTATCGCAAAGAGTACTTCCTCGATATTAAAAACATCTTTTTCCCTTAGTTGTTGATTTAAATAATCCAATGTATAACGCATTTTCCCCATATTTTCTTCTAATATTTTTCCATTTTGAATCACAACTGTTGGATCTCCGGCTAGAAACCTTCTTCCTCTTCTGCTTTTTAACGAAATATATTCAGTAAGAAAAATAATGGCTACATAAATTATAAGAGCAATAACGGTAAGATGTAACTTTATCGTGGTATTAAAGGCCAAATTTGCTGCAATCGCCCCTAATGTAATGGCCGCAACAAAATCAAACATGGTCATTTTCGATATCGTTTGCTTACCTAATATTTTTGCCCCAATTAATAATACACTGAATGAAATAATAGATCTCAACGCCACTTCGATATAGTCAGGCAATCTTCCCACCCCGATTTTTTTATTAGTCATATGATAGCCTGTTTTTACTTTTTTATTTCTCGTTTAAAGTAATAACTGATTTATTGTATCGATGCTTGCCTTTGCTAGTTTTATTCGATCCATGTTTTAATAAGTAACATTTCAAACTTAGTGTCAGGAACATTTTTCTTACCTTAACTTTGAAGAAAGCAGTTAGGGTTCTGTGCTTGGAAAGAACCATCTTAATTTTATCTTCATACTATATGATTAACATAAATGGAGTAGGTGATTCTCATTGGGGCTTCTATGTATTTAGATTTTTTGTCCAAATTTGGTGTGAGTGGTGCACATCCTGGCGGTATGAACTTAACAAAAGAAATATTTAAGAAAGAAAAGATTAACAGACACTCCCACATATTAGATGTAGGGTGTGGTACCGGGCTTACCGCCGCCTATCTAGGGGATCATTACGGGGCGAAAGTAACAGGGTTAGATATCAGCCCTATTATGATTGAAAAAGCTAAAAATAGAATGTTAAAACACCAATTACCCGTAGAAATTATTCAGGGCTCAATAGAAAAATGTCCTTTAGAAGACAGTAAGTATGACTTCATTATTTCCGAATCTGTTCTCTCTTTTGTCAACAAGCCTAAAGCACTAAAGGAAATATTCCGCTTATTAAAGCATGACGGTCGGTTTATTGCTAATGAATTAACTGTTAATAGGAAGCTCGATTCGAATTCACAAGAGGAAATTAAACAATTTTATGGATTAGATTCGATCCTCATGGAAAAGGACTGGATTAATTTATTTGAACAGGCCAATTTTAAAGATATAGAAACTCTTATCATAGAACCATCTATCCATCAAAATCATTCCATGCCTGAATTTGAGTATCCAGAGTCTATTGAGCCTGAACTTTATCAGGTGATATTTCAGCATTTTAATTTGACACTAAAATATGAGGGCGCTTTGGACTATAGAGTATTTTCATGTACGAAATAGCTATTTAGAAACTCTTTATTGAAATGATTTATAAGATTAACGGTATGGCACTATCCAAGAGCAAATAAAAGGGGCTTGTAGCGACATTACCGCTGCGAGCCTCTTTTTGGCAGATAAGGATAACAAAGTTCTGCCTAATATGAACTAAGGCTGTCACTTAAAGGTTTAGCAACAGCCTCGTTTCCTCATGTTGAAAATTTAGATAAAGAAGGGGAAAAATGGTCCGAATCTTCTTATCCCAAAGAACGGGAATCCAAACAACCCAAATGGCCCAAAGAAAGGGAAAAGTCTATTTTCACCACTGGTTTCATCTGTACGATGATGGTCTCTAGGCATAAGGAGATACATTTTCTCCCCGTCATAGCTATGAAGTATGCCCTGGTAAATAGATCCATCATTCAATTCAACTTGAACAAAATGATACAAGTGTTTTCTGCACTTTTCATGATGATCCGCTTTATCTCTTTCGGGATATGCAGCATTCTGATTAAAATATGGTTGCATAGGATAACCTCCTTAAATTCGCTTTCTTTACAAACTATTCTTAGACTAGGCTTTTGGTTACCTAAAACTCGTAATATCGCACGTGTTATGGCGATGCCACCGTAACATTGTGGCTTAGTAAAAATATAAAATTAAAGAAGCATACCCTACTTGAGCGAGAGCCCTAACGCAATAATGCTCTCGAGAATACGCTTCCTGGAATAAATTACATTATATTTGTAATCATATGATAATTAATAAAACAAATATTATATAGAATAGTTTGACAATACGTTGGGATTAACTGTAAAATATGATTACCAATGGTTAAAAGGGGGAGTTTGTATGAAAAAGAGAAGTCCGATTCTTTTAGTTGCAATCTTATTAATTGTTGCTTTATTTTTAGTTGCCTGTGGAAGTGGAGATGATGCATCAGGTGATGGAGGTTCAACTGACGGCGAGGGAGAAAACCCTAAATTCTTAAGTATGTTAACTGGTGGAACAAGTGGTACATATTATCCTCTAGGCGGAGAAATGGCTAAAATCATTTCAGATGAAACTGGAATTCAGACAGATGCCGTATCTTCTAATGCTTCAGCGGATAATATTATCGCTTTGCAGGAGGAAGAAGCAGAAATTGCTTTTGTCCAAACCGACGTAGTTGCTAATGCTATTGAAGGCACAAATTCCTTCGAAGGTAATCCGGTCGATAATGTACTTGCACTCGGGTCACTTTATCCAGAGACCGTTCAAATCGTAACAAAAGCGGATTCTGGTATTGCTTCTGTAGAAGATCTAGCTGGGAAAACAGTATCAGTTGGTGCACCTGGTTCAGGAACTTATGTTAATGCCGAACAAATTCTTGAACTCCATGGGATGACAATGGATGACGTTGACGCACAGAATCTTGACTTTGGTGAATCTACAGGTGGAATTCAAGATGGAAATATTGATGCTGCCTTTATAACGGCTGGTACTCCTACAGGTGCCGTAGAGGGCTTGTCTGCAACGACAGGAGTTACGATTGTTCCCATTGAACAAGGGAAAATCGACGAACTTATAGAAAAATATCCATACTATGCAGCTGATACTGTAACGGCTGGAACGTATGGACTGGAAGAGGATGTCACTACAGTCGCAGTTCTTGCGATGTTAGCGGTATCTGACAATCTTTCAGAAGATGTTGTTTATGATATTACGAAGGCCCTTTATGATAATGTAGATAGCATTTCGCATGCAAAAGCAGAATTTATTTCAGTAGAGGCTGCAGTGGAGGGGATTAGCATTGACTTCCATCCTGGAGCACAAAAGTATTTTGAAGAACAGGGTGTCTTAGAATAAAGGGAAACTTCACTCAGGGGGGCTTACAGCCAGTTAACCTGCGATAAAATCTCTCACCTGGTTAATAAAAGGCCGGTTGTTAAACCTATGTTTTAGGTGATGCTCCCGGCCTATACATTTTTAATATTGTTTTATAAGGAAGAGAAAAATGACATTACAACGGAAGCAAATCATCCTCGTTTCAGCTGTTGCAATAGCAGCACTTATATTACTCGTCCCTATTCGAACATCTTTAGTTTTTTATAAAGAAAATACAAATCAGATAGAAGCATACCTGCCAGTAAGTAAAGGAGACAGATTTCAGTTGATATTTACTCATTCCATCCACCTTACTGATGTGGTAGAGAAATATATCATAACCGATGATCTACAAATTAAGCAGAATGAAATAATCTATGAAGAATTCGGGATAGGGATGCCATCCAATGCGTTAGCAGGTGAAGAATTTGAATATGTGGATGGGAAATACCACATAAAAGGTCTTGATAACATCTTTCCATCCATGAACATTCGAAATGGAAAAACGGTATCAGAGAATCGCCTTGTATGGGGGGAGAACCAGGAGAATTTAGTTTGGTTCAATGAATATTTTAACCCAGGAGCATGGTTTACAGTTAAGGTTGAGAATTTAACGTTATGGCAAACAATGAAGGGAGCGAGAATTCATGACTGAAAAATTAGATAAGGATCAGTTGTCAGCAGAAGAACAGGACGCCATCATGCAAAAATATGACGCTGAGGCAAGGACGCGAAATTTAACAGGTAAGATTGGAATGACTGTATTTGTTATTATGCTTGCTTTTTCACTCTTTCAAATCTATACAGGAGCTTTTGGTCAATATACGGCATATATCCAGAGAACCGTTCACTTAGGATTTGCATTAGTGCTTATCTTCTTATTATTCCCTGCTAGGAAAAAAGGGAATAATCGAAAAATCGCTTGGTATGATTGTCTGCTAGTTTCGCTTTCCATTCTTGTCTGTGGTTACTGGCCATTATTTTATGATACGTTAGTGCAGCAAATTGGTGGAATTAGCGGCGCTCAGTTGATTATTGGGGGGTTGGCAATCCTGCTAGTTTTAGAGGCGTCAAGGCGAGCGGTGGGTTTGCCAATTACAATTATTGCCGTAGCGTTTATGCTATATGCTCTATTCGGACAATATATGCCAGGAATGCTAGCACACAGAGGGCTTAGTTTGGAGCAATTAATTGATTCGATGTTCTTTACAACAGAAGGTATATTGGGCACACCATTACAGGTTTCCTCTACTTATATCTTTTTATTTCTATTATTTGGTGCCTTTCTCGTTCAAACAGGGGTAGGAAACTATTTTAACGATTTGGCTATTGCGATTGCAGGTAGACGTATCGGTGGTCCAGCTAAAGTTGCGATTTTTTCCAGTGCGCTTGAAGGGACTATCTCTGGGAGTTCAGTGGCCAATGTGGTACAGTCGGGTTCCTATACGATTCCAATGATGAAGCGGCTTGGTTATCATAAAAACTTTGCAGGGGCGGTAGAAGCGGCCGCGTCAACCGGTGGACAAATCATGCCACCTGTTATGGGAGCGGCAGCATTTCTAATGGTTGAATTTGCCGGAGTTCCTTATTGGGAAATTGCAAAAGCCGCTGTCATACCAGCAATACTATACTTCACTGGTATATGGATAATGACACATTTTGAAGCGAAGAGGTTAGGTTTATTAGGATTGCCAAAGGAAGACATACCGTCTAAAAGAGAAGTAGCTAAGAAACTATATCTCTTGTCTCCAATATTAGCCATTATTATCTTTCTCTCATTAGGCTTCAGTATTGAAAGGGCTGCACTTTATGGGATTTTATTTACAATCATCGTAAGCCTTTTCAGAAAGGATACGCGAATCACACCTGGCAAGTTCCTTTTTGCCTTAACGGAAGGAGCGCGGGCTGCATTAGGGGTCGCAGCAGCAACTGCATGTGCCGGGATTATTGTAGGTGTTGTTACCAAAACAGGATTAGGCTTAAAACTGGGAAATGGGCTTGTAGATTTAGCAGCGACCATAGCGAGCTCAGCTGAGATTCAGTTAATGCTGACACTATTCTTTACCATGGTTACGTCGATTATTTTGGGAATGGGATCCCCTACCACGGCTAACTATATAATTACCTCTACCATTGCTTTACCGGCTATTTTAGCTCTAAATGATCAGCTGGAGGTAGCTATTCCAGTACTGGCGGGACATATGTTTGTCTTCTACTTTGGTATTGTAGCAGACATCACACCACCAGTAGCGTTAGCGGCCTTTGCTGCAACCGGGATATCTGGAGGGGAGCCGATTAGGACAGGAGTGAATGCAACCAAGCTAGCCGTTGCAGCGTTTATCATCCCGTACATGTTTGTAATGCAACCACAATTATTAATGATTGATACCACCTTCCTGGAAGTATCATGGATTCTCATTACCGCCATTACCGGTATGGTAGCAATAGGCGCAGGTTTGATTGGTTACTGGTACAGAAGGATTAACTGGATAGAAAGGATTATAGCTGTTATCGCAGGACTTCTCTTAATCTACCCAGAAGGTTTTTCAGATTTAATCGGATTGGCTGCGTTTATCGCCATGGTAGCATGGCAGTTTATTAACAAACGGGATAACAATTCAAAAGGGGAATTGCAAAAAGCCAGTGGTTAACATAGCTTAAAGGTGCTCAAGAACTTCCTTGGGCGCCTTAAATATTTTATGGATGCGAAAAGCAAGTGGTATCCCAAATGAAACAAATTAAAAAGTAATGGAAGAACCTTGTATCAGATCAATCTGCCAATCCAGCAAGTATCCATTCTCTCATCTAATAATTTCTTTTTAATACCATAAGATTAATAGCATGGAAAATAAAAAGTCCGGTTAATAAAAACCAAATAAGCAGCTTATAAGTTTCATAACTTATTGGCTGTATATAATCATTTATTAGTTCAATGCTAAACCAGCCTAACGGTAAAAGGGGAAAGATAATGCCATAGGATTTGTTGGCAATTGCTCTTCCTCGCTCATCTTTACCTTCTCTTCCCCATTCAAAACGCAGCGAGATGAACATTGCTCCGAAAAAAATAAGAACATAAAGCACTCGCAATATAGCAATGAATACATCCAATATCATTCGTCCTCCCTTTCGTATTGAAAAACATCATTTATATCCACTCCAAAAAAGACCGCCAAATCAAATGCTAATTTTAATGATGGATTATATCTATTCTTTTCCAATGAAATAATCGTTTGCCGGCTTACACCAACTCCATCAGCTACATCCTTTTGCGATAAATGGCGTTCGGCCCGAAGAACTATAATTCTGTTTTTAATTACTCTATTATGCAGTGGCACCTTTACCAGCTCCTCAATATAAAATGTAAAATATTTTATACATTAGGTAAAATATTTCATACTAAATGTCAAATTTACCTTACTATTTTACTACGGATATATCGGAATGAATTCCCGGATTGGGTAAAGGAAAATCTCAACAACTCGAAAAGCCCTTTTTTTTCGTATACTCTCAAAAAAGTGCTTGAACATTTAAGCGCTTACAAATATAATAGTATTTGAACATTAGTTTGTTTGGCAAATCAATTAAGAAGCTGAAACAAATTAGCAGGAAAACAAAATTCAATATATCCTGTATATTCCTTTAAACTATAGTTATCCGACTATCTGTAAGCGCTCTTTTATTGATTTGCTAAATACTCAGCAATTGGGGGGATGAGTTTGGGGTAAATGGGACTAAAATTCATGCAGCTTCACCTATTAAACTATCATCAACCAGAGTTTGGCGTACTTACTTAGGGGGAAAATTAATCGACATGTTGCAAGGGGCAGAGCAACCTGAAGATAATCATTTTCCTGAAGACTGGATCATGTCCGTCGTTTCCGCTCGAAATACTGGAAGGGAACATATTCGGGATGAGGGGCTTAGCAAGATAGAAACATCTCAGCAAGATATCTATCTAAAAGATTTATTAGAGCATAATCCTATAGATTTTCTGGGAAGAAGTCATATAGAAAAATACAGCAATCACACAGGGGTGCTTGTTAAAGTAATTGATGCTGCAGAACGGTTAACCGTTCAGGTACATCCTGACCGGGTCAAAGCAAAGGAATTATTTAATTCCAGCTTTGGAAAGACAGAGTGTTGGCATATCCTTGGGGGCAGGGAAGTGAACGGAGAAATGCCACATGTCTATCTTGGATTTAAACCTGGTGTTACAAGAGAACAATGGACAAGGCTCTTTGAGGAGCAAGATATTAATGGAATGTTAGATTGTCTTCATAAATATGAGGTGAAACAAGGAGATACTTTCTTAATTGAAGGTGGCACTCCTCATGCAATTGGGGCAGGTTGCTTGTTAGTGGAGATCCAAGAACCAACAGACTATACGATTCGCATAGAAAAAACATCTCCATCTGGCTTGGTAATAGATGACTATATGTGTCATCAAGGACTTGGCTTTGAGAAGATGTTTGAATGTTTCCACTACCATAGCTATACGCGGGAAGAAACGCTCAGAAAATGGAAAATTCTATCTAAGATAATAAATGAATCTGAATCCTCTATGGAAGAAGTGTTAATCGATTATAAGGATACACCGTATTTTCGAATGACGGTGGTTGAAGTGGAAAAAGAACTGGAAATCACAGGAAACGGAGTATTCTCCGGGTTATACATCATCTCTGGGGCAGCAGACATTACAGCAGGTAGTACGAACCTGTCAGGTACTGTGGGGGACCAATTTTTCATACCTGCAAAAGCAGCAAAATATAGAATACAGAATAAGGGTAATGAACCATTTCGAGCTTTAAGACTGTTTGGTCCTAAAGTGAGTTAAAAATGGAAGAATGGGGAGATTAAAATGCATACACTTGACTGGGTAGTTGTAGGGCTTTTCTTCTTAGTCATGATTGGGATCGGTATTTATAGTTATAAGAAAAATCATAGCTCAGATGACTTCTTTGTTGGGGGCGGAAAAGTGCCTTGGTGGCTTTCTGGGGTATCTCACCACGTATCTGGTCACAGTGGGGTAGTATTTGTAGCTTACGCTGGGATTGCTTATACGTATGGGATCACGATTTACTTCTGGTGGGCGGTTGCAATCGGGCTTGCATTATTAGTAACAGCAAAATGGGTTGCACCAAGATGGCCAAGGCTTCGTGAGAAATTAGGGATTCAATCACCAACTGAATATATGGCAATTCGATTTGGACTCCCTGCACAACAAGTGACAGCTTGGACCGGGGTTCTAATTAAACTGCTCGATATTGGTGCAAAGTGGGCTTCCATGGGTATCTTATTAAGCGGTTTCACAGGACTGCCAATTTGGACTGGAATCATCTTATCCGGTATCGTATCACTTATTTATGTCGCGATTGGCGGATTATGGGCAGACTTAGTAACAGACTTTGTTCAATTTCTCGTGCAATTAATTGCTGGTATCGTTATTTTTGTTGGGGTATTCAGCTATCTTGGCGGACCAAGCTCTTTAATTACGATGTGGGGTGACTTGCCTGACGGACATGCCAGTCCATTTAATGGCTCTTATACACCACTATGGATTTTCCTATTTATCATTGTTAAATTCTTTGATTACAGTGGAGGTAACTGGAACTTAGCAGCAAGATTTATTTCGACTCCAAACGGAGAAGATGCGAAAAAGGCAGCTAGGTTATCTGCGGTACTGTATTTTGTCTGGCCATTATTAATTTTCTTACCAATGGTAGCAGCACCGTTAATCTTCCCTGATTTAACCGATCCTGCACAGCAATTGTATCCAATGCTGACGACTACCTTTATGCCTGCAGGTTTAGTTGGACTCGTATTAGCAGCATTATTTGCAAGTACGATGGGTATGACTGTATCAGATATTAACGCATTGACAGCAGTAGTGCAAAGAGATATTTTACCTGTCATGAATAAGAAATTTAAAGATATTAAAAATGATACAGGAAGACAATCTTTGATTATTGCGAGATTACTCACCATTTTATTTACAATCTTAACGATTACTGTAGGGCTAAATCAAGAACAGTTCGGTGGAGTCATCGGTCTTATTATCACATGGTTCTCCGCGTTAGTCGGACCAATGGCAGTACCTTTAATCTTCGGTCAATTCTCTAAGTTTAAATACAGTAACGGACCAGTAGCCATTATTTCTATCTTAAGTGGGGTAGCGGGATTTGCAGTTACACAGTTAACTAATATTATTCCAGCTGATATCGCAACCGCCTTCCCGCTTCTAGTCACACTAGCTGTCTTCTTCTTAGGAGGCTATATTAATAAGAAAAGAGGACTTGAGGTATCTCCAGAAATCGATGAATTGCTGGATTACTTAAAAGATGGGAAAGATCATACAGTGACAGAAGGAAAGAAAACAGTGAACATGTAAAGGAATAGTGGAATCAGTAGGGGAGAATTCTCTGCTGATTCTTTTTTTAGCATTTTTATTGTTCACTTTTCCTTCATCTATCCAAGTCGTTCTTTTAAAAAATCAATCCATCATTTGAATTTATGAAGATGGATATAGTGAAGCACATTATTGTGATTCACTTCACATATAGTTATGTAATTATTTATAGGGGAAGAAAGCATTAGTTCAGCCCACTTTCCCCCGAAAAATTTTCAACTTTTCACTTTAAGACTTAACTCTTTGTCCCTACGCAATAACTCCATTTATAAAATTAATTATCCCCGCTTCGACCTCATCTCGAATATCTCTATAATTATGGATTTCGTGTCTGTATCCTGAGTATAATTTAGTTTCCACGTGATGACCTGTTTCAGCAAGCCAATTGGATACTGCATAGACGCCTTCTCCATATAATCCGACTGGATCCTCATCACCAGCAATGTTATAGATAGGAATGGAGGTAGGGATTTTCTCTGCCCATTCCGTACCAATAATTGTCTCCATCATTCGAACAAAGGAATATAAAGAACGAACGTTTGGCGTGGATGTGAAATTGTTGAAAGGGTCGTTTGCATGATCCGTGACAATATCTGGGTCACTGCTTATCCAGTCATTTGGACTATTTGGATTCTTAATACGTTCTGTCATCCAGCCAAATAATCGTCCTAGATACTCTTTATCAACAACCTCTCCATGTCCTTGATCGATACGTCCTTTCAAATCTTTTGAAATAACCGCTAAATTCGGGAAGATACCAGAAGTTCCACATAAAATCAGGCCTGAGAGACCTTCACCATATTTAGTAGCATAACCTCTCGCAATCATAGAACCCATACTATGTCCGAACATAAAATATGGAAGTCCTTCATATTGTTCTTGAACCAGTTCACGAAGCTTATGTTCGTCTTCTGCCATTGTCATATAATTCTTTTCGCCCCAATCACTCCAATTACCTGAATCATACGCAGTTTTCCCGTGACCAACATGGTCATCTGCCGCAACTACAAAACCTGCTTCATTGAGCGCAAGAATCATATGTAAATATCGACGTGAATGTTCACCAAAACCATGGACTACCTGAACAATCCCCCTAGGTTTACGAATTGGAGTGTAGATCCATGCCTTAATTGTATCTTTTTCATTAAAAGACTTAAATGAAACCTCTTGAAATGCCATGACACACAACCTCCTAATACTAAATATGATTAGTTGTTTAGATAGAATGACTATCTTTTATAAATATATGTATCTATTTTATGGAATTTATAAACTTATCAAAATAATACATTAGTTTGTAAACGCTGTCAAAAGGTTATTATTACTAAAGGTCCTTCTTAGGTGCATCTCAATCGACAAAACATAAAGCCACTCCTGCTTTCTACTGCTCACAATTTTTATGGTAGACATAATACCATAAATGACTGGATTATTTCTTTTTTATAAAAGGAAACAATTGAGCATAGCTCTTCTACCCAAAACAAAAAGAGAGGAATTTTATCCCCTCTTTATTTGTTTAATATGCTGGTATCATCCATGGGAAGACATACGCTTGCAGCATGACCAAGATACCCATTAAAGCGGCTAAAACTAAACTATGGAAAAAGACCGCCCGGAATATTGGTCCCACCGCATTTGCACCCTCATTTCGATCCTCATAACAGGCAGCTGTTGCTACGACTATACTTTGAGCGTCAATCATTTTACCCATAACTCCACCAGTTGAGTTGGATGCAGCAATTAACACCGGATCTAACCCTAATTGCTCTGCTGTAATTTTTTGCATGTTCCCAAATAGAGCATTCGAAGAGGTATCACTACCAGTCAGAAATACTCCAAGCCATCCAAGCATGGCAGCGAAGAAAGGATAGAAAACACCGGTTTTAGTAAATGCGAGACCTAGAATGGCATCCATCCCGGAATATCGCGTCGTATATCCTAGGCCTAATACTAATGCAATCGTAATTAACGGGGTTTTCATTCTTTGGGCCGTCCTTATGACAGACAATTTCCATTGTTCTTTGCTTAATCGGAGGAACAAGCCGCTTAATATAGCAGCAAAAAAGACACCTGTTCCGGCTGCGGAAAGCCAGTTCAATGCATAGACTGCTGCCTCTGGGACAGATTCATTAGCAAGTGGCGGGCCACGGAAAACCAACTGGTCCAAAAATGGGACAGGGATATTATATAATGACTTCAACCCAAAGAAATCCAATGAATTTAAGAATGCCTTCCACTGAGGCAGCCCCCACATAAATACGAAAAAGGTAAGGAATGCCCAAGGTGTCCAAGCTTTTATTACTTGACCGCGGTTATACTTAGATTCCTGCTTTTCCAGAGATTTTATTTCTTCTTCCTCACCCGGGAGATAGAACTTATTCTTAGGCTGCCAAACTTTAAGAAGTAAAATTAATGCGAGCATAGAGAAAAGACCAGCTACAATATCAACAAGCATCGGACCAATAAAATTAGAAACAGCAAATTGCGCAATCGCAAAGCTGGCCCCAGTTACCAATATCGCCGGCCAAATCTCGATTACTTGCTTCCACTTCCCTTTATGCATGAAAACCATTGTCGCAATCAGCCAAAATGGAACGAGAATAGAGAAAAAAGGCAGTTGACGTCCAGCCATTGCGGATAAAGCCATTTCGGGTAAACCTGTTACGTTGGCCAATGTAATAATCGGCGTTCCTACAGCTCCAAAAGCAACAGGAGCAGTATTCGCAATCAAACACAATACAGCCGCTGCCATTGGACGGAATCCCATTCCTACCATTAGTGCCCCAGCGATGGCTACTGGAGTACCGAAGCCTGCAGCTCCTTCAATAAAAGCGCCGAAAGCAAAAGCGATAAGAAGTGTTTGAATACGCCTGTCTGACGATAAAGATACAACGGAGAATTTTACAACATCAAATTGACCAGTCACCAATGTAATCGTATACAAAAACATCGCAGCAACAATAATCCAGCCTATTGGCATCAAACCAAAGAAAGATCCATAACCAAATGCAGCTAACGTGGATGATACAGGCATGCCGACAAGCCATATCGCCATCAAGATAGTGACTATCGCCGCAATAAGAGCAGCCTTTGGTGCAGCAATACCATGATGTCTTTTTCCCATTTTATCTTTGTGTGGATGTATTGCAAGGAAATACAGCAAAGTCAATATTGGTACTGCAGCTAACAGAGTAGAAAGAAAGGCATTACCCATTGGGTCATACAATTGATGAAACTCCATACTATCCCTCCTTATATTTTAATTACAATATATGGGGAGGATTTCCTAATTAGTACAGTCAGTCCAAATAAAGTTGTTGTTAATGGGAAGACCCTGAAAAATCCCGTTTCACAATGTAACCTTCACTGAAAAAATCTACTTCTGATACGGTTCCTTGTGAGGTACCTAAATGAGGAACACAAATAAGGAAAATAAATTTAGCTTTTCATAGGTACAGTTCGACTATATGTATAAAAAAGCTCTGTAGATTTCTCTACAGAGCTTTACAGAAAATCATTCGATCTCCATTTCTCGTAATATTCCACTCTACTTAATCTTAATTTCTTCTCCATTTGAATCATAAAACTTAATTTTAGAGAGGTTAACACCGTTTGGAATCGTCCATGATTTCACGGCCTCAGCGCCTCTAATTTCTTTGATTTTGTTCGTTTGAAGGCGGACTTTTTGAACATCTTCTCCACTTAAATCAATTACAGCATTATGTTCAGTTGGACTGATGATAACAGTTTTATTGCTTAATCCTGAGCCCTTTAATGTAAGGGATGATTTTACAAAGATCTCTTTAAAATTGGCTGCTTTTTCATCGATATTTACGGTTGTATACGGTTTGTCTATCATTAGTTTTTTCGATTTCGAGTCTTTAAGATTATAAGTTTTATTGTCTTCATCTTTTATGATCCCAAATGTATCGACCACAAATGGCTCTCCATTATTAATGTTTTGATCAATTTCATACGTGATGCCCGTTAACCTGTTTCCATCTACATTAAATTCAACAAAGTTCTGAACTTGACTTCTAACAGGACGAGAATCATTCGTTGGATCTGGCCCATATTTAGCAGCACTATGTTCATCCGCTACTTCAAATAAATCATAATAAGATGGATCAATTTCTTTATTTTTGTAGTATACTTTTGGACCAGCAGTATTCGGATTAACATAAATGGCTCCATCCGGATTTACGGAATACTCCACGTCCATTCCATTATAATCTTCTGTTACTTTATCTACCTCTACAGCATTGCCATGTTGAATTGGCTTCGTACGGGAATAAATATGGTCATGTCCCTGTAATACTAAATCAACACCAAGCTCATAAAGCATTGGAGGAATTTTCTCTCTCACACCATTTTCCCCCATGATATCGTTATCGGTTGCATGGTTGGAAGTGGTATATGGACCCTTATGAATATTAGCAATGATCCAGTCAATGTTTTCATTCTCCTGAGCAGCTTTTATATCCGCTTGTAACCATTCAATTTGTTCGGCTGAAAAGTTTCGGTATTCCTCGGAATCTTCATTCGTATTTAAAATAATGAAATGAGCATTTTCATAGTCATAAGAATAATAGGCACCTGTTTCTGTTGAAGAACCTTCTGGAGTTTCCACATTAAAATGTTCAATGAAGGAGTTCTTATCTTCATCATGGTTACCTGCTGAAGAAGCAAACGTTGTATTCATCAAGGTTTCTTTTGAATGATCAAGTACCCAGCCCCATTGATCTTCGATTGCACCTGTATCTACAATATCACCATTACCAAGAATAAATTCTGAGTCCTCTACCGTTTCACTAGCTTTTGCAAAAGTTTCAGAAGAGAGAATTGCCTCTTCTTCTGTCTTCGCTTGTGTATCCGTAAGGTTAATAAATGTAAATTCATCATCACCTTCCGCGGTTACAAATGAACCTACATCACTCCAAAGATCTAAAGAAGCATCACCAACTCTGTACAGATATTCTGTACCTGGTTTTAAACCAGTCGCTTCAGCCTTATGTACCACATATTCAGGAGCATTGGTTGATCTTTGATAATCTCCAGTAAACTTCATTGCATTTTCAAAGCTTGGCTCTCCAGAAGTTTTTTCAATTACTTGTAAGTCACTGCCAGCAGAGGCTTGTGATGTATACCAAGTAAATCCTTTTGAAGTCTTTGTATCTCCATGGAAGGAAACGACTACTCTGGAAACTTCACCAACCGGAACATCTGGATTTGGTATTGGCGTAGTTGTCCAATCAATAATCTCAGGTACTTCTGTTACTGCTTTGATGGACATTTCAAACCAAAGATCTGAGCTGTCTCCCCCATCCTGATGAACTTCCGCTGAAATAATGTTTTTTCCTTCTTTCAGCGCATCTGTTGGAATGTAGAATGTTTCTTCCTTCACTTTAAATTTCCCTGGTGTATCGTAAGTAACGTCAACATCTTCATCGATGCCTTTTCTAAATGCTTCTTCCCCATTAATATAAACGACTGCTGCATCATCTACATGAATGTAAACTTCCAGTCCTTCATAGCCTTCTAGCGATGGCGTATCTACTTCTGTTTTAAAGTAAGTTGTCATATGCTTGTTATTTTCATCATCACCGAAGCCTATTTCTGTACCTAATGGGATATTAGGATTCGTTTCTGAAACAGCATCACCATAACCTAATGGTGCTTTACCTGTTTTCCAGCTTGAATAATCATAATCATTATAAAGCCATTCTGTACCAAGGTCTGTTCCTTGATCTGAGTAACTCCATTCAGCATCATACGGCAAAATAACGCTATCCTTTGATTCTGCAGCTGCCATAAACGGAATATTGCTCAATACTAAACAAACAATAATAAGTAGAGCTGCTGCTTTTTTAAATCCTTTAATAAGATTCATATTATCCTCCCTGTTCACATTTATTTACACAATATTAATTATAGAGGAGGATAATATAAACTAGATTACAAGGCTGTAAATTATTGATAAATTTTAATAGGTTAATAGATATAGTTATAAATTGTTTATTCACTATACCAATATCAAGTTTAATCTCAAAATGCTTAGGGGTTTTAACTGTTATTACTTATGGGCAGTATAAGAGTAATCTATCTTGTATAAGTTCTTTAACTTCTTCCGGCATTTCCACGACCTTAATATCACTACCCAGGAAAAGCAGCCAATTAGTTATTTCGTTTAGTTCCTCTGAATGATTCACATTAATAAAAGTCTTTAAAGTGGCTGTCGCTTGGTAAGGATTAGTATAGGAAATAGAAACTTTTATAGGGTGGTATTTTTTAAACTGGGCAATCGCTTTTGGACCAAGTTGAAGGACAAGGTTGATTTTTTCTTCCTGGTTATGTAGTTTTTCTAAAATCTTTTTCCTGCTCAATCTTTTTTTCACCTGGTAGGGTTTGACATTGGTGAGATGGTCAACAGGAATTATTCGCTTCCTTTCTTCCTTTATATCAAAGCCCTCAATCAGCCATGTGCTTTTTTTATGATAAAGGTGCAAGAGATATATTGGATAAGACTTTACCATATTCTCTTCCTTTACTGTAATCCATAAGTAGCTATCCAAGAGAAGGATTCCAATGAGTTTTTCTAACATCGGGTCGGGTAAGTCTGACAAGTCCAGTAAGTCGGGATTATTAGGGTTGGTCCCTTCAAAAAGCAGAATTTGATTTAAATGAACGAGAGTCTCCTGCTGGTTCTCTGAGAGAAGCCCCAGTAATTTTTCAGCTAAGGACTGACGACTTTTTAAAAAAGGAAGTTGCTGATTTCTTGTGGCCATAAAAGCAATAAACAGCGCTTTGATTTCACTATCGGTAAAACGAACTGCTGGCAGGACAGAGTTGTTCATCACATAATAACCACCGTCCCTTCCCACTTCAGCGACAAGCGGCATTCCCATGGCCTCGATTTCTTTAATATCTCTAATAGCCGTCGAACGGGAGATGTTAAATTCTAGCATGATTTCAGAAATAGTAAATCGAGAGCGGTTATTAACATAGCGCATGATGGTATTAATTCGTTCAACCTTTTTCATCGGAATCTCCTAAACAGTATCATTTTTTGACATATTTTAAGGCTATTATAAACTCATCAAATGAAAAAACAAATCATTTGTTTCCATTAAAAGGAGGAATTTTTGATATGGCAGATTATACAATAGAAGAAAAAGACAGCTTTATTGTTTTAGGTATTGGAACAGAGCTTAAGAGCGATTACACAGATTTTGCTGGCATTACTAAGGAAAAAGCGGACTTTTGGCAGGCTGTTAATCAAGACGGAAGACTTGAGAAACTAAAAGCTGTCGCTGCAAATGACTATATTTTTGTAGTGAACGAAGCGGTGAATAACAAGATGATGCATTATGCTGGGGTCATGACAGAGGAAACCATACCAGAAGCATCTAGAATCATTCAATTCCCAAAGGGCGAGTACATCGTTGTAACAGGGGAGGCAAATACAGAAGAAGAGTTGAGCAACAAACTGACAGGGATTGCCTTTGGTGAAGTGTTAGGAGAAGCAACTCATGTTGCCTATGTTGGTGGGCCAAATACAGCTGTTATAATGGGGCAGCGAAACGGCAGCATATATGGGGAAATGTGGATTCCGGTTGTTAGACAATAGGAGTTAGAGGATGGAAAAGTCCTGTCATACTGATTATATAAGCATTTCTACTGGCTACGGGCTATCAAAAACCTCTGTACCAGCAAGTAAAGAACAGAAAACTAATAGTTATATGAATTAAATTCAGTAATACTTCATTGCTTCCAAACCTTTGATATTCTTATAACAGCACCCTTCATTAAATGAAAGGGTGCTGTCCGTTTTATCTTAAGATTCCACTGTTTAGGAATGAAAGAGCTCAGATTAACATAATGATAGTAAAAAACATTGGAGTTGATTGATTGAGTACATTCAATCCTGACAAACTGTTTGTGGAATATTCAGATGGTGTCACACCAACAAAACCTGTTCCCCAAAGACATTACACCCTAACCCACTCTGATCTTACTGGAGATCTTTTTTTAATGATCGGAATGGATTATGCATGGGAGAAAATCAATCCTATGAGAGATGAAGTAGTGGCTGAATGGAAAACAAACGGCATCTCCCAATACTTTCATGTTTATTTATATATTGATCAAGGAGAATATAACCTTAGTGAATCAGCAAAACGCAATGAGGTATTTAGACGTGAATTACCTTTAGCATTAACTGCCATTCGTTATGGAGATCGGTTTTTATTTCGTAAATGGCCTACTCTAGAGCAAGCTCCTATCATTATTCACTTTATTTCTACATATCCTCAGTTTGCTAGACAAGAATATTGGGGAACCTTCCGTAATATTTCTCATGGATAATTGACTCATACAGTTATCAAGAGGAAATTTGCAGCTGAAAATGCCAGTCCCCATTTCTCTAGCACTCTAGTACATTTGGAGACTGACACTTGACCTGCACATAACTCTACTTCATCATTTCTTCTTCGGCCTGTTTTTGCAGTTTTTTCTCCACTTCTTTTGCATGTTCTACTTCTTTTTCCACCGCTTCTGGATTATAACGGACAGTAACAACATCAAATTTATCTAACATCCGATCAAAAAGCACCTCATTCTCTTCTTCAATAACAGCAATAATCGCCACATCCCCTTCCTCCATACGAGAGGATACATACCTCACAACACTGCCTTCTCCTTTTGCATCATAAGAATCTTTTGCCGCACCGGCAAGCGTTCCGACACCCATACCAAGCAATATACCAAGTGGACCGCCTAAAACACCTACAAGTCCGCCAATAAGCGTTCCTTTCCATGTATCATCTTGGGTAACGACACCAGTGTCAAACCCATCCTTCCAATGAACGCTGCCATTGGATTTCTTTACCAAGGCGACTTGGGAAAACTTCAATGTTTCCTGGTAGCTTGCATGATTTCTCATTTTTGACAATGCCTCGTATGCTTCACTCTCTACTTTAAATACACTAATCGTTATAGTTTCCAAAATATGTCCCTCCAGTTTTTGTTTTTATAGTAATATTCCCTTGGTAAAATGGAACTAAACTCCCGCGTGAAAAGGCAAGCAGTTTCCCCTATTGCCTCACTGTTGATTAACATGCTCGAAAACAAAAATAGCCCACACCTTAATAGATGTGGACTACACGCCATATTTCATTATGATAAAGACCTACCTATCAATTCCATTGCTCCAATAACCCCCTGCTCATCATTCAGCTCGGGTGCCACAATCAGTTCATCAACAGAGCCAACATCCAAATAGCCATTCATCTCTTTCGTAAAATAGCTGCGAATTAGTGGGTATAATTTCTCCTGCTTCAGGACCCCACCGCCTAAAATGACTTTCTCAGGAATAAGCACGACATAGTAATTCATAATGGCCTGTGCCAGATAATAGGCCTCGATTTCCCAAACCCGATTATTTTCCGTTAACTCGATGCCTTTCTTTCCATATCGCTTTTCAATCGCCAGCCCTGAAGCCATACCTTCAATGCAAGAACCATGATATGGACAGCAGCCATTAAAAGGATCATCATGATGTTTTTTAATTATGACATGGCCCATTTCCGAATGGTTCTTTCCCTGGTAGATTTCCCCGTTCTGCACCAGTCCCGCACCCAGACCGGTGCCAACTGTAATGTAAAGGCAGGTATCTGCCCCCTTGCCCGCACCATATTTATACTCCGCAAGACAGGCTGCATTCACGTCCGTATCTAAGAATACAGGAATATCGAAAAGGGTTTTTAATTGGTCAAGAAGTGGATAGTCCTTCCACTTCTCCTTTGGCGTATTTAAAAAGCTGCCATATGTTTTGCTTTTTTTATTCAAATCAACAGGGCCAAACGAAGCAACGCCTACCGCTTCAATCTGATGCTTTTTGAAAAAATCCTTTACCTCATCTAAGGTTTCTTCAGGATCTCCAGTAGGAAAGCTGACTTTATCTATAATATTTTGGCTATCGTTTTCACTCACGGCACATACAAATTTCGTACCACCGGCTTCTATTCCGCCAATCCGCATGCTGCCCCACCCCTTGTTTCTATTTTTCTACAATTAATATCTCATCGTTTCCTGCCGTTACTTCTTTAACATCTTTGGTTTTAATGGAACTCATCGCATCACTGTTCGTGATAATAATTGGGATAATCGTTCCTGTTGCTTTTTCACGAATGACATCCAAATCAACACTCAATAGTGAGTCCCCTTGCTTCACTTTCTTGCCTTCTTCCACATGGGCAGTAAACCCTTCCCCATTTAGGTTTACCGTATCTAGTCCAATGTGAAGCAAAATTTCTGCACCATTCTCTGCTTGAATGCCGATTGCGTGCTTGGTTGGAAACAACTGAACAATTTTCCCATCGACAGGAGAGACAATGTCGCCATTTTCCGGCTCTATAGCTACGCCATCCCCCATCATTTTTTCCGCAAAAACGGGGTCGGGAACCTTTTCCAAGCTGACTAATTCCCCGCTGACTGGAGCAACAAGCGTAATATTCTTTACTTCTTCCTTTTTCTTAAACAGATCTTTAAGCATGTTCTTTCTCCTTTCTAAATTTAATACGAAGTAACGCGATTTAAATCCCATTTTTGCAGATTCATAGTGACCTCGCCTGATGTCTCAAAGACGACCTCATCCATTAGAAAATCATCAAATACGCGGGATGTGAATACTTCCTCCCCGTCGTTCAGGAATATTTCAATGGAAGACGTATCTTTAAAAAGACGAATTTTCTTTAACTCCTGCAGATAACAATGCCTTGATTCCTGATTAGGCATGTAATAGCTTTTTCGTTCAAATGTAAAAACACCTTCACGTTGGTTGTAAATCAGTTTCGATTCCCCAATTTGAATAGTAAGGGTTACCCCTTTTGGCCCTTCCATTCGATCAATGGACATTTCCATTTCGAACACTTGCCCATGAAATCTTAATTGCTCATCATCATCTAGATTTACATTTTTGTACAGCGTTTCTTGGCCACGAAGTAATTTCAGCTCTTCTACTGGTGTTTGAAGCAGTTTTCCATTTTCCCACCGTAATTCACGTGGAAGGGTAAGTGCGTGAATCCAATTGAACGCAGTAGTCGGCTGCTGAACGTCACTTTCTACCGCGTTTCCCATCCAGCCAAACAGAAGCCTTCTTCCATTCGGGTCCTCCATCGTTTGGGGTGCGTAAAAATCAAATCCGCGGTCCATTTCTACAAATGGGCCATGAGCAAATTCACCCGCTATATAGTCGACTTTTCCTGCAATATAGCCAGATTGAAACATATTTTGATACTGGAACCCTTCTGGCTCCATTCCCTGTGGACAGACTAGCAGAATGTCTGTCCCACCGAGTTCAACCAAATCCGGACACTCCCACATGTAGCCAAGGTCACCAAGACCATGATAACCGCTGCCTGCCATTGTACCCATGAAGGTCCATTCCTCTAAATCTGGGGACGAATATAGAACCGCTACGCCTGCCTCTTCTATCGTTTGTGCTCCAAGTACCATATACCATTTTTCATCTTTCAAAAACACCTTGGGATCACGGAAATGAGCGGTATACCCCTCTGGTACATGGATGATTGGACCTTTCTTTTCAAAATGAATCCCGTCATTGGATACTGCCAGGCATTGATAGGATTCACGGTTGCCTTCTTCATCCTTTACATTGCCGGTGTAAAACAAATACAAGGTATCTCCTAAAACAGCCGCACTGCCTGAGTAACAGCCATCTTTGTCGTACCAGTCCCCAGGTGCGATAGCAGCAGGGGCTTCTTTCCAATGAACAAGGTCTGTTGAAACATAATGCCCCCAAAACTTAGGTCCATGGGCAGTCACAAATGGATTCCATTGATAGAAAACGTGATATTGTCCTTTATAAAAAACGAATCCATTTGGATCATTCAACAACCCGACTGTCGGCATCAAATGGTAATGGAGGCGATATGGATCACTTCCTACCAAGGATTGATGCGTTTTTACATGCTGATTTGCTTTTAAAATAATTTCTTTTGATATACTCATTTCAATTCTCCTATTTCGTTTGTGTATCTGGCTGCTTTACTTCTTTAAGCATCTTATCGCTAAATCCAAAGAACCAGGTTAAGATAAATGCTATTGCAACAGCGACTCCATTGGCGATAATATACTGGACTAGTTGTCCATCAAGATATAGAAGCATACCCGGTATAACGGTTACGGCCATGCCAGTTCCGGCTAACCCCATAATGGAAGACAAGAAACCACCAACGGCTCCGCCAATCAGTGCCATAAGGAATGGCTTGAAATAGCGTAGTGTCACCCCGAAAATAGCAGGTTCTGAAATTCCTAAAAAGGCCGAAAGAGAGGAAGGGAATGCCAAAGCTTTCAACTTACCAGATTTTGTTTTCAATGCAACAGCTAATGTCGCACCACCTTGTGCTGCAACCGCACAGGTTACAATCGCGTTATACGGGTTATTGCCGAAGTTCTCAAGCAGTTGGATTTCAAGGAAGTTAAAGACATGGTGTACTCCAGTTACTACAATAAGCTGGTTCAGTCCACCGAGAATAATCCCTGAAATTCCCAAAGGCAACCCAAGAACCGCTACCACTGCATCAAGCAATACCGTTTCGACTGAATGGAAAACAGGACCAATCAGGAATAGAGACAACATACTCATAATTAATAGGGTTAAAAATGGTGTGACAAGTAAATCCAATACTTCTGGTGTCTTTTTACGAACCCAGCGTTCCACCTTTGCACCGATAAAACCTGCGATAAAGGCGGGAAGCACAGAACCCTGATAACCTACAACAGGAATAAACCCAAAGAACATCAATGGTTCAACTGTCTGACTGGCTACTTCATATGCATTTGGCAAGGCAGGGTTTACTAGCATTAATCCCAACACCACACCAATAATCGGACTTCCGCCAAACACCCTGAACGCAGACCATGCCACAAGTGCTGGTAAGAAAGCGAATGCAGTATCTGTTAATACTTGGGTATATAGTATAAAGTTCTGTGACACATCATCAGGTGTCATGCCAAATAAAGCTAAGATATTTTCCTGCATGAGGAGACCACGAAGCCCCATGAATAAACCTGTTGCCACCAGTACGGGAATAATAGGTACGAAGACGTCACCGAATGTGCGGATTGCCGCCTGCAAGCGTCCTTGTTTCCTTGCAGCTGCAGTACTTTGTTCCGATTTCGTTACGGCATTAAGGCCAAGTTTTTCAGCCTCTTCATACATTTGGTTAACTGTTCCTGTTCCGAAAATAACCTGATATTGGCCCGAATGAAAGAAAGCTCCTTTGACCTTATCAATTTCTTCCACATGTTCCTTATCAATTTTCTCTTCATCATTGATGATAAATCTTAGCCTTGTTGCACAGTGGGTAACAGATGCGACGTTTTCCTTTCCCCCTATTGCATCCAATAACTCCTCGACAATTTGCTTGTTGCTTTTCTTTTGTTTTGTATCCGTCAACTTTCTCGCCCCTTTTTCACACGTGTGGAATCGATTCCACACTGAGTTCATTTAGCATTGGAACTTCGACTCGAAAATTCCTCTTGTACCATTTTCACTGTACTGCTTATAGCAATCATGGAATCGATTCCGCAGCTGATATTAAAATGTATATGAAAACTATTAAAATATCATTCATTTTTGTACATACCTGTACATGCTGAAAGCTATGTGGAATCGATTCCACATTAAAATGAATGATAAATGGAACTTTCCACATTGAACATTCTTCCCCTAAAGCACATGGTAAAGATGCTCCTAGTGGATAGAAGCTTCCACTACTGTTCCATTATAAATGGTGACGCATTATAGAATCAATAGATTAAAGATTAAATTGATATATGAAATCGATTTCATG
The DNA here is from genome assembly GCF_003665065.1 of Oceanobacillus piezotolerans. GTDB lineage: Bacteria > Bacillota > Bacilli > Bacillales > Amphibacillaceae > Oceanobacillus > Oceanobacillus piezotolerans. Next base: position 152,385 of record NZ_RCHR01000007.1, on the reverse strand, counting down.
TATATTATAAACTCTTTCTCAAAACAAGTCTATAGTTCAGTACCACTTTTTCTGTACCTTCTTGTGTCTGTGCTTGCATTCGATTAAACAGCTGTCTTGCTGCTTCCTCGCCTGCTTTTTCATTATGATAATCTACTGTTGTAAGCGGTGGATCTAGATAGCGTGTGATTTCCGATGCGCCAAAGCCGGCAATTGCAACATCTTCCGGGATGCGAATGCCCTGTTTTTTCATATAATTGATCGCACCTATAGCCAGCCTGTCTGTTACTGCAATAACTGCTGTAGGGGCTGACCTTTTTGAAATTGCACCAGTTTTGGACAGAATTTTTTCCATGGTATCGTATCCTGAATCAATATCAAAAATGGCCTTCTGGATCCATTCCTCATTTACATTTATTTCATGGGCAGCCATTTCATCTAAGAAGCCCTTTTTCCGCCGATAACCTACCGCCCGATCCGTTTCGTCTACACCAATAAAGGCAATGTCCTCATGCCCTTTTTTAATAAAGGTACGAGTCAATTCCCGTGCAGCATGATAGTCGTCAAATGTGACCGACATAATCCCATTAGCCTCCTGTCCAATCATCACAAGCGGAATATTCATTTCTTTTATTTTTTCTACAAGAGCAGGTTCTGTATTGGTAGCAATTAAAATAATTCCATCGACTCTGCGCTCTTTTAACAATTCGAGATATTCTATTTCCTTTTCCTGGTTCAAGTTCGTGTTCGCTAGCAGAATTTCATAGCCATGCTGGGATATTTCTTTCCCAATACCCGTTACGATACGGCTTGACGTCTCTGTCTGTATTGTTGGTAAAATAACGCCAACGATTTTTGTTTTCTTAGTTCTTAGCGATTTTGCATAATGACTCGGTATGTATCCTGTTTCTTCGATAACTTTTTCGACCCGTTTTCGGACATCTTCACTTACATAGCCCGAATTATTAAGGACACGGGAAACGGTAGTTCTTGAGACTTTTGCCATCTCGGCGATGTTTTTTATAGTAACCAATGTTTTCGCCTCCAATCATTTTTTTATTTTACCATGTGGAGAGCAGTTTTGCTTGTGTTGGGAGGGCTATTTGAGATTGAGGCAGAGGAAAGTTGTAATATGAAAGGCAAGAGAATAAATCTGTTGATTCCAAAACAATAAATATAGGCGGTTTGTTTATAATTTTAGGGGGAAAATAGGTGAAATAAAGTCTGTAGAGGAGCGAACTATTATGAAAGCAACAGATTTACTTGTTCAGTGCTTAGAAAATGAGGGGATTGAATATATTTTTGGAATCATGGGTAAGGAGACCCTTGACTTAATTGATTCATTGTCTAGGTCTAAAAAAATTCAGTTCATAAATGTTCGTCATGAACAAGGAGCAGCTTTCATGGCAGATGTTTATGCTAGACTAACAAATAGGGTAGGAGTTTGTTTAGCAACTTTAGGACCTGGCGCGACAAATCTTCTGACCGGAATATCTAGTGCAAATCTGGACCATTCTCCGGTTGTAGCCATTACAGGACAGGCAAGCTTTGAAAGGCAACATCAAGAATCTCATCAATATTTAGATATCGTTAAAATATTTGAACCTGCTACCAAGTGGAGCGTTCAAATTAAAGATTCACAAACCATACCAAACATCATTCGTAAGGCATTTAGATTAGCACAATTGGAAAAACCAGGTGCTGTTTTAATTGAATTACCTGAAAACATAGCATCACAGATGGCTCCAGCCCGCCCATTATCAGTATCGCCTATTCCGAAGAGTTCTCCAATTTCACAAGCTATAGAGGATGCTCGTACATTAATATACAGGAGCCAAAAGCCAGTTGTCATAGTGGGAAATGGGGTAATCAGGCAAAAAGCTATACATGAGCTCCTGACTTTTGTAGATAACCTGCAAGCACCTGTTGTCCATAGTTTTATGGCAAAAGGAGTTTTGCCCAAGAACCATCCACTAAATTATTTTACATTTGGTTTTAAAAAGAAGGATGAGGTAATACCAGTCATAGAGCAATCTGATTTATTAATTGTGGTTGGTTATGATTTTGTTGAAAGTCCGCCTAAGGATTGGAATAAAAGGATGCACCCCATTTTACATATTGATACACTTCCAGCTGAAATGGACGAATATTACCCTGTGAACGGCGAATTAGTTGGTGATTTAAAGGAGGTTTTCCAGAAACTTAATGAACTGGAGATACCATCTAAACCATGGGTTCCAATTGGAAATCTTAAGGAGCGAATTAAGACAGCTTATCAAATTGATTTAGAGGTGAAAGGAAATCTCTCACTTACTATGGAGAATATCTTAACGGTTATTGAAGAAAATGCTACTGAAAAAACTATCGTGATTTCTGATGTGGGTGCCCACAAGCTCTCAATTGCTCGTACCTATCAATCAAAACAGGCAGGTCGAGTCATCATTTCGAATGGATTGGCCTCAATGGGTATTGCGTTACCCGGGTCTATTGGTGCTAAATTAGCTTGCCCTGACGATCCAATTATTTGTATTACGGGGGACGGCGGGGCTTTAATGAATATTTCCGAATTAGAGACTGCCAAACGATTTGGCCTGTCCTTTATCATGATTGTCTTAAATGATTCAGCGTTAAAATTAGAGGAACAAATGATGCAAGAGAAATTCAATAATAGCTTTGGTACGGCATTTGGGAACCCTGACTTTGTGCGGCTCGCTGAAAGCTTTGGAATAAAAGGTGTTAGACCCAAACAATTGAACGAGTTTGAACAATTATTGAAAAGTGCCTTAAAACAAAACAATGAAATTACACTGATGGATATTCAAATGGGAATGGATATATTATAGTCAAAGAGATATTAAAAAAAGAAAAGGCATCCAGATAGTTCTCCACCCTCAAAACTAGAGTAGAGCTCCAACTTTTGAGGGTGTCACCATCATGGCGCCTTTTATATTTATAATTGAAACGAATGGAAGGCCGTTGCTCTACTGACCTTCTTAATTAACCATTCTGTCCTTGCCTTTCCAAAATTCGTTTCGTATGTGTGCCTTTTGTATTTTGCCTGAACCTGTTTTTGGCAGTTCTTCTACAAAACTGACAGATGTAGGGGCCTTATAGTGGGCAAGCCGTTCTCTTGCAAAAGCAATGATTTCTTCTTCCGTTACCGTTTCTCCATCACGAATAACCACAACGGCATGCGGGGTCTCTCCCCATTTTTCGTGAGGGATGGCGATCGCAGCCGCTTCCACTACCGCTGGATGTTCGTACAGGATATTTTCCACCTCAATAGAAGAAATATTCTCTCCGCCACTGATAATAACATCTTTCTTCCTGTCGACAATTTCGATATGTCCATCGCTATCGACGACTCCCATATCTCCGGTATGAAACCAGCCATTCCTTATAACTTCGTTTGTTGCTTTTTCATTTTTCCAATAGCCTTCCATCACACCGTTGCTCCGGATTACAATTTCACCAATTTCCTGACTATTAGGTGTAACCTCATTACCTTCTTCATTGACTACCTTCACATTCGTTAAGAACATTTGATAGCCCGCCTTTGATTTCATCCGGTATTGGACCTCTTTAGGCTCATCCACATGTTGGGCGCGGATAATTGATGTTAAGGTAAGCGGAGACGTTTCTGTCATTCCGTAGATCTGTATGAATTCCCAACCTAATTCTTCCTCCACTTTAGCCACAAACGTAACAGGTGGTGCGGAACCGCCAATAACAATTCTTACATTTTGATTTAGATCTAATTTGCTTTCATCATAATATTGGAGCAGAGAATTCAGTACGGTAGGGGCCATTTGCATAATCGTCACGTTATTCTTTTCTAGCTTTTCAAAAATGATATTTGGACGGGTTTTTCTTAACATGACCTGGGTAGCACCGTTCCCTGTATAATAAAATATCGATCCCCATCCATTTACGTGAAACATAGGTAAAACATGAAGTACTACATCTTGATCACTAACACGTAAATGATGCATCACTTGAAGAGCTTGGAGGTAATTGTTTCGGTGTGTAAGCATAACGCCTTTCGGATCTCCTGTCGTGCCGCTAGTATAAAGCAGACTGGCAATATCGCTTTCATCTATATCTGCACGGTAGTAAGGATTTGCTGGAAATTGGGCCAGCCATGTTTCGTAGTCAAGATCATTATCTTCAAGCTGGATATGATGGCCTCCATGAACAATAATCTGTTCAACATTTAACTGATCTCTGACCGGGTCGATTAGATCATACAATTCATAGTCTACCAATAATACTTTTGTTTCACTATGGTTTAAAATAAACAAATAATCATTCGGTTTTAAACGAATATTTAATGGGACAGTAACAGCTCCCAATTGAAATGCTCCGTAGAATCCTTCTAACATTTCCAACGTATTCGGTGCCAAGATAGCAACTTTGTCTCCTTTTTCGACCCTTAGTTCTTTCAGTCCATGGGAAAGCCTGTTTACTCTTTCATTCAGTTCCGAATAAGTAACAACCTTTTCGTCATCAATGACTGCCGTCTTATCTCCATATAGCTTTACTGCTCGATCTAAAAAATCTGTTAATAATAATGGTACGTACATGTTAACTCCTCCAATGGTTAGAATTTTGAAATGTCTAATTATATTTATAATAATTTATTATCGGAAAATTTTAAACAATATTTTTCAATCTTTAGTAAATAATGCATTCTTTACTAGATTGTCTGCTCTGTTCACACTCTACTTCAATAAGCGATTTTTCCTTATTGCTTAGTTGAACTTACATTTTATACTTTCATAATAAACTACTAACAGAATGATAGAAGGAATGTTATGGTCTGAATTTAACAACTCGATTCAAAAGCGTATCAGCAATATAAATGTCACCATTTGCTCCTACAGCAATTCCTTGGGGAGAAAAGAAGTTATGATCTTCTCCACCAAATTGCCCAATCGTATCCAAATATGTTCCATTTGAACTGAACATTTGAACACGATTATTTGACGAGTCTGCAACATAAACATTATCTTTTTTATCAACAGCAATGCCAACTGGTAAGAATAGATCTCCGTTACCTTCCCCCCAATTGTCTAACGGATCCATTTGTGGGTTTCCACCATTTGTCCCCCACTTCGTAATAAAGTTGCCTGATTTATCGAATTTTTGGATTCGACTGTTGTATCTGTCAACAACGTAAAGATTATCTTGAGAGTCCACTGTGATAAAAGTTGGTTGTCTGAACTGGCCATTTTTCAATCCTTCTGTGCCCCAGCTACTCACAAAGACTCCAAGTGGATTAAACTTTACGACCCGATTATTTCCGGTATCAGCTACATAATAGCTGCCGTCGCTCGTTGTAGTTACTCCCATTGGAAAGCTTAAATGATAATAACCAAAATTAGATAACCATCTGCCGTCTTTACTAAATAATTGGATTCGGGAATTTCCTGTATCGGCAATAACGATTTCATCATATTTCTTGTTATATGTTATCTGTTTTGGAGCGATAAACTGCCAATAGTTAATCCCGTATGCAGAAGGACCGCCATTGCCACTGTTGCCACCCCATTTGCCTAAGAGGGTTCCATTGTTATTAAACTTTTGCACCCGATGATTAAACGTATCCGTAATATAAACGTCGTCGTTATTGTCAACCGCGATTCCTACAGGCTCCGAAAACACGCCATCAGCATTCCGTAAATTTCCAAGATAGGATTGAACAGAAGCATAGGTCGAGTATCCTCTAAATTTGATTAGTCTACTATTACCTGTATCAGAAACGATAAAGTATCCATTTCCAAGCGGCAATACTTGAGAAGGAAAACTAGGCTCCAAATTATAGATACCTAAGTCTGTCGAATATTGATATTGGTGGCTGCTATTATATTTCTTAATTTTATGATTGGTGGTATCAACAATATAGACATCTCCGTTTGTATCGATGTTAACTCCTCTAGGATAAAAAAATCTGCTTCCACTATCTCCACTTTGACCAGTTGCGCCAATCTGTCCAATGTAATTACCGTTTACATCTAAAATTTGAACTCGATGGTTAAACGTGTCAACAACATAGACTTTATCACCATTAGCATCTTTTTTTATCGCAATTCCCTGAGGTAAACGAAACTGCCCATTTGCCGCTCCTCGACTACCATATTGATATAAATAGTTTCCATTTTTATCAAACACTTGAATACGATCATGAAATTCATCTGTAACATGATAGCGATTTTTACTATCAATGGCGATTTCTCTAGCTAGACCAAACTGGCCATTTCCTGAACCACGTGATCCCCAAGCTTTAATAAAATTAAAATTAGAATCAAACTTTTGGATCCGATTATTTGCTGTATCGCTAACTAAAATATTTCCATCGTTGTCAATCGCTACCCCAAATGGCGTATTAAACTCCCCGTTCCCGCTTCCGAGCTTTCCGAACTTTTTAATGACTTTTCCGTCTTGATCCATCTTAACAATCCGATGATTACTCATATCAGCTACATAAATATTTCCATTTGCATCCTTCGCCATCGCTACCGGGGTGTTAAAAATTGCCCCAGTACCTTCATTCGCCTTGCCCCAAATGTCAACAACTGAATGAGCACTAACGGATCCACTAAATAGTAAAAATATGATGAGAATGAGGGGCAATATTCTTACAAACCGTTTAACACTTTGATTCATCATGTCTCCTCCTAGTATTGAACATGACATCTATTTAGTTACAGATTATAATTGGGCGATTTCATCAATTAGTTCCGTAGAGCCAGAAAAAAAGAATGCGCTTACACAAATTCTGACGAGGTTCTTATCTAATCTAATATCACATTAGGTTTATACCATCAGGCAATTCCTTTCCAGAATCAACATTCCCGCTTTTTAATATCCTCTACTTTTGGCTGGGGCCAGGAGTAGTGCAATAACTACGCGACATCTTCTTTTTCTTTCGCATGAACCTTTCGCATAAACGAGTTCACGTCTGCCGGCACTTTTCCATCCAGTTTTGAAACGATAATAACGGATAAGAAGCCAATAGGGACAGTAATAATACCAGGAACTCTAAATTGCAACGCTTCTGGCAGGACGGATGAGAAAAAGATCATGAACATGGAAGCTAAAAGTCCCATGACTAGACCTGCGATTGCTCCCTTTTCAGTGATGCCTCGCCACCATATGCCAAGGATAAAAATAGGTGCAAATGTGCTTGCCCCGACAGTAAAGGCAAGTGCTACAAGGTGACCGATAGACGCTTCTTTAACCAAAATACCAAGGATCCCGTAAAGCACTCCGAGAAACACAATTGCCAATTTTGCGGCACGAACACGTTGTTTTTCTGTTAATTCTTTTTTTGAAAACTTTGCATACAAGTCATGAGCGATTGCTCCCGAGCTGGCAATAAACAATCCTGATAGATTTGAGAAAATTGCTGCAAACGCGCCTGCTATAACGAGTCCGAGAAGCCATTGGCCTCCAAGCGCTGTTGCGATAGATGGAATTACCATGTTATCTCCACCAGTAACCAAATTATTCATAACTTCTGAACTTGCATTTCCTTCCAAAAAGATTGCCCGGCCTACCACACCGAGGTACACGGCAAGTCCAAAGAATAAACTGGCAATTCCAATCGACATAACTGCAGACTTACGTGCTTCTTTCGCACTTGGATTGGTGTAAAAACGCAATAAAATATGAGGCAGCCCGATTACTCCCAGCGCAAGCCCAATCACCATGGAAAGGCTGTGCCAAAAGTTTGGATTAAATGCTCCAGATTGGTACCATGTTTCCCCGTTAAATACAATATCTTTTCCGTCTTCTGTAAAGGCGGCCGTGTTGATAATTGTTCCGCTGAATTCACTGATTGTCGCCAGAATCTGATGATAATGGAAACCACCATAAATGGCAGCCGCAACCATAACAATAAAAGCACCTAAGCGGATCCAAAGCTCCAATGCCTGATTTAATGTCGTTCCTTTCATTCCACCGACTCCGACATAGAAAATCATGACAACCGTTGTGAAGATAATTCCAAATTCATAAGAAGAGCCGAAAAACATGCTTAAAATGGATGCTGCCCCAAGCAGCTGCGGTGCTGCATAAAAACCGGAAATAGCCAAAACAACGACTACTGCGATAACTCTGGCTCGTTTGCTATGAAAACGATAGGCGACAAAATCGGCTACGGTATACGCTCCTAGACGGCGCAATGGACCAGCAACAAATAGTGCCAAAAGGGTTAATCCGATTGAGAAGCTAAATGTATAAAAAGCTCCGTCATAACCAATGGAGAAGGTAAGACCTGCAAGTCCCAGAAATGTAGCAGCACTGAGATAGTCTCCAGCAATTGCTGAACCATTTGTAAACCATCCGAATACACGGCCGCCAACGAAAAAGTCGCTTGCATTATCATTCCTTTTTGATAAATAGGTAATATAGACAATGGTTCCTAGCAGAATCATGGTAAAAAGATATTTTGGATCGAGGAATATTCCCATCATACAACAGTCTCCTTCTCTTCTTCATTTTCAGATGAAGGCGTGATTGTCTGAACTTTCTTTTCCCATCTTTCATAAAGCTTCGTATGAACATAAGCAATGACAAAGGCCATGACCATAGCAACTATCGATGTTAAAAACCAACTGGAAGACATTCCGCCGAACAGTTTGGCAAATGCCCAATCCGGTTTGTACCAGTTCATCACCGGAACCGAAATAATAAAAATGGCATAAATAATGGTCAATGATAACCCGGTTCTAAATTCGGACCTAACAATATACCTTGTCTCCCCATCCAGCTTTTGCAGCTTATTGATGTCAATCGTTTCACAGGGCTCGTCTGTCAGGACAAATTCTTGTTCTTTCAAATCAAATTCAACTCCCTTGTATTTAGTATCTGTGCCGAATCACCGAGACCAAACATGTGAAGTAGCCGGCCTTTTGCTCTCCTTTAAACTACTGAAATTCTTTCACGAAGCGTTTAATAAAATGCCGAAACCTGGAACTCTTGGATAAACCCATTTACCATGTATCGCTTTTTCGTTGGAAAATAATTATAAAATGTTTCTCGCAATGTCTACTTTCGAATTAATCTCAGCCATGGGCAAGTCCAAATAACCTCCTTCCCTATAATGTACTCTCCCCCATTCCGTTTCGCTCTGACATCAACTCCTTTCATTGTTAAGCAATTTTTGTGACAGGTGATTCACTATTTTTATTTCTGATTATAATAAATATTTTAAAAAGTTTCAATATTTATTGGTAGGTATTTATACTCCTTTTTGTAACAGCATTCAACATTAAAGACAACCACATTCGACAGTTTATGAAAGACACTATAAATATCCTTTAATAACTTGTTCGATTTTTCTAATATTCATTTACAAAAGTTTAACTCAGCTTTAAAATGAGAGATGATTCACTTGTTATAATTATCAGGAAAATGAATTCACTTAGTAAAGATGCTCTTTCATTACCATTAGTCTTAGCAACGCACGTTTTTGATTATGAAGCCCTTAAACCAATCAGCCCGAATTCTTCTCGTTATGGTCCTACAACATGTTAACTTGCAATAAATAAGCAAGAGATTTGAAATTCCTATATAAATTTATTATCTCGTTTAACCATCTTATAGATAAAATAAATGCATATAAGAGGTGTTTCACTTGTCACTAGATCCTGAAAGAAATTTAACAAAAAAGGGGTTAAACACACGAAGAAAACTATTAAAATCAGCTGAGGGAGTTTTTGGTACGAAGGGGTATTTTGAGGCATCCATTGTGGAAATTACCCAAGAAGCAAATGTTGCACAAGGAACGTTTTATAAGTATTTCCCTTCGAAAAAAGCAATTTATGATGAATTAGTTCATCAAATGAGTCGGGATTTACGCCTTTTTATTAAACAGGCGATCGAAAAATCACCTCAGGTCGATATGTATCGGAGAGGTTTTGAAGCATTTTTTGAGTGGGTAGGTAAAAACCAGAACTTATACAGCATTGTTCTACAGGCAGTGATTGTTGATAAGGACTTATATCGCTGGTATTACGAGAAATTAGCAAATGGTTATATTAGAGTTTTAAAAGAAGCTGATAAAACTGGTGAATTTAAGGAATTAAATCACGAAGCGTTGGCTTATAGTTTAATGGGCATCGGTCAGTTTCTTGGGATGAGATGGGTTTATTGGGAAGGGGAAGAGGTCCCAAAGGAAGTATTGGATGTAGCAATGGAGATGGTATTGCAAGGAATTTTGAAGTAGGTAATTAAAAAATAGATGAGATTTATCTTGAGAGCTTCTTTCTATAATGGAAAGCTTGTCCTTGTATGATTTCTTTAAACTGCAAAATAAATAATCAGATGGTCGTCTTATAGCCTAGTTCACACTGAATTAGGAAGGTTTTGGTTTTTTTTACATATAAGAAAAAGACAGGTTTCCCTGTCCAGAAATTAATGAATTGCAATAAATTACGAACCTTATTAATTACAATTTCCACTCTTTGTTTTACCACTATTTGTGATACAATTCTCCTTAACAATTTAGGGGTACCGATTTACCTTGATTCCTTTTGCCACCTCCAGCTCAGCTCCGTCGATGCCATCGATGACATTTTCCACCAAGTTTAGGGCCTCACCTGCATCAATTTTGATGCCGTTGGCGGCCTGTCGAATAACGTTGGCCTCAATCCTGATGTCTGAGGGGATTCCTGTGCCCCGTCCGTCAGTCCCGCGATCCTCATTGAGTCGAATAGCCCAGAACTCGTCAACCCCTCCAGTGATGTGGTTACCGTTCAACTCCGTGCCCGGCCCATTACGTACTTCGATACCGACCTTCGAATGCTCCCAGGCGGTAATCCTATTATCCTCGATGAGGGTATCAGGGGTTCCCAAGATGACGAGGACTCCCTGACGATTTCCTATTAAGTCGTTGGAGTGCACCCAGTTTCCAGGTCCAGAGGCATCGTGCTTGTTCTTGGACCCACCAGAATTGCCAAGCGCGATCCCCGCCCGCTGTCCGCCAATAACCGTGTTATCTCGGACCTCGTTCAGGTATTCACCCTCGCCGTGCAAGTCGATGGCATCGAGGTGGCTGCCGACGATGATATTCTCCGCCACAAGATTGTTGTGCGTGGGGAACTGCAGCAGAATGGCATGACGCAGATGCCTGCCATCGAAGGTATTGTTGATGACGATGTTGTGTCGGGAATCGTTGGCAGCTTCCGGGTCACGCTGATCTCTTGAGCCCTCGATAGCAATCCCATAGCCTTGTCCGCCGGGGCCGACGGCAGTTGCCTCACTGATGTAGTTTCCAGAGATGGTCACTTCACGGCTGGCCTTGACGGAGATACCGTGGCGCTCGAACCTGCGGATGCTCAGGTTCTCTACAAGAACCCGGGAGCTAGCCTGCCCATCGTGGGCTCCTAGGTAGATCCCGTACATCGGTCCACCACTTGCATCTCCGTCGTCGGGATCATCGCCGAGTGGCCCCTTATAACGGGAGGTAATGGTAAAGTCAGCTATTATGACGTCGTGGATGCCGGAACCACGGATTACCCTGCTGTCATCTTCGCCATCCAAAGAGGTCAGTAGCACCGTGCTCTCCTGTCCTTCACCGCGCAGGTCCACACCACTATGCAGGACAATGTTCGCCGACTCGTCGTCCGGGTCAGTGGAACGCAAATCATACGTGCCGGCCGGCAGCAGAACTTCGTCACCCGGTTCAGCCGCGTCCAAGGCAGCCCGGATGGCTGCTGCGTCGTCTTGTGAGTCAGGATCCGGATCTGCCCCAAAATGCGTAACGTCCAGGGTCCTGCCGGTGGCCGGACTTGGCGTCGGCACCTCGATAGGCGTTCCGGACCTGTCCACCAAGCCGGGGGCGTGCCAGTCGCCGCTTTCGGACTGAGTGGGTTCCACGGCTTTATCGCTCTCTTCCGGCTTGTGGGACTCCACAGTTTCATCGCTTTCAACCGGCTTGTCGGGTTCTATAATTTCATCGCTCTCGATGTGCCTGCCGAGTTTTACAGTTTCATTGCTCTTGTTCGGCCCGTCTGATTCCTCGACGGTGCATGCGGTTAAAAAGACGATAACCAGGCCAAGAGCTACCCACCACAAATACGCCGGACCTCGCCGGCTGTTTTGAATGGATTTCTTTATCATACTTCTCACTTCCTTTCTATACTCTTTGTATCCCTCTCATTGTCAAATCGAGTCAATGAGAAAAGCGGCGAGCACACTCGCTCACCGCCTTCGGGATAACCCGACGGCCCTACCGGGTCTCTGACGTCATCCCATGGCTAGGGGCCTGTCGATTATAGTTACCCCTGCCATTGCTATTATCATTGGCTGTTGCCATTGTTGTTTCCTTTTTTGTTGCTTTTGCCGTTGTCCTTATCAAGTTTGAAGTTCAACGGTATGTCTTTTTCCAACGGAGTGTCTGCCGAGGAACCACCGACATGCACGCGGTATTTTCCGTCAGCAGTGACCCACTCTCCATCAGCCCAGTTCGCCAAGTTGTCTGGTTCTTCCGGAATAAAGTAAGAGAAAGGGTGGTTGGAATCAGCCTGGTTAATACGTACAGTTACACGCTCGCTTTCACCTGGCTCAAGATCAACCTTCTCGAAGTTGACAAGTCGCTTAGCAGGCTGTCCTGCTTCGTCTGGAAGTGTCATATAGACCTGTGCCGATTCTTTTCCGGCAACGTCACCAGTGTTCGTGATTGTGAAGGACACGTCAATACCGGATAATGAACCGTTATTGCCTTTGCCTTTCGAATTACCTTCACCGCGTACCTTTTTCACCTTAAGGTTATCGTACTCGAAAGTCGTATACGATAGACCGTACCCGAATGGGAAGACTGGCTTCACCTTGTTTGCTTCATACCAGCGGTAGCCCATCTCTAGGCCTTCAGTGTACTTGGCGATTAATTGGTCTGAACCGTCACCGTATGGACCTGGTCCGCCTGGCTTGCCAGTATCTTGACGTGTTCCAGGGAATTGCTCTTCTGTCGCGAAGGCAGCTTCACGCTCGGTTGCACCGAATGTCATAGGCAGCTTACCTGACGGATTCACTTTACCGTAAAGCAAGTTAGCCACGGCATTTCCATCCTCCATGCCTGGGAACCAAGCTTCAAGTACTGCTGGTACCTCATCTAGCCACGGCATTAGCACCGTACCAGAAGTCTTTAGGACTACAGCAGTGTTCTCTGCATTTGCCTCCAAGACTGCATCAATTAGCGGCTCTTGTTCCACCCAGTCCTCTCGGTCCTTGTGTTTATCAAGATCGATGGCTGGGAAGCCAAGAGTATCGCGATCTACAGTCTCATGAGGGTTGTCACCGATCATGAGCAATACGACGTCTGACTTAGCAGCTAGCTCAGCGGCAGCTTCAGGGTCACGGCCATCGTTGTATGTTACTTCAGTGTCATAGCCTAGTTCCTCGATAACATTCTCTAATCCCTCTTTCGGAGTGACCGTATAAGGGGCGTTTACGTTCTCGTTATTGTCTCGAACGGAGCGTGGAGACATCTTTGCCTCACCTGCAAACCACTCTAGGCCAATCAATGCGATTGACTCCGGCTCACCGTCCAGTGGCAGGAAGTCGTTATCGTTCTTTAACAGTACGGCCCCTTCCTCTGCCATCTTCAGTGCGCTTTTACCGTTAGCAATTGGATCGACAATTTCCGGCAGGAACTCATCGTAAGGCTCATCCATATGACCATATTCAATCATCTTGATGTAACGCGGACGAAGTAAGTTGTCGATATCGTCCTCGGTTACCTCACCTGAATCAAGAGCTTCCTGGATTTTCCCCTCAGTGTAGTATTGTGGTGCCCAGTCTAGTTCTACATTAGTACCCGCCTTTATGGCAGCTACCGTGTCGTGAATTGCGCGACGGTCACTCATAACGTAACCATCAAAGCCCCAGTTGTCCCTTAATGCATCTTGGAGCAATTCAGAGCTATCACAAGCATAAGTGCCATTAACATCAGGGAATGAGCACATCACGGAGGCTGGATCAGCATCCTTGACGGTCATCTCGAAAGGCAGCATATACAGCTCGTTCATGGCCTTTGAAGGAACTTGAACACCCATTGTCCATCGCTCAGTCTCTTGCTCGTTTCCGGCCAAGTGCTTAAGCTGTGCCTGTACCCCCTGGTCCTGGATTCCCTTAGTTTGCTCGGTAGCCAGGATACCCGACAAGTATGGATCCTCACTGAAGTACTCATAGTTACGACCACCGTACGGGTGACGAATAAGGTTCATGCCCGGTCCAAGCAACACATGATGTGCGAAGGCACGAGTCTCTTCACCAAGAATACGTCCTGCTTCATAGTTCAGTTCACGGTTGAAGGTTGCGGCCATTGCCGGAGTGGAAGGCAGTCCCGTCGCTATCGGGTCATTACCACACGATCCGCCTTTAACCCCCGTACCGCCGTTTGTCATACGGATTGTGGGGATACCCAGTTCCTCAATACCACGGATTTGACGGCCAGTGTCCTGCCACTCACACCCAGGCAAAGTACCCTCGGGCGCGAATTCACCGTTCTGGTACTTGCTAGTACCGCCCTTGTTGATGACAACCGTCTCACCGGTGTCGTTCTCATTGAATCGCGAAATGGCGATTTGCTGGATTTTCTGTTCCATCGTCATCTCATTAAGGAGCAGCTCGGTACGCTCCTCGGCAGAAAGCTTGGTGTTCATCCAAGGTCCGTTCTCTTCCGTTCCACCGCTCATCGCATTAGCAGGAACTAATGAAGACATAAAGATTATTGCTATCAAAAAAATTGAACTAATTGGTTTTATCATTCTAATTCTCCCTTACTATGTATTCTATGTATTTATCTAAACTATTAAAATAACTTTCGTTTTATCCTCCTCCTACTAATCAACAGGTCATTAGTATAGAGGAAAATTATTACTCTAGCATGTACGTTTGATTACAGAACCGTAATAAAAAACACGAAATCAGTAACGCTACTAAAGTCCTTAAAATGGTGCTCAAACGCCGTAGCAATCAGTAATTTTAAAGATAAACAAAAACATAAATAAATTTAAATGAGCATTATACTGGATTATTCAAAATATAATGAAATATGACGGAATAAAAATAACTTTTATTCATATGATTAGCATTGTTACTATGATATTTGGAAATTGAATCTCTCGGTGTAAGATGTTCTCATCAGCCTTATTTGACGAAGAACCGAAGCAAAAAGAGATGGCCACCAAAAATGGTAATCATCCCTTTATAAATAATAAATTCTTTTCTATTTCCACATTCCTAAAATTGAATCTTTATAGATATCGAAGAAAGCAAAGTAGTAATCTTTGTAGACATATTCACCCGTTTTCTGTGCCATTTTTGTTTCACTTGGACCGAACATCATGAATGGGAAGCATCTTTAAAGTGGGCTAATGAGTCCCTTTCACTGTATTTAAGACAGATATAACTGCTTCTTCAATTTCCCTATAGCCAGTACATCTGCAAATATTGGACTCCAGCCAATCTTTTATTCTTTCATCACTGGCATTCGGCTCCGTATAAACTAAAGCATGACAATTCATTAGAAAACCTGGTGTACAATAACCACATTGAAACGCAAATTTTTCAATAAAGGCCTTTTGAATTGGCGTATTTATAAGTCCTTCAATTGTAGTAATTTCCTTTCCTTCTCCTTCTACTGCAAGCATTAAGCAAGATTTCATCGGTACCCCATCCATTAATACTGTACAGGCACCACAATCACCATTTAAGCAACCTGGCTTCGAACCAGTTAATCCAAGACGAAGGCGAAGGGTATCTAACAAAGTAGCGGCTGGTCTGACAGTAATCTGTCTTTTCTTACCATTTATATTTAATGTAATAGGATTAGACATTTGGACCTCCTTCTAATTTCTGTAAGGCATCTAAGATTGTATGTTGTAAGACAAATATTCGATATTCACTTGAGCCTTCTACATCATTAAGAACAGGCTTGGGTAAATACTGTAAAGACCTGCGTACTCTATCTTCTAATGAGTAGCTTTTATCGTTAAACACATCCTCCATTTCCACAGAACGAAAAGGAAATGGACATACGCCACTAAAGGCCATTCTAACTTCTTCATCTTTTTTTAGTGCACAAATTGTCACCAATGGATATCCAACATTCCACTGTTGTCTTCTTTTCATACTTACAAATGGCAAGTCTAAATACGTTTGATCTATAAGGATATTAAATAAAAAATCCCCTTTTTGTAACTGTATTTCCCTGTTAAATACTTTATTTATAGGATAGTAATGAAGCCCATCTATCTCGGCAATCCCTAGCAAACTATCAGAAATTAACAACGGCAGGACTGCCTCACGGTAAAAGATGTCCCCACAAATATTTCCACCCAGGCTAATTTTATTTCGAGCCGTCCGATCCGCAATTTCACTTACTGTTTTACTTAATAAAGGAAAAGGATTTTCTTCCTCCACTTTTGTTAATGACACACCTGCTCCAATTACTAGATAACCTTCGGAAAAACGGATGGTATGATATTCTGGAAGTGCGTTAATATCAATAACTGCATCCGTATATACTAAATTCAACCTTCCTAACGTTATAATTTCTGTGCCGCCAGAATAATACAATGGTGTTTTCTTTTTGGTCACAAGTGAGTGAAATAAATGGATTGTTTCTTGAATTGTCTTCGGTTTAAAATATTCAAAATCAAACGATATCATCTTTCCACCCCTCTTGCGCCCTCCATAATAATTCAGGAATAAGAGGAAGATGCTTCAATTGAACTCCTAAAGCTGCAGAAAGGCAATTTCCTAATGCTGCTGGCATCCCCAACAGTCCATGTTCCCCACCACCACGTGCCCCATAAGGCGCAATAATATGTGGAGTTTCAATAAATTCAATAATATATTCAGGCTGCTCTCCATAGTGAAGGGGTCTGTAGGTTCTAAGTTGAGGATTTAATACTCTTCCATATGGATCAAATACAAAGGTTTCTCTTCCTCCAAATGCAATACCCATACTCATTGCCCCCATCACTTGACCCCTTGCAGCTTTTTCATTCAATACAGTTCCTATATCCACAACAGAATAAGCTTTTATAATTCGATACGTATAATCCCGTTTATCTAACTCAACTTCAATTCCCTGAGCACCTACAGCCCACTCGGGTCCTGGCTTTCCTTTTCCTGTTTCCCGGTCTAAATGAGTCATCCGGGTTAATGTGTAGTTGCCACTCGCAATAATTTGGCCACCAATGGTATTTCCATTTGGAAATGTATATCCATAAGCAATGTCTTTGATTTCAACAAATACGTTCGGATTATCTAAAAAGTAAACCTTTCCATCAGCAACTTCTAATTCCTCAACAGGGACTCTTAACACACATGATGCCACTTCTTTAAGCTTTCGAATGGCTTCATCCGCTGCATTTAGTACAGCTCTTCCTCCCATTAACGTTCCTCTACTTCCTACCGTTTTCCAATGCTCAGGTGTTGTTTGTGTATCTACAAGCATTTTTACGTGGATTTTACTTATATCCATTTTCATACGTTCTGCTAAGATCTGGGCTAATACTGTTTTTGTCCCTGTTCCAATTTCCACTACCCCAGACATCAAATTAATGCTTCCGTCTGGATTAAAGGTTAAAATAACTCCAGATGTTGCATTTGTATCAAATGTTGAAGTTTTCCAAATACAACTAATCCCCTTAGCCCGTATCTTTCGATCATCGATTTCCATTCTTTGCCCCTCAGCCCAATTCATTAATTCTTTCAATCTTTCAATACACTTTGGTACATTTCCGACCGTACTTGAACTGAGAAGAACTTGAGTAGGTGTTGTATCTCCAGGGCGAATGGCATTTTTATAGCGGAGTTCTAACGGATCCATGTTTAGCTTTTCTGCCAATACATCCATCGTTCGCTCAAAGGCAAATAAAACTTCAGCATGACTATAGCCTCTATATGCACTGGCATATGGATGATTCGTATACATACAATATGAATCACACCATATATGATCGATTGCGTATGGACCCGTACAATCAACCGCTCCAGCTCGACTGATGTCAACTCCTTTATCAGAGTATGCTCCACCATCAAATAAAAACTGAATTTCTGCCGCCTTTAAGAATCCATCCTTTGTTGCTCCTAATTTTATACTCGCATCCAATCCTATATGAACAGGAGATGTGATCATATCCTCTTCTCTCGAATTAAATAATTTTACAGGCTGACCTGCAACAGCTTTTGATGCCAAATAGGCAATAACCTCCAACTGAACTGCTGCTTTCCCCCCGTATGCCCCTCCTACTAAAGGTGTTTTGACAATAACCTTTCCAGGTTCTATGCCAAAATACCACTCCATTAATTTTTTAATGGCAAAAGGAGCTTGAGAGGATGTGGTAATGATAACCTCCCCATCCGCTCGAATTTCAGCAATCGAGCATCTTGTTTCCATAGCAGCATGATCAGAAGGATTAAAGGAAATTTGGAACTCTGCTACTACATCACTTTCCCTAAACCCGTCTTCCATATTTCCTTTCCTAATTTTATCTAGATTTGCGATATTCGTCTTAGGAACTGGATATACACCCTCCCGCTTCTCATAGCGGTCCAAATTTTCATGGACAAGGACAGCGTTCTCTTGAAATGCCTCACGGGGGGAATTTACGACGGGGAGAGATTCATAGGACACCTTGATGGCATCCACTGCCTTTTTAGCTGTAATTGGATCTTCGGCAACAACAACAGCAACTGGCTCACCATGGTATCTAACTCTTTTATAAGCAATCGGCGACCTGTCTTTAATTTCTTCACCTACAAGCGGAAAAGGTTCATCACCCAATATTGCTTTCACTCCAGGAATCTTCCAAGCTTCTGAAAAGTCAATAGAAGCAATATTGGCATGAGCATATGGACTAATCAACATTTTTGCGTGTAAAGTACCGGTTTCTTGAAAATCATTTGTATATTTCGCCTTACCTGTTACTTTTTCAAAGGCCTCTTTTCGAATAACGCTTTTCCCGATATACTCCAACTCATTCACTCCCCTATATTTTTCAGTAGTAAAGTATAATCTTCAACTGTATCTACGTCATAAAAAAGCAAAGGGTCTTGAAAGTTGATCATTTTTCCCTTGTTTATTATACTTTCACGTATTACATACCGAGCGCCTTGATCTCCCTTTAACTGATGTAATACTGGAAAACTCTGATTAGAGAATAAGATAGGGGGCATAGGAAGTTGTTGATTGTCAGCAGCTATAAATGAATAGTGGGGATCCTTTTGATAGGATTCAATTAACGTATTGATGATGTCTGTGGTGACAAATGGCTGATCTGCAAGGAGAATGATAACGGCATCAGCTTCATAATCTATTGCTCTTTTTAAACCACATTGTATGGAGTGGCTTTGGCCTTTACTCGCTTGCTCACATTCTATCTGAATCCAATTATTTGACATGGGATAAGAAAAGAAGAAACTCGAAAGCCAATGTAATGAATCTCCCTTTCTAGTTATAACGAAAATATGATCTAATTTAGATAACAGGGCATTTTTAAGAGCAATACTTCCTAGGGAAACTCCATTAAGAAGTAAATTTCGCTTATCCACCCCCATTCGTCTGCTTGTACCTGCTGCCAGGTAAATGGCTACTGTTTTCATGAGGTTGACCTTTGTTGCCGCATTTTTTTAATCATCTCGCCAATAATACTTATAGCAATTTCCTCAGGGCCTTGTGCCCCTATGGAAAGTCCAATGGGGGAATGAATATCCTCTGGAATCTTAGCCCCAGCGAATAGTCGTTCCGTTCGCCTTCTAGGGCCTAATACACCTTTATAAAATACATTTACATCTTTTAATTTATGTAAAATAAACTGATCTCTTTGAAAACTGTGTGTCATAATGACTATAAAATCTCTTTGCGTAATGTTTAGACTCTCCATTACTTCTTCCAGTACTCCTACAATCAAATGGTTGGCTTTAGGGAAATTGCCGTTATGACATAAAGCAGGACGCCAGTCAATCACCGTCACATGAAAGCCTATGCTAGCTGCCAAAGAAACTAATGGCTTAGCATCTCCCCCTGCACCAAAGACATATAAACAAGGTTTTGGTACCATCTGGTGGATAAAAAATAAATCAGATGTATGTTCACCCTTCTTGATTCCCTTTTCCGTATTATAAAGGGGATTCTTATTTCTCAGTTTTTGAATACAGCTTTGTTCCAAAAAATCCCCTGTTCCAAAAACTGTGCCGTCTTCAACTATATACATATCTTCCCTTGGCTCTAACATTTCAGTGAATCGTTTGATTCGAGTAACAGACTTTTTTAAATCTAAATATTTCTTTACTTTCCTAAGATTTTTTTCTAATTCCCCGTTTACAGGCTCGAGTAAAACCGTCAGAACACCATTACAGCCAACTCCCTGTCCCCAGGATAAATCGTCCTCCTCACTCATATCAAAGTGAACAATCAACGGCTCTCCTGTAGCCCAAACTTGCTCAGCCCTTTCAACAAGATCTTCTTCCAGACAACCCGCAGATAACATTCCAACTCTTGTTTTGTCCTCTAAAATTAACATGGAGGCCCCTTCTTTCTTATAAGCGGACCCCTCTACTTTAATGATGGTAGCCAGTACTTTTTCATTCCTAGATTTGGCGACGATATCCAAAACTTGATGTATGTCCTCCATGTTTATTCCTCCACTTTTACCTAACTATTTACATCTATATATCCATATTCTCTTTTCAAAAAAAATATTATAATTTTTTCAGCAATTCCGTTGTCTCTAAATAAAAAAAGTCTCTATAGACCTTATGACTAGGCGGTGGATACAACAGCATTTTGGAATGAAGAGATTCCAATAACTTCTCCTGTTCATCCTCTATCCAATTGTTTATAACACCCTGCTGGATTCCTTCTAAATTACCAAAAAATTTACTCAAAACTTTCAAATCATTGCCCAACTCCAATTTATCGCTGGAAGATAAAGTCCCTGTTTTTTCCCATTCTTTTAACGTTTTCACTATATTTGATATATACTCATATCCTGCACTCATCTTTTGCATCTCTATTTGATATCTTGACAGTATGATTCTATGCTTTTTACTGATTGGGTTGAATTTTAAGCTCTTGGAGGCCGTTTGTAACATTTCTTTTGTCGTATGTAACTCTTCTAGGAGATTGTTCGTTTTCCCTTCCAATATGCCCCCTTTTCCTTGTTCCCACTCTAATTCAACCCATTGGGAAAGTTCTAAAAGTATTTCAGAAAGCTGATGAGCTAATTTTTGAAAAGATTCCGCTGCCTTTTTTGTAAAGTCTGGCGGAAAAATTAACATATGAACCAGAATAGCAATGATTACTCCAATAATCGTATCGATTATCCGATCTAGTGCATAATCTTCAGATTTTCTTTCAAACGTAAATACTAATAAAATGGTGAGGGCTACTTGATGTAAAACTGTTTCATGTAATCTTAGCCACTTTGCAATATAAGTCCCACCTAACAGTAACAGACCCAATATCCAACCATTCATATGTAAGTGACTAACAAGATAGGCAGTTAAAAGGACCCCAATTGCAGTACCCACAATACGATGAAAAGAAAATCGTATCGACTGATCTAAGGTAGTTTGCAAACATAATATCACAGATAGAGGTGCTAAATATGGGTGGTCAGAGCCCACTAGTTTTGCTACTTCCCAAGAAACAGCAGATGCAATAGCCATTTTCCAAATCAAGGATGTTTTGTTTTGAGTTGTTTTCTTTTTTTTCATATATTATTTTTCCTTTCAGAGGAACCTTTTCCATTAGGTTTCTGTTACTCAAAGGCTTTTATACTGTCATTCTAAAAAAACTAAAAGAAGCCGTTCTTCAAAGAAGAAATCTTTGAAAAACAGCCTAAGTATTACTAAACCATCAGCAGCAGAGTTGTCAGCCCCGGTCTGCTAATCACGATTTCAACTAACTTAACGGGTATATCAAGCCCCTCCGTACCTATGGGACTAAGTTCAAAAGGTATACCTGCACAAGGTCAGAGTGATACATGATACCTTTTAACTTGTACCTTCATCTATCCTTAGTTTGAGGGGGCATCGTCATTAAAATCATCATTCATATCTAACGACTCTTCTTGTCCATCAATTTCTACTTCTGTGTTCAGCATCTCGTTTTCAATTTTTTCCAATATATGCGAGTATGTTTCGTCTTCAACCCCATCGTAATGGAACGTATCATGAATATCCTTTTCTTCTAAAGTCGCTAATATATCATAAATATCATTATTGTCACCGGAAATGGACCCAAATCCTTGATTATGTTTTTTATAATTCACAAAACCACTTGGAAGATTATTTCCAAAGTTTACACAAGAGGCTCCTTCAACTGTTCCAATGGAGATATTGCCAATAAAAAAAGACGGGGAAAATCGTTTCAAATTTACCCCTCCTTTCCCTTAGTTATTGTAAATGGCACCGGTTTATCATTGATCTTGACTTGAATCTCATTCAAATTGTTTTTTTCCTCCTCTTTTTGTTCTGGTTTCTCTTGGGTAGGTGGGTGTTTACGTTTTGGTTTTGATTTTGGATGGACACGGGGAGAAAAGTTATTTCCGAGATTTAACATTCCGCTAATTTCCTTTATATCAAGCTGATCAAGATGAAAGGATAATTCCTCCAAAGTTAATTCGTTGAGATGAAGGTCCTTAACATCCACATTTATAATAATCGGTGGATTACTTTGTTTAAGAATCGATTTTTCAAGAAGATTGATTTTTTGAACCAACTCTTCAAGTTTATTGTTCATATTTTCGGAATCCATCATTCTAATTCCTTTTAAGATTTTTCTTTATCATCGCGGTATTGTCCCTAATTTTATTTTGTTTTCCTTTTATCGTTCCAAACCCTTCGTTGATAGAGGTTTGGCTTTTTCTGCCTTTATGTATGTTTGTTCCGATAAATAATCCAGATGAAGTTGTTAATTGCTCGATTTTTAAAAATCCATACTTTATTGAAGTCATGAGTAATCTCCTTCATCTTGCATCCCTATTTTTTCCCTATAAAGAGGAATTATAATCGATAAAATTCCATTTATAAAATTGGCCTGTATATGTTCTTTTTCACAGTTCTTAGAAATTAAAATCTCTCTTTTAAAAGAACCATAAAACCGTTCGTTTTGAATATTCTTATAATAAGCTTCTGTATATTCATTACGAATCAGCCCCTCAATTACCAGAATGTTGTTAATCCATCTCAAAGAGAGATCCTCTTTACGTGCTCCAGCCAAATCTAAAGAAATAATCAAATGAACATCTGATTCGTAGATATCCATCCTAGGTTCCATATAGGGGGAAATTTCATATAATAGTGTGTTGAAGTCCTTTCCTAACGTCTTTTTTATATTAGAGTGAAAATGAGGCTTTACCAACTCATTTACGACCTCCCTCATGAATGGACCGGTATTCTTTTTTCATCATTTTTAAGTCTTTATTTAACTATATGTATCTAATAGTTTCTTATGCTTAGGAATTTACTATAGAACTGGTGACTTTCATTCTGTTGTTTCCCAAAAAGAAATCAAGCCCTATCATTAAAGAGCTTGACCTTGAACACTTGGAGAAATATTTTGGTTATTCATCATTCCGTCCACACCGTCAGGATCTACAGTAGAAGCAAAATTCCCCGCATTTAATACATTTCCTGCAAAGAAACCAATCCCATTATTCACCTTCCTATGGGCAGCCCATGCCGGTAATTGATTTTCCCCTACCGTAACGACTGCATTGGTATTTATAGAATTTATATTGATTGCGCCTAATGTAAAAGCAACAGCCACATAAATCCTCCTCCTTTTTGTTTTAGAATAGCCCTTTAAAATCATTCATTTGACTGTCTATTGCGTCATCATCCAAAATAAGAGAAGAGTTTTGTGTATTTTTTATTTGCCCAGCAAATCTTCCTTGGCCAGCGTTACGCTTACTGTGAGCACTCCATGCATTTAAGTCATTTTCCCCTACCGAAACGGCAGCACATGTATCTAAAACATTCACATTGACTTCACCAATATCAATTTCATTTTGGCTTCCCTCACTATTTCTATCCAATAAAATGGAGGGGTTATTTTCGATTGGGGTATCTATCCAATCCTCATCAATTACGTAACTAGTATTGTTTATAACTTGCGAATGACTTACCGACCCAAAACCATAATTATTTTTTCTGTGCGAGGACCAATTCTGGGCATAATTAGTACCTATGAAAATCCCAGAGGCAGTATCAATCGTATTTACAGATATTTGGCTTAACTGAAACTGATTGATGGTTCCTTTACAATTCAATTTTGTTCATCCCTAACTTTACAATAAAGTATTCGTAGTTATTGGTTATATTATGTTTGAATTCCTTTAATGGTTCTAAATCATTTAGCTATTAACTAAGAGAGCTATGAAAATGACTTTCGGAGTTTAAATGACTCTAAATGAGTATAGATAAGTGAATAACAATTAGCGGCCCGTTTTTTAGTAGAGAAGAAATATTAAAGTAAGCAAAAATTCATGTGGAGGATTTCAATTCGCTGCAAAAGCAAATACAACCATTCATACAACAAAGGTTCACCGTAACGAATCTAAGTGAGATTTCAACCTAAAAAAACACTCTATTTTTGAATTTTAAGGAAGATAATTTTATATAAAAAAAGCCCAAACCTTCTAACTGCAGGGCTTCAGTAAATTAAATGTGGAAACAAAGTATCTTTAAAATAGTAAAGTAGGGATTTTCAATTTATTAATTTCCTAGTATCAAGCAATTATAATTACGAACGTATTTAAACCTCTACATTAAATTTTGGAGCCCTACTATGCCGAATTAAATTTCCATTGTCATAAAATCTCCCATACTTTTTTACTAAGTCAAAGGCTTCGGCGCTTGTTGGTATAGAACCATTATTTTTGTATGATAAAAAGTAAGCATGGGCATTTCCACGATAAAAAATCCAGCTAAAAAATCGCATTGCAAATTTGTGTGCACCATTATCTCTAAATTGCTTCATTGAATTAGACTCCCATACTGTCATGGTAAGTCCGTAGCCTTCCTTTATATTACCCTTCATTTCAGCATAAAGTAATTTGGGTGATTTTTTCATTTGTTTCATTACAAATTGACTAACAATACCATTAACAATGGTTCTCCATACGGAAAATTTTTCACCTAAGGTTATAGAAATAAGTGCATCTTTAGGCAACAAAATATCTCTATCTCCATATGTAATTAGTCCTTCGTATTTTCTATCTGGATTTTTATGAGTAATAAATACCTTTTCCTTTATAGAATTCTCCTCCTTAATCAAATCATTTTGGTATATAAATATATGAGGAGAAACTAAAGATTAACACTAATTCAAAAAACAAAGCAATCTGATTCGTTCTAAATGAGATTGTTTATAAAAAACCTATTTACTTATGGTACGGTTCTCCGTATTGTGTCTAAATGGGATTTTTCATTATTTATACAATTAGATATTGCTCAATCAAAATTCGTAAGCGATATTGAAACACTTTATCTGGAGTATTATCAATTTCTCCCTCGAAGAGCTCATGTCCATCCTTTACAGTCGAAGTTCTAACTCCTTTGTCTATTGCTACAATACACTGAAATATATTATGACATTAGGTCCAATAAATCTTTAATCATTTTCCTTTTTATTGCCACTTAAAAAATCTAATAATAATCTAGCGTTATCTAATAAGTCGTCATATGTAATTATTTCGATTTTATCTCTAAAAACTAAATTTCTTCTTCTTAGTTTTTCTTTATTATTTTCTGTTAAAGTATTCGACCTTCCAATGACAACATAGCCCTTTGGTGAGTATAATTTCTTAATTTTTTCTCGTGCGTATGAACTATTATGTTCAATCCACTCTAACCAATCCATTATTTGTTGCTCTGCATGCACCAGTTGGCTAGATGGATTACCTTGTTTAGTATAAATATTTAATGTGCTTGCTTCAATTTCAACAACATCATAAAGACCATTATATCTTTTTAAAACATAATCTGCTTCGTATTCTGAACCAAAACTATGTTTATCTAACACTTCAATATATTCAGTACCGAATAAAATCGGATAATTTGTCAAAATCTCCTGAAGACTATTCTCGTTTCTCACAGAACCATTTAGTAGCAATGATAGTTTATTAATAGCTTCTTTCAAATTATTTATAACATATTGGGCATTATCAAGTTGCTTTAATTTCTCCATTAATTTATTTTTATAAATATTAACTTCACTAAATGAATAAATCCTTGGTAATGGATTATTCTCAAAATCGAATTCTTCTTTTTCGAAATTTGGAATAAGAGAATTTGTAAGTTTATAAGTTTTTAGTTCATCATTTTCATCTAATAATTCGAAACCATATTCAAATAACTGATTGTAATATTCAATAAGCTCTTGTTCAATGCTATTGCTATTAGGAAAAACAGGTATATTATAAATGATTGACATAGCTAAATTATATAGTATAGCTTTATCTATTTCTCCCTTTGAATCTTCAACTGAAGTTGTCATTAAAGCAGTGACTTCAAGACTATTATAGGAGCTATTAAACGTATAACAGATTATATGGAGAAAAGGCCTGCCTTTTTTATCAATATCAAAAATCATTTCTCTGACAATCTCATAAAACTCAGGATCTTCCTTATATTTTTCTGTATTTATTTGTATGTTATTTTTAATATCTGAATATGTTGTATAATCTCCATCTATATCTTCATCTTCAAAAGTAACCAAAGTGCGCAATAAGATGGGCTTTTTATATATGTCTATCCTACTCATAAATATCTCCCCTTTGAAAAATTATTCTCATCTATCTGTGGTATGGAAAAGCTTTAATAGTAATATAAAACCTCATTTACTTATGATAAGGTTCCCCCCTATTAATCCGAAACCCCCGATAAACCTGCTCTAACAAAACCAACCGCATCAATTGATGAGGAAACGTCATCTTAGAAAAAGACAAAGCCATATCGCTGCGTTTCATAACTTCATCACTAATCCCAAGCGATCCACCAATCACAAAAGCGATCTTACTCTTCCCATATGTCGCCAGCTCGTCCATCTTCTTCGCAAGCTGTTCAGAACTCAGCATTTTCCCATTGATTTCAAGTGTTATCACATATGTATCGGGGCCGATATGGGATAAAATGCGCTCGCCTTCCTTGCGTTTTACCTCTTCCATTTCCGCTTCGCTCATGTTTTCTGGTGCCTTTTCATCGGCAACCTCCACTATGTCTACCTTGGCATAAGCAGATAAACGTTTTAAGTATTCTTGAATTCCTTGTTTTAAATACTTTTCCTTTAACTTACCAACAGATACGATTGTAATTTTCATTGCAGCAAACTCCTTCGAATAACAATAAACCCTACCAATAGGTGAGGCGTACCATCCTTTATTTAATAATTTGTACCTTCCGAATCGATCTATCTTCCATTTCTACTACCCGAAAAGTCAGGTCAATGCGTTCGATAACTGCTCCCTCTTCTGGAAAATCATTAAACTCCTTTAATAAATACCCAGCGAGGACGTCCTCTTCCTCGGGAATCTCGGTATGGAAAATGGTATTTAATCTATGTAAGGTGATTTTCCCGTCACAAATAATTTCCGTTTCTGTTAATTTCTCTACCATAGGATCAATATCGACGTCCATTTCATCCTCAATATCAAGACCAATCATCGCCTCAATCACGTCCTCGTGGGTCAGAATTCCTTCTGTCCCACCATATTCATCCAGCACAATCGCCATGTGCTTCTTCTCTTTCGTCATTTTACGAAAGACCCACTCAAGGGAATGAAATTCATAGACAATTAACGGATCTGTATCACTAAATGACTTCAGGGACGTTTCCGGCTCTGTTGACCAATGAATTAAATACTTCGAGTGAAAGACACCAACGATATTATCTATATCTTCTTCAAAAACTGGGTATCTTGTAAACGGACTATCGATGACAATATCCCGTACTTCTTCATAGTTTGCAGTACTCGGCAAAGACACAATCTCTACCCTGGGCGTTTTCAATACATCCTTTACATTTAAATCCTCAAAATCTAGTACCCCTTTGATACGAAAGGATTCATCCTTCTCAAACGTCCCTTCTAAATCGGCAATATCAATCATCGCACGGAATTCCTCTTTTGAAATAGATACCGTATCTACTTGTCCCTTTGATAATGATTTAGTAATGAATCCGATTAAAGCATTAACCATAATAGTAATCGGCTTTAGTACCACAACCACAGCACGTATAATAGGGTATACCACATAGGCAATCTTATCTGGCAATGCAGCTGCAGTTGACTTTGGCACTACCTCCGAAAAAATAATAATGATAACGGTCAAAATGGCAATTGCCACAGCAACATTAAATTCGTAAGCTATGGCCATCATCGTAGCCAATGTAGCAAGCAAAATATTAGCTATTTTTTTCCCAATTAAAATAGAAGTACTATACTTACTTGGGTTAGAGATAAGCTCAAATAATCTCTCTGATTTCTTATCGTCATTTTTTGCTCTCGTTTGCAGTTTCATTTTGTTCGTGGCGGTTAGTGCCGTTTCACTCAGAGAAAAGAAAAAAGATACAAATAGTAAAAAAATGATCGCAATGATCACAAGCGTTCCTCCCTGATTCAGATAAATAGCTGATAATGATTTCCCTTATTATAATTTACTTTCTATCTATATTAAAGGGTTTAGACTTTCTATATGTTATCGTTTCCAAAATCAAATAGAGTCAAACCCTTTTGTCTGACTCTTGATGTCTTAGAAGAAATTAGAAATAAACAGGCGGATGACATCTGCTCCCCCAATAAAGGTACCAATCGAGCTGCCAAGATTCGAAAGCATTACAACTAAGAGTACTCTTGTTACCTTATTCCCCCAGAAACCCTTCACACTGGTAACATCCTCTGCAATCGTTTCAAAGTCTCGAACAGTAGGTCTGCTGAAATAAGCCTGTACAATCCCTGCAAACCAGCCTGAAGCAAGCAAGGGATTTAATGATGTAATAGGTGCCGCAACAAGTGAAGTCAGCACAGCCAATGGATGTCCGAAGGCAAGAAGCGTTCCAAGTGCAGATAAACCACCATGCCAGAATAGCCAGGATAACGCTTGCTGCATTCCCACTGATGGATTTGTAATAAATGTATATGCAATCATGGCTAAAATAAGAATCGGTATGGACCAACCAATAATCTTAGGTGTATTCGATTTCTTCGGCAATTTAGTCAATGCCTTCAAATCATGATCCTTTTGGATTTGCTTCGTTATACCTGGAACATGTGCCGCGCCTAATACTGCAACTACCTTATCTCCCGGTGCATTTTTAATTTTTTGCGATAAGTATTGATCACGTTCATCTATTAATGGCTTCTTCAATCTAGGAAAATGCTCTGTAAACTCCTGAAGCATCGCATTGATTGTATCCTGCTGCTTCATTTTTTCTAATTCTTCTTCTGTAATGGTCTCTTTGCTAAAGATACTGGCAACAATCTGCGTAAGCAGCAAGGTTTTCCCCTTCAAGCCTAAGTTTCCCCATATTCTTGAGAAGGTAATTTGGATATTTCTATCAGCAAGTACAAGCTCTGCGTCTATCTCTTTTGCTGACTCAATCCCTTGAATCATTTCTTGTCCAGCATTAATGCC
The DNA here is from genome assembly GCF_003665065.1 of Oceanobacillus piezotolerans. Lineage (GTDB taxonomy): Bacteria > Bacillota > Bacilli > Bacillales > Amphibacillaceae > Oceanobacillus > Oceanobacillus piezotolerans. The sequence goes on along the minus strand of NZ_RCHR01000007.1, from coordinate 122,748 downwards.
AAACTGACTGGCCATCCGCTTCTGGAACGAGGAAATGGCGAGGTTCATTAATAATAAGGTTGCTTTCTTTTCCTTAATGACCTTAAAAATATCCATGTCCTTCCACTTGTTTCCGTCTGTTATCGATTTATAGCGTTGTTCATCCAGTTCGATACAAACGGCATCTGGATTCTCTGACTCAATCACTCGCTTTACCTGCTCCGCGCTATCTTTAGATACGTGTGCCGTTCCTATCAATATGATTTCCTTTTCGTTTATATGTAACCTAGTTATATTCTCTTCCGTCATAACCGTACCATCCTTTTACAATAACTGCCAATCTTGAAAAAGCTTACTTTCATTCTAAACCATTTACGTTGAAAAAAGAATGTTAAAATCCTTAACTCAGGAATATTTCTACGGATAAGAGATAATGACAGAAATAATTTCATCTTGAATAGCAGCAATCTCATACTGATCTGTAAGATAGTTATTGTTTAAAATGGAGAAGATAAGTGTTTCTCCTTCCTTAGTCGTAGCATAGCCAGATAAAGTAAGAACCCCTGATAACGTTCCTGTTTTCGCTTTCACCTGTTCTAACCCAGTTCCTGTGGCCATTCGATTGCGCAGTGTCCCCCCAACCATTCTCTCTGAAGCTCCTGCAACAGGAAGAGATGCTTCAAAAGATGGAAACCATCCTCTCTTTTGAGCTTCATATAATATTTTTGTTAGTTCACTGGCAGGTATATAATTTTTATGAGACATACCTGAACCATCCCGGATTTGTATTGTCTCCGGATTTGCCCCTAATTGTATAATTGTCTTCTCTATTACACTAATACCATGCTCCCAGCTGCCTTCCCCATGAATGACTCTTCCCATCTCTTTCACAAGCACTTCTCCGTGACCATTATTACTCAGCTTCATAAATGGGATTAACAGTTCCCTTAATGGCATGGACTCTTTCTCTGCTAACATTTTTGCAGCATCCGGTGTTATACCAACTCTCTTATCTCCTTTTATCCTTATTCCATTCTCCTCTAATACTTGATGAAAAACATCTACCACATATCCAGTGGGCTCCCAGATGGAAGACCAAGCACGCTCAGAAGTACCATCTAATGGCATCGTTCCCTCTGCTACAATGGAATTGGTCCCATGCATGCGTTGGATTGTAATATCCTTCTCACCTTTTGCATCTACCATTTTTACGTTGTTAACGATCTTGACATAATCTGTTTCTGGAGTGGTATGAATTTGAGCTTTTTCACCTATCGAATTCCCAGGAAATACGTCTACTATGATTGTTCCAGCATCATAATCTTCATTTGGCGATAAGGTCAGCGCGGAAACCTGAGCACCTGTATGAGATGGCTCGTCAGACCAATTTAAGTCTTGGGAAAGTCGAATATCATCATACCAGCTGTCATCTCCAATCACATCTCCTTCAATTTGTTCTACTCCTTCTTGCTTTAACTTCATTGCAAATGTATCTAAGTCCTTTTTTAAAAGCGTTGGATCTCCCATTCCTTTTATAAAAAGATTTCCCTGTAAAGTGGTACCTTTGATTTTCCCATCTGTTAGAATTTCTGTTTTAAACTGATAATCCTCTCCAAGTATCTCAAGTGCTGCAGCTGCTGTTAATATTTTCATATTCGAAGCAGGGTGCAGATTTATTTGACCTTGGTGTGAGTAAATCTCTTCACCTGTATCAGCCTTTCTAATGCTAATACCCATTAAGGATCCATTCAATCGCTCATCCTTTAGAATCCGGCTCATTCGTTCATCCAAAGAAAGTGTCTTATTTTCCTCAGTATTCACTATGCTGGTTACGGTCTTGTCCTCAGTCTTATGGATAGAAGGTTCATCGTTTATCTGGATAATGAGTGCACTTATTAATAATGAAGTGAGGAAGACAAAAATAAAGACGTACATTTTATTAAACGGATACATTTATAGTCACCCCTTTTCTCAAATATACTATCCATTGTTACCGCTTTGGCCATTCGTAGACTTTGATTATTATCTAGATTATATTTTTATAAATATTAAATATACAAAAAATAACGATAGATTTTGTCTGTTCATGGTATAGTAAGGATACTTATTTTGCAGAGGGTGAGTATATTTGTTTCCATATGAAGTAGATGACCGTATTGTGCTTAAACCATTAATAGAGGAGGATGCGGAATCCTTATTTCAATTAACAGACCGTTCCCGCTTGTATTTACGTGAATGGTTACCATGGGTAGATAGTACGGTGAAGATAGAAGATTCTCTTCAATTTATCCAACACGTACAAAAATTATATGAAGAAAACAAGGGACTGACACTAGGGGTTTATTATCAAGGAAACTTAGCGGGGTCCTTAAGCTATAATTTGATTGACTGGTCGAATAAGGTTGCTTATATTGGCTATTGGTTAGCAGACGAATTTCAAGGGAAAGGTATCATGACAAATAGTGTTCGTGCTCTAATAGATTATGCCTTTCAAGATCTCCAATTAAATCGCGTCGATATTCGGGCTGCATATGAAAATAAGAAAAGCAGAGCAATACCAGAAAGACTGGGATTTACAAAAGAAGGACAGATAAGACAGGCAGAATGGCTTTATGACCACTATGTTGATCATATTGTTTATGGCATGCTTCAATCTGAATGGACAAAATAAATATAAAGAATCAGCAGATCTATTTGTAGTGGAAATTAGGAAAGACTGTTATATGAACAGCTCCGATCAATAATGTTTAGAATAGGGTCCCTTTGAATTCATTGACATGGGAGATTATTCTAAGCATTTTTTGTATTGCAAGGGTTATCTTTCCGTTTTCCTAAGTGTAATAGTTTGTACTTCTTCTGTTTCTGTATTAAACGTTATATCAACCAAAACACCAAATTCCTTTACTTCACCTCTTAACCACAGTTTAAATTTCTCCGTTGTTTGTTCTCCCTTTGTTTCTCTTTCAATATGCAAAAAGTCCACGATTTTATCATTCGGATATTTTCCTTTTACCTCCTGCATGGCAATCTTGCTCCATTTTGCATAGGAAGGTACATCTTGCTCCTGACCAAAAACAGGGGAATATATCAAAAGAGTTATAAAAGCAATTCCTAAACTTACCATCCATTTATTCATATCCACGACCTCCTTTATAATTATTAGAATGTACTACATATGGCAATTTATTCTCCTTTTATCATTACTATAGCTTTATAGATAAAGATAAGGGTTATAATCAATTTAGCTTTTAGATAGGAATGATAACCCCCTTTTTATTATTTCCCTTCTTCTTTCCATTTCTGATTTAATTTAGAAATAGATGGTAGTGTTGAAAGATAGAGTTTAAAAATAAAACATTCATGTTTTTCGCTAATAAATCATTTCCCGGGTAATAACGACAATTCCTTGTCGAAAAATGATAAATATCATTGTATTTATCGACAAATTTTGCAAATAATTACACTTATTATAAAATTTTAAAAGATACTAACAGTTTATACACAATTTGTGGATATCTTTCGGTTAGAATTTTCCGGAGTGAAAGTTACTTACTTTGTTTATCTTTATCAAAGCATAAAGTGGAACTTTACTAAGTGGAGATTTTCCTTCATCCCACACTGGATTAGTGCCAAAAGTAGAGACCCACAGACCACAGAACGAACCGGGCGTTCGACAAGGAGCACTTCCCTACTTAATGTACTATTATTCTTCTGAAGTTCTATTCATTAAGGGCCTTACAGCCAGTTAACCTACAGATAGTTGTCAAGGTTGTCCATTTTGTTGCATATGTATAATTAAGTGAATCTATAGAGGTTTCTTTTTTGTCCACTGATTAAAAGCATCGCCTGGAGTCCCTGAACTAACCAAGCTTTTGCTGATGCCTATCCCTCACTCATCATTCTTCAAGTAAGGGACTTACAAATATTAAGGAAGTTGGAGGCATATTTCATGTATACTCAAATGGAGCGTTGGGTTTGTTTTAGTATTGGTTTTGTTTTTCTTACCTCTGGAATTATTAAATTAATTGTTAGTGATTTTAAAACGATCTTTACAAATCTAGGATTACCTTTTCCTGAACTCACCTTATTTCTGATTGCTTTTATAGAGATTGCTTGTGGTATGTTAATTACAGCAAGAATGTATATTAAACAAGCTGCTCCTCCACTTATTCTCATTATGCTTGGGGCGATCTTCCTTACTAAACTTCCTATCCTTTCGAATGGAGGCCTGCTTTCTTTTGCTTTTGAAGCTAGATTAGATATTGTCATGCTTATTTTATTATTAATCATCTGGAGAAATAATAGAGTCTTGTCTTAATCAGAATTAGGAGGTTTTCAGGTTTATCCACAAAGTTATCAACATATGCACAAGTGTTCGCAGATATATAGTTGGCGAACATACTTTCTATACTATATATGGAGGTTATCTACAACTTTATTAACAGCTGTTGATAACTTTTGTGGATATTAACCTATTGTGCCCCTAGTTTCAATGACGTCTCATACCGTTTGCCATCTCGATAATACGTAATTCCTACTTCTTCCCCTATTTTTTTCTCCTGATATAAAATCTTACGAAGATCAATCATATTCATAACCGGCACACCATCCAACTCTGTAATCACATCCAATTTTTTAAAGCCTACTTGATCTGCTGGGGAAAGAGGCTCTACGCTCCATACATATACACCGCCAGTTACTTCACTCGGCAGCTGCAAAGTATTGGTCCACTCGATCTTCGGTACTTCTTCCAATGAATAGATCTCTAATCCCAAATAAGGACGGCTCATTTCTCCAGTAGCTTCCAGCTCTGCTATCACCGGTAAAGCGTAATCGATAGGAATAGAAAAACCAATCCCTTCAACAGATTCCTGATTAATTTTCATGGAATTAATACCAATCAACTGACCATAAATATTAATTAATGCACCACCACTGTTTCCCGGATTGATTGCTGCATCTGTTTGAATTACTTCTGCTTGCCAATCTGCACGGCCATCTTGATCAAAGTCTTGAGGAATCGTGCGGTTAGTTCCACTTATTACTCCCTGAGTTACCGTGCTGGAAAACATATGTCCCAACGGACTTCCTATTGCTATGGCGGGTTCACCAACCTTTACATTATCTGACGAGCCAATGCTGATTGCATTTTCAACTTGGCTGGCATCCATCGTTAAAACGGCTAAATCCGTAAATATATCGCTGCCAACTAATTCAGCAGGAACCGCTTGTTCATTGTATAAGACAACCTCCACCGTGTCGGCTCCAGCGATCACATGATGATTGGTTACAACAAAAGCGGTCCCATCTTCTATTTTATAAATGACACCAGATCCAGTACCCGCTTCATAGCCTTCTTCTTGATGCCAATAATTGGTCTGCTGTTGGATATTGGATACACCTACTACAGCAGGAGTAACCTCATCCACCACTTCTGTAATTTGCGTCGATACATCCACATTAACGGAAGTATTAATAATCTGTGCTTTATCGCCATGAATAGAATCAGCAGTATTATTTCGAACCGTTTTAGAGTCATCACCTGTTCCATTGGCATTAAAACTAGGAATTACTTCTGCTACAAGAAATATGCCAACTAGAAAAACAACAATCAAGGGAATAGCCCATGAACGACGCTTTCTTTGATTTGGTCTTTGATTATAATAACCCATTTTTCATTCCCCTTATCCTCTATCATTTTTATGATAGTATGACCTTTCTTCATAAAATTAATGAATGAAATCATACTTCGAGCAGAGGGATTTTTCCATATGGGATTTTTTGGGTGTTATTCCTTACTCTGTCCTATAGCATATTTAAGATGTTTTCTTCTCTAAAGAATAAAAACAAAAATAATAGCAGAAGGAATTCTACTGAATTCCTTCTGCTATTATTCGTCCGCTTATATATTTCTTACATTTTAAATCACTTCATATAAAGCTGTTGGTTCTTCCGGATCGGTATCGAACAAGTCTATTTCTATTCCTCTTTCCGTGAGCACATTTTTTACCGACATTCTTGCTAAGTCTTTCATGTTATTGTCGAGACTTAAATGGGCTAAATAAATTCGTTTCGTTCGATTGCTTATGATGTCTGCTAGGGCTAGTCCACAATCTTCATTCGAAACGTGGCCAGAATCACCTAAGATACGACGTTTGACACTCCACGGATATCTTCCCATTCGGAGCATTTCAACGTCATGATTCGATTCAAAAATATAAGCATCCGCATCCTCTACCGTTTTCTTAATTCGATCCGAAACATAGCCCAAATCGGTTACTAAAGCCACCTTTTTATCACTTTTTCGGAAAGTATAAAACATGGGCTCCGCTGCATCATGGGACACACCAAATGATTCAACATCAATGTCTCCAAGGGTTTTGACCTCTCCCATATTAAATTGGAATTTCTGGTCAATCGACAGCTTCCCAATTTGTCCGTCCATTGCCTTCCATGTCTTCTCATTTGCATAGATTGGTAGATTATATTTGCGAGCAAAAATACCTAATCCCTTAATATGATCACTATGTTCATGCGTCACCAATATACCGGACAGGTTGGCTGGATTAACATGTATTTTTGCGAACAGATTATCTAATTTTTTCCCACTTAATCCAGCATCCACCAATATCCTTTGCTGATCTGACTCTATATAAAACGCGTTTCCTGTACTCCCAGATGCTAATACACTAAAGCGTAATGTCATTTTCTTTTTTCACTCCGTTTTATTTGTCTCTAACTTTTGATCAAGGATATCCATAAACGGTTCCTTGATCTCTTCCTCATCACTTATGGTCTGCATGGATGTCTTAACCCCTTCCATGACTTCTTTAATAAACGTTAAATCATGATCCGAATAAGTTAATCCTTCAATTGCATTGACAAAATAGTTTCTCTCATTATCTACGGTTACCCTCCAGGTTGGAGCAAAGATTTGCTCTTCCTCCATTCCAGCAAGTCTTGAATAGTATCCCATTTCGACCTCTGAGATGTTATCATTAGACAATACATGATCCTCATCTGCTAACAGATCAATTGCTTGTAATGGCTGAATGATACTTTTAGGGCTATTCCCTTGTGGCTCTGCCTCTGTCAACATAGTTTGACTATAATGAGTAATTTCATTGCGATTGTTTAGATACAGCAGTAAGATACCATTTTCGTTATAGTAAACAGGACGTTCCCCATACTTTTGGAAGAACACAATCACATTTAATTCCTTATTCCATTCCCAGAATGTGTATTGGTCCCCATAAAGTACAGATGCTTGTACAAATTGATTCAAACCTTCCGAATCTGTCTTCTCAGAAACGGAAACTGGTTCCTCAAACCTGGATACGACCAAATGATTGCCACTTAGGACTGTTGTAACTTGATTTTCTAATTGATTTATTTGTTTAACTTCTTCCTCTGTAAAAACCTTGTTAGAAGATAAAATATAGGTTCCTTCTTCCACATTAAATTCATCTAAATTAGGAATGGAAATATTCTCTGCTTGTAGCCTTTCTTCTAATGTAGTTTCTGGATTTTGCAAAACACCTATATCTGCTTCCTCTTGCTTATTCATAAATTGGATAAGCAGATAGATATTCAATATAAGAAAGCTAAGGATAAATAGTGTTTTTATATGTCCCCACTGCATCCTTTAGCTCCCTCCTTTACGTTCTTCTGCTACAAAGCCAAAATTGACTTGATTCCATGAACCCTGTTTATTTTTTACAAACCAGCCCGGATTAAAGATAAGCAATTCTTCTACATCATTATATGTTAACTTATATCCTATTTGGATATCTACCACTTCTTCCAATTTAGGATTATTATTATTCTTATCTTTATTTTTCGCTAGCTCGTCCATTAGTTCTTCAGCAGATGGAAGCTCCACCTCTGAATGATCATATCGGTACGGGTCACTAACGTATACTAATGGACGACTATATTCGATAAGTCTTTGCTGATTATTCCATCGTTGCTCAATCATATTCAGATCTCCAGAGCTAAATACTGGATAGCCTTGATAATTCATTTGGTAACGAACTAAGTTTTGGCTATTATCTATTTCAACTAAATTGTAATTACCTGTCCAGCCATTATGGCCATTGATATCTTCCACACTGCGGTTTAATAAAGAAATGGAAGAAACCGTGGATACTCCGGAAGTATCATCAGAAGTTGGACTGACAAACTCCATTCTAGTACCATCCTGGACGATACGCAGCTGGCTGCTATCGGAAAAATAAGATAACCCTCGGAATGGAGAAGAAGATTGATTCACGATTGATGGATCGTTAAATAGAATGTTAACAAGCACTAGGGAATCTTCAAACTTGGTTGAGATATGTGTATTTCGACCCAACACAATCGGCTCTTTTGGTATATATTTATTTGATTGTTCCTCGTTCCATATCACATACTCTGTTAATTGTTCGTTTTCTTCCATATAGGTCAATAGGGATTCATAGTATTCTAAATCGTTAATGACAGCTGTTCCAAGATTCCTCCCATCGATGGACGGAAAGGAAACCAATAACGTTTTATTAACGGAATCAAACGTAATATACATACGTTGAAATGACCAGTTTGGCCATTCCTCCAGTTCATTTTTCACTGTAAATAGACTGGGTACAATTTCCATCGGGAGAGAAACGGGAAAAATAATTTCCACATCATAATGAGGATTAGAGTAGCCATTTATCTCCTCAGCAGAAAAGCTATGCATGGCCCACTGTCCTATTTCTCGATATAAGTCCTCCTGATCTCCCATGTTATTAAAACCATAATGAGAAGCCCCTTGATGAAAGATAATATTTGTCGGCTTAATTAATGTTCGTTTCGACTCTTCTGTTCCACCAATATCTAAACTTTCCCGGGAATTGTTGCTGCTTAAGAGATCTTTGTTATTTGTTGGCTGATAGGTCCATATTCCAAAAGCAAGAACAAAGCTGATAATAATTAATAAAACTAATATGATGGATTTAACTGTTTCTAGCTTCATTTTCTTTCCCTCCGCTTCTGATTCATCAGCGGAAGCGTAAAGGAAATGGTTGTCCCTTTACCTTCTTTACTTTTCGCCCATATCTTGCCGTGGTGTACTTCTATTAGTTCCTTTGTAATTGCAAGACCTAACCCTGTACCACCAAGCTTTCTAGTTCTTGCTCTATCGGCCCGATAGAAACGTTCAAAGATTTTTTCCAATTTATCATAAGCAATTCCAATTCCTTGGTCCTGCACACTAATTAAAAGATAATGACGTTTATTTTCCACCTTCAACCGAATTTGTCCACCTTCTGGTGAGTACTTAATGGCATTAGATATAATATTATCCAACACCTGTGTTATTTTATCCTTATCTATCCAGACATAGTACCCACCGCGCTTTGGCAAATCTCTAATAAATGCAATATGCTCTGGTATGTTCATTTCAAGTCTATCTATCACGTGATGGAAGAAAGAAATAAACTCCGTCCGCTCCTTCATAAGTGGGTATTCATCTGAATCCATCTTGGATAACTGCAGTAAATCATTAACCATTCGAATCATCCGATCTGTCTCATTCTGTGTAACACTTAAGAACTTAGGTGCAATTTCTTTATCCTGCCATGCCCCATCAGATAACGCCTCTAAATAACTTTTCATTGTTGTAAGCGGGGTTCGCAGTTCATGTGAAACATTGGAGACAAAATCACGTCGTTCCTGTTCGACTCTTTCTTGCTCGGTTACATCACTTAGAACAGCTATAAATCCTGTAATTTCTTCTTCGTCATCAGATACAGTAGAAAAATTAGCCCGCAATAAAAATGGCTCATCATCTTCACTAAAATCGATAATAATCGAGCCACTGTCCTGAAGCTCAGTAATATCCACAATGCGATCTTCTAATTGAAGAACATCAATAATCATGTCTCCGATTAAATCGTCCGGATTTTGTTTCATTAATCTCCCAGCAGCCTCGTTCATCAAGGTAATGGATCCAACATTGTCGACGGCAATAACTCCATCTGACATATTGGATAGAACAGAGCTTAGTTTCCTTCGCTCCTCCTCGATGGTGGCATATGAATGCTTCAAACGGCCATTTAAGTCATTAAACGATTCTGCAAGCTGGCCGATTTCATCTTTGCCATATATATTTACCTTTTGCGTAAAATCACCTTTTGCCATGGTTAAAGCTTGTTTGCGCATTTCTTTAATTGGCTTCGTTATCGTTCTCGCTACGAGTATTCCAATAATAGCAGAGACACTAATGGCTAGAATAGAACCTCTAATAAAGATCTGATTGATTTCTGCCAATTGATCATAAACACTCTGAATAAGTGCCTCGACATAAATAACACCGACTAAAGATTCTCCAGTGTCATCATACAATGGAACGGCCTGAACATAAATTCGCTCTCCTGTTTTTTTATCAATCATTGGTTTTGGTTCAAATGAGTTAACATTCAAGGCATTTTCAACGATTAAATTAGCTGTTCGATTTCCCACCTCACCTAATTTGTCAGGATCATTTGTTCCAAGAATCTTACCTTGATTGCTAATCACCTGAATACTCGTTTCTGCATTATTAATATTAATTTCATTAACAATTTGCTGGACTTCTTCCTCCAAGGAGAGGCCCTCATTATCATCAACTGTATCATCTCTATTAAATGCTTGCTCTAAATTATAACTAAGCAGTTCCATTCGATCGGTAATTGACTTTGTAAAATTCTCTTCCAATTCTTTTCGTAATTCTGTCATAAAAAAAGAACCAATCACCTGCATTGCTAATAGCAATAGGAGAATATAAATGATGCTGAACTTTAGTTGAATGGAACGGAAAAAACCAACTTTTTTCATGAAAAACTACTCCTGTTCAGGGTTACGTAAATAATACCCAACACCCCGTCTTGTCACAATCCAAGTCGGGCTGCTCGGATTCTCTTCAATCTTCTCTCTTAATCTCCTGACAGTAACATCCACCGTTCTGACATCACCAAAATAATCATATCCCCAAACGGTTTCTAGTAAATGTTCACGTGTCATTACTTGTCCTATATGACGGGCCAGGTAATGAAGGAGCTCAAACTCACGATGTGTTAATTCGATTTGAACCCCATCTCTTGATACGACATAGGCATCTGGATGGATGGTTAAATTCCCAATGACAATATCCTTAGTTTCCTTAACCGGCTCATCTGGAACCTGCTGTCTGCGAAGGTTTGCTTTAACCCTTGCAATTAATTCACGATTACTAAATGGTTTTGTTACGTAATCATCGGCCCCAAGCTCTAATCCTAAAACCTTGTCTATTTCAGAATCTTTTGCTGTTAGCATAATAACAGGCATGCTTTGGGTTTTTCTTACTTCTCGAAGTACTTCATTTCCATCTCGATTTGGTAGCATTATATCTAATAAGATCAAATCCGGCTTTTCATTTTCTGCTAATTTTACGGCTTCATCTCCGTCATATGCACAAATGACCTCATAGCCTTCTTTTTCTAAGTTGAATTTTAATATATCTGCAATCGGTTGTTCGTCATCCACTACTAATATTTTTTGACTCAAGTCATGTCACTTCCTTTTCACCATTGCTTTTTATTTATGTTATCTAATATTATTTTTTTAATCGCCTTTATCTATTTTATCGCAAATTCACCATTCTGTCTTTCTTTCCATTATTTCGCTACAGTATCCTGTAAATCCTGCCTAACAATCCTATGATATAAGAAAATGGGCTGGTTATTCAAGACCCTCTACACGGATATTTTTTAATAACAGATATAATATTGTTCGGTATTCTATTAGATACAGGCAATCGGAAATCTAGGATAACTTTTAAATATTTATAAGCTATTTATTAATTAATTTAAATTTGTTTTTAAATCGGTTACAGTAGTAGTAGCGAAAGTTATCTTAAAAAGGGAGTGTACTGAAGCATGAGTAAAAAACGCTGGATAGCGCTCGTTATTGCCGTTGTTTTATTATTTGTGTCACTTGGATTTCAAGCAACAACAGCATTTCGAATGGCCAACTTGGAAGAGGTAGTAAACTTAGGAAATGGGAAATTCAATGAAAAAGTATTAGAGACAGGTTCGGGGGCAGAAAAAATTGTAGTATTACGATTAAACGGAGTTATTCAAGATACTATGACTGGTGCATTCAATACCTCTGGTTACAATCATAATGCTTTTCTTGAAATGATTGATGAAGCAGGAAAGGATCCTTCTGTAGCTGGAATTATTGTTCGAGTCAATTCACCTGGTGGCGGAGTAGTTGAAAGTGATGAGATTCACGATAAGATCATAGAAGTCCAACAGGAGAATGAAAAGCCAGTCTACGTATCGATGGGTAATACGGCTGCATCTGGTGGTTATTATATCGCTGCTCCAGCAGATAAGGTCATCGCACATCCTTCGACACTTACTGGGTCCATTGGTGTAATCATGCAAAGCTATAATTTTTCAGAGCTTGCAGACCAAATTGGAGTTGATGTGAATACGATTAAGAGTGGAGAATTTAAGGATATCATGTCGCCTTATCGAAATATGACAGAAGAAGAACATTCCATTTTGCAAGCCATGATTGATGAATTATATGGGAACTTTGTACAAGTGATTGCGGACGGAAGAGAAATGGAAGAAAGTACGGTGCGTGAAATAGGGGATGGTCGAGTCTATACTGGCGCACAAGCACAAGAGTTAGGATTAGTGGATGAGCTCGGAACACTCGATGACACGATTGACATGATGGAAACTGACTTTGAATTAAATAACCCACAGATTGTCGAATATACTCAAGGATTTGGGATTAATCAATTCTTAGGGGTCCAATTCCAAAATGTCTTTGGTTCAGGATCTGACCTAGACGGAATGGTCGAAATGTTACAGCAATCAAAATCTCCACGAGCCATGTACTTATACTCAGAGTAAGGAGGGAATAAAATGAGCGAAGACACTTCTTTAACAGCCCCGGTTGCAATCAGCGAGAATAATAATAAAAAATATGCTGGGTTCTGGATGCGTTTCTGGGCATATTTAGCAGATTTAATTATTGTCTTTAGCATTAATGGGCTTATTCTCAGTCCCTTCCATTTATTTGGCGATATGGCCACATATAAAATAGGCTTATGGACTGTGACTGGCATCCTTAGTACCCTTGTATTCTACTTATATTTTGTATTGATGACAAAGTATTTTCAGCAAACGTTAGGGAAAATGATTTTTGGACTAAAAGTAATTAGAACCGATGGAGAATCCCTTGAATGGGGAAATGTCATTTTCCGCGAAGTCGTAGGGAGATTTTTACATCGCGTATTTTTCATCTGTATTGTTCTTTATCTAGTTGTTGGATTCACCTCAGAAAAAGAAGGAATTCATGACCTAATTGCCGACACAAGAGTGATTTTTGATCGGTAACATGTTAGGAAGTCTATCTAGAATAATGTACTTGCTGCTAGTATTCTATCTGTAGCGGTATCTAAGAATTACTACGAACAACTACAGCTCTTATCAACAAAAAGGTCGCTCATAGCTTGTATGAGCGACCTTTTTGTTGGTTCTTCCTCTTGTTTGGTTACTACTCATCACCTGTATGAACGACCTTTTTGTTGATTTCTTCTCTTGTTTGGTCACTCATCACCTGTATGAACGACCTTTTTGTTGGTTCTTTCTCTTGTTTGGTCACTCATCACCTGTATGAACGACCTTTTTGTTGGTTCTTCCTCTTGTTTGGTCACTCATCACCTGTATGAGCAACATTTTTGTTAGTTTTTCCTCTTGTTTGGTCTCTCATCACCTGTATGAACGACCTTTTTGTTGATTTCTTCTCTTGTTTGGCCACTCATCACCTGTATGAGCAACATTTTTGTTGGTTTTTGCTCTTGTTTGGTCACTTATCACCTGTATGAGCAATCTTTTTACTATGTTCTTTCTCTTGCTCAGTAAGTAAGCCCCTTTTTAGAATAAATATCCAGTATTAAAAAAACGCTATTTCAAATTGAAATAACGTTTTAAGCCATCATTATTTATTACACCGGAACAGGAGGCGGAACATCACTATCTTGATAACGGTGGTCTAAATCTACGAACTTATTATATTCTTTTACAAATGCTAGTTCGACTGTACCTGTTGGACCGTTACGTTGTTTTGCTATGATGATTTCGATGATATTTTGGTTTTCTGTTTCTTTATCATAGTAATCATCACGGTATAGGAAACCTACAATATCAGCGTCCTGCTCGATACTTCCTGATTCACGGATGTCAGACATCATTGGTCGCTTATCTTGGCGTGATTCTACTCCACGGGAAAGCTGTGATAAAGCAATAAGTGGCACCTGTAATTCTCTTGCTAATGCTTTTAAGGAACGGGAAATCTCAGAAACTTCCTGCTGACGGTTTTCACGAGAATTACCGCTTCCTTGAATCAACTGCAAATAATCAATAAGAATCATACCTAAACCATGTTCCTGCTTCAAGCGGCGGCATTTAGAGCGGATTTCACTAACTCGTACCCCTGGCGTATCATCGATATAAATACCGGCATTAGATAGGGATCCCATTGCCATGGTTAAACGGCTCCAGTCCTCCGTTTCAAGCATTCCATTTCGCAGGCGTTGCGCATCTATATTCCCTTCTGCACAAAGCATACGTTGCACAAGCTGCTCGGCGCCCATTTCCAGACTGAATATAGCAACATTTGTATCCGTATTAACAGCAACACTCTGTGCTATATTTAAGGCAAAGGCCGTTTTCCCCACCGATGGACGGGCAGCGATGATGATTAAATCATTTGGTTGAAAACCAGATGTAATTTTGTCCAAATCACGGAACCCTGTAGGTACCCCCGTTACATCTCCCTTTTGTTGATGAAGCTGTTCGATATTATCGTAAACATTCATCAAAACATCCTTAATCGACTTAAATGTTCCAGAATTTTTCTGTCCTGAAACTTCTAAAATACCTTTCTCTGCATCATTTAATACATCTTCTACTTCATCTTCTCGCTCAAATCCAGCTGTAACAATATCTGTAGCTGTGCGTATCAAACGGCGAAGCAAGGCTTTCTCTTCTACGATTCTACAATAATACTCTATATTTGCAGCGGTAGGTACACTTTCTGCTAGCTGGGTAAGATACCCAACCCCTCCCGCTTCATCTAACTGCTTTACATCATTTAAATAGGAAGTAACCGTTACTACGTCAATTGGCTCTCCGCGGTCGGATAGCTTCATCATAGCAGCAAAAATTCGTTGATGACTAGCCCTGTAAAAATCTTCGGCAACAAGAACTTCTGAAGCGGTAGTAAAAGCTTCCGCCTCTAAAAATATTGCACCGATAACAGACTGCTCAGCTTCCATATTATGTGGTGGTACACGATCATTCCATCCTTGGCTCATCTCTTATTCTCCCCTTTATGTTATTGAGAAGTTAGTATTTGAAGGTTATAAGAAGAATTTGTTTACTAGAAGTAATCTTTCCTAAAGCTCTTTTCGGGTAATTTCAGCCATAATTTTACAGTCGATATAAAAGAATAGTAGATAACACCGCTACGGAAATACACTACGCTTTCCGCGGGCGCTGCTGAGCCTCCTCGTGCTGACGCACAGCGGGGTCTCACCTAGGCTTTTCATCCCGCAGGAGTCTTCGTGTATTTCCTCCGCTGAATTGTGCTTTCTAATCTTTAAACATTGGAAAGTGGAAACACCTCCCAATTATATAAAGTGATTGTAGTGGAGGGCAGTCGACTCCTGCGGGAAAAGCAACAAGCGAAGACCCCGCAGGAAGTGTAAAGGAACAAAGGCTAAGAACGCCACGTCCTGTGGCAACGCCTTTATGACCAACATCCTGGTGGCCCGAGGCTGAGATGTTGCCCGCGGAAAGCGTACTGCCCGCAGCGGAAATCACGAGCGCATATTTTCAGTGTGTTTCCAGATGTTTATGCAGAAATATACTGAATCAAACTAATCAGAAGTCTATCTAAATTGCACACCAATAATAATAGATTAATTGTTGCAAGAATAGAAGAAATCGGCTATGAACCGATTTCTCTCACTTCCTTCATTCTTATTGTTCCACTACATGTACTTTAATCGTTCCAGTAACGTCCGGATGTAATTTCACCGGTACATTTGTCAATCCGAGTGCTCGGATTGGCTGGTCTAAATCCATCTTGCGTTTATCTATTTTATATCCATGTTGTTTCTTCAGAGCTTCTGCAATTTGCTTGCTGGTAATAGAACCAAACAGTCTGCCACCGTCGCCAGCTTTTGCTTTTATCTCTACATTGATTTTCTCAAATTTTTCTTTTAAAGCAATTGCTTCATCTTTTTCTTGTTGCTCTAATTCTGCATTTTTGCGTTTCTTGGCATCTAGTACCTTTAAACTTCCAGGAGTAGCTTCCTCTGCTAAATTATTCTTCAGGAGATAATTACGAGCATACCCATCAGAAACGTTTTTTACTTCTCCCTTTTTTCCTTTACCTTTAACATCTTTCAGAAAAATAACTTTCATCTATGTTTCTCTCCCTTCGAAGTACTCATCTAAGATTTCTTTTAATAATGTGGCAGCATCTTCTATAGTTGTTTCTTCTATTTGCGTTGCTGCATTCGTTAAATGGCCGCCTCCGCCCATTTTTTCCATAATAAGCTGGACATTTACATTTCCTAAGGACCTGGCACTAATCCCAACTCTCCCATCTTCTCTTTCAGAAATAACAAAGGAAGCATCTATTCCAGTCATAGTGAGCAGCGTATCTGCTGCTTGGGCAATTAGAACAGGACCATAGGTTAAGCCAGTTTCAGCTTTGGAAATAGCTACGGCGTCACGATATACTTCTGCGCGTTCAATAAGCTTACTGCGCTTCACATATAAAGAAAGGTCTTCCTTCATAAATTGCTGTACTAAAACGGTATCAGCGCCCTTAGAGCGCAAATAGGACGCAGCATCGAATGTTCTTGACCCTGTTCTGAGGGTAAAGCTCTTCGTATCTACTATAATACCAGCAAGAAGTGCAGTAGCCTCCAGCATTTTTAGCTTCATCCCTTTTGGTTGATATTCCAGAAGCTCTGTTACTAACTCTGCTGTAGAAGAAGCATATGGCTCCATGTAAACTAGCGTCGGATTATCAATAAAATCTTCTCCTCTGCGGTGATGATCAATTACTACTTTATAATCCGTATTGCTAAGCAGACCAGAATCAGCGACCATGGCAGGTTTATGTGTATCTACAATGACTAATAAACTTCGATTGGTCATCAATTCATCCGCTTCTGACGGCTCAATGAAGTGTTGCCATATCTCATTATCCGCTTTTAAGGCATCCACTAGTCTATAAACCCCAGTGTCTATATCATCTGAATCAAGGACAATATAGCCATTGATATTATTCGTTTTGGCAATATTTAACACACCTATAGCAGAACCGACAGAGTCCATATCCGGTGATTTATGCCCCATTATAATAACATTATCACTTACTTTAATAAGTTCAGTTAGCGCATGGGAAATCACTCGTGCTCGTACTCTTGTGCGTTTTTCCATTGGGTTTGTTTTCCCGCCATAGAATCTAACTTTACCATTCTCCTGCTTAATTGCCACTTGGTCACCACCGCGGCCAAGTGCTAAGTCCAGGCTCGACTGAGCAAGCTCCCCTAGTTCTGGTAAGTCTACTTCACCCGTTCCAATTCCAATACTAAGAGTAACAGGATTATTTTGTTCCCTAAGCTCTCTTACTTCATCTAAGATGTCAAATTTGGCTTTTTCCAGCTGCTCAAGTATTTGCTTAGTACCAACAGCTAGAAACCGTTCTTGAGAGGTCCGTTTCAAATATAAGCCATACTCATGAGCCCAATTATTAAGTACAGATGTTACTTCTGAATTTAATTGGCTTTTTGCAGTATCATCCATGTTTTGTGTTATTTCTTCGTAATTATCGAGGAAAATAAAAGCAAGTACCGTTTGTTCACTTTGGTATAAATTTTCAATTTCAGCTTGTTTGGTTCGGTCTAAGAAATAGATAAGTCGTTCATCTTTTTTTATCAACGTTAAAAACTTAAATCCTTCTATTTCTATCCAAATTTCCTCTTTGTTTTCTTTAATCAAAGGAATCATGTTATCGGATAAAACTTGAAGCGACTCTCCGACTAACGTATCATCCTCACTAAACTTATTCATATAAGGATTTGCCCAATCAATTTTGTAATCTTCATTATAGAGAATAATTCCAAAAGGCATTTCTAATAAGGCTTCTTCTCCAACTCTTTTTATACGATGGGAAATAGCAGAAATATATGCTTCTGTTTCATCCAACAGTGTTTTTTCTGTAAGAATCGTATAATAAAAGGAGGCAGCTAAGAATAAGGTCATGATGAGCCCTAGCACCCATTCAAAATACCATAGAAATGCAAGCAGGATTATGGATAATGAATAAATCACCCATAAGTGTCTGCTAAGTTTAGGTTTTCTCTGAATATCTGGCATTTTTCTCAGCTCCTATAAAGCACCATCTTGCCAATTTACCCTAGTGTTTTACTCTGTTTATCTTTTCTTTACGATGGTATCCCTCAGATTCATTCCTATATCAATTATACCTAATATCCTTATGAAAGGAAGAAGAAATGGTGGAAATAGTATAGTTAGGATAATAAATAAAACAGGGATAGCCTTCGAAATTTTTTTATGGTGCGTATAAAAGAAAATCAATGAAAAACCCTGGATAACTAATACGGCGCCTAGGAGTACTTGTGCGTTCTGAATAATAACAAAAAACATACTCGACGTATCTGTGACAAAAAAGGATAATAAAAGTGCTATAAAGTAAACCCAAATAATCGTTTTTGGAAAACGCAATGTACGAAATGGAGGAAACCTTAGTTCCCTTTTATCTAGACGATTAAGAAACTTAAAGCCAATCCATTGACTAATAAGTGCCAAAATAAATCCAGCCATAATTAAAAAGACAGGAATTAAGTTTGTCATATAGGTAATATACGTTTGAATCGTGCTTTCAAATTGATCGATTTGTTCTTCTGTAGTGAATTGTCCTGCTAACTCCGTACTCATTTCTACAGACTCTGTAAAGATTGTTCTAAATTCCCCAATCCAGTTCACCCCAAATAGTACTTGTGAACCTGCATATAAGAATAATAATCCAATAATAAATCCAAACGTTCCTCTAGCCAATGCTTCATATGCCGAGAAATCTTTACGTATGGCAGTACCTATCATTATTCCACCAAGCCCCATTAATATAGGCGTAAAAATGGAAAAAATAGAGAAAAATAACGCCGTTAAAGCAACAGCTGCTATTAAAAAAATGATGGATGGCTTAAAACCATGTCTGGATGCATACATAATAAAAGGCAACGGTAAGAAGAACGCACTAAATATCGCTATAGGCGTAATAAATATAGTAATAAAGAGCAGTACTATAAAAATTGCTAAAAGTAATGCACCATCCGTTAATTTCTTTGATTGATTCATAAAACACCTCGTCCAATTATTACAGTTCATTTCTTCATTATACAATCATAACATGAATTCGATGTATTATGTTGTTATAAAAGACCTTTCTCGAGGCCCAATATCCAGTATCACTTTTTCCATTATAACGCATCGTGTTCCGAAATTCGTTGTTACTTTTTACTAATTCACAGCAACTAGGCATTCTACTTTTTTAAAGCATTTATATAGTATTTCTACTATAATAATAATATAGAAAAGCATGAAGGAATGAACTACATGATATTTTGGCGTGTATTAGTAAATAGTATTAAATTACCTAAAAAAGATGCAATGTTTCAATTAAATAGAGTAGGTTTGGATATTGCTGTTGTTTATAACTTTATTCTCATCTTTATTATTTCTATTCCCTCATTAATTGAAAGATTAACGATATCAAATGGGTTTGGTTCTGAAATGAACGTTGCTTTTACGTTCATTTACTTTTTTATGTTTTATTATCTCCCATTAACCGTAATTATATTTATTACTTTATCCCTTATCGCATACATAGGATCCTTGATTGCGAAAATCATGAAACGTAAACTGCATTATTCGCTTTTATGGAAGATGTGCTCTTTTACAACTACTATACCATTTCTCTTATATATCGTTCTTTCACTAGCTTTTCCAGTAAATGATATTTATTTATTTGCCGCTTTCCTCTACACTATTATTTTACTTGTTAGAATGATATCAATTTATCCAAAGAGAAGAGAACGGAAATAGTGCATTCTCCGGAAACACCATGGAATAATGCGCCTGATTTCCGCTGCGGGCAGTACGCTTTCCGCGGGCAACGTCTCAGCCTCGGGCCAACAGGATGTTGGTCATAAAGGCGTTGCCACAGGACGTGGCGTTCTTAGCCTTTGTTCCTTTACACTTCCTGTGGGGTCTTCGCTTGTTGCTTTTCCCGCAGGACAAGGAAGGCTTCGGCAGCGATACATCGCACGAAGAAAAAGTGGTTTTCTTTTTCGAGGAGTCGACTGCCCTCCGCTACAATCACTTGATATGTAGAGTTGTGTTTCCCTCTGTGGCACCATACCAGCGGAGGAAATACACGGAGACTCCTGCGGGAGGAAAAGCCTAGTTGAGACCCCGGAGGGACGTTAGTCTCGAGGAGGCTCAACAGCGCCCGCGGAAAGCGTAGTGTATTTCCGTAGCGGAGTTACCTACTATTTTGGATTAAGTTAATCAACATTTTCTATCAATTGCTAAAGACTAAAAAAGCAATAAATCATACATATAAACAGTAAAAGAAAAGCCCCAAAATCTCCTGAAACAGGTTTGATTTTGGGGCTTTTTTTAAATCAGTCTGCTACGTATGGCAATAAAGCCATTTGACGAGCGCGTTTGATTGCTTTAGTAAGCTTACGTTGGTATTTTGCAGAAGTTCCAGTTACACGACGAGGAAGAATCTTTCCACGTTCAGAAATGAAACGTCTTAGCAAATCAACATCTTTGTAGTCAATGTGTGTAATTCCGTTCGCTGTGAAGAAACACACCTTACGACGCTTTGCGCGTCCACGACGAGCTGCCATTTGAATACCCTCCTTTACTTAGAGAATTAGAATGGTAAATCATCATCTGATATATCAATAGGTTCCCCATTATCTTTAAATGGGTCCTCCATTGGTTGATTTTGATTTGGTTGGAATTGGTTATTTTGATTAAATTGGTTCTGGTTCTGATTCTGGTTTTGTTGATATCCTGATGTGTTGTTTCCACCACCAGAAGAGCCTTTTGATTCAAGGAATTGGATGCTTTCTGCAACAATTTCTGTCACATAAACCATTTTCCCATCTTGTCCTTCGTAGTTACGCGTCTGTACACGGCCATCGACTCCAATCAAATTACCCTTTTTCATGTAATTTGCTAGATTTTCTGCCTGTCTGCGCCAAACCACACCATTTATGAAATCAGCTTCCCGATTTCCTTGTTGATTCGTGAAAGGTCTATTTACAGCTATATTAAAATTAGCTACTGCTACTCCGTTTGGTGTATAACGTAATTCAGGATCCCTCGTTAATCTGCCTACCAATACGACACGATTTAACATCAGAACCACTCCTTATTATTTATCATCTTCTCGAACTGCAATATGACGAATAATATCGTCGCTGAACTTAGCTAGACGGTCAAACTCATTTACTGATTTTTCGTCTCCGCTGAAGTTAATCAAAACGTAATATCCATCACGATAGTCGTTGATTTCATAAGCTAGGCGTTTTTTACCTACTTCTTCAACTTTTTCAATCTCCGCCCCGTTGTCAGTTAAAATTCCGTTGAAACGCTCAATCAAAGCTGTTTGAGCTTCCTCTTCCATGTCTGGGCGGATGATATACATGATTTCGTATTTTCTCATCCGTTACACCTCCTTTTGGTCTTAGCGGCCCTTATTTTCATAAGAGCAAGGAGCAATTGATAAACTAATTACTCACAATGTAGTATTATACCAAATCTTTTTTAAAAAAACAAGCATTCGAGAGATCCATTAATCATTTATACACCTGGAATAGTTACCTTTTCACTCAACCTACACATTAAATCGGAAATGTATGACGTCACCATCTTGAACAAGATATTCTTTACCTTCTAATCGAACCTTCCCTTTTTCGCGTGCATGAACCATTGAACCAGCTTCCACCAAATCCTTATAAGATACTGTTTCTGCACGAATAAAGCCTCTTTCAAAATCAGAATGAATAATACCAGCCGCTTGTGGTGCTTTTATTCCTTTACGGAACGTCCAAGCTCGTACTTCTTGTTCCCCTGCAGTAAAGTATGTAGCAAGTCCAAGTAAGCTGTAAGAGGCCTTAATTAACTTATCCAACCCTGATTCTTCAATCCCTAATTCCTCTAGAAACATTGCTTTTTCATCTGTATCTAGTTCAGATATTTCTTCTTCTATTTTAGCACAGATAACAATTACTTCCGCATCTTCTTTTGCTGCGTATTCTCTAACTTTCTGTACATTTTCATTCGAATCGGCATCTTGAACCTCATCTTCTCCAACATTGGCAACATATAATATTGGCTTACTTGTTAGTAGATGCAACCCTTTGACAACTTTCCATTGTTCCTCGGAAAATTCTAATGCACGAGCAGGCTTTTCCTCTTCTAATCCGTCCCTAAGAATGGAAAGAACACTGAACTCCGCTACAGCTTCTTTATCTTTTTGTCTTGCAAGTTTTTCTACTCGCTGAATACGCTTGTTTACCGTCTCTAAATCAGCTAAGATTAATTCCAAATTAATAACTTCAATATCTTCAATGGGATCAACCTTACCTGAAACATGTGTAATATTCTCATCAACAAAGCAACGAACAACTTGGCAAATCGCATCTACTTGACGGATATGTGATAGAAATTGATTACCAAGTCCTTCCCCTTTACTTGCTCCTTTTACAATTCCAGCAATATCTGTAAATTCAAAGGTAGTAGGTACTGTTTTTTTCGGCTTTACTAATTCTGTTAATTTATTTAAACGCTCGTCTGGAACTTCTACAATACCAACATTCGGATCGATCGTGGCAAATGGATAGTTTGCTGCTTCTGCCCCAGCCTGTGTAATTGCATTAAAAAGGGTTGATTTCCCAACGTTTGGTAATCCAACAATTCCTGCTGTTAACGCCATGTGTATTTCCACTCCTTAAGGATTCTTTCATTAGAACGCGTTCATTAATCTAATTATAGATAGTATGAAATAAAAAGACAAACACATAAAAAACAAAAATAGGTAATACAAAACTACCTATTTTTGCATTTTCTGCTTATCGTTTATTAATTTCCCATTGTCTAATATAACTTATTTTATCATTTCTATTACTTATTCGTCTATGACAAACCGGAAAAACAAGATTAATTCGGTGCCTTTTCAAGCACCTTCTTCATTTTCTTTGTAAACTCACGTCTTGGGAGCATAACACTATGGTCACAGCCTAAGCATTTTATACGAATGTCCATCCCCATTCGTATGATTTTCCAGCGATTCTCTCCACAGGGATGAGGCTTTTTCATTAACACGATATCATTTAACCCAAATTCCTTATCTACCAAAATGTCATCTCCTTCCTTTTTGCTTCTATTATAACCGATATTTTTGTCTAAATCTTCTTTTTATCCTTATATAATTGGATTATTAACGAAGCAAGTACTTTATTACCAATCATCTATAAACGTCTTTGGAAAAAGGAAGCAGCAGAAGACGTGTTAACACATATAAATTTAATATTCCATATGCAGGATAAAGATAATTAATTAATGTGGAAAAACTAATTAAGGTAAAAGGGATCATCGTTATTAGTGTAATCATTACAATCCAAATAAACGGCTTGTTCATTTTATCCTGAATTCTACTAACAATTCCTAATAGCCCAGTTGCAGATGTAGTAAAAATCGCAAACCAAAGCATGATGGACATAAAAATAAGAATTTCAAAAGGATAATCCTTTAAAATGGCGAATAAAGGAATTTCGTATAATAGGATTTCATCTGCAATTTGAATTAAGCTATTATTATAGATATAAGAAATAACCCCTAAAATGACTCCGCTTCCTACACATGCAATGATAATTTCCTGCTTTGTTTTTATTTTGTCCCCTATCGCACCCAATACAGCAATAATCGATAATAAATTTAGAGCAGTAAATGGAAATGCAGCTGTCCAGTTTCTTTGCTCATGGATGTGGGAGAATAAATGCAATTCTTGATCCATCGTAAAGAGCAGCAAGATGAAAAGAAGTCCTCCAATTAACAATGGAAGAATGATTTGATTGATAGATAACAGCCCATCTATGCCCTTTATAAACAAAAAAAATAAAGCTAGAATAATAACAGCTATTCCCCACCATTTTGAAAAATTAAAGGCCTGCCCTGTCGCACCACTTCCAGCAATCATTATCGCTGTGGTTGTATAAAGGTAGAAAAATATGATGACATCATAAAACTTGGCCAATCTTTCCCCAACAATCTCCCTTAATACTGGCAAATAGTGTGTCGATTTCCTTCTGCGGCTAATCAACATAATGACGATACAGGATATCGTGAAAAAGATAGAAAATAATAGAATAGCCAGTCCACTTTCATGCCCGAAAAATTGCCATAATTCCCTCCCCGAGGCATAACCAGCACCAATAGTTGTTCCTATGATTAAAAACATCCATTTAAATCCCGCTCTCCACATTACTTATCCTCCAATATTTTCAGAATTGATGTATATATGTTTCAAAAAATCCGTATACTATACCAATATGATTTTGGAGGATAAGCTATGAATCTAAAGAATAGATTTAGTAATTTTAATGATCAATTTCGTATGCTCTACAAAGACCCAGCCTTATATCAGTCAATGAGTGAAAAAATTATTTCATGGCTTCCAGAATTCCCGCGTGAATATATTATCGTCTGTGTTGGGACGGATCGTTCTACAGGAGATGCACTTGGACCTTTAACAGGAACCTTCTTGACTGAAATGAAACCAAAGCATCTAACTGTGTATGGCACTGTACATCAGCCCGTCCATGCAACCAATTTAAAAGAAACACTAATAGATATTGACTCAAACCATCGGAAACCTTTTATTATTGCTATTGATGCTTGTTTAGGAAAGAATAGCTCAATTGGCCATATTATTGCTGCAAAAGGCCCTTTAAAACCAGGTGCTGCTTTAAATAAACCGCTGCCTGAAGTTGGGGATATCCATATTACAGGAGTAGTCAATATAGGCGGATTTATGGAGTATTCAGTCTTGCAAAACACAAGGCTATCCATCGTAATGGATATGGCTAAACAGATTAGTCTGGTGATCGAACAATTAGATCAATGTCTGAAATATAATTATGCTATGTCAGCTATCGTTTCTAAACATGAAGAAAAACGATTTATATAGAAGTGGGAAAAAGCAGCCTGTCATTTTTAACAGCTGCTTTTCTTTAATAATACCCTCTTTCAATTATTGTCCAACTCTTAAATATCTAAGCCCTTTTTTGTCTTATTTCCTTATACTTTTGTTTTGCATCTTTATAATAGACTTCTAGTTTTGTAAATAGCCACTGTAAGGCAAGTCCTTGTACAATGACTCCAATAATGGATGTTGCCGTTAAACTCCAAACTGAAATGGTATCATTTATTTCAAATATCTCTCGCCCAAAAAACAATAAATTTCCATAAGTAACATACAGCCCTTCAAAGAAGTTCGATACCGATTGTTCTTTATACCAAATATAGAGCGCCTCTACGACTAAAAAGGCATTTACAAGGGTGAATACCATAGTCTTCGATTTGTACGTCAATCTTTCTATATAGGGTGAAACATAGTATTTCGTAATTGTCTTAATACGAAACAGATAAATAACCCTGACAATACGTGATAGCTGGAAGAACTGATCTAACGGAATAATGGCTAACACTAAAAAAGGGTTCTCTTTTAAAAACTTCCAGCGATTTTTCGTGAAATACATACGGATGGCAAAGTCAGTGGTAAAGATGGCCCAAATTATCCAATTAATATTATCACTAATATTATCTTCAGACCAAATTGAAACAATCGTCAACATAACAAGAAGAAGCATGATTCCCTCATATAGAAATTTCAGTACACTTTTCATTCTTTTACCCTCTAATCGTTTGTTTCTTTCTTATTCTATTAATCTATTTGATTATAATAAGGTATAAAGATAATAGATGATAACCACAGTGATAATCGAAGGTAATAGATTACCAATTCTTATCTTTGTTATTTTTAACATATTTAAAGCAATCGCTATAATGAGTAATCCACCAACAGCGGTCACTTCGTTAATTATGCCATTTAACAACGTTTCTGGAATCCATCTATCTATTTGAGTTGCAAAAAGTGCGATAGCTCCTTGATATATGATAAGTGGAATAATAGAAAGAATTACCCCTATCCCTAATGTTGTAGTGAGTACGAGAGCAGTAAAACCATCTATGACTCCTTTTGTGATTAGAACACTATGGTCCCCTCTAATTCCACTATCTAGCGCCCCAATAATGGCCATTGCACCAATACAGAAAATTAATGTCGCAGTGACAAATCCTTGGGAAACACTAATATTATCATTTGAATTTCTAAATTTACTTCCTATCCATGTTCCGAAACGATTCAGTGCTTCTTCAATACGAAGCAACTCTCCGACAACTGCTCCAGAAAGCAAGCTTAATAATACGATAATGATTTCCCCTGATTTCATCGCCATCTGTAAACCAATTAGAAATACAGCTAATCCGATTCCATGCATCACAGTTTCTTTATATCGTTCAGGAATTCTAGTGAAAAACAGACCAAGCAAACTACCAATTACAATTAATAAACCATTTATTAAGGTTCCTGTTAAAGCCACTCGCCACAACTCCATATTATGTATATTCGTTTTTTATTTTAATGTTTCACGTGGAACATAAAGTACTTCTACGCCAATTTTATCTTCCATCTAAATTAGATAAATCATTACTTCTTTATTCTATCCCAATTCTATTGCAGCAAGCAATAAAAGTTTATCGCAGTTAAACTAGATGTACTCTCTCCCCCACTGAGTGAACTTTCACCTTATGGTATTAAAAAAGAGCGCATGATTTTTCATACACTCTGTAGCATCTATTCATTTAATAAATCAATAATTCTCTCTAGATCATCATCGTTATAGAATTCAATTTCAATCTTGCCTTTTCTCTTCCCACGTTGAATGGTAACTGCCGTCCCTAGTCTATCGCGAAGAACGGATTCTCTTTCTGTAATAAAAACATCCTTTTTCGGCTTTTCTTTCTTCTTTTCAGGAGTTTGATTTAGTGCATGAATTAATTTCTCGACTTGTCGAACGTTTAACTTTTCATTTCTTATTTTATTAACTAATGGAAGTAATCGTTCTTTATCCTTTAACCCAAGAAGTGCTCTTCCATGCCCCATAGATAATTCGCCATTATTAATAAAGGCAACAACTTTTTCCGGCAAGGATAACAATCGAATCATATTCGCAATGTGGGATCGGCTCTTCCCTAAGCGCTTTGATAGTTCTTCTTGGGTGATTTTTAATTCTTGAATTAGATTTGCATATGCATGAGCTTCTTCGATAGGCGTTAAATCTTCTCGCTGAAGGTTCTCTAACAACGCTAATTCCATCATTTTTTCGTCTGACAATTCCTTCACAATAACAGGAACTGTTTTCAATCCTGCCTCTTTCGCTGCTCGAAAACGCCTCTCCCCAACTACAATTTCATAACCTTTAATACTTTTCCTAGCAATAAGAGGCTGAAGGATTCCATATTCTAAAATAGATTCTTTCAATTCCTCTATTGTATCCGCATGAAAGGTCTTTCTAGGCTGATATGGATTTGGCCTGCACTCTGTGATAGCAAGTTCTTGGACGGAATCATTATCTACCTTTTCTAGCTCTGGAAAAAAAGCATTAATACCTTTACCCAACCCTTTCGCCATTAGCCATCACTTCCTTTGCAAATTCTAGGTATACTTCTGCCCCTTTAGACTTAGGGTCATATGTAATGATTGGTTGCCCATGACTTGGAGCTTCGCCTAATCTAACATTTCTTGGAATAATAGAACGATATACTTTGTCTTGGAAGTATTTCTTCACTTCATCAATAACTTGTATTCCTAAATTTGTTCTTGCATCAAGCATCGTTAATAATACTCCTTCAATCATTAACGATTTGTTTAAATGCTTTTGCACAAGACGGATCGTATTTAATAGCTGACTAAGTCCTTCTAAAGCATAGTATTCACATTGAACAGGAATAATAACTGTATTAGAAGCTGTTAGAGCATTTAGCGTCAATAACCCTAATGATGGAGGACAGTCAATGATAATATAATCATATGAATCTTGCATACTGTCTAGTGCTTTCTTTAATCGAATTTCTCTAGAGATAACTGGAACTAATTCAATTTCTGCACCAGCCAATTGGATTGTCGCCGGAATTATATCCAGATTTTCTATGTTTGTAGAAATAACAACATCCTCAGCTGGCAAATCATCAACTAGTATGTTATAGATACATTTACTGACGTCAGCTTTATTTACACCTACTCCACTGGTTGCATTACCTTGAGGATCTGTATCCACAAGCAATACCCTATTTCCCAAATAAGCCAAACAAGCACTTAAATTTACTGACGAGGTCGTTTTTCCAACGCCTCCCTTTTGGTTTGCGATGGACATTATTTTCCCCATGTAGACACCTTCCTAATTGATATACACTTTATTTTAGCATTTTTTCACAAAACTTGATATTCTAATTTAACTTTTATCTTCACTTTATTAATCTTCTTCATATTAAAATACCCACCTTTTATTAAAGATGGGTTAACTACACTAAATGAAAATATATTTATGATTTCTTCTTTGGTATCTTTACAGTTATTTGATAGTATTCATCAAATTCTTTTTCATCAGACTCTACTTCTACCCCAGTTTTCGTTACCATACTTAATGACTGGCGTATTGTATTCATGGCAATTCGTATATCCTTATTAATCCCTTTTAACCTTGGACGTTTTTTCGTTTCTTCTTTTGGTTCTAATAATTTTGCAACTCGTTCTTCTGTTTGTTTTACATTTAAATCGTTTTCTATAATAAGCTCCAGTATTTCTAACTGCTTTTCTTTATCTTTCAATTTTATTAATGAACGTGCATGTCGCTCTGTAATAGATTTATTCATTAAAGCTCCATGTACTTCTTCTGGCAACTTTAATAGACGCAGCTTATTAGCGATGGTAGATTGATTCTTGCCCAGCCTCTGTGCAAGTGCTTCCTGCGTTAATGAATGCATTTCCAATAGCTTGGCATAAGCATACGCTTCTTCTATAACTGTTAATTCTTCCCGCTGGAGATTTTCAATCAAAGCAACCGATGCGGTTTCTGTGTCTGTCATCTCTCTTATAATAGCGGAGATATGATCCCATCCTAAGGACTGAACAGCACGCCATCTCCGCTCCCCAGCGATTATTTCATATTTATCTTCTTGCGTTTTTCTAACGACAATTGGTTGAATCATCCCATGTGTATGAATTGTTTGGGCTAATTCCTTTATTTTCTCTTCATCAAACAAAGTCCTCGGTTGATACTGGTTTGGAATAATATTTTTTACAGGAATTTTGACAACTTCATCAGGATTATAGGAGACTTCTTCAACTTTTTCAGTTGATTTATCACCTAATCCAAAAATACGATTAAAAGGATGCACCACTTGACACCACCTTTATGATCTTAAAATACGTAGTTCCTATCTATGTATGAAATTGTTTCACGTGAAACAATTGAAAGAATAATATTTAAAGTAAAACTTCACTCAGTGGAGAATCCCTTTCTCCCCTACTGAGTGTTAGCACCAAAAGGGTATGAGTATGGTGAACGAATCCGTCTTTTGACCAGAATCACTCCCGACTTACTATTCTTGTTACTCTCGAATTCTGGAAATAGAGAGTTTTACAGAAGTAAACTTGCGATAAAACGGATCTCTTATTAGTGCGTTTATTAAGGTAGCAGTTAAAAATATAGCTACCCAATCTATTATATTATGCATCATACTATGCCGTTATTCTCGATATGTAATCTTATTTTACCATATTTACTCACAGAAAAGAATTATTAATTATTTTGCCCAATTAAAAAAGGCTGGTGCGCCTTTACTCTATTGGAGTTTTATTTGGTACACCAGCTTTTCTAGGATATTTTTTTGGCGTTTTTCTTTTCTTGCTAATTAAAATGATATGACGTTCACTGTCTTCTTTAGGTAAAGTAAATGAAAATGAATCTTGTAATTCTCCACCTAACAATTCAATGGCTTGTTTTGCATTGTTTAATTCTTCAGATGCTTGTGCACCTTTCATCGCAATAAACATACCATTTTTCTTCGTTATTGGAAGACAAAGTTCACTTAATACTGACATACGTGCCACTGCTCTAGCGGTAACGATGTCAAATTTCTCTCTTGTTTCAGTATTTTTCCCAAAGTTTTCTGCACGATCATGATAGAAAGCAACATTTTCTAGACCTAATTCCGCAGCTAAATGATTTAAAAAACCAATTCTCTTTTGCAAAGAATCTACAATTGTTACTTTTAACTGAGGAAAGCAAATTTTGAGTGGGATGCTTGGGAATCCAGCTCCAGCACCCACATCGCAAAGCTCCCATTCATTAGAAAAATCATAATAAAACGCAGCAGTAATGGAATCATAGAAATGCTTTAAATAAACCTCTTCTTTATCTGTAATTGCAGTTAGATTTATTTTTTCATTCCATTCAACAAGTAACTTATAATACGTTTCAAATTGGTTCAGCTGCTTTTCATTTAATTCTATTCCCTTTTCTTTTAACGCCTCTTTAAACTGTTCTGGATTCATGTTTGTTCTCCCTTATTTTAGGCCTTAGTTTGCAATTTTTGCAATGTGACCTTGTTCAATATAAACGAGCAGGATAGATATATCTGCTGGGTTAACTCCCGAGATTCTGGAAGCTTGCCCTAACGATAATGGACGAATTTTCTTTAGCTTTTGTCGAGCTTCTGTTGCTAAACCACTAATTGCATCATAATCAATATCGTCTGGTACTTTTTTATCTTCCATCTTTAACATGCGTTCTACTTGCTCATTTGCTTTCTTAATATACCCTTCATATTTCACTTGAATGCCTACTTGATCTTTCACTTCATTTGAGATTTCTGTATTCTTGTCAATCATGCGCTCGATATCATAGTACTCAAGTTCAGGTCGTTTTAATAAATCATAAGCTTTAATTGCTTCTTTTAATGGAGTTGCTCCCGCTTCCTCCATTATTTTATTTACAGCTTCACTTGGTTTGATTGTCAATTTCTTCAAGCGTTTCTTCTCTTCTTCTACTGCCTGTTGTTTCACTTGGAAGTTTTCATAGCGCTCATCTGTAATTAAACCAATTTGGCGACCAATTTCTGTTAGACGCAGATCTGCATTATCATGACGTAATAAAAGTCGATATTCCGCACGAGAAGTTAGTAAACGATATGGCTCGTTCGTACCTTTTGTCACAAGATCGTCAATTAGTACACCAATATAACCTTGAGAACGATCTAAGATAACTTGTTCTTTACCAAACACTTTTTGTGCAGCATTAATTCCTGCCATAATTCCTTGGCCTGCCGCTTCTTCATATCCGGATGTACCATTAATTTGGCCAGCTGTAAACAAACCTGATATTGTCTTCGTTTCAAGTGTTGGCCATAATTGTGTTGGAACAATGGAATCATACTCAATTGCATAGCCAGCACGCATAATCTCTGCATTCTCCAGGCCTGGAATGGAATGGACCATTTCATGCTGTACAGATTCTGGTAAGGAGGTAGATAATCCTTGAACGTATACTTCTTCCGTATCTCTTCCTTCTGGCTCAAGGAAGATTTGGTGGCGTGGCTTATCATTAAAACGAACAATTTTATCCTCGATTGATGGGCAATAACGCGGGCCTGTTCCACGTTTAGCACCTGAGTACATCGCTGAAAGCCCTAAATTATTATTGATCACTTCATGAGTAAATTCATTAGTATAGGTAAGCCAACAAGGAATTTGATCGGTAATAAATTCTGTTGTTTCATAAGAAAATCCTTGTGGTTTATCATCACCAGGTTGAATTTCTGTTTTTGAATAGTCAATCGTATGGCTATTCACACGTGGTGGTGTACCTGTTTTAAAACGAACAAGTTCTAAACCAAGTTCTTGAAGATTTTCGGATAATTTAACAGAAGGACGTTGATTATTTGGTCCACTTTCATATTCCAAATCCCCCATCAATACTTTACCGCGCATATAAGTTCCTGTTGTTACGACAACCGCTTTTGCATAATACGCAGCATTCGTTTCCGTCATAACACCTTTACATACGCCATCTTCAACTATTAGTTTTTCCACCATTCCTTGGCGAATCGTTAGATTTTTTTCGTTTTCAATTAATTTTTTCATTTCTATACTGTAAAGCGCCTTATCCGCTTGTGCACGTAATGCTTGTACGGCAGGTCCTTTTCCTGTATTCAACATACGCATTTGGATATAAGTCTTATCAATTACCTTCCCCATTACACCACCAAGGGCATCGATTTCACGCACAACAATCCCCTTAGCAGGTCCACCGATTGACGGATTACATGGCATAAAAGCAACCATATCTAGATTTAATGTGAGCATTAACGTTTTAGCTCCCATTCTTGCTGCAGCCACACCAGCTTCCACACCTGCATGACCGGCTCCTATGACTATAACATCATAATTACCTGCATTGTAAGTCATGGACATTCTTCCTTTCTTTCATTTTATTTTTATCGCAGGTTAACCTGCTAAGGGCCTGCGGGTCTCTTTATATAATACCACTCAGTGAATTTCCCATGAGCGAAGTTTAATTTTATTTTCCTAAACAGAATTGCGAGAATAACTGATCGATAAGACTATCACTTGCCGTATCTCCAATAATCTCTCCTAAAAATTCCCATGTTCTTGTTACGTCAATTTGTACAATATCTAATGGCATTCCAAGCTCTAAACCTTCCATCGCATCTTCTAATGCCTTTTTGGCTTTCTTAAGGAGTTGAATATGCCTTACATTTGAAACATACGTTAAATCACCCGTATCAATTTCACCAGCAAAGAAAGTATCCGCAATTGCCTTTTCCAACTCGTCTACACCCTCTTCTTTTAAAAGAGAAGTAGCTACTATGGATCGTTCTCCTGCTAATTCCTTCACTTTATCTAAATCCAGCTTTTGCTCTAGATCGGTTTTATTAATAATGACAATATATTCAAGCCCTTGAATTGCTTCAAATAGCTTTAAATCTTCGTCTATTAAAGGTTCATTATTGTTTAGGACAAATAGTATAAGATCAGATTCTTTTAACACCTGTCTGGATCGCTCTACCCCGATACGCTCCACGATATCCTCTGTTTCGCGAATCCCCGCTGTATCTACTAAGCGTAACGGCACTCCCCTAACATTGACATATTCTTCAATTATATCGCGTGTCGTTCCAGGGATTTCGGTTACAATCGCTTTGTTTTCTTGTACTAATGTATTCATTAAGGAAGATTTCCCTACATTTGGTCTTCCAATAATAGCGGTAGCAAGACCCTCACGCAGAATTTTCCCTTGTTTTGCTACAGAAAGAAGTTCTTCAATTTCTCCATGTACTTCTTTTGTCTTCGTGCGCATCATATCGTGTGACATTTCTTCTACATCATCATATTCTGGGTAGTCGATATTCACCTCAACATGGGCAACCGTTTCTAATAAATCTTGTCTGAGGCGCTGAATCAATCCAGACAAACGCCCATCCATTTGCTTTAAGGCGACATTCATGGCTTTATCTGTTTTTGCACGTATTAAGTCCATCACAGCTTCTGCCTGTGACAGATCGATACGCCCATTTAAAAAGGCACGTTTTGTAAATTCACCAGGTTCTGCTAGTCGTGCTCCTTCACTTAACACAATTTCCAAAACACGATTGACAGCAACCATTCCGCCATGACAATTTATTTCCACTACATCTTCACGTGTAAATGTCTTCGGCGCACGCATAACAGAAACCATGACCTCATCAGCAATTTCCTGCGTCTCTGGTTCCATAATCTTTCCGTAATTCATCGTATGCGAATCCACTTCAAGCAGATTTTTCCCTTTAAACACCTTTGATGTAATCTGTATAGCATCTTCCCCTGTTAATCTAACAATCGCTATTGCACCTTCTCCAATCGGCGTGGAAATTGCTGCAATTGTATCTGTTTCCATCATACCGTTCACCTCCAACAATATTTTTCATCTATATCAACATATTTTTTAATAACATCACTAACTAAACAGGATAACATAAAATTAGATAAAAATAAACTTATCCACACACACCAATTTCTAACTCTATTTAATATTAGTTATCAACATGTGGACAATTAATTATAACGCCAATATAAAAATTATCAACAGCTTTTGATAAGAAAATGCCGGTACAAAACATGAAATACAGACAATATAAAAAGAGAACTTACTAATTTGTAAGTCCTCAGTGCTTCTTATTTAATTCTGTTTTTGCTTGTTCAATTAAAGATTTTACCATTCTCCCACCGATCGTACCGCCAACTTTCCCAGCATCTTTCGCTCTTATATTTCCATTGTATCCCTTCTCTAAAGAGATACCTTGTTCTTTTGCTACTTCATATTTAGCTTGTTCCGGACTTGCAGCGTTACTCACTTTGGCTTTAAGCTGGTTTAACCCTTCCCTAGCTTCTGGTACTAGTATTTTATTTCTTGCCATTTGGATTTCCTTTTCTCGGGAAGGACTCCTCTGTACGATTTTCCGTTACATCTTGATCAAGAGTTCCCTCCATATAAGCATCCGACACTTGTTCATGTGTTTTTGCCATTCCTTTTGATAGATCATCATCACTGTAATAATCAGAGTACTGGTAGGTTCTATTTGCTATAGATTTATCTTTATGACTTTTATTTGCCATTTTTAATTTACTCCCTTCCATTCTTTTGCATTCATAATTGCTTTTAAATCCTTTAGTAAATCGTTTATTTCTTCCACCTGCAGCAAGATTGGCAACTGATCGTTAATGGTTAAAGTACAATTATCATCCTGTTTCATTAAATATTGATAGAGATTTGTTAGCTGCTTTTCTGAAATATTAGACTGTGTATACAAATTTTTGACTTGCGTTAAATAAAAACATTCATTAGTATGATCAAATTCTCCGCTAACAATTTCTCCAGTAAAATGCGACATCACAATCTCCTTTCCAGCACATTAACGTTAGTATTCATTTATAGTTCTAAAAACATGCACGTGTTTAAAGGAAATTCTTATAAAAATGATACCCGACACGATAGATTTAAAACACGCAGACAATAAAAAAAAGGAAAGGATCTTGGAATACCCTCCAAGACCCTTTCACTTCTATGGTTTTATCACAATATGTCGATGCGGATCATCTCCATCTGAATAGGTAGAGACTTCACGATTATTTTGCAAAGCGTTATGAATAATCTTACGTTCAAAAGCAGGCATAGGTTCTAAAGCAACCTTTCTTTTCGTACGAATCGCTTTATCAGCCATTCGTAATGCCAATGCTTCTAATGTTTCTTTTCTTCGACTACGATATCCTTCAGCGTCAAGCGTTACTGTATAATATACTTTACTTTCTTTATTTATGACAAGCTGCAGTAAATTTTGCAGTGCATTTAGAGTTTGACCGCGCTTCCCTATTAACAGTGCAATATTCTCTCCACTAAGATTGAAAGTAACATGATTAGCTTCAACCAATGTCTGCATATTAACTGTTACATTCATATTGCTTGTTACTTCTCTAATATAGTTTTCTGCCTCAATTATTGGATTTTTTATAATCGAAACCTTAACAATCGCAGGCTTCGAACCAAAAACTCCTAATAATCCCTTTTTTCCTTCATCAATAATTTGAATTTCTACCTGGTCCCTCGTGGTGTTTAACTGCTTCAATGCTGACTGGACCGCCTCTTCCACCGTTTGTCCACGCGCAGTTAGTTCTTTCACTTTTTAGCTCCCCCATTATCCTTAGCCATCATTGGTTTGTTGATTAAAAGTGTTTGAACAACCATAAAGATATTACCAGTTACCCAATACAATGCTAGCGCTGCCGGGAAGAAGAAGGCCATAACCCCAATCATAATAGGCATGATATATAACATCATCTTCATTTGCATTGCTATTTGCGGATTCGCATTAGCTGATGAACTCGTTGACATCATCAACTTTTGTTGCAAAAATGTAAATCCAGCAGTTAATATTGGCAAAATATAATCCGGCTCACCTAATTGGAACCAAAGGAAACTATAATTACTGATTTCTTCTGTACGAACAATGGCATGGTACATTGCAATAAAGATCGGCATTTGTACAAAAATCGGCAAACATCCTGCAAGCGGATTAACATTGTTTTCTTGCATTACTTTCATTGTTTCCTGTTGTAATTTCTGCTGGGTGTTAGCATCCTTGGAACTGTATTTCTTTTGCAGTTCTTGAAGCTTCGGTTGAACCTCTTGCATAGCCCTAGAACTCTTAATTTGTTTAATATTTAAAGGCATAATAACTAAACGGACAAATATTGTAACAATAATAATGGATAAACCATAGCTATTATTGAAAATCTCAGCGATTTTTATAATTACCCATGAAAGCGGATAAACAAAAATCTCATTCCAAATACCTTCACTTTCTGGTGTAATTGGTTGGTCAACTTCCATACAGCCGGATAGAAAGACAACAAGTCCAATCATAACCAGAAGTAACATATACTTCTTACGCAAATTCTTTTCCTCCTTAAATAGAGACACTATAATATCTATTGCTATTCTATAATAAAACAACTATGGATACTATCCTAAACTAGTCGTTCGTCTTTTTTAACAGTTTTTCTTTATATAGTAGATGTATTAAACTCTTCTTTATCTCTTCGTACTCCATATTTTTCGTTTGATTTCTAGCAATAATAACAATGTCGTAAGGAAATTTAATATTTTCCTCCAGCTCCTGAAAAGCTTGACGAAGATACCGCTTTATTCTATTTCTAGTCACTGCATTTCCTATTTTCTTTCCTACTGATAATCCAATACGAAAATGCACTTGATCCGTTCTCTCTAAATAGTATATAACAAGCTGTCGGTTAGCAAAAGACTTTCCTTTATTAAACACTTGTTGAAATTCGCTATTTTTTTTAATTCGATATTGTTTCTTCATTTTTACCACCTAACACTTACAGGCCTGTTTTTTTCATTATGTATATAAAATCATTCATATTATTGTCTTTTTTAATGAGAAAAAGACCACTGACTTTTTCAGTGGTCTAAGCAGATAATACTTTTCTTCCTTTACGACGACGACGAGCTAAAACTTTACGTCCGTTAGCTGTACTCATACGTGCGCGGAAACCGTGTACTTTTTTACGTTTACGATTATTTGGTTGAAATGTTCTTTTCATAGTATCTTGCACCTCCCTAAGGGAATCTTCAATATCTAAAATAATATCTTAAACTTATCGATTAGACAGTCTTTGTAATTATACGGAATTTATACTGTATTTGTCAACAGCATCATTCTTAAGAGATTACCTCATTAATTAAACAGAAAAAATGACCAAAAATCAATAGTAAATTTTGAAATTTGATCTTTTTTTTTATTTGTTCTTTCATCTTTATGTATTTTTTAACGAAATAGATAGACTTCTGATTAGTTTAATTCAATATAGTGCATAAAAACCGCTCCGGAAATACACTACGCTTTCCGCGGGCGCTGTTGAGCCTCCTCGTGCTAACGCACTGCGGGGTCTCAACTAGGCTTTTCCTCCCGCAGGAGTCTTCGTGTATTTCCTCCGCTGGTTTGTGCTTTTAAACATTATATAAGAAGAAACTATTAAAAATGAAGTGATTGTAGCGGAGGGCAGTAGACTCCTCGAAAAAGAAAGGCACTTTTTCCTCGTGCGATGTTTCGCTGTCGAAACCTTCCTTGTCCTGCGGGAAAAGCAACAAGCGAAGACCCCGCAGGAAGTGTCCTTCTTCCGAGGAGGCTGAGACGTTGCCCGCGGAAAGCAACTGCCCGCAGCGAAAATCACGAGCGCATATTTTGTTTTCGGTGTGTAAAACATTATTAATTTAAATTCAGTTAATCTACATTTTCTATCAACTGCAGAATTACCTTCATCGGATCCTAAAAAAATGTGATTAAACTACTTATTTATCCACAAAGTCTTCACAGCCCTTTTTCGACATTTTTTTCTATCCACATCACTTATTGACAAGTAAATCACAAAATATAGTAGTGTGGATGCTTTTTATCTACAATAGGTTGATTTTGTGGATAAGTGTCGAAATTCCATTGCTTTATTGGTTTTTTTTTGGTATTATATTTATGTTTCACTTGTGGAAAACAAAATTGAATATAAACTTATACACAGAATGTGGATAACCTGTGGATAGTTGTTCACATCCTTTTTATAACTTTTTCAACAAGCTTGTGGATAGCGGTAATAAGTATGGTATAAGCAAAAGTTATCATCTAATATACATCCACATTACACTACTAAATATTATTTCCCCTGATATTAAAATTTTATTAGACAAGCTTACATTTTATGCCTTTCCATTTTTAGAAAGACGTTAGGAAGGCTTTTTCTGTTATTTTTTGAAAGGAGTGAACTCTCGATTGGAAAACATAAATGAGCTATGGGTTGCTACACTAGAAAAGATCGAAGAAAGAGTAAGCAAACCTAGCTTTGAGACATGGCTAAAAAACACAAGAGCTGAAGCCCTTGAAAAAAATACATTAGTTATCTCAGCACCAAATGAATTTGCGCGTGATTGGTTAGAAACACAATATACAGATTTAATTTCCGATATCATTGAAGAGATAACTGGTTCACGTCTTCATACCAAATTTATTATTCCTGATGTGTCACCAGAAGTAGAGGAAGTAAATCCCGTTCCTAAACCGAAAGAAGCAAAGGAAAACAATGATTTTCCAAAATCAATGCTAAATTCCAAATACACGTTTGATACATTTGTTATTGGTGCCGGAAACCGTTTTGCCCACGCAGCTTCCCTAGCTGTTGCAGAGGCTCCGGCTAAAGCATACAATCCATTATTTATTTATGGTGGTGTTGGGCTGGGTAAAACGCATTTAATGCACGCAATTGGCCACTATGTACTTGAGAACAAGCCAAATGCTAAGGTCGTTTACATTACTTCTGAGAAATTTACCAATGAATTTATTAATGCCATCATGGATAATAAAACGACAAATTTCCGCAATAAATATCGAACCGTAGATGTTCTTTTAATAGATGATATTCAGTTTATTGCTGGAAAAGAATCAACCCAGGAGGAATTTTTCCATACTTTCAATACATTGCATGAAGAAAGTAAACAAATAATTATCTCTAGTGACAGGCCACCTAAAGAGATTCCAACATTAGAGGATCGCCTGCGTTCTCGTTTTGAATGGGGACTAATTACAGATATAACTCCCCCAGATTTAGAAACAAGAATCGCCATTTTAAATAAGAAAGCGAAAGCGGAAGGTCTTGATATTCCAAACGAAGTTATGCTCTATATTGCAAATCAAATTGATACCAATATTCGTGAGCTTGAGGGAGCGTTAATCAGAGTAGTCGCTTATTCCTCTCTAGTAAATCAAGATATTGATGCGTCACTTGCTGCAGATGCTCTTAAAGACATCATTCCAAGCAGCAAGCCTAAGATAATTACAGTACAAGGAATCCAGGAAATTGTTGGTGAGAAGTACAATGTGCGTTTAGAAGATTTTGCTGCAAAAAAACGTACGAAATCTATTGCATTTCCAAGACAAATTGCTATGTATTTGTCCCGGGAGTTAACTGACCTCTCTTTACCAAAGATTGGAGAGGAATTTGGCGGACGGGATCATACAACGGTAATCCATGCTCATGAAAAGATCTCAAAATTATTAGATTCAGATATGGAATTTAATAGAGAAATAGAAGAAATTAAAGAAAAAGTAAAATCTATCTAATTATCAACATGTGCATAGTGTGAATCATTCCTCTCTCTTATGAACAGGTTATCCACATGTGGAAAACTTTAGATAAACTAGGAAAAATTCGCTTATCCACATAATCACAGGTATTATTACTGTTATTACTATCTTTTTATAAAAAAATAATATAAATAGAACTTCCAATAGGAGGATTTTTTTTCATGAAATTTATTATTCAACGTGATCAGTTAATTTCCAGTGTACAAGATGTAATGAAGGCTATTTCATCTCGAACAGTAATTCCAATATTAACTGGGATAAAAATCGAGGCAAAAAAACATGGAATTTCCCTGACAGGTAGTGATTCTGATATTTCAATAGAATCTTATATCCCTGCAGAAGAAGATGATGTAGTTAATGTTGAACAAATTGAAGAAGGAAGTATCGTATTACAAGCCAAATACTTTCCCGATATTGTAAAGAAATTACCAGAAAAAACAGTTGAGATTGAATGTGACGAATCACTTAAAGTAACCATTCGTTCTGGAAAAGCAGAGTTTAATTTAAATGGACAAGATGCGGAAGAATATCCACAGCTGCCAAAAATTCAAACAGATAACAGCTTTGAAATGCCAATTGATCTATTAAAAAGTATGATCAAACAAACTGTCTTTGCAGTATCTACCATGGAAACCCGACCAATCTTAACTGGAGTTAATGTGAATTTAACGAATAATACACTAAGCCTGGTAGCTACAGACAGTCATCGATTAGCTTCTAGGGAAGTTCCTATTTCAGATACAAACATTGAGTTTAAGAACGTAGTTGTACCAGGAAAAAGCTTAAATGAATTAAATAAAATCCTGGATGATGCAGAAGAAAAGGTAGAGATTAGTGTAACGAATAATCAAATCCTTTTCAGAACAAAACATCTATACTTCCTTTCACGTTTGCTTGATGGGAATTATCCTGAGACTTCAAGATTAATACCAGAACAAAGCAAAACAAAAATACAAGTAAAAACGAAGGAATTACTTAGCACGATCGATCGTGCTTCCCTTTTAGCAAGAGAAGAAAGAAATAATGTTGTACGCTTAACAACACAAGGGGATAATCTAATTGAAATAACAAGTAATTCTCCAGAAGTAGGAAATGTAACGGAAGATATTACCGTTCACTCTATTGAAGGTGAAGAGTTAAAGATTTCCTTCAGCTCTAAATATATGATCGATGCCTTGAAAGCCATTGAATATGATGAAGTAATCATCTCCTTTACTGGTGCAATGCGTCCATTTATTATGCGCCCTGTGGATGATGATTCCATCTTGCAGCTGATTCTGCCTGTACGTACGTATTAATAACAAATTTAATTTTGTTCCAAACAAATAGATCGCCCATAGATCAAACTGGATGGATTTAGACACAGATGAGTCAAAATAGGTCTTCCATCCAGTTCCTCATGTATAAATAAACTAGCTCTTATCTAATTTTTGGTAAGAGTTTTTCTTTTAACTATTCAAAAAAACAAAAATAAAGGCCAAATAAGCGTTTTTTTTAACTTTCCTAGGCCGTACCTTTCCTTAATGCGAAAACTTTAGTAAAATAGGTGTATATGGTTTTAAACGATAGTACGTAATCTAAAAATAGGATTTGGTGATAACATTGCAGGAAGAAATAATGATTAAAACAGAATTCATTACGTTGGGCCAGTTTATTAAATTATTAAATGTCTTAGACTCAGGTGGCATGGTTAAAGCATTTCTTCAAGATGAAGGTGCTCTTGTAAATGGGGAACGTGAACATCGCCGAGGCAGAAAGCTGTATGAGAATGATGTAGTAGAAATTGAGGGGATAGGATCCTATATTGTAAAAAAAGAGGCTTAAGTATACATGCATATCGAACAGTTAGACTTGAGAAATTATCGTAATTACGAAAATTTAAATATATCTTTTGATGATAAAGTAAACGTCATAATCGGCGACAATGCTCAAGGTAAAACAAACCTTATGGAAGCTATTTATGTTCTGGCTTTTACAAAGTCACATCGAACTTCCCATGAAAAAGAACTTATCCAATGGGAGAAAGAATATGCTAAAATAGAAGGTAGAGTAGTGAAGCGAAATCAAAAGATTCCTCTTGAAATTATCATTTCCACTAAAGGGAAAAAGGCAAAATTGAATCGGCTTGAACAGAGAAGATTAAGTGATTATATTGGCTCTATTAATGTTGTGATGTTTGCACCAGAGGATTTAACTCTAGTAAAGGGATCACCACAAATTAGAAGACGGTTTATAGATATGGAGCTGGGACAGATTCAACCGACCTATCTTTATCACCTGGCACAATACCAAAAGATCTTAAAGCAGCGTAACTTCTTACTGAAACAATTACAGAAAAAGGCAAAAAGTGACATAAATCTGCTTGAAGTGTTGACAACGCAATTAATTCAGCATGCTAGTATTATTATAGAGAAACGATTTATCTTCTTAGAATTGCTAAAAAACTGGGCAGTTCCGATTCATCATGGTATTAGCAGGAATATGGAGGACTTAGATATTAAGTATAGTCCTACAATTGACGTATCAGAATCGGAAAATAAGGAGAAAATAGATAATATTTATTATGAGAAATTTCAAGAAATACAGGGGAAAGAAATCGAAAGAGGGACAACGCTAATTGGCCCTCACCGCGATGACCTACTGTTCTATGTAAATAATAAAAATGTCCAAACCTTTGGATCACAAGGTCAGCAAAGAACAACTGCTCTATCCCTTAAACTTGCAGAAATAGAGTTGATAAATAAGGAGATTGGAGAGTATCCTATTCTACTTCTAGATGATGTGCTAAGTGAATTAGACGATTATAGGCAATCCCATTTATTAAATACGATACAAGGTAAAGTACAGACCTTTGTATCTACTACAAGTGTAGATGGGATTCATCATGAGACATTAAAGAACGCCGAACTTTTCCCTGTTAAAGATGGAAAAGTAGATAGGTAATCTCTGAATCTGAAGGATGTGTGAAATTGTTTATTCATATTGGAAACGGTAATGTCATTCGCTCCTCAGAAGTTATTTCGATTATTGATATTCATATATTAGAATCTTCCTCCATTATGGAAGAATTAATTCATGCTTGTAAGGAAAAAAAACAAGTGATTGGTCCAGAAAGTGGAGCAAAGTCTTTACTCATTACCAATGACAGATTATATTATACGACCGTATCGGTATCCACTTTGAAAAAACGTGCAAGTATGATTTCCACCATTAGTAATCTAGATGATTTCTCGACAGAAATTGCTCCGTAAATCTATGAAAGCAATATAGACAAAGCCTTTCTCTAACAAAGGAGAAATATTTTATATATTTTATAACAACGTAAATAACGCATTCGCTAATCAATTAAGCGAATATCAAGTTTTCTAATTAGAAATGAGTGTGAGTAAATGTCAATGGACGAAAAAATATCAACAGAACAAGCATATGATGCAGAACAGATACAAGTTCTAGAAGGATTGGAAGCCGTACGTAAACGCCCTGGTATGTATATCGGTTCCACGAGTGGAAGAGGACTACACCATCTTGTTTGGGAAATTGTTGATAATAGTATAGATGAAGCATTAGCCGGTTTTTGTGACCACATTGAAATTACAATAGAAGAAGACAATAGCATTACCGTTCAAGATAATGGGCGAGGTATCCCCGTTGATATTCAGAAGAAAACGGGGCGTCCTGCATTAGAAGTTATTATGACCGTGTTGCATGCCGGCGGTAAGTTTGGCGGTGGAGGTTATAAGGTTTCTGGCGGCCTGCACGGTGTTGGTGCTTCCGTTGTAAATGCTTTATCAAGTGGGCTGGAGGTCTATGTACATCGTGATGGTAAGATTCATTTCCAAGGCTACAAAAAAGGTGTTCCAACAGAGGACATTAAAGTTATTGGCGAAACAGATATTACCGGAACAGTGACGCACTTCACTCCAG
Source organism: Oceanobacillus piezotolerans (assembly GCF_003665065.1). GTDB lineage: Bacteria > Bacillota > Bacilli > Bacillales > Amphibacillaceae > Oceanobacillus > Oceanobacillus piezotolerans. The sequence goes on along the minus strand of NZ_RCHR01000007.1, from coordinate 78,778 downwards.
ATCCGGAAATTTTTACTGAAACACTTGAATATGATTTTGATACATTAGTAAACCGTGTACGTGAATTAGCCTTTTTAAATAAAGGACTAAAGTTAACGCTGGAAGATAAACGTACGGATAGAGAACCTGCTGTTTTCCACTATGAAGGTGGTATTAAGTCATATGTTGAGTATATTAACAGTACAAAAGAAGTATTACACGAACCCTTCTATTCTGAAGGAGAGGATAAAGGTGTAGAAGTAGAAATTTCACTTCAGTATAACGATGGCTTTGCAAGTAATATCTTTTCTTTTGCGAATAACATTCATACGTATGAAGGTGGGACACACGAGGTTGGCTTCCGTACTGGTCTAACACGTGTGATTAATGATTACGCTAGAAAGAGCGGATTATTTAAAGACAATGATAGTAACTTAACTGGTGAAGACGTTCGGGAAGGAATCACAGCAATTGTTTCCATTAAACATCCAAACCCACAATTCGAAGGACAAACAAAAACGAAATTAGGAAATAGTGAAGTGCGAACCGTTACTGATTCTGTTTTCAGTGAGGCATTCTCTGCCTTTCTATTTGAGAATCCTTCTATAGCTAAAACAATTGTGGAAAAAGGGATGATGGCTTCTCGTGCTCGTGTAGCAGCGAAAAAAGCAAGAGAACTAACGAGAAGAAAGAGTGCATTAGAAATATCGAACTTACCTGGTAAGCTTGCTGATTGTTCATCGAAGGATGCTGCTATCAGTGAATTATATATCGTAGAGGGGAACTCCGCGGGTGGCTCAGCAAAGGCAGGGCGAGATCGCCATTTCCAAGCTATTCTACCATTACGAGGTAAAATACTAAACGTTGAAAAAGCACGCTTGGACCGTATTTTATCTAATGCTGAAATTCGTTCAATGATTACAGCACTCGGTACAGGTATTGGAGACGATTTTGATATCTCCAAAGCTCGTTACCATAAGGTCGTTATTATGACGGACGCCGATGTAGATGGTGCACATATTCGTACCTTACTATTAACCTTTTTCTTCCGTTATATGCGTCCTTTAATCGATCATGGTTATATTTATATTGCGCAGCCGCCATTATTCCAAGTGAAGCAAGGGAAAAATGTGCAATACGTATATAATGATAAAGAGCTGGAAAAAGTGCTTTCTTCTATCCCAGAAACACCAAAGCCTAGTATTCAACGTTATAAAGGTCTAGGAGAAATGGATGCCGAACAGCTATGGGATACAACAATGGACCCAGAGCAGCGTACACTGCTTCAAGTTGAATTAACAGATGCAGTAGAAGCGGACCAGACTTTTGATATGTTAATGGGTGACAAGGTAGAGCCAAGAAGGAACTACATTGAAGAAAATGCACAGTACGTTAAAAACTTAGATATTTAATACAAAGGACAATAAGAACTGCAAAATGGCTGACAAGATTTTTCACAGTAAGATGGATAAGCGCCAAGCGGAAAGGAAAAGCTTGTAAGCTGTTAGGTTAGTACTATCCTTCCCTTATATCTGAGTACAAGGAATGTTAACTTAACTTTCCTTGATAGGAGGTAAAGAATATGGCAGATGAAATACGTAAAAATGTACAAGAAGTAAATATAAACCATGAAATGCGCACATCTTTTCTTGATTATTCGATGAGTGTTATTGTTTCGAGAGCTTTACCAGATGTACGGGATGGGATGAAACCTGTACACCGCCGGATTCTCTATGCAATGAATGATTTAGGAATGCATTCGGATAAGGCGCATAAAAAATCGGCTCGTATCGTTGGTGAAGTTATTGGTAAATACCATCCACATGGGGACTCTGCAGTTTATGAAACCATGGTACGTATGGCACAAGATTTTAGTTATCGTTACATGCTTGTGGATGGTCATGGTAACTTTGGATCGGTTGACGGAGACCAAGCTGCAGCAATGCGTTATACCGAAGCAAGAATGTCAAAGATCTCGATGGAATTAGTACGCGATATCAACAAAGATACGATTGACTTCCGTGATAATTATGACGGATCAGAACAAGAGCCTGTCGTTTTCCCGGCTCGCTTCCCAAACTTATTAGTTAACGGAACATCTGGAATTGCTGTAGGTATGGCAACTAATATTCCACCGCATAATCTAGGTGAAACAATTGATGCAATTCTCGCACTTAGTGAAAACCCTGAGATTACTGTAGATGACCTGATGGAAGATTATATCCACGGGCCAGACTTTCCAACTGCGGGAATTATTATGGGCAGAAGTGGTATTCGTAAGGCTTATGAAACCGGAAAAGGTTCTTTGACCATTCGTGCAAAAGTGAATATTGAGGAGCATGAAAACGGTAAATCAAAGATTATTGTTACGGAATTACCATATCAAGTGAACAAAGCTAGATTAGTTGAAAAAATCGCAGAGCTTGTTCGTGATAAACGTATAGAAGGAATAACGGATTTACGTGATGAGTCGGATCGCGAAGGTATGCGTGTTGTTATGGAAATCCGTAAAGATGCGAATGCGAATGTGATTTTAAATAATCTATATAAACATACTGCCTTACAGACGACATTTGGCGTTAATATGCTAGCACTAGTGGATGGACAACCTAAGGTCTTATCCATTAAAGAATGCTTGCATCATTATTTAGAGCACCAGAAGGTAGTAATCAGGCGCCGTACAGCCTTTGAATTAAATAAGGCAGAAGCTCGTGCTCATATCTTAGAAGGTTTACGAATTGCGTTGGATCATCTGGACCAAGTTATTACGCTTATTCGTAATTCCAAAACAACGGAAATTGCACGTAATGGCTTAATGGAGAGTTTCGATTTATCCGAAAAACAAGCACAAGCTATCTTGGATATGCGTTTACAGCGATTAACAGGCTTAGAACGTGAGAAGATCGAGAACGAGTATAATGATCTCATGAAGCTTATTGCTGAATTGAAAGCTATTTTAGCGGATGAACAAAAAGTATTGGATATTATTCGTGAAGAACTTAATGAAATTAAAGAAAAATATGGAGACGAGCGCCGAACTGAAATTACGGTAGGCGGAGCTGATTTCTTCGAGGATGAAGATTTAATTCCGGAAGAAAATATTGTGATTACCTTGACACACAAAGGATATATTAAACGCCTTCCTACCTCCACTTATCGCGCTCAAAAGCGTGGCGGGAGAGGAATTCAAGGAATGGGGACCAATGAGGATGATTTCGTAGAGCATTTAGTTTCTACTTCTACTCATGATACGATCCTCTTCTTCACCAACAAAGGGAAGGTTTATAAGATTAAAGGTTATGAGATTCCTGAATTTTCCAGGACAGCAAAGGGAATCCCAATTATTAACCTGCTTCAAGTGGAATCCGGTGAATGGGTAAATGCGGTTATCTCAGTAGATGAGTACCGGGAGGATAACTTCTTATTCTTTACCACGAAACATGGTATTGCAAAACGTACATCCTTATCCATGTTCGCCAATATCCGCAAGGGTGGATTAATTGCGGTAGGTCTTCGGGAAGATGATGAATTAATCTCTGTTCGATTAACTGACGGAACAAAGGATATTATGATTGCAACTAAGAATGGTTATCTCATTCGCTTTGAGGAAACACAAATTCGTGCAATGGGCAGAACGGCTTCAGGGGTAAAAGGGATTTCCTTAAGAGAAGATGACTATGTTGTCTCCATGGAGATTCTAGAACCGGGCTCCAACATTCTCCATGTTACGAATAAAGGTTTTGGTAAACAAACACCTGAAGATGAATATCGTCAAATTAATCGTGGCGGTAAAGGGGTCTTCACATGTAAGCTTACCGACAAAACTGGCCATGTTGTAGCAGTAAAAGCAGTAAATGGTAAAGAGGATCTCATGTTAATTACGATAGCAGGCGTTCTTATACGAATACCTGTTGCGGATATCTCAGAGACAGGTCGAAGTACAATGGGTGTAAGACTTATTCGTCTGCAAGAGGAAGAAGAAGTTGCTACGGTAACGCGTATTGAACATGAGGAAGAAGAAGTTGAAGCAGATACAGAAGAAATGGCAGATACCCAAGATAACGAAGATTCAGAAGCATAAAATAAACTTTGCAAAACGGGGCTATAATCCCTCTTACTTGTTAACACAGCAAGTTCTTTGCAGGATAAAGGGGTGGCCTATTTATGCCACCTCTTCTTTTATACATAAAATGTATGCCATCAGGGGGAATCATGATGAGAGTAAAACCTTCACAGCTTGTACCAGGGAGTGTCTTACTGAAGGAAGTTAAGGGCAAAACAAGCAAGCCTATTATTCCAGTCCATACCGTATTAACGGAAGAACATATTGAGGTGCTGCAACTGTTTTTAGTCGATTATGTTGATGTTTCTACTAAATTAAAAAACGGGGAGCAATTTAAGCCGAAGGAACCAGGTAAAATCATTCGTACTCCGGTAGAAAAACAGCAGCAAAAAGCAAAAAAGCTCTCGTTTGAGGCACATTTCCACCAGGCAGTAAAAGAATATAAATCTCTATTTATATCTTGGCAGAATGGGCTGCAAATCGATATACATAAGGTAAGGGAGTTTATTATTCCTTTGCTTAGAAGAACAGAGGATATAGATAAGTCCGTTTATTTGCTGCATCATTATACATCCAAGGAAGAATATATCTTCTCGCATAGCGTCGCGGTTAGTATTTTGGCCTCTTATTTAGGAAGAAAACTCCGCCTTAGTCAAGGGGAGTGGATCCAATTAGGGTTAGCGGGTTTATTAAGTGATGCAGGAATGGCAAAAATAGATTCCAATATCGTATTTAAACAAGGCTCTTTAACAGAAAAAGAAAGAGAACAAATTATCAATCACCCAACCTACTCTTACAGGATGGTTGAAAATACTCCGTCTATTACTCAAGGTGTAAAATTAGCAATCCTGCAGCATCATGAACGCAGTGATGGCTCGGGGTATCCACTCGGCATACGGAAGGATAAAACTCATATTTTTGCTCGAATTCTGGCCGTAGCTGATACCTACCATGCGATGACAAGTGAACGTTTGTATAAAGAAAAACAATCTCCGTTTAAGGTAATTGAAGAGATTAAAAATAATAGATTTACAAAATACGATACAAAGATTGTCCATACATTTATTCAGAGTCTCGCAAATTTTTCGGTCGGTACAAGGGTTATGTTATCGAATGAGGCGATTGGCGAAATTGTATTTATCGAACCGAAGGAGTTAACGAGACCAATGGTCCGACTGAATGAAAGTGGGGAAATTATTTCGTTAAAAGATGAACCGAAATTACATATACAAGAAATTATAAGCTACTGAAGAATAGGCTGGGACAAACGTATCAGAACCATGGTTAGCAGAGGAATACCAAAACATAATGTATTTCGTATGGTTCGCCTTTCTAGTCATGTCCCTGTCCTTTTTCATTAAATATCGCCATTAATTCACTTTCTAGAATTAATGGTATTTTTTTTGAAGTAATCGATAAAAAATGGACAATCAATGGATAATCTAAATCAAATTTTGTAGCAAGTAATTCCCCCCACCATTCGGTTTCATAACGACAGATCATACTTAAGTTATAAAGCAGTAAATAATGCACCATAACTTCTGAAATGGGTGAGAATAGCTCTCTAACTTTTGGAAAGTAAATCTTATTATTTTCCATATGGATAAAAAAGAGCCCATGGGTCTTATTTATGCTCTTTGTCAATTTTAATTGAATGGAGTGCTGGTCTATATCCATATCATCAATCTCTGGTAAGTAAAGCTTTATTTTATTTATAAATGCCTTCTCCGTAACATGGAATGAATCCAAAATAGAGTTTGGAAAGGTTAGAACATTTGAATTCAATGAGCCAACTGGTATTAAGCTGGTTTCCCTTTGAAATGAAAATATCGATGACATTTCTGGGATTAATGAAAATAAATCCTCCATACGTATCTTCTCGAATGGAATATTTTGATGCTGGTATAAATGCTCCGCAAAATAAGGAAACAATCCTGTTTTTTGTATTTTTACCTCATCTTCTAAAAAGGTATAATTCTTTTTCTTACGTTTACGAGTTGTAACCCCATGTGATAGCAATGCAGTTGATTCTGGATACTCTGGTCTTTTTGTTAAAAGGCAGGCCTTTAACAAATGAGTCATCCCATAGAATAAAAGAACAGGTTTTGCAAGTAATGGCGTTTCCTTTCCAATTTGATAGAACTGCAGGCCATGGTCAAGGTAATACATAAATGGATTACTATTTTCAAATCCCTTTAACTCCGGGTTTTCTATCTTCAGTTTTTGATAACTATTCTGCAAGTAAGTTTGTGCAGTTTGTTGAGAATGCAGAAAAGCTAATAAAGGATAGTCACTCATGAAGGAACCCCCATTATCAAATAAATCTTCAAGGAAAGGAAGATTCAGAATCTATTTACTTTTATTCGCTTATTGAAAATCATCGATAGATAGCGTATCGTATATAAAAATAGAGTTATCTACTAGTCTAATCTAATTTCAACTTAAACATACTTATTAATAAAAAGGAGGAGTAATTTTGCGTAAAGATAAGTTTACAAAAGAAGGATTAACGTTTGATGATGTCCTCTTGTTACCAGCAGAATCAGAGGTGTTGCCGAATGAAGTGCAATTAGGTATTGAGCTATCCCCTAACTTAAAGCTCAAAACACCTTTCATAAGTGCTGGAATGGATACGGTAACGGAAGCAGAGATGGCGATTGCTATGGCTCGTCAAGGTGGATTTGGTGTTATTCATAAAAACATGTCTATCGAAGAGCAAGCAGAACAGGTTGATCGCGTGAAACGTTCAGAAAGTGGCGTTATAACAAACCCTTTCTACCTAACGCCTGAGCATCAAGTATTTGATGCAGAGCATTTAATGAGCAAATTCCGTATTTCTGGTGTTCCGATTGTTAATACCATTGAGGAGCAGAAGTTAGTTGGTATATTAACGAATCGTGACTTACGTTTTATTCAAGATTACTCCATTTCCATTTCGGAAGTGATGACCAGTGAGAATTTAATTACGGCGCCAGTAGGCACAACGTTGAAAGAAGCGGAAGAAATCTTACAAAGATACAAGATTGAGAAGCTTCCATTAGTAGATGAGGATAATACACTAAAAGGTTTAATCACAATTAAAGATATTGAAAAGGTGATTGAGTTTCCAAATGCTGCAAAGGATTCACAAGGGAGACTACTTGTTGCTGCTGCAGTTGGTATAACGAGAGATGCCACAAAGCGAATTGAGAAACTAGTGGAAGCGGGTGTTGATGCCATTGTTATTGACACTGCACACGGTCACTCAAAAGGCGTTCTTCGTCAATTGAAGAGTATCCGTGAAGCTTTTCCAAATCTCGATATTATAGCGGGTAATGTTGCTACAGCAGAAGGTACTAGAGCGCTTATTGAAGCGGGAGCTACCGTTGTTAAAGTAGGGATTGGACCTGGATCTATTTGTACAACTCGTGTCGTAGCAGGTATCGGTGTACCGCAAATTACTGCGATACATGATTGTGCGGAAGCAGCTGAAGAATATGGTGTACCAATCATCGCTGATGGAGGTATTAAGTTCTCTGGAGATGTTGTTAAAGCACTTGCTGCAGGAGGACATGCAGTTATGCTGGGCAGCATGTTTGCTGGAACGGATGAAAGCCCTGGAGAAACGGAAATTTACCAAGGAAGAAAATACAAGGTATATCGTGGAATGGGTTCTGTAGGTGCCATGAAAGCAGGTTCAAAAGACCGTTACTTCCAGTCCGAACAAGATAATAAAAAGCTTGTTCCAGAAGGGATTGAAGGGCGAGTTGCTTATAAAGGCTCTTTAGCGGACACCATTCATCAATTAGTAGGTGGATTACGTTCCGGGATGGGATATTGCGGTACTGCTACTGTCAATGATTTACGAAATAATGCCCAATTTATCCGAATTACCGGTGCAGGCTTACGTGAAAGCCACCCACATGACGTTCAAATAACAAAGGAAGCACCAAACTATTCTATACAGTAAAAAATGACTATTTAAAAAAATAGATGTAGGGAAACCTCATCTATTTTTTTATTGCAATCTATGGTAAAATAATTGAGTGCTTGTTTTGAAAGTAATGCAAGAAAAAATAGATAGAAAAAGATTTTTGTGGAGGTACAGAAAGTTGAAACACAACATGATAAAAAGGTTCCCATTACTGCTTATGATAGCAGTATTGCTTGTTTCTTTTATGATTCAACCAAGAGATATTTCAGCAGCAGAAGTAGATATACCTGCTGAATCTGCTATTCTAGTAGATGCAGAAACTGGAAAGGTATTGTTTGCAAAAAATGCAGATATTGCACTTCCACCAGCAAGTATGACAAAAATGATGTCAGAGTATCTTGTAATGGAGGCAATTGAAGAAGGAAAGATTACTCCAGAAACAACGACGCAAGTTAGTGATTATGCTTATGAAATCTCTGCAAACCCCGAATATTCTGGAATAGGTTTAACGCAAGGAAAGGATTATACAGTTCGTGAATTGTATGAATCCATGGCTATTATCTCTGATAATGGTGCAACGATTGCTTTAGCTGAACTGGTAGCTGGATCTGAAGGCGAATTTGTAAAATTAATGAACCAAAAAGCTGAGGAAATGGGATTGCCGGATTATAAATTTGTTAATTCAACAGGTTTAGATAATGCGCATTTAGGAGGTAACCACCCAGAAGGGACAGACCCAGATGGTGTGAACTTATTATCTGCTAGATCATCAGCATTATTAGCTTATCACTTAATTAATGATTACCCACAGGCTTTAGAAGTATCAAGCCAGTTAGATATTAATTTTGAAGGCCATTATGATGTTAACTTAAACTGGATGCTTCCGCATGAGGGAGATAACTTTAGAGACTTTTATTACGAGGGAATTGATGGCCTGAAAACCGGATTTACAGAGTTAGCGGGTAATACGTTCACGGGAACAGCAGAACGTAACGGTAAGCGTCTCATCTCTGTTGTAATGAGAACGGATAGCAAGGAAGCTCGCTTTGAACAAACAGCTACTTTAATGGATTATGGATTTAATCAATTCCAAACAAAGGAACTGTTCCCAGCGGGATATCAAGTTGAAGATCAACAAACTCTTCCAGTAACAAAAGGGAAAGAAGATGAAGTTGCTATTTCTATAAGTGAAGGATTCACTCTTCCTATTAAAGCTGGAGATGAGGAACTTTATCATATAGAATATGAAATAAATAAAGACAGGCTAAATGAAGATGGGGAAATTATTGCCCCTGTAAAGCAAGGCGAAGTGATTGGAAAAGCGACATTAGTTTATGATGGAGAAGCAGATTATGGTTATATCACTCCAGGAAATAATTCTGTTGATCTTGTTGCAGAAACAGGTGTAGAAAAGGCGAATTGGTTCATGCTAACATTAGGTGCCATTGGTGATTTCTTCGCTAATATATTTACTACCGCAGTGGATTGGGTTAAAGGATTATTTAGTTAATTCATTGATCCTCTTGCAATTGGAATTAAAATTGATTATGATATTGAATAATGAAAAGTGTTGATAGGAGATAGTAGCAGTGACACTAACCTAAAGAGAGTCGATGGCTGGTGGGAATCGATGGTAGAGTGCTGTGAATCCATCCTTGAACTGGTTTATGGAACATCCATAGCTAATGGATAAAGTAAGTAAACCCGGTTAGGTACCGTTAAAACGCTGAAGCCGGAAGAATTTATTCTTCAACAAGGGTGGCAACGCGGGAAATATACTCTCGTCCCTATCTATTTAGGGATGGGGGTTTTTTGTTTTCTCCATAAAACAATAAGCAAGGAATCACATTCGCTAAAAGATGAGCGAATAAGGGTCATTCTCATAAAAACATTAAGGAGGTTTTACTATGCTAGATATGAAGTATTTGCGTAATAATTTTGAAGAAGTAAAAGTGAAATTGAGCCACCGTGGTGAGGATTTATCGGAGTTAGATCATTTTGGTGAATTGGATGAAAGAAGAAGAGAATTAATTACAGAAACAGAAAGCTTAAAAGCAAAAAGAAATGAAGCAACCAAGCAAATTTCTATTCTAAAAAGAGAGAAAAAGGATGCGGAGCCTGCAATCAAAGAAATGCGAGAAGTAGGAGACAAAATTGCAGAGCTTGATAAGGAATTAAAAGATATTGAAGCAAGCCTGCAGCAAATCATGTTCTCCATTCCAAATATTCCACATGAAAGTGTTCCCGTTGGTGAGGATGAAGATAATAATGTGGAAGTCCGTAAATGGGGAGAAATTCCTTCATTTGATTTTGAGGCACAGCCCCACTGGGATATTGCAACAAATCTTGATATCCTAGATTTCGAACGGGCTGGAAAAGTAACAGGAAGCCGCTTTGTATTCTACAAAGGACTAGGAGCACGATTAGAGCGCGCATTAATTAGCTTTATGATGGATTTGCATGCAGATAAACACGGCTATGTGGAAATGCTCCCTCCATACATGGTGAATCGAGCAAGCATGACTGGTACAGGGCAACTACCTAAATTTGAAGAAGATGCCTTTAAAGTGGAAGGCTGGGATTACTTTATGGTTCCAACAGCAGAAGTTCCAGTTACTAACTATCACCGTGAAGAAATCTTAACAGTGGAAGACCTGCCTAAGAAGTATGTTGCTTATAGTGCCAATTTCCGCTCCGAGGCAGGATCTGCTGGCCGTGATACACGTGGTCTCATTAGACAGCATCAATTTAATAAAGTGGAACTTGTGCAATTTGTGAAACCAGAAGAATCTTATGAAGCATTAGAAACACTTACTGGCCATGCAGAAAAAGTATTGCAGCTTTTACAGCTTCCATACCGAGTAATGAGTATGTGTACAGGAGATTTAGGATTTACCGCAGCGAAGAAATATGATATTGAAGTTTGGATCCCAAATCAAAATACCTATCGTGAAATTTCTTCTTGCTCTAACTTTGAAGCGTTCCAAGCAAGACGTGCTGGTATTCGTTTCCGCCGTGAGGTAAATGGAAAACCAGAATATGTGCATACGTTAAATGGTTCTGGTCTTGCAGTTGGAAGAACGGTTACTGCTATTTTAGAAAATTATCAGCAAGCAGATGGCAGTGTAATCGTTCCAGAAGTGTTACGTCCATATATGGGTGGAATAGAAGTGATCAAATAAGGATAGTATAAGGGAGAGACCAGTTCTCTTCCTTTTCTGTTTTATAATTTGGAATTTATCATGCATTTACCAGTACTAAGGTAAAGAAAATGTCGAAAAAACATTGACATTGTAAATTGAACATGTTATATTAGTTCTTGTCGTCACGGAGGTATACCCAAGTCTGGCTGAAGGGATCGGTCTTGAAAACCGACAGGCGGGTCAAACCGCGCGGGGGTTCGAATCCCTCTACCTCCTCCATTTAAACATAAGCGCACAAAATATTGGAGATAAAACACCGTTACTTCTATGAAGTAGCGGTGTTGTGTTTTTCTATTCCATTTTTACTCTCATTGCTTATAAAAGTCCTGATAAATATTTTGGAAGATAAGTTTTCTACGTCTAGCTCCAGGGAATTTGGTTCATCTTCAAGTTCCATTTCATTCCTCTCCCCTTCATTAATATGCAATTGTCATTATAGCAACTCCTAATAAATAAAGTCTTGACAAAATTCCATTTAGAGCATATAGTACAGAAAATAAGAAATTAGTAACATTGAAATTCAGGTATAATTTAATAGAAAAGATGTTGATTAGATCAGTAATACAAACGAGCATCGAAAGAGAATAGAATCCATAGGGCTGGAAGATTCTAGCGATTGTCTCTTGTATGAACCTATCTAGGAGTCATTAGTGTAATTACTAATCACAGGTTACTGTGTTATCAAAAGAAGAAGGACATGTCAGATATCATGTCAATTTAGGTGGTACCGCGGAGCTCATTCCGTCCTATTTATTTAGGATGGAATGAGCTTATTTAATTTTTCGTCATTAGAAAGAAGGTTATTGAATGAATAAAAAAATTGCATTTGTTGGTGCTGGTTCTATAGCGGAAGCGATTGTTTCTGGAATTATTAATGCAAAGGTAGTACCGGCTAGTAATTTGTTTGTTACTAATCGGGAAAATACACAACGACTAGAGGAATTAAGTGCACGATATCAGGTTAACGCGCTTAGTGATAGAGAGGAAGTAATTTCTAATGCTGATATCGTAGTATTGGCAATGAAGCCATATGACTTGGAACAATCATTGTCAGCGATTAAAGGGTATTTAAAAGAAGATCAGTTTATTATCTCTATTCTTGCAGGTGTTTCAACTGAAAGAATAACAGAGTTAGCTGGGATAAATATACCAGTAGTACGAGTGATGCCGAATACCTCTGCATTCATCGGTTTTTCTGCTACCGCCTTATCGAAAGGGAAATTTGCTAAAGAGGAACATCTCCTTCAAGCGGAACAACTTTTCCAAACGGTTGGTACCACAGTACTCGTACCAGAAAAAGATATGCACACCATTACAGCCATATCTGGAAGTGGCCCAGCGTATATTTACTATATCGTTGAAGCCATGGAGAAAGCTGCAATAGAAGCAGGCCTGGATTCCAATATCGCAAAAGAATTGATTACACAAACGGTTATTGGTGCTGGCAATATGTTGAAGTTATCTGGAGAAGAGCCAGATATTCTGAGAAAAAAAATCACCAGTCCAAAAGGAACAACAGAGGCGGGGATTGAAATATTAGAAAAACATCATGTGCAACGAATTATGATGGAATGTGTGAAAAGTGCGAAGGAACGATCAGAGGAGTTAGGGAAATAAGATTATTTAAGTCACTTCTGTTTCTATAAATTACTTCGTAGTTGATAGGAAATTCGATGTGGTCAAAATGATATTTCCTGATATACTCTCGCTGGTTCTAATGATTGTATGTGCTAGAAGCCGCTTCGGCAGAATACTCCGCTTTCCACGGGCACGGCCTCAGCCTCCTCGCGGAAAAACTACCGCTGCGGGGTCTTCGGACACGTGCTATTCCCGTAGGAGTCTACGTATTCTGCCTACACTAATTGAGACTTTCTGCTTTATGTGTGGTGTAAGTAATAGCGTTTCACAGATCTATATTTGAATGTTTTATTGCAGTAATAAATACGAAAGTCGAGAAGCTCAAACTGAGCGGAGGAAATACGCGGAGACTCCTGCGGGATGAAAAGCCTAGGTGAGACCCCGCAGAGACGTTAGTCTCGAGGAGGCTCAGCAGCCGCCCGTGGAAAGCGCAGTGTATTTCCGGAGCGATTTCTATGCACTATCTTGAATTAAACCAGTCAAAAGTTTATCTAAAGTACAAAATAAAAGAGGGTATAACATAAAAGTTAGACTTTATGTTATACCCTCTTATGGTTATTTAGCAAGTAATCTGGAACGGTTACCGCGTGTTTGCTGTATGAAATGACCAATCTTCTCCAAAATTGGCTCGATTGAATTTTCATTTGTGACTAAATCGTAATCAGAAATATTCAATCGTAAAATAGGACAAGAATTAAAGTTATTAATCCAATTTTCGTAACGCTGATGCATCTCTTCCCAATAGGAAATAGGAGTTTGTTTCTCCATTTCGCGTCCACGTACTTTCACTCTTTCTAAGACATCATCTAATGAACCCTCTAAATAAATTAATAAGTCCGGATGCGGAAAATAAGGGGTCATCACCATTGCTTCGAACAAATTACTGTATGTTTCATAATCGGTTTTGGACATATTTCCGTTTTCGTAATGCATTTTAGCAAATATACCTGTATCTTCATAGATAGAACGATCTTGGACAAACCCGCCACCATATTCAAAGATTTTCTTCTGCTCTTTAAAACGTTCTGCAAGGAAATAAATTTGCAGATGGAAGCTCCAACGTTCGAAATCCTTATAAAATGATTCTAGGTATGGATTAGTATCTACTTTTTCATAGGATGTCTTAAATCCTAATGCTTCTGCTAAAGCCTTTGTCATCGTTGATTTCCCTACACCAACAGTACCAGCGATGGTAATCACACTATCATTAGGGATGTTGTATTTCTCTCTAAGATTCATTTTGGTAAATACTCCTTTATGGTTCATTTGCTAGCAAATGCGTCTAGATGTTTTTCAACGAGGTCTGTTATCTGCTTTAGATCCTCTTGATATTGTACAAAGTCAGTTTCATCACCATTAATCCGAATAACAGGAATATGTGGATGCATCGCCTCAAACTGATTCATATATATTTCGTAATCTGATATAAGCTGAGAAAGGTAAGAGGCTTTTATATTCTTCTCTACTTCGCGATTACGCATTTCAATTCGTTTTAGTATCGTATCTAGACTTGCAGTTAGGTAAATCATTATATTAGGTTCCGGCATATCTTCGGTAAGAATATGATATATCTTTTCATACTTATCGTATTTGTCCGCTTCTAACGTACGTTTTGCAAAAATCATATTTTTAAGTATATGATAATCGGCAATTACCGGTTTTTTTTGGTTTAAGTAATCTTTATTAATATCTTCTAATTGCTTAAATCGATTGCATAGAAAGAACATTTCTGTTTGGAAGCTCCAAGCTGCTATATCGTCATAGAATTTACCCAGGAATGGGTTTTCTTCTACGATTTCCTTTAATAAATGAAAATCTAATTGATTTGCCAGTTTCTTCGCAAGAGATGTTTTTCCAACTCCAATTGGGCCTTCGATGGCAATAAAAGGGACTCTCGCCATGCCTCATCCTCCAATTCGCTCTTCATTCACATTTTTTAATTTTAACATAGAAAAGATGAAGTGGATACTACTTATGATTAGAAAGAATTGTCATTAATAAACGCATACTATGGTATTATTTGGGGTATATACTTTTAACTTACTCTTTTACAAGCAAACTGTTTTTGGTATAATTAAAAGTGCTAATCAAAATATTGGCCTCGTAGCTCAGGGGATAGAGCATTGGTTTCCTAAACCATGTGTCGCAGGTTCGAATCCTGCCGGGGCCACCACTTTCAAACCCTGCATTTTTAAAGTTTTTTATCTCCATCTGTCCAAATTGCCCAACATAGTCAGTCAAAATAAAAAATAAAATAGAAAGGACGAACTATATGAGCTTAACGAAAAAGATTTTGATTGCTCTCATATTAGGGGTAATAGTTGGGATCGGCTTAACCTTTGTTCCTAATGATACGTTTTCAATACTAGATACATATCTTCTAACCCCAGTTGGCCAAATTTTTATTAATTTAATTATGATGCTGGTTGTTCCACTCGTGTTTGTTTCGATTACATTAGGAACAGCAGGTTTAGGCGATCCTGCAAAATTGGGGAAAATTGGTACGTATACGGTAAGTTTTTTCCTAATTACGACGGCTATTGCCATCTCCATTGGACTTGGACTTGGATATTTACTCCAACCCGGAAAAGAGGGTGTATTCAGTGTAGAAGAAGAGTATGAAGCTACTGAGCCACCACCAATTATGGATACAATTATTAATATTATTCCTGAAAATCCAATCGCAGCAATGGCCTCTGGTGATATGCTACAAATTATAGCATTTGCCATTTTCATAGGAATTGCCTTAGCTTTCCTGGGAGAAAAGACAGCTGGAATCCACCGTTTATTTGAGCAAGCAAATGAAATTTTAAATTGGTTAGTTATGTTGGTTATGAAAGCCGCACCTTATGGAGCATTCGCGCTTATTGCCTCTGCGATAGGTAATGCCGGTTTAGATGCGGTAGGTTCTATGGCAATGTATATGATTACGGTAATACTAGGTTTAATCGTCCACGCAGCTGTTGTATATAGCTTGGCAATCTGGTGGCTTGGAAGAGCAAATCCAATCACATTTTATAAGGGATTCTTCCCAGCTATGACTGTTGCATTTAGTACATCGAGCTCGAATGCAACATTACCAGTTTCAATGAAAGCTGCCCAAGAAAATCTTGGAGTGAGAAAAGAGATTAGTAGTTTTGTCCAACCATTAGGTGCGACAATTAATATGGATGGAACAGCGATTATGCAAGCTGTTGCGACTGTGTTTATTTCTCAGGTATACGCACTCCCACTAAGTGCAACAGATTTGCTTTTAGTTGTTCTAACAGCGACATTAGCAAGTATAGGAACGGCAGGAGTACCCGGTGTTGGGCTCATTATGCTTGCAATGGTATTAGGCCAAGTGGGATTACCTGTAGAAGGTATTGCATTAATTATTGGTATTGACCGTATTCTAGATATGTTACGTACAGCATTAAATATTACAGGTGATGCAGCTTGTGCCTATATTATTTCTGAATCTGAAAAGAGAAAAGAAAAATCTGCAATATAGTTTTTCAGAAAGCGGCTTTCCATCCATGGAAGCTGCTTTTAAATTTATGGATTAAAATACTTTAAAAATATAACAGAATGTTCTAAACTAAAATTAGTTACTAAAAATTTCTAATTATTTGCTATAATTAGGGATGTAATCGATTTCAATATTGGGAGAGGTGAGTGAAATGGATATGCAAGTAATACCAGTAAAAAAAGGAGATTTTAATCTAAAGGATTACGACCGTATGCGAGAGACTTTTTCTTGGGATGATATGAAACAGTATTTCACATGGAATCATACAGGGAAAGTTAATATGGCCTATGAAGCTTTGGATCGACATGCAGAGGATCCAAATAAGAAGGATAAAATTGCATTATTGTACTCTGCTCCAGATCGTGAAGAAAAAGTAACTTTCGGTGAGTTAAGTAAAGAAAGCAATAAGTTTGCTAATATACTTAAGAATTACGGCATTGTAAAAGGAGATCGTGTATTCCTTTTTATGCCGAGAAGTCCAGAATTCTATAAAGCGTTCTTTGGGATTTTAAAGATTGGAGCAGTTGCTGGTCCCTTATTCGAAGCGTTTATGGAGCAAGCGGTACGTGATCGTTTGCAGGATAGTGAAGCTAGGGTATTGATTACAACTCCAGAATTACTTGAGCGGGTTCCACAAGAAGACCTCCCAGATTTAGAAAATATTATTATTGTTGGAGACCTAAAGGACGAATCGGATAAATATATTGATTTTAAAAAGGAAATGGAAGCAGCATCAGATGAATTTGAAATCGAATGGGTCGATTTAGAGGACGGTATGCTGCTTCATTATACCTCAGGATCTACTGGGAAACCTAAAGGTGTTTATCATGTACACAATGCTATGATACAACATTATGCTACAGGGGAATGGGTATTAGATTTGAAAGAGGACGACATATATTGGTGTACCGCAGATCCAGGATGGGTAACTGGAACAAGTTATGGGATTTTCGCACCGTGGTTACATGGCGTTACTAATGTCATCCGTGGTGGAAGGTTTACGCCAGACGACTGGTACCAAACGTTAGAGAAATACGGAGTAACTGTATGGTATACCGCACCAACTGCACTGCGTATGCTAGTAAGTCATGGGGAAGATAAAGTAAAGAATTACGATTTATCCTCCTTACGCCATATTATGAGTGTCGGTGAGCCGCTCAATCCAGAAGTTATTACCTGGGGAATAAAAGCATTTAATCTCCGGATACATGATACGTGGTGGATGACAGAGACAGGCGCACAATTAATTGTAAACATTCCAGCGTTAGAAGTACGTCCTGGTTCCATGGGCAAACCTATCCCAGGAGTGGAGGCTTCAATCGTGGATAATGAAGGTAATGAATTACCGCCGAATCAAATGGGGAACTTAGCGATTAAGGCGGGCTGGCCATCCATGATGCGGGCGATATGGAACAATCCAAGCAAGTATGAAAGCTACTTTATTAATGGCTGGTATGTTTCTGGAGATAGTGCATATCGAGATGAGGATGGATACTTCTGGTTCCAAGGTCGATTAGATGATGTGATTAATACATCTGGAGAGCGTGTTGGTCCATTTGAAGTAGAAAGTAAATTGATTGAGCATCCAGCCGTTGCCGAAGCGGGCGTAATCGGAAAACCGCATCCGGAGCGCGGGGAAATTATTAAAGCGTTTATTACATTAAATGCGGAATACGAGGAGTCGGAGGAGCTTTTAGAAGAAATCCGGCAGTTTGTAAAAACAGGATTGAGTGCACATGCCGCTCCACGTGAAATTGAAGTAAGGGATAGTATTCCAAAAACACGCAGTGGGAAGATTATGCGTCGCTTACTAAAATCATGGGAGCTTGGATTACCAACTGGAGATACTTCTACGTTAGAAGAATAGAGACAGTAAAAGAGTTGTCCTTTGCTGCTTGGCGAAGGGCAATTTTTTTATTATGATAGAAGTGTTTTTGAATGGAGGAATGAACATGGATATAAAGCTGCAGGATGATCCCATCCATTATTATCCCGGTACCTCGATTAAAATGGTACCAGGGGATATTCTCTATTCTCATAAACTAGCCTTCTCTTCTTTCATTGTCGCACACGAAGCAATTATCGGGGAGGACTATCGGATCTACCATGTGAATCGCTGGGGAAGTATTGGCCATTCTGATAGCATGCCCATTTATTTGAGCAGGCATCGCAAAAAAGAGAAGCTAACTATTTTGAGGTACCCTGATCCCACTATAGCTAGAAAGGCTGCAATATGGGCAAGGGGGTCCATCGGGAAGGTAAAAACATATACCTTTAACCGGGAAGTGGCTAATATTGCAAATAACTACTGTTCTAAATTTATATGGCAGGCGTTTTACTGTGGTAGTAATTGCGAGGTTGATTTACATGGAAGTATATCGAGGTATAAGGAAAAAGCATATATAACGCCAATACAGTTGTATCGTAATTTAGAGGTTATTGGAAGCTTTAGAAATAGATAAATCTGGTTTTAAATTTTGTTGCAGATTATAGCTAGAATTGGAACGTTTAAGCTTTAACTCAAAAACTCTAATGAATAGGAAATAAGGACTTTAATGGGGATAGATGTTTGAAGGAAATGCAGAAAGGGAAAACTCCTAGTAACAACTTCAAAAAGGAGTAGATAATATGGGTAAAAGAATTGCAACTGTTATTACTGACATGTTTGAGGATGTAGAATTTACTGATCCTGCAAAAGCATTTAAAGAGGCAGGCCATGAAGTTGTCACCATTGAGAAGGAAAAAGGAAAGAAAGTTACTGGGAAAAATAACGATGCAACGGTCGAGATTGATTATGGCATTGATGATGTAAACCCTGAAGATTTTGATGCATTATTCATCCCAGGTGGATTCTCACCTGATATTTTACGTGCGGATGATCGATTTGTTTCATTTGTGAAGCAATTTATGGATGAGAAGAAGCCTGTATTTGCTATTTGCCACGGCCCACAATTATTAATTACCGCGAAGACATTGGAAGGTCGTGACGCAACAGGATGGAAATCCATTCAAGTTGACTTAGAGTACGCGGGCGCAAACGTTCATGATGACGAAGTATTTGTTTGCCAAAATCAGCTCGTAACAAGCCGTATGCCAGATGATATTCCGGCATTTAATCGCGAGTCATTAAAATTATTAGAACGATAATAAATTAGTCGGACTTGCATTTTGTTTCTTTAATTACTCTCCCCAATTAAAGGAAGTCGCGTAAAGGATAAACTTTACGCGACTTTTTTATTTTTTTAACTTTGTGATATTAAACTGGTCGTTTAATAAGAGCCAGTTTTGTGGGAAGGCTAATCCCAGCTTCCAATAAGCGATTCCGAGTAAGTTTAACTCCCGTATAAGATCAAATTTAGCTTGAATGGAACGAGCATCCTCAAACCATACCTCGTGTTCTTTCCCCTCACTATCCGTATAGGTGAAGAATGGTGCCTGTGCCGTTGTATCATACTGTATTGACACGTTATTTTCTCTAGCAATCGCGATTGCTTGCTGCGGACTGACGGCACGAGCTGCTGGACCACCTTGAACAAATGGAAGGGTCCAATCATAGCCATACAGATTTTGGCCTAAGAGGATTTTTTCAGCTGGCATTTCCGTTAGAGCATATTCCACTACTTTTCGTACCTCATTAATTGGAGAAACAGCTAATGGTGGTCCATAGCTATACCCCCATTCATATGTCATTAAAACCACAAAGTCGGCAATTTCCCCATGGGCTCGATAGTCATGTGCCTCATACAATACTCCTTGTTGAGTAGCACTTGTCTTCGGTGCAAGGGCAGTAGACATCAATAAACCGGCCTGAGAGAGTCTGTCCTTTGCTTTACGTAAAAAAGTATTATACGCTTCCCTATCTTCAGGTGGTATAAATTCGAAATCAAAATGGACATCTGAATAACCCCCAGAAGTAGCTGTATTCACGATATTGTCCAAAAGGGTATTTTGTACTGCCTGGACGGTTACTATGATATGTCCGAGCTCACTGCTAAAGCCCCCTGCCTCTAAATTTGAGACAACGAGCATCAGAGCCGTTTTATTGGCTTCAGCTATTCGTCTTAGATTTCCTGCTGGAGGGGGATTAAGTGTTCCGTCTCGGTTCACGCGAAAACTAAAATGTGCTAAATATGTTAGATATGGTGAGGTTTTTTCAGCTGCATTCTCTAACGTTTCTGAGACTGTTTCGCCCGTGGGTTCAATGTAGGCATTCGACGTAATAGACCGTTTGGGTGGTGGTGGAATGTACAGCCTAAATCCAACTGGAAGTGTGCTGGTTACTGGGAAGTTATTAATCTGGGCAAGTTCTTGATAGGTAGTTCCGAATTGCTGAGCGATGGAATATAGGGTATCACCTGGCTGTACAAAGTAGAATTGACCAACTATTGGAATGACGATGGTTTGGCCTATTACAAGGTTATTCGGAGCTTCCAATTCATTTGCATCTATAATAGCTGTTGCAGAAGATTGATATGTACTGGCTATGGAAGAAATAGTATCTCCTTGTTGTACAACGTGAATTTGCAATAATCTTCCTCCTTTTTGCGTTAGCTGGCTCATTTGTCAGCTAACGCTAGAATTCCAATTTAATACACTTTATGTTAAAGGAGGGGAAGCTATGCATTTAGATAGGATTTATATTTGCTTTCATTACAGAATTCATTAAATATAGCGCATAATCATTGCTTTCCTTTTCTTCTGATACCATGCAGTTACTTGGAATATGCAAAGTGAACTTATGCATATAGGCATCTTTAGCCGTGAATAATATGCAAATGTCACCGGCAATACCAGCAATAATAAGATGTGTCTTTTCAAGCTCTGTCAGCAAAGATTGTAAAGGAGTCTGGAAAAAGGCAGAATGCTGGGGTTTAATTAGAAAGTAATCCTCTTGTGTTGGTTTCATAGCATCAATAATAGGTTTGCTCCTATCATTTGTGCAGTGATCCAGGATAAGATTTACATCTGCTTGCCATAAATTAAAATGGTCATTAATATAGATAGTGGGCAGATTGTTATCTCTTGCATATTGCTTTAACTTTATTAAGTTTGGTAAAATTTCTTTTGTGCTTTTTAGCAGTTTTTCACTACCCTCAAAATCAAAGTCATTAATTAAATCGACAAACAATACTGCTGTTTTAGATAAATCCATAACAATGCTCCTTTATAAGTTAGTGTTAACTGAATAGGAAAAGTGTTAGACATTTTATCCTGTAATTCAAACTAACCATTATATTAGTTATTAAATACCCTAAAATAAAATTTTAAAAAGTGTTGTGAAAAAAATGATGGATGAAATGTATATGTCTTATGCCATAAAAGAGGCAGAAAAAGCACGCGCTATCCATGAAGTCCCAATTGGGGCCGTTATTGTCTATGATGATAAAATTATCGCTAAAGGACATAATCTTAGAGAAACTTCGCAAAGGACACTTTCCCATGCTGAGCTAATTGCAATGGAAGAGGCGAACCGTAAAATTGGAAGCTGGCGCCTGGAGGATTGTACACTTTATGTCACACTTGAGCCATGTCCTATGTGTGCAGGAGCCATTGTACAGTCACGTATCAAGCGGGTTGTCTATGGTGCAACTGATCCAAAAGCCGGCTGTGCAGGCACTTTAATGAATTTACTAAGTGAACCAAGGTTTAATCACCAAGTAGAGCTTAGCCGTGGTGTTTTAGAGGAAGAGTGTGCAAATCTTTTAAAGAACTTTTTCCGAGAGTTGCGTGAAAGAAAAAAAAGACAGTAACCTGTATTTACCATTGCAAAATACGTCGAAAGTAGATATAATGATACTTACCGTGCTAGGCGGGGAGGCAGCGGTGCCCTGTACTCGCAATCCGCTATAGCGAGGCTGAATCCCCATCCGAGGTGTACGACTGTATGGTCTGCCTTAAGGAATTGGTGTTGACGCTCGGGTCCTGCGCAACAGAAACCCATGAACCCTGTCAGGTCCGGAAGGAAGCAGCAGTAAGTGGTCATTTCTGTGTGCCGCAGGGAAGCCTAGGCTGAGCCATGAACTTAAGTAACGCATATAGTCGTACATCGACGGTGGGTGCACGGCTACATATAATATCAAAGCTAGAGGTCAGGAATTTTGATCTCTAGCTTTTTTCTATGGTAGAAATGGAAGGATTAAATGATTATTCGCAGGGGCATGCTTTGCTGCTGTTACTTTGATAGAAAATGTTGATTAACTTATTCAAGATTGTCCGTTGTATACAACGAAAACACATCGGTAATATGCGCTCGTGATTTCCGCTCCGGGCAGTACGCTTTCCACGGGCAACGTCTCAGCCTCGGGCCAACAGGATGTTGGTCATAAAGGCGTTGCCACAGGACGTGGCGTTCTTAGCCTTTGTTCCTTCGCACTTCCTGCGGGGTCTTCGCTTGTTGCTTTTCCCGCAGGAGTCGACTGCCCTCCGCTCCAATCACTTCCTGTTTAATAATGCTTCCTTATCCATTGTTTTTAACGCACAATCTAGCGGAGGAAATACACGGAGACTCCTGCGGGAGGAAAAGCCTAGGTGAGACCCCGCAGAGACGACAGTCTCGAGGAGGCTCAGCAGCGCCCGCGGAAAGCGCAGTGTATTTCCGGAGCGGAATTCATGCACTATCTTGAATTAAACTAATCAGAAGTCTACTCATATTATGCATTAAGTAATATTCTATTAAAGCAACTAAGGAAACAAAAAACTTCCTAAATTTATCTCTCTAGTTCACATTCTCCCCTTAAATCGGTTATAATGAAAATTAGAATGTAGAGGGGAATCTGTCTATGAGTTATCAAGCTTTATACCGCGTTTGGCGTCCAAGAAAATTTAGTGATGTAGCAGGGCAAACTCATATCACGAGAACATTGCAAAATGCTATTGCGCAGCAAAAATTTTCGCATGCCTATATTTTCTCTGGCCCTCGAGGAACAGGGAAAACGAGTGCAGCAAAAATATTTGCCAAAGCGATTAACTGTGAGCATGCCCCAGTGGAAGAGCCATGTAATGAATGTGCGGCATGTCGTGGCATTCAAGATGGTTCCATTTCTGATGTAATTGAAATTGATGCTGCTTCCAATACTAGTGTAGATGATATTCGTGAAATAAGAGAAAATGTAAAATACGCTTCTACTGCTGTTCCTTATAAAGTGTACATTATTGATGAGGTTCATATGATTTCTAACAATGCATTTAATGCATTGTTAAAGACATTAGAAGAGCCACCGAAGCATGTTGTATTTATACTGGCAACAACGGAACCACACAAGATCCCGCTGACTATCTTGTCAAGATGTCAACGATTTGATTTTAAACCGATCTCCAATGAAGCAATTGTTAATCGTATGCATACGATTATTGCTGCTGAAAAAATTGATGCTTCAGAAGATGCTTTAGATGCTATCGCTTTAGCTGCGGAGGGCGGAATGCGTGATGCTTTAAGTATTTTGGACCAAGCTATCTCCTATAGCGAGGATAGTGTACAACTGGATGATGTACTAGCAGTCACTGGTGGGGTTTCACAAGGCGTAATGACTACCATGGTGAGTGCCATGTATGATCAAAATATTCAAGAAGCATTACAATTGCTAGATAAGATGATTCAAAACGGAAAAGACCCTGGCCGATTTGTTTATGATATGATTTATTTTATGCGTGACCTGCTTTTATTTAAAAGTGCTCCAAATCTCGATGGATTATTAGAAAGAGCAAGAGCTAATGATGAATTCCGTGAATTAGCTGAAAAGCTCTCCAATAAATGGGTGGAGCAAGCGATAATTCAATTAAATCAATGTCAACAAGAGATGAAATGGACAAATAGTCCAAAGATTTTTATTGAAATCGCCATCCTTTCTTTAACAAATCGTGTCCAAGATTCACCACAGACTGAGAGTAACGTCGATTCTGATGCTGTTATCCAATTAACACAGAAATTAGAACGGCTTGAAAAAGAGTTAAAGCAGATAAAGCAAAACCCTCAGGCTATAAGTGGTGCAGGCCAAGCTACACCTGAAAAACGAAGACCAGCAAGGACTTCAAAAAACAGTTTTAAAATCCCAATCGAACGGATCCGAGAAGTGCTTGGGCAAGCTGAGAAGCCTGCCTTAAAGCAAGTACAATCTGCATGGCCAAACTTTTTGGCTAAATTAAAAGGTACAAACGCTCCAGCACATGCTACGATTCAGGATAGTAAACCTGCAGCAGCTTCTGATCAAGCGGTAGTTGTTGCATTTAGATATGAAATACATTGCTCTCTATTCTTAGAACATCAAAGCACGGTTGAATCTATTTTAACTACTGTTATCGGGAAAAATATAACTATTATTCCGATACCTGATAAAGATTGGAAAGAACTAAGAGCAGATTATTTGCAGAAGCAGGAAAATAATCCATCTGAAAAATCTGCAGAAAAAACTGATCCACTTGTGGATGAGGCCAAAAAGCTCTTTGGAGATGATTTGGTGGAAATTCACGACTAAGATATAGGATGTCATATTTTTACTCGAATGAGTAGTAAAATAAATTGGAGAATAAGAAGGAGGTATTTCCATGAAGGGAAATATGAACAATATGATGAAACAAATGCAAAAAATGCAGAAGAAAATGATGAAGGCACAAGATGAGTTATTTGAAATGACTTTCGAAGCTTCTGCAGGTGGTGGAATGGTTACTGTTCAAGCTAATGGTAAGAAAGAGATTACAGATGTACAAATAAAGGAAGAAGTAGTAGATCCGGATGATATTGAAATGCTTCAAGACTTAATCCTTGCAGCTACGAATGATGTATTAAAGCAAATTGATGAAAAAACAAACGATACAATGGGACAATTTACAAAAGGACTAAATATGCCTGGGATGTTCTAATGGTTTGCAAGCAAACACAAAAGCGAAAGAATGACGTCACATTAGTGAATATGTGACTTTGAAACTGGGAGCATTTAGGTGGAGGGATATATCAACATGCCCTCTGTATCTAAGTGCTTTCGTTTTCGAATTAGGAGGCAAACAAATGTATTATCCAGAACCAATTTCCAAACTGATTGACAGTTTTACAAAATTGCCAGGCATAGGTCCAAAAACCGCTGTACGCCTAGCTTTTTTTGTTATTAATATGAACGATGACGATGTCATGAATTTTGCTAACTCGTTAATTAGTGCCAAGCGTGAATTAACACACTGTTCTGTCTGTGGTCATATAACCGATCAAGATCCTTGTGCAATTTGCTCCGATACTTCTCGTGATAATTCCGTTATTTGTGTAGTGCAAGATCCGAAAGATGTTATCGCCATGGAGAAAATGAGAGAATTTAGAGGGAAGTATCATGTCCTCCATGGGGCAATATCACCAATGGACGGGATTGGTCCAGAGGATATTAATATTCCAGATCTTTTAAATCGCTTAAAGGATGAAGAAGTGGAAGAAATTATCCTTGCAACAAATCCGAACATTGAAGGAGAAGCTACAGCAATGTATATATCTAGATTAGTGAAACCTTCAGGTATAAGGACAACACGTATTGCTCATGGATTACCTGTCGGCGGCGACCTGGAATATGCAGATGAGGTAACATTATCTAAAGCACTAGAGGGAAGAAGAGAAGTCTAGAAAAAGGTGAGGCAATGGGCAAAGGGAAAAAAAGAAAGCGAATGGACATCGATCGTGAATTGCTCGAAACAATTGTCGAGCTTGAAAAAGAATGGAAGCAAATTCGAATGATTATGAATAAAAGTATTGAATCATCCCAGGTTGTCGGAATGCATTTAGCTTTAGCAGAGGCAAAGTATATGTTCGCTTTTCGTGAGGCGAGGCGTCGTAACTTACGTGCGATTCGTTAATATGCTAGATTAACAGAATAATAGTTAGACAAGGATTATTAGCTTAGTCCTTGTCTTTTGTTCTTTTTCCCTCCTTTTTTTCATATGTACTAATAAGGAAAAGAAGGAGATGATTGAAATGGATTCTACACTTGTAATCACCATTATGGTTTCTCTAGTTGTTATTTTGCTCCTTGTTGGGGCACCAGTTAAGCCAATGCGTTTTATTGGACAAGCTACCATTAAACTGGGAATAGGAATATTGTTCTTATTTTTCTTCAATGTTTTTGGTGGTGCCTTTGGTCTGCATATACCTATTAATATTTATACAACCATCGTATCTGGATTCTTAGGTTTATTCGGAGTAGCCTCCCTCGCTGCAATTCATTGGTTTATTATATAAAATATTATTTTAATTTATCCCAAAGTAAATGTTCCTTTATTGGAATGCAATTCCCTTTCATATAATTACAGTTGATAGAAAATCCGACGTAGTTAAAATAGAATTTCTTGATCATACTCTCGCTTGTTCTAATGATGGTTTGTGCTAGAAGTCGCTTCGGCAGAATACTCCGCTTTCCACGGGCACGGCCTCAGCCTCCTCGCGGAAAAACCATCGCTGCGGGGTCTTCGGACACGTGCTATTCCCGTAGGAGTCTCCGTATTCTGCCTACGCTAATTAGACTTTCTGTTTTATAAGTTGTGGAAGTACAGTAAATAACGTTTCAAAGAACTACATTCGAATGCTTATTACAGTAATAAATAGAAAATTAGAGAAGCTCAAACTAAGTGGAGGAAATACACGGAGACTCCTGCGGGATGAAAAACCTAGGTGAGACCCCACAGAGACGACAGTCTCGAGGAGGCTCAGCAGCGCCCGCGGAAAGCGCAGTGTATTTCCGGAGCGGTTTTTATTCACTATACTGAATTAAATAAGTCAGGGGCTTATCTAAAATTGCAGATCCAACATATCTTCAATAATAAGTTTCAAAGATTACCTGTATAGATTCCGTTAGATTAGGAGATACTATATTTAACGGAGGTGAGGAAATGGAGTCATTCCAACTATTTGAAAAATGCGGAATATGTGAAGAAGAAAAGGAAGAAGGTATTCATTTATACAATTTGTTTCTTTGTCGAGAATGTGAGCATAATATTATCCATACCGAGCCAAGAGAAGAGAAATATAAGTATTATTTGCATAAACTAAAAAATATAAAGGAATCCAAATTATATTCATAGGATTTAAAACCAATTTAATAAGCTCAATACGAATATTTGAAATCCGTTATAAAGTCTTTGCTAGCAAAGGCTTTTTTGTTTACTATGAAGTAAATGATAGAACGGGGGATACCAATGAATCATAAACAACTAGAATTACCTCTTTTTACAAAGTTACAGACCTTCCAAGATAAAAACCCCATATCTTTCCATGTCCCTGGCCATAAAAACGGCTCTGTTTTCCCTCATCAGGCGAAAGGAACCTTTCAATCTATACTTAAGTATGATATGACGGAATTAAATGGACTAGATGATTTGCACGCACCTAGCGAAGTAATTAAAGAAGCGGAGGAATTAGCGCAGGATTACTTTAATAGTAAACACACTTTCTTTCTTGTGGGGGGGAGTACTGTTGGTAACCTAGCTATGTTACTTGCAACCTGCCAAGGAGGAGACCACATTATTGTCCAGCGGAATTGCCATAAGTCGATTGTGAATGGCTTAGAATTGTGTGGGGCAAAGCCTATTTTTATCACTCCCGAATATGAGGAAGCATTAGAACGATATACAAGTCCAAGTGTAGCTACCCTTCAAGAGGCGCTACATCGATATCCAGATGCGAAGGCAGTGGTGTTAACTTACCCAGATTATTTCGGCAGAACGTATTCTATCAAAGAAATGATAGATTTAATCCATTCATATGAGATTCCTGTATTAGTAGATGAAGCGCATGGAGTCCATTTTTCTTTAGGAAGTCCTTTTCCACCTTCCGCACTGGAGCTTGGAGCTGATGTAGTTGTTCATTCTGCTCATAAAATGGCTCCAGCTATGACAATGTCTTCTTATCTTCATGTAAATTCCATGCTCGTATCAGAGGATAAAATTGCTCATTATTTACAAATACTCCAGTCCAGCAGCCCCTCATACCCGTTAATGGCTTCTTTAGATATAGCAAGGTATTTCTTGGCGAATATAACGAAGGAGGAGCTCGAGGAAATAAAAGAAAGTGTGGCTTATGTCAGAGATATATTTGAGCGATCAGACATTTGGAATGTACTCCCAATATCTGAAAAGGATGACTTTTTAAAAATTACGTTACACGTGAAACATCAGTATGCAGCGAATGAAGTGACGAGGATTTTTGAGGAGAATCAAATTTATCCAGAATTAACTACCCATAATCAAATCCTGTTTATCCATGGACTAGCACCATTTAATGAAGATAGACGTTTAAAGAATGCTATAAAAAGCGTAAACGAACAATTAAAAAATAACGAAAACCATGCTACAATAGATATATCCAAACAATTTCCGAAAAAAATACAGGAATTGGATTTGTCTTATACAACTATGAATAAACTAAAAATAATAGAAGTCCCTTATGAAGAAGGGATAGGTCATATTTCAGCGGAGTCGATTATTCCGTATCCCCCTGGTATTCCTTTTCTTCTTAAAGGAGAGAGAATAACAGAGGCACATTTCAAAGCCTTAGCAGAGATGACAGAACAAGGTATAAGGCTGCAACAAAGAAACAGGGAACGAATTAAGATTTACAGACATAAAGGAGACCAGCTTTCGTGAACGGATATTTTATTACTTTTGAAGGTGGAGAAGGTGCCGGGAAAACCTCGGTTCTTGACAGAGTATATTATACTCTCCTCGAACAGGGATATGATGTACTGAAAACAAGAGAACCAGGGGGCATTGAAATCGCTGAACAGATTAGAAGGATAATACTTGATCCTAAGAATACGGCTATGGAGGAACGGACAGAGGCATTATTATATGCAGCTGCACGTAGACAGCATTTAGTGGAGAAGGTATTACCTGCTCTCGAGCAAGGAAAGATCATCTTATGCGATCGATTTATTGACAGCAGTCTAGCCTATCAAGGTTATGCAAGAGGCTTGGGGATTGAGGAGGTATATGCTATTAATCAGTTTGCCATTAAGGAGCAAATGCCTCATCTTACACTCTTCTTTGACATCGAACCGAAAAAGGGTTTAGCGCGTATTGAGTCGAATAAAGAAAGAGAAAGAAACCGATTGGATCTGGAGAATATTCTTTTCCATGAACGTGTATATCAGGGATATCAAATTCTTTTAGATAAATTCCCAGCACGTATAAAGGTTGTTAATGCCGATCAACCAATAGAAGCAGTTGAGAAAGATGCCTATGATTGTGTCATCGAGCACTTAAATAAATAAAATGTAATTAGGGTATAGATTTATTAATCATGAAGGGAGGAAGTATGATGAAGCTAATAATGGCTGTCGTACAGGATAAAGACTCAAATCGGCTTATAAATGCATTGGGAGATAAGAATTTTCAGGTTACGAAGCTTGCCTCAACTGGTGGATTCTTAAAGGAAGGAAATACAACTTTAATGATTGGTTGTAATGATGAAAGATTAGATGATGTTTTGGGAGTAATTAAGGATAATTGTTCGCATCGTGAACAAATGGTTGCCCCTATATCTCCAATGGGTGGAAATGCAGATTCCTATATTCCGAAACCAGTGAAAGTAGAGGTTGGCGGTGCTACGGTATTCGTGCTGCCGATTGAATCATTCTATCAATTTTAGTTATTAGCTAAACAAGGAAGGGGTGGTTGCACTTGAAAATCACCAACGATATACAAACACAAGCAGAAAAAAAATATGTACGCCAACCTTCCGTTGATGCACGTTCATTTAGTAATTCCTTACAGGCTCAAACTATTCAACTGAAACAGCAGGAATTTGAGAAACTAATAAAGAATATTACGGTACAAGGTAATATTCTTGCGAGGTCGAGGAATTTTCGTGATCTTGCCAGGTTTAAAAGGATGATAAAGGATTTTCTGCAAGAAGCAGTGACGAACGGATACAAACTGCATAAAGAGCATCAATTCGGGTTTAACGGTAGTCGGAAATTGACTATTGTAAAAGAGATTGATGAGAAATTACTGCAGTTAACAGAAGAGATTATGAATCAAGAGGAAAAGACAGTTCATATTTTGGGGCTTATTGGTGAAATTAAAGGATTATTAATTAACCTATACACATGATGAGGAATCGGTTTCCTTACCGATTCTTTATCATTCATAAAAGGTTTAGGATGGTTATATAAATGAAAACATGGGCTGAAGTAGAAAAGATACAACCACTTGCGAGCCGAATCATAACGAATAGTATTAAAAAAGACCGTATTTCTCATGCGTATTTAATCCAAGGAGAGAGAGGGACGGGGAAAGAAGCGATCGCACGTTTAATAGCGAAAGGTTTATTCTGTGAGGAAAAGCGTGGGATAGAGCCTTGTAATGAATGTGTGAATTGTAAACGTATTACGTCTGGTAACCACCCCGATGTCCATTGGATTGAACCAGAGGGAAAATCCATTAAAAAGGAACAAGTAGAAAACCTGCAAAAGGAATTTACTTATTCTGGTCTTGAGTCGAATCAGAAGGTGTACGTTGTGAAAGATGCTGATACATTAACAACTAACGCCTCCAATCGGATTTTGAAGTTTCTTGAGGAACCCAGTCAGCAAACGACAGCAATCATGCTAACAGAAAATAGTCGAGCTATTTTAACTACTATCCGGTCCCGTTGTCAGGTTATAGATCTAAAGCCTTTAAATCCTGCCTCTTTTAGGGACAAGTTAAAAGAAGAAGGTATGGATAACAGAAATGCTAGTCTGTTCAGTGTATTAACGAATAATCTCGATGAAGCAAAGCATTGGAGCGAAGAAGAGTGGTTTGCAGAGTCCAGAAAATTAATGGTACAATTAATAGAAATGTTTTCTTCCAAACCAGAAGACGTTTATCTATTTATTCATAGTCATTTGTTGCCTCATTTAAAGGATAGAGATAATCAAGAGCGAGGACTTGATTTATTGTTGTTGGCATTTAGAGATATTCTCTATTTCTCTATTGGAAACGAAGAAGGACTTGTTTTCTTTGATTCACAAGAGGAAATAGTGGAAAGGTTAGCGATGGAGTTTTCTCAAGAGAAATTAATCGAAATTCTAAACGCCATCTTGCAAGCAAAGAGAAAATTGAAGCAGAATGTACAACCCATGTTAGTGTTTGAACAGCTTATGCTTCAAATAAAGAGGTGAGACTAAAATGATAGAAGTAATTGGAGTCCGTTTTAAAAAAGCGGGTAAAATATATTATTTTGATCCAGGTGAGGAGAACATTTCCTTAAACAGCTATGTCATAGTAGAAACCATTCGTGGGATTGAATTTGGCAAAGTGGTTATCACGAATAAAAAAGTGGATGAGGAAGATGTTGTACTCCCTTTAAAGAAAGTCATTCGTGTTGCAGATGAGAAGGACAAGCTAACAGTTGTCGAGAATCAGGAGCAAGCAAAGAAGGCTTTTGATATATGTGGTGAGAAGATTAAAGAACATCAACTGGATATGAATCTAGTAGAGGTAGAATATACGTTTGATCGTAATAAAATTATCTTTTATTTCACAGCAGACGGTCGAGTGGATTTCCGTGAGTTGGTAAAAGATTTAGCTGCCATGTTTAAAACAAGAATTGAGTTAAGACAAATTGGCGTTCGTGATGAAGCCAAAATGCTAGGTGGTATTGGCCCTTGTGGTAGAATGCTATGTTGCTCTACGTTCTTAGGTGATTTTGAGCCTGTCTCTATTAAAATGGCAAAAGACCAGAACCTTTCTTTAAACCCAGCTAAAATATCTGGATTATGTGGTCGATTAATGTGCTGTTTAAAATATGAAAATGATGATTATGAAACAGCAAAGCGTGAATTACCGGATATTGGGGAGGCTATTAACACACCATATGGTAAAGGGAAAGTGGTTGGCCTGAATATGTTAGAGAGACTCATTCAGATTGAAATACCTGAAAAAGAGCGGGTAATTGAATATACATTGGACGAACTTATAGAAGAAGGAATTTTAGCTCAGGGGCCACATAATATAACGAGGTGAGTGGGCGTGAATAATAGGCAGATCTTTGATCAAGTATCTGATATGGAGAAGCAAATCGGTGAATTGTATGAGCAACTCGGAGATTTAAAACAGAAATTAAGCTCTTTACTCGAAGAAAATCATCGGCTTGCAATGGAAAATCACAACCTCAGAAATCACTTGAATCAACTAGAAGAACCAAAAAAAGCCGAAACAGATACAAAAATGGGGAAAAAAGTTAAAATTCCTAGTGAAGGCTATGATAATCTAGCGAGATTATACGAAGAAGGATTTCATATATGTAATTTAGAATTTGGCAGTCCAAGGAGAAATGAGGATTGCATGTTCTGTTTAGAGTTTTTTGACAAAACAAAATAGCAAATAGTGAAGCTGTCTCGCTTGAGACAGCTTCTTTTACAGGATGTTTAAAGAGGCCAGAGGACGCCAGAGAACGCCAGAGAACTTAGCCGACCTCCGTCTTTTTATCCTCCTTTTGAATATAAATTTAAAGGATATTACTAGTTAAAGCAGGAGATAATCATGGTAAAGTTATATGATGATGAAAGAATCGACTTTTTATTAGCGGACGAGAGCATGCGTATTATTCAAAGTCCTACAGCATTTGCGTTCTCATTAGATGCTGTCATGCTTGCACATTTTGCATCGATCCCTAAAAAAAGAGGGAGGATTTTGGATTTATGTACAGGTAATGGTGTTGTACCTTTGCTGCTAAGCAGAAGGACAGAGGCATCCATAACTGGGGTAGAAATTCAAGAGCGTATCTTCCATATGGCAGAACGTAATGTTACATTAAATGAATTATCTGAGCAGCTATCTATGATTCATGGGGATTTAAAAGAAATGAAGCCGATACTGGGCCATAGTAATTTTGATGTGGTTACCTGCAATCCTCCATACTTCCAAACTCCTTCTAGCAAGGAACAGAATCATAATGAATATTTAACAATAGCAAGACATGAGGTATATTGCACATTAGAAGATGTGGTAAAGGCTTGTAAACTGCATGTGAAACCAGGTGGTAAGGTGGCCATGGTCCATCGTCCAGGTAGGCTAATCGATATCGTAGCGTTATTCAGAGCATATAAATTGGAGCCTAAACGATTGCAGCTTGTCTATCCTAAACCTGGCAGAGAAGCCAATATGTTGTTAATTGAAGGAATACGAGACGGGAAGGCAGATTTGAAAATAATGCCGCCATTGTATATTTACAATGAAGATGGTACATATACAAAGGAAGCGGAGGAAATTATTTATGGATGAAAATGAGCATATGGTGTATATCCTAAAATGTGGTGATAATTCTCTGTATACAGGATATACCAATGACCTAGACCATCGTTTGAAAATGCATAGAGAAGGAAAGGGAGCAAAGTACACGAAAGGAAGGGGACCTTTCCAAGTAGTGTATATTGAAAAATTCCCAACCAAAGAAGAAGCGATGAAAAAGGAATACCAAATCAAGCAATTAAAGAAAAAAGGAAAGTTATTGCTTATCCGTAACTGGTTGAAAGAAGTGATGAAGAATGAACAATCAGAAAAGCTTTGAAGATGAATCATCAGGTTTACTCTATGTAGTGCCGACACCGATTGGGAACTTAGAGGATATTACCTTTCGAGCGTTACAAGTATTAAAGGATGCCGCGATTGTAGCAGCAGAAGATACAAGAAATACAAGGAAATTATTTAATCATTTTGATATCGATACACCACTGATCAGTTATCACGAATATAGCAATAAAGAAAGAGAAGAACAGCTGCTGGAGCGGGTGGCGAAAGGCGAATCCATTGCGATTGTAAGTGATGCTGGAATGCCAGCTATTTCTGACCCAGGTTATGAAATTGTTCGAGCTGCGACAGAGCGTGACTTAAAAGTTGTAGTTCTTCCAGGAGCAAATGCTGCATTGTGTGCATTAGTGGGTTCAGGATTACCCACTAATGAATTTTATTTCTATGGGTTTTTGCCAAGAAAGAAAAAGGAAAAAGCCGACGCGTTAACTCAACTTAAATTCCTTAAAGCTACGATCCTTTTTTATGAATCACCATATAGGGTAAAAGATACACTATCCAGTATGAAAGATGTGTTAGGTAATCGAAAAGTAGCTGTGGCACGCGAATTGACGAAACGGTTTGAGGAATATACGAGGGGGACATTGGAAGAAATAGTCGACTTCTTAAACCAGCATGAACCAAAGGGTGAGTTCTGTATCGTCGTAGAAGGAAATACTTCTAATGAGGAACCAAATCATTCCATTTGGTGGAATGATTTAAACGTGATTGAACATATTGAACATTATATGGAAGAAGAGCAGTTATCGAGTAAAGATGCTATCAAGAAGGTTGCGACGGATCGTAATTTACCTAAGAGGGAAGTATACCAAGCTTATCATATTAAGTAATAGCTAATGACGAGCCCAAATTAAAAGGGGGCTGACGTGCCTATGCAAGCGTCAGCTCCCTTTATGACTTTTATTAATGTTATCTTATTCTAACAGATAAATTAAATTACTGTAAATAGAAATTTTAAATAAAATTTAATATTTAATTGATTTACCCATTTATTGGATAATAAAATTCCTTCGATTGATTATTCTTACATAAATCAAATTGAAACACACAATAACGTCTAATCTCTGATAATTGACATGGTTACCATTACACATTCTCGTCTATAATTATTTGTACAGTATTTGGCAAATTACGTTATAATAGCTACAATAGAAATATTGATAATATATTTGTACTGGACTCGGAGGAGGTAACAAGATGCCAGAAGAAAAGAATACATTTTATATAACTACACCAATCTATTATCCAAGCGGCAAGTTACATATAGGAAATGCTTATTCTACCATTGCTTGTGATGTGGTAGCACGTTACAAAAGAATGTTAGGTTTTGATGTTTTCTACTTAACTGGTAGTGATGAGCACGGGCAAAAGATAGAAAACAAAGCAAAAGAATTGAATATCTCTCCACAGCAATACGTTGATAACATGGCAGAAGGTATGCAAAAGTTGTGGAAAATGCTGGATATTAGCAACGACAAATTTATTCGGACGACGGATGATACACATAAAAAGGTTGTTGCTGCTATTTTTGAGCGTTTCTTGGAGCAGGGCGATATCTATCTTGATGAATACGAAGGCTGGTATTCGGTCCCTGATGAAACATTTTATACTGAAACACAGCTTGTCGATGTAGAACGTGATGCAGAAGGTAATGTAATTAGTGGGAAATCACCAGACAGTGGTCATCCTTGTGAGCTAATTAAAGAAGAATCTTACTTCTTCAGAATGAGTAAATATGCAGATCGTCTATTAAAATATTACGAAGATCACCCAGACTTTATCCAACCAGAGTCTCGTAAGAATGAGATGATTAATAACTTTATTAAACCAGGCTTAGAGGATCTTGCGGTATCTCGTACAACATTTACCTGGGGAATTCAAGTACCAAGTAATCCGAAGCATGTCGTATATGTATGGATCGATGCACTAGCAAACTACATTACAGCACTTGGTTACGGAACAGAAGACCCTAGTCTTTATGAAAAGTTCTGGCCTGCTGATGTTCATATGGTAGGAAAAGAAATCGTTCGCTTCCACACCATTTATTGGCCAATCATGCTTATGGCGCTTGATTTACCATTGCCGAAGAAAGTATTTGGCCATGGCTGGTTACTTATGAAAGATGGAAAAATGTCGAAATCCAAAGGAAATGTCGTTTATCCTGAAATGCTCGTAGAACGTTATGGATTAGATGCGTTACGCTACTATTTAATGCGTGAGGTACCTTTTGGCAGTGATGGTGTCTTCACTCCAGAGGACTTTGTTTCCCGTGTAAACTATGATCTTGCAAATGATCTTGGAAACTTATTAAATCGTACCGTTGCGATGATTAATAAATACTTTGGTGGACAGGTACCTTCATATAATGGCAATGTCACAGCATATGATGAAGATCTAAAACAAACCGCAGAGCAGGTAATTGCAGACTATCAAAAAGAAATGGACAATATGCAGTTTAGCTCGGCGCTAAGCCACGTATGGGCTCTTATCTCCCGTGCAAATAAATATATTGATGAAACTACACCATGGAATCTTGCAAAAGAAGAAGGAAAAGAAACAGAATTAGCAAGTGTGATGGCTCATTTAGCAGAAAGCTTACGCATCACTGCGATTTTAATTCAGCCATTCTTAACACGTGCGCCTAAGGAAATTTTTGCACAGCTAGGTGTTGAAGGTGAAGCTGCAGGCAAATGGGAAATGGTTCATTTTGGCCGCTTCCCTGAAGGGGCAAAAGTAGTAGAAAAAGGAACCCCTATTTTCCCTCGTCTTGATATCGAGGAGGAAGTAGCTTACATTAAAGAGCAAATGACAAAGGGCACTCCTTCTTCTAGTGAAGATAATAAAGATTGGGATCCAAATGAAACCGAGCTTGTTTCTGCAAAGGAAAAGGAAATCAAATTTGATGTATTTGATAAAGTGGAATTAAAAGTAGCGGAAGTTATACAATGCGGTAAGGTGGAAGGTGCAGATAAGTTATTGAAATTTCGTCTTGATGCAGGAGATAAAGGACATCGTCAAATTCTTTCTGGAATCGCAGAATATTATCCAAATCCTGAAGAGCTTGTAGGCAAAAAGCTAGTCATTGTAGCGAATCTGAAAGCACGTAAAATGCGTGGCGAAATCAGCCAAGGAATGATTCTTTCTGCCGAAAAAGATGGACAGCTGCAAGTGATCGAAGCACCAAAAGATGCAGAGAACGGATCTTCCGTTTCTTAAAAACACCAAATACCCTGCTAGGTTCTAGCGGGGTATTTGCACATAGTTTTAGTTTTGGTTATAACGGATAATAGATAAACTGTGGACTTGTTTAATTCAGTATATCGTGTAAACACTAGAAAACACACTGGAAATATACGCTCGTGATTTCCGCTGCGGGCAGTACGCTTTCCGCGGGCAACGTCTCAGCCTCCTCGGAAGAAGATCGCTTCCTACGGGGTCTTCGCTTGTTGCTTTTCCCGCAGGAGTCGACTGCCCTCCGCTACAATCACTTCATGTATAGTAGGGTGGTGTTTCCTCTATACATTGTTTAGAGATTGACAGCATAACTTAGCGGAGGAAATACACGGAGACTCCTGCGGGATGAAAAGCCTAGGTGAGACCCCGCAGTGCGTCAGCACGAGGAGGCTCAGCAGCGTCCGCGGAAAGCGTAGTGTATTTCCGTAGCGGTGTTACCCACTATTTTGAATTAAGTTAATCCACAATTTTATCAACTATGAATAAAGGATGAATAAAATGCTATTTGATACACATGTCCATTTAAATGCGAGACAATTTGCCGAAGATCGGGAAGAGACGATTAAGCGTGCATTTGACGCAGGTGTGGAATATATGACTGTTGTTGGGTTTGACCACGAAACAATCCCACTTGCAATCGAAATTGCAGAGGAATATAAGAATATCTATGCAGCAGTCGGATGGCATCCTGTTGATGCAGTAGATATGACGGATAAAGAGCTAGAATGGATTAAGGAACTATCCAAGCATGAGAAAGTAGTTGCAATAGGAGAAATGGGATTAGACTATCATTGGGATAAATCTCCTAAAGAAGTACAGAAGGAAGTGTTTCGCAAGCAAATTCAGCTAGCGAAAGAGGTCAACATGCCAATTATCATTCATAACCGTGAGGCTACAGAAGATATTATTCAAATCCTGCAAGAAGAAAACGCAAAAGAAGTAGGCGGAATTATGCATTGCTACAATGATTCCGTCGATTACGTACAGGCTTGCTTAGATATGAATTTCTATATTTCACTAGGTGGACCTGTCACATTTAAGAATGCACCACTTCCTAAAGAGGTAGCTAAACAAGTGCCTATCGATCGATTATTAATTGAGACAGATGCACCTTATCTAGCACCACATCCTAACCGTGGGAAGCGAAATGAGCCAGCATACGTCAAGTTAGTTGCGGAGAAGATTGCCGAATTAAGGGGAGTCTCCTTGGAGGAAATAGCGGAAAAAACGACAAAAAATGCGTTCCAGTTGTTTGGATTAAAATAAAGCTACAATTGTAACATAGTGTAATAAAACTTAAACAAAGTAGGAAGTTAGGAGAGATCAGTATGCAAATACTAGTCTCTCTTTTACGTTTGAAAGGCATCCAAAAACCGTTGTAAATCAACGTTTACAACTATTGATCGAAAATTATATTAATGGATGTAATAGAATTGTAAAATAACCGTAAACGTAATCGCCTTGTCTTTCCAAATTTTAGTCGATATAATCAGTGCTATTAAAGGAGGGCAAGATGCATGCGAATTATTTCAAAGCTATTGCCGGCATCGAAATGGAAGCTGGTTATCTCAAGTATCGGTGTTTTAGCATTGATTTTATTCACCAGTATTGTATTATTTGAAGCCACGAAGGCGGAAGTAGTAGTAACAGATAATGGCGAACAACAACCAGTGAAAACACATGCGAATACGGTAGAAGAACTGCTTAATGAATTAGAGATTGTAGTTGGAGAACATGACGAGCTTTCACATGATTTGAGCGCAAACATAGAAAATAACATGAATGTTGAGTACAAAACGGCAAAGGAAGTCACTGTAACCGTGGACGGCAATCATTATACATATTATACAACGGAAGATACAGTGGGTGCTTTTTTTGAAGAACAAGGTTTATCCTTTGCTGCAAACGATGATATATCTCATGAGAATAGTGATGAAATCATCAATGGTGGGAGTATCACAGTTGTTAGTGCATTTGAAGTGATCATAGATGATGGTGGTAAAGAAAAGAAAATAGCCACTACCACAAGTAAGGTACAAGATATCTTGACAGAGAATAATATTAAATTAAATGAATTAGATAGAGTAGAACCCGGACTAGAACAAGATATAAAAGAAGGCAATGCCATTACTATTGTTCGTGTAGAGGAGCAAGAGGAAGAAGTTGTAGATACAATTGCTTTCCAAACTGAAACTAAACAAGACCACTCTCTGGAAAAAGGGAAAGAAAAAGTAGTTACTGATGGGAAAGATGGCAAGGTAACTAAGACCTATAAAGTAGTAATGGAAAACGGGAGAGAAGTAAGTCGGGAATTATTGAATGAAGAAGTGAAGGAAGAAAGTGTCAATAAAGTCGTAGCTGTTGGAACAAAAGAGCCAGAAGCAGGCCTTGTAACATTATCTCACTCTAATGGTGAAAAGGTGCAAACTGGCGGTAAGACGATTACAATGACGGCAAGTGCCTTTACATCAGGCTGCGATGGCTGTTCTGGTTATACAGCAACCGGTATTAACCTGCAAGCAAATCCGAATGCAAAAGTAATTGCAGTTGATCCAAGTGTTATTCCACTAGGTACAAAAGTATGGGTGGAAGGCTATGGTGAAGCAATTGCTGGTGACACAGGTGGAAGTATTAAAGGAAATCGTATTGATGTTCATGTACCATCCAAATCAGATGCTTACGGCTGGGGCGTAAGAAAAGTTAAAGTGAAAATACTTGATTAAAGACGTATGTAAGATATATGCTCTTACCATGCTAAATGGTAAGGGCATTATTTATTTTAGAAAATAATAGGTTATTCCGCATTAACGCGCGACTAGCTCCTTTTTAGAATTGAAATGATTTAAAATATGGAGGATACAAACTTGAAGGTAAAAGAGGTTATAGTGGTGGAGGGTAGGGATGATACCACCAGGATTCAACAGGCAGTACGAGCAGATACGATCGAAACGAATGGATCTGCGATAAATAAGGAAATATTAGCGCGAATAAAGCTTGCTAAAGAAAAACGTGGTGTGATTATCTTCACAGATCCAGATTATCCTGGAGAAAGAATTCGCCATATCATTGATCAGGCTGTTCCTGGGTGTAAGCATGCATTTTTAAACAAGGAGGATGCGCGTGCAAAGCATCCAAACAATAAAAGCTTAGGAATCGAACATGCAAGCAATAAAGCTATTCAAGAGGCACTAAAAGGGGTATATGAACTTACTGAGATGGAAGAAAGCGAGTTGCAGCAATCAGACTTATTAAGATATGGTTTAATTGGAGGAAATAAAGCAAGCTATAGAAGAGAACGTCTCGGTGAATTACTGCAAATTGGCCATACAAATGGTAAACAGCTATTGAAGCGATTAAAATTGTTCCAAATCAACAAACAAGAGTTTGAGCAAGCAATGGAAAGAATAGAGCAGGAGGAGAAGAATGAGTAACTTTATAGCTACCCCAACGCGGACGAAATCAATTTTAAATAAGTATCGTTTTGCTTTTAAGAAGAGCCTTGGGCAAAACTTTCTAGTTGATGTAAATATCTTAGAAAATATTATAAGACAT
Organism: Oceanobacillus piezotolerans; assembly: GCF_003665065.1. Classification (GTDB taxonomy): domain Bacteria; phylum Bacillota; class Bacilli; order Bacillales; family Amphibacillaceae; genus Oceanobacillus; species Oceanobacillus piezotolerans. Next base: position 38,147 of record NZ_RCHR01000007.1, on the reverse strand, counting down.
GCGGGAATTAATAAGGAAACTGGTGTAATTGAAATTGGACCAGGTATTGGAGCATTAACAGAACAGTTAGCAATACATGCTAATAAGGTCGTTGCCTTTGAGATTGACCAACGATTGTTTCCCATTTTAAATGATACACTTGCCGGGTATGATAATGTTTCATTGATTCACCAGGATATTTTAAAAGCAGATGTGGTGCAGGCGATTGAAGAACATTTTGGGTCAAATCATCCGATCCATGTGGTTGCAAATCTTCCGTATTACATTACCACACCAATATTAATGAAGCTCGTACGTGATAAACTGCCTGTTGAAAGTATTACCGTCATGATTCAAAAGGAAGTGGCTGACCGAATGGCAGCAAAGCCAAATACAAAGAACTATGGGTCTTTAACCATCGCCCTACAGTATTATACAACGGCAGAAGTTGTAATGACAGTTCCAAAGACGGTATTTATGCCACAGCCAAACGTGGACTCTGCTATTTTAAAGTTAACCATGCGAGAGACGCCACCAGTGGGAGTAGATGACGAGGAGTTCTTCTTTAGGATCGTTAAGGCAAGCTTTGCACAACGTAGAAAAACGTTACTAAATAACTTAAAGAGCTTTCTTCAGGATGCATACGATAAAGAACTCATTCTCGATCTGTTGGATAAAGCCAATATTGATGGGAAACGGCGTGGAGAATCTTTAAGTATGGATGAATTTGCACGCTTAGCAAATACATTTTGGAGAGCAAGAAATTAAGCTATTGCTATTATGGTAATAGCTTTTTTGTTTTCTCGATATCATTGCGGCAGTAAAAGTTTGACGTTGCTAATCGGGCGCGCTTGCTCCTATGCTATTTAGCAGAGTTAATGCTCCAAACCCTATACATGCCTCCTTATTAAAATTAACCTAATTAATATTAATAACACCCTCTAAAGGATAAAGTTCTCCAATAAGCCCCAATTGACATAAATAGAGATAGGAGCACCTCTAAACATTGGTTTTCCAATTCGTTAAAGACTGGGTTTAAGCACAGATTAGCATTAGCCTCATAGACTGTAGAAGGAATGCTTTATGACACCTGGAGGCTGAGGTGAATGTATGGAATTTTCAATTGGAAATTTAGTAACGCGAAAATCTTATCAACATGATCTTCTTTTTCGAATCGTATCCATAAAAAAAGACATTGCTAATTTAGTAGGAGATGAATATCGTCTAGAAGCAGATGCACCATTACATGATTTAAAAATAATGGAACAAAGGGACATAGAAAAAAGAAGACAAAAGGAAAAGGAAAAAGAAGAATTCTCCTTTCGTTTATTTAGACAAGATTATCAACTGATGAAGGATAAACGAGAGTATCAATATTCCGGTGGATATAATACCTATGAAAAATATTTTCAAATACCTGCAAAGGTCTTGCATTTAGATGGCGATCAAATGTATTTAAGGAAGTGTATCTCTCTCTATCAGCGATTAGGCCTTCAAGTACATGGCGTACATTTGAATGAAAAGGAAATGCCAAATGAGATAATGGGATTAGTGGAAAGAATTCAGCCGAATATTATTGTTATTACCGGTCACGATTCTTATTCTAAAAGCAAAGGGTCTAAGAATGATTTACGTGCCTACCGGCATTCCAAGCATTTTGCAGAGACAGTGAGAGAGATAAGAAGAATCTACCCTAGTCTAGATCATTTGGTTATTTTTGCAGGTGCATGCCAATCTCATTTTGAATCCCTAATTCGAGCTGGTTCAAACTTTGCCAGTTCTCCATCCAGAATTAATATCCATGCATTAGATCCGGTATATATTGCAGCTAAAATTGCTTATACTCCATTTATGGAGAGTGTTAATGTATGGGATGTATTAAAAAATACCATGACTGGGGAAAAAGGTATGGGTGGAGTGGAAACTAGAGGTTTATTTCGAACGGGAATGCCATACCTTGATGATTCCGAGGATTAAATAATAACCTTATCCGAATGGAGCGGATAGGGTATTTTTATTTGGCTTTTTAACCTCAGATAAAAAAGCTGGCAAAACATTGGCAGGAACTTATTATCGACTGACTCTCATACAAAAAAGTAAAATTAAAAAAAATATGAGGTTTAGTTAAAGAAGGGAATAATATTTTCGCTAGAATTTAGATAGAAAATATATAAGGAAATACAACAATTTTAATACATAAATTGTTAACATTTACAAATAATACGAAAAGTAGACAAAACTTATTGTTGACATAAAAAATCACCTCTTGTTATAATATAAATTTTTGACTATTAAACAAGCATGTGATATACTATTACTTAGTGAGGTGGAGTGTATTGGCTAAAACATTAATCGAAATTAAGCAGGGTCTTGAGTGTCAGGTTGGAAGAAGATTAAAACTAAAGGCTAATGGTGGAAGAAGGAAGACAATTATACGTTCAGGTGTATTGGCGGAAACGTATCCTTCTGTGTTCATTATTGAGCTAGATCAAGACGAAAATGCTTTCGAGCGTGTTTCGTACAGCTATGCAGACGTATTAACCGAAACAGTAGAGATTGATTTTCTAGAAGAGAGAAATCAATCAATTATATAGTTCGTGTACAGCAGACATTTAGTTTGCTGTTTTTTTTTGAGCAAAAGCCTGCTTTCCAAAAAGGGGCAAATAGCCTCTAAGGTAAATATTTAGTTCTCTAATAAAAAATTCCAGTAATGCAAACATCTAACGGGAGTTAGTTTATTTTTAAGGCATATCCTAAAACTGTCGTAAAAGTTATCTGAAAGGGGTTGTTCTTTCTTGGGGAGACGAAGAGGGATTATGTCAGACCAATTGAAAGAAGAGATTGCCAAAGAATTAGGATTTTACGACACGGTTCAAAAGGAAGGCTGGGGTGGCATTAAGTCACGTGATGCTGGTAATTTGGTTAAGCGAGCAATCGAATTAGCAGAGGAAAATATAATTCAAGGTAAATCCTAATCGGGTTTGCCTTGTTTTTTTAGAGCTAGAGGTTACCGTGATAAGCAATGGACACTCCGAGTGCTAAAGAGCGAGCACTCTCCAGCCCCTTGCTTATACGTTCACCTCTAAGCAGTCGCCTCCGCTTTTATTTGTCTGGTTCCGGCTCCTTGGGACTCGTGACATAAGCAACGGGCACTCCAAACGCGAAAGATCACGCGTTTTCCGACCCTTTGCTTATGCTGTCATCCCAAACCAGTCGCCTCCACCTTTCTTTATCCAGCTCCTGCTCCTAGAGGTTACCGTCATAAGCAATGGGCACTCCGAGTGCTAAAGAGCGAGCACTCTCCAGCCCCTTGCTTATGCGTTCACCTCTAAGCAGTCGCCTCCGCTTTTATAATATGTTACAATTTGTTTATCTTTTGATGGAACAAGTAGGTGAGGGTAGTGGCGCTGTTTGAAAAGGCACCAGCTAAAATTAATTTATCCCTGGATGTGTTAAGCAAAAGGGAAGATGGGTTGCATAATGTAGAAATGATTATGACTACCATAGACTTGTCGGATCGTATTGAACTTTCCTCTATTGGACAAGATACCATTAAAATCTCACTGGAAAGCAGGTATGTGCCGAATGATGAACGGAACTTGGCATATAGAGCTGCTGCTTTGTTTAAAAGGACGTATGGTATAAATAAAGGTGTTCATATTAAAATTGAGAAAAATATTCCAGTTTCTGCTGGGCTCGGCGGAGGAAGTGCTGATGCAGCGGCGGTTTTAAGGGGACTCAATCGACTGTGGGGAATGGACATTCCCTTACAGGAATTGGCAGCATTGGGCTCGAAATTAGGTGCAGACATTTCCTTTTGTGTGTATGGCAATACGGCAATTGCAAGAGGATTTGGTGAGAAGATCGAAACCTTAACTTCCCCCCCTCCGTGCTGGGTTGTATTAGCGAAGCCGGATATTGGTGTCTCTACTCGTACAATCTTTGAAAGAGTGAGCTTGGACACCATATATCACCCTAATACAAATGAAGTGATAAAAGCCCTTTATGAGAAGGACCTTTACAAGTTGTGTGCGAATATGGGAAACTCATTAGAAGCAATAACCGGTTCATTACATCCTGAGGTTATTCAAATTAAGCAGGCGATGAAAAGTATTGGAGCAACCGGGGTGATGATGAGCGGGAGCGGACCGACCGTCTTTGGGCTAGTTGAACACGAGAATAAAGCAAAAAGAGTTTACAATGGGATACGTGGTTTTTGCGATGAAGTATATTTAGTAAGATTAATCGGATAATTATTTGCTAAAACGCGTATATTGATGTTATATTATGAAATAAACATACGGGTTTAGAGGTGTGATGATGAAAAGAAGCAATCGTTTAGTTGTTTTATCTGAATTTTTCATAGAAAATCCTAGAAAACATACACAACTGCCATACTTTGTAGAATTATGCCAAACAACAAAATCATCTATAAGTGAAGATTTAGATATTATTGATAGCGTGCTCCAAAGCCAAGGAATCGGTTATTTAGAACGTACTACAGGAGCCGGTGGTGGAGTGAAATTCATTCCAAAGGCCAAGGAAGAGATCAGTAATAAATTTATTGATGAGCTTATTGCAACCTTAGAGGATCCGAGTCGTATTCTCCCTGGTGGATATCTTTATATGACAGATATATTAGGTGATCCAAAGATGATTAGAGAGATTGGCCGTATTTTTGCTTCACGTTTTGCGGATCTTGATATCGATGTCATTGTAACAGTGGCAACAAAAGGAATTCCTCTGGCATATGCTGTAGCATCATTCTTAAATGTCCCTGTTGTCATCGTAAGAAGAGATCCAAAAGTAACAGAAGGTTCTTCCGTAAGTATAAATTATGTATCTGGATCCTCACGGAAAATACAAACAATGGTACTTCCAAAACGAAGCTTCAAAGAAGGAAGTAATGTGTGTATCATTGACGATTTCATGAAGGCTGGTGGAACAATTAATGGTATGGTTAACCTATTAGCAGAATTTGATGCGAAGGTAAAGGCTATTGGTGTTTTAGCAGAAGCGGATGATGAGGAAGAAGATCGTGTAGTAGATACATACACCTCATTAATAAAAATTACAAAATTAGATATGGCAAATAAACAAATTGGAATTGAAACGGGCAATTATTTTAATACCAATGTAGAGGAGTAGAAAGGCCAAGCGGCTTTTTTGCTCCTTTTTTCTTCTCAAAATCACCAATACTTAGTGAAATATTAATATTTTTATAAAAATATATATTTTTTTTCTATTTTAAGCAGGAATTTAAATAATTATGTTGAACTATTTAAAGTAAGTTCAAAGGGAAAAGGTGGTGAGACATCATGGAAGTGACAGACGTAAGATTACGCCGCGTTAATACAGAGGGCAGAATGCGTGCAATTGCATCTATTACATTGGACCAGGAGTTTGTGGTTCACGATATCCGAGTTATTGATGGTAACAATGGTCTATTTGTAGCCATGCCATCCAAACGAACTCCAGACGGAGAATTCCGGGATATAGCACATCCGATTAATTCCGGAACACGTGCAAAGATTCAAGATGCCGTATTAGAAGAATATCACCGCGCAGGTGAAGCTGAGGTTGAATACGAAGAAGCAGGCGCTTCTTAAAATCATGATGAACAAAGGGGTCAATTCGCTAGGGATTTGGCCTTCTTTTTTGTTTAAGAAAAGTATTCTATCATAAATTAATCTACTAGCTAAGCAGTGAACCGGTTTAAGAATAAAGAAGACAGTGCTCCAGAATATTCGGTGGGAAACTTCTTTTATCAGAACACATAGTGATGTACTTTAAAGTAAAAAGTGTTTTCTTTTAGTCTTTTGTTTATGCGACTTTTGCTAGTGTCTGGCAACCTCCCTCTTATTCCCCTGCTATTATATGACTTCAAGTTACCTTATATACCATTATCTCCCTAAACGTTAGATGTTGAAATCATAAACAACTTAAGATATATTTTATAAAGGATAAAAGTATTTATTGGAGGTTTCCTTAATGACAAATAGATATGCTGTGATATTGGCGGCAGGGCAAGGAACAAGGATGAAATCGAAGCTTTACAAGGTGCTCCATCCAGTAATGGGGACACCAATGGTTCAACATGTTATAAATGAGTTGAAGCCTTTACAATTAGAAGAATTGGTTACTATCGTTGGTTTTGGTGCGGAAAAAGTAAAGGAAACATTAGGCAATCAAAGCAAGTTCGTGATTCAAGAAGAACAGCTGGGTACTGGACATGCTGTTATACAAGCAGAAAATTTATTAAAAGATAAAAAAGGAACTACCATCGTCGTTTGTGGTGACACTCCTTTAATTTCAAAAGAAACATATGAAGCCCTATTTGAACATCATGAGAAAGAAGGGGCAAGTGCGACGGTATTAACTGCCAAAGCAGACGACCCTAGTGGATATGGCAGAGTTATTCGAAATAATGATGGTCAAGTAGAGCGAATTGTAGAACATAAAGATGCAAATGACGAGGAACTTAAGGTAGCAGAGATTAATACGGGTACATATTGCTTTGATAATCAATCTCTCTTCCAAGCTTTAAAAGAAGTATCTAACGATAATGCGCAAGGTGAATATTACTTACCTGATGTTATTGAAATACTTAAAAATAAACAAGAAAAAGTAAGTGCATTTATGACGCCTGACTTTGAAGAGACACTTGGTGTAAATGACCGAGTGGCACTAGCGAAAGCAGAAGGCATTATGAAGAAAAAAGTTAATGAAAAACATATGCGTAACGGAGTAACTATTATAGATCCGAATAATACTTATATTGAACGGGATGTAGAAATTGAAGCTGATGTAGTAATTCATCCCGGTACAATTATTAAAGGAGAAACAGTAATAAAACGGGACGTAGAAATTGGGCCGAATAGCGAATTATCAAATTGTTATGTTGGTGAAGGGACTATTATAAGACATAGTGTAGCGAGTGACAGCAAGATTGGTAATAATGTTAATATTGGACCGTTTGCCCACATACGTCCTGCTTCTAATATTGGCAACGATGTTAAGATCGGTAATTTTGTAGAAATTAAGAAAGCAAATATGGGGGATGGAAGCAAAGCCTCTCATTTATCTTATCTTGGTGATGCAGAGATTGGCAGCAATGTCAATGTAGGTTGTGGTTCTATTACAGTGAATTATGACGGAAAGAATAAATATTTGACGAAAATCGAAGACGATGCGTTCATTGGATGTAACTCCAATTTAGTTGCCCCGGTAACAGTTGGTAAAGGTGCATATGTTGCAGCTGGTTCTACTATCACGGATGATGTGCCAAATGAATCCTTATCCATCGCTAGAGCAAGACAGACAAATAAAGAAGGTTACGCAGCAAACAGAAAGAATAGGAAATAACATTAACGGAGGGTATAATTCCATGTCATCTAATTACAACGATGCGTCCTTAAAGGTGTTCTCGTTAAACTCAAATCGAAAATTAGCTGAGGATATAGCAACGCATATTGGGACAAAGCTAGGAAAATGTACGGTGTCTCGTTTTAGCGATGGTGAAGTACAAATTAATATTGAGGAAAGTGTACGTGGAAGTGACGTTTATGTCGTTCAGTCTACATGTGCTCCTGTAAACCAACATTTAATGGAACTGCTTATTATGATTGATGCATTAAAGCGTGCATCAGCAAAGTCCATAAATATTGTCATGCCTTACTATGGTTACGCAAGACAAGATCGTAAGGCCCGTTCCCGTGAGCCAATTGCAGCCAAATTAGTAGCTGATTTAATTGAAACTGCTGGAGCAAACCGTGTTATTACATTAGATTTACATGCACCGCAAATTCAAGGGTTTTTCAATATTCCAATTGATCATTTACAAGGTGTCCCTATCTTATCGGACCATTTTGAACGAAAGAACTTAGAGGATATTATTGTTGTTTCACCTGATCACGGTGGTGTTGTTCGAGCAAGAAGAATGGCTGATCGTCTAAAAGCACCAATTGGGATAATTGACAAACGCAGACCTCGTCCAAATGTAGCAGAGGTAATGAATATTATTGGGAATGTAGAAGGAAAGACAGCAATATTAATTGATGATATAATTGATACAGCTGGAACTATTACACTAGCGGCAAATGCGCTAATAGAAAGTGGTGCGAAAGAGGTATATGCATGCTGTACGCATCCTGTTTTGTCTGGGCCAGCGATTGAGCGTCTAAAGAATTCTAACATTAAAGAGTTAGTTGTAACTGATAGTATCCCGCTACCTGAAGAAAAACATAATGATAAAACAACCGTACTTTCTGTTGCTCCGTTAATAGGAGAAGCAATTGTACGTGTACATGAACTGCAGTCTGTTAGTGTTCTATTTGATTAAAATGTTTAACTCTTGTCATTAAAGGGAATAAATGTAATTGACCCTAATCTCCATCAATAACTGTTTTACTTAATATAAAACTTTTGTTTAATTAGGAGGATTTATATGTCGATTTCATTAAAGGTATCTAAGCGAGAGGATTTAACAAAATCAAATACAAAGCAATTAAGGGAAAGCGGACAAGTTCCTGGTGTTCTTTACGGAAAAGATCAGGATCCACAGCCAATTGCTGTGGATAGCATTGAATTATTAAAGACGATTCGTGATCAAGGGAAAAATGCTATCCTTACTTTGGAAATAGCAGATGACCAAAAAGTGGATGTCATGTTTCATGATTATCAAATGGACCCTATTAAGAATGAGTTACTCCATGCTGATTTTTATAAAGCAAACATGTCAGAAGCAATGGATGTTTCCGTGCCTCTTAAGGTAGTCGGTGAGCCTAAAGAGGGGATTCTTCAGCAACCACTATTTGAAGTTCAATTAAGGGCAAAACCTGGAGATATCCCTGAAGAAGTTTCTATCGATGTTTCTAATCTTAACTTAGGTGAGAGTCTGACAATCGCAGATTTAACAGCTGATGATAAGTATGAGATATTAGATGACCAAGAAAAAACCATTGTAACGATACTTCAACCAGATGCGTTTAAAGAGCCGGAACAATTACCTGAAGAAGATGCTGAAGCTGAATCTTCTGAAGAAAACGATAAAGAGTAATCTATGAACATAAAACATATTTAAACATACCCTCCTCCTGAGAAGTTCATATTCTTAGAGGAGGGATTGTTGTATGTCATCATAATAAAACATAGTTATCGAACCATTTCTATCTTCCACCAGCACTAACTCGGTACAAATAAATGTATTTCTTGTAATTGTTTATCTTTCAGGTAAGGATACATATTCTCCCTGCTTTAAATAATTGAAGATTTGCTTTTTTCCATTCTTATATGGGAGGAAATATAATGTTATTTAAAAGAAAATTAAAAGAAGGAAGTAAACAGAAAATGAAATGTATTGTAGGTTTAGGAAATCCAGGTAAAAAATACGAAAACACCAGACATAATATCGGATTTATGGCCATAGATGAGCTTGCTAAGCGAAATAACTGGAGTGTGACTAAATCTAAATTTAAAGGGTTATACGCCTTAGAGCATTATCAAGGTGAGAAAGTAATCCTATTGAAACCACAGACCTATATGAATCTTTCAGGTGAATCAATAAAAGCGATTAAGGAATTTTACCAACTAGAATTAGAGGATTTTCTTGTTATTTATGATGATATGGATTTACCAACAGGAAAGATTCGTTTACGCCAAAAAGGCGGTCATGGTGGTCATAACGGTGTACGTAATACAATAGACCATTTGGGTACTAAGGAATTTCAGCGTATACGAATTGGCATTGGCAGACCTATTACGAATATGACTGTTATTGATTATGTCTTAGGGGATTTTCCAAAAGAAGTTCACAAAGATGTAAAATTAAGTATCGAGAAAGCAGCAGATGCTTGTGAGGCTTGGATTTCAGGTCAGCCATTTGTAGAAGTAATGAATGAATTCAACCAGTAATAATATAAAAGAGTAGGTCCTAGCAATCAAGAGGAAGGGACATGTATATTATATTTCTTTTCGGATAAACTTTTAAATAATATTTCATTGTTTACCTGAGGAGGAATTCACGTGTCAATTGTCTATAGCTGTAGACATTGTGGGCAACAAATTGGAAAACTAGATCAAAAGGTAGTAGATACGTCCATATTAGGTTTTAATCAATTATCCGTAAAGGAAAAAGAAGAAATGATACATTACCAAGATAATGGAAATATTCTCGTAAAATCCATTTGTGAAAGTTGTGAGGAATCACTAGGAAGATACCCTGAGTATCATGAATTAGATTTTTTTATACAATAGAATAAATGCGTGCGGGCTTTGGTAGTTGACCAAGGCATTTTTGCGCTTATGTACATGAAAAATAAAATATAAAAATTTTGCATAAATTCTGTTTTATACATGAAAAGTCATGTCCGGCTCCAACGTCCAGCAACTTACAAACTTCTCCTCCTGTGGGGCGCAGTTTGTAAGTTGCTAAACGGCGCTTGCGCCTTTGTACATATATGTAGTAATAGGTGGGGGTTTTACAATGAAAGAAATTAGTCATTATTTACAAACAAAAGAGGATATACAATCCATTATCAATGGTTTAAATACTGGAATGCGTGAACAGCTTGTAGCTGGCCTTTCAGGTGCTGCAAGAGGAATACTAGTTGCGGCAATTAATCAATCCATTGATAAGCCGGTTTTACTAGTAACACATCAATTAGTACATGCACAACAACTTTACGATGATTTGGTTGAGCTTGCAGGTGAGAATCATGTACATCTATATCCGGTAAACGAGCTGATTGCATCTGAAATTGCTATTGCAAGTCCGGAGTTAAGAAGTCAGCGAATTGAGGCATTAACAAAGTGGGTAAAAGATAAATCTGGTATTTTAGTCGCCCCAGTCGCTGCATTAAAACGCATTTTGCCTCCACCAAGTTATTTTCTTCAATATCAGCTGCGATTTAAGCTTGGAGAAGAAATCAAAATTGACCAATATTTGTCTTCCTTAGTTGACATGGGGTATGAGCGAACTTCTATGGTAGCTACACCAGGTGAATTCTCTATACGTGGCGGGATTATCGATATTTATCCAATTACAGAGGAAAACCCGATACGAATTGAATTATTTGATGAAGAAATTGACTCTGTGCGTTATTTTGATGCAGAAACACAACGTTCTTTAGAGACGATCGATGATATTATCATTGGACCTGCATCGGAAATATTGATGACACAAGAAGACATGCTTGCAGCAGCAAACCGTATCGAGGATGCTTTAGCTTACACCCTAAAGAAAATGAAGAAGTCAGAAACAAAAGAAACATTAGTGGAAGTGATTGAGCATGAAATCTCCCGTTTAAAAAATGGAGAGCGATTCCAGGAAATATATAAATATATCGGATATCTGTATGAGGAACCTGCTAGTTTATTAGATTACTTAAAGGACGATGGTATAGTTGTTCTTGATGAAATGAGCCGAATTCAAGAGACTGCATCTAGCTTAGATACAGAGGAGGCCGAATGGTACAGCAATTTACTTGAAGCAGGGAAGATGGTCCAAAATAGCAGATTCTCTTATGATTGGCAAACGGTGTTGGATAGAATGATACAGCCCCGCTTGTATTTGTCTGTATTCTTGCGGCATATACCAAATACCAGCCCTGAAAACATCATTAACCTCTCCTCTCGAACTATGCAAGAGTTCCATGGTCAAATGCACTTGTTAAAAAATGAGTTGAAACGTTGGGAAAAAGGAGATTATTCCGTAGTTGTTCTAGCACCAAATGAAGAAAGAGCAGAAAAGGTCCATTCTATCTTTAACGATTATGATATAGAAGCAAATATAACAAAAGGGCTGACGTTACCGGTTGAAAAGCCAACAATAGCAGTCGGCAATATTAGTGGCGGCGTAGAGTTGCCGATGCACAAGCTTGTTATTATAACGGAGAATGAGCTTTTCAAAAAACAAGTTAAACGGCAAAGAAAAAGGAATAAAATCTCCAATGCAGAACGGATCCAAAGTTATCAGGAGCTTAAGGTTGGAGACTATGTTGTACATGCTAACCATGGTGTCGGGAAGTATTTAGGGATAGAAACACTGGAAGTAAATCAATTGCATAAGGATTATTTGCTTATTCGCTATTCTGGTGATGATAAGCTCTATGTGCCAATTGACCAAATTGACCAAGTTCAGAAATTTGTGGGTGCAGAAGGAAAAGAGCCGAAGCTATACAAGCTGGGTGGCACAGAATGGACAAAAGTAAAAAGGAAAGTCCAATCGAGTGTAGAAGATATAGCGGATGATCTCATCAAGCTATATGCGGAGAGGGAGGCAAGAAAGGGCTATGCCTTCTCCAAGGATACGGAAATGCAGCGGGAATTTGAAGCATCCTTCCTGTATCAAGAAACAGAAGACCAATTAAGATGTATCGCAGAGATAAAAGAGGATATGGAGAGAGAAAGACCAATGGACCGCCTATTATGTGGTGATGTTGGATACGGAAAAACAGAGGTTGCTATCCGTGCTGCATTTAAGGCAGTTATGGATGGGAAGCAGGTTGCATTATTAGTGCCGACCACTATCTTAGCTCAGCAACATTATGAAACGATTCGAGAACGATTTCAAGATTACCCTATTGAAATAGGCTTACTAAGCAGGTTTAGAACGAAAAAGCAACAAACCGAAACAATTAACGGGTTGAAAAAAGGGGTTATCGATGTTGTAATTGGAACCCATCGTGTTTTATCCAAAGATGTCGAGTTCCGTGATCTAGGGCTACTTATTGTGGACGAAGAGCAACGTTTTGGTGTCAAACATAAAGAAAAGATTAAACAGCTGAAAACCAATGTGGATGTTTTGACCTTAACAGCAACTCCGATTCCAAGAACCCTGCATATGTCCATGCTAGGAGTCCGTGACTTATCTGTCATTGAGACCCCTCCTGAGAACCGCTTCCCTATTCAGACCTATGTTATGGAATATAATCCAATTATCGTCAGAGAAGCAATTGAGCGAGAAATGTCTCGTGGAGGCCAAACGTTTTTCCTTTACAACCGGGTAGAGAATATTGATAAGGTTGCCAGAGATTTAGGAATGCTTGTACCAGAAGCAAGAGTAGCAGTTGCGCACGGGAAAATGACAGAGACGGAGCTTGAAAATGTGATCGTTAGCTTCTTAGAAGGCGAATCTGATGTACTAGTTAGCACCACCATTATTGAAACAGGTGTAGATATTCCAAATGTAAATACACTAATAGTCAGTAATGCTGATCATATGGGATTAAGTCAGTTATATCAATTAAGAGGCCGTGTTGGGCGTTCAAACCGTGTTGCCTATGCTTACTTTACTTATAAGAAAGATAAGGTGTTAAATGAAGTAGCTGAAAAGCGCCTTCAAGCTATTAAAGAATTTACAGAGCTAGGTTCAGGGTTTAAAATCGCAATGCGTGATTTATCCATTCGTGGAGCTGGAAATCTATTAGGGTCACAACAGCATGGATTTATCGACTCTGTTGGATTTGATATGTACTCTCAAATGCTTAAAGACGCGATAGAGGCAAGGAAAGCCGGAAAAGAAGTGGATGACTATACTCCGTTTGAGCCAGAATTAGCATTGAATCTGGATGCGTATATACCCGATGACTACATTAAGGATGAAAAACAGAAAATCGAGATATATAAAGAATTCCGTTCCTTAGAATCAGATGAGGAAATTGTTGATTTAAAAGATGCCTTAATAGACCGATTTGGTAATTATCCGACAGAGGTAGATAATTTGTTTACAGTATCTTCTTTAAAAATGCATGCGAAGAAGGAGAAAGTGGAGTCTGTCACAGAACGGAATAAAAAGATTACCCTTTTATTAGACAGAGAAAGGAGCCAGCAAGTCGATGGCTCGAAGTTATTTGAATTAGCAAATACATTTGGCAGGGGTGTTCAATTAGGAACAGAGAATGATAAATTGAAAGTCATTTTCACTTCATCTACTGAGACGCATCCGAACCGTTATGAAATAGTGGAGCAATTTATCAAACAGCTCCATACAGTAAATAGAAATCAGTAAAAATTCACGTACAATGTATATTCCTTTAGAGTTGAATTATACTAAAACCACACCTGGTGATTATTACACGCTCGAGAAGATATTTGGAAAAAAGGCAAAAGCAGTAATCATCATAGAAAGTGAGGAAACTCAGGATGAAGGCTACAGGCATTGTACGTCGAATTGATGATTTAGGAAGGGTAGTTATTCCTAAAGAAATTAGGAGGACTTTACGTATACGTGAAGGGGATCCTCTAGAGATTTTTGTAGATAGGGAAGGCGAAGTTATTCTAAAGAAATACTCACCAATAAATGAATTGGGCCACTTTGCTAAAGAATATGCAGAGGCATTGTTTGATTCGCTTCATTTTCCAGTACTAATCTGTGACCGTGATGAAGTGATTGCAGTTTCAGGTGAGTCAAAGAAAGACTACCTAAATAAAAACATAAGTGAAAAAATAACAAAGACTATTGAGAATCGAACATTAGAAATTCAAGCTGAGCCCAGTACAATAGAAATTATTGAGGGAGCAGAACAAGAGATATCATCTTATTGTATTAGTCCGATTATTGCTAGTGGTGATCCGATTGGCTGTGTCATGATTTTTGCTAAAGAGGGCAATAAGCTTAGTAATGCAGAGCAAAAGGCAGCGCAAACTGCTTCCGTATTTCTAGCAAAACAGATGGAATAGTCCTTGTTAAACGGTAAAAGGCAAAAATCAGATATGCTGATTTTTGCTTTTTTAAAACAGTTGTACTCAACAAATAAGAGCAGTGACCTAATTGTCTATGCTATAATTTAGTTGAATAATGAAAAGGACGTTTAGCATGGATGGAAATGAAACAAACAAACTGGTGAAAGGGGCACTTCTATTAACCTTAGCAGGCCTCCTCAGTAAAGTGTTAAGTGCGGGATATCGTATTCCCTTGCAGAATTTAACGGGCGACATAGGATTTTATGTTTATCAGCAGGTGTACCCTATTATTGGAATGTCTATGATGCTGGCTTTATATGGGTTTCCTTCCGCTATATCAAAAATGGTGGTTGACTTAGATGCCAGTGGAAAAAAACATTCTTTACAAACCTTTTATCTCCCCATTTTACTTATTTTATTAATTATAAATGGTGCGTTTTTTCTATTACTCCTACTAAACGCAGGCTGGTTGGCTTCTTTAGTAGGAGACTTGAATTTAATACAAACGTATCAGCTTTCTGCATACATATTTTTAATGGTTCCATTTCTCTCGCTGTTAAGAGGAGTATTTCAAGGGAATTATGAGATGAAACCAACTGCATTTTCTCAGGTTGGGGAGCAGATTATTCGGGTTTCTATTATTATCGCAGCAGCACTCATTATAAGTATTCAAGGGAAAAGTCTGTATTATATTGGAGAGGCAGCAAGCTATGCCTCGCTAGCTGGAGGACTAATCGCTTTTACCATATTGATCCTGTATTTTATAAGACGAAAGCCAATCAATTGGAGTCGATCTGAGCCTATTCCATGGAAATACTATTTTTATAACCTATTTGTATTGGGTATGGTGGCAACACTTAACCATACTGTCTTATTAGTTATCCAATTTGCTGATACATTTACATTTGTTCCAAGCTTAATGGATTATGGATTAACTCGTTTGGAGGCGATGGAGGCGAAGGGTGTTTTTGACCGAGGACAGCCATTAATACAATTAGGAATTGTATTGGGCTCTTCATTTGCATTAGCTCTTATACCATCGATATCAAGAAAGAAGCTAAACGAAAATAGAGCGGCCTTTTATCAATATATAAGGAGTGCATTTTTGTTTAGTTTCTATCTTGCATTGGGTGCTACTCTCGGATTAATTGGGATTTTTAAAGAAACGAATATATTGCTGTTTCAGGATTCGAAGGGTACACTGCCTTTAAGTGTGCTTGTTCTTTCCATCTTTTTTAGTTCATTGGCAATTACTGCCTCCTCTATCCTTCAGGGATTAGGGTATATCAAGCGAACTGCTGGGTTTATTTTTATAACATTCTTGATGAAGATTTTGCTAAATATTTCCCTCATCCCAATGTTTGGCATGATGGGCAGTGTGCTGGCAACGGTAATTAGCTTAATGTTGCTATTCATCCTTGTTATGGTTGAATTAAAGAGGAAGTTACCAGGGTTAAAATTAGTTAGACAGATAAATCCTGCAGCGGTATGTCTAGCCTCCATTTTCATGCTCACCTATATTGGTTTCATGAAATATATATTGCCAGGTGCCCTTTCCATTTCTCGAATGGCATTACTTCTTTATGTTTTATTTATTGTTTTTTCGGGAGGAATTATTTTTATTCTAACTTTAATTAGGGGCAGAGCGTTTACCGAAACAGAGTTAAGATTACTGCCAATGGCAGAAACCTTAATCCGTATTCATAAGGGGAGGAAAATAAATGAGTAAGATTGAAATTATCGGGCTAGGAGCAGGGGATATTAATCAGTTACCTGTTGGTATATACAAACGCTTAACGAATGCAGAGCATGTTATTTTCACTAGAACGCTTGACCATCCTGTGATAAAAGCATTACAGGAAGAAGGGATCCAGTTTGAGTCCTTTGATCAAATCTATGAGGATGAAAATGATTTCGAAAAGGTGTACAAGCGAATTGTTTCCCTTCTGTTAGAAAAGGCAAGAGAAGAGTCTGCCATTATCTATACTGTCCCTGGGCATCCGATGCTAGCGGAAAGAACCGTGAAACTGCTATTGGAAGAGTCCGATGTAGAGGTAGAGATATTGGGTGGGCAAAGTTATCTGGATGATCTTTTTACGTCTATAAAGATTGATCCAATAGAAGGATTTCAATTTGTAGATGCAACGTCTTTTTCACGTAAGGAGCTTAATTATCGTGGGCATTTAATCTTTTGCCAAGTTTACGATCAATTTATTGCATCACGTGTGAAATTAACTCTATTAGAGGATTTACCGCCGGATTACCAGGTAGTAATTGTAGAAGCAGCAGGAAGTTCAGGTGAGCGAATAGAATACGTTCCACTGGAAGATTTGGACCGTCAGCTGGAAGTAAATAATTTAACCAGTGTTTATGTTCCACCAGTGCCTAATGAGTTATTAAATCATACTTTTACTAATTTACGTGAAGTAATGAAAGTGCTGCGTTCGCCAGAAGGCTGTCCTTGGGACCAGGAGCAGACACATGAATCATTAAAGGAGCATTCAATAGAAGAGATTTATGAATTGATAGAAGCCATTGATCAAGAGGATGACGAGGGGATTGTTGAGGAATTGGGAGATATTCTCATGCATGTTGTCCTGCATAGTCAAATTGGAGAGGACAATGGATATTTCACTGTCGATGATGTGATAAAGGGAATTACAGATAAGATGATTTATCGTCATCCACACGTGTTTGCAGATGTTCATGTCCAAAGTACGGAGGAAGTAACGAAGAATTGGGAACTATTAAAGCAAAAGGAGAAAGGGGAAAAACGCCAATCGATACTAGATGGAGTGCCTCAAGGACTGCCAGCTCTTGCTAAAGCCTTTAAATTACAGAAAAAGGCAGCAAAAACAGGATTTGATTGGGACGATGTTCATGACATTTGGGACAAGTTAGATGAGGAAATTACCGAGGTAAAAGAAGCAATTACTGCCGAACAGCAAGAAGAGATAGAAAAAGAGTTTGGTGATGTATTATTTGTCCTTGCTAATTTAACAAGGTACTATAATATTAATCCAGAGATAGCATTGATGCGTTCCAATAATAAATTTACGACACGTTTCCAATATATTGAGGAACAATTAAAGAAAAATGGTAAGGACATCCATAAGACTACATTAAAAGAGATGGATCATTATTGGAATCAAGCAAAGGAAAGAGAGTGATGGTCTTTGAGATTAGATAAGTTTCTAAAAATATCCCGTCTTATTAAAAGGAGAACATTAGCAAAGGAAGTTGCTGACCAAGGGAGAATTACGATAAACGGAAACGTAGCAAAGGCTTCTTCCGACGTATCTAAGGGAGATGAGCTTTCCATTCGCTTCGGCCAAAAAATAGTGACAGTTCAAGTTAATGATTTAAGAGAAACCGTTCGAAAAGATGAAGCGGAAACATTGTATACAATAGTGAAAGAAGAAAGAGTATAAATACTTGTTCAAAAAGGAGGATAAAAAGGACCGAGAATTTCGAGGCGGTGAAGCTTTGAGTAGCGAGCCCTACCTCGACGAAATTACTTCTCCGTGGGCTTGCACCGAGGAATTAACTTCTTGAATAACCTCGTAGACGCAGGTGCAGATGCTTTTTCTGTATGCTTTTAATACATGAGCAGAAGTTCTTGCACGCAGGAAAAGCGTTTTTCTTTTCCAAGGAACGGGGAAGCAAGCCAACGAGCTTCCACAGGATGTGGTGACTTCTGCGTTGCCCACAGGACGTGGGCGGTTTTTAGCAATCTTTTTTGTGCCGAGTAAACGCAGGCACAGAAGATCTCCTGATCGAAGTGTCATTTTTACCGGACTTTATGAACAACCTCTATAATAAAGTTCTATCCTTGTCCCTCCACTCATAAAATATTTTATGAGATAAGGAGGGCGTTTTTATGAACTTTTATGAGAATAATGAGCATGTTACAAGAGTACAAACGGACCACTCTGTCAAATTAAATAATCGTAAGGAACTGGAAATTACTGGGGTTAAGGAAGTAGATAGCTTTGATAACGAAGAATTCTTGTTAGAAACAGTGATGGGTTATTTAATCATTCGCGGTCAGAATTTACAATTAAAAAATTTAGACGTAGGGGAAGGCGTTGTAACAATTAAAGGTAAAATCTATGAATTTTCTTATGTCGATGATCAAGGACAGGAGAAAGCTAAAGGATTCTTTAGCAAGCTGTTTAGATGACCTTAAGCGTGCAATTTTTAACCATGTTTGCGATGGTGTCGAGTGGTTTCTATTTGGGACTCATATTAGAAACCTACCGTAGACTTTCAATTTATTGGAAAAAACACGTAATCCTTACGTATACGATGGAGATTCTCTTCTGGTTATCTCAAACACTGATTGTTTTCTACGTTTTATTTCGAGTAAATGCTGGAGAAATTCGCTTCTATGTGATTATTGCATGCCTATTAGGGTTCTCTATGTACCAAGCTCTCGCAGCTGCATTGTATAAACGCTTATTAGAGCAGATAATTAGAATGATTACAGCGGTTTATCGTTTTTTCGAGAGATTGGTACAAGCTTTATTCATTAAGCCAATTAAATGGATAATCATTGCTATTTTTACTGTTATTGTAGGGATTGTCAGTGTGATTAGCAAAGTTCTCTGGTTTGTGCTGAAGATTGTTTTTACTCCATTTCTGTGGTTGTTAAAGGGCCTTTATAAACTACTTCCTAAAAAAATTCAAAATTATTTAATACAAATAGCAGGATTTTATAGTAAAATGAAGAATATAATTAATAACTGGCTAAAAAAAGTGTA
Source organism: Oceanobacillus piezotolerans (assembly GCF_003665065.1). Lineage (GTDB taxonomy): Bacteria > Bacillota > Bacilli > Bacillales > Amphibacillaceae > Oceanobacillus > Oceanobacillus piezotolerans. Next base: position 18,723 of record NZ_RCHR01000007.1, on the reverse strand, counting down.
TCAAAAGAGGAGGTAGGCGCATTGGCCTCTCAAAGAAAATCCGTGGCTCGAATCGAATCGAATTACATGCACCAATATGACGCATATATAATAAGACAAAAACGAAAAAAACAAAGAATTATTCGTCGCTTGGTCTTATTCTCACTTATCATGCTCTTCGCTTTTGGTTGTATAGCCGGATATCATATAAAGCAGCGTACCGTACATGCGGAGCAATTAGAGCAGTATGAACAACTCGAGAGAGAGTTAGCAGATTTAGAGAAAGAAGAGAAAATGCTTAGGGAAGAAATAGAATTACTTCAAAATGAGGATTATGTTCTGGATATTGCAAGAACCAATTATTTCCTCTCTAAAGAAGGAGAACTAATTTTTAAAATCCCTGAAGAAGAGCCGTCATATTGACACTTTTCCATTTGATTAATATACTATAATTGAACTTTATCTAATCTTTTAAGGAGGAGCATTTTTTTTATGTCAATTGAAGTAGGCAGCAAGCTGCAAGGAAAGGTAACTGGTATCACTAATTTTGGGGCTTTTGTAGAGCTTGAGAAAGGCAAAACAGGCTTGGTTCATATTAGTGAAGTTGCTGAAAACTATGTTAAAGATATTAACGACCACCTCAAAGTCGGTGACGAAGTAGAGGTAAAAGTCATTAATGTCGAAAAGGATGGGAAGATCGGTCTTTCCATTAAGAAAGCGAAAGCTAATGCTAATCCAAGACCCGTGCGACAAGTACGTCAAAAAAATCCAAAAGAACGTCAAGAGAATTTTGAAGCAAAGATGAATCGCTTTCTGAAAGATTCTGAAGATCGTTTAGCCTCTTTGAAGAAGCATACAGAATCCAAACGTGGAGGTCGAGGTGCTAGAAGAGGGTAGCAGTTGCTGTCTATAATTCAAAGCTAATGCTCTAGACTCTTGAATATATAATAAACAGATGCTTGTATGATTAAATACAAGCATCTGTTTTTTTTATTGTTTTGAAGTTGATAGAAAATCCGACGTAGTGAGAATGATATTTTCTGATCATAATCTCGCTCGCTCTAATGGTGGTTAGTGCTAGAAGCCGCTTCGGCAGAATACTCCGCTTTCCACGGGCACGGCCTCAGCCTCCTCGCGGAAAAACCACCGCTGCGGGGTCTTCGGACACGTGCTATTCCCGTAGGAGTCTACGTATTCTGCCTACGCTTATTGAGATTTTCTCTTTAAGTGTGGAGTAGGTTCTATAAATAACGTTTCACAAATCTACTGTTGAATGTCTTTTTGCAGTGATAAATATGAAAGTCGAGAAGCTCAAACTTTCCGGAGCGTTTTTATGCACTATACTGTAGTTATCTTTACTCTTAACATAATTTAAAAAAAGCAAAAAAAACCAGTTATCATTTGATAACTGGTTTTTTCATATGATAGCGGCGGAGGGGATCGAACCCACGACCTCACGGGTATGAACCGTACGCTCTCGCCAGCTGAGCTACGCCGCCAAAATTGCCAACAAAAAATATATTACAGCATGTAGCTCAAAGTGTCAATAGGTAATTACATATTTTTTTAAATTTAGTAGATTTCCCTGAAAGCGAACAAATCCTTTCCTTCCACATATGAATCTTTATTTCGCCAAATTAAATGTGTCTGTTTTAAAACAAGCGTATTAAATTCCTTTCCTCCCACTATTCTAAAGCAAGAAATATTCCATACTTATAGACATTCTTAAGGAAAATAGAATACCGTCGAACGATTTATAAATCAAGTTCTGTTCTTTTGACAAAAAATGAAGACAACTTATGTTTTACTTAATGGAAAAGATAACGGGAGTGGTTGTAATGATGGAAACTCTACCAAAGGCGAATGCGAGAGAGTTTGGAATGGAGAAGATTGATCAGGCGGGGAAGTTTAAGAAAAAGCTTGGAGTAAATATAAAGGCCCTGCTGTATGAAAAAGGACTTTTATTTCTTATTGTCGGGTTTTTACTTGGACGGGCTATCATCTTAACAGATGTTTCCCCCTTTTCTGTAGCATTTATTGCAACGATATGGTTTGTCCAACGGGAGATGACCTTCAAAACAATGGTTGCTATTCTGCTCGGTGCTTTGACTTATTCGGTTACTCATAGTATTTTTATTTTGCTCTCGATAACGGTGTTTATTTTTATTGCAGCTCTGTTTAAGAATAAGCGAAATCAACAAGTGCTTATCCCCATTTTTGTATTTCTTTCGATGGCATTAGCCCGGCTTGGGATCTATTCGTTTCATGGGCCGCTTTCTTCCTACGAATGGATGCTAATGGTAGTAGAAGGTGTTTTGGGATCTGTTCTTGTTTTAATATTTATGCAAAGTATTCCATTAATATCACCAAAACGTTATAAACCCACTCTGAAAAATGAAGAGATCGTCTGTATGATAATTCTTATAGCGTCTATCCTGACTGGAACAATCGGTTGGGATTTCTATGGGGCGTCGGTTGAACAAACTTTATCTCGTTACTTTGTTTTATTATTTGCCTTTGTTGGTGGTGCATCTATCGGTTCTACGGTAGGGGTTGTTGCCGGTTTGATCTTATCATTAGCGAATGTTGCTAATCTATATCAAATGAGTTTACTTGCCTTCTCAGGCTTATTAGGGGGCTTGCTGAAGGAAGGGAGAAAGGTTGGGGTTGGAGTCGGGTTACTTGTAGGAACATTTTTAATTGGAATTTATGGAAGTTCTGATAACTTAATTCCGTCCATAATAGAATCATCAGTAGCCATTTTACTATTCTTTCTAACACCTGCAGCTTGGATACTTCAAATATCCAGATATATTCCAGGGACAGAAGAATACAAGAATGAGCAAGATCGATATTTGCAGAAAATCCGTAATGTAACAGCTAAACGGGTAGAACAGTTCTCTGACGTGTTTGGCGCCTTGGCAAAAAGCTTCGATACAATGGACTCAGTAAGCCTGGATGAAAGTGAGAAAAGGAAGGAAACCGATTACTTTCTCTCTCAGGTTACGGAAAGGTCATGTCAGACTTGCTTTATGAAAGATCGGTGTTGGCAAAAAGAATTTGACTCTACTTATTCTTTAATGGCAGATATGAAGGAGGATATGGAAGGAGAGGGCCTTCTAAACATTAAAACACTGAGGGAATTTGAGAATCATTGTGTTAAATCCAAAAAAGTAGTAGAGATTATGAAGGAAGAGATGACCTTATTTGATGCGAATCGAAAACTAAAACAGCAAGTATTAGAGAGTAAGCGACTGGTTGCAGACCAGTTACAAGGAGTTTCCGAAGTAATGGAGGACTTTGCTAAGGAAATACTTAAAGAAAGGCAAAATCATGAGTTACAGGAAAATCAGATTATTGAATCCTTGAAGCATATAGGTATTGAAATTGAGAAGTTAGATATTTTTTCTCTGGAGAAGGGGAATGTCGATATAGAATTAACAGCCTCTTTCTATAATTATCATGGAGAAGGAGCAAAATTAATTGCACCGATTCTGTCTGATATATTGAATGAAATGGTTGTAGTGAAGCAGGAGGAGATCTCTCCATTTCCGAATGGGACAAGTTATTTAGCATTTAGCTCCGCAAAAGAATTTATCGTGGTAACGGGTGCTGCAAATGCAGCTAAGGGTGGAGGGATTATTTCAGGTGATAGCTATACCACCATAGAATTAGGTGCTGGAAAATATGCAATGGCAATCAGTGATGGGATGGGGAATGGAAAGAGGGCTAGAGAGGAAAGCATGGAGACACTGCGATTACTTCAGCAAATTTTACAAACAGGAATACCAGAAAAGGTTGCAATTAAATCAATTAATTCCATTCTATCTCTAAGAACAACCGATGAGATGTTTGCTACATTAGATTTGGCAGTAATTGATTTGCACGATGCATTTGTACAGTTTTTGAAAACTGGCTCCACCCCTAGTTTTATTAAACGTGGAGATAATATCTTGAAGATAGAAGCGAGTAACTTGCCAATTGGTATCATCCAAGATGTAGATGTAGAAATAGTGAGTGAACAATTACTTTCAGAGGACCTGCTAATTATGATGAGTGATGGTATTTTCGATGGACCCATGCATGTTGAGAATACAGACCTCTGGATGAAGAGAAAGCTCCGTGAAATGACTACTACAGATCCACAAGAGATTGCAGATATATTGCTCGAGGAAGTTATTCGAACCAAGTCAGGGGAAATAGATGATGATATGACAGTTGTAGTAGCGAAGGTTCAGAAAAATAAGCCAAAGTGGGCATCCATTCCATTGTATGGGAAAAATGCCTAGTTTGTTAGAACAATAGAGTATTTCTTTACAGTGGCTAATGTTCGTTTATGAATAGTAGCCTTTTTTAATGTCTGCTATTATCGATCTCAACTAATCTGTCTTATTCTTCCTGACTCTCTGTAATCCACAACACCTTTTTTATGTATATTCTCTTATTTTTCTGGGGATGATGCTAGTGGTTAACAAGGGAGGTATATACATTGAAAAAAGGGACGTTGAAACAGATTTTATTGATTACAGATGGTTGCTCTAATAAGGGTGAAGATCCTTCTGAGGTAGCAGCATTAGCTTTTGAGCAAGGAATAGCTGTTAATGTAATAGGGATTTTGGATGAGGGATATGATGAAGATGTCGAAGGTTTAAGAGAAGTGGAGGATATTGCCACGGCCGGTGGTGGTGTTAGCCAGATTGTTTATCCAGAGTCACTTTCCCAAACCATTCAAATGGTTACTAGGCAAGCCATGACACAAACTATACAAGGGTTCGTTAACCAGGAATTAAAGCAAATATTAGGGCGAGAGCAAACATTAGATGATGTTGCTCCCGAAAAGCGCGGCGAAATTATAGAAGTTGTAGAAGATATTAGTGAAACAAGCAATTTAGAAGTACTTGTTCTGGTAGATACAAGTGCTAGTATGCATGATAAGCTCCCTACCGTAAAAGAATCGTTAATTGATTTATCTATAAGTCTTAATTCACGCATTGGAAAAAATCTTTTCTGTGTTTATAGTTTCCCTGGTAAGCGAAAAGATATACAAAAAATTCTCGATTGGTCACCTAAGTTAGACTCTATTTCTTCAGTCTTTCCAAAGCTAACGAGCGGAGGAATTACACCAACGGGTCCAGCAATACGTGAAGCAATCAATCAATTTAGTAAAAAGACGCTATTAAGGAGCTTTAAAAATGAAGACCCAGGCGCATTCGAAGCTTGAATCTAAATTGAAAACAGGCACAATTATTCGTGGAAAATGGCATCAAAAAAACTATCGGATTCATAAGAAGCTCGGAGAAGGTGCTATTGGTACAGTATACTTGTGTGATGTAAATGGAAAACTAGCAGCACTGAAAATAAGTGATAAAGGCACATCAATGACGCTTGAAGTAAACGTCTTAAAGTCATTACAACAGGTCCAAGGAAGTCGTCTTGGACCTTATTTATTAGATGTAGATGACTGGAAGTCTCCGAGTGGAAAGCTTTATTCCTTTTATGTAATGGAATATGTAAAAGGAGAAACGATTACTGATTTTCTAAAAAAGCATGGTTCAGGGTGGATAGGAATCTTATTAATGCAGTTATTGGAAGACTTAGAGAGATTACACCAATCCGGTTGGGTATTTGGAGACCTTAAGCTGGATAATCTTATCGTTTCCTCTGGCCAACCAAGGGTGCGTTTTGTCGATGTCGGTGGAACCACACAATTAGGTAGAGGGATAAAGGAATTCACGGAGTTTTATGATAGAGGTTACTGGGGAATGGGAACAAGACGTGCTGAACCTAGCTATGATTTATTTTGTTTAGCAATGATTATGCTGCATATTTATTATCCTAAGAGATTTGTTAGAGGGCCACACCCAGAGAAAATATTATTTAAGAAGCTGGATCTGGTTAAACCCCTAGCACCTTATCGAGAGGTTTTAAGAGGGGCTCTAACGGGGAAATATCGTAACAGCACAGAAATGAAAAAAGAGCTTGCAAAAATTCTCCATAATAGAGATAGGAAAACGCGCAGACAAAATAAGACAAAGAAAAATATGACAGCCGTTTCATTGTATATTGAATTAACCAGTATCTCTTTTATCGCCGGTGGATATTATCTTCTATCTGTTCTCATTGGATGAAGAAATAATGGCTATTGTTAGGTTATTGCCCTGTTTTTTTATATAATAAAAAGAAATAATAGTTTGCTAAGTGGTTGGAGATGCTTACATGAAACAACGAGTACTAGAATTTATACAACACCATCAACTATTGTCTATGGATGATAGGGTACTAATCGGCGTTTCCGGTGGTCCTGATTCGATGGCGCTTTTGCACTTTTTTAATTCTATAAGGCAAAGCTTTAACTTAAGCATTATTGCTTTATCGATTGATCATCAATTGAGAGGGGAAAGCTCTAAAGAAGATCTTCGCTATGTTAAAGAGATTTGTGGGGAATGGAATATTCCCTTTATTGGGCAATCGCTGGATGTGCCTTTGTATATGGAGGAGAATCAGTTAGGTACAGAAGTGGCGGCAAGAGAGTTAAGGTATCAGTTTTTCGGTAAGCAGATGGAGGTCTATAAAGGAGATAAGCTCGTATTAGGGCACCATGGGGATGATCAGATTGAGACGATGTTAATGAGACTTACTCGCTCTGCTTCATCAAGCAATCTTTCTGGTATTCCAGTAAGAAGGGAATTTCATACAGGGGAAATTATTAGACCTTTTCTTTGTATTACGAAGGATGAGATACTAACATATTGCCAATCTTATCAAATTAAGGCGAGGACAGATGAGAGTAATTTTGATACGAGATATACAAGGAACTACTTCAGACAGCATGTATTGCCACTCTTAAAGCGTAAAAATTCTAATTTACATCAAACAATCCAACAGTTAAGTGAAACATTGAATGAGGATGAGGCTTTTTTACAAAAAGAAGCAAGAAAGCTTGTTGAAAATGTCGTCAAATTTGAGGCTGGACAGCGGGCTGCAACGTTTGATATAAATACGTTTTTAGAACACGACCAAGCTTTACAAAGACGTGCCTTTCATCTAATATTAAACTATCTATACAAGAATTTACCAAAGTACTTATCTTATGTTCATGAAGAACAATTTTTGTCATTATTGAAACATAGTGGGAATATTAAGATTGATTTTCCATTACAATTAAAAGTAGAGAAGTCATACAATACGATCACACTTCGTTTCCTTCCTGAAAACCCCAAAAATCATGCCTTTCAAGAATTATTACCAGTTCCGGGTAAAGTTATATTACCTGACGGTGATTCTTTGACTGCAGTGTTTGCAGATGAAATAAGGACAAATGATGTCTTTACTTATTACTGTAACCTCAAGAGCATAGAACTTCCATTGCGTGTCAGGACTAGAAAACCTGGAGATAGAATGACATGGAAAGGGTTAAATGGAACAAAGAAAGTGAAGGATATATTTATTGATTACAAAGTGGCAAATGACGAAAGAGGTAAATGGCCTATTGTTGTAGATAATAAGGATCAGGTTCTGTGGTTAATTGGGCTAAAAAAAGGACAAGTGCTCCCTAAGGGAGAGGAAGAGAATGAAGGCCCGTGGATTAAATTACAGTATGAAAAAGGTAGCTAACAGGAGGATAAAATATGCATAAAGACAATATACAAAATGATATTGAACGCGTTTTAGTTTCAGAAGAAGAAATTTTAAATAAGTGTAAAGAATTAGGGGCAACGCTAGCAGCTGAATATGATGGCAAGTTTCCTCTTGCAGTTGGAGTCCTAAAAGGGGCAATGCCATTCATGTCTGACATCTTACGTTATATGGATTGTCATGTTGAGATGGATTTCATGGATGTTTCAAGCTATGGAAATGAAATGCGTTCATCTGGTGAAGTTAAAATCGTTAAGGATTTAAACACACAAGTTGAAGGAAGAGATTTGCTGATTATTGAAGACATCATTGATAGTGGATTAACATTAAGTTATCTTGTAGATCTCTTTAAATATAGAAAAGCAAAATCAATAAAAATTGTGACTCTATTAGATAAGCCTGAAGGTAGAACAACAGATATTAAAGCGGACTTAGTTGGTTTTAATGTTCCTAATGAATTTGTTGTTGGATATGGTTTAGATTATAAAGAAATGTATCGTAATCTGCCATATATTGGTGTGCTTAAACCAGAAGTATACAGCGGAGAATAAACGCTATGGGCTGACAAATTGATATAATTTCTCATGCTCTTCTGCCTCATTTTTAATAATTGTAAATCATTCAAAATATTAAAGGTTTTCAAGCTAAATTAGTTGTATTTAAAGTTTTTCCTATGGTACGATGAACTATAGTTTTCCCCGTCAGGGAGGAGGTACGTAATGAATCAGATTTTCCGGAACGTGTTCTTTTGGATGCTCATCTTCTTTGTCGTTATCGGCGTAATTGGAGTGTTCAATGGACAAGGTGAAGAAAGAGAACAGCTTGATGTGCAAGAGTTTATGAGCGCATTAAATAATGGTGAGATCAATGAAATGGTTTTGCAGCCCTCCCATGGTATTTATCGGGTAACAGGGCAACTATCAGATGGAGATACACCATTTATAGCACAATTACCAGATAATCCGAATATCATTGCTCAGGTTACAGAAACTGCAACAGAGCAAAGTGTCTTAAATGTAGTAGAGGAAGAGCAACCAAGTCCTTGGCTCACTTTCTTAACTGGAATTCTTCCATTTTTACTAATCGGTTTATTTATCTTATTTATATTTAGTCAAGCTCAAGGTGGCGGCGGTGGTGGCCGTGTCATGAACTTTGGAAAAAGCAAGGCTAAAATGTATACAGAAGAAAAGAAAAAAGTGCGTTTTAAAGATGTAGCGGGAGCGGATGAAGAGAAACAAGAGCTAGTGGAAGTAGTAGAGTTCTTGAAAGACCCGCGTAAATTCTCTGCAGTTGGTGCACGTATTCCAAAAGGGGTACTTTTAGTAGGTCCTCCTGGTACTGGTAAAACCTTGCTGGCAAGAGCGGTTGCTGGTGAAGCAGGTGTGCCATTCTTCTCTATAAGTGGTTCGGACTTTGTAGAGATGTTTGTGGGGGTCGGTGCATCTCGTGTGCGTGACCTATTTGAAAACGCAAAGAAAAATGCACCATGTATTATCTTTATCGATGAGATTGATGCGGTAGGTCGTCAACGTGGCGCTGGTCTTGGTGGTGGCCATGATGAACGTGAGCAGACATTGAACCAATTATTGGTTGAGATGGATGGTTTTGCTGCAAATGAAGGAATTATTATTATTGCTGCAACAAACCGTGCTGATATTCTAGACCCGGCGTTATTACGTCCAGGACGTTTCGACCGTCAAATCACAGTAGATCGTCCAGATGTCAATGGTCGTGAAGCGGTATTACGTGTACATGCAAGAAACAAACCATTAGACGAATCTGTGGATCTAAAAACAATTGCGATGCGTACACCAGGTTTCTCTGGTGCTGATTTAGAAAACCTGCTAAATGAAGCAGCGCTTGTTGCAGCCAGGGACGATCGAAAAACAATTAATAAACATGATATCGATGAAGCTACAGACCGTGTTATCGCAGGTCCTGCTAAGAAGAGCAGGGTTATTTCACAAAAAGAGCGAAATATTGTTGCGTATCATGAAAGTGGACACACAGTTATTGGTATGGTTCTAGACGATGCTGATGTGGTACATAAAGTTACGATAGTGCCACGTGGCCAAGCTGGAGGATATGCAGTTATGCTTCCTAAAGAAGATCGTTACTTTATGACTAAACCAGAGCTCTTTGATAAAATCACTGGCTTATTAGGTGGTCGAGTAGCTGAAGAGATTATCTTTGGAGAAGTAAGTACAGGTGCTCACAATGACTTCCAACGTGCAACTAATATTGCTAATAAGATGATTACAGAATACGGCATGAGTGATAAGATCGGGCCAATTCAGTTTTCAAGTGGTGGGGGCGGTAATGTATTCTTGGGCCGCGACCTGCAAAATGAACAAACATACAGTGATACAATCGCTTATGAGATTGATAAAGAAATGCAAAACTTTATTAATTACTGCTATGAAAGAGCCAAGAAAATTCTTACTGAACATCGTGAACAACTGGAATTAATCGCGCAAACATTGCTTGAAGTGGAAACATTAGATGCGAAACAGATTAAATCCTTGTTTGAAGATGGAAAGTTACCTGAATCAGATCTATCTAAAGATGATGTGAAGGTAAATATCCAAACAAAAGAAGACGAAGGTACTTCTTTTGAAGAAGCAAAAGAAGCTGCTGATGAGAATAAAAAAGAAGAGAAAAGTTATATTAACGATCCTATTATGAAGGATAAAGACTCTTCTGATAAAGATAAGAAGTAAGTGAATTGATAAAGGAGTAATTGCCATATGGCGGTTACTCCTTTTTTATAGTTATTGTTAATGACAAAATGGATAGGCTTCTGATTAGTTTAATTCAGTATATTGCTGCAAAAACATCTGGAAACACATTAGAAATATGCGCTCGTGATTTCCGCTACAGGCAGTACGCTTTCCGCGGGCAACGTCTCAGCCTCCTCGGAAGAAGACCACTTCCTGCGGGGTCTTCGCTTGTTGCTTTTCCCGCAGGAGTCGACTGCCCTCCGCTACAATCACTTCATGTATAGTGGGGTGGTGTTTCCTCTATAAATTGTTTAAAGATTAATAGCACAAATTAGCGGAGGAAATACACGGAGACTCGTGCGGGATGAAAAGCCTAGTTGAGACCCCGCATAGACGTCAGTCTCGAGGAGGCTCAACAGCGCCCGCGGAAAGCGTAGTGTATTTTCGTAGCGATGCTACCGACTATTCTGAAAAAGTTATGATAGATCACTGACGAATTTGCTTAGGTGGTTGTTAGTTTTTGGTGCTGCTTTTAAATTGTGGTATATTAAAAAAATAATACAGTTACAATAATTATCCTTGATTATATAGATTTAGAAAGGCGGGAAAAGGATGCTATTTGTTCTTGATATAGGGAATACGAATATGGTATTAGGGGTATTCGACCAAGGAGAATTGAAATATGAATGGAGAATAAAAACAGATCGACATAAGACTGAAGATGAATTTGGAATGCTTATTAAGTCTTTATTTGATTTTAGAGGGATTACTTTTTCAGATTTTGAAGGTGTCATTATTTCATCTGTTGTACCTCCAATTATGTTTGCGCTTGAGAAAATGTGCCAAAAGTATTTTAATCTTGAACCAGTTATTATCGGAAAGCAAGATTATTCACCGTATTTGAAAATGAATTATAAGCATCCTAAAGAAATTGGTGCAGATCGGGTGGTCAATGCGGTTGCGGCCATTGAAGAATATGGTGCACCATTAATTATTATCGACTTAGGGACAGCAACCACTTATTGCTATATTAATGATAAAAAGGAATATTGTGGAGGTATTATCACTCCAGGGATAAATATATCGATTGATGCATTATATCGCTATGCTTCTAAGTTACCAAAAATAGAAATAGAAGCACCGGAACATGTCATTGGTTCCTCTACGGTTGAGGCAATGCAATCAGGTGTATACTATGGTACAGTTGGGATGATAGATGGTTTAGTTACTCGGATGATGCAACAAGAAGATGTAAAGCCAAAAGTTATTGCAACAGGTGGCTTAGCTAAACTTATTGCAGGTGATTCACAAACGATAGATGTGGTTGATCCATACTTAACATTAAAAGGACTTTACTCTATATACGAAAAATCTGTAAGAAATAATAAGGAGATGACTTCATGAAAGACTACTTAATTAAAGCTACTACATATAATGGAATGATTCGTGCTTATGCTGCAACCTCTACAGAATTGGTGGAAGAAGCTAGAAGACGTCAAGATACATGGGCAACTGCTTCTGCTGCGTTAGGGCGTACTTTAACCATCACCACTATGATGGGAGCTATGCTTAAGGGAAATGATTCTATTACTGTTAAAGTAGAAGGTGATGGTCCAATTGGTGCAATTGTGACGGACGGTAATGCTAAGGGCCATGTTAGAGGCTATGTCATCAATCCCCATGTTGATTTTGATTTAAATGAAAAAGGAAAGTTAGATGTGGCTCGTGCAGTTGGACGCCAAGGCAAGGTAAGTGTTATCAAAGATTTAGGTTTAAGAGATTATTTCACTGGTGAGGTTCCAATTATTTCTGGGGAAATAAGTGAGGACTTTACGTATTATTTTGTTACATCGGAACAGATTCCATCCGCAGTTGGTGCAGGAGTGCTGGTGAATCCTGATCATACGATTTTGGCTGCCGGAGGTTTTATTGTCCAAGTAATGCCTGGTGCAGATGAAGAGATTATCACAAAGCTGGAAAATCAAATCAATGAATTACCTGCAATATCAAAATTAATTCAAGAAGGAAATACTCCAGAGCAAATTTTACAGCGATTATTTGTAGGGGAAGAAGTAAAAATCCATGAGAAAATGCCTATTGAATTCCGTTGTAAGTGTTCAAAAGAGCGAATTGCGAATGCTATTATTGGATTAGGAAAAGAAGAAATTCAGAATATGATTGAAGAAGATAATGGTGCGGAAGCGAGTTGTCATTTCTGCAATGAGACATACACCTTTACAAGAGAAGAACTAGAAGACTTGAAACAGCAGTGAAGGGAAGTATCTGGTAATGTCTAAGAAATTATTGCTAGCTGTGATTATAGTTCTGCTTATTACTAACATTGCATCTGTTCTTATTTTTAGCAGAGGGGAAATGGTTACCCTAGATGAGGACAACCAGAAATTAAGTGCGAGAGATACGGTTGCTACTGTAGACGGAGAGACTATAACATCCGAAGCTTGGATAAATTCTCTAACTAATACGTATGGCAAGGATCAGCTGAAAACGATGATAGATAGAGAAGTAGTAGAAAAATTAGCAGAGGAAAACAAAATTGAAGTGGATGAGAAGGTCATAAGCCGAGAAATTTCTTTGCTAGCAACAATGCAGGGGATAACTTCTAAGGAGGAATATGCACTTCTTAAAGATGGTTGGAGAAGAGATATCATTTATCGTTATCAGTTAGAACAGCTTTTAACAATGGATACTCAGATTCCCGAGGAGGAGATTAAGAACTTCTATGACCTTCATGGGAACCAATACAATTTCACTGCCGCAATGCAACTATCGCATATTTTAGTACCAGATATGCAAACTGCAGAGAAAGTGATAGGAGAATTAAAACAGGGAGCGTCTTTTCCTTTATTAGCGGAGGAATATACAATGGATGAAGAATCTGAAAATAATGGTGGTTATATCGGTTTTCTTCACACAAACAGTCAGTTTTTCCCTAATGGCTATGAAGAGGTAGCTCATGATATGGAAGAGGGTACCTATAGTGAGCCATTTAGAGCCGATACTGGAATTGCTATTATTTATTTACATCGAAAGCTTCCCTCCATCACTTTTACCTATGACGAATTGAAACCATATATTAAAAGTGAACTGGCAATGCAAAAAACAGATGAATCACTATCCGCTTCACGATTATGGGGAGAGTTGGAAATAGATTGGATTTTTGAAGAATAGAAATAGGTAATGTACAGAATAAAAGCTTAACTTATAGTTGACAAAAACCTAAAAAAAATATAAATTAATCATATAAGAATGGTTGGAATTTTAAAAAGGGGGATAATGATGAGAGTAGCGAATTCAATCACAGGATTAATTGGGGAAACACCAATTGTAAAACTTAATCATATTGCGGACGAAAATAGTGCTGATATTTACGTGAAATTGGAGTTCTTCAATCCGGGAAGTTCAGTAAAAGACCGTATTGCATTAGCGATGGTAGAAGCTGCGGAAAAGGAAGGTTCATTAAAAGAAGGGGATACGATCATTGAACCAACAAGTGGAAACACTGGTATTGGTCTTGCAATGGTTGCCGCTGCTAAGGGGTATAAAGCAATTTTTGTTATGCCGGACACGATGAGTTTAGAGCGTCGAAACTTATTGCGTGCATACGGTGCAGAGCTTGTTTTGACTCCTGGTGCTGAAGCAATGAAGGGCGCGATTAAAAAAGCGGAAGAATTACAAAAAGAACATGGTTATTTTATGCCGCAGCAATTTAATAATGAAGCGAATCCAGAAGTACACGCACGCACAACTGGAGCTGAAATTGTGAAGCAAATGGATGATGGTTTAGATGCGTTTGTATCTGGTATTGGAACTGGTGGGACAATTACAGGTGCAGGTCAAGTACTAAAAGAACATTTTGACGGTATTAAAATCTATGCTGTAGAACCATCAAACTCCCCAGTATTATCTGGAGGGCAACCAGGCCCGCACAAAATTCAAGGAATAGGTGCTGGTTTTGTGCCGAAAATCTTGGATACAGACATCTACGAAGAAGTTATTAAAATTGAGAACGAAGAAGCATATGAAGCATCTCGTGAAGTGGCTAGAACAAATGGTATTCTTGGTGGGGTATCTGCTGGTGCAGCAATAGCGGCTGCTAAGAAAGTAGCGAAACAATTAGGTAAAGGTAAAAAGGTATTAGCGATATTCCCAGACAACGGTGAAAGATACTTATCTACTCCACTTTATCAGTTTGAAGATTAATTAGATTTTTAAAGGATTAGCGTTAATAGCTAGTCCTTTTTTTATGAAAAAATATCCTGAATGAAGGATTGCTTTATGATAGGATAATAATAGAAATGAGACAGGAAGAAGGTTTGTAAATCATGTTACTTAAAACACGGACAAAAACGCTTGATTTAAATGAACGTACACATATTATGGGGATATTAAACGTAACTCCAGATTCTTTTTCAGATGGTGGGAGTTATACGACACTTGATAATGCCATCATACAAGCAAAGCGCATGGTAGCTGAAGGTGCTGATGTTATTGATATTGGTGGGGAGTCAACACGGCCTGGACATATTCCCGTATCGGCAGAGGAAGAAATCCAGCGTGTCGTTCCCGTTATTAAAGCATTAAAAGAACATATTGATATCCCTATCTCCATAGATACCTTTAAAGCAGATACTGCAAAGGCAGCTGTTGAAGCTGGAGCTGATATTATTAATGATATTTGGGGTGCCAAGAAGGACCCTGGTATCGCGAGTGTTGCAGCAGAATTAAACGTGCCAATTATTTTGATGCACAATCGAGAAAGTACAGATTATCACTCATTGATTAATGATATGAAACAGGATCTAGAGGAAAGTATTGAGATTGCAATACGCGCTGGGGTGCCGAAAGAGCATATTATTCTGGACCCAGGAGTAGGATTTGCCAAATCAGCTGAGGAGAACATGATGGTAATGAATCGTTTAGAAGAATTTGTTAACATGGGTTATCCATTTCTGCTTGCAACATCAAGAAAAAGGTTTATTGGAAGTGTGCTGCAAATTAAGGAACCGAAAGAAAGAGATATTGGTACAGGTGCAACTACCTGCCTTGGTATTGTGAAGGGGGCACACATGGTACGTGTCCATAATGTTGCGCTTCATAAACAACTGGCTGTAATGACTGACACCATGCTAGGAAAAGGAGGAGCTGCAATTGGATAAAATCATTTTGAATGAATTAGAATTTTACGGATTCCATGGGTTATTGCCTGAGGAAAATAAACTTGGACAGCGATTTAACGTCGACTTGGAATTGTATGTTGATTTAGAAAAGGCAGGTAAGACAGATGATATGAACGATTCAATTCATTATGGAGAGGTATATGAAAAGGTGAGAAGCATTGTAGAGGGAGATATAAAGAAACTTATTGAAGCTGTAGCGCATTCTATTGCCGACACGCTCCTAGAATCTTTCGATCAGTTAGAGGCTTGTTTAGTACGTGTTACTAAGCCGAATCCTCCTATCGTTGGCCATTATAAATCGGTAGCGGTCGAAATTTACCGGGAGAAAACCGTATGAGGAGCTACGCTTTTCTTTCGTTAGGAACAAACATCGAGCCAAGGTACCAATACCTTGAAAAGGCTATGGAGATACTGGAAAGTCATAAAGATATTACTATTATTAAGAAATCATCTATCTATGAAACAGAACCGGTGGGCTATTTAGATCAAGCTGACTTTTTGAATATTGTTATTGAGATCGAGACTTCCCTTTCATCCATAAGCTTGTTGGATTTCTGTCAACGCATTGAATACCAATTAGGAAGAGAAAGGAATATTCGTTTTGGCCCAAGAACAATAGACCTTGACATTTTGATTTATAACCAAGAAAATAGTTCAGTAGAAAGATTAATACTTCCGCATCCAAGAATGCATGAAAGAGCGTTTGTGGTCATTCCCTTATATGAAATCTCTCCAGATATAATGGTGCCTAAATGGAACAAGACAGTCAGTGAATTGCGAAGTGAACTACTGGAGTCTGACATAAAGGGAGTTAGGAGATGGATGCCAAACGGACAGGAAGAGGGATGAACTCACTGCTCTATGTTTTTCGACCTGCAGACGGCATCGTTTAAGTTGTAAGACCAGTAAGCCAATGAATAGACTGGTATTTAAATCATCCAATGGGTTTGTTAGAAAGCAGCTATTGGATATACTATATACATGTGATGAAAATATAAGCTGTATGCTATAAGTTTGATGAGATAAATCTGCTAGTATATTTCTGGCAAATTTTTATGAACACTACTACATAATATGGGCTTTTTCACCCTAAAATTTTAAGGGTAAATAAATAACAGGCTGACAGAGGATCAGCAATTGGGATTTTCGGAATGCTATTATGCTATATGCGTGAAATTCATTATTTTTTCGAGTATACTTACTTCTATATAAACATAGGTAGGTATGCGCAACTTGAATCGTGTGGTTAATGGTTGTTACTATATAGTGTATAAGCATGGCGGCCGATAATTGAGGATAAACGACTGGAGGGCTATAAATGTCTGAAGAAATGAATGAGCAAATGCTTGTAAGACGTGAAAAATTAAATGGATACCTAGAAACTGGTATTTCCCCGTTTGGTGGGAAATTCGAACGTACTCATTTGGCACAAGAGATATTTGACCAATATGATGCTCTTTCGAAAGAAGAATTAGATGATAAGAATGAGAAAGCAACTATTGCTGGACGGATTATGACAAAGCGTGGGAAAGGGAAAGCTGGCTTTGCTCACATTCAGGACCAGAGCGGCCAAATTCAAATCTATGTCCGTAAAGATACAATTGGTGAAGAAGCATACGATATCTTTAAAACTATTGACCTAGGAGATATCGTGGGGGTAACTGGTGATATTTTCCGTACGAATATGGGTGAATTATCTATAAAAGTAGAAGAATTCACGTTGTTAACCAAATCCTTGCGCCCTCTGCCAGAGAAATATCATGGCTTAAAGGATGTTGAACAACGCTATCGCCAACGTTATTTAGATTTAATAACCAATATGGAAAGCAAGCAAACGTTTATCCAACGGAGTAAGATTATTCAATCCATGCGTAAGTATTTAAATGAAAATGGTTATTTGGAAGTGGAAACGCCAATGATGCATAGTATTCCTGGTGGAGCTTCGGCGAGACCTTTTGTTACACATCATAATGCACTAGATATTCCACTTTATATGCGTATTGCAATTGAATTGCATCTAAAAAGGCTAATTGTTGGTGGGTTAGAGAAGGTCTATGAAATAGGGCGAGTATTTCGTAATGAAGGAGTATCCACCAGACATAATCCAGAGTTCACTATGATTGAGTTATATGAGGCGTATGCCGATTTTAACGATATTATGGAACTGACGGAAAATATGGTTGCACATATTGCCAAAGAAGTATTAGGAACAACTTCTATTACTTATGGCGATTATGAAATTAATCTGGAACCTAAATGGAAGAGAACTCATATGGTTGATGCTGTCAAAGAGCAAACAGGTGTAGATTTTTGGAAATCGATGACAGATGAAGAAGCACGCAGTCTTGCTAAGGAACATAACGTAGCGATTAAAGAGAACATGACATATGGCCATGTTGTAAACGAATTTTTTGAACAAAAAGTAGAGGAAACTTTAATTCAACCTACATTCATTTATGGCCATCCAGTGGAGATCTCACCACTTGCTAAGAAGAATAGTGAAGATGAAAGATTTACGGACCGTTTTGAATTATTTATTGTTGGACGTGAACATGCAAATGCATTTAGTGAATTAAATGATCCAATCGACCAAAGAGAGCGATTCGAAGCACAAATGAAAGAAAGAGCAGAAGGAAATGATGAAGCACATCTGTTAGATGAAGACTTCCTAGAGGCACTGGAATATGGTATGCCGCCAACAGGAGGACTAGGAATTGGAATTGATCGTTTGGTTATGTTATTAACTAATTCACCTTCTATCCGAGATGTATTGTTATTTCCGCAAATGCGAAGTAAATGAGAAAAACCTCAATAGACTTTCTATTGAGGTTTTCTTTATGTATATTCTCCTAAGTTGAGGTATTCTATATAATAGTGTGCTAAATCATTTGTATTTACATTTATTTCCACAAAAATCTACTTGATTTTACATACTTAACGTGGTAAATTTATTAACGTTGCTTCTGACGGAGCAGCAGTGAGAAAAGCTCAAAAAAAAGATTTATAAAAAAGGTTGACTCACTATTAGCGATATGTTATATTAATAAAGTCGCTGTTGCGAAACAGCCAAAACAAAATTTGCTCTTTGAAAACTGAACAAAACAACCAGTATGTTAGGACAAAAAGAAAACTCGTTTTTTCTTTTAAATAGAAGGTAACACTTCTAAAAGCTAAGACATAGAATTGATTGG
>NZ_RCHR01000006.1 GCF_003665065.1 Oceanobacillus piezotolerans | reverse complement strand
TCCGGTATTAGCTCGCGTTTCCGCGAGTTATCCCAGTCTTACAGGCAGGTTGCCCACGTGTTACTCACCCGTCCGCCGCTCATTCCACTCTTCGTCACCCCGGAGGGGTCAGAAAAGTTTCATGCGCTCGACTTGCATGTATTAGGCACGCCGCCAGCGTTCGTCCTGAGCCAAGATCAAACTCTCCAAAAAAGTTTGTTAGAATTGACACCAATCAATTCCATGTCTTAGCTTTTAGAAGTGTTACCTTCTATTTAAAAGAAAAAACGAGTTTTTCTTCATGTCCTAACATACTGGTTGTTTTGTTCAGTTTTCAAAGAGCAAATAGTTTCGCTTTAAAAGCGACTAGATAAATATATCATTTTCCCAATCGGATGTCAACAACTTTTTAAAAGAAGTTAACAAAATTGATTGAGTGGGCCTGAGTGGACTCGAACCACCGACCTCACGCTTATCAGGCGTGCGCTCTAACCAGCTGAGCTACAGGCCCATTTTAATAATGGAGCGGGTGATGGGAATCGAACCCACGACATCAGCTTGGAAGGCTGAGGTTATACCATTTAACTACACCCGCATATGAATTTTTACGCTGGTCGGGAAGACAGGATTTGAACCTGCGACCCCTTGGTCCCAAACCAAGTGCTCTACCAAGCTGAGCTACTTCCCGTAATATGGCGCGCCCGAGAGGAGTCGAACCCCTAACCTCTTGATCCGTAGTCAAACGCTCTATCCAATTGAGCTACGGGCGCATATAAACAATTAATATGGAAACCCTAGTGCGGCCGAGAGGACTTGAACCTCCACGGGTTATTCACCCACTAGGCCCTCAACCTAGCGCGTCTGCCATTCCGCCACGACCGCATAATGGTGAGCCATGAAGGATTCGAACCTTCGACCCTTTGATTAAAAGTCAAATGCTCTACCAACTGAGCTAATGGCTCTTTATAATGATACTTTTTCATAAAAAAATACTATTATTGTAATAGTATAATTCAATCCCTATATTAAGATTCTCACTTAAGAAGATTGGATACTAAAATAAAAATGGCTGGGCCACTAGGATTCGAACCTAGGATACACGGGATCAAAACCCGATGCCTTACCGCTTGGCTATGGCCCAACAAATGGCGGTCCGGACGGGACTCGAACCCGCGACCTCCTGCGTGACAGGCAGGCATTCTAACCAACTGAACTACCGGACCTAAACATTTTATTTTAAAAGATGACCCGTACGGGATTCGAACCCGTGTTACCGCCGTGAAAGGGCGGTGTCTTAACCGCTTGACCAACGGGCCATTTTATAATGGCGGAGAAGGAGGGATTTGAACCCTCGCGCCGCTTACACGACCTACACCCTTAGCAGGGGCGCCTCTTCAGCCACTTGAGTACTTCTCCATATGGCTCCACAGGTAGGATTCGAACCTACGACCGATCGGTTAACAGCCGATTGCTCTACCACTGAGCTACTGTGGAATAATAAGTTGCAATTAAAATAACGGCAACGAATATTACTATACAGCATTCGATTTAAGTTGTCAACATTTTTTTAAGAAGTTTTTCTTATCAATGGACAACCAATTTCATTGCTTAATTAATTTACCACGAGCGATATTATTTCGTCAATATCTTTTTTATATATGTTTTATAAATTATGAGAGCCAAAAAGCTATTTTGTAAGTAAAACCAATTTCCCTCTACATTTACCGCATCTATATTTATTTGTATCGACTCTTCTTTTCCTTTTATATTTCGTTGCACAACGGCGGCAAGAATATACATATTTATATTCGTTTCTCTGAGATGGCAATGGCTTGCAAAAACGAGGAGAACCTGTTTCTCTTAGCAACCTTCTAAAGTCCTCATCCCGATGCTGATAACCCCTTCCTTCTATATGAAGGTGGTAATGACAAAGTTCGTGCTTTATAATTCCGACGAACTCTTCTCCATCCATCTCAACAGCATATTTAGGGTTTAATTCTATTGTTCTCTTACCAGGTATATATCTCCCGCCAGTTGTCCTAAGTCTACTATTAAACTTCACCACATCCATAAATGGTTTATGGAAATATTGTAATGATAATTTATTAACCAGCTCATAAAGCATTTTCTCATTTATTGGATCCATTTGCGAAAACATCCTTATTAATATTTCTCAGCTTATCTATAAGTATATATTCTATTATACAACCGCAGACACATCCTATCTAGTCTCAATTATCGTTATTTAAAATTATTGTAATTAAACATTGATTTTTATTTACGGTTCGATATAATAATTATAGGAATAAATTCCTTTTTTTATATCTTGAATAAATTTAAAAAAGACCTACCTACTCATTTCTCAATTCTAAAAAGTAAATGAGAAAGAGTTCATTACTCTGCCTAAAATACATAAGCAGAAAAACAGCAATGAAACCAGGACTGAAAGGGTTTGGAGTAAAGTCTATCTATCTCTCAAGACTGGCAATTCACGTATATATATCAATAGTAATTAAAAAATTACTATGGTATTATAATAATTACATTTAAGAAACAGGAGGTTATTTGTAAAATGAGCGAAAATAAAAAGAAAATGACTACCGCATTCGGTGCTCCAGTAGCAAATGATGATGATGTAAAAACTGCTGGAAAACGCGGTCCATTATTAATGGAGGACTACTGGTTCTTAGAAAAATTGGCACACTTCGACCGCGAAGTAATTCCTGAGCGTCGTATGCACGCTAAGGGTTCTGGTGCATACGGAACATTTACTGTAACAAACGACATTACTAAATATACAAAAGCAAAAATCTTCTCAGAAGTTGGAAAGAAAACAGATATGTTTGTCCGCTTCTCAACTGTAGCAGGTGAACGTGGTGCTGCTGATGCAGAACGTGATATCCGTGGTACAGCGATGAAGTTCTATACAGAAGAAGGGAACTGGGATTTAGTTGGGAACAATACACCTGTATTCTTCTTTAGAGATCCTAAGCGTTTCCCTGACTTAAACCACGTTGTTAAACGTGATCCTAAAACAAACTTGCATAACCCACAAGCAAACTGGGATTTCTGGACTAGCCTACCTGAAGCACTTCACCAAGTTACAGTTGTTATGAGTGATCGTGGTATTCCAGCAAGCTATCGTCACATGCATATGTTTGGAAGTCATACTTATAGCTTGATTAATGCTGACAATGAACGTGTATGGGTAAAATTCCACTTCCGTACACAACAAGGAATCAAGAATTTAACAGACCAAGAAGCAGAAGCAATTGTAGGTAAAGACCGTGAAAGTCACCAACTTGATCTTTACACTGCTATCGAGGAAGGAAACTTCCCTAAATGGAAACTGTACATCCAAGTAATGACAGATGAACAAGCTAGAAACAGCAAAGACGATCCATTCGATCTAACAAAAGTATGGTATAAAGGAGACTATCCACTTATCGAAGTTGGAGAAGTTGAACTTAACCGTAACCCAGAAAACTATTTTGAAGAAGTAGAGCAAGCAGCATTCGCTCCAACTAATATCGTTCCTGGTATTGGATTCTCACCAGATAGAATGTTACAAGGACGTCTATTCTCTTATGGAGATGCTCAACGCTACCGTTTAGGTGTTAACCATTGGCAAATTCCTGTTAACTTCCCTAAAAACGTGAAAAACTTCCATCCATATCATAGAGATGGTGCAATGAGAATTCATCCTTTCCAAGGTGGTCAAGTTTCTTATAGCCCAAATAGCTATGGCGAATGGGAAGATAGCAAGGAACACCAAGAACCATCACTTGCATTAGATGGCGGTGCAGATTACTATGATTACCGCGGTTATGATGATAACTACTATGAACAGCCTGGTAAGTTATTCAACCTCCTAACGGAAGAAGAAAAACAACGCCTATTCGAAAACACTGCTCGCGCTATGGAAGGGACGAATAAAGAAGTTCGTTTACGTCATACTAACAATTGCTATAAAGCAGATCCTGCTTATGGTGAAGGCATTGCGAAAGCATTAGGTGTTTCACTAAGTGAAGTAGAAGCAGCAGCTAGTGATGTAGAATTAGTATAAGAATAGAATACTCTAAAATAGCTCAGGAGATTATAGCTCCTGAGCTGTTTTTTTACTTCTTATCTTCAATCATCGATAACGCAATTCTACCCTTATCTACATCCACTTGTTCTACCCACACGGTGACGACATCTCCGACAGAAGCAACGTCCATTGGATGTTTGACAAATTTGTTTGCCATTTTAGAGATATGGACTAGTCCGTCCTGTTTTACGCCAATGTCTACAAATACTCCGAAATCTACTACATTTCGCACTGTCCCTTGCATTTCCATCCCAGGCTTTAAGTCTTCTAAGGTCATCACATTTTGTTTTAATAGCGGCTGCGGAAAGTCATCACGCGGATCTCTTTCTGGCCGACTTAATGCATTTAGAATATCAATTAAGGTTGGTTCTCCTATTTCCAATTGCTGCGCCATTTCTTTTTTATCTAACTTATTAATTTTGTCCCGCAGTTTATCAGTGCCAATATCATTTAAACCACAATCCATGATATCAAGCAGTTTTTGCGTTTGCGAATAAGTTTCCGGGTGAATAGGAGTACGATCTAATGGATTCTTTCCATCGATGATTCTTAAAAACCCAATAGCTTGTTCATAAGTTTTGGCACCAAGCCTTGGAATTTTTTTCAACTCTGCTCTACTCGCGAACTTCCCCTCATCATTTCTCTTTTTCACAATGTTCCGTGCTACTGTCTTACTTAAACCTGAAACATATTGCAATAGGGAAGCTGAGGCCGTATTTACATTAACTCCCACCTGGTTCACCGCTGTTTCTACAACGAAAGTTAACGATTCATTCAACGCCTTTTGACTAACATCATGCTGGTATTGGCCAACACCAATAGACTTAGGATCAATTTTCACTAACTCTGCAAGTGGATCCTGTACACGACGGGCAATAGACGCAGCACTGCGTTGTTCTACTTGTAAATCTGGAAATTCTTCTCTCGCTAGTTCAGAAGCAGAATACACACTAGCACCAGCCTCATTCACAATAATATACGGGATATTTAAATCATTGTTCCCAATCACATCTGAGATAAATTGTTCCGTTTCACGTGAGGCAGTTCCATTTCCTATTGCTACAAGCTCAATATTATACTTTTGAACAAGCTTCAAAACAATTTTTTCTGAACCTGCAATATCATTTTTCGGTGCTGTTGGATACATAACCCCAACCTCTAGTACTTTCCCTGTTTCGTCCACTACTACAAGCTTACATCCTGTTCGATAAGCAGGATCGACTCCCAAAATTGTTCTTCCCTTTAATGGCGGCTGTAATAATAAATTCTTCAAATTAACAGAGAAAACTTCAATAGCATGTTCTTCTGCTTTTTCCGTTAATGAAGTTCTAATCTCGCGTTCGATAGACGGTTGAATTAAACGTTTATATCCATCCTCTATTGCAGAAAACAGTATTTCTTTTACTTCTTCAATCGCAGAGCGGTTCACTATCTGCTTATGCAGGTAATCGATAATAGGTTGTATTGGAGGTTGGATGCCAACCTTTAACACACTCTCTTTCTCTCCCCGATTTAGAGCCAATACGCGGTGTGGAACTAATGAACGAACTGGTTCATGATATTCATAATACATTTCATATATAGATTTTTCGTCTTTTTCTTTGTCCTTTACTTCCGCTTCTAAGATCCCCTGTTTAAAAGTAACATCACGAATATGCTCGCGGAAAGCTGCCTCATCCGATATCCATTCTGCAATAATATCATTTACTCCAGAAAGCACTTCTTCTACTGTATGTAATTCGTGTTCTTCAGAATAATATTTTTCCGCTTCTCCTGTTACATTGATTAACTCTTGTTTCCAAATTAATTCCGCTAAAGGTTCAAGCCCTTTTTCTTTCGCAATAGTGGCCTTGGTCCTGCGCTTTTGTTTATATGGACGATATAAATCTTCTACTCTTTGTAATTGAGTTGCCCCTTTAATTTCTTTTTCAAGTTCTTCTGTCAGTTTGCCTTGTTCATCAATAATCCGGAGTACTTCCTGTTTTCTATCTGACAAATTTACTGCATATTGATATTTATCTTGAACAGTTTTAATTTGCACCTCATCTAAACCACCTGTTACCTCTTTCCGGTAACGAGCAATAAACGGAACAGTATTTCCTTCCTCTAGTAGAGCAATGACCTTTTGTACAATTGATTCTTTAACTCCCGATTCCTTAGCTACCACTTTAGCCAGATCTTGTTCAATTATAATTCCCACATCTGTTCCTCCTTTAATTCCTCTTTTCATTTTACCAAATCCAAATATGTATTACCTAATTAGACTTACTATTCCCTTAGAAAAATAATGACGCTTCCATAAGCAAGACAAAGGAGGAAGTGCTTATTTGGAAACGTACAAACAGAGACGTGGCCTTTCTTTTATTAAGAAATACCCAAAATTCGCAATTTTTATAATTTCCTGTGCTAACAAAAAGGCTGACAGAGTTGTCAGCCTTCATCCCTCATATCTCATCGCAATTAGGGTAGTATCGTCTTTTCTATCTTTTTCTATAGTATAAGCAAATGTATCAATAACTTTTTTTATTTCTTCCTCCGCAATCTGGATATTGGATAACTCTCTATCCGATACTCCATCAGAAAACATATAAAAATTTGTTTTGGGTCCCAATTTATCTGTCTTCACAGGAAACGGCCGTTTAAACCCGCCTAAATAGCCAGCATTCGGAATATTCCGTTTCTTTTTCCCGTCTTTTACTATCATCAATCCAATATTACCAATGGATGCAAAGGAATAGGTAAGATTTTTAAAATCAATCTTGAAAATCCCAATGACTACTCCACGTTTTCCAAGAAGCTGATCATTTGCTTTTTTCACTAATTGCTCTACCGTAGCATCCTCATTATTCTTTATAATATCAATGACAATATTGGATGACTCTCTTGCAACTTCTCCACTGCCTAAACCATCTGCTAATGCACAAACAAATTCTTCTTCCGTTTCCGAGTAGAAATAACTATCCCCAGAACATTGATTTCCATGTTTGGCCTTATGAAATACGGATACTTCTACCTTATCAGTAATATTCTCACTCAATCAAAGACCTCCGTACTTTCAGACTGTATAGCTTCTCTAAGTTTCCGTAGAGATCGACGTAACAGTCGCGAAACATGCATTTGGGATATACCTAATCGTTCCCCTGTTTCCTTCTGACTTAAATTATCAAAATACGTATAT
Source organism: Oceanobacillus piezotolerans (assembly GCF_003665065.1). GTDB lineage: Bacteria > Bacillota > Bacilli > Bacillales > Amphibacillaceae > Oceanobacillus > Oceanobacillus piezotolerans. The sequence continues at coordinate 173,821 of NZ_RCHR01000006.1, read as the reverse complement.
TTAATAATTAATTGTTCTCTTTCAGATAAAATTGGTAGAATATTCTCTAAGATAATCTTATAGTCTGTATTGTCATATCCATTTTCACTGTTTCCAATTAAATCTAATATACTTATCTTACTGCCATCCGAATCAGATTCAACTTGTCTATCTACAGAAAGCGCATGGTAACTCTTGCTCATTTCCATCGTTTCCAAAATTTCTTCCTCAGATACTTCCAGATATTCTGCAAGCTCTTGGACTGTTGGTGATTTCTGGTTTTGATTTGTGAGCTCGTCTACTGCTTTCTTTAGTTTCGGACCTAATTCTTTAATTCTCCGCGGGACATGAATACTCCATGTCTTATCACGAATATACCGTTTGATCTCACCTATTATAGTAGGAATAGCAAACGACTCGAATGATTTACCAAATGTTGCATCATATCTCCTTACTGCAGCTAACAATCCGATCATTCCTACCTGCACTAAGTCTTCAAGAATCATCCCATCCTTGGAATATTTTAATGCAATGGATTTAACCAGCCCTTGATAGTGGAGAACCAGTTTTTCTTGAACTTCTTTATCTTTAGGATACTCATGTAAATATTCAATCCATTGGTAAACCTCGTCTCTTCCTTTATTTTGTGGTTGAGATTTCATCTGCATCAAGGTCCACCTCAGTTTCATTTAGATACTTAGTCATAAGTACAATAACACCATCATTGTTGTTAATTTGTACTTCATCCATCAGTGCGTTTATTAGAAATAACCCAAAGCCTCCTTCTCGAACAGTTTCAATACTGTCGTTCTCTTTATATGGTCCTGTGTTATTCTTAATCTCATCTAAATCAAAACTGCCACCGTGGTCTGCAACCATAATTTCTAAGCGATCTTCGTATATACCAAACGCAATTGCTATTCCTGAATTCTCTTCCTCTTCATACGCATGTGTTACCGCATTTGTAATTGCTTCAGATAAAGCAATCTTTAAATCCTCAATGTCTTCATAGGAGAAGCCCATTCTATTTGCTATACCTGAGAGACTTAAACGAACAACACCAACATATTCTGCCTTTGCGGGTACCTTCATCTCAATAAGCTCAAAATTACCCATTATACTTCTCCACCTTTAGTTACTCGCTGAATGTCCATAATATCAATGAGTCCTGTAATCTTAAAAATTCGATAAATCCGATCATTTAAATTCACTAACTTAAATTCATTTCCATGTTCATTTGATGATTTTAACGCACTTACGAAAACCCCTAAACCAGTACTGTCCATGTAGTTGACATTTGTGAAATCCACTTCAATAGTATTAACTTTCTCCAATTTGGTTAAAGGCAGAAGTGTTTCTTTCAGTTTCGGAGCTGTATAAGCATCTATTTCACCGGAAAGCTTTATAGAATTTTTTTCATCATTTTCCACTACTTCAATCGAAAGATCCATCATTAACCTCCTAAGCGATTGCATCTTGCCGTATCATTTTATCTTAATTACTACACTTTTATTTACCCAAAACGACACATACTCAAACCTCTTTTTTCAAAATAATTAATGTGAAATCATCTCTCAAATGAAAATCCTGCATTTTCGCGAAATGGCGATAAACAATATCCACCAATTCCTGTGCGGGCAATTCTTTATGTTCCCGAATTATATCCAATACTTCCTGCGTCTCTATAAATCGTTCACCGTCTCTGCACTCCGTAACACCGTCTGTTAAAAATATCGCCATATCTTCTTCTTGAAGATACATTTCATGTTGATTGTAAGTTGAATTTGGCATAACACCTAGTACCAATCCTTTTGCATCCATCTCTTCAAATCTATCTTCTTCTGCATGATAGTAGAAGCCTGGCTCGTGTCCAGCTGAAGCGTATTTCAGCTTACTTTCACTAGGATAATACTGCGCATAGCTCATGGTAATAAACATATTCGATTCTACATTTCTTTCAACTACACGATTCAAGTTTTCTAAAATTACATTGGGCTGCATGGTGTCTTCTGGATAACTATCAATCGAATACTTAATCATGGACATACATAATGCTGCTGGGATTCCTTTTCCTATCACATCAGCAATAGCTAATCCAAGCATTCCGCCTTTTCCTTTAACAAAATGATAGTAGTCACCATTCATTTGATGGGCCGGCACACTTACGACCCCTATATCTAAGCCATCAATCGATGGCTTTTCTGTTTTAAGTAAGGTTTCCTGCATTTCCGCCGCCACTGAAATCTCTGACTTAATAGTGAGTTGTTGTTCCCTTAGTTGTTGATATTCCTGATGGGCTAAACCATAATAAATCAGCGCCTCTAATAAAAAATTCATGGAATGGTGGAAGGACACTGTAAGATCAGGGAACAATTCCTCCATTGCTTGTATATGCAAACTAACTATTTCTTCTGGAAGGATATTATTTTTAATGAAATCTTTACTCATTAGTTCCGCACCATAAAGGGATCGCTCGTCTTGTGTCATAATATATTGTTCCAGTAATTTCTTATATTCTTTTACGTCTTGATTAATGAGCTTTTCCATGGAACCCTCCTCTGAGATTACTTATAAATGGGACTTAAACTACTACGGGTATTTCTTGCAAAAAAATTCTAAACTTATCTAAAAATAAAGATGTGTGCTTTGATAAGCACACACCTTACCGATTAACGAACCCATTTCGTTGCCGTAATGGTTGTCCCTATCCCAATCTCTGTTTTTATGTCGAATTCATCCATTAATCGCTTCACGCCGGGTAATCCAGCGCCTAGTCCACCAGAAGTAGAATAGCCATCTTGCATTACTTCACTAATATCATTGATTCCAGGACCAGTATCTACTGCTTTTACACAAAGGCCTGTCTTATTCACTGACTGAATGGCATTAAATAAGATCTGACCTTCGTTAGCATATAAATAAATATTTCTCGCTAATTCCGAAACTGCCGTCGCTATTCTAGCCTGGTCCACCACGCCAAATTTCAGCTCTCTTGCCATCTCTCTAGCAACCTGGCGAGCGCCTACAATATCCCATTCTTTACGAATTATTACACCAGACTGAGGTTTCATTTTTATACCCCCAATTCCTGATGCAACTTAATTAAACCTTGTTCTAAATCGAGAGCAGTTGGGATATTCTGTAAATGAATACCAAGTTCAATTAAAGTCATCGCTACAGCAGGCTGAATACCTGTAAGAACTACTTTAGCCCCCATTAAATCAGACATAGACACAACATCACCTAAGACTTTTGCAATAAACGAATCAATAATATCTACTGAAGTTAAGTCAATAACCACACCAGTTGCACCAGTCTTATGAATTTTATCCAGCAAATCCTCTTGAAATTGTATTGCTGTTTGGTCATCGATTTCTGTTTGTATGGATATAAGTAGATAATTATGCAACTTTAAAATAGGTATTGGCAATTTGCTCACTCCCCTCTTATTGATTTGATGAGACTCTCTATATTTTCTTCTTTGGGTTCTCTATCAATAATCTCTCGATTTGTAATTTCCAATGCAGCCGTAAATCCTTTTTTCAATGAACTCTTTGTAGGGAAATTACTTAAATCAATACCAAGGTTTACAATGGTTTGTGCAATCTCAGGACGTATTCCTACAAGAATACACTTCGCACCTATCAATCTAACTGCTTCTGCTGCTTGAATTAAATGATGAGCAACCATGGTATCAACAACTGGAACTCCGGTAATATCTATTAAAACAACCTCAGAATTATATCGGATAACTCCTTGCAGTAGATTTTCCATAATTAATTTGGCTCTTTCCGTATCGATTGTGCCGATTAATGGCATAATTGTAATACCTTCCATGACAGGTATTAGGGGAGCAGATAATTCTTGCAATGCCACACGCTGGAGGGAAACAATATTTTCCCAGTTTCCAGTATAATCGTTTACCAGTTGTCTGATAATGGGCTCTACCCAGTGGTCCACACTCTCTAAAACTTCCGAGAATGCCTCTGTGTCCAGTTGATCATGCTTGCTTAAAATAAACTTCGTCGTTACCCTTCTAAATACCTGCAAACCATCAGTAATATAACTTAATGGCCATCCCAAATTGATAATCTTTTCAGAGAATGCTTCTAAAGCATCTGTAGACCCTTGTCCTCTTATACTAGTAAAAATGACATCAGCAAATTCCCGACTAGCATTTTGATATAAATCATTCGAGATAGTAGATGTGTAATTTACATCTTTAAGTGAAGAGATTTCTTTCAGCCACATTTGTACGATTGTATCACTATTCTCTATCGCAATCTTTTTAAAACTCGAATCCATTCCACTCACCCTCACTGTCCAAATTATCTATTTTTATGAAAACATTTAAAAAAATGTCATTTTAAACACTTAAATCATATTATAACATACACTCTTATCTACAATGAAGTTTCAAAGTTCAAGCAAAAACAAAAAACCCTTTCTCCTGTTGTTGAGAAGGGTGTCTGAGTCATTGACCGTTATATAATTCCTTTAATCCAAGACTAATTTCAACAGCTTGATTGATCTTTTTCATCATTTCATTGTCTAATTTCGTTATTTTATCTGTTAATCGCTGCTTGTCTAAGGTTCTAATCTGTTCCAATAATATAACAGAATTCCGATCAAACCCATATTTTTTAGCATCTATTTCGACATGGGTAGGTAATTTAGCCTTTTGGATTTGTGCAGTGATTGCTGCAACTATTACAGTAGGGCTAAATCGATTGCCAATATCATTTTGAAGAATCAATACCGGGCGAACGCCCCCCTGTTCTGACCCAACAACAGGAGATAGGTCAGCGAAATATACCTCGCCTCTTTGAACGATCAAAATTTTACACCCCGATCACAGTGCGTTTAAAGGTGATTTCAGCCTCCTCTTCAGCTTGAAAAGCTTCCGAAGCAATTGTTAGATTAATGCGGCCCATTTCCTGATACCCGCGTTGCATCGTTTCATGAAATTGCCTAACGTGCTCATCCTTCTTATGTTGCAAATAATTTTTCGTTGCCTGACATATGAAGTCACTTAAGTCACTATTTTCGTATTTCATTAATCCATCCACCTCATTTAGTAGGTTTGTTGGTAATTTTACCATCACTTCTTGCAAACTCTCTGACAAACCAATGCACCTCCGCCAACTGTTGAACGAACTTATAATGTCCCTTATATAATAGCATTGAAACAATCAGTTTGCAAAGGGGTCTAGCAACTTTTTGTAAAAAAAATCATTTATTTTGTCGTTTTACATCAATCCAGCTAGGGAATAGACGTAGTTTAAACAATAATAAGAGAAAAATGCTGACATGTCTATCCACTTTTCAGAGGATTAGAAGAAGGAATAGTAGAAATCGGTGAAAAGTAAGACTTTATGCTTTCCTGCATTCCTTTTTAAAGATAACGAATGAATTATTGCATCCTGTAAAATATATGCAGTTTCATTAAAAACATGCATCTAAAAATAAAAAGCAGACCCCCTCTCTTTCCCGAGCCTGCTCACCCCATTTACTCCTACCCACTCTTCCATAAAAAACAAATATTTATTCAAGATATTGCTTTCTGAACTCCCGAATCTCCAAAGCCGGGGTCAAATGATTATTCATCGGTACTATATCCCCTACTCCATTTTCTGTAAAAGTTGCTTTTTACTTTACAGCCTTTCCTTGAACAGTTTGAGCAACTTGAATCATTTCTTCTTTTGTTAATTCATCGCTAGCTAAGGTATAATCAACCCCATTATATGTCCATTCCAATCTATTATCCGATAAAGCCGCAACTGCATGACCTAAGTTAACAATATCCCCTTCTACTTCTTGTGGATGGGTCATGGCAGGAGATGACTCCTTGCGTTCTTGCACTAAAGTAAAGTTCTTTTCACCATCAAACGTTAAGATGACCCGCTTTCCATTCTCTAATTCTATTTCCTTTTGCTCCGTTAATTCTCCACCTGCAGTAAACTCAGGCATTACAATCTCGAGAACACCTGGAGAAGCTTCACCTGCAACTGTTGCGCTTGCATCATTGGATGCCATATTCTTCTCCATTGAAAAATCGTCTTCAGCGAAGGTTGGATCTAATTCAAAGCTAGAGAATTTCACTTCTACAAGTGCATTATTGTCTTTATCCATTACTTTAACTAAAGTTGGTGTATATGTCTTTTTTGAGAAATAAATTTCCTGGAATGGCAGGTTGTTGTTGCTTTGGTAATTTGTTTTTGTTCTAAAGATATAATCGGTTTCTGTACTTTCAAATGTTGCTTCCGAATCATTTAAAACATCTTCTACTAAGGATTGATACAAATAAGGCTGGCTTCCATTATTCGGCCATTCTGATTGAAACCTGAAACTTTTCTCCAAGGCTGGTGTAAGAACAAAGACCCCATCTTCATTCTTTAAGATAATCTGACTTCCTTGTTCATCCGTGTTACCGGAAAGGGCAACGCGATATAAGTCACCTTCTTGATGCCAAATATCAATATTAAATTTTTGTTCCTCCTGCCCTGTGTTCATGGACATTTCTGCCTTTGCCTTATAACCAGTCATTTCATCTACCTTTTTCTGCAGAGTTCCCGCCACATCTTCCTGTGACTTTTCTCCACATGCGGCTAGCAATAGTACGATGAAAACAAACAGTATTAATTTTCCTCTTGATAATATTTTTGTCATGTACATATCTCCCTTGTCTCTATACATCAGGGAACATACATTGACACCGATTCTTAAGAAAATGTACGATACACTTTTGGTATACCATCTATCACATCTGTAGCCAATAGATCATAATAAGAGTGTGTATCCCTTATCATTAAATCGGCTGCTTTTCCATGTAGATAGCATGCATTACACAATGCTTGAAATAACTCCTGTTTTTGCATGACCATTGACAGCACTATCCCAGTAAGAACGTCCCCACTGCCCCCTTTTGCCAGCCCTTGATTCCCAGTATTATTGATATACTGCCTCCCATCTGGTGCAGTAATAATCGTATGCTTGCCTTTGAGAATGACAAATACGTTATGGGCTTTGGCAAACACTGAGCTATAGTGGAATGGGAACTGCAAAATCTCTGGTATAGTTACATCCAATAACATAGCCATCTCACCTGGATGTGGTGTGATAATGGTAGGATAGGTTCTTTCTTTAAGATTAGACAGATTGTTTTTCAGATGATATAAACCATCTGCATCAATGATTATTGGACATGGTGCGCTTTTTATAAGGGACTTAACAAGCTCTGTTGTATCATTATGCCTTCCGAGCCCAATACCTACAGCAACACAATTGTACTTGTCCAGTTTTAGAGTATGGGAGTGCGTAAGGTAACCATCCTTCTCTGGAAGCGGAACACACATCGCTTCTGGACAGTAAGAAACAATCGTATGAAAGATTTCTTTGGAAGTACCAGCAGTAACCAGACCTGCTCCAGCTTTTAAAGCAGCCTTTACCGACATCGAAATAGATCCTGGCATTCGCGTGCTGCCACCAACGATAAGACCCCTGCCATGATTTCCCTTGTGAGAATAAGGTTCCCGCCTTGGCATGGTCGACTGAAAATCATGGTCCAGCCATACTTTCCGTTTAGAATACGCTTCTATAACCCACCTTGGAAATCCAATCGATACGACTTTCCACGTTCCATAATATGGAGCTGTTTTTTCTAGAAAAGCGCTCAATTTAGCTGTACCAACCAAATAAGTATAGTCCGCTTTAATTGCCGTGAACGATTCATCCGATTCTTCTGCAGGTAATCCACTAGGAATATCCACACTGATTACTTTTGCACCAGAGCGATTAATCCACTTCGCACAACAAGCAATTGGTTCACGCAACTCCCCTCTTACCCCTATCCCTAACATCGCATCAATGATAACGTCCGTATTTCGCAAAGAATGCATCATGTTTAAATCATCTTCCAGAACTGCTGCTTCTCCACCACATTTTAGATAGATTTCCTTATGATAGAGGGCATCTCCTGCTATTTTTCCATTTGGTACTACTTGCATTACTTTTACCTGATAGTTTGCCTCAAGTAATGTTCTGGCAATAACAAATCCATCTCCTCCATTATTTCCAGAACCAACAAACACAATAATACGGTCGTTTTCTTTAATTATCTTTACTATTTCTTCACTAATTGCCCTACCAGCGTTTTCCATCAATAACTTACCATCCAGCCCAATTTCCTGCATTGTGTAACGGTCAATATCGTACATTTCCTTTGCAGTGGCAATATACATCCTTGTTCCCTCCTGCTGCATTAAAATATATGAGACAACCTATAGAAATATGCAACTTATCGATGGTCTCTCGCTTCCATGATTGCTTGTGCTACCGCATAATCCTTGCTGTGGGTGATTGATAAATGCAGCTTATTAATAAGATCCCCTTTTATGCTTGCTTCTGGAGCACCTTCGGGATTGGATAACACTTCAATATCCTGGAAGCTAAGTGCTCCTATCCCTGTTCCATAAGCTTTTGCTACAGCTTCCTTCGCTGCAAATCTTCCAGCAAGATATTCTATTTTTCTCCGGCTTGTCTTTAACTGAAGAAAGCGACTACGTTCCTTTTCTGTTAATATTCTTTCTACAAACTTTGGATTTCGCTCCATCGTTTGCTGAATTCGCTGCAGTTCTATAATATCAATTCCAATTCCTTTTATCACAATATCAAACCTCTCTTACATCAGACATTACATTGGTCATATTGATTTGCTTTAAGTATTATAATAATAGTACCCTTTTAATAAATTTATAGTTAGGGAGGTATCCCACAGGAGTATGTTTATTCGTAACGAACGAAGTATAAAAGAATTCATGCAAAACTATCCTGTTGTCTCTACACTCGTTATTATTCACTTCATTCTGTGGCTAATAATCGATTTTCTTCGCTTGCCTATAGGATTTTATATTTGGAATATGGGTACTGCCTATAACTTCTTCATCGCACAAGGAGAGTATTGGAGACTCCTTACTTCCACTATCCTGCATGCTGACTTGATGCATGCCTTATTTAACTCTTTCTCACTCGTGCTTTTTGGCCCTGCCCTTGAACAAATGCTTGGTAAATTAAAGTTCCTTTTTCTCTACTTTGGTGCAGGCATTATAGGAAGCCTTGCCTCGTTTATTTTTGAGCCGTTAAATTATGCGTCGGTTGGTGCTTCTGGGGCTATCTTTGGTCTATTTGGTGTCTATATCTTTATGGTAATGAACCGAAAACATTTGATCGATCAAGGAAGCGCAAAAATGATAAGCGTCATTCTTGCTATCAGTTTAATCATGACATTTATCCAACCTAACATTAATATTCTAGCTCACCTATTTGGCTTTATAGGCGGATTTATCCTAGCACCTCTCGTTTTACGAAATGTCAGACCCTATTCTCCTTGGAATGTGAGGCAACACCGTTATCATTCCGATGAGGATATCCAATTTGATCCCAATCGCTGGAAGAAAAAACGGAGGATCTCACCAAAGTTAAGAAAGAATATCTTTTGGATTATTCTTGGGTTTCTTGCCTTACTTGGACTTTTTAGCAGATTCTTCTAGTTGTTATTTCAAAAGCCTGGCGCGATAGCAACTCCAAAGTTAGATTTTAAGTTTACTTCTTGGGTCCAGCTCCCGCACTGCCAGGCTTTTTATTATTTTTATGATTCGAGAACCATTTCCGCAGCACTTCTGCATCAGTGGTTTCTATCTCCTTTAATTTATAATGCTTCCCCATTCCTTGCCCTCCTATAATAGAAAACATGATTGTCTCTAAAAGCTCCTTTTTATGAAAGAAATGTTGTTTGTTTTCCATTGCCTGGATTCTTCTGGCCGGAAGTAAGATGGTTGTTTTGCTTAGTCTCCGAAAACGAATGAGCAAATGTTGACCCTCTATATAAAAACCAGCATCTTTATAACGGAAATACCCTAATAAGAGCAATAACAGGAAGAATGGAATAAGATACCAGCTTAATGCAGGAACAAAGTAGAGTACAGCTAATCCAATCAATAGGAAGAGAATTGTAGACCTGATTAAATAATATTTTAGTGACCGCTTTGGTAAAGATTTCATTTCTTCATTGGATAACAAACTGTATTCTGGTAATAAATCCATTAAAAACGCCTGCACTTCCCCCTTTTTTAAAATAGGGAATAATACTGTAGAATAATCCTCCCCTTTCTCGATCGCACTTCCAGCTACTTCGACATAAAGCGTAACAAAACCAAAAGGTTGTCTGAGTAAACCTTCTTTTAGTCCAACTGCCTGAATTCGATGAATCGGGATAGTCGTCTGCTTTTTATCAAGCAGGCCTCTTTTGATATAGAGTTCGTCCCCTGTCTTGGTTATAGTAAATTTCCAGTATTTCAGTATTGTTCCAACAACGCCTAACACCCAGAAAAAAATAAGAATGATTATTACAAATCCAATCATTAACATGATGCTCAATCCGACTATCCACGTAACGACGGAATCATATAAACCATCTGGAATAAACTGTGCAAATTCAGAAACAAGAAATCCTATGATTGCCAGCAGAACTCCTAAGCTACCAGAGGTCGTTCCCGCAATAAATAACCGATTAGCTGAAATCGTATATACGGAACCCTTTTCTCCTTCTTCATAGTCTGTAAGCAGTTCAACGTCAGTTATTTCATTTCCCTTGCTCTTAAATGCTTCCCGAATGCGATGACCTTCTTCTCGGTTTACCGCTTTTAAATTGGCCTCCGCATCGTTCCCTCCACTCGCTGTTTCGATTTGAACATTTACCAATCTAAAAAGTTGATGTACTACATTTTCTGTTAGGTTAATGGATTGGATTCTATTCTTTGAGATATAGCGTTTTTTCCGAATAAAAATACCTTCATTAATCTGCAGTTCATCTTCCTTTATTCGATAGGTAAAGCGATACCAGGAAAGGATGCTATGAATCAGCAAAATACTTAAGAAAATAGAGAGTCCTAAAAGAAAGAATCCGTTATCTCTCAATGTTAAAAAGGAGATAATGATGTAGAATATAATCTCCTTTAAAGATTTTGCTAGTTTGAACAAGATAGCTACCGGATGCAAACGACGCACTTTATTAGACATCATCTTCATCCACCCTTGCTAATGCAGAGATTCGATCTCTTAAATCTGATGCGTCCTCTTCAAGCAATGCAGGAATTTCATGCGTAGATGCTGCAGTAGATATCGTTACACTGGCTAACCTATACTTCTTTAATATGGGGCCCTGCTTTGTATCCACATGTTGAACTCGTATCATTGGTACCAGTGTTCTAGTTGTAATTAAAATCCCATGCTGAATATATATTTCTTGCTCCAAAATCTCATAACGCCATTTTTTCCAGCGCAATTTAGGTACTAGAAAAATAAAAAGATATGTACATATCGCACTAATTGCCCCTATACTAGCGACTATCCATATTGGAAAACCCCAAAAATAATACAGTATCATTCCAATTATTGAAACAAGCCAAAGTGCAGCCGCTATAAGGATTCCTATTAATTTCCAAGCTTTTATTGCGTCTAAGGCAATTCGACTTTTTGGTGTCTCTCGCATCGGAAACCCTCTCTTTCTCCTTATGTATTATTTGCATATACGGAATTCCACCTAGGAAGGTTCCACCACTTTCGGGATATTTGGAATGAACAAAGGCGCAAGCGCCCGTTTAGCAACGTACAAACTGTACCCCACAGGTCGTTCATTTTATCATTTGCTAAACTAGAACAAAGGCGCAAGCGCCCGTTTAGCAACGTACAAACTGGAGCGCTCCGCAATGAGATAAAGGAAACACGACGACCGTAGGGAGTCGATGTTGACTTATCGTAGTGGAGGAGTGTGAAGTTTGCTAGTTGCTGGGCGTTGGAGCCGGACGTGGCTTTTCTTAATGATAAGAAATATCCACGGGTCGTTCATTTTATCATTTGCTAAACTATAAAAAAAGGATGCTAATCCATTTGATTAACACCCTTATACCTTATTAGCCTTTGCGATTTCGACTGTTTTGGAATTTACCTTTACGGTTTCTTCCACCTTGGCTGCGTCCACCTTGTTGGTTACGTCCACCGTAATAACGCTTGTTATTTGATCTGCGCTTATCTCCACCCTGTGCTTTCTTCACGCTGATTGGTGCTACAGAAGAAATGCTAACCGGTGTATCTCTGCGCTCTTTTGTTAACATTTTTAGAGCAGCTGAAATTACTGTAATAGAATCGTGATCCTGAAGTAATTGATTTGCAGCTTCATGATAATCTTTTAAATCTTGTTTCTCAATTGTTTTAACAAGCTTATCAATAGTTACTTGTTGTTTTCCACGTTGTGCATCTTTATATGTCGGAGGCATCAAGCGTTTCATTTTACTCTTTGTTATCTTTTCAATCAAATGAAGTTGCGCCATTTCCCTTGGGGTAATGAAGGAGATTGCTTCTCCTGTTCTACCTGCACGGCCTGTACGCCCAATACGGTGTACATAGCTCTCAGGATCTTGCGGAATATCAAAATTGTATACGTGCGTTACACCAGAGATATCTAATCCACGAGCTGCTACGTCTGTGGCAACCAATACGTCAACACGTCCAGATTTGAACTTGTTTAATACAGACATACGCTTCCCTTGCGTTAAGTCACCGTGAATTCCTTCAGCACGATACCCTCTTGCTTGTAATCCTTCTGTAATTTCATCTACTCGCTTTTTCGTTCTTCCAAAGACAATAGCTAAATCTGGTGAGTTGATATCTAAATGATTATTCAACGTTTCAAATTTATGCTTTTCAGGAATTTCAATAAAGTATTGGTCAATGTTCTCTACTGTCATCTCTTTTGCTTTGACTTTTACTTCCTTTGGTTCCCTCATCAAATGGGTAGCGATGTCACGAATTTCCTTAGGCATGGTTGCAGAGAATAGAAGCGTCTGTCTTTCTTCAGGAATTCCCTTTAATATCTCACGAATATCATCGATAAATCCCATATTAAGCATTTCGTCAGCTTCATCTAAAATCGCTATTTGCACATTGCTTATATTAATCGTTCTTCTTCTCATATGGTCCATTAATCGACCTGGCGTTGCCACAACGATTTGGGGACCGTCTTTAAGCGCACGAATTTGGCGATCCATATGTTGACCACCAAAAATAGCCAACGCTCTGATATTCTTGAATTTACCTAAGCGATTTAATTCCTCTGCCACTTGAATAGCAAGCTCTCTTGTAGGGGCAATTGCCAAAGCTTGAACTTTACGCAGCTTGGCATCTACTTTCTCAATGGTAGGAATCCCAAATGCTGCTGTTTTACCTGTTCCTGTCTGCGCTTGTCCAATCACATCATGCCCTTCAAGAGCTAATGGAATGGTTTGTGCTTGAATCGGTGTTGCTTCCTCAAACCCCATTTTATTTAATGCTTTTAATATCTGGTTTGATACACCTAGTTCGTTAAAATTTGTCACCTAATTGTCTACTCCTTTTTTTGTGAAAATTTTCGCAAAAGAGGCCTTGAATTTTTCTCATACTTTATTTTTAAATAGTTTTCCCAGCCCTTATCAAGGGTAAACATATATCAATAATGAATAGAAGATTTAAAAATTCGAATCGTTCTTCACACGATTGTAAAGTATAAAAAAGGCATCACCATATTTTTGGTAAGAGGCCTCATAAACTATGCATGTTATATCATAACATACATAAGTTCATGATATCTACTAGTCAGCAAGTGATTTTTGTGTTTGATCATGGTAAACTATACCTGTGTTATTAGTATGAGTACATAAAAGCAGCCTGTATCATTTTTTTAGCAGAGTAATCGCAGGCACAGTTTTTCTATACCGACATAGGGATATAAATGAAATATAGACATTTTATTATCCAGCAGAAAGGGAGGTTCTTCATGCGAATCCCTCCATTTAACCCATATATAGCGCTAATTATCGGCGTTATCTCTGTATCCACCTCTGCTGTTCTGGTGAAACTGGCAGCGGAAGCCCCAACTGCGATTATTGGTTTTTATCGTTTGTTTCTAGCCACGTTAATTATGGCACCAATTATTTTAACCAATTACCGGCACGAATTTCGTCTTATTCAGAAAAAAAATTGGATATTTATCATTTTGGCGGGGGTATTTTTGGCCCTGCATTTTATACTGTGGTTTGAATCATTAAATTATACAAGTGTAACCAGTTCTGTTCTATTTATCTCTATCCTGCCATTATTCGCTTTCCTCGGCACCTATCTATTCCTTGGTGAACGATTTTCACCGGGTGTCGTTATTAGTATGATTATTATCATATTTGGAAGCGTCATTATTGGATGGGGTGATTTACAGATAAGTGGACTTGCTTTCTTTGGTGATACGCTTGCTATCTTCGGAGCAATTGCCATGACAGCTTATTTACTTTTTGGTCAACAAACAAGAAAGCATGTTTCACTCATCACATATACATTTATTATCTACGGTATTAGTTCTCTTACACTATTCCTTTATAATGTCATTCTACAGAATTCATTTAGTGGTTATTCTGCTGATTATTGGGCCATTTTCGCGGCACTAGCAATAATCCCTACTTTTCTTGGCCATTCCTTATTTAATTGGGCCTCAAGGTGGTTAAGTAACTCCACTATTTCCATGGCCATTGTTCTAGAGCCAATTGGCGCAAGTATATTAGCTTATGTAATATTAGAAGAAACGATTGCATCGCATCAAGTATTAGGAGGAACCATTATTATATTTGGTTTACTGCTATTTATAATAAGTACTTCCAGGAAGACAAAGGTTACCATTTCGAGAAAAAAATAATTTATCATAATAGGGGAGAAACAGAATGCAAATTCAATTAATGACAGACAGTGGTGCGGATATTTCAAAACGTTTAGAGCTGCCACTTGATATTAAAGTAGTGCCACTTTATTTGCACTTTAGTGATGGTGAATATAAAAGCAATGTCGACTTAGATCTTAACCAATATTATCAAAAGGTAAAAGAGTTAAAAGAACTTCCAAGCTCTGCAGCACCAAGTCCAAATGATTTTTATGAAAGTTATAAAGAAGTGGATCCAGAAACACCAATTCTTATGCT
The DNA here is from genome assembly GCF_003665065.1 of Oceanobacillus piezotolerans. GTDB lineage: Bacteria > Bacillota > Bacilli > Bacillales > Amphibacillaceae > Oceanobacillus > Oceanobacillus piezotolerans. The sequence goes on along the minus strand of NZ_RCHR01000006.1, from coordinate 158,790 downwards.
AAGTCTCTCTGCAGGCCTAAGCAGCACATACGAAAATGCAGTAGCGGGTAAAAACATGCTTCTGGAAGAAGAACCTAACCGCAAAATTGAGGTAATCAATACCAAAACAGCTGCTTGCGGGATTTCTCTTTTATTGCACGAAGCAAGTGTAAAAATAAAGGAAGGGATTGGTTTCGAGAAGCTTGTAGCTCATTTAAAGGAAAGAGTAGAACAAACAGCAACCTTATTTGTACTAAAAACTTTAGATAATCTCGTTTTAGGTGGCCGTCTAGATAAAATGAAGGGGCGAATCGCTAAAACCCTGAACATAAAATTACTAATGCGCGGAAGTGAAGATGGCACCATTGAAGTGACTGAAAAAGTACGAGGAGACAAGAAATCAATAAGGAAATTTATTGATCAAATTGGAGAATATACAAAGGATGTAGAGAAAAAAATCATCTCCATGTCACATTGTAATGATGAAAACCGGGCAAAATTAATTCTATCAGAAATTAAGAAGCAGTATCCTTTTAAGGATGCAATCTTAACCGAAATGTCCCCACTATTGTCGACTCACGGTGGTGAAGGCGCTATCGTCATATCATTCTTCAAAGGATAATGACGAGGTGGAGACAGTAAATCAAAAAATCTTGGGAAGAATGACTAAATAAGATCTTGCATAATAATAAGGGAAACTAAACAACACCTCTATGCCTAGGTATCAAGTTTCCCTTTAAATAGTTATTTTCTTTCTGCCTGTTGAATGAATCAGTCACTTGAAATAATTGTTTGGATTTCCTCCGCCAAAAGTGTTCACATTTTATTTCAAGGTTATTTTCAAAGAGCTTTTTACTCTACTTAACGAACTTAGAGATTATATCTTGAAGCGAGGGCTTAAAAATGATATCTGTTTGAATATTAAACTCATGTATCTGGTGTGCATGCTTTGGCTGCACCCCTGTCATATAGATGTGTTTGCCTAGCAATTTCAGTGACTGGAACATTTCCGTAAACCCCCTCCAACCTTCTCTATCCATATGGTTAACCGCAGTGAAGTCAATGATCAATTCCCTTGTAGGCGCTTCATAAGCACTTTTGAGTACATTATCCATAATGGCAGTTATTTTTTGCTGATCAATAATACCAAACACAGGAATGAGGCCAATGTCGTCGTTAATTTTAATAAATGGGGCAGAGAGCATATTATTCTCCATAAGCACCTGTTGCAGCCGTTCTTTTTCCTTTAACAGTTCCATGTCTGTTTCCTGAAGTCTTGTGCGCAGTTTCTGAAATTGGCTTAAAATGTTTGACATTTCTTTGTTCTTTTCCAGAATCATAATTTCTCCATGCAGCTCACTAGTCCAGCCTGCATAGCAATCCACAAGCAGTATCTGGCCTTTTTTATCAATCATATTTATTTCAAAGGAAACTTTCCCATTGGAAGGCTGAAGCATTTGCTTTGCTTTCAAACAGCTTTTCGAGTCTATCATTCTCATTAAGGAATCAGTCCGCTCAAACATGTCCCATGCTTCCTGTGACGCGGAGCGAATGTTAAGATTCCTGTCTATTTGAAATGAAGGGACGGGATATATATGGTTAATTTGTGATATCAATCGAGTATCCCCCTTTATAACTATGCTTCATCCAGTGATCTAAATTAGACAAATCCTTTGCGATAAAAATCTGATTACTGGCTCCTATTGGAATCTTAAATTTATCAGCAACCCGACCCCCGATAATAATAGAGGGCTTATGCTGCATTTTTGAGAGGGATAGAATTGTTTCCGTCAATTTAGATAAACGATAAGCAAGTCCCACTGACAGACCAATTACATCTGGTTGCCAAGCATTTACTGCTGTTTCGGCATGTTGAAGCGGAAGGTCCGGACCCATATAGCGAACATTCCAGCCATTCTGCCTAAATATTGTGGCAGCCATTTTCAATCCAATATAGTGTTGTTCTTCTTCCACCCCGAATAACATCACTTTGTTAATCCCTGGTGTGTCGCCTTCCGGTCCTCTATTTTGTTCAAGATAAGTCATAACGAAATCACATGTAGCTGTTGCTAAATGCTCATCGGCTACTGTAATTCGATTGGTCTCCCATAATTTCCCTATATAGTACATAGCTGGGGTAATAAGACTATCGTATAGTTCCACCATGCCAGCATCACGATCTAAAAAGGTAGAAATGTATTCGATAGCTCCACGGTCATCTCCTGCAAGAAATTGTTCCGCAAGCTTTTCAACATGTTTTGTCATCCTGTCACCTCCACAATCCAAATCTATCTCTTAAGCAACAAAACTGCCTGATTTAAACAATGGAGATAGGCATCTGCTTCTTTTTGTTCTGTTTTTTCAGGGATTACTTCAATCAATCGATTAAAATTGTCTACGATTAAATCTGTTCCAACATTCCGGCTTGTCAAGATTCCCTGAAGCCACTTTGTATAATCAAGAAATAGATTTATATCGCCCATTTCATAAGCAAGTTCCAAATGATTTAAGTGGTGCATATTATCCTCAGCAGTTCGCTCATAACCGTTCCTCCCGAACTTTCCCCATAAAAAAGGATAAGCCTGATAGATTTGTGCTGCCATCTCTTTAGTAATTTCTTCCTTTAGAATTACATCCATTACTTTGCGACAACCTTATATTGAGTCACCCGTGGAATAATAGAAGCCAGCTCCTGGTCAGGATATTTTTTTTCTAGTTCATGAATTTTTTTATACTCATCACTTCTTGCCCATTTTAAATAATTCTCCCTGCTGTCCCATTCCAAATGAACTGTCAGCTCAGATGGCTTTTTTTGATTTTGAAGTAGCTGAAATGATAGGAAGCCCACCGCATTGTCCACAAGGCGTGAACGATTGCGATATATATTTATAACTTCCTCTGCCTTCTCTTCTGGTACTGTTACAACGGAATTCACGATATACATAAGCAACACCTTCCCTAGTATCATATAAATATTTTATGATTTTCATAGATTGCTTACATACTCACACTTCTTCAACGATGAGTTCAAGAGTAATACCCATCTGCACCGATCTTTTTACTAACACAAATAGTTTAACATACTGTGTTCCGTTTTAACTATGTATAGGTGTTAAGCAAGGCACTCATTTTATTCAATTCACTTGTTAAAACGGCTAGATATCTAAGTATTCCGTCTCTTCATCGACTACAAAGAGGCTGGGAAACCATAAACCTTTTAACTCAAAAGACGAACAATGTACTAAATGGTTAACCAAAGTTCGTGATCTCTTCTTGTTAAAATAGTCTGTTCCAGCCTCTTCTTATTCTATTGGATATATAGAAATGTAATTCAATTTCGTACAGGAAAATGGTCCAACCCTAACGTGGCATGTACAACAAAATCATTTGGCAGAATACAGTTTATGGGCTTATTAATCTTCTAATAGAAAATCATGTACCATTAGGTTCAGTGTATCTTTATCCTCTCCAAGACAAATCAAATGTCTAGACCGTTCAAATAGGACGACTTCCTTTTGCTCTGAATGTATCTCTTTATCTAAATAGTATACCGTTTTATATGGAACCATTCCGTCTTGCTGACCTTGTGCTATCAAAACTGGGGACTCTACTTTCTTTAAATAGGGCCTGGTAAATCTCACTAACTTAATAAACTCGACGTTTGCCTTTAATGGTACCATACCAAGTTTATTTCGATAATGATTATATAATCGATTTTCAGATAGCATACCTTTAATGCCATCACTTACAACATATCTTACATCTGCCGCTATTTGTTTAAAAGATAAGTATTTTCCTGATGCAGCTAGGAGTACTAGTTTATCTACACTGTACTTTGCTGCTAAGTATGCTGCAATCATACCTCCCATAGAAAAGCCGATTAAGTAAATGGTCTCATAGTTCTCATGCATTTCTTTTAATGCATCTTCTGCTGTTGTAATCCATTGTTTATATGAAGCGTCCTTTAGATCCAACTTCTCGCCATGCCCAGGTAAGGTTGGTACCTCTACATGCCAGTCTGTATGTTCTTTTAAATACGTTGCCAACGGTGTTACCTCATAAGGCCCACCTGTGAATCCATGAATAATTAAACAACCAATCAAGACAATCACCTTCAATTAAATTTTTAGCCAACACCTTCTTATATTCTTCTATCCACTCATTATTTATAACAAAACTTTACACATGAAATAGTAACAGTTCGTCCATAACACTCGCTGAGCTCTTCCATTTTCTAAACAATAGAAGCTGATATGATCATCAGCTTCATGATCTAAATGCTTTAAGAAAACCGTTTAATTGCTGAATAATGGGAGCTACTTGATGATACGTATTAGCAAACTGTCCAACAGTAGACAGCATTTTATCTAAATCGAATTGACCATCCTTTTGGAAACTCCCCATCATGTTATTAGGTGGTTGTTGCTGCATATTCCCTTGTTGAAAAGGCTGCTGTCCTCCTTGAGGATTTGGAACGTTGCTTTGTTCTGAAGCTTGCGGTACATTAGGCCAATTCATCGGTAAATCGGGTTTTTGAAAGTAATCAAAGGGGCTCTGATTATTTAAATTAGGATTTCCCATAGGATAGGGATTTCCATTCGGCCCAAATGGAGGAAAAGATTGTTGCCCATTAGGAATATCGTGAAAAGGAAAATTTGGCTGAAAATAAGATTGCCGATAAAAATATCTTGGGTCCATTCCATAACACCTCTTTCATAATACCTACCTATAATAATTTATGCTTATCACTCCAAAGTGTGTTTACCCTAAAGGCATGTCATAAAACTTGAACTTAGTTAGCGATATTTTGTAAATATTTGACAAAAAAGTCCCAGTGGATGTAGCGATAAATTCTATAATGGTATTTAATAACAATAGTAAGTATGTATTCTTCATACATAAGAAAGGATGTTACCTGATGAACTCTGAGATCACCATTTTATTTACAAGTGACGTTCATGGGCATGCCTTGCCCATCTTATATGGAACAAATGAAAAGGCTGAATTAGGGCTTGTGAAATATGCAACTGCAGTAAAAGAGGCTCGCAGGAAATTTGAAAATGTACTCGTCATCGATAATGGCGATTTAATTCAAGGTACCCCATTAATGACACACTATGTGAAAGAGCATCAAGATCAAAAAAATCCAATGATTGAGCTAATGAATCAAATTAAGATCGATGCAGGAGTTATTGGAAATCATGAATTTAACTTCGGAAAAGAAACACTAAATAATGCGATAGATCAATCAAATTACCCATGGCTGGCTGCAAATATTATGAATGGCGATACTGGTAAGCCTGCTTATGGACCTCCCTATCTCTCTAAAACACTAAATAATGGAATAAAAGTTGCTATCGTTGGAGTGACTACCCATTATATTCCTAATTGGGAATCTCCAAATCATATTAAGGGGCTGGATTTTAGGGATGCTTTTCAAACTTTAAAAACATGGGTCCAATATATAAGAGAAAAAGAGAAACCAGACGTTCTTATCGCTGCTTATCATGGGGGTTTTGAGAGGGATATCGAAACCGGAGAGCCTACTGAAGCTCTAACAGGTGAAAATCAAGGTTATCAAATGTGTAATGAAATTGAAGGGATTGATGTTCTGCTAACCGGTCATCAGCATCGAAGCCTAGTGGGTGAAGTGAATGACGTATTGATTCTTCAACCAGGAAATAATGCACAAGGCTATGGCATGATTCAAATCGAATTAGAAAAAAGGGATACTTGGCAAATTATCAATAAAAAAGGAAAACTTCAGTCTTTAGTGAATGTGGAAGCGGATCCTGAATTACTTAGTTACATGGAAGAAATAGAATTATCCACACAGCGTTGGCTGGACGAACCAATCGGTCATATCAAGGGTGTTATGCAAATCCATGATGCTTTTCAAGCAAGAGTTAAAAAACATCCCTTTATCCAATTCATACACGATGTACAAAAGGAAGCTAGCGGGGTAAATATATCTGTTACCGCCTTATTTAATAATAGTACAAATGGGTTTCCTTCCGTGGTAACCATGCGTGATATTGTGTCTAATTATATGTATCCAAACACTTTAACGGTATTAGAATTAACAGGGCTAGATATTAAAGCTGCATTAGAAAAAAGTGCTGAATATTTTATGATAGATGATCAAAAACAAGTGATTGTTAATCCCACCTACGTTCATCCAAAACCGCAGCATTATAATTATGATATCTGGGATGGTATTGAATATAAGCTGAATATAGCAAATCCTGTTGGATCAAGGGTGGAGTATGCAACCTATCAAGGGGAATATTTAAATAATACCAGCATCTATCCCGTTGTTTTAAATAATTATCGGGCCTCAGGTGGAGGAAATTACTCTATGTTCCGAAATAAACCCGTTATAAAAGAAATTCAGAAAGATACTGTAGAAATAATAAGAGAGTACTTTGAGAAACATCCTACAGTCGAAGCTTATACGATCGATAATTTCACCGTCTATGCCAATTAAAATGGAGTTACCTGCAATTTGTAGTGCAGGTAACTCCATTTTAGATTATTTTCATTCGTTGTCATCATCATCTTCATCATAGGTTTCAACGTCTATGATAATAACAGCACCTGTATAAGCATCAATTTCTATTTCCGCTTCTCCATTCTTTCCTTGCATTTCAATCTCATAGATAAGACGGCCATCATCCTCATCTAAATCAATCTCTTTCACCGTTCCATCATATTGTTCTAGTGCGATTGATTTGGCTTTACTTTCACCGATTGCAGCATTATTCGTTCCCCTTTTCTCTTCCTTCTTTGGTTCCGTTGTCTTTGCTGCATTATCTGACTCATTTTCAGCAGGTTGATTGCTTGTATCACCTTGATGAGTTTCGTTGCTATCGTCCTTATTATCTGTGTCATCATCTTTACTCTTCATAGATACTTCATTTGATTTTTGATCCTCTTTTTCTTTGTTATTTACTTTTTCATCTGCATTGTCAGATGCTACAGCTCTTTCGTTCAGTTTTAAAACTTCACCACTGTTTCCATCGATAGCTAATTCATATTCTCTTCCATCTATTTCGATTTCCACTTCATAAACAGGATCTTTACCATTTTCGTCCAATTCCAGTTCTTTAATTGCTCCAGGGTATTGGTCATTGACCTGATTACGAACATCGTTTTCCGAAAGATTTGGTCCCGCATTAACTATTCCGCTTTGCGCAAACCCCAATCCAATCACACCTGCAATCGCCATAGCACCTAATGCCGCCACTACTTTTTTCTTCATTTTAGAACCTCCGCTAATTTTTGATTTGTTTTCTCTCGATACTTTTATAGTAGTCATTAAAAATAACAGTATCCTGTGAAAGAGATTAGAATTTGATGAGAAAAGATTAAAAACGTAATCGAGTGTTGTTGTAGTGTGCAATCATGCAGCGTAAGGCGGTTTTTTCAGTCCAAAAAACTCTTCTTGTATATGAGGTAGCTTTTGAGTCTCTTATGGCATTAACTTGGAATGCAGTGGCAAAAAGGATCTCTGCATCGTTAGCTCATCCTATTTTTTTCAATAGGCAGTGACAGAATGAAAGTCGAACCTTCACCAATCTTACTTTCTAATGTTAGTTCCCCTTTATGCGCTGCTGCAATATCTTTGGCAATGGAAAGCCCTAACCCGGTTCCACCAGTATCTCTGCTTCTTGCCTTATCCACACGGTAAAATCGATCAAAAATTCTTTCCTGATCCTCTTGCGAAATACCTGATCCATAGTCTCTTACTTTAAGCATTGCTTTTGTATTCATATTGGAAATCTCAATATCAACTTTATCTTTGCTATATTTTAATGCATTATCAATAAGAATATAAATGATCTGTTCCAATTGATCCCGATTACCATGGACGAATAATTGCTCTTTGTTGGAAGTTACATTTATCTCACGGTCATATGCTCCGTTAAAAGTTGTCACTGTGTCCTTTGCTAATAAAGAAAGGTTCACTTTCTCCATTTCTGCTTCCTTTTTGTTTTTAGCTAAAGCAAGCATTTGCTCTACTAGTTTCTTCATGCGGTCCGCTTCTGAATCAATTGCCTCAATGGATTCAGCTAGAAGTTCTGGATTATCTTTACCTCTGCGATCCATAAGCTGCGCATAGCTCTTCACGATTTGGATTGGTGTTTTTAGCTCATGTGAAGCATTCGACACAAACATTTCCTGTTTCTCATAATTTTCTTTTAAGTAGCCAATCATCTCGTTAAAAGTCATTTCCATTTCGTAAAGCTCATCCTTGGAACGGTTCGTAACATTTATTGTTTTCCATTTTCCTAGCTTCGTGTTTTCCTTCATCGCCTCAATTAAGTTTTTGATTGGAATAAGTAAAAACCGGCTTAAAATTGAGCCAGCGAATATAGTTGGAATCAATACAATAAATGATAAAACAATTAAGACATAGGAGAGTGTTTTCATGGTCTCATGCAGTGGAACTAGGTGATTTGAGACTTGTAGGGTAACAATTTCCCCCGTATTCCAAATAATTGGCTTGGTGACAACTGCAATATCTGGTCCATTATTCACTGCAATGACTCGTTTCGATTCTTTTGTTGAAAAACCCCACGGTAATGTCAAATAGCTCAAATCTCTCGTCTGCTCAACAATAGGCTTACCACTCTCCACAATAACGCGAATCGCCCCATTCGATGGCAAGTATGCCTTAGTCAAATCTTTTGCATTTATTCCAGGGTTATCAGCAAATCTCTCTATTAAGTCATTCGTTACTATTTCTAATTGCTCTAGCTCCGTTTGCGCCGTCATTTTATTAAATAAAAAATAGACAGAAACATTAACAAGCAAAATAAGGATAAGCATAAAAATACTTGAAAAAAGCTGAATTTTTGTTTTTAATTTCATCTATCCAGATCCTTAATCGTATAACCAACACCACGCACCGTTTGGATGTAGGCCCTCTCGTAGCCTTTATCGATCTTTTGACGTAAATACCGAATATACACATCAACTACATTGGTCTCCCCAAAGTAATCATAGCCCCATACTTGTTCAATGAGCTGCTCTCTGGTTAAAACGATATTTTTATTTTTTAATAAACAGATTAAGAGGTCAAATTCGCGGGGAGTTAACTCGATATAATTCTCAGCCCGTTTTACTTCGCGGCTGTCTGCATCAACAACTAGATCACCAATCGATAGTTCTTTATTCTTCTTGGCTTCCTGCTTTGGTTTTCTTAAGTGTACACGTATCCGTGCAAGGAGTTCTTCAATTTGAAAGGGCTTGGTAATATAGTCGTCTGCACCTAAGTCCAATCCGCTTACTTTGTCGTGTACCTCATCCCTTGCAGTCAGCAATATAATTGGTGTCTGATTATCTGTTCTTCTAATTCTTCTTAGTACCTCTAAACCACTTAATTTCGGTAACATAATGTCCAATAAGACAAGGTCCCATTCATTTTCCATCATGAGTCTTAATGCATCTTTTCCATTATCAGTTGTTTTTGTCTCATAACTTTCATATTGAAGTTCTAATTCTAGTACTCTGCTTATTTTTTTCTCATCTTCTACAATTAGTATTTTTGTCATTCTAGACCAACCTTCATTCAATTTCTGATTTTCGCATAGATACAAGTATCTCTTAGATTTCCATGGTTATCTAAAGAGTCTTGCCTTAAGACTCCTTCTAACGTATAACCTAATCTTTCTGGGATTTTTCTGCTTTTTGTGTTTTTTGTATCACATCTAATTTCAATTCGATTGGCTCCCAATGCATAAAAAGCAAATACCGTTAAGCCTTCGATGGCCTCGACCATGTAACCTTGCCCTGAGTACCTGGTGTCAATCCAGTAGCCTATCTCAAACTTAGGTACCATCCAGTCAATATGGTGTAGTCCTGTAGAACCAATAAATACTCCTGTTTCTCGATGAAAGATATGTAATCTTAAATCCTTCCGTGCTAAGAACTGAACATGGGCTTCACGAACGTTTTGTTCCACTTGCTCTAATTCTTGATTATTCCTCGCAAATTCCAGCCATTCTAATAGCTCATTCTTACTTGCAAGCATCGCATCATAAACAACCCTGCCATCGCCAGGTAAAGGCATGCGTATAAATAAACGCTCTGTATGAAATTCATAAGGAAAATCAATCAATAATGGATCTTTCAAATGGAACCCCTCCAAATTACTCTCATTTCTTTTATTATACTAATCAGGGGATAAATTTACGATAAGAATAAAGTGAAATTTCACTCATTTGGGAGCTTACATTCAGTTAACCTATGATAAAGCTACATTTTAAATATTTTCATATCACGTTAATATTTGACTATAAAACAACAATGCAGGATAGAGTAGCAATCGCAAAGAGACATTTAGGATAGAGAAGAATTCAATTGATTTGGAGAAAGTGCAATCTGGAACATAGTAATTTGAAATCAAAAAAAGCTCGAAGTTTGTGCTTCGAGCTTCTTCGTTAACCCAATTGCTGATGTAGAAACTCCGTAACGGAATCAGGTGTTTTTGTATATGCACTATGCTGATGTGCAAGTTTCTCCCCGTTCTGGAAGATAAGAATACTTGGAATACCCATCACTTCATATTCCTGTGCAATTCCATCTAGTTCATCACTATTCACTTCATACCATTTATAATTCTTAAACTCTTCAAGAATCCCATCAATGAACATGTCCATTCGTTTACAGTCTGGACACCAATCAGCAAAGAATTTCACAATCACAGGTTCTTCACTCTGAATAACTTCATTAAACTTCTCTCTTGATTTAATATATTCCATTTTTCATTCCTCCTGCTATTTCTTTATTCCACTTTACCCAAAATACATAAAACAAACAAGACAAGTGCACAGGGAGATCAAAGCTGTTCAGCAATCCGGGAATTATTCTTTTCTATCTGTAAGATAGTATTGTTTTTCAAATCTGACACCTTATAAAAAAAGATATATCTTCGTATCCCAAAAAAAGTACAAAAAGGACTTGATAATTCAATAGTAACCGTTATAATAAAAGTAAGCTATTTTGTATTACAAGATAGCTCTTTCTTAAATCAACTATATTGCATTACAAGGTAGATGGTGATATGTCACAACGAAGTCAATTATTAAAAGGCATTCTTGAAGGCTGCATTCTTTCCATCATTCATCAAGGACCTGCATATGGATATGAGCTATCAATGAAATTACAGGAATTCGGTTTATCAGATGTAAGTGAAGGTTCTATCTATCCTATTCTCCTCCGTTTACAGAAGGAAAAATTAATTGTTGGAGAAATGCGGAAATCTGAAGCCGGACCAAAAAGGAAATATTATTCTTTAACCATAGGTGGAGAAGAAGCGTTAAAAACATTTATACAAAACTGGAATTCCATCAAAAATCCAGTTGATCGAATCATTAGCAGGGGGAATCATAATTGAATGCCATTGACATTATGAAGCTAAATAATGAAAAACGGAAGCAGTTAAATTCTGAAAATGAACAGTACTACGAGGATATGATTGTTTACATTCGAACAAATGCAATGAAATCTGAACAACAAACAGAAGAAGTGTTATTAGAGTTACTGGAACATTTGCTTGCAGCACAGGAACAAGGAAGAACTGCTAAAGATATTTTTGGTGAGGATTTAAAAGCATATTGTGAAGAAGTCATCCAAGAGATCCCTGGAGAGAAGGCATCGAAAAACGTATTGTTTTTATTCTATCTTCTTATTGATCTAGCGGCTGTTCTTATGATTTTCTTGGGAATTCTCTCTTATGCTTTATATCATTTCTTTGGGATTGGCACGAGAAGCTTAACATTCCCAATTGGTACTGGTATTTCAGTTGTATTAATAGATGGAGTATTGCTTGCAATCTGGATTTACCTCATATTCAGATGGATGAAAGGAAGCACATTCAAAACAAAAAAGCCAAATAAGTTTATCGAATTTTTACAGATTTGGCTAATGAGTATGATTTTTATTGGTCTCACTATGCTTGTATTCCTCTTTATGCCTGAATTCGGGACGGTACTAAGCATCCCATTATCTATCATAATTGGATTGGGAATCATTCTATTTATAGTTAAAACAATTTTAAACAAAAGGTACAGAATTACAAAATGAAATCTCTCCAATATACTGGCTGCTTGAAGTTGCTTCTTCTCACTCAACTAAAAAGAAGAATAGAAAAGCAAGGCTCTACTTTTTTCGAGCCTTGCTTTTCTATTCCTCAACAAATTCTAATTCCTCTTCCCACTGGGACATATGTTCTTTTATTTCTTGATATATGTTTTTTGCATCCTTTAACTGTTCATCTGTTAATTGATGCATTGGTACGATTTCATAATCAGTGTGCTGAGATGTAAAGTTGACATATGTTGGCAAAAAGGATGGTGAATGTACTTCTATCGTATCCCCTTCAGCATCGATTGTTTTCGTAATCTTGAGGTTTATGATGCCACCGATTCTTGTATATAAATCCTGTTGATTGGATAAAAAGTTGCCTAATGAATACACGACAAACGTCTTGTTACCATCTTCACCTGTTACCCATTCTACCGGTTGCAGGACATGCGGATGGTGTCCAATAACAATATCTGCACCATGATCTGCAGCAAATTGCACAAGCTCCTTTTGACTCTCATTTGGCAGACGTTCATATTCATTGCCAAAGTGCAGACTTAATACGATAAGATCTGCCTGCTCCTTCGCTTCTTCCATCTCATTAGCCATTCGTTCTTTATCAATAAGATTTACTAGATATTCCTTATCTTCTGGCACAGGAATCCCATTGGTTCCATATGTATAGGATAGAAACGCAAGTGAGATTCCTTCCTCTGTATCATAGATTCTAAGATTATCACGATCAAGATTATCCCTATATGCACCTGTGTACATCATGTCTATCGTCTCCCAATAACCGATAGCATTTTGGATCGCCTTCTCACCTCGATCTAAGGTATGATTATTAGCAATCGTTACAACATCTACCCCAGCTTTTTTTAATGCATCTCCAACTTCATATGGGCTATTAAAAGATGGATAAGATGACAAACCTATCTCCTCTCCCCCTATCATTGTTTCCTGATTTGCAACCGTTATGGTAGGTTCCATTAAATAATCCTCAACAAGCTCAAACATTGGTGAGAAATTATAGCCCTTTTCTCCTCTTGCATCTTGATAAACAGGCTGATGGATAAGAATATCCCCAACCGCCGATAGAGAAATCTCTTGTTTAATCTCCGGTATTTCCTTTTCCTCTAATTGGACGTTCTTTGTGTCATTGGTCTGCCCTGTGGACTGTACGTTTACTGCTTCACTACAGGCTGTCAGAATAATAAGTAGTAAAGCTGCAAATATAAACTTAAGATTGCTCACCTGTAATTCCCCCTTTGCTTTTGCTTATATCTATAAGTCATATATAAAAAAAATGAAATGTATCTACAGATTCTTCAAAATCTACTCACTTTATGTCAATTATATACTGAATAAGGGGGTATATCTATAAAATATTTACACGCAAAAGGACTAGTTTTATAACGAAAGGTACATTTTAATAACGTAGTCTTTTTTAATTTTGCTATACTATAAGTACACTTGAACATTTTTATATTATTCGAATATAAATAGAATAGAACCTTTCTTAGGAGTGTTTTGCTTGAAACGCTATTTATCGTCCGTATTTATAATACTTAGTGCTGTATTTATCATTATTGGAATTGGGCTTGATCTATATTGGAGCGGAATTGCCGGCTGGGGCCTAGCGTTCGTTTCCCTTATCTTCGCAGCTTATTTTACAAAATACATTCCAAACGAAAAGCAGGATAAAAAATCTTAATCTACAATGTCCAATAGTTTAGATAGAGAGAGGGGAATACATGATGAAACAAATTACAAACAAATCTAAGTCTTTTGTCCAATGTTTTAACGAATATGATGAATTAAAACAGGTTATTGTTGTACCCCCGACTCACATGCGAATAACCGAAGTGATTAATACGACTCAAAGGCATTATTTAAGCGAAAATATTAATATTGATAAAGCACTCCAGCAACATCAATTTTTTGTACAAACCCTAATAAAGGAAGGTGCTGAAGTCATTCCTTTAGAGACAGAAAAGGAATTGAATGAGCAAGTGTTTACAAGAGATATTGGATTTACAATAGGAGATACATTATTTCTGGCTTCATTAAAAAGCGAAATTCGTAAGCCAGAATTGAAGATTTTACAGAGCTGGTTAGATAATAGAGGGGTATCTTATACACCGTTACAAACTAGTTCTATTGAAGGCGGGGACGTTATCCTGGATAATGATAGAATCTGGTTAGGAGTAAGTGACAGAACTTCTTCTGCTGCTATTCATCAGTTAAAAGGGCTATTAACAGGAGTGGAAGTTCATATGATTCCGATTGATAAGTCCTTGCTGCACCTTGACTGTGTCTTTAATCCAATCAGTAAGAACACTGCACTTATATATTCAAAAGGAATAGACCCATCTGCAAAAGAGGAAATACAAAAGCACTTCGAATTAATAGATTTAGAGGAAGAAGAGCAATTCAGATTGGCCACTAACGTTCTTTCTATTGGTAACAATAAGATTATTTCTCTGCCAGAGAATAAGCGAGTGAACGAGGAATTAACGAAAAGAGGCTATAAAGTTATCGAAGTTCCTTTCTCCGAAATCATTAAATCCGGGGGCTCATTTCGTTGCTGTACATTACCTACTATACGCCAATCATCTTAAAGACCATGCTTTTCTTTAAGTGATGTAGGCGCCACTTTCACCATCTGCTGTAATAAAAACAGCAGAACTGCAGTATCATCAACTAAACCAAAGAATAATAGAAAATCAGGAATAATATCAAATGGAAGTAAAAAATAACCTATAATCACAATTACAAAAATTAACTTTTTATTAAGATTAACATCTTTTGAGAAGAAAAAGTCAAATAAGAATGGAATGGACTTATGGATTTTACCTAAGAATTTTATTCGATTTATAAAACGTTTCATTCTGCTCACCTTCTTGCGATAATTAGGTCGAGGCTACCCTATAGGTAGCCTCGATTTCTTATATTGCTTATCCCTTTACCCTTCTAGCAAAGTCCACAAAGCGGAACTTATCAGGTCTGTGTCTGGATTCTGTGTATTGAAAAAGACTTGTATCATCAAGATAAACATGACTTCGAATAACCACTACATCAGTAAAATCTTCTAAATCTAACCATTGCTGGTCTTCTTCTGTCGCTTTTTCAATAACAATTTCCTTCTGCGCAAAACCAATAATTAAACCTAATTCTTCCTCGATATGTTCATAAATTGACTGACTGCATATTCTTTCTGACAGCAGCGGAACATACCTTTCATTAAAATAATCCTTGTCTAAGATAATCTTCTCACCGGAGATTTCTCTAATTCGATTCACACTCCAGACCTTAGTTCCATCTGGAACATTCAATGTGTCACGAATCATTCTGGATTCGGTATAACCAAGTTTGATTACGATTGTTCTGCTTTTTAGATCAAGCTTTTCAACAAGCTCTTTATAACTAACTATTCCAGAAACAGGAAAAGAGAACTTATGGATATCTATGACTACAGAACCCTTTCCTCTCACCTTCTGAATATAACCATTTTGAGCCAGCAGATTTAATGCCTTCCTAATTGTTTCCCTTGATGTATGATACATGGCTGCTAATTCATTCTCAGAAGGCAATAAAGTCGACTTCGGCCACTTATTTGCTTGTATGTTCTCAACTAAATCATGATAAATCTTTAAATATTTCTTAATGGCAGCCATAATTAATTCCTTTTCACTTTACTTTATAAAATATACGATTGATTCATATGGTCTCAGTGTTAACTTTCCTTGTTCAGTAACTTGGTCAGTGTAGTTAGATATTAGCACATCCGCATTTTTTTCAAGGAATGGAATGGTTACTTCCTCACTATAGAAGTTATTGAAAACAAGTAATTTTTCTCCATTGTATTCTCTAGAGAATGCAAAAATATTTGGGTGTTCATCAAATAGTATTTGGTAATTGCCATAAGTTATAATATCATATTTCTTACGTAATTCAATCAGTTTTTTATAGTGATAGAAAATAGAATTCTTATCCTCTAATGCTGCCTCCGCATTGATTGTATCATAGTTGTCGGTAACTTGAATCCACGGGGTTCCATTTGTGAAGCCAGCATTTTCTTTGTTCGACCATTGCATTGGCGTTCTAGAATTATCTCGGGATTTCTGCTGCAAAATTTCTAAAACTTCCTCTTCAGTTTTCCCTTTTTCCTTTAATATTTGGTATGCATTCAGGGATTCAACATCGCGATATTGATCAATGGAAGTGAAATAAGGATTCGTCATTCCAATTTCTTCACCTTGGTAAACATATGGTGTTCCTTGCATCATATGAATCGTTGTAGCAAGCATCTTTGCTGATTCATTATGATATTCCTTATCATTACCAAAACGGGATACAGCTCTTGGTTGATCATGATTATTAAAGAATAATGCATTCCAGCCATTACCTTCGTGCATACCAACTTGCCACTCACTAAGAATTCTTTTCAGTTCCATCAAATCAAATGGTGCCTTCGTCCATTTTTCACCATTTGGGTAGTCAACCTTTAAATGATGGAATTGGAATGTCATACTTAGTTCCTTACGTTCTGGTTTGGTGTATAGCACACAGTGTTCTATAGTAGTAGAAGACATTTCACCAACCGTCATCATATTGTAAGGGGAAAAGGCTTTTTGATTCACTTCCTGAAGAAATTCGTGCACTCTAGGACCGTCTGTATAAAATTTACGACCATCGCCTGTTGTATCATTAGGGAAATCCTGATTTTTTGAAATCAAGTTGATGACATCTAAACGGAAGCCATCAATTCCTTTTTCAGCCCAGAACTGAATCATTTCAATCAATTCTTCACGAACCTTTTCATTTTCCCAATTTAAATCAGCTTGTGTTACATCAAACAAATGCAAGTAATACTGTCCTGTATTTTCGTCATACTTCCATGCATTACCACCAAATTTAGACTGCCAATTATTTGGGGCTTTCCCATCAACAGGGTCCTTCCAAATATAGAAATCCCTGTATTCACTATCCTTGGATTCTTTGGACTTCTTAAACCACTCATGCTCTGTAGAGGTATGATTGATTACTAGATCCATTATTAATTTCATACCACGTTGGTGTGTTTCTTCTAGTAAAAGTTCGAAATCCTCCATTGTTCCGTACATCGGTTCGATGGACTTGTAGTCACTAATATCGTAACCATTATCATTTTGTGGCGAACGATAGATTGGTGTTAGCCAAATAACGTCAACACCCAGTTCTTTTAGATAATCAAGCTTCTCGATAATCCCTTGGATATCTCCCATTCCATTTCCTGTTGTATCATTGAAACTCTTTGGGTAAATTTGATAAACAACAGCCTTTTTCCACCAAGCTTCATTCATTTATTTTCCACTCCTTGTTTGTAATATAGTATTTAGTCTTTTAACAAGACTCTTTTGGTATATGATGTTTCGTTTAATATTTCACAGTCGATAGAAAAATCTGATCAACTGAAAGCAAGATAGTTTATCGTGTCACACCGAAAACACAATGGAAATATATGCTGGTGATTTCCGCTGCGGGCAGTACGCTTTCCGCGGGCAACGTCTCAGCCTCCTCGGAAGAAGACCACTTCCTGCGGGGTCTTCGCTTGTTGCTTTTCCCGCAGGAGTCGACTGCCCTCCGCTACAATCACTTCTTATGAGGATTTGTGTTTTCTTTATAGCGCTATACTAGCGGAGGAAATACACGGAGACTCCTGCGGGATGAAAAGCCTAGGTGAGACCCCGCAGTGCGTTAGCACGAGGAGGCTCAGCAGCGCCCGCGGAAAGCGTAGTGTATTTCCGGAGCGGTTTTTATGCACTATCTTTGATTGACCAATAAGAAGTCTATCTATTTTGTTAACAACAACCCAAACTTTAACAAAAACTCAGTGAAGGATGATCGTCCCCCACTGAGTATGCTGTTTTATATTTAGTCATTACGGAATTTACGTTTTGCTATAATAAACGTAATAATAAATGGTACTACAATAACAATTAACATACCGATAAGAAATGCCATCATGCTATTAGAAATGGAAAGCGGTGCTGGAATACCACCTATTCCAATAGATGATGCTTGTACGTTTTGCAATGTGATAAATGCTCCAGCAATTCCAGTACCAACAATTGCCGCATAGAATGGGAATCTGTAACGAAGGTTAACCCCAAACATCGCAGGTTCTGTCACCCCTAAGTAAGCAGATATACCTGAAGTCCCAGCTAAACCTTTCAATTTCTCATCTCTCGCTGCTAGCATAATAGCAAATACAGCAGAACCTTGTGCAATATTAGATAATGCCACAATCGGCCATAAGAAAGTAGATCCAGTGCTACCAATTAACTGTAAATCTACGGCTAAGAAGGTATGATGCATTCCTGTAATAACAAGTGGAGCATAAAGTGCACCATATATAAGTCCACCAAGTAGCGGAACAGCATCAAAAATCCAGACAATGCCATCTGTGATCCATGTTCCAACAGTAAACGTTACCGGTCCAATAATAATAAATGCGAGTAAACCAGTTGCAAGTAATGCCACAGGTGCAACTACTAATAAATGTAAGGAATCATGTACTCTCTTCCTCAACCAAACTTCTATTTTAGCTAGTACCCATGCTGCTACAAGTACTGGTAATACTTGACCCTGATAGCCTAATTGGTCAATTTGCAATCCAAAGAAGTTCCATGTTGGTGCTTCCCCTTGCGCCTGTAATTGTGCGAATTCCCCTGCTGGCGTAAGAGCTGGATGTACTAATATTAGACCTAATACGATACCAAGCAACGGACTTCCACCAAAACGCTTAGCTGCCGACCAACCAATTAATGCTGGTAAGAAAGTGAACGCTGTGCTGGCAATAATGTTAATCATATCCGCTATACCAGCAACAGATGGATACATTTCAATTATAGATTCATCAGAAAATACTGGGTTAACTAAGATATTATTAATACCCAATAGTAAACCGGCTGTAACGATAGCTGGGAGGATAGGAATAAAGATATCTGCTAATGTTTTAATTCCTCGTTGCAGTGCGTTTTGGTTATGTTTCGCACCAGCAGCCTTTACTTCATCCTTCGTAGCTTCTGAAATACCTGTTTCATTTACCATTGCTTGATATACTTTATCAACTGTACCTTGTCCAATGATAACTTGGAATTGTCCATTGGATGAGAAGGATCCTTTAACAAGACCTAGATTATCCAGTTTTTCATGGTCTACTTTATCTTCATCCATTAAGGCAAAACGTAGTCTTGTTACACAATGTGTTGCCACATCGATATTCTCTTCCCCACCAACTGCCGCTACAATTTCTTTAGCTTCATCACTGTATTGAGGTTTATTTTTTTGATTTGCCTCTTGTCTTGGCGATGCACTTGGCTGGTCTTTCTTCTTCTCAGCAACTTTATAGACAATAGTCTCCCCTGCAACTGCCTTCTTATCATCTGTGATACTAGTTACTTCAAAATCACTACCATTCGTTACAATGATAGGTGTGATAGAACTAGCTGCATTCTTTTTGATAAACTCTAAGTCAAACGTAATTAATGTTTGTCCTGCTTTTACTTTGTCTCCTTGATTAACGTGTACTTCAAATCCTTCACCATTTAACGCAACCGTTTCAAGGCCGATATGAATAAGTATTTCCGCTCCGGATTCAGACTTTAACCCAACTGCATGCTTTGTATCTGGAATGAGAACGATCTCTCCATTAATTGGTGAAACTACTTTTCCATCTACGGGGTCTATTGCAATACCTTCCCCCATAAGTTTTTGTGAAAATGTAGGATCAGGCACGTTTTCAAGTTTTGTCAATTTACCATTAAGTGGTGCATAGATGTTATGTGCTCCTGACACCATAAGCCCTCCCTATATTAAAAAATGTTTAATAACCTGTATATACATGTTTATTAACAATTTTATTATAACCTGTATATACAGGTTATGCAAGTGCTTTCACTTATTCTTATTCTTATATAACCTAGTACATTTATCCCCGCATTCTTCTAAGTTGAAACAACTGCAGGACCTATATTACAGAAAATAACAAGTAGCCTTGAGAGTTCACATAGAAAAAACCAGAAGGTGATTCTATCACCTTCTGGTTCAATAAATTGATGCTAATGCTCTCCCCTACTAACATGCGAGGATAACGAGCATGGCAAGAGACGGGAAAAAGTAATAAGTCATAAATAACTGATTCATTACTGTACTCATAATTACTGGGAAAGAAATGTGTGTTCCCCAAATAATTTCAACTTACTTATTCTTATGTTTTGCTGCTTTTTCACGTTCATTTTTGTTTAGAATTTGTTTACGCAAACGAATCGATTCTGGTGTTACTTCACAGTACTCATCTTCATTTAAATACTGTAATGCTTCTTCCAGTGACATTTGACGGGTTTTACGAATCGTTGCTGTTTGGTCTTTAGTTGCTGAACGAACGTTAGTCAAATGTTTCTCTTTTGTAATATTAACCGTTAGATCATTTTCACGGTTATGTTCCCCAACAATCATCCCAGCGTAAACTTCTGTACCAGGATTAACAAAAATAGTTCCACGATCTTCAAGTCCCATAATTCCATAGGTTGAAGCTTTTCCATTTTCAAGGGCAACCAGTACGCCTTCACGACGACCACCAACTTGTCCCTTAATTACAGGCTCATATGCTTCAAACGTATGGTTCAGGATTCCATAACCACGAGTTTGTGACATGAATTCTGTAGAATATCCCAGCAATCCACGAGAAGGTACTTTGAATTCCAAGCGAACTTGGCCATTTCCGTGGTTCACCATGTCGAGCATTTCCCCTTTACGAGCACCAAGAGACTCCATAACCCCTCCAGTATACTCTTCAGGGACATCCACTTGAACACGTTCGACAGGTTCACATTTTACTCCATCTATTTCTTTGATGATAACTTGAGGTTTAGATAACTGTAATTCATAGCCTTCACGACGCATATTCTCAATTAGAATGGATAGGTGCAACTCTCCGCGACCAGATACAATCCATGCATCAGGGGATTCAGTTGGATCAACCCGTAAGCTAACATCTGTTTCCAGCTGTTTCATCAGACGTTCTTCAATTTTACGGGAAGTAATGAACTTCCCTTCTTTTCCTGCAAATGGGCTGTTATTCACTAGGAACGTCATTTGCAATGTTGGCTCATCAATCCGCAGCCATGGCAATGCTTCAGGATGGTCTTGTGGACATACTGTTTCACCAACGTTAATATCTTCCATACCAGAAATTGCTACGATATCCCCAGAGTAAGCTTCTTCAATTTCTATACGCTTTAATCCAATAAACCCAAACAATTTAGATACACGGAAGGATTTACTTGATCCGTCTTCCTTCAGTACTACTACCTGTTGTCCGACATGAATTTTCCCGCGCACAACACGACCTATACCAACACGTCCAACGTAATCATTATAATCAAGCAGTGTTACCTGGAATTGCAAAGGTTCTTCGCGTGTATCAGCTGGTGCTGGAATATGCTCTAAAATAGTAGTAAAAATGGGATCCATTGTTTCTTGCTGATCTTCTGGTTCTAATCCAGAAGTTCCGTTTAAGGCTGAAGCATAGACTACAGGGAATTCCAATTGTTCATCGTCTGCCCCAAGCTCGATAAATAAATCAAGTACCTCATCGACTACTTCTGATGGTCTTGCATTCGGACGATCAATTTTATTTAAAACAACAATCGGTGTTATTTTTTGTTCTAATGCCTTCTTTAATACAAAGCGCGTTTGTGGCATCGTGCCTTCGTAGCTATCTACAACCAAAGCTACCCCGTCAACCATCTTCATAATCCGTTCTACTTCCCCACCAAAGTCGGCGTGTCCTGGTGTGTCTAAAATGTTAATGGTTGTATCGTTATACTTTACTGCTGTATTTTTAGCCAAAATTGTAATTCCACGTTCACGTTCTATATCTCCAGAGTCCATTGCCCTCTCATCCACATGCTCATTTTCACGAAATGTTCCTGAGTATTTTAACAGTTGATCCACTAGAGTTGTTTTTCCGTGGTCAACGTGGGCAATAATTGCGATATTACGAACATCTTCTCTTAATTGCATAAAAGTACGCTCCTCTTTTATTCGGATGAATCAAACTAGAACATTATACCATAAAATATAGTTAGAACTAAAATCTTTATTAAAAAAATACATAGGTTTAAACTTTTTTACTTTCTTTTAGGAAATTGAATGATGAACCTTGCTCCTCCAGTTTCAGACTTCCCTGCAGAAATAGTCCCTGAAGACTGTTCAATAATCGCTCGGGCTATTGCAAGTCCTAATCCTGTTTCCCCGTTTTTTCCTTTTACAAAACGATGAAAGATGTGTGGTCTTAATTCTTCTGGTATTCCTTCTCCATCATCTTCAATGATTATGATATGTTTATTTCCCTCTGAGAACATCTGAATCGTTACTATACTTTTTGCATGTCGTATCCCATTAATAACAACATTTAATAATGCACGTAAAATTTTCTCCTCATCAGCATAGATTGTAATATTATCTTCTGCCTTCGTGTCTAATGCTATTCCTTTTTCATTTACCAAGGGGAGTGTTCGATCTATGATAAGGTTTAATAGATCTCTCCCTTTAATTATTTTCGGTTCATAAACAGTTGGTTCCGTATCTAATTTCGCTAGTAATATCATTTCATTTATAATAGCTTTCAACCGATTTACCTCGGTCACCATTACTTCTAGGCCTTTTTCCGTCTCTTCTTCATCAAAAATGCCATCCTTAATTCCCTCTGCATATCCCTGTATGGTCATTAATGGGGTTTTTAATTCATGACTCGCATTCTGGAAAAAAACCTGCTGTGAATTCATATACCGTCTTAGCTCGTCCGCCATCTCATAAACACTATCTGCAACTTCTTTAATTTCTCCAGATGCTTCGATATACTCCAAGTCATCAAATTTTCGCTTTTCTATTTTCTTTAATTGAATCTTCAAGCGTGTTAACGGAGTTACTAAACGCTTAGTAAGCAGATAAGTAATAATTACCGCCACCATAGATCCAAAGATAAAAATTAAGAACAAACGAAGAAAGAAGTTCTGCTGTACTTCTTTTATATCATCTAAAGGTGTAAGCAAAATTAATTCTAACCCTGCTGTTTCAGGAAGAAATAAAATCCGGGAAGTTACATATTTCTCGTTTTCATAGTCCCATATGGTTTGGACCTGATCAGAGAAGTCATTTTTTTCATATAAGCCTCTTACAAATTCACTTGGCATGGTAGAGAAAAGCACTGCATTCTGGCGACTATCATACATAAACATCTGTAAGTCTTGCTCATCAATGACATTATAAAACTGGTGCATATCGCTTATACTATATTGCTCATTCAATATCTCGACCAACAATTCACCTGTTTGCTCGAGTTGCCGTTGTTCGTCTTTGATTAACAGGTCAAGAATTAAAGAATAGATAACATACCAAACAACTGCCATGATGACGATTAATAGTGCAGTAAAAGCTGCAATCAGTTGTGATTGAAGTTTCATTCCTTATTCCTCTTCTTTTCGTAAACGATATCCGTAACCCCATACAGTCTCAATTGGAACATCTTCTATCTTTTTACGGATTCGTTTAACTAAGTCATCAACAGCTCTGTCACTGCCAAAGTAGTCATTTCCCCATATTTTAACAAGAAGCTCCTCGCGAGAAAAAGCGCGATTTGCATTCTCAGCCAGAAGCTTGAGCATATCAAATTCTTTTGTGGTTACCTCGTATTCCTTTCCGTCTAGAAAGATTCTGCGTTCATTCTTGTAAATCAATAAATGATCCACCTTCAGTCGGTCTTCATTCTCTTTCAAAGGTTTGGCATTGATGTCTGAGCGTTTAAATAATCGCTTCACACGGGCAACTAATTCTCTTGGACTAAAAGGCTTCGTTAAATAATCATCTCCTCCAAGTTCAAGACCTAGGATTTTATCTATTTCATCATCCTTAGCAGAAATAATAATAATTGGCACCTCACTTTCTTTTCTAATTCGTTTACAAAAATCATACCCATCCATTCCTGGTAACATAATATCTAAAATCCACATATCAGGCGGATTATTTCCCCATAATTCTAATGCTTCTTCAGCTGTTCCTAATACAGCTACCTCATAGTCTTCCTTCTTCAAATAGGCTGAGACAATGTTTTGGATATTCGGATCGTCCTCGACCAATCCTATATAGTAACTCATATCCTTTCCTTTCCCCTTCCAAACTTTTTTATCATTACAATTCGATTGCTATTTACACATTTATTCCACAATTATACCAAATCCATTCCACTAGTGTCGTTTATAGTTAACTTGTATAATAAGAATAAACTAACGAGGAGAAGGGTGATATTTTTGGAGAATAACGAAAATCAAAGAGATTCATTCCGCAAAAACAACGGTGACATCTCTGAAAATTCCTATGAGCAAGAAAGAGAAACAGATTCCAACTCTAGGAACGAATATAATACCCCACTTGATGAAAGGGAAACAACCGTTACCTCACAAGACTATACTTCAGAGGAACAGATCGCTTCTACAAATGAAGCTCCAACTAACATAGAAGAGCAATCAACCTATCGAGCAAATCCTAAAAAGCAAAGAAACTGGGGCAGCATTTTCCTTGGAGGTATCGTTGGTGGTGTCATTTCCGCTGTAGTCGTTGTGTTATTATTAACGAGCGGCATAATTGATATCGATTCTGCAGCGGATGGATCTAACAACGAAGAAGCTACAGAAACAAGCGGTGAGCCACAAATGATTGATAATCTTTCCGCAGAAGATGCTACAGTCTCAACCGATATACAGGAGGTTTCAGAGGCGGTTGTAGGTGTGGTGAACTTGCAGCAGCAAAGCATATGGGAAGGTAATCAGGAAGCAGGTACCGGATCTGGTATTGTCTACAAAAAGGAAAACGGTAAGGCCTATGTCGTAACCAATCAACACGTTGTAGACGGTGCAGAACAGGTAGAAGTTGTGTTAAATGATGAAGTAAGACTTCCTGCTAAAGTATTAGGCGGCGATGCTTTAACTGACTTGGCAGTATTAGAAATCGACGGATCTCAAATTAATACAGTCGCTAATCTTGGTTCATCTTCCGACTTAAAGGTCGGAGAAACAGTACTAGCAATTGGGAATCCTCTAGGACTTGAATTTGCTAACTCTGTTACAAAAGGCATTATTAGTGGATTAAACCGCTCTGTTTCGGTGGATACCAATGGAGACGGACAGGCTGACTGGGTAACTGAAGTACTGCAAACCGATGCAGCAATTAACCCTGGTAACAGTGGTGGTGCCTTAGTTGATGCGGAAGGAAATGTTATAGGGATTAACTCGATGAAAATTGCTCAAGGTGCAGTAGAAGGTATTGGTTTTGCGATTCCGATTGATTCCGCCCTTCCAATCATGGAGCAATTAGAACAGGATGGGGAGGTAACAAGACCAGAGATAGGTATCGCAACCGTTTCTCTATACCAAGTGCCTTTTGAGTACCGTTCTGAAATTGTACTTCCAGATGGAATTGAAGGTGGAATGGTCGTTGCTAACGTTCAACCAAACTCTGCAGCTGAACGAGCAGGCTTACAACAGTTTGACGTTATTACTAAAATCAATGGCCATGTGGTTACTTCCATCCTTGAGCTAAGACAGTTCTTATATTCAGAGACCGAGGTTGGAGAGTCTATTGAAGTAGAATTTGTTAGAAATGGAGAAACTCAAACAACTGATTTACAGCTAGCTGAACAATCAAACTAAAATCCAGAAGTGAAATATACAGAAAGAAGGCCCCTTCCTTACAAGGAGCCTTCTTTTTTAATCCTCATCTTCTTCATCGTCCAATTCATTTTCATACTTCTTATGATTTGGAGTAACTCCAATAGCGTTGCCCTCTATATCAGCAGCTGCGAAATTCTCATAATCCTCCACCGCACCAACTGTCTCATCACTATTTGGATACATATTATCATAATTTTCGATGTCAGTGTAAAAGTCTGCAGTCGTTTCCGAAGTGCCGTGACGGCTCATATCCTGCCAGGTATCTTCCGCATCGTATCCGACCTGTTCTTCAGGAGTAATTTCATTCGGATTAATATTCGGTGAAAAAACTTCTTCTTCCATCGTCCTTGGGTGTTCAAACGCTTCTTGCTTCGCATGTTTCACGCAACGATCCGCTGTTGGTACCGCCATAAGACGTTCCTTAGGAATATCTGCCCCACAAACAGCACAAACTCCGTAACTTCCCTCTTCTATTGCATGAAGAGCTTTATTAATATCTTCCAGCTCTTTCTCTGTATGTTCATTTAGCGCTAAATCTTTGCCTCTCTCAAAGAGTTCAGTCCCAGTATCAGCAGGATGATTATCGTAATTCGATAACTCTCCTATTGTCTCCTTAGGCATTTCCAATGTCATCCCATAATGATCCTGTTGATGATGAATTAACTCGTTTTGTCGCTGCAACAAAATAGTTTTAAATTCTGCTAGTTCTTCATTTGTGATCACTTCTATCATGCCTCCATTTTATGATGTATGGGCTAAATGATTACTAACTATACTATGTGTAACTGCGCCAGAATGATTCTTTACCTGCAAATCCAATTCATGTCAATATGGGGAATTCCATCCTCTATATACCCTACTGAAACTGCATGAAAACCAAAAGAGGCATAAAAGGACTTTAAATACTGTTGGGCTTGAATTTTTATTCTCTGTTCTTTCCACTCCTCTCTAACAAAGGTAATAATTTGATTTAGCAGTTCCCTTGCATATCCTTTATGCCGATATTTTTCCACTACTAATACTCGACCAATGGATGCTTCTTCTTTATATTTTGTACCCTTTGGTAAAATTCTTGCATAAGCAGCGATTTCATTATCTATTTTTAAAAAATAGTGTAGACTAAATTGGTCATAATTATCTATTTCAGGATAAGCACATTTCTGTTCAACGACAAACACATCGACCCTTACTTTTAAAATTCCATATAATTCTTCATTCGTTAATTCTTGAAAGGTTTTCATTATCCATTGCATTCTACTTGTTCCTCCCTTTATTTTTACTATATCATGGAGATAAAGTGAATCTTCAATCAATGGGAGATTTTTATTTCAAATTGATCATTAGTTGACCGAATCGGGGCGTCACTGGCTTCTCATATATTTTACTCATCGTTAATTACAGCCAGTTAGCTTGCAATGAAAATATTATAAGGGGTGGAGGAATTAATATGGTTACAAAAGAGGCAAAGATAGGTTTTGTTGGGACTGGCGTGATGGGCAAAAGCATGGCCAGAAATTTAATGAACGCAGGTTATGCTGTTAACGTCTATAATCGAACCAAAGCAAAGGCTGAGGAGCTTATTGAAAAGGGAGCAGTTTGGAAAGAAACGGTTAAACAATTAGCACAGGATTCCGATGTGATTTTCACCATGGTAGGTTACCCATCAGATGTAGAGGAAGTGTACTTCGGGGGTCATGGCATTTTAGAGAATGCAAAGCCGAACTCCTACGTTGTGGACTTTACAACTTCAAAACCTTCTTTAGCAGTTGAGATTTATGAAAAAGCATCGGAAAAAGAGATTTATTCATTGGATGCACCTGTTTCAGGTGGAGATATTGGCGCTCAGAATGGAAAGCTCGCTATCATGGTAGGTGGGGATCAAATAGCGTTCAATGCTCTTTTACCAATTTTTGAAGTAATGGGCGAGAATATCATCCTTCAGGGCAAGGCTGGTTCCGGTCAATATACCAAGCTTGCAAATCAAATTACTATTGCATCGAATATGATAGGCGTTTGTGAAGCGATTGCTTTTGCTAAAAAGGCTGGATTAGATCCAGATAAGGTCTTACAAAGTATTTCAACCGGTGCTGCAGCGAGTTTTTCTTTATCCAAACTAGCTCCACGGATGCTGCAGAACGATTTTGCACCAGGGTTTTATGTAAAGCATTTTATAAAAGACATGACGATTGCGCTGGAATCTGCAAAAGAGATGGATATGCTTTCACCCGGTTTGGAGTTATCCTTAAATCTATACAAAGAGCTTGCTGAAAAAGGCGAGGAAGATAGTGGGACACAGGCATTAATTAAACTGTTTCTATAGGAGTTAAAGGACAGAGTGATCTGTTCGAAATCCAGATAAAAATGGGAGACGCTTAATTATGGCGTTTCCCTTATTCAATATTGTATTAAATACCATTTTAATTTTAGGTCTTAGTAGATTAATAGATTAATACTTTCTTTCTATACTTAAATATCTGTTATTTCTTTTTTCGCTGTTGTATTTCCTCTTGTACAACAAATGCCAAATCATCATTCCCAAACAAATGCAAGATATTTAATACAGTCTGGTCAGCAATTTCCTCTGATTCCTGTTTTGAAACAGTTAGTTCCAACGTCTCGAGTAATACGGGATTTTTCAGTTGGTTTGGATATGCCTTTTCGTAGAGAGCTATTGGATCTAGATCATGATTCACACACCACTGTGCATAGACAAGAATCATCATCTTTTCATCTGCTTGATATTTATTTATGATGTGCGCTTCTATTTCCTTCTTATTCATTCTTTTCAACCCTTTCACTACTTGTCCATTCCAGACATTTAATTTTACTTGCTATAATCGATAGCTATCACTTTCCATTTGCTCTCGTTTAACATGTTGTACCATTTTTTATAGAACAAAGGCGCAAGCGCCCGTATAGCAACGTACAAACTGGAGCGCTCCGCAATGAGATAAAGGAAACACGACGACCGTAGGGAGTCGATGTTGACTTATCGTAGTGAAGGAGTGTGAAGTTTGCTAGTTGCTGGGCGCTGGAGCCGGACGTGGCCTTTCTTATGATAAAAATTATCAGCAGGTCGTTCATTTTATAATTTCCTAGACTATTAAAAAACGGTACAGCTCTATTCAGCATGCACCGTTTTGCTGTAAAAATAAAAGGGTTTATCCCATAGAGAGATAAACCCTTGAAACGTCTATTATAAGCGAACTACGTTAGCTGCTTGTGGTCCACGGTTACCTTCAACGATTTCAAATTCAACATCTTGACCTTCTTCAAGAGTTTTGAAACCATCAGCTTGGATTGCTGAGAAGTGTACGAATACATCGTCTCCGTCTTCGCGCTCGATGAAACCGAAACCTTTTTCTGCGTTAAACCATTTTACTTTACCAGTCATTGAAATGACCTCCTTATATCAATAGTACTGCAAAGTAATTGAAACATAAATACCTTTACAGCTCTTGAAAAAGAGGTCGTAAAGTATTACATCAATCCTTTTGCTAACTTTACTTTAACCTTTTCTTATGAAAAATGCAAGCATTTGAGGACATTTTTTTACCAATCGCTACCAATTTTTTTATTTATTTAATTGGACAGGCAAATCCAATTATATCAACGATGTAAACGTTATCCCATCCTTCCAGAAGCACCTCAAGGAAAACGCTTCAGTTTGCTCACTTGTGATGCTGCTAGCCTGCTAAAGCCTTGTATTTCAATAGGAATTAAGGATTTATTTTTCTTAAAAAACTAATTTTATATTTTTTTACTCCTGATAAAATTCCAAACCACTACATCGATACTCTTTTCTCGATAACACCTTCTATAACAGACCCTATAATTCTGGAATCATTAACGTGTTATTACTTCCCTTTCTCAATCCCCTAATCATTTACTGGAGCTTTAGAGGGTTTATCCAATTTTCTTAACTGGTTTAGCTATATTTGTGTCCGGTTTTGCTTCTGCTTTTGTTTTGGTTAACGTCATACTAATAATTCTTTCTTGCTCATGTTTATGCACAAACGGATCTCCCTCAGATGGACTGGCCATATCTGGACGGCCATTATAAGTGACCATAATCTTCTTAGGTGCGATTTTTTGGATACGTGGTGCAATATAATTCCATGCCCCCATGTTTTGCGGTTCTTCCTGAGTCCATATAATTTCTTTAAGATTCCTATATTTATTGAATACGCGTTCTATTTCTTCTTCCGGGAATGGATAAAGTTGTTCAACTCGGATAATATCTAACCAACGAAAGCTTTCTAGATCCTTTCCTACCATATCGGATAATTCAACAGCTATTCGACCAGTTGTAAGCACTACTCTCTCTACTTCATCTGCGATTTTCCCCAGTCCTGGCTGTTCCATAATCGGGTTATATTGCCCTTGTGTTAATTCCTCAAGGTAAACTCCTGCTGATGGATGACGTAAAAGGCTCTTCGGTGTCATGATTACTAACGGACGTACTTCCTCCGTTTTTAAAACTGCAGCCTGTCTCCTTAAAGCGTGAAAATAGTTGCCAGCAGTTGAGAAATTAGCAACTGTCCAATTATTTTCCGCAGCCAGCTGTAAGTAACGTTCCGGTCTCGCGTTAGAGTGTTCAGGCCCTTGCCCTTCATATCCATGTGGCAATAGCAATACCAAACCAGATTTTTGTCCCCATTTTTCTCTTCCAGATGCGATAAATTGATCAATAATCATTTGGGCACCATTCGCAAAGTCACCGAATTGAGCTTCCCACATTACTAATGTTTCAGGAGCTGCTATATCATATCCATATTCGAAGCCCAAGACCCCATTTTCAGAAAGAGTGCTGTTCCGAATATCAAAGGATGCATTAGAAGTACTAATCGTGTGCATTGGGCTATATTTTTCACCTGTTATCTCATCTGATAACACCACATTACGATGAGAGAATGTACCTCGTTCTGAATCCTGACCAGTTAATCGAATGGACGTGCCATCTTTCAGTATTGAGGCAAACGCTAATGCTTCTGCATGACCCCAGTCTATTTTTTTGTGGTTCTCTACGGCATCACGGCGCCGGTTTAATATCTTTCTCAACTTATTAAATACGTTAAAACCTTCTGGCCATTTCAGTAATTCATCATTTATTTCGATTAAAGCTGATTTATCTATCTTTGTTTCTACGCTTGGTATTTCACTTCCAAAAGCCTCATGTCTGTTCTGGATGGGTTTTAACTCTTCTATATTTTGTTCTATACTTTCATATGCTTTCTGGAGTTTACCTAGCGTGTCTGAAGCAATTTCTTTAATACGCTCCTCGGAAATGGATTCTTCTTTTAATAATTGCTTTGTATAAACAGCTGTTATCGTTGGATGCTTGTCAACCACTTTATATGTGACTGGGCTCGTCATCCTAGGTTCGTCCATCTCATTATGGCCTAATCGACGATAACCACTAATATCGACAAGCACATCCTTATGAAAGGTTTGTCTATATTCAAATGCTAACTTAGCTACAGCCAAACATGCTTCAGGATCATCTGCATTCACATGCAAAACAGGAATATTATACCCTTTCACTACATCGCTGGAATAAACGGTAGAACGATCATCTTCGCTTTCCGTTGTAAACCCGATATGATTATTCGCAACGATATGAATGGTTCCACCTGTACCGTAGGCCTTCGTGCGAGCATAATTCAGGAGTTCTTGGACTATTCCTTGTCCAGAGATAGCAGCATCACCATGCACAAGTACAGGTATTGCTTTATCTACATCCTGCTTTGGATAACCTTTTCCTGAACGGTCATCCTGTAATGCTCTTGTATAGCCTTCCACTACAGACCCAGCAATCTCTAAGTGGCTAGGATTGTAGGCTAGCGAAACTTTTATTCTTCTGCCATCTATGTTTTTCTCTTTTACTGCACCAAGATGATACTTCACATCTCCTGTAAACCCTTCTGCTATTTGCAGGGTTGGGTCTGTATTAACCCATTTAGAATGTTGAAATTGTGAGAGGATGGCTTCGTATGGCTTCTCTAATACATGAGTAAGAACATTTAATCTGCCACGATGGGCCATAGAGATAGCAACATGGTTCACATTGCTTTTTGCCGATAGCGTTACAAGTTCATTGATAAAAGGTACTAAGGATTCTAAGCCTTCTACAGAAAAACGCTTTTGGCCAACATAGGTCTTACCTATGAATTGCTCAAATTTTTCTGCTTCATATAAGCTTTTTAATAAAGCTTCCTTTTCTGCAGCAGAACACGTTCTATTTATGTATCCACCTTCTATCTTTTGTCTCATCCAATCTATTTCGCTCGGTTCTATATGTTCAACCTCAAACCCTACGGTAGAGGTATATATTTTTTTAAGGTACTGAATTGCTTCGAAACCGTCGCTAAATCCGTTACCATTCCCCTCACAGATAAATGCTGCTGGAATATCTCTTAAATCTGCTTCCGTTAGACGATAGGCAGCTAAATCCAACATAGGATTTTCTATTGATTTTACGAGTGGATTTAGATTCGCTTGCAAGTGTCCATATTTGCGTATATTGCTTGCTAGCTCCACCGCTGCAATCAATTTTCTCATTTTATTTATCATTTCATTAGGTTTCATTCCAGGGCTCTCCTTTTGAAGTAAACCTTCTTGAGGGGCTCCCCACTTGCTAAACAGCTCATTAAAACTCTCATCTACATTATCGGGATTTTCCAAATATATTTCATATTGCTGGAAGACATAGCCCATATTGGAACCACTAATATCGTTCCATGGATTTCTATGATTGTTATTCATATTCCTGCACTCCTATTTATACTTTGTGTATTTCTTGCATCCGATTAGTGCCGCTATCTATTAACCTAAAATGTTAACCTATTGTCAATATAAAAATATCCAGTAAATGATTTAATATAATGTTATAAATATGCGGCATGAAAGAAGTACTCTATTCAATTAACATCATATCCCATTTACGATTCCATAAACCCATGCTAACCACGTTTTTAGTAGTACTTATGGATTTAATTGTCCAAAAAATGCTATCGACACTACGATAACTAAAACTGGCAGTACTAAATGGAATAAATATCAGGCTTTCCTTTTTATAGGATTCCCTCCTTATGCCTCCATTATAATATAAATTTCGTTAAATGTAATCGTTTACATTCATTGTAACACATAACTATCTTTCTGTTATTTCATTAATCATTTATTAAACTGTGGTTTGTCATTTTTGATTGCACCTATTGAGAAATGATTTCTATCGTGGTAGAATATTATCTTGCAAGATAATAATTGAATACCGACTACCGTACATTTGTATCTTGCAAATATAAATGGAATAGGTGGTAAATAAAAATGGCAAAAGATTATCGAGTTTTGTTGTACTATCATTATGTAGATATTGAAAACCCAGAAGAATTCGCGGCAGATCATCTTAAGTTCTGCAAAGAGCTTGGATTAAAAGGACGCATCCTAGTCGCTAAAGAGGGAATTAACGGTACTGTTTCTGGAACAGTAGAACAAACCAATGCTTATATGGAAGAAATGCATAAGGACTCTCGCTTCGCTGAATTAGTGTTTAAAGTGGATGAACATGATGGTCATGCATTCAAGAAAATGCATGTACGCCCTCGTAAAGAACTAGTTACGCTTCGTTTGTCTGAAGAGGAAGATGTGGATCCAAAAGAAATCACTGGTGAAAAATTATCTCCACAAGAATGGTATGAAGCGATGCAACGTGAGGATACCGTCATTATTGATACAAGAAATGATTATGAATATGAAGTAGGCCATTTCCGTGGTGCTATAAATCCAGATATAGAGACTTTCCGCGATCTACCTGAGTGGGTTCGCGAAAATAAACATTTAATTGAAGGTAAAAAAGTATTAATGTATTGTACTGGTGGAATTCGTTGTGAGAAATTCACTGGTTGGATGATAAAAGAAGGATTTGAAGATGTTGCCCAGCTGCATGGTGGAATCGTTACGTATGGTAAAGATCCAGAAGTGCAAGGTGAACTATGGGATGGAAAATGCTACGTCTTTGACGAGCGCCTCACTGTAGATATTAATCAAAAAGAACATGTTGTAGTCGGCGTGGACTATTTTGACGGAAAACCTTGTGAACGCTTTGTAAATTGTGCAAATCCTGAATGTAATAGACAAATGCTTTGCTCCGAAGAAAACGAGCATAAATATATGCGCGGCTGTACACATGAATGCCGA
Source organism: Oceanobacillus piezotolerans (assembly GCF_003665065.1). GTDB lineage: Bacteria > Bacillota > Bacilli > Bacillales > Amphibacillaceae > Oceanobacillus > Oceanobacillus piezotolerans. The sequence goes on along the minus strand of NZ_RCHR01000006.1, from coordinate 124,747 downwards.
GTACACCCACGTAACTTATATGTAAAAGAGCAAGAATTATCAAGAGATGAAGTCGAAGCTCGACTTGCAGCACTTGGTGAAACATTTGATATGCAAGAAGCATAAACTTTAAAGGCGACCGATAGGGTCGCCTTTTTTATGTTCCAGTTGTTTGTTTTTCTTCTCGATGGCGATGTTCTTCTTCTCAAAGGCGATATTTACTCCCTCGAGGGGGATGTTTTTCTTCTCGAAGGTGATATTTTCTCGCTCGAGGGCGATGTTCTTCTTCTCGAAGGTGATGTTTTCTCGCTCGAAGGCGATGTTTCCTCGCTCGAGGGGGATGTTCTGCTTCTCAAGGGTGATGTTTTCCTTCTCCAAAGCGATGTTTACTCATGGTCAGCACCTAAACCTAAGCCAAAAAAAGAACGCCCAAATGGACGCCCTTCTAGACCTAAAATTAATATGCTTTTGCCCAATACACCAATTCTTTTGCTTCTTTTCCACAGCATACACAAGTATCAGAAACTTGTTCTTGTTCAAATGGAATACAACGGGAGGTAGCAGATGTGTCTTCTTTAATTTTTTCTTCACATGCTAAGTCTCCACACCACATTGCTTTAATGAATCCGCCTTTTTCCTCGAGCGTTTGTTTAAATTCATCCATGTTTGTAGCAACTGTTGTCATTTCCTCACGGTGTGCCAATGCTTTGTCATATAGATTTTGCTGAATTTCTTCTAATAATTTTGGCAAACGTTCTTCTAAATCGCTTAAGTGTACAAATTCTTTCTCTCCTGTATCACGGCGTACAAGAACGACTTGTTCCTTTTCAATATCCTTAGGTCCCATTTCAATACGAACTGGGATACCTTTCATTTCGTACTCGTTAAACTTCCAGCCTGGCATCTTGTCACTTGCATCGATATCAACACGAACGATGTTCTTCAACTGATCGCGAAGTACATAAGCTTTATCCAAAACACCTTCTTTATGTTGTGCAATTGGAACGATCATTGCTTGTGTAGGTGCAATACGTGGTGGGATGACCAAACCGCGATTATCTCCATGAACCATAATCAGTGCACCCATAATACGAGTTGAAAGTCCCCATGATGTTTGATGCACAAATTGACTTTCTCCATTTTCATCTAAATAAGTAATATCGAATGCTTCAGCAAAACCTGAACCAAAATGATGAGAAGTACCGGATTGCAATGCTTTTCCATCATGCATTAAGCTTTCAATCGTTAATGTATATTTTGCACCAGCAAATTTTTCTTTATCTGTTTTGCGTCCTTTATAAACAGGGATTGCTAAATAATCTTCAACAAGATCTGCATAAACCCCAAGCATTCTATCTGTTTCTTGAGAAGCATCTTCATCTGTTGCATGTGCTGTGTGACCTTCCTGCCAATGGAATTCAGATGACCGTAAGAATGGGCGTGTTGTTTTTTCCCAGCGTACGACATTCGCCCACTGATTATATAGTTTTGGCAAGTCACGATAAGAATGAATGTTTTTTGAATAATAATCACAGAAAAGCACTTCTGATGTCGGTCTCACTGCGATACGCTCAGCTAATTCCTCATCTCCACCATGTGTGACCCATGCCACTTCTGGGGCAAATCCTTCCACATGGTCTGCTTCTTTTTGCAGGAGACTTTCTGGAATAAATAGTGGGAAGGCAACATTAGAATGTCCTGTTTCTTTAATTTTTTTGTCTAATTCATCTTTAATATTTTCCCAAATCGCATAGCCGTATGGTTTGATAATCATCGTTCCACGAACCTGACCATAGTCAACCAATTCCGCCTGCTTTACAACATCCGTGTACCACTGTGCGAAATCATCTTCCATTGCAGTAATCTTCTCCACAAACTGCTTATTCTTTTTACCCATGTTGAACACCTCTTTATATGTTTTGTTTTTAATTAATTGTATATACCAAAGGCCGAGTGCTCCGCTCTTCTTGCACACAAAAAATCCTCCATCCAAAAAAGGGACCGAGGTTTGGCGTTACCACCCTTGTTTGCAAGATAAGAAGACACTTGCACACTCTGCTTGTTAACGGTTATCCACCGCGCACATCTTACAGCAAACACGCTTTTCTGATGGCGAACTCTGAGGCAGGTTCTAATTCATGTCTATGGAAATTCACACCAGCCATTTCCTCTCTTCAAAAGACTTTAAATTATACTATTCCTCTTCAACGTTTCTATTATTATTAATATAACCTAATATATATGTAGGAAAGCGTAAAGTCAAGAAAGGGGAAGTGATTTTTTGGATGGGAAAAGCAGTACCCATGTCTAACTTCCTTTTAAAAAGGAGACACTTCCCATGGAAAACAATTTACTCTTAATCACTCTGCAAATGTACCTTCTCTGTCGTTATAAGATAAAAGCTTACTCCACTTTTGCACCTAAAGTATCTGTAAAATGCCCTAATGCCCATTCATGCCCCGCTCCATTAAAGCTTGCTACAGCGTCCTTATGAATTACAATGTTAAAACCTTTATTGTACGCATCGACGGCAGTATGCAGCACGCAAATATCCGTACAAACGCCTACAATATGAACCTCTTCTATTCCCCGTTCACGTAGCCGAATCTCAAGATCTGTTCCTGCAAATGCACTATAACGCGTTTTATCAATATAATAAACATTCTCCTTGTCCCGGTTGTCCTGATAAACACGTGCTAAGTCTCCAAAGAGATCTCTCCCAGAGGTGCCGATAATATTGTGCGGAGGGAAAAGCTTCGTTTCTGGATGATGAGGGTCCTCCTCGTGATGTACATCGATGGCAAATACTACATAGTCATCATTTTCGATAAACGCTTCCGTTAGTTTCACAATCTCCGCTTCAATAGCTTGTCCAGGTTCACCACAGGTAAGTGCTCCATCTGTTGCTACAAAATCATATGTATAGTCTACATTAATTAAGGCTCGCTTTGTCATTTCATCATCCCTCATTCACTATTATTTTATGTGCTTCTCCATATTTCCTTTCTGCTGCATGATAGGTAGGTCCAACCACTTCCGTGTAAGAAAAACCATGTTCGATTGCTGTAGTAACAAAACTTTTAGAAAATCTGACTGCCTCTTTCACTTCCAATCCCTTTGTAAGGAAGGCAGTAATAGCTGCCGAATAGGTGCACCCTGCTCCACTTGTGTGAATCGTATTAATACGTGGTGCTTTGAAGGTTGTTACATGCTGCCCATCATACAAAACGTCAATCGCCGGGCCCTCTAATCTCCCGCCCTTAACGAGAATATTTTTTGCCCCAAGTTGGTACAAGTCCACAGCAGCTTGCTTTAAGTCCTCTACCGTAGTAAGGGTTCTTCCTCCAAGTAATTGGGACGCTTCCGGCACATTAGGTGTAATGATGGTTGCAAGTGGAATTAACTTTAGTTTTAAAGCTTCCATTGCATCTTCTTTTAGCAGCTTGGAATTCATTTTACCAATCATAACAGGATCGACTACAACGGTCTCTACTTCAGAAGAAGCAATTAAGCCAGCAACCAGTTCAATCGTTTCCTTAGTAAACAACATTCCGGTTTTTAATCCGTCCACTCCGACCTGATGTACTGCTGTTGCGAATTGTGCTTCAATTGCCTCTTCACCGACTAGATGCACATTCTTTTGTGTCTTTGGATGACGGCCTACCATCGCAGTTATAATACTCATTCCATAAGCATCTAATTCCTGAAAAGTCTTTAAGTCAGCCTGAATTCCAGCACTGCCCCCAGCAGCAGAACCTGCTATAGTTAGGACTCTCTTTGGATATTCCATAACAAACTCCCTTCCTTTTCATAAATCTAAAACCAAATGACAATGAAAAACCAAACAATCATAATAAGCTGTATGAGGACTTTTGCTGCCGATCCTCCAAGAAAACCAAACAGAGAACCAATGGAAGCACGAATAGCATCCTTTGGTGTACGTCGCTGTATTAATTCTATGACAAAAACAGCGAGAAAAGGAACGACAATTACTCCCAAAGGTGGAATGATAAACGAGCCAACAATGACGGCAATTGCAGCACCGCGCTCACCCCACTTACTGCCCCCATATTTCTTTACAAAATAGCTATTTGCTATAATATCTGCAACAAAGAGAAAAACAGTAAACAAAATCATAGCAATCCAGAATACAATCGTTAATTCATCGGGATTAATTATAAATTGATAGAGAAGGAATCCAACCCATAGTACTAAAACAGATGGAACAATCGGATATAAAATACCAACAAAGCTTAGAACAAACATAGCAATGATAACGATCCAAACAATGAAATCTACCATATTGTCCTCCCTTCCTACTTATGACACTTTCTTCTTATACATACTAGATAACTTCGTCTCTTGTTTCGTAATAATACGTTTATAATTCTCCATATGTTTCATAAAACTTAGGATAGAAAGCATGAACACGACGAAAGCAGGTTCCATTCCAAAAAACATGTACGTTGTCACCAAAAAGGAGATGTACATAAATAGAACGCCAATCACTAAATAATCGGTTGCAAAGGTAAAAATAAGCAGAACTCCTATCCCAATCAGAGCTACCTTCCAATCTATCGCAAGTAAAGCTCCCACAAGTGACGCTGTTCCTTTCCCACCACTGAACTTCATCGTAATTGGATAATTATGGCCGATAATAACAAAGAATAATGTCACATAGACCAGCAGCATTTGGGAATCTCCTGTCAATCCATTATCTTTTAGAATATACAATACTAAGAGAATCGCTAATGTTGCTTTGAATATATCAATAAAAGCAACCAAAATGCCATATTTCCAGCCTAACAGAATGGTCGTGTTCGATGCTCCTGCATTTTTAACCCCTGAATTTTTGATATCTATGTTTTTCAGTTTTCCTACTAGTTGTGATCCATGAAGACAACCAAACAAGTAGCCGATGAAGCTTACCATGATAAAGAACATCTTTCTCCCCCTAATTTGTTCTCTTTATCTTTCTCTTTAAACATTGCTAATGTCTTTAAAATCAACTATTACATCACTGATTCGGTCTAACAAAGCATGATCATGACTTATTGCAAGAACCCCTAAGTTTCTCTCTCTTGCTAATTTTATCACGACTTGCCATATTTTTGCCTGTGTGACTGTATCAAGCATGGTTGTCATTTCATCTGCAATCAAATATTTCGTATGTTTATTTAATGCTCTTGCAACACATATTCTCTGTAATTCTCCTCCAGATAACTCGCTCGGCCAGCGTTCTAGCCATTCTTTCTTTATCCCTAATTCATCAAGTAATGGACTGTTTTCCATCCCGCTTTCTTGCAGAACCTTTTTTAGCTTCCACCTTGGATTGATCGCTTTCTCGGGATGCTGCCAGACTAGCTGTACTGGCGAATGCCCCCGTGTTTGTGAGGGGTGGCCATCAATAATTACCCTTCCCTCTTCCGGTTTTAGATAGCCTGCAATGATTTTAGCCATCGTTGTTTTACCAGAACCACTATAGCCATGTAATCCTACTATCTCACCTGGCTTGATAGTCAGAGAAAGCTCATGAAATAACGTACTCCCTTGAGGATAGCTGTAGCAAAGCTCTTGAGCCTTTAACTCCCCTTGTATATCCCTGTTAGTTATCTTTTTGATTGGAAGGAACTTATTTTGTGGCATTGAATTCCACAAATTCTTCGTAAAAGGGTGTTTGAGCTTCTCCCCAGTTCCTGAAAAAGCATCGACTGATGCTTCCTCTATCGTTTCTCCTTTATTAAAGACAACGACTTTATCTGCTAGCTTTAATGCTGTATCGATATCATGCGTAATAAACAGGATTCCCTTTCCAGCACCAGCTAGTTGCTTAAGAATGCTGATTGTTTCCTGAAGTGCTGCAGGGTCCATCCCAGGAGTAGGCTCATCTGCAATAATTAACTCCGGATTATCCACGAAGGCCGAAATTGCCAGTACTCTCCTCGCCATACCACCAGACAATTCAAACGGATATTTTTCTCCGGCTTCTATAGGCAGGCCAACTTTGCGAAAAATACTACGCTGTATCTCATGTCTGTTGCCTTTCTTTATACTATGCCTAACCTGCTTTCCTGTTTTCATTAATGGATCCAATGCATTAACTGATTGCGGGATAAGACAAATCTCCTTGCCTCGGAGTTTTTCTTGCTCACGTCTTTCTAACACTCTTCCTTTGTATTTTATTTCTCCATTTGTATGAACATGTTCAGGTAGAATTCCTAGAATCGCATTGGCAAGCAGGCTCTTCCCAGAACCGCTTGCCCCAACCACAGCTACTATTTCTGACCGCTTAATGTTCATATTTAGCTTTCTTATAACCGTTAATTCCTTTTCTCTTAATCCTCTTTCATAGGTTCGGAATGTTAGGGAAAAGTCATTTACTTCTAATAAGGGCATCTCCATTTCAATATATCGCCCCTTTCTAGCGCTTCTGTCCTTGGAATGGATCAAGCAGTTTCTGCAAGCTATGTCCCAGTCGATCGAAAATACCAACCATCAGCAGCAGAGAAAGCCCTGGGAAAAATGCTAACCACCACATTCCAACAGATAGGTAACGCATGGATTCAGACAAAATGACTCCTATTGCTGGTTGCTCTGCTGGTAATCCAAACCCCAAAAATGTTATCGATGCTTCATGAAGAATAGCATGAGGGAACATTAACAGGAAACCAACAAACAGTTGAGGAATAAGGTGAGGCAGGAAGTGATACCTTGCTACCCACCATTTAGATTTACCCAGTTGCTTAGATATTCCTACATATTCCGCTGTTTTCATTTGTAATATCTCCCCTCTCAGTATGCGAGTGAGGCTTGGCCAATGTGTGAATGCTAACCCCAGCACAACTCCCTTAAAGCCTCCTCCAAGTGAGAAAGAAATTAAAATTAATAGAACAAGGTGTGGAACACTAAGAAAAAGATCAATAAACCAGGTTACGATTCGATCCGCCCACTCGCTCCACATGGTGAGTAAACTTAGAATTAAAGCAATGACAACACTGATGGAAGAAGCAAGTAATCCTACACCAAGGCTAAGAGCTAATCCATCGACTGTCCGTGCAAACATATCTCTTCCTAACCAATCTGTACCAAACCAATGAGAGAGAGATGGTGAACTATTCTTATTCTGCATTTGAATAGCAAGCTCGTCTTCTCCAAATAAAAAGCTGCCAATAGCAATAGAAAGTAAAAATAGAACAGATAAAGTAATGGTAAGCAATGCACGCTGCCTAAGACTTAAAGACCTTATATTTGATATCATGATAGAGTCCCCCTCCTAATTCGAGGGTCTATTACTCGGTAAAGGAGATCTGCCAATAGATTTCCGATATAAACAAAAATAGTAGTAAACAACACGATCCCTAATAGTAATGGAACATCTCCCCCAAGACCCGCTTGCACGACTGCCTGACCGAGTCCTGGATATGAAAAGACCTGCTCAGCAAGTACCGCCCCTCCGAAAAGCTCTCCAAAGGAAGCAAAGTGAATGGAAATGGCAGGCACCATGGTATTGCGGAAGCCGTGCCGCCAAAATAATCTAAATCCAGCCTCTCCTTTCGCCCTTGCATAACGAATAAATTCCTTATCTAATATATCGATAAGCTTCTGTCTTGTATGTAGCGCAATATTACTTACCCCTACAACACTTAAGGTGACAGCTGGTAAGATAAGATGTTGTATTCTTTGCATGAAGGTGACCTCTCCCGTTAAGATACCAGCAGGAGAACCCAACCCAATTGGAAGCCAGCCAAGCCATACCGAAAATACCATTAAAAGTAATAATCCTAACCAAAAAGCAGGAGTAGATGCGATAACATAGCAATACATTTTAATGACTTTATCCAGCCAGGTTCCTTGCCTCATTCCTGCAATGATTCCAAGAATGAAGCCAAAAACACCTGAAAAGACCCATGCTAAACTCATTAAAGCCAGTGAAGCTAAAAATCTCTCCTGAATTACTTCGGCAACTGGGGTGCGATACAGTAAGGACGTCCCTAAGTCACCCGACAATATGTTTTTCCCCCAGTTTAGAAATTGCTGAACAACTGAATCATGTAATCCCCAATATGCTGCAATATTTCCCCGTTGCTCTGGACTAACCAAATTCATATCTGCTCCAATATAGGACTGCACTGGATCAATTGGAGAATTACTTACCAGCACAAACGACAGAATACTGACCGCAACGAGTAAAGATATTAACTTAATCAGCTTACCTAGTATATACTTGGTCCATTGTTTAACTTTCAACCTATTATCCTCTTCTCTATTCTTTCCAATGCCAATTTTGTATGAAATCTGTAATAGGCCAGCCATGCCCATGCGGCTGTACCTTCTGGGCACCTATTTCTAAATTTTCATTTACAAAATACAAGTGCTTGAGGTTAACAAGCCATGCCCATGGTGCATCTCCTCGAGCGGAGAATCCTGTTGATTCATCCCATTGTGCTTTCTTCCAATAGGAATTCGCCTCTTCCTGGGACTTTGCAGCCAGGGCCTGACTCATATACTCATCAACTATTTCATTGGAATAATAGTTGGAATTATAATATCCGATTCCCCTTGTTTCACTGCTATACACATTGTAAAGTTCTATTGGATTATGGCTTCCCCATCCCATCATAACAGGTGTAGAATACATCAGCTGTTCAATTTCATTCCAGCTCTTCCCTTCTGGTGTTACTTCGATCCCTAAGGGTTGAACCATTTCTGCAAAAGCCATGGATAAAGATTGACGAATCTGATCTCCAGAAGGGTAAATTAAAGGAAACGCAGCTTCTATACCATTCTTTTCTCTAATCCCTTTTTCATTTAATTGCCACCCAGCTTGTTCTAACAGTTCGTTTGCCTGTTCCACTTTCCCATCTTCAAATGCTGTGTTTTCATTCCACCAAGGTAAACTATCAGCAATCGAAAAAGCTGGTCTTCCAAAGCCATCTAAAATTCCTTCTACTAATTGTTCACGGTCAATCCCGATATTAATTCCTTTACGAATGGCGATATCGGAGGTAACATCATTTCCAATCGGCAAGCCATCTCCTGTTTCTTCTCCGCTTGGAACGAAAGGAAACATAACCCCTCGATTATCGACACTATCTAATTCGACCAGACGCATCCCTTCTACTTCTTCTGTTGCAAATGCAGGGGGAACAGACACAATGTCCACTTGACCGGCCTTAGCAGCTGCAAATGCTGCATCCTCAGAAAGAAACAGAAAAGTTAACTGTTGAAAAGACGGTTCTTGTCCATAAAAATGAGGGTTCTTTTCTACAATGATTTGCTGACCTTTGTCCCATTGTACGAGTTGATATGGACCAGAACCAATTGGGTTTTGATTATAATTCTCATCGTAGGTATGTTTAGGGACAATCCCCGTTGTAGCTAGAATATGAACAAAAGTAGAGTCAGGCTCAGATAATTCAAATTGCACGGTGTGTGCATCAATAGCTTTAATTTCTTTTACTTTACTTAAATCAACAACAGAACCACTGTTTTTCGTTGTTTCAAATGTGAAGACAATATCCTCAGCGTCAAGCGGCTCTTCATCAGAGAACAAAACATCTTCCCTTACGGATACTGTCCAGATTAGACCATCCTCACTCACCTGATAGTCTGTTGCTAAATCTAATGTTATATTAAGTTCATCATCATAGCTTAGTAATGTACTTTGAAATAATGGTGACCCATATCTGCCCCACCCTGTTGTCGGATCGAACCCCTCTTCCGGTTCTCCTCCGATTGCAAGAACTAAATTATCACGGTTATGTTCTGCGGGCTGTGTTTCTTCCTTTGTACTTGTACACCCTGCTAGTATAGATGTTAAAATAAGTATTAGAATCAGTAATTTTCTCATAAACTTCTTGTCTCCTTTTAGTTGCCCACTATTCATTTTAAGTTTTAAGGCCCGAACACGCAACATTACAAGCCATTATCCATTGTCCAAAAGCGAGGTTCCCAACATGAAAAGATTCTTTAATATATTACTCTCCTGGTTCATCATCGCCTTTCTCCTCATTGGTTTATTCTATTTATACAATGTATTAAACCCAAAGCATTATTTATACCTAGGTGAAGATGCTCCGATCTCAACAGAACTCCATCCAATTGTAGAAGAGAGGAAAAATATATTAATCTCTGAGGCTCGCCATATTGGTATTGAGGTTATTATTACGGAAGAAGTGAGAACAATGGAAAGACAGCAGGCCCTTTACGATCAAGGAAGAACAAGTGATGGAAGCATTGTTACTTACGCAGAAGCTGGTGAATCCTACCATAACTATGGTCTTGCTATCGATTATGCCTTAGAAAATAATCACGGAGAATTAATATGGAATATAGAGTACGATGGAAATAATAATGGAAAAGCAGATTGGTTCGAAGTTGCTGATATTGCAAAGCAATTAGGCTTTACTTGGGGAGGAGATTGGACACATTTTAAGGATTATTCCCATCTGGAGATGACATTCGGTTTAAGCATTGAACAATTAAAACAGGGATATCGTCCTAAAGAAGAAATAAAAGATGTTATAGGGGAACCAAAATAAAGGTTTCCCCTTTTTATATTTAGGATCTAAGCTATCACGTTATTCTTAAGGATTTGCGAGGATATGGGAGTTTATTTTAGCATATTTTAGTATGAACGAACTCTTCTCCTCTTAATCGCTTTTATCCAAATAAATTATGAATTATCAGAAAATATGGAGTTTGAATCAAATTCTTCTTGCCTCTATCATTAAACTAGTGGAAATTAGCTACATAATCCCCCCTATTCTTCACTTCTATTTTTTTCACAGAAAGAAAGAATTAAGACCCATTTGAGGGGTACGAAATGTCTAACCATTACTACTAATCATTCAAAATCTAAGGGAGGTCATTTTAGTTTGAAGAAAAAAATATTTACTCTTGTTATCGGAACAGCACTTATCCTGTTAGCTGCATGCGGATCAAATAATTCTGCAAGCGGTGATGGGAACGGGGATAAATTAGCCCAGCTTCAGGAATCTGGAACCGTTACGATCGGTTTCGCAAATGAAGCGCCATATGCATACGAAGAAAATGGGGAATTAAAAGGAGCGGCTGTTGATATTGCAACAGCAGTATTTAAGGAGTTGGGGGTTGAAAATGTAGAATCCACTCTGTCTGACTGGAGTCAATTAATTCCTGGGGTACAAGCTGGACAGTTTGATGTCATTACAGCAGGTATGGCAATTAACCCAGACAGGTGTGAGAACGCATTATTCAGTGAACCTGAAATGCAATATGGAGAAGGATTAATTGTTCCAGCGGGGAACCCGTTAGGACTTGAAAGTTACGAGGATATTGCTGCCAACCCAGACGTCACGGTCGTTGTTATGGAAGGTGCAACAGAAATTGAATTCTTAAAACAAGAAGGAGTTAGTGAAGATCAAATCACTACCGCTGCTGATATCCCAGCAACGTTCTCTGCAGTACAATCTGGTCGTGCTGATGCAACTACAGGAACAGAAATGACGGTTAAAATGGCATTGGAGTCCCTTGGTTCAGATGAACTGGAATTCGTGGAATCATTTGAACAACCAGATGTAGAAGGTGTACCTAGTTATGGCGCTGCTGCATTTAGTTTGAATGATACAGAACTCCGTGATGCTTACAATGAAAAATTAGCAGAATTAAAAGAAGATGGTACAGTTGCAGAATTACTTGAAGCAAATGGCTTCAGTGGAGAAAGCAACTTTGTACCAGTAGGTGAGGTAACAACTGAGGAACTCTGCAACGGAGAGGTTTAATTCATATAATAGACAACTATTTTTATGAATAAAAATTTATGCTTGACTCCATAGGGTCTGGTTCCCTCAACCTAGGGGCACCAGACCCTTTCCCTTTTCATTTATATTGAAGGAGTGATTAACAATTAACGCGATTATTAATATTTTTCCACAGCTGCTAAAAGGGCTGGAAGTAACAGTTACTATTTTATTAGCCTCTGCAGTATTTGCCTATTTGATGGCTTTTATTGCCGGTCTATCCCGTCTTTCTCCAAACGTAATTGTACGAAAAATAACAGGTGCGTATGTGGAGGTATTCCGCGGAACTTCTTTAATAGTTCAGTTGTTCTGGCTGTATTATGCCATTCCAATGTTATTTGGAATCAATCTAGGTTCAAATTGGTGGATTGGTGTGATTGCCATCGGGCTTAACTATGGAGCTTACTTATCAGAGGTTGTTCGTGGTTCGATTCAATCTGTTGCAAAAGGGCAAACAGAAGCAGCAACCGCTTTAAATATGTCTCGTTTCCAAAGAATGCGGCTAGTTATTTTTCCTCAAGCAGTTCGAATGATGCTGCCTGAATTCGGAAATTACACGATCCAGATGCTGAAGGGGACGTCACTTGTATCCTTAATTGGTCTGACAGATGTCCTCTATTACGGAGATATTATGAGAAGTACAAATTTAGCGCAAGCACCACTTATATATTTATTGGTACTCATTCTCTATTTTATACTAGCACTTCCTCTCATTTGGCTAACACGAAAAGGGGAAAGCATTTCCAAGAAAGGAGTGGCTAGCGAATGAACTATTGGAGCTGGGAAACATTTGCTGATGCCCTGCCATTTGTATTACAAGGGCTTGGTATAACAGTAGGTTTAACGATTACAACATATCTATTTGCACTTATCTTTGGTTTTGTTTGGACCTTCTTACGCAGAGTACCGAACAAGCCATTTAACTGGATTGTGACCTGGGCGATGGAATTTATCCGTTCTACTCCACCCCTAGTCCAACTATTCTTTATCTATTTTGCATGGCCAATGATTCCAGTTGTCGGTGTATCACTTAGTCCTTTTCAAAGTGCGGTATTAGGACTGGGGGTTCACTTTAGTACGTATATAGGAGAGATTTACCGCTCAGGCATTGAAAGTGTAGAGAAAGGGCAATGGGAAGCTTCTAAAGCATTAAATTTTTCTCCAGTAGATAAGTGGAGAAAGATTATTTTGCCACAGGCATTGCCACCAACCATTCCTATGCTAGGAAACTATTTCATTATTATGTTTAAAGAAGTACCACTCGCTTCCACCATTGGAGTGCAGGGGATATTGCTTATGGCAAACACATATGGAGCGAGGCATTGGGCTTACTTAGAGCCATTAACTATCGTGGGTATTGTCTTCTTATTACTAAGCTATCCATCTGCGATTCTTATTAAAAAATTAGAAATAAAAATGAATACTCGGTTTGATAAAAAGACGGTCATGGATACTAGAGTAAATGCTTAGAAAACTCAGATGTCAGGAAAGGGGAAGACGGAATGAAGGAACCAATTGTTCAATTCAACGATGTTCATAAATCCTTTGGGGATGTAAAAGTCTTAAAAGGAATTGATTTAGATATTAATCCAGCAGAGAAAGTAGCCGTAATAGGTCCAAGCGGATCTGGAAAAACAACCATCATTCGGATGCTAATGACATTAGAGGAGCCTACTTCAGGCGATATTATCGTTGACGGAAAAAATCTATGGAAAATGGAAAAGAACGGCAAACCATTAAGGGCGAATGAAAAGCATTTAAGGTCGATTAGAGGGGATATTGGAATGGTGTTTCAGCATTTTAATTTATTTCCTCATATGACCATTCTGGATAATTGCATGGTAGCACCTATCCATGTTAAAAAGGAAGATAAATTAGAAGTAAAAGAACGTGCAGTACAAATGTTAGATCGCGTTGGACTTGGAGATAAGCTGGAAAACTATCCCAGCCAGCTTTCAGGTGGGCAGAAACAGCGTGTGGCAATGGCTCGAGCTCTCGTGATGCGACCGAAGATTATGCTATTCGATGAAGTCACTTCCGCCCTGGACCCAGAATTAGTTGGTGAGGTACTTGAGGTTATTCGGGACATTGCTAAAAACGATGATATGGCAATGGTCCTTGTGACACATGAAATGGATTTTGCACTAGATATTGCAGATAAAGTATTATTCCTGGACGAAGGGGTTATCGCCGAGCAAGGCACTGCTAGCCAGGTTATTGAGCACTCAGCGAATGAAAGGCTGCAAACCTTTTTACATCGTTTTAGAAAAGTGTAAAGAGCGGGAGTACCAACAAGGCCGTGATTATCTTTGAAAAATAGTATAACAGAAAAGCAGGTTAAGATTCTTTCTCAATCTGCTTTGATTTTTATTTAATTGGCAACACATCCATTATGAGTGACCGATTGATAGGAGCTTTTCCCTCTTCGGGCTCTCATCCACCTTATGAGTGACCGATTGATATAAGTTTTTCTCTTTTCCGTCACTCATCCACCATATGAATTTACTATAAAAAAAAGCAGGAGCAAATTCACCTATGAATTGCCCTGCTTTTAATATCTTTTATTTATTTCTTCACTAAATCCTCTCCAATAATTCGTACTTCCCGTTCTAATGCAACGCCAAATTTTTCTTTAACGGTTTCCTGTACAAAGTGGATGAGGTCAATGTATTCTTCTGCAGTAGCCTCGTCAATATTTACGATAAAACCTGCATGCTTTAATGATACTTGTGCACCACCAATTTGCTTACCTTGCAGTTCACTGTCCTGAATTAGCTTACCAGCAAAATAGCCTGGAGGACGTTTAAACACACTGCCACAAGAAGGATATTCGAGCGGCTGTTTGGATTCACGCTTATAGGTTAAATCATCCATCACAGCTTTTATTTCATCGTATTCTCCTGCCTCAAGCTTAAAGGTTCCTTCTAAAACAATATAACCGTGATCAGGAATATTGCTTGTTCGATAAGATAAATCCAGTTCCTCCGCAGCTAAATGGAGTAATTCTCCTTCACGGGTAACAACAAGAGCAGACTCTAAGGCATCCTTGACCTCTCCGCCATATGCACCGGCATTCATATACAACGCTCCACCTACAGAACCCGGGATTCCACATGCGAATTCAAGGCCGGTTAGTTTCTTATCTAGAGCAGCTCTTGAAGCATCGATAATTCTTGCTCCGCTTTGAGCGATAAGCCGATTTCCATCAATCTCGATTTTATTCAGTTTTTGGAGATTCATTACAATGCCACGGATTCCTCCATCTTTTACAATTAAGTTCGAGCCATTCCCAAGTAAGGTAAAAGGAACATTTTCTTTATTAGCAAGCTTTACAATTTGCTGTACTTCTTCATAAGTTTCTGGTGTCACATAAAAATCCGCGTCTCCGCCAAGTTTGGTATACGTATGATCGCGTAATGCCTCATTAAGTAACACATTCTTCTTAGCAGTGATTGAGATTAAAATATCGTATAATTGAGCATTAGCTGTCAATTAAAATCATTCCTTTTCATTTATTAAAGAGTGTTTATCTTTCTGCTGATCTTACCATTTTTTCCCTATCAGCTTTTTACATTAAAAAATCACCACTTCAGAAAATAGGTGATTTTTACGCAATTAATCTATCTTATTTATTGTAATGGATTGATTTCTATCTTACCACAAAAATGTACGAATGAGTTTATCTACACGAGTATTCTCATGGAGGGCACTATGACCTAAATCCTCATCTTCTATAATGACTTCCTTCAACTGACTTTTTGGTACGATTTTACTTATTGCCTTCACACTATCAGGAAAAGAGATAGCATCCCCGCTACTGCCGATGTTTAAAACAGCAATCCGATCTGGGAAGTCACTTCTATATAACATTTCCAACGCTAATGAATTTGGCTTCAAATCCTCTGCAGCTGCATCATGGTGAATTCGAAAATATTCTTCACTGTATATTCCATCAAATGGACTTCCTATGGTTATAAGCTTATTAACATTCGGATAGGCTTCTTCCTTATATTCTATGGTATATTTGGTTGAAATGATACCACCCATCGAATGGCCAACAAGATTTACTGTTTCTACCCCATACTTTTTCTTCAAATGCCGCAATGCCTTTGATAGCCATTCTGTGCTATTTGCGAAGCTCGCTCGGTTATTTTGTAATATGATCTGAATATACGCTGGGTTTGACCCTTCTGTATAATAATCGTGTATCCGACCGTCGGACGAAACATAGTATACTATCCTTTTCTCCCCCCAGCCGTTTGCTTCAAATCGGTCAAGTAAGTTTGTGAAAGAATTATACGTTCCTTTATAACCATGAACAAAAACAGTTGGCACCCCTAAGTTATATTCTGATTTCACTTTATTTGGGACATATAATATAAAAATAGATCCTAGTAACATTAACAGCAATAATATGATATATCGTTTCTTCAAAAACTTCCCCTCTCTACGTTTATAAATACAAGCCTTATAGCTGCTCAATATGATGGAAAATCGGCCTTCCATCATCAAACGTTGTTATATATTTAAAGCCAATATCCTTTAACAAGCGAAGTGAATCG
Organism: Oceanobacillus piezotolerans; assembly: GCF_003665065.1. Taxonomy (GTDB): domain Bacteria; phylum Bacillota; class Bacilli; order Bacillales; family Amphibacillaceae; genus Oceanobacillus; species Oceanobacillus piezotolerans. Next base: position 108,426 of record NZ_RCHR01000006.1, on the reverse strand, counting down.
TTGAAGCGATACGCTAAAGTTTTTTCAACATGGGAATCTGAACCTAACGTTAGTATTTCCCCACCAGCTTCTTTATATAAACGAAGAATATCCTCGCTCGGCATTCCTTTTTCTAATCCATAACGGTATCCAGAAGTATTTAGTTCAATCCCTTTACCTTGAGGAATAATTTCTCTGAAAATCTCCTTAATAATCTCATGATGATTATAAATACTTTCCTTGTCCGTATATCGTTTCACTAAATCAATATGTCCTAATACACTATATTGCTTGTAATGCATCACACAATGCAGCAATTCCTCATAGTACATCTGATAAGCTTCTTCCACGCTTTTCCCGATAAAAAACTCTCGCGAATGCAAATCCTTTCTTTCTGTCGCATGCATCGAGCAAATTACAAAGTCAAAACTCTCCTCTTTCATTAGCTTTTCATACTGATTCAGAATGTGAGGCTGAACTCCGATTTCTATTCCCTTCTTAATCTTAATCTTCCCTTGATATTTATTTTGCATTTCTTTGATTTTCGTATCATATTCGGAGAGATCAAATTCAAAGATCCAGTCCCTGTCTGGATAATCATAATCGATATGCTCTGTAAAGCAAATCTCTTTCAGTCCAATTTCGATTGCCTTGTTAATCGTCTTCTCCATCTCTGTATTACAATCAGCGGAAAAGTCACTATGTATATGGTAGTCAAACATTATTTTCCTCTCCTTTTGCCCATTGACTTTTTCTCTTTTATTCCATATAATACTAAATAACTTTACTTAGATAAAGCGATAAAGTAATAAAGTTTACTGTTTTTTCAAATTCATATAAATCATAACATATTTCGCTAATGTTCTAATACCCTCATTAGATGGAGAAAAACGAACAAGAGGGTAATACTTTATTAATGCAAAACGAAACTTCCCTTAGAAAAGGAGATTCTCTCATGCAAAGGTATATTTTAGATAATAATAAAAACACAAATGTAGATGATTTCCAAGTGAGAGACGGACTTATACAAAAGATAAAAAGCCGCTTTCATACATACGGATATAAACAAGTTCGTACCTCTACATTTGAATCGTATGATATGTATTCGGATGTTGCCGGAACAGTAAATCGGGAGGAAATGATTAAGGTAATCGATTCCTCTGGGCATGTTCTCGTATTACGGCCGGATGTAACCATTCCACTGACACGAACTACTGCATTAAATTTAAGTGTTCCAAATTCTTACCAACGTTTATTCTATGTACTCGATGTGTTTCGTCAATCAGAGGAACAAGTTAACCAAAAGGAAAGCACACAAGCAGGGGTAGAATGTTTTGGCGAGAACTCACCTGAGGTGGACGCTGAATTGATTATGTTGTCCATACACACATTAAAGGACTTAGGATTTAATAACTTTAAAATCGAAATAGGTCATGCAGGATTCTTTAAGGAACTAATCAAACAAACGAAGTTATCCCACCAAGAACTTGATGTATTACTGTCATATGTACAATCAAAGAACATCGCTGAAATGACGCCATATTTGCAAAAGTTATCTATAGACGAAAAGGTTCAATCCGCTATAGTGTCCATTCCGTTGTTATATGGAAAACCTGATGAAGTTATTAAGCAGGCCAAATCTATTATTCTAAATAAAAAGATGGAGGAAATTCTACAAAACTTAACAGATGTTTTCTCTATTCTTCAAGATTTTGGTGTAGAGGACGCTGTTAACTTTAACTTTGGATTAATTAATAATATGGATTACTATTCAGGTGTAATTTTCCAAGGGTTTGTTGATAGCATTGGAAAGCCCGTTCTGATGGGCGGCAGATATGATCATTTGAGTGAACAATTTGGTCATTCACTTCCTGCTATTGGGTTTGCCTTTGAAGTTGATTTACTTATCCATGCGCTTATCCAACAAGGATTAACTACAAACCAAAGTAAACCAATAGACTTCACTATCCAATATACAAAGCAAAAGCAAAAAGAAGCACTGCATTTAGCCTATCAGCTCCGTGACAAAGGATATACAGTACTTATCGATACAAAGGCTGCTGCTCTTAATAATAGTGGAGCAAGCTGTGTTATTCGTTACGAAGAGACTCAAAACACAGTAAAAATCGACAATAAGGAACAAGTCTTTTCCAATTCGATAGAACTGCTTTCACTTATTGAAAAGGGGGATACTTAATTGGAACAGATTACATTGGCTTTAGCAAAGGGTAGACCAGCAAGCAGTACGATTAAATTGTTAGAGGAAACAGGAGAACATTTTTCCGAACTTCATGAGGATAGCAGGAAACTCGTCTTTTATAATGAGGATAAGACCATTAAAGTAATTTTTGTGAAAGCATTAGATGTACCAACTTATGTAGAAAAAGGAGCAGCAGATATTGGCATTGTTGGAAAAGATAATATTTTAGAATCTCAGGCTGATGTTTATGAGCTGCTCGATTTAAAAATAGGAAAGTGCATGTTTGCAGTAGCTGGAAAGCCTGGTCAGAAAGTAGACTCTAACCAAAAGCTAACCATTGCAACAAAATATCCAAATGTAGCAAAGAAGCATTTCAAGAAAAAAGGCCAGGATATAGAAACAGTGAAGCTCAACGGGTCAGTAGAGCTCGCCCCTTTAATTGGTCTTTCTGACTTTATTGTGGATATCGTAGAAACAGGAAGTACATTAAAAGAAAATGGACTCGTTGTTTTAGAAGAGATGGATTATATCAGTACGAGATTAATTGTGAACAAGGCAAGCTTTGCAACGAAATCGGCAGAAGTACAAAATTTTATCAATCAATTAAAATCCGCTATGGAGTGATAGAGATGAGAATACTGACAGCGGAGGAATTCTTTGCAGAAAGGAAACAAACCTCCCCCACAATTACAAATGAAGAAAAATTAGATCGAGCTGTACTTGATATTATTCATAACGTTAGAAAGCAGAAAGACAGTGCACTAATAAATTATACAGAACAGTTTGATGGGGTAACATTAGATTCACTCTTTGTAACGGAAGAGGAATTTGAAGAAGCCAAAACACAAGTTGGAGATGAATTTATTTCTGCCCTTAACGAAGCAAAAAATAATATTCAAGCTTTTCATGAAGCCCAAAAAGAACAAACATGGTTCATGGAAAAAGATAATGATATCCTGCTTGGACAAAAGGTCACTCCACTGGATAGGGTTGGTGTATATATTCCGGGCGGGAAGGCAGCATACCCTTCCTCTGTGTTAATGGATGTAATTCCTGCCAAAATTGCTGGCGTAAAGAATATCGTTATCACAACTCCTCCTCAACAAGACGGGAAGGTTAGCCCTTATGTTCTTGCAGCAGCAGAGCTTGCTGGTGTGAATACCGTATTTAAGGTTGGTGGTGCACAAGCGATTGCAGCACTGGCATACGGAACAGAAACTATTAGCAAAGTCGACAAAATTGTAGGACCTGGAAATGCGTATGTTGCTCGTGCCAAAAAGTGGGTCTATGGAGATGTAGCGATTGACATGATTGCTGGCCCTAGTGAAATTCTTGTTGTTGCAGATGAGACAGCCCCTGTTCCGTATGTTGCAGCAGATCTTCTTTCTCAAGCAGAACACGACGAGTCAGCTAGTGCCATCTGTGTCACAACGAGTGCAGAGCAAGCTCTGCTAATTAAAACAGAAGTAAATAAACAAGCAGAACAATTAGAGAGAAAAGACATTATTAAACCATCTATACAAGACAACGGGAAAATTATTATCGCAGAAAATCTCCATGCAGCTTTCGATGTCGTCAATGAAATTGCCCCTGAGCATCTTGAATTGATGATAGAGAATCCTCGTGATTATGTGGAACTCGTAAAACATGCAGGCGCTATCTTTATGGGCCATTATTCACCAGAACCCTTAGGAGACTATTTCGCTGGGCCAAATCATACACTGCCAACGAACGGAACAGCTCGGTTTGCTTCTCCGCTTGGGGTATATGACTTTATTAAAAAGTCCAGTATCATTCAGTATTCAAAGGATGCATTGCTGCAAAGTGCAGATTCCATTATTACTTTAGCGAACGTAGAAGGATTAACCGCACATGCTAACTCAATTAAAATAAGAAAGGAAGAAAAGAATGCGTAAAGCTCAGATTACACGTAAAACAGGGGAAACGGATATTAAGCTGGACTTTGCAGTTGATGGTAAAGGAGAATCTTCCATTAAGACAGGGGTTGGTTTTTTTGACCATATGCTTACCCTGTTTACAAAGCATGGATTGTTCGATCTATCCGTTACATGTAACGGAGACCTAGAAGTAGATCAGCATCATTCCGTTGAAGATATTGGCATCGCCTTAGGTAAAGCATTTAAGGATGCTTTAGGGAACAAAGAAGGAATCACACGCTATGCAACTGTCACAACACCAATGGATGAAGCATTATCCACGATTTCTGTTGATATTAGTGGCCGTCCATATTTTGTTTATCATGTGGAAGGGTTAAAGGACAAGGTTGGAAATTTTGATACCGAGCTAGTAGAAGAATTCTTCCAAGCTTTTGTGAGCAACGCCAAAATAACACTCCATATTAATCTAGCATACGGTTCAAATACACATCACATAATTGAGTCCATCTTTAAAGGATTCGGGCGAGCACTTGACCAAGCAAGCATGAAAAACCCACGTATTACTGGTGTTCCTTCAACAAAAGGGACCTTATAAAGCAACATTCCTTACAAGGGGATAAATTGAGAATTTAAAATTCATTAGGCTCTTTCTTGAATTTTGTAGAATCTATTTCCAAATTGACATAATTTGATTAATTTAATTCAGTATAGTGTTTAGAAACTGTGTAAAAATCACTGGAAGAATGCGCTCGTGATTTCCACTCCGGGCAGTACGCTTTCCGCGGGAGTCGACTGCCCTCCGCTCCAATCACTTCATGTTTATTAGTGCTTCTTTAACTGTTAAAAGAACAATACAGCGGAGGAAATACACGGAGACTCCTACGGGAGGATAGGCCTAGGTGAGACCCCGCAGTGCGTAAGCACGAGGAGGCTCAGCAGCCGCCCGTGGAAAGCGAAGTGTATTTCCGGAGCGGTTTTTAAGCACTATCTGAATTAAACAAGTAAGGAATCTATTTTGCTGAACAAACTACAATCTTTCTGGAAATCAGCTTATAAAAAAGGAGAACAGCATATGATTGCGATCATTGACTATGATGCTGGTAATATTAAGAGTCTGCAATTTGCATTAGATAAGCTTGGCGTTGAATCTGTTCTGACAAAAGATCCTAAGCAGATTCAAGTAGCCAACTCCATTATTGTTCCCGGCGTGGGGGCATTCAGGGATGCAATTGCTTCATTAAATAATTTAGGAATGGCCGAAGTGATCAAACAAGAAGCAGCTAAAGGAAAGCCTGTTTTAGGTATCTGTTTAGGGATGCAGTTATTTTATGAAACAAGCTTTGAAGACGGAGAGTGGGAAGGATTAGGGTTATTAAAAGGTACAGTAAATCGTATCACCGATGCAGTGAAGGTTCCACATATGGGGTGGAACACATTAACAAAGCATATCGATAATAACCTATTTAAAGACATTCCCGAAGATTCCTTTGTATATTTTGTTCACTCTTATGCCGTTGGCGGAAATTATGAGAAAGAAACACTCGTTGCTAGTTCCCAATACGGCGGAATTATTCCTGCCATTGTACAAAAGGACAATGTTGTCGGGATACAATTCCACCCAGAGAAAAGCGGAGCTGTTGGATTACAATTACTAACGAATTATTTGGAGATGATATCATGATTCTTTTCCCAGCAATTGATATTCGTGGCGGCAAATGTGTTCGCCTTACTCAAGGAGATTATAATAAAGAAAAAGTGTACAGCGAAGCACCTGTTGAAATTGCTAAGCAGTGGCAGGATAAAGGGGCAGCATTTATTCATATCGTTGACTTGGACGGAGCAAAGACGGGAAATTCTATTAATCAGCGTCAAATCGAGGCGATAGCTGAAAACACCAGTGTACCTGTCCAAGTCGGCGGTGGGATCCGGTCAATTGAGATTATTGAAAGCTACTTGTCTAGAGGTGTTCAGCGAGTCATTATTGGGACAGCAGCCATTAACAATAAATCCTTCTTAAAAGAAGCAGTTTCCCGATTTGGAGATAAAATTGCGGTATCTATTGATGCAAGACATGGCTTTGTTGCTACAGACGGTTGGACAAAGGACAGCTCTGTCAAAGCAATTGATTTAGTTAAAGAGCTAGAAGATATCGGCGTGAAGACGATTGTTTACACGGATATTTTAAAAGATGGGATGCTGAAAGGCCCAAACCTCGAGGAGTTGCAAATCATTAATGAGGCCACTTCGATAGATGTTATCGCTTCAGGAGGTGTCTCTACAAAAGAAGACATTGTAAAATTAGCTCAATTAAAACTCTATGGAGCCATTATCGGAAAAGCGCTTTATGATGGAACAGTCCAATTTGAAGAGCTATTGGAGGCGAATAACAATGTTGGCTAAGCGGATCATTCCCTGTCTGGACGTTGACAAGGGTCGTGTTGTAAAAGGGAAAAAATTTTTAAACATTGAAGATGTTGCGGATCCTGTAGAACTGGCAAAGCGATATAACCGTGAAGGTGCAGATGAGCTTGTATTCTATGATATTACTGCATCGAATGAGGAACGAGACATATTTCTCGATGTGGTTGAAAGCGTAGCAAGAGAAATCTCTATTCCTTTCTCTGTTGGCGGAGGCATCCGTACGATAGATGATATTAATCGTGTCCTTCGCTCTGGAGCTGAAAAGGTATCCATCAATAGTGCCGCCGTAAACAACCCAGATTTAATCCGACAGGCAGCTGCTAAATTTGGCAGTCAATGTATTGTTTTATCCATCGATGCGAAAGAAACTGCTGAGGGGAAATATGAAGTGTTTATCAATGGTGGAAGAAAGAATACAGGTCTTGATGCAATCCAGTGGGCTAAGCATGGTGAACAGCTTGGCGCTGGCGAGCTTGTCATAAATGCAATTGATACAGACGGAGAAAAAAGCGGCTATAACCTAGCATTAACAAAGGCGATTGCAGATGCAGTCAATATCCCTGTTGTTGCCAGTGGTGGTGCAGGTAAATTAGAACATTTCAGCACTGTATTGAAGGAAGCAAATGCAGACGCAGCACTTGCTGCATCCGTGTTTCATTACCAAGAGATTCCTATTCCTGAGTTAAAAGAATACCTACAGAAAGAAAACATTATAGTAAGGAGGTAAATCGGATGGATATAAAACTAGATAAACTAAAATTCGATGAAAATGGGCTTATTCCAGCCATAGTACAGGATGCAAATACTGGGAAGGTATTAACTCTAGCTTATATGAATGAAACATCCTTACAAAAAACGATCGAAACAAAAGAAACTTGGTTTTTCTCTAGAAGCAGGCAAGAACTATGGAACAAAGGGGAAACTTCAGGTAATAAGCAAGAAGTAGAGCGTATCACATACGATTGTGATGGTGATGCATTACTCGTCCAAGTGAATCCATTAGGACCAGCTTGCCACACTGGAGAAGAAACATGCTTTTATAATGAATTATATACAAAAGAGGTCCCAGCACATGATATTATCCCTCAGGTGGTAGCTAAGATAAAGGAACGTCGTGAGAATCCAGTTGACGGTTCTTATACTGCCTACTTATTTGAAAAAGGAGTAGATAAGGTTCTGAAGAAAGTTGGCGAAGAAACGAGTGAGGTTATCATTGGAGCGAAGAACAATGATAAACATGAGCTAACAAGTGAAATCGCTGATTTGACTTATCATACGTTAGTTTTAATGGAGCTAATGGGAGTTACCGTTGGTGATATTAAGGATGAACTAAAGAAAAGGCATATTCAAAAAGAAGGTCAGGTAAAGGAATAATACATGAAAGCCGAGATTCACAAAGAATCCCGGCTTTCCACAATTAAATTAAATGTTTTATCTCTGCTGCTTCTTTCAATTCTGCTACTTTAGCTGCCAATTGCTCACTTTGTTTTTGACTTTCTAACATGGAGCGAATCTGCTCTTTAGCTTCCTCTAATTCTCCAACTTCCGCATTTTGTTCTTTTAATTGATTATAATACTCTTCTATCTCTTCATCTGTTACTTCAATATCGAATTGTTCCTGCATATATTTAACTGTAACTAAATCATCTTGTAATTGTTGTTTAAATTGCTCTTCGTTAATCTGGTAAGTTTCTAATACCTGTTGAAGCTGTTCTTCTCCTGACTCTTCCTTCATCTTATCAAGCTCTTGTTGTGCTTCTTCCTCCGTAACCTCAATTCCGGCTTTCTCTGCGTCTTGGTTAATGAGCTCTTGCTCAACTAAAATTTTCATTGCCTGATCTTTTACTGACTCTGTATCAGTAACATCTTGTCCATAAGAGTGGAGCATTGTTTTTACCTGCGTATAGATTTGGTTATATTTCTCGCCCTTTACTTCTTCTCCATTTACACTTACGACTGCAGTGTCATCAGCCACTCGCTCTTCATCAGAAAACTCCAATGGCGCCGGCTCCTCTGCACTTTCTTGTTGTGTATCTTCAGTCGCTTCATCATTATTACAAGCAGCTAGTACAAATACCATGCTGATCACTACTAAAAAGAATAGAAGTTTTTTCATATTCAATCCCTCATTTCATATGTCTTTCTCCATTCAAACATATATTGATAACCTTTTTCAAGTTAGAAGAAGTAGGAGAAAAAAGGAAGCACATACCAGTGCATGCTGGTATATGCTATTCATCTTCTTAATTATTAATGTATTTCTCAAATACAGCGCCGAAATCTTTCTCATGGTATTTCTCACGCGTATTATTTAACCAAGAAAAACTAAACTCTGTTAACTCTCTATATTGCTCTGCAATATTCGCTTGATCTATTCTTGAATTCTGTAACACCGATACAGCCTTATCCAGACTTTGACTTGCCATATCTAAAATAATGCCATTCTCGTGTGTTCGTTCTGCAATATACAATAATGCTTTATATAAGTCCTTTAGCTTTTCAATTTCATCTTTACGAACATCGATTGTATATGCAGTACTTCCAAGACTAAACTTAATTTCAATATCTATATCGACTCTTCCTGCTGTTTCTAAAAAAACATTAGAAAATTTGTACTGAGAATACGGATAACGCTTTAATGTTCGTTTGGATGAGGTTGCGTTTTCCCCGTCAACATGGATAAATGCTAAATTTGTAAAGCAATATTCGTCTGCCTTTGTCTTAATCAGAAAATAGATTTTTTCATTATCCTCATGTCTAACATAATCATCCGCATCTGTCTTATCATAATCCTCTGGGCCAATTATCTTCCCAATATCAGATAATCCTAATGCATCTGCAGCAAATTTCTTTAACATCTCATTCATCCTTTCTCCCTTAACTTTGTACTTAATTATCCATTATTTTTCCCAAATATGTAAATAGGCAACTTGGACTACCCCAAGTTGCCTGTGCTGGTACTAATACTTATTTCAATTCTGCTAACACTTCTTCTATTTTTGCAAGCTCAGATTGTAGACCTCCACCACTTAAGTACCAAAGTGGGCCATCTAAGTAAACGATGCGGCCATCTTTATATGCTGTTGTTTGTTTTATAATATCGTTTTCCATATCAGATTCGATATTAGATGCTCCACCTGTTGCCGCTGTACGGTCAATCACAAATAAAACTTGGGGATCGAATTCTAAAATTGCCTCAAAGCCAAAGTTAGAACCGTGAGAAGAAGCTTCGATATCCTCTGTTACTGGTTTAAAACCATATTGGTCATACATGTAACCAAAACGAGAATTTGTGGAGAAACCAGATAATTTACCTTCGTTGTACATTGTAACTAATGTTGTATCAAAGTTTTCTGCTAAAGTATTGATTTCTTCTAAAGCTGAATCTATTTTAGCTACGTGTTCTTCAGCTTCTGCTTCTTTACCAAACATTCTAGCTGCAATATCTACAGAATCTAAAAATGTATTCCAATAGTCATCATCTTGTGTACCAACAAACACTACATTTGGTGTTATTTCCTTTAATTGATCATAAAATGCTGATTGGCGACCAGAGATAAAGATGACGTCCGGCTCTAAAGCAGCTATATCTTCAAGTAATGGTTCTTTTAAAGTACCGATATTCGTATATTCATCAGAGGAATACTTTTCTAAGTGAGATGGTAATGTAGAGTCCTTCGCAACCCCAACAATTCCTTCTACTCCTAATGTATCTAAGGTGTCTAAGAATCCATAGTCAAATACAACAATTCTTTCAGGCTTGGACTCAAATGTTACATCTTCAAAAGAAACAGTTGTGCCTGCATCACTGCTTTCCGTTGAGCCAACGGTTGGTGAGATTGTTAGTGGGTATGTACCATTATCTTCTGTAGTTTCTTCTTTGGTCGGTTGATCTGCTGAATCTTCTTCCTGAGCAGAATCATTGGAACCACATGCTGTCAGAACAAATAAGACCATTACTGCAATAATACTAAGCATCTTCCAATTTTTCATTACTTATCTCCCCTTATTATCTATCTAATCAAAAATGATAATCATTATCATTGATAACTATTCTCATTATAATGTGATTTATTTTTAACGTCAATATTAAAAATAAAAGTTTTTTAAAAATTACTTTTATTTCCCTTTTTACTCCAAACAAAAAACGAGGTTATCCCATATTAAAGGTGTAGACCTTGTATGAGAATCCTCGTTTATTATCTACAATCATATCATTATCATGCATGAGAATTAAAGTATACACAAATACGGCAACCATCCTGTACCTGCACAGGAATATGCATATCATAAATCTCTCGTAGTGATTCAGAGTTAATGATATCCTTAGTAGGACCATCTTTCACTAATTTTCCGTCCTTTAAAGCGACAATACGATCCGAGTATACAGATGCAAAGTTAATATCATGCAATACAATAACAACTGTTTTACCAAGATCATCTACAAGCTTACGCAGGATCTTCATAATTTGTACGGAGTGCTTCATATCCAGATTATTCAACGGTTCATCTAATAATACATAATCTGTATCTTGTGCAATAATCATCGCAATAAATGCTCTTTGCCTTTGCCCGCCAGATAACTCATCAATAAACTGATCTTGTATATCTTGCAGGTTCATATATTCCAGTGCTTGATCTACTAACCTCTCATCTTCAGCTGTTAAACGGCCTCTTGAATAGGGATATCGACCAAAAGAGATTAATTCTCTCACAGTTAAACGAACGTTTGTATAATTCGATTGTTTTAATATCGATACACGTTTAGCAAACTCATCAGATTTCCACTTTTTTACGTTGTTTTTATCTAGCAATACTTCACCCGTATCAGCATCCAGCAAACGACTTACCATAGAAAGTAGCGTTGATTTACCAGCTCCGTTCGGTCCGATAAAAGAAGTGATCGTTCCCTGCTTAATCTTTACGGAAACATCCTCTACTACACTCTTTTTACCGAACCGTTTCGTCAATCCTTTGATTTCAATCATTATGCAGACCTGCTTTCCTTTAATAATAAGTAAATGAAGTAAATACCACCGACGAAGTTAATAATTACACTTAGCGTCGTACGTAATTCCAAAATATGCTCTACTAGAAATTGCCCACCAACTAATGCAATAATGCTTATTAAACTAGCCCCTAGAATCAACATAGAATGTTTATATGTTACTAAAAACTGGTACGATAAGTTTGCTACAATTAAGCCCAGAAATGTAATTGGACCGACTAAAGCCGTTGATGTCGCAATTAGTACGGATGATAGTATTAAAATGTTCATTACCATTCGATCGTAATTAATACCAAGGTTCATCGCATGCTCACGGCCAAGTGACATAACATCTAATTTACTCATTATGGTATAGCCATAGATAAACGCGATGAGTAAAATGCCAGCAGCAATATAGAGAAGTTCTGCTTTTACATTTGTAAAACTTGCAAACAGCTGGGATTGTAAGCTTAGATATTCAACTGGATCGATTAATACTTGTAGAAATGTGACAAAACTTCCAAGCAGTGTTCCTAGAATCATCCCGATTAATAGGAGTAAGTAAATTGGATATTTATTTGTTCGGAACAAGAACCGGTATAGTATGATTGCAAAAATCACCATAGCGGAGATTGCTGCACCAAAGTTTAAATATTGATTTAACACCCAAATGGACATGGATCCCGCAAAGAAATAAATTAATGTTTGTACCACTTCATACATGGAGTCAAGCCCCATCACGGAAGGAGTCAATATTCGGTTATGTGTAATAGTCTGGAATACAACCGTGGAATACGAAATAGCAATTCCTGTTATTACCATTGCCACTATTTTGATCATCCGCCTAGGAAAGGCGTAATCAAACCCACCTTTAATATCATAAAAACCGTAAAACAATATACAAATAATTGCTAATACCAGTAGAAAGATAATTTTAGTAGTATTATTTCGCATATGCTCTCCCCCTAAATAACATAATTAAGAAGATCGCACTGCCTATTACTGCCACTGTTACGTTTACTGGTATTTCATATGGGTGGACAATAATTCGTCCAATAATATCACACATTAATAAAAATGCTATTCCCAGGAACATAGTATGTGGGATTGTTTTGCGCAAATTATCTCCCATATATAAGGAAACAATATTTGGTACAATTAAACCTAAAAACGGGATAACCCCGACAGTAAGTACAACGGATGTTGAAATAATTGCGACAAGAACAAGTCCAATATTAAGTACAACCTTATAACTTAATCCCAAATTCTTAGCAAATTCCTCTCCCATGCCAGCAACCGTAAATTTATTCGCATAAATATAGGCTAGTACCAAAGCAGGAATGCTTACATACAACAGTTCATATCGACCTGCAATGATTAGAGTAAAACTTCCCATTAACCAAGATGAGATATTTTGAAGTATATCCGCCTCATATCCAAAGAATGTGGTAATGGATGATAGAATGTTCCCATACATAATCCCGATTAAAGGGACGAAGATGGCATCTTTAAATTTAATACGATCTAGAATTTGCATAAATATTAATGTTCCTATTAAAGCAAAAGAAAAGCTAAAGAGAATCTGCTGTGTATACGTTACGTTTGTAAAGAACAGCATGGAAATCATAATCCCTAATTTGGCAGCATCTAATGTCCCGGCTGTTGTTGGGGATACAAATTTATTTTGACTCAAGCTTTGCATAATTAATCCAGCAATGCTCATACCAGCGCCTGCCAATATAATCGCCATCAATCGAGGTACTCTACTAATTAAAAATATCTGCGTTTCTTCTGAACCCAAATCTAGCAAATCACTTGGCTTAATATCAATTGCACCAATAAACAGCGATATAAATGACAGGACTATCGTTGCAATTATTAACATCCACAGTCTCATAAGAAATCCTCATCACTTCTATATTCTCAGTACGACAATTGAAAATGATTATCATTCTAAGTACACCTTAATTATAAGTATAGAAAAATATAAAATCAACCCCAAATGCAATCGTTGTCAGCAAATTTCAATATTTTTCGATAGAATGAAACTTCAATCAGTTGCATTCGAAAGCACGAATAACTAGATTCATAGTTTTTGTCAGAAGAGCCTAAAAAAGACTAACGCCGTAAAATCTTTTTAGCGTTAGTCTTTCCCTTTTTATTTTTCTTTTATTTCACAGCCATCATCCGTACAATAAGATGTCTCTGAATTCTTTGCTATATCTATCTCTTGTATAATTGGTTTATCTTTTTCTTCTTCCCATACTTTATTCAACACCTCATGAAATACTTCTTCAGGCTGGGCACCAGAAACAGCATACTTCTCATTAAATACAAAGAAAGGTACACCTCTTACACCAATTTGATGTGCTACATTTATATCCTCACGAACTTCCTTTGCGTAGCGATTAGACTCCATTACTTCTTTAACCTCTTCTTTGTCTAATCCAACTTCTTCAGCAAGTTCCGCTAATGTATCATGGTCACTCATTAATTTGGATTCAGTAAAATAGGCATACAAGAATCTCTCCGTAATTTCTTTCCCTTTGCCTTTTGTTTCGGCAAATTTAGCTGCACGGTGCGCATCAAAGGTATTCGCATATTTCATCGTATCAAAATTATATGTCAATCCTATCGCTGCAGCTTGCTCCCCAACTTGTCCATTCATTGCTTTCACTTGATTAAGTGGCAATCCTTTTAATTCAGAAAAGGTTTGATAAAAGTCCTTCCCTGGAATGTGTTTAGCTGTTGGATCAAGTTGATAACTTTTATATTCCAATACAATGTTATCGCGGTGCGAAAACTTTTCCATTGCATGTTCTAATCTTCTTTTTCCAATATAACAGAAAGGACATACAAAATCTGACCATACTTCTATTTTCACTTTAAGCACCACCTTTACATTAAAATTGTAGCACAACCTTTTCGTTTCGAAAACTGTTGTGCTTGGATTTATCCTTGCTAAACAGCATTATATAGAGCTTTTCATATATTTTTCATTTGTACATTCAGATACTGTGCAAACGAATTACTAAACGGCGAAATGGGTTGCTAGAATCATTTTTATGTTAATGTAATACTTCAAACGGTGCCACTTACTGGCCCACACATCCAAGGCAGAGACGAGAAACATTTAATCCTGTATTTCCAAGCTTCACATCTTCTATCTGATTTTCCCCTTCTGTTTTTTTCTTATTCAAAAACAGTTTTACATGAAAAAACAGTGAAATTTTAGATATAAATTCACTGTTTTTAAATATTCTTTTCCATTGCTATTGTAAAATCATGGAATACGATTCTTTTTTTCTTTCTCCGTCATACCTTTAACTGTTCTTCTCTAAAAGTGATGTCCCCATAATATTTACGCGTTTAGTATTTTTCAATTCTTCAATGGTTTTAACGCCGATCCCAAACATCGTCATCTTCAATTCGAGTTCAATCTGTTCCATCGTTTCGATCACTGCTTCTGGAGACTCTGTAGCAGCCTTCAATAAATGGCGTGCAAACCCAACCATATCCGCACCTATTGTAATGGCCTTTGCTGCGTCAACTCCAGTATTCATCCCACCACTTGCTACAAGTGGTACCTCTGGAAGATGACTTCGTACAGAAACAATACAATCCTTCGTTGGAATACCCCAATTATTAAATGCTTCTGCCGCCGCCTTTCTCAGTTTATCCCTGGAGCGTAATTTTTCAACTTGGCTCCACGAAGTTCCTCCTGCACCAGCTACATCTATATAGGAAATTCCCGCATTGTAGAGCTTCTCAGCGACTGTGCCATCGATTCCAAAACCAACTTCTTTTGCACCGACGGGAACGTCCAGCGTTTTACAAACCTGTTCAATCTTAGGCAGTAGATTATCAAAGTTCAAATCCCCACCGTCCTGGACAGCTTCTTGCAAGCTATTCAAATGAAGGACAATGGAATCTGCGTTTGTTTTATCAATAATACGCTGACATTCCTCTGGACCATAGCCATAGTTTAATTGCACAGCACCAAGGTTTACCGTTATCGGCGTGTTGGGAGCTTGTTTACGTAATAAAAAGGATTCTTCGTATTTATCACTTTCAAGAAAAGCTCTTGTGGAACCTATTGCAAGTGCCCAGCCCTTTTCTTCCGCTGCTTTTGCTAAATTCTGATTAATTGCAATGGCTAGATCTGAACCGCCAGTCATCGAGCTAACAAGAAAAGGAGCTTTCAACTCTGTTCCTAAAAAGCTTGTATTTATTTGAATATCGTCAAAATTAATTTCAGGTAGTGCGTTATGTATAAATTGAATGCCCTCAAGTCCTGTAGATTTGTTTACTCCTTCTACATTACCAGTAAGACAAAGGCGAATATGCTCCGTTTTTCGCTGATTGATGCCCTTCTCCATAGTGGGTACCTCCAGTTACAATATTATAATGTCTAGTTTACCTTTTTCATGTAGGAAAAGAAAGTGAAGCGCCTTTCTTTTAGGGTTCTTTCTATCATATGATATATTAATTCTATATTGAAAAAAGGTGGTGCGCAGTAATGAAAGAGAAGGCAAAAGCATTTGCTATAAAGGCACATTTTGGACAAACAAGAAAAAATTCTAATGCTCCTTATATTACCCATCCAATCCGTGTGGCGGAACGGCTTCAACAAGCAGGTTTCCGTGACGAATTAGTGAGTGCAGGCTACCTTCATGATGTAGCAGAAGATACTCCCTACACCTTAGAGGATATTAAGAAAGAGTTTGGACCAGAGGTAGCTCGTATCGTTGCTGCCCACACAGAAGATAAATCAAAGTCATGGCAGGAAAGAAAGCAGCATACGATTAATACAATCAAGGAAGCAGATAAAGAAATTAAATATCTTATCATTGCAGATAAATTAGATAATCTCCTTGGCCTGGAAAAAGATCTCGCTGAACAAGGGGACCGTGTTTGGGAAAAGTTCAATGCCGGTCCAGAAAAACAGAAATGGTACAATCAATCTATTGCAGAGAATATGTACTCCGGAATTCAAACTAGTGATATTCCTGATTATTTTTCTGAATATGAAGAGGCGGTATTGCGTGTATTTAGTCATTCATCAGACTTATGAGCGCATGAACGATCGGGATTTTTGATTATTAAGTAACTATCCACTTTTATGCAACCGATACTTGGATATTAGCTTCATCTTTACTAAATTAACTTAGATAAAAAAATAGCAGGACCAGATTCAATTCTGATTTGCCCTGCTATCTTTTTTGGTTTGATTCGCATTTATTGAACCAAACACATTTTGCTTACATACGTTGTTTATATTTTTGCTTTTGATTCTTGCTAATTTGTTTCCAGCGATTTTTTTCTTCTAATTGAGCTTTCTGATCCTGCTTTCTTTTTTCATAGGCCAATTCCCTCTGAAGCTTCAGGTAACTTTGAAATCTCTCTTCGGTTAATTTACCGTTTTTCAATGCTTCCTTCACCCGACATCCTGGTTCGGTTTCGTGCTTACAGTCGGTAAATCGACACTCTGATGCATACTGTTCTACATCCTGGAAGGTTGTATCCATTGCGGATTCACCTTCCCACAGCTGTAATTCCCTCATTCCAGGCGTATCAATGATCAAGCTGCCGTTTGGCAGCATAAACATTTCCCGGTGGGTAGTCGTATGGCGACCTTTACTGTCAGCCTCTCGAATTCCCTTTGTCTCCTGCACTTCTTCTCCAAGCAGGGTGTTTACAAGCGTTGACTTCCCTACCCCAGAGGAACCTAACAAGGCTACTGTATGGCCAGCAGGTAAATATTCCATTAGCTCTTCCAAACCTTCCCCTGTCACACTGCTAACCGCAACAACAGGTACACCAATTGAAATCTCGTCTACTTGAGCTATTGCTGATTGAACTTCTGCTTGGGAACATGCATCCTTTTTCGTAAGGACTACAACAGGCGTTGCGCCGCTGTCGTATGTTGATAGAATATAACGCTCGAGCCTTCTTAGATTCAAATCATGATTTAGTGAATTTACAATAAGGACAGTGTCCATATTAGCAGCTACAATTTGCGCGACAGTTACCTCGCCAGCAGCCTGACGAACAAATTGGCTTTTACGCGGGAGTACCCGTTTAATAACCGCCTTTTTCTCGTCGGTTAATTTCTGTACTTCGACCCAATCCCCAACTGCAGGGAAATCGAGTGAAGAAACAGCCTCATTTAAGAATCTACCACTAACATGTGCCTGGTATTCCATGCTGCCATCGGTTACACGATAGCTATTTTTCTGTACTGTTACGACTCTGGCGATTATTTCCATATTTACTTCCTGGTTTTCCGTTTCTTTCCAACCAAGTTTAATAAGTTTGTTCAACTCTTTTTCCTCCTATAAAAATGGAGGAAGATCCGCTCACGCCAACAGCTCCTCCATTTCGATGTTTGTAATGTTCATTTGGTTTTTCTTTACGATTTTCATATTTACAGTCATAAAACATCACTCCTTCCAAAATGGCTGAACCTGAATAATATTATTTTACTACAAAAACGTGAAAAATGTACTCTTTATTAAAAGCTTCTTTTGACATATATCGTTATTATTTCTCCGCAGTTGATATATATTGTGAATTAACTTAATTCACTATCTAGCGTAAAAACACTAAACTATAAATATGCGCTTGTGATTTCCGCTGCGGGCAGTACGCTTTCCGCGGGCTCGCGCTGAGCCTCCTCATTCGCAAAGACCGCTCACTGCGGGGTCTCAGCGTCTTCGCTTTCCCGCAGGAGTCGACTGCCCTCCGCTACAATCACTTATGTTTAAATGTGCTTTTACCATCTATAGTTTAAGAGTTTAAAGCACTAATTAGCGGAGGAAATACACGGAGACTCCTGCGGGAGGGAAAGCCTAGGTGAGACCCCGCAGAGACGTAAGTCTCGAGGAGGCTCAGCAGCGCCCGCGGAAAGCGTAGTGTATTTCCGCAGCGGATTCTTACACTATTTTGAGTTTAGTAGGTTCGCACTTTATCTTTTTTTGCACTATACCGAATTAAACTAACCAGAAGTCTATCCATTTTGATAAAAGAATCCTTTTAAAAAAAGAAACCAGACTATTCGCCTGGTTTCCTTCCTTATCTTCTGCTCATTTCACTTGGGACCGAATTGCTTCGTACGTTCTTATCCAAGGCTGAGATTTGATTCATGTCCTCTTCACTTAATTCAAAATCAAACACTGCAAGGTTCTCAGCAATTCTTGATGGTGTTACTGATTTTGGAATGACTATAACACCTGTCTGTAAATGCCAACGGAGAATGACTTGAGCAGCTGTTTTTTCATGTTTTTCAGCAATGCCTTTAATTACATCATCTTCAAGTACTTCTCTACCATTCATTAATGGGCTATATGCCTCTACATATATATGATGTTTTTCACAAAATGCCTTTAGTTCTTTTTGCTGCAAGTAAGGATGGCATTCTACCTGATTCAATACAGGTACCACCTCACACTCATTTAATATACGCTCTAAATGCTCTATATCAAAATTACAAACACCAATCGCTTTCACTCTTCCATCTTTATAAAGCTTTTCAAGTGCCTTATACGTTTCTACATATTCATCATACATCGGAGTTGGCCAATGAATCAGATAAAGATCCACATAGTCCAGCCCTAAACGTTCTAGGCTTGCATCAAATGCCTTTAATGTATTTTCAAAGCCATGGTCTGCATTCCAAACTTTTGTTGTAATGAATAACTCTTCACGTGGAATACCGCTTTCTGCGATTGCCTTTCCAACACCTTCTTCATTACCGTAAATCATTGCTGTATCAATCGAACGGTAGCCTGCCTTTAATGCTTCTTTTACTGCAGTAGTTGCTTCTTCATTTGGTACTTTCCATACCCCAAAGCCCAACTGTGGCATTTGTAATCCATTGTTTAGTGTAATGTTTTGCATGTTACTCGCTCCCTACTTTTACATGATAGATTTATTTTAACATAGACTGATTCCGTCTTAGAAATCATACCATCTACACTAATGTGCAGCCATTGTCATTTACTCCTTCTTCCATTTCCTTCTTGCATCCGTATAGCTTAATTCAAATTTTGTTAATCTGTTTTCCTGCAATAAATAAGTAACAGGAAAAAGACGATCGAGGAAATACCTGTCATGCGACACCGCTATAATCGTACCTTCAAATTGTTCTAGTGCTTCCTCAAGAACTTCCTTCGATTCAATATCTAAATGATTGGTCGGTTCATCTAGAATAAGCAAGTTATGGTCTTGGTAAACAAGCTCCGCTAAGCGCAGTCGCATCTTCTCTCCACCACTCAAGCTTTTTACCTTTTGAAAGACAGTATCCCCATAAAGCAGAAATTTTGCAAGCATTGCCCTTGCTTCTCCCTCTGTTACGTGTACATGTTCGCGAAATTCATTGACAATCGTATTTTCACTTTCGAGTTCTAACATATGCTGTGAAAGGAACCCTATCGATAAATTACTCCCAAGCTTCACTTCCCCAATATCAGCCTCTTCTCTACCAAGTATCAGTTTAAGAATCGTTGATTTCCCAGTTCCATTTTCACCTACTATAGCCACTCTCTCTTGAAAACGTACATGGAATTGAAGATCGGCAAATAACACGTTTTCATCATACTGCTTCCATACCCCATCCATAACAACGACATCTTTACCACTTCGTTTCTTCATATGAAAATCAAGATTCATTTTTTTCTGTTCTAAAATAGGACGCTTCATAACCTCTATTCTAGCCAATGCTTTTTCCATACTTTTCGCTTGTCTATGCATTCCTGCATTCGGTGGATTTGCTTGATTTGCCCATTCTTTTAACCTTTTAATCGTTTCTTTCATTTTTTTAATCTTCTTCTGTTGGTCCTGATATTGCTGGAATTCACGTAATAGACGCTCTTCTCTTTCCTGTACATAATTGGTATAGTTCGTGTGGTAGGTAATCAGTTCCCCTTGGTCCATTTCTAAAATAGAAGTAACCGTTTCGTCTAAAAAATATCTGTCATGCGAGACGATAATAACGGTTCCCTTATACTGTTGGACAAACCCTGTTAACCATTCAATCGCCAGGAAATCTAAGTGATTCGTAGGTTCATCAAGCAGTAGTAAATCTGGTGCCTGTAATAACAGCCTTGCTAAACCAACCTTTGTTCGCTCACCACCACTTAATTGTCCCCAGGTTTTATCTAGTAACTGTGTCATTTGCAGTCCACTCGTCACCCTTCGCACCTGTGCATCCATTTCATACCCACCCTGCTCTTGAAAAGCTTCCTGGACTTCTCCGTATCTTCCTATCAGTCGAGTTAATTTATCAGGGTCTGATTCGCTCGCCATCTTCTCTTCCAAGTCTTCCATTTTACTTCTCAATGCTTTTAGTGAGGTAAATACATTGTAAAGCAACACTTCAACCTTCTCGTTAATCGCTATATCGGGGTTTTGTTGCAATAACCCAACTGTTAGCCCTTTTTTCCATGTTATGATTCCTGATGCTGGTTCTGTTCGCTTTGCAATTAAATGCAGAAGACTCGTTTTACCTTCTCCATTTCTTCCAATTAATCCAATCCGTTCGCCTTGTTGAAATTCACAAGTAATATCACTAAAAATCGTATTCCCACCATAAGTTTGGGTAACGTTCTGTAAGCTGCAAATAATCATTTTTCTCTTCCTCCATTACAGAAGAGACAACAAAAAAGACGCCAAAGAGAGAGAACTCTCGGGCGTCTAAAATAATCCCGTTGTAGGCAGATGTCTCTTACTGGTATTTTTACGCTATTTGGTTCCTAAAAAAGGGCAGACTACCCCCTTGAACGAAAACAGTCGCAAAAATTGCATAACGAATTGCAATATATGCTTTTAACTTCGCTATGCCACTACCAGTAAAATTCATCAAACCCACCTCCTTTACACTTGATTTCATTCTATTTAATTATCAATTTAAAGTCAAGACCTATTCTCTAGTCGATGATAGAAACAGAGACGTAAATTAAAGTGGATATGATGCTTTTCACAGAACACTTTTAATTCTATTTGCTGCAGATATGGATGGCATTCCAAAACAGTGGATCTAGGAATACGGTAATACTAGATTTCACTTTAATGATGATTATTATTATTCTCGTGTCCATTTGAACGTTTCTAAATCTACTGTATTATTTTTAGGAGCGTAGGGAAAAACAAAGAATTCCAAACGTGAAATACACTAAAATAGTAGTAAAAGTGACAAGTCCAAGGTCTGCAACTACTCCGATCATTGGCCCCATTACTCCTGCCATCAAACCACTAGAAATACCGGAAAGCAAAGTTTGGTAATCCACCAATGCACCAAAAATAGCACCAATAATAACAGCTATAACAGTGGCGGCAATTGTAATCAACGTATAATGGGCTGGAAAAGCATAGCCAAGGACGGTTCCTACTGCGATCCCCATTACCCCACTACTCGACATTGCAAGATTCATTCCAAGATGATATCCAATTAGATTCTTAACCTTATACAAGTAGGAATAGGAAACAAAACAAACAATGAAATAACTTACAGAAATCAAGATAATCAGTAAGCTCAAATCATTACCTCCTTTGTATAGTGTATGTTTGGGGCTGTTCAGGAAATTCCATTCCAATGCTTTTAAATAAATGGTAGTACAACACTTAATATAAATGCTGGTAAGTTGACGAAAACGACTGGTTCATTTATCCATTTAGAATGTTCTTTCAAATCGTGCACAAAGTATTTCGAATTTGGAAGAATACTTTCAATACTATTCTTCAATCGAACTAGTCATCGTGTTTCGAAAAAACCCCGCTGATGGCAGTTCTACTTTACAGAGGTAAACCTAATATAAGTCCCGATTCAAGGTAGGGACTTTATTATAGAAAAGATATTATGTTCTTTTATTTGATCAACAAAGGGGTGAAAGTATTCATGTTTTTACTAAAAATTGTAAATTTATGAATAACTAAATCTTCTAGCCCATACATTAATTTTGACATCTATCGAGAGGAGAGGGTTTTATGAAAACCGGGGTGAGACTTAATGATTACATTCCTGTTTTATTAGAAAAAAGAAAGAATGAAAACATAAAAAAAGATGAGATCCATGAAACAAATGAAGGCATAACTTCGCCTCCTGGTGCCTCATCGACCGAAGAAATCAGGATATTTCATGATTATGCAGAACAAGCAAACCTTTTGAAGATTGCTGAAGCTTCTCCAGAAAAAAAAAAGTATTGATGTTAAGAAGATTTTTCCACATGAAACGAAACCAGAAAGTTGTGATCTATTCTGAAAGTGGAGAGGAGACCATTCGTACAATTGGCAAAGTAAACACTATTGGACGTGATTTTGTGATGTTAACGAAATTAAATGAGCGAATTTGGTTCCCTTACTATACCATCAAGTCAGCTAATATCCTTACTGGAACACCGAATTTTACTGACAGTCACCAGTACATTATTTATGACAATGACTTAAAACGAAAGTTGCTTTACAACTTTGGTGAAACCGTATTGAAGAGAGAAGAATTAATTCGACAATTTTATGAAGAGTCTTTAGCCACTCACTTAAAATCTTGGAGGTCTATGTGGGTAAAAATTCGAACCGGTAAAGAAACCATATATGGCAAAATTCAGAATGTTGATCGAGATCAGCTCCAAATTTCTTTCTTGAATAAAATGGTTGACGTGAAGCTGAAACATATTTCTAGTGTTCATAGTATACGTTTAGTTAGTTTACTATCATTATTCGAAAAAAAACAATTACGATGATTTTTATAATATGACCATTTGATAAATTGTTAAAAATACTAATCAGCCTAAAAAAGGAGAGTAAAATGCTAAAACCAAATGAGAGTAAAGAAGAAACTAAACTAAAGAGAGATGAGGAAGGTAAGGACGATAATAAAGAAGAAAGGAAAAAAGAAAAAAAAGATGAACGGATAGATCATGATATCGATAAAGTTATACAAGAAAGTATCGAAACGAATCAAGATAAAGATATTAAGGATGACTTTTTTAGAGGGTTAGTTGGACTTATAGGAGAAGAAATCCTTATCGTCACGGAATCAGCACAGTTAAATCTATTGGGGCAGACATTTAGACCGATTTTTATCGGACCTGTCGTGGAAGTGGAAAGAGGTCATCTTACTATATTTCCAGTTACCATTAAAATACTAAATGCACCCTTTTATCAATTTCCAACGCCATTATCTATCCCCCTCGAAAAAATCGCTCATTTCACACCAAATTTCGACAGTGACACCAGGTTCCCGCTTGTTTAATTATTGATCAATAAGGAGGAGAATGTATTTAATGTCAAGTTATTATGGGAATTACGATGCCGTTAATACGATGCATGATGAAGAACTACTCAAACATTTTCAAAATGGAATTGGTTGTAGGGTTTTTATTTTATCTCCATCCTTTCCATTTATGTTTATAGGAGAAATACTCTCTATAGTCGAGGATGCTTTAGAGATATTTGTTGAAACTACGCATTTTGCACAGTTAGAAAATCGAACATGGGTCATGCATATTGATAACATCGAAGTATTTTATATCGAGCGACCAGGAGAACCTAGAATTCCTGAACTAAATGATCTACAGTAAGGCAGCGAGAGGTGGGAAAATCAATGATTAGGCGTTACCATGTGGTAGCTATTCCGATTCGCATTGTCGTCAATAATTTTGGTGATCATAATCCGGACGGAAGAATGTATGTATTAAAAGAAAATGAATCGAAGGTCAAAGAGCTTGTCCGCAAAAATCCAGTTACACCGGTTGAACTCGTGCAACCCCTTACGATCAGAGCCAATGCAGGAGATATTGTAGAAATTCTCTTTGAAAATCAGCTTCCCTTTGCAGCGGGCATGCATTTTCAGGAAGCAGATTATAATGTTTTAACATCAGACGGAGCCAATGTCGGACTCAACCCGAGCTCCTTAGCTGATTGTGGAGAAACCATCCTTTATCAAATTAATACAACAAACGAGGGTATTTATTTTTTCACCGACCTAGGCAATGTGTCCAGCACGGAAGAAGGATCCAATATTCAAGGCCTTTTTGGTGCATTACTCGTTGAAAGAAGAGGCTCGTGGTGGACAGATCCTGAGACAGGGGAGGCACTTAACAGTGGCGTTTTTGCTGATATTCACCATCCTTTTTTGCCTTCTTTTAGGGAGTATGCATGGTTTTTCAATGATGAAATGGAAGTGGATGATTTAACCGGCAATAGACCAATTAATTCTCATACGAATCAGGAGGCAGAATCATTTCATGGAGTTAATTATCGTTATGAGCCGCTTCATAATCGTTTAAGATTAGTTCGAGAAGGTGTTGTGTCCCCTGAGGTGGAAGGGGAAGAAGTTCACCATGATTCATGGGTTTTCGGAGATCCCGCTACCCCCATATTACGTGGGTATAAAGGAGACCCAGCAGTCATCAGACTAATTCATGGAGCGTCGAAAGAAACCCATGTCTTTCACTACCACGTTCATCAATGGCCCAGAGATCCAAATACTCTCAATTCAGAGATATTGGATGCACAGGCCATCAGTCCGCAATCACATTATAATATCATACCACTATACGGGCTTGGAAGCCTCCAGGGTGCTATTGGGGACGCAATTATTCACTGTCATCTATACCCCCATTTTGAAGTGGGGATGTGGGGAATTAACCGCATCTTTGATACCCTTCAGGACGGCAGTCAATGCTACCCGAACGGGATTCCAATTGCGCCGCTTCAGCCTTTGCCTGATCGGCCAGTTCCGCCAAGCCCAACGATCGAAAGGCCAGGATTTCCAAATTTTATACCTGGAAAAGTCGGCTGTAAAGCACCTAGACCGCCGCTTGGGATTGTCGGAGGCCGGGAAATGACGGAGCTTGAAAGAAATGCCGCTGTACCGAACGCAAGACCAGGTGCTGTTTTTGTCGATTCCTGTCTCGGTAATCCTGTCGTCGTTGAATTTGATGTGTCTATGATCGAATTGCCGATTGTATATAATAAACAAGGCTGGAATGATCCAAAAGGAAGAATATATGTGCTGGATAAAGATCTTGATGATGTACTTTCAGGAAAAAAAGAGCCTGAACCGCTCGTCCTTCACATACCCGCTGGATCATGTATTCGAATGAATTTTACGAATCGGTTGCCGCATGTCCTTGATGGGGATGCCTTTCAGCTTGTCACGAGAACGTATGAGACAGGATTTCATATCCATTTCGTTAAATTCGACGTTCTAGTAGCAGATGGAGCAAGTGTCGGCTGGAACTATGACAGTTCTGTTCTGCCAGGTGAGACGATTCGCTATGAGTGGTTTGCAGATACAGAATTAAAAGCCTTTTTCTTCCATGATCACCTATTTCCCGTTTCTCATCAACAGCATGGGGTATTTGGTGCTGGAATCATTCAGCCTCGTTTCTCCCAGTTTTTTGAATCAAGAACTGGCGAGGAAACGGATCATGGAACACAAGTAACCGTCAGAAATCCTATTATTCCGAATTATCGTGATTTGTCTTTATTTATCCAGGATTTTGCGCTTTTATTCGATAAAGATGGAAAACCGCTTCAGCCGCCGGATTTTCCTGGTTCACTGGCTGATCCGGGTGTTTTTGCTGTTAATTATAAAAATGAACCGCTTCAATTCCGTCTTGGGGAAGATTGTGATCCCGCCTATTCCTTCAGCTCGTTTGTTAATGGTGACCCTGTCACACCGATATTAAGAGCTTATGAAGGGGATCCGATCCGCATCCGATTACTGCAGGGGGCACAGGAGGAGTCCCATAGCTTTAATATTCACGGTTTAAAGTGGCCAAGGGAACGTCCGAGTAATGATACAGTTTTACAATCTCAACAGCATATTGGGATTTCCGAATCCTTTACATTTGAAATGGAAATTCCGCGGGCAGGAGATTATTTGTGGGCTTTTGAAACGGAGGAAGACATTTGGAATGGTACATGGGGATTGATTCGCACATTTGATCTAGAGGTGGAAGATCTAATTCCATTGCTGGATCGTCCTCTGCCTCCGCCGAGGACAGAACCGCTGCCGATTGTGACGGGAAAACCGCCTGCTCTTGCCGACCCACAGAGTACATTACCGCCTGAAGTAGCACACAATGCACCGATTCGAAGGTATCGTGTTGTCGCTTTTCAAACGCCGATTATTTATAATTCCTATGGGGATCATGACCCGTTCGGTATCGTTTTTGCTCTTGAAGAAGATGTGGAAGATATTCTTAGCGGGAAAAAGAATCCAGAACCTCTTGTACTGAGAGGAAATGTCGGGGATCTCGTTGAGGTTACATTGACAAGCCGGCTTAAGTTTGAATTATTTCCGTTTCAGGATGGGATTCACCCATACCCGCCTGTTAAAGAGCAAGCCTTTTATCCACCTTCACTAAGAATCTCGTTACATGTAAATTTACTTGATTATGATGTTACTACTTCAAGCGGGGATACGGTAGGATTTAATCCAGATCAAACAGTCGGGCTTGGTGAGGAAATTACGTATCGTTGGCATGTGAGTGCCAATGTTGGAACTTGTGCCATGTGGGATGTGGCAGATTTACGAAATCATCGTTCATTTGGTACATTTGGAGCCTTTATCGCGGAGCCGCGCTTTTCAACTTATCATGATCCGTATACTCTTGAATCTGTCAAAGCCGGTGCAAATGTAATCATTAGAAACCAGTTCTTTCAGGCCGCATTCAGAGAATTCGTTTTAATTATGCACGATGGTGTCCGTCTCGTTGATAAGCAGGGTCAGCTGATTGTCGATCCACTGGCAGGTACGATTCCTGAAGCTGATCCAGAAGATCTTGAAGTGGACACATATGATTTTGGATCACGCGGGTTTAATTATCGGAGTGAAAGACTTATTAACCGTTTTAGAGAACATCCTGTGTTAAGAGACCTGTTCAGTTCGAAAGTATTTGGTGATCCTGCCACACCTGTTTTTGAAGCTTACCCTGGCGATCCTATCTTTATTCGCTTGACAAATCCGTCTGAGCGAAGAAGATCGCACACATTCCACCTTCATGGTCATAAATGGAAATTTGATCCAAGGGAATTGGATTCAAATTCTCAATCATTTATTGGTCATATCGTTGCTGGAGATGCACAAGATTTGCTTATAATCGGCGGTGCTGGAGGGAGATTTAACTTCCCGGGAGATTATATGTATAGATCAGGCAATATTCGTTGGGATATTGAGCAGGGAATGTGGGGAATCCTCCGTGTTCATGATCAAATACAGCAGCATTTGCCGCCATTAAGCAACGAATAATGTGGGTTTGGCCCTTTATTTGAATAGAGTGGTGAAAACATTTAAGTGCTTTCAAATTGAATAAACGAATGACATATACCCATAGATATATGTCATTCACAATTAAAATAAATGATGTTCAGATTAAATGAACATCATTTATTTTTTTAAGAAAAAATTAGATGGATTATTAGTCGAGCTTCTTAATGAACTTAATGGAATCAAAAGGAAATAAAAAGACTTTTTTGCAGTCACAGTCTTTTTTATGATCTCTATGTCGATCATGATCGCACTCATGATCACGATCAACTAACAGCTCTATAAAATCAGTTCCGACAAAAACAATTTTCCCCTCGATTTCCTTTTTATCATCATCAACCACAATTTTTACGTCACAATCAAGCAGCTGACGTAAGCGAAAGGCCATTCCAAATTTTAATCCTCCTAATCGAAAGCGGAAACGGTCATCGCAAAAAAATCGATCATCTAAAAAGCTATCGTGGTGATGGTGGGAACTTCTACAACTATCACAGAAACATTTGTCATGGTGGTGGTGGAAACTTCTACTAAAACCACTGTGAGATTTATCATGATGATGGTGAAACCCTCTGCCATGATCAAAGTGAAACTTATCATGGTGAAGATGAAACTTCTTACAATCATCACAGTGACAAATATGGTGTGTACTCATTTATTTTCCTCCCTTAATTTACCGTTACAGTTTAAAATTGGGTCTTAAAGTGTTCTTCGCAAAAGAATTTATGACATTGCTATTTAAAGACAGTGTTCTTTATTATGCCATCGTCATTTTGACGGTTAATGGTGAAATGATTGGCAGCAGCATCCATCATGATCAAATCGTCTCCTTAAGGGCGTCAGCAAACGAACATGTTTTGTAGTAAGGCAACTATTAGAATCTATTTCGAAGAATGGATCACGAATGCAAGAGACGGGTTCTCTACGACAAGAGCAGTTTGAATGACTAGAGCAATTGTTGTGAAATCTGAATTGATCATGACATCGGTGACGAAGAAAAGCAAAACGAAGAAATTCTGAATTGCAGCAGGAACAATGATAAAAATGCGCCGATTTTCTTACCCCCTTTCATTAATTAATAATAGTTTATGCTTGTCTTTACCAAGTGAAAGGTTCTTTAGCCCTTTGGGGAAAAAATCAACGCATGAAGAAGGAAGTTTACCATGCATTTTAGTAACCCTTGCGAGCTTGTATCATAAAATATCTTGGAAGTAACTTAGAGATTCAGACTAATTACAAAAGAATTGACAGAAAGAAGGATTGTTTTTAGCCATATTGTGGAGTAAAACAAGTTCTTCTTAAAGAAAGGAGATGATATCATGACCAGAAATCACATTGATAAAGGTATTTGCTGTCCAGAATTTGTCCCCGCAGGAGCCCCTGATGATTTTTTCATACCAGAAGACTGCTGCCCACAAAGGCTAGAAACTCCTAGATTCCCTTCACCAACATCATGTCTTCCGGAAGAGCAAACGCGAAAACTTGAAGAAAACATTGATGCGATAAATGAATTATTACTGGATTTGGCCTTATCAAATGAACGCCCGGAAGAAGGAAGAAGGAAGTTATTTGAAGGCTTATTTGGTCAGTTAGTTGATGTAAAGGTAGATTGTTTAGAATCAGGGGTAGAAGAGGATTCAGATTCACTTCTAGATGAGAAAGAAAGAAAGGGAATATTTTACTGGGTGAGAAGAATACTGGCAATAGTGAGAAGAAAAAAGGCCGATGAACACCATCAAGATGTTCAAACCATAAAAGATAAGAAATTAAATGGTCGTGTTGATGTTGTCGGTCGTGATTTTGTTCTTTTAAAAAATAACGAAAAAGAGATCTTAGTACCACTTTTGAAAATCTCGGATATTACCTCTCAAGGACGCTTTGTTCAACCTTCCCATGAACCAAATTTAAGAGACATTGATCCTTTTCTGCGAAGAGAGCTGGCATTTAATTTCGGAAAAACAGTAGCTTCTTCACCTGAATTGATTGATATCTTTTTCAAATTGACATTGCCTATTTTTTTACTCATTCATTTGGACAAAGGAATAAAGATTAAGTTGGATAATGAAGAAATAGAAGGTATTTTAGTTGATGTAAACAAAGAATCCTTGACTATTATAAATGAGGGTAGTAGAGAAATCCCAATTCAGTCTATTTGTTTTCTAATTATCTTTAAATGAGCATTTTTAAATGAAGATATTTCCATATGGCACGCAAAAATGCATAACGAACTGCTATATATGATCAATTGAATTCAAAATAGTGGTTAAAACCACTTCGGAAATACACTACGCTTTCTGCAGGGTCTCAGCGTTTTCGCTTTCCCCGCGGGAGTCTTCGTGTATTTCCTACGCTGGATAGTGTTATTTTTGCTTTATTCTTTTTGTACAAGCCGTGTACATAATATCAAACACCTTTTCTAGTTTTAAAGACAAAAATAATTTGCAATTCAAATAGATATATAGGGAGTACGCACAGTTTTAATATAAACTTTTTATTAAATTTTCAGCATAATGCTTTACATTTCGTTATTTTGCTCGATATAAAGTTATAGGTATTATTATCTATTCGGGGAGGTCAACATGAAACAAAAGAAAAAGAAAATTACACATACAAATAAGCAAAATGTGAAAGGAAAGCTTTTATCAAAATGGAAAGATGTTAAATTAAGCAACAAATATCTTGCTGTTTTTTCTTTCACCATTGCTTTATTTCTTATTGGAAGTATTATTGTATTTCTGCAATTGAATAAAACACAAACAGATATGGAGGCAATTACAGAGCAAAATGACTGGGTAAACGACATGACGCAAGTAGTCTCCTTCATTCAATTAAAAGATGTGCAAATTGCAGATTATTTATTAACACAAAGAACGGCATATATTGATGCATATAGCGACTATAGCAATCAAATTAATGAGCTGTTCGAAGTCATGGAGCCTACACTGCAGACAGAAGAACAAAAAGAGATTTTTACCCAAATCATGAATAATGATCAGAGTATGAACCAAATTTTATTAGAAGAAATGGTACCTGCGATTGATGAGGGCAGAACGGCATTTGCTACTTCTCAACGAAACTATTCAACCAATTTACGCTTAGAAACAACCGAATTAGCTAACCAATTAATTGAAAATGTAAAATCTACACAGGAACAAACCGTTGCGTCGGCAAATAGAAATATAAATACTAGTATTATTATTCTGGTTGTCTCCAACCTTCTAGTAATCGTTCTAGGGACAATCTTGATGGTTTATATCAGCAGAAAGATCAGCACATATTTAAGTCAGCTTGTAGGTGCTACGACTCAAGCTGCGAACGGTGATCTTACAATCGATACCAATCCGTATGTCGGCAAAGACGAGATTGGACAGCTATTTAGTGCAGTTAATATTATGAAAGATAATATGAGGGGTATCTTATCCAATGTGTCCCAAGCTGCCAAAGCGGTTCAAGATAGTGGGGAAGCATTAACGATTTCTTCTAGAGAAGTAAAAGAAGGAAATATACAAATCGCCCAAACCATGGAGGAACTGTCCTCTGGTGCGGAAACACAAGCAAATGGAGCTTCTGATTTAGCAGAGCAAATGAAGGATTTTGTCGATAAAGTAAATGATTCTGAACAATATGGAGTGGAGATTACTTCCCAATCAGATAATGTTCTTTCTTTAACAAAGGACGGAACAACACTAATGGAAAAATCGGTTGATCAGATGAAACATATCGATACAATTGTATCCGATTCGGTTAGTATGGTGCAGAGCTTAGACAAGCAATCCGCGGAGATTTCCCATCTCGTTAGTGTTATTAAAGACATAGCGGATCAGACTAATTTATTGTCATTGAATGCTGCGATTGAAGCTGCGCGTGCTGGTGAACACGGAAAGGGTTTTGCAGTTGTAGCTGATGAAGTGAGGAAGCTCTCTGAACAAGTTGCATCTTCAGTAGGGGAAATCACTTCCATTGTAACTAGCATTCAGCAAGAAACAAAGAGAGTAGTGAATTCTCTTCATACAGGATATGACGCTGTACATGAAGGCACGAATAGGATTGAAGCTACTGGCCAAAACTTTGAAACCATTCATCAAGCTGTACTGGATATGGCAGAAAAAATTTCTAGTATATCAACCAATCTAAAAAGCATTTCATTAAATAGCCAGAGTATGAACGGAACCATTGAAGAGATTGCTTCGGTATCAGAGGAGTCTGCTGCAGGAGTAGAAGAAGCAGCCGCTTCATCACAACAAACTGCTAGTTCGATGGAAGAAGTCACTAATCGTGCAGAGCAGCTTGAAGAGCTCTCAGAACAATTAATGAACGAATTGAAGATATTTAAGTTATAGCACAAGAGACATCCAGGTTTTAGAACTGGATGTCTTTATTCATACAATGAAATCAATTGAAACTCAAGACCAGCCTGTGAATGAAGCTTCACTTTATCGGCGGTTTTTTCAATATAACGGCGGTCTGCGATGGTTTATCGGCGATACAATATTTCATCATATTTTTATTTATAGACTTCTATAATTCAATCTCATTCTCATCGTAGCTAATCCAATCACTAAAACTGCCTGGATATAATTTCACATTTTTATATCCAGCCATTTTCAATGCCAGTATATTTGGGCATGCAGAAACGCCAGAACCGCAAGAGACAATTATATCCTGGGATTTGTCCAGGTTTTGAAAATGTTTCTCTATTTCTCCGACCATTTTCCACTTTCCATCTTCGGTAAATACATCCTTCCAGAAATAATGAATTGCCCCTGGAATATGACCAGCTTTTCTATATAATGGTTCTTTTATTCCTAAGTAACGATCCTTTTCTCGAGAATCAATTAATACTGCTTTCTGACTGCTAACATTCTCTTTGACCTCTTCCATCGTTACTGTTCCCTCATCTTGAATTCTAGGAACAAATCGTTTCGCCTGGAGTTTTGGTATCTCATCAGTAACTTCATAACCAGCTTGAACCCATCGCTGGTAGCCACCCTCTAAGACGTAGACCTTATCATGACCCAAGTGATGAAGAAACCACCAGAGCCGAGGTGCAAACATATCATTTTCTTGATCATACACCACCACTTCGGTATCCTGATCTATTCCGATATTGCCTAACTTCCCAATAAACGTATTCAACTCTGGTAACGGATGGTTGCCTCCATGCTTTCCAGGCTTGGCGGATAGGTCTCTGTTTAAATCTAAATATACAGCACCTGGCAAGTGGTTTCTCAGATACATTTTTCTCCCTGCTTCTTCGTCTGTTAGTTGAAAACGCACATCAACAATGACTAATTTGTCCTGATTTTGAAGCTTTTCTTTTAACTGATTTACCGATAATATGTAAGCCATCCTTATCCCTCCAATAATTTACTCATATAATACTCATCCACGTATTTCCCATTCATATATAAAGAATCTCGCTTGATTCCTTCCCTCTCGAAACCGGCTTTCTCATACAATTTTATAGCTGCAATATTGTCCTTTATGACTGTTAATTCTAACCGATGTATCTTTCCTTTTGCCCATTGTTCAAGAGAGTCAAACAATCTCGCCCCAATGCCTTTCCCCTGATGTTCTTCCACAATTCCAATCACGAGATAAGCGGTATGCCTATTTTTCTTTGTATTCCCACCTAAAGCGAAAAGATAACCAACCAACTCCTCGTTAACCGTTGCAACCAGCATGATGGAGTTTTCTTGCTTCTTTATTTGTGAAATCATATCTATTTGCTTCTCTGCTGATATGTTTCTCTCTCCTGCCCCGTACAGCATATATGGGCTTTCACTTTCCACTCGGCTAATAAGCTGTGCTAAATGCTCTGCATCTTTTTCCATAACTTCTCGAATCACCATGAACACCTCTTTCTATACTAATTCGATGTTTCCACTGTAATTCCCTTCCCTCTTATTTCGAGTCTCGGAATAGATATGGTAAAATACGGATATGGAAATGAAAGAGGAGTGACATGAAAATGAAAGATGAAATTATTAAACGATTTACCACGTATGTCAAAATCGACACCCAGTCAAATGAAGACTCTGATACAACACCATCTACTCCAGGTCAATTTGATTTATTAAATCTATTAGTGGACGAAATGAAGGAAATCGGTCTTGAAGAGGTAGAAGTAGACAAAAACGGCTACCTGATGGCTACCCTTCCTGCTTATACAGACAAGGATGTACCAACCATCGGTTTCTTAGCACATGTTGACACTGCGACTGATTTTACAGGAAAAAATGTAAACCCACAGCTTGTTGAGAACTTTGATGGTAATGATATTACCTTGAACAAAGAATTAAATGTTGTACTATCAGCAAAAGAATTCCCTGAGTTACCTAGCTATAAAGGCCATACATTGATTACAACGGATGGAACAACCCTTCTTGGTGCAGACAATAAAGCAGGAATCGCCGAGATTATGACCGCGATGAACTATCTTATCCAGCATACAGAAATCAAGCATGGTCGCATTCGCATCGCGTTCACTCCGGACGAAGAAATTGGTCGTGGGCCACATAAATTTGATGTAAAACGTTTTGACGCATCTTATGCCTACACTATTGATGGTGGACCACTTGGAGAGCTGCAGTACGAAAGCTTCAATGCAGCTGCTGCTAAAGTGACATTTAAAGGGAATAACGTTCACCCTGGAACAGCCAAGAATAAAATGATTAATGCTGGAAAACTAGCAACAGAATTTGTAGGTATGTTCCCTGAGCAAGAAGCTCCAGAGTATACAGAAGGCCACGAAGGCTTCTATCATTTGCTCTCCATTAATGGCGATGTCGAAAAAACGCAAGTGTATTACATCATTCGGGATCATGATAGAGCAAAGTTTGAAGATCGCAAAGCGACTGTCGAGAAATTTGTACAAGCAATGAAAAACAAATATGGTGACAGTAGCGTAGAATTAGAGTTGAATGATCAGTACTATAACATGCGCGAGAAGATTGAACCTGTAATGGAAATCGTGGATATCGCAAGCCAAGCGATGAAGAACTTAGATATTGAGCCAATTATTGAGCCAATTCGCGGTGGAACAGATGGCTCCCAACTTTCTTATATGGGACTTCCAACACCGAACGTCTTTACAGGCGGTGAGAATTTCCACGGCAAATTTGAGTACATTTCGGTAGATAATATGGAAAAAGCAACAAATGTAATTGTGGAGATTTGCAGATTATTCGAAGAGCAGGCAAAATAGTAGCTAGCTAAGGTATTCGCCTTAATTCTTTGCCAACTGTTCCTCTTATTAAGTTTTGCTCAAAAAATCGAAAGCTAGCCACCATGCTGCTGGCTTTCGACTTTTTTCGTTAATAAAAAGGAAATGGCCAATCCTGCTCCAATCACGGCTGAAAGTACGAGCATGGTTATGGTGAAATTAGTTTCTTTCATAAGTGGAATAGAGATCATTGGCCCAAAAGTTGCACCAACAAATAAAATGAACGTATAAAGCGAAGAGGCTATAGCACGATTTTGCCCTCCAAGCCCGCCAACTACCATCATAATCGATGGAAAGGTGAGTGAAATTCCTGCCACAAAAATGATGCTCATGCCAATGATAAGGGAGAGATGAGATACAATTCCAAGTCCAACCAATCCGATAACTGCTAGTGTGAGACCTGCTTTCAATACACTTACTGAACCAAACCTTCTAGCAAAAATTCCAGCAAATGGCGAAAGAAACATCCCCACAATTCCAACTACCCTTATATAAAGAATTTGTTGATCAGTTAGATGATATGGGGCGCCTCTTAGCACATTACCAAGCACCGTATACATCCCAAGAAACGTTAACAACAGTGTAAAAGTAATGAGATAACTATAAACAAGATTTCTGCTCTTCATGATTACTCTTAAAATTTGGATGTATTGCCGAATCTCTATTCCCCGCTTCTCCCCTTTATTAGGCAAACATATAATGACCAACATGGCACACAAAACATACAAAAGGCCAAAGAAAAAGAAGGCTGCTTTCCAATGCCATACTTGGTTTAAGAAATCAGCTGCAACCTGCCCCAAGATTCCTGATAATACAAATCCAAAGCTAATAAAGCTAATAGCCGTTGGGATTTTTTGTTTCGGATACACCTCAAATACATAGGCAATTGCAGAAGGTGCAAAGGTGGCTGCAACAAAGCCCTGTAACCCTCGGAAGAGTACCAGCTGAGAGAATGAAGTTGTAAAACCAATTGCAGTCGTTAAAATAGCTAGACAAATCAAACCGAAACCAATAAGCCTTTTCCTCCCATATCTATCCGATAAAGGACCAAAAAGCAAAAAACCAGCACCATAACAAAATGAAAATATACTTGTAGACCACGCTGCCTTACTTATGGGTATCCCGAAAGAAATAGAGAATTCTTCAAGCAAAGGTGTAGCAACATATACTCCCGATACTACAAACAGTGCACAGCTGAACAATAAAGATGTAATTAATACATACGATACATTCATTGACTTTGTCATGCCACTCCCCCTAAATTCTTTAGTAATCTATGAATGACTGCATGGTAGTATACCTTTTTGCTTAAGGAGAAGAAGTGCAGTATTTATAAGCGGTTTTATCATTTTATAGGTGATTATTGAAATCTATAAGCGGATACCATAAAGATATGAGTACTTTTTCCAGTTTATGGGCGGTTTTAATAATATATAAGGGGTTTCATTTTCCACTCATAAATCGACATTATTAACCTATTGAACTTCTTCTCAATTATTGAGAAAATATAAAGGCGCCTTCCCTCAGGGTGGGTGTATAAAAGTCAGTTGTTATATGAATATAGCAAGCTATTAAGGAGATTTTAATAATGATAAAGAAAATAATTGGAATTGGATTGCTTTCCTCTTCTCTCGTTCTGTCTGCTTGTGCAATGATGGATAATTCCAATCCTGGGGAAGAAAAGGAACCTAACAATGATACAGCAGCTCAAGAACGAGAAGATAATAAAGAAGCGGATTCAGTCAACACTCCAGAAGTCTCTCTACAGAAAAAAGATGAGGGAAAAGAAGTAGAACAATTACAAACAGCATTAAATACCATTGGTTATGAGTTAACCATTAATGGGCAATACGATGAAATGACAACTTGGGCAATTACAGATCTGCAACTACAGCAAGGGTTAACTGCAATTGGCATTTACAATGAAGAAACAATGAAGACAATCAATGAATTATTAGAGAATAGTAGTGTTATAGAAGCAGGGATAGGACTTCCTATACAGGCAGAACCAGTTTCAACGAGCTCCGGGACACCGGTTATTGGTAATCCGTATGACCAATTAGCATTAGTGAATAAAGAATATGCTTTACCACAGGAATACGAACCAGGTGATTTAGTCACCCCAGATGTTCCGTTCCCTTTTGAAGAGGACTTACCAAAGAAACAAATTCGGGAAGTCGCTGCAACTAAATTAGAGGAACTTTTCCAAGCAGCAGAGGAAGCTGGCCTAGATTTATATGCACAATCTGGTTATCGTTCCTACGATAGACAGGAAGAGTTGTTTGCAAATTATGTTTCCAATCATGGCGAGGAGGAAGCGAATCTATTTAGCGCTCGCCCTGGTGAAAGTGAGCATCAATCTGGATTGACGATGGACGTGACAAGCCCAGATGTAGAATTCCAGCTTAATACAGATTTCGGTGAAACAGATGAAGGGAAATGGCTAGCAGAGAACGCTGCAGAATTTGGTTTTATTATTCGTTACCCTGAGGGCAAAGAAGAGATTACCAAGTACCAGTATGAACCGTGGCACATCCGCTATGTCGGAGAAAAAGCTGCCAAAGAGATTACAGAGAATAATCTCACCTTAGAGGAATACCTCACTAATTAAAGAGAATCCTGCTTCCCTAGCGGGGCAGGATTCTTCATTATTGTTCTTCTGCTTCTGCAACTTCCTTCACACGATCAACGAATTGAACAACAACTTTATTGGATGCAAGCTTTACAAGCGGCTTTATATACCATTTCAATGGATTATTTGTTGTTGTATATTTAAATAATGTTTGATGTTCTTCAAGCTTTTCTAATTCATACTTGGCAGTTATATCAAACATATTCGCTAAGTTAAATCCTACTTTTAACCTTTTTCGCTCCGCTTCATTTTCATATTCCAATGTCTTTACTTCATACTCTTGAACCCGTTTTCCTTCTTGGTATTTCTGCCGATAAACGGTTCCAACATTGTTTTTTCCCTCTTTTACCAGCTCATTCTCTATTACGTTTGGCATTACTTTTTGCATATCCTCTAATGAACCATTAAAAAGCTGCCATACCTTCTCAATGTTTGCATCAATGACTGCTTCATGGGACCATGTTTTCATGTTCTATATCACCCAGTCTATTTTTCTTCATTTTACCATATTATAAAGGCTTTATTATCATTAATGCGATTATAATGAGGAAGATCATATTTTCTATATGCTCAGCATAAAATAGTTTTTGGGAAAGGCTATCGTATTCCTTTGGTATCTCTTCCCCTGTGTAATCTCTAAATAACTGCTTTATTGGCTGCGATCTGGGTTTTAACAAAAGTGGCCCAAAGGCTAGCGCAATGAGGAACAGAACTAAACTCGTTATATACCACCCCTGTGTAAACCAATAAGGATTTAACAATCCCATCCATATGCCGGTTATCAGTAACAGTGTGCCCCCTATCATCGTTAAGATATGTAAAGTATTTCGAATTCGAAATGCATGTTTTAACTCTGTCATATTCGATGGTTTTGCAGCTGTCACTACCAATGTCATGACTAGTCCTGGACCCATTCCAATAATAGCAGCAAATATATGAATAAATACTAGCAGATTATAAAATGTCAAAATAATGCCTCCTGTCTCTTTCCATTTTACAACAAGGAGGGTAAAGATGTTGTGATGTTCTGTACATAAAGGCTTTATTGCCTTTTCCTTTTTTATCGATTAGTATTAGAGGTAATTGATAATAGTTATCATTTAAGGGTGAGGGGGAGACATAGTGGAGCAAAGTTATCTAACAAAGGTGATAAAAGAAAGACGGGCGATAAAGAAAGGATACACCGACAAAGAAGTCAAGGAAGAAACGGTGCGTGAGCTTTTAGAACCAGCCATATGGGCACCAACCCACGGAATACGTCAGCCTTGGCGATTTATTTTCGTCGGACAAGATCGATTGCCGGATTTTGCTAAAAAGGTGGCAAGCACTTATCCCGAGGGAAGAAGGGAAAATCGAGAAAATTATCTGAACGAACCAAATGCTATACTCGTTGTGCTTATGGAAGAATCCGAAATACCGAAGCAATGGGAAGAAAATTATGGTGCTACTGCTGCGATGATTCAGAACTTCTGGCTGCTGGCCTGGGAAAAAGACCTTGGTGTCGTGTGGAAGACGAATCCGCATATTTACGATCAGAAGGTCAAAGAAATTATTCAAGCTGGGGAAAATGAAAAAATTGTAGGTTTTATCCATTTAGGCTATTTCGACGAAGTGCCAGCTAAAAAAGATAGAATCTCAGTTCAGGATAAATTTACTGTTTATTAAGAGGAAATAAGCAAGGTGCTAAAGAAGCAGCCCTTGCTTTTATTGATTTGCGCCTTTCGGAATCTGCGTATATTTCATCTGCTGATTTTGAGCATTTTCGCCTTTTAGCTAATCAGCCTAAGTTATTTTATTTCTTAATTGGTACCCAAACCTCACTATAGTAATCATCCCCATTTGGATCCTCATCACTTACATAGACCTCAAGCTCCGGTCCTTCTGCTAATTCATACCCTGTAGATGGAAGCCATTCGGAGAAAATCCGGTCCCACCCTTTTTGAATAGCGGTTGGCATTGGACCATGGATTGGAAATACAGCCCATGAGGCTTGAGGGACGCTTTTTTCCTCCCAGTCACTTGGAAAAGATTCATTTGATTTTTCAACACCAATAAAGTAGGTCATGGATTCCTGTTCCATATCAAATTCCAAACAAGCTCCAATTACACCTAGCCTTCCCGCTCTCTTATCAAACTCATGTACTAATCCACTTTCTCCAGCTTCTTGCCAAAAAGCTGGAATCTCTCTTCTGTTAGCCCCATTACGAGTAGACGTCTTTATTCCTTTTCCAACTAGTTGGAATGCCTCTTTTTCAACAATTTTGTAATCCATTTCTACATCACCCTTTATCTGAATTTGAAAGGAGAGCTTAGGATACGCTTTTAAGGATTGTGCCTCTTTCTTAGCTGCCGAAGGACTAATGCCATGAATTCGACGAAATGCTTTTGAAAAAGCCTCTGGCGTTTCATATCCGTACTTAAATGCTACATCAATAACTTTAGATTTTTCATTCGTTAGTTCCTGAGCAGCTATAGTAATTCGGCGATTTCGAATATATTCATTCACTGTATAACCCGTAATCATATGAAACATACGCTGATAATGAAACTTTGACATTTGTGCAATACGTGCAAGTTCATCTACCTTTATCACCGAATCAAGATTTCCTTCGATATAATCAATCGAATCTACTAAATGGTTTAATATTTCCATAAGCTCCCCTCCTGCTCTTACTGTAACAACCTTTGATTTTCTCTTCCTGTTCCTTTCTGCTTTTTGATAACAGGTTTTAAATAAATTAATTTAAATTTCCTCTTGACTTTTATTATTAAATATTTTAACATTAATTCCAATAGTAAGAATACTATTAGCGATGATGAAGAAGAGTAATCTATTCTCGACACTTAAGAGAGCTGATGGATGGTGCGAATCAGTGTGATCAGGTAGATGAATGGGCTTCTGAGCTTCCAAACCGAAACATAACTTTTATGCAGTAGGCTTTGGCGACCCGTCTTTTCGTTACAAAAGACAGATATGAAGCATAGTGCTTTATATTGCCAAAGTGAGCTGTTTAGCTAATAAAGGTGGTACCACGGTCCCTCGTCCTTTTCTTGGATGGGGGACTTTTTGTATTTCTAATGCAAGTTCAAAAAGGAGGATAAAAAGGACCGAGGTCGGCTAAGTTCGCAACGTCCTGTTGTCGATGTGGCATTTTTACCGGACTGTTGAACCTCCTTTTAATTGTATATCCAAAATCAATGAGTAAGAGTAGTAAGTAAGACGAGCGCGTAACAGAGAGCTGGAGATTGGTGTGAACCCAGTACGCGTCGCTTATCTGAATGGACTTACGAGAGTTTTCCTGAAATAAAGGAAGTAGGGAAAAACGGAATTCCGACGTTATACGGATAGAATATCGAGTGAAGGAGAGACTCATTCTGT
Organism: Oceanobacillus piezotolerans; assembly: GCF_003665065.1. GTDB lineage: Bacteria > Bacillota > Bacilli > Bacillales > Amphibacillaceae > Oceanobacillus > Oceanobacillus piezotolerans. Next base: position 67,435 of record NZ_RCHR01000006.1, on the reverse strand, counting down.
ATTCGAAAGAGATGAAAAGTTTGTCTTTTCAAAAGAGGTGGCACCGCGGTCAATCGTCCTCTATACGCACAATATTTGTGTGTATAGAGGACTTTTTTTTATAAATTTTTTTCAGAAGGGAAGGAACGCTAATGGCTTTACAGTATAAATCCATCGAAGTTATCGCTGGGTCTCTCACCCCTATCGATATTTACACAAATCTAGCTGGAAATAAAAAATGCATTTTAGAAAGTACATTTCAACATGAACAAAAGGGAAAATATTCCTTTATCGCTCAAAATCCTTATCAGGAAATCATAGGACATGGCAATGAAACAGTCTTAATCAACCATGTTACAGATGATAAACAGACACACGCAACTGGCACTCTACAGTTTATCAAGGAGCATCTGCCAAAAATAGAAACAGGACTCCCCCTCCCCTTCTATGGTGGAGCAATAGGATATGTTGGCTATGATGTTATTCGTCAATTTGAGGATATAGGAGATAACTTACCCGATGAAATTAACATGCCAGACATTCATTTCTTGCTTTACCAAGACGTCATTGTATTTGACCATGTAAACCAAAAGCTACACCTTATCGCGGTTAATGCAACAAACGATACAGAAAACCAGCTTGACCAGCGCTTAATTCACTTAAAAGATGCGCTCGACCAAACACCATTAGATAAACCCACAGAAAATACATCCTTACAATTCGAGCCACAAATGACAGAGGAAGCGTTTAAAGAAAAAGTAGAGAAAGCAAAAGAATACATCCGCCAGGGAGACATTTTCCAAGTCGTTTTATCTCAGCGAATGGTCGCAAAGGTCCAAGGCAGTCCCTTTATTTTTTACCAAAAGTTAAGAAAAGCGAACCCTTCTCCATATATGTTTTACCTTGATTTTGAAGACTATGTCATTCTAGGGGCTTCTCCAGAAAGTCTCGTGCAGGTGGAAGGGCAGGAAATTATTACGAATCCAATTGCTGGTACAAGACCACGCGGACAAACGCCAGAAGAGGATGAACGATTGATGCAAGATTTACTAGCAGATAAAAAGGAAATCGCAGAACATCGCATGCTGGTGGACCTCAGTCGGAATGACCTTGGTAAAGTCTGCGAGATTGGTAGTATTACGATTCCAACCTACATGACCATTGAAAAATATCAACACGTGATGCACATCGTTTCAGAAGTAAAGGGACTTCTCAACCCGAACTATTCTAGCATCGATGCATTAATCTCATGTCTCCCGGCAGGTACGGTATCAGGTGCTCCAAAGATACGGGCGATGCAAATCATTAATGAGCTGGAAGAGAAAAAACGTGGTGCCTATGCAGGTGGAATAGGTTTTATTAATTTTAACCACAACCTAAACATTGCCCTTGCAATTCGTTCGCTTATGGTGAAAGGCAACAAGGCTTATCTGCAAGCTGGGGCGGGTATCGTCTATGATTCTAATCCAGAAATGGAATACCAAGAAACATTAAATAAAGCTAGGTCTTTAATGGAGGTGAATAAATTTGATTTTGTTAGTGGATAATTACGACTCGTTTACGTATAACCTGTACCAATATTTTTCCGAAGAAGGCGCAGAAGTTCAAGTGGTTCGTAATGATCGAATTACCTTAGAAGAAATCGACGTATTAAAACCCGAGGCAATCGTAATCTCACCTGGACCAAAATTACCCCAGCAAGCTGGTATATGTATCGAACTGGTCCAGCGATTCCATCAGCAGATTCCAATCTTTGGCATCTGCTTAGGCCATCAAGTAATTGCTGAAGCATTGGGTGGAAAGCTGAGGCAAGCAACAAACATTATGCATGGAAAAACCTCAATCATTGAGCACAAAGGGGAGACATTATTTGAACTGTTGCCAACGAACCTTGAGGTCATGCGGTATCACTCCTATGTCATCGACCCAGTTTATTTACCAGATGAACTCGAGGTCACAGCAACCGCAAAGGATGATAGGGAAATTATGGCAATTAAACATAAGAAGCATCCCATTTACGGTGTACAATTCCATCCAGAATCGATAGGAACAGAGACAGGGAAAAACATGATTCGAAACTTTATAAAGGAAATTAGAAAGGAGAAAGTATCATGAAACATTATTTAGAAAAGTTAATTGCAGGAGTTCATTTAACACAGGAAGAAATGCAGGATGCAACCAGATATTGCCTAACTGATGTGGCAACAAATTCCGAAATAGCTTCGCTTCTTACAGCATTGCAAGCGAAAGGAGAAACAGCTGAGGAAGTAGCCGGAATTGTCGATGTGATTCGAGCCGAATCCACCTTCCGTACCTCACCCATTCTGAATGCGATGGATAATTGCGGAACGGGGGGCGATAAATCGTATAGCTTTAATGTGAGCACGACTTCAGCCTTTGTCATTGCCGGGGCGGGAATTACCGTTGCGAAGCATGGAAATCGCAGTATCACGAGTAAATCTGGAAGTGCAGATGTGCTAGAAGCATTAGGAATTTCTTTAAACTTTACAAAGGATCAGGTGGATGAATTGCTGCATGAGAATAAAATCGCCTTTCTGTTCGCCCCAAATGTTCACAATGCCCTGAAGCCTTTTACGAGAGTTCGTAAAGAGTTGGGAATTGCTACGGTTTTTAATGTAATCGGGCCTTTGACCAATCCGGTTGAACTAGATTCACAGCTACTCGGTGTATACCGAAAAGACTTGCTGCCAATGCTAGCTGAATCGTTGAAGAGATTAGGACGACGCCGTGCACTTGTATTAACCGGTGCCGGAAGTGTCGATGAAGCTACGCTTGCTGGTGAAAACCATCTTATCTTATTAGAAGACGGGGAGTTAACCTCCTTTACGTTAAGACCAGAAGATGTTGGATTACCTTACTTTTCAAAAGATGAAATTCGTGGTGGAGATGCAAAAAGGAATGCTGAAATTTTATTAAGTGTTTTGAATGGCAAGAAAGGTGCTTATTATGACACCGTGCTCTTAAACGCCGGACTTGGTATTTTTACCAACGGCAAAGCAGAAACAATTATCGAAGGAATTGACATGGCAAGAGAAAGCATTGAATCCGGTGCGGCGCTTTCCAAATTGGAAAACCTAATCACGTACAGCAAGAAAATTCCAAGTGGGGTGATATAATATGACCATTTTAGATAAGATACTCGTTGAAAAGAGAAAAGAAGTAACAGAATTAGTAAAACAAACATTTGATCAAATTCCAGAAAAGCTAACTGTACCTTCGTTTAAAGAGCAAGTGGACGCTTCTTCTACCGTACAAATTATCTCAGAAATAAAACGCGCTTCTCCTTCAAAAGGGGATATCAATCAGGGGGTTGATCCGATTACACAAGCAAAGCAGTATGAGGCGAATGGTGCTTCAGCCATCTCCGTGTTAACAGACAAGGCCTTCTTTAATGGGACTATTGATGATTTGAAAGCAGTACGTGAAGTGGTCGATATTCCCATTCTTTGTAAGGATTTTGTCATCCATCCTGTGCAAATTGACCAGGCACAGGCAGCCGGGGCAAACATAATTCTATTAATTGTTGCTGCACTAAATGATGAGGATTTGAGATCCCTTTATAACTATGCGATAGAGCGCCAGCTCGAAGTGCTTGTCGAAGTTCACAATGAGGAGGAAATGGAGCGCGCCCTTAAGCTTCAACCCGATATCATTGGAATAAACAATCGAAATCTAAAAACCTTTGAAGTGGATATCGCTACGACCGAAAGATTAGCTTCTATGGTCACAAATCCAGAAATCCTGCTTATTAGTGAAAGTGGGATGAGGACACAAGAAGATGTCATTCGCGTTCGCGACGTAGGAGCAGAGGCTGTTTTGGTCGGGGAAACCTTGATGCTATCGCCAAACCTTGAGGATACCTTTAAAGAGTTAAAAGTAGCTTTACCGGTGAGAGGTGGAAACAGCTAATGCTTGTTAAAATCTGCGGGATAAAAAATAAGGAAGCGGCTCTTGTTGCGGAACAAGCCGGAGTTGATTTTATAGGATTTGTTTTTGCAGAGAGTAAGCGGAAAATTAATCCTTCAACTGCAGCAGAGATTGCCACAAGCCTTCCTTCCCATGTAAAAAAGGTCGGCGTTTTTGTAAATGAAACGGTTGATAGAATGATAGAAATTGCTGAGGTAGTTGGCTTAGATTACATCCAATTACATGGAGATGAGGATGCACATGTTGCAGCCTCCCTCCCCTACCCAGTAATAAAGGCATTCTCAGTAGGAGAAATCGAAGTAAAAGAAATGCGAGATTATCCCTGTGAGTATCTATTACTCGATAGCCCGAAAGGAGCCTATCGAGGCGGCAATGGGATTACCTTTGACTGGAGTGCTGTAACTGAACTAGCAATTCCACACGAGAAAATCATTTTAGCTGGGGGACTCACAGCCGATAATGTAAGGCAGGCCATTCAAATTGCAGGTCCTATCGGTGTCGACGTTTCAAGTGGAGTCGAAACCAATAATGAAAAAGATATTGAAAAGATAATGCAGTTTATCACGGAAGCTAAAAAGACGAGAAAGGATGAAGTTTTATGACAACCTACACCATGCCGGATAGCAGAGGACGCTACGGGAAATTTGGCGGACAATTTGTTCCAGAATTATTAATGCCAGCTTTAATTGAGTTAGAAAAGGATTACGAGGAAGCAATCCAGGATCCTAGTTTTATAGAACAATTAAACTATTACTTAAAACAATATGTCGGGAGAGAAACGCCACTTTACTTTGCAGAACAATTAACAAAACAGCTAGGTGGGCCTCAGATTTACTTGAAACGTGAAGACCTAAACCATACAGGGGCACATAAGATAAACAACACGATTGGGCAGGGTCTCTTGACCGTTCGAATGGGTAAGAAGAAGGTCGTTGCCGAAACCGGAGCAGGACAACATGGCGTGGCAACCGCTACGGTCTGTGCCCTATTAGGGCTTGATTGTATTGTCTTTATGGGGGAAGAGGATATTCGCAGACAAAAGCTTAATGTCTTTCGAATGGAATTACTAGGCGCAGAGGTTCGCAGTGTTTCAAGCGGAAGTGGCACCTTAAAAGATGCAACAAATGAAGCACTACGCTATTGGGTAAGCCATGTAAACGATACACATTATATCTTAGGTTCTGCCGTTGGTCCCCACCCTTTCCCTAAGATTGTCCGTGACTTACAATCAGTTATTGGAAAGGAAACAAAGCAGCAAAGCCTAGAGCAAATTGGTAAACTGCCAGATGCTGTTGTCGCCTGTGTCGGTGGTGGAAGTAATGCAATGGGAATGTTCTATCCGTTTATCGAGGACGAGGACGTAAAGCTTTACGGTGTAGAAGCTGCGGGGGCAGGTGTCGATACCACTCAGCACGCAGCAACACTGTCAAAAGGCCGACTTGGTATTTTACATGGTACTCTTTCTCATCTCCTACAGGATGAAGATGGGCAAATTGAAGAAGCCTTCTCCATCTCAGCAGGACTTGATTACCCTGGGGTAGGCCCAGAACATAGCCACCTGCATGATATTAAGCGTGTCACGTACAAAGCTATAACAGATGAGGAAGCATTAGAGGCTTTCCAATTTTTATCAAGAACAGAAGGAATCATTCCGGCCTTAGAGAGTGCCCATGCAGTTGCCTATGCTCTGAAACTAGCAAAAGAAATGGATCCTAAGGAAAGCCTTGTAATCTGCCTATCAGGACGCGGTGACAAGGACGTCGACCAAGTGAAACATCGATTGGAGGGAAAATAAATGGGGAAAAATCGAATCGACTCAATCTTTAAATCAAAATTAGCAGCCGACGAGAATCTATTCGTTCCATATATTATGGCTGGCGATGGTGGATTAGATAAATTGAAAGATAGAATTCACTTTTTAACGGATAGTGGTGTCTCGGCAATTGAATTAGGGATTCCCTTTTCCGACCCTGTTGCAGATGGCCCTACAATTCAAGCAGCAGGGCAGCGCGCATTAAAGGCAGGTACTACGCTTAAAGGTGTGCTTGAAGTATTAGCGACGTTTAAAGAAGAACGCTCTGTTCCGATCATTCTGATGACGTATGTGAACCCTATCTTTATTTATGGCATTGAGGAATTTACTGATGCCTGTGTTACTTCCGGGGTCGATGGCGTAATTATCCCTGATTTACCAATGGAAGAGGAAGATTTGGTAAGAGATGCATTACAGAAGCGAGAGATTGCCTTTATTCGTCTTGCGGCTATGACAAGTCCAGAGGAACGAATGAAAGAAATTGCTAGCCGTTCAGAAGGATTCTTATACGCTGTATCGGTTATGGGTACAACTGGTGCAAGAAAGGCACATAGTGAAGAAGTTAAATCATATTTAGAAACATTGAAGAAACACAGTCCTGTACCTGTTTTAGCTGGCTTTGGCGTTTCAAGCGTGGAGCAAGCGCATGAGCTAAGCGCTTCTTGTGATGGTGTAATTGTAGGAAGTAAAATTGTGGATCTTCTTCATGAAAGCAAGGACGATGAAGTTCGCACGCTGATTGAAGGTAGTGTGAAGAAAGAGAATGTGAGGCTGTAGGGTAGTGCATTCTAGAGGGTGATGATAGAACTTGGCAAGCCCCAAGCAGCTTGCCAAGTTCTATTTAAATTAACAAATGTTTATTTACCCAAGTGTTCATCATTCCCTTTTGGCTAAGTTCCTTTTGTATCATGTTTAAGTTATTTTTCAAAAGATGAACTTGAACACGATAAAGTGTCATAAAAATATATGTAAAAAGATACAAATCCATAATTAGCTATTGCGCTTTTTATCTTAGCACTCCGGTGAAAGTTAGCGGATTAATGAGGAAAATGTCATCTCCGAACACTTCTCCCGTAACCATATATGTTACATTTCGATCATCTTTATTTACTCTGTTTACATGTGCAATTGGTACGCTTATTATATCAACATCCCCTCCCCGTCAATATCGATAAACTTTCGTAAATAACTACATCTGGACGGAAGACATTAGCTGGTCCATTATAGATTCTAATAGTACTGATCTATCATTATTGTCATCATTATCAAATGAAACAATATCGTTTATCCAACAAGTTTCCCATTTCTATCAACTATATTACTAGTAAATGATGATAATTGGGAACTGATAATGGAAAAATGTTGAATTTATATTAAAAAGGGAAGACCTAATATAAAGGCCTTCTAAATGAGCAATCATGGGTCGAAGGAAAAAACAAATCTAAACTTTCAGGTCTAGATTTATATTATATATATTCCTCCTCGTAGTATTTGTATAGGTTGTATTCCTATGATAATAAAACATTTCCTATTACTTAATAGAAAATGGGTATATTACTATGCTATAACTAAATCAGATATGAGGTGATTTTTTTGAAAGATTTTATCCATTTGTCAACGATAAATTCAGTAGACCAGTTTATAAATAACCATTCTTTATCCTTTATCTATATATCCCGGCCAAATTGCAGTATCTGTCATAGTTTATTGCCTCAAGTACAAGAATTAATGAGAAAATACCCCGAGATACACACTGCCCAAGTTGACGCAGCGCAACTGGAGGAAATTGCCGGTAAGTTCTCTATTTTTACTGTACCTGTTCTTCTGCTATTTATTGAAGGAAAAGAATATATTAGGGAAGCGAGAATTGTTCATATGGATTTACTTGAAGAGAAATTAGATAAGATTTACGAAAAAGTGGTTGGATAACATCCTGCCTCTTTTTAACTTTATTCCTACCTTTCCACTCCCTTTACATTAATAATCGGAATTGATACCATTATGTTAATAATTGGTAATTTCGATAAATTTCCAATTATAAAGGGGGAGAATAATTGAAAGAGGATTGGTACTTCTTAGACAGTGGCCATCTCGATGGTGCTATCAACATGGCATTAGACGAGTGCCTTTTGAATTGGCATAGTAAAAGAATCATCCCGCCAACATTACGTTTTTACGGCTGGAATAATCCTACATTATCTGCTGGACAATTTCAAAAAGTCCATCGTTCCATCAATTTTGCTGCCATTCAGAACTATCAATGTCAATTTGTAAGAAGACTTACCGGCGGCAGTGCCGTTCTGCATGATGATGAATTAACTTATAGTATTGTTGTATCGGAGGATCATCCGGCAATACCAACTTCTATTCGTGAAGCTTATCACATACTATCTAAAGGACTTTATGAAGGTTATAAGAATCTAGGAATCCAGGTCGACTATGCTTATCCTGATAGAGAATCTTCCAGAGAAAACACAGCAGTCTGCTTTGAAAAAGCTGCTTTTTACGAAATGGTTGTAGATGGAAAGAAACTATCAGGTAATGCACAAACAAGGAAAAATGGAGTTCTTCTTCAGCATGGTTCGATTCCGATGAGCATGAATATCGATATGCTCTATAACCTATTCCAATTCCCATCAGAGAAAATCAAGCAACGAAAAAGAGAAGCATTTAAAACAAAGGCAATCACCATTAATGAATTAACCAACAAGAATCATACATATGACATGATGAAAGCTGCCTTCCTTGAAGGGTTTAAAATTGGGTTAAATATCAGCCTCCATCCTTTTGAGCTCAATGAAAACCAGTGGGACGAGGTGCATCATTTAGCAGAAACAAAGTATCGTAGTGATGATTGGAATTTCAAACGAATGGTAAAGGAGCCTATTAAAGATGCCTAAACAATATGAACATATTCGCAAACCCGAATGGCTGAAGATTAAGTTAAACACAAACCAATCCTATACAGGATTAAAGAAATTGATGCGCGACAATCGATTGAATACCGTTTGTGAGGAAGCCCGCTGTCCAAATATTCATGAATGTTGGAGTGAAAGAAAAACAGCGACCTTTATGATTTTAGGGGATACATGCACACGTGGCTGTCGCTTTTGCGCTGTAAAGACTGGGTTACCGAATGAATTAGATTGGGGAGAACCAGAACGCGTAGCTGATTCTGTACAAATCATGGGACTTAAACACGTTGTTGTAACCGCTGTTGCTAGAGACGATTTAAATGATGGCGGGGCAGCCGTTTTTGCTGAAACTGTCCGTGCTATTCGTAGGAAAAACCCTGGTTGTACAATTGAAATTCTCCCATCCGATATGAAGGGCGATTACGAAAGTTTGCACACTCTAATGGACAGCAAACCAGACATTTTTAATCACAACATTGAAACGGTTCGGCGATTAACGAAAAAGGTCCGAGCTATCGCAACCTACGACCGTTCCTTGCAATTACTTCAAAGAGTGAAGGAAATTGCACCTGATATACCTACAAAATCCAGTATTATGGTCGGTTTAGGCGAGGAAAAGGAAGAAATTCTTCAAGCAATGGACGACTTGCTTGCGCATGATGTAAATATATTAACAATCGGGCAATATCTGCAACCTACAAAAGCGCATTTAAATGTCGTTCGTTATTATCACCCTGATGAGTTCCAAGAGCTGAAGGAAATTGCCCTTCAAAAAGGGTTCACTCATTGTGAGGCTGGCCCATTAGTTCGTTCCTCTTATCATGCAGATGAGCAAGTTACTCAAGCAGCTGCCCAGAAGCGTATTAAATATATGAAGGGGATCGAGGAACAAGAAGAAAAGGAAATCGATTTTCAGTTTTAGTACGAAAAGGTGATTTCGTTAGACAGAAGTAAAGTTAATAAAAATGAGGATGTATACAAAAAGTAAAGCACTTACCTTTTGGGACATCCTCTCTCTACTTTTTTTGTATAAGAAATCCTTAGCTCTCTCACATTTCTAACATCATTATGTTAGAATTCCCTTCGCATTGCTCTCAGTACATCCAATTCCGTTGCTCTTTTTGCTGGTCTCAGTCCTGATACAATGGTTACAATTAAACATATGGCTACAGAAATAAGCACAAGACTGAATGGAATCGATGAAAACTGTAACCCTTCTGGAAGCTCTTCTCCAAATGTCGCCTCCAAAATCAGTGGGAGTCCGGTATTTACAAGAACACTTGTCAGATAAGCTACTGCAACACCAATGACTGCACCAATCACTCCAATATAGCTGCTCTCCATAAGAAATATCTGTTTAATCGTTTTTGGATTGGCACCAATCGCCTTCATAATGCCAATATCCGGTGCCCTTTCCGTTACTGCCATTGTCATCGTATTGTAGATGCCAATGGATGCAATGATGATGGCAATGGTACCAACCAAAATTAAACCAGCTTTTGCCACAGTGAAGAGCATATTTATTTGCTTCAATTCGCTAACAACCGAATAAGTAGCATAATTCGCTTCTTCCAGTCGGTCGCTAATTTCTTGTACATCTTCTAAGTTATTAGCGTACACACTAACAGAATCGAATACCTCTGATCTTTCCGTAGAATCATATACTTCTGGATCTACCCCTAATTCACCGCGAGGAGTACCTGTTACTTCTTCTACTTTCGCTAACACTTCTGAAGAAATATAAACACTTTGATCCTGCATCCACTCTCTTGTTGGTTCTTCCATCACACCTACAATGGTTAACGGGATCGTATGAACTTGCTCATCATTATCTGCAAATTGCATCTCGATCGTTTTCCCTTTAATCGATTCTTTGTAAAGGAATTCTTCCTTTATCTCTCCCGTTTCATCATCATAGACATCTTCACCGTTTTTTGCTAAATAATTTGCAAAGTGACTACCAACTATCACTTCATTTTCTTCGCTTGGAAACACACCATCTGCTAATTCTAATCCGGATTCCACTTCTGACGGATAATGAATCGACACTGCAACTGTATCTATTTGATATTCTCCTATTTTAAAGGTTGGAATTTGGCGTATTTCATTTCTTCTCGTCACTGCTTTTACATTATCAATATTTTCCAGGTACGTAATATCTTCTAAAGTTAAGGAGCGATAATTCCCCTGCCCCTCCTCATAGCCGTAAACATCAATTTCGGTAACGACCTGTTGTTCCAATGTATCTTCTACAACAGATTTTTGAATCCCATATCCAATGGAGGCTAATACAATTAAGAACGCACAGCCCATCGCGGTCGCTAATATTGTCATAAAGGTGCGGACTTTATTTTTTTTAATATTTTGTCTTATAAAACGAAATTTATCCTTCAGCTTCACACCACATTCCCCGCTTCCAATAGACGCCCGTCTCTTATTGTAATGGTTCGATTACCAATCCGTGCAACTTCCTCATCATGTGTAATAATGAGAAAAGTTACACCTAATTCTTTATTTAATTGCTGGATAAATGTCAGTAATTCCTCCTCTGTTTCACCGTCTAAACTGCCAGTTGGTTCATCAGCAAGGATTAGAGGAGGATTTAAGACTAATGCTCTAGCAATACTGACCCGTTGCTGCTGACCACCTGATAATTCACTCGGATAATGGTTTCCAAATTTACTTAAACCCACTTTCTCCAGTATCGCCTTCGTTCTTTCTTCTCTATCCTTTTCGTTTACCCCATTTAAAATTAATGGAAGTTCGATATTTTGATAAGCAGTCATACTCGGTATCAGCTGAAAGTTTTGGAAGATAAAACCCATATGATGAAGACGGAAATCCGCAAACTGCTTTTCGGTATAGTCGGTTACCTCTATGTTATTAATCCATATTGCTCCCTGGGTTGGACGAATGAAACCACTAATCAGATTAAGCAAGGTTGATTTTCCTGACCCACTCTTTCCCACCACGGTAACTATTTCGCCTTTTTTAACATCTAGGTTTATATCCTCCAACACGGATAACTTCGTCTTTTCTGATTTTTTCCCTATCTCAAAATGATGGCTTAATTGTTTTACTTGTATCAAACTATCCACCCCAAATCATTCTACTTCTAAACCATAAATATATAGTTCATGGCCCAGTTGCATGATATTAGCACCCTCTATTTCAATACTTCCTTCATATAATGTTTCTCCTGTTTTTAAATCAGCAACATAGACACTTACATCTTTTTCCTTGTCCTTATGAGGATCTGCAAAATATAATTTACTATCTTCCATTACAAATTGTGGTGGATAATAGTGATAATAATCATCTTCCATTTCTAGAGTAGTGATATAATTAAATGTTTGTTTTTCTCCAAATGCTTCCTCTTCTAACTGATATGGAGTAACTTCTATGCCATTTTCCGTCATCGCGCCAAAATATACACTGGATTCATGAACAGAAATCATATCATACATTCCATCTCCATTATTCATTTGTTCAATCAACGTTTCTGGTAATTCTATTTCCTTTTTTTCGCCTGTTTCCACACTATAAGCAAGCAATACTCCTTCTACTATTCTTTCCTCATACCCTGAAGAAGGGTCATGCGTTAATGGGATGGTCTCAATTACTTCTTTACTAAAAACTAAATATGAAACGGGTCCAATATCCTCATAGTCATTTTCTAAATTAACTTCAACCCAGGTGTTTCCGTCTTGTTCTGGCCTCTCAGAGGCAAAAATCGTTTCTTGATTTATAAGAGATAAATCATCTATATCAAAGGTATACATTAGATATTCAATGGTTCTATCCTGAGTCTCACTATAAGTAATCACCTGCAAATAGGAACCCGTTACTTGAACCCCTGCCACACGCATATACTGGTAATTTTCCTGCTCGGGAACAACCATTTCTATTGATTTTGTCTGATCCGACTCCTTATCAAGAACCTCAATCTCAAAATTGAGGTCTCCTACGCCAATAGAATTACTTCGTTCAGAAGAAATATCTGCATAAGCAATCAACTGTTCATTTTCAAAAAAGTACTCTCCTCCATGCCATTTCCCGCGCATAAACCCTCGATATTCCTCTATAAGCCGTTTCAACGGTTGGTGAACATAATTTTCAGTTGCCTGTTCAAAAAAAGAAATCTCTGTTACATATGTGGATCCCCCATGTGTAATTTCAACCCAGTCTCCTAAACCTGTTTGACTATTGCGATATTCCCCATCTAAAGATAGGTTTGCTATTTCCATTTTGTCACCACTTACCGTCTGAATGGAGAATTCCGGATACGCATTATCTGCAACACCCTCACGCACATAAAATGTACCGATAACTAGCACAAAGAATAAGATTATGGATATTAATTTCCAATAATGTTTCATATTCATCCTCCCATCATACCCTTATTTTCCTGTTTAACAAATAATGTCCCGTCCAAATGGCACATGCTATAACAATGAATCCCGCAACACATTCTAGTATAAAAAGTTCACCAGGATACAAGAACATCGGAAATACAAACTCATTGATGAGCAATGGTGAAATAAAGGCAAAAAAGGAAATGACAGCATAAACCACTCCTAATATAATCCCCTTCATCCTAAAGCAGCGTTCAAATAGAACCGCAGTAAACATTACCAGCACTGCCATTAAACCAATCCCGTAATGTACAAGAAATTGGGAAAATGTTGTTGGAATCATTATCCCCAGATATTCGAATGAATGAATAACTTCCAGAGTCGTTAAATCTATCCGTAAGTCAAGTGGAACCATCCATTGCATTACCTTTCCTTCTATCGGAATCAATGCTAATTGGCAAGCGATTAAACCTAATACCATGAAGAAAATAGCTGTTGCCTTTGCTAAGTAAATATTGATCCGCTCTGTCGGGAGCATCAATAACCGATAAATAAACGTATTTTTTCCAAACCAATCACGATACCAGATAAACAATACATAAATTAATAGTGTCACAGCACAAAGTGCAATTGGTCCGAAAAACCATAAGGTCCTTGTCACGTTATTCATAGAAAACACGCCATACATTTGAAGAAATGCATCCATTGATAGCGAATTTACATTCATTTCTTCACTAGCAATATTGAGATAGCTGTTAGCGCTGACCATGACACCAGCGATTTGAGATACAACCGTAATTCCAATTAATACTAAATAAATTTTCATAAATCGGCCTAATTCAAAATTAACGAGCTTCACATAATTCATCATCGTTTATACACCTCTCGCATCACATCTACAACGGACCTTCCTTCCGTCTCTCGAACTTCTTCCGCATTAAATTCTTTTATTACAATTCCTTCATCCAGCAGTACGACTTTATCGATTAAATGTTCAATATCATTAATTTCGTGTGTTGTTATAATCACACCTCGGTCCTCTACTAAATGACTCGTAAATACATCCGCAATTTGCTCCCTACTAAAAATATCAATACCAGAGAATGGTTCATCCATTAATAGATAATCGACGTCTAGCGCTAGGCCAAGTAATAAATTTACTTTTGCAGTATTTCCCTTTGATAGGCTTGATATCTTTTCTTCTTCCTTTAGTTTAAAGAAATCAAGTAATTCCTTGGCACGAGCTTGATTCCAGCTTTTATAGAAGTCCTTCATGAACTGCATCGATTCACCTATTGTCATTTGTGGCAGCATCGTAATCGCATCTGGAATAAACGTTATTTTTTCATAGCTATTTTTCGATATCTTTTCTCCATCTATTAGAATCTCCCCACTCTGTATTGGAGTTAAATTCATTATGGCGTTTAGGACTGTTGTTTTACCAACACCATTGATACCGATCAGGCATGTAATTTCTCCCTTATTTGCAGTAAATGAAACGCCCTTTAATACCTTCTTTAAACCAAATCGCTTTGTTATTTCCTTTACTTCTATCACCGTTTTCCCTCCCCCGTCTTTCTAGCGTTCTTTTTCATATTTTTCCTTTAGCAGCCCTATCACTTCTTCTAATGGCACACGAATCGGACGGATGGACTCAACAAATGAATCAATTGCTTCTGAAATTAATTCTCCTCTAACCGCCTGAATCTTTTGTTCATCCCTTGTCACTTTACTCGGATTGTTTCCTTCTGTAAAAATCAAGCCTTCCTCCTCCATTTCCTTATAAGCTCGTTGGGCCGTATTCGGATTAATCTTCAACCTGCTAGCCAGTTCTCTTCTTGAGGGGATTTCCTGTCCTGGTTCAAAGCCACCTGTTGCAATCTGCTCTTTAAAATGCCGAACAACTTGCACGTAAACAGGATCTCGCTTATTAAATATCACATTCATTACAACCCAGCTCCTGCCTTCTTAATTTCATACCTGTGTGTATTATGCCATTAATACAATATAATCAAAAAAATTTCGGTGTATTAATCACATCATACACTTTTTATAAAAAAATGCGTATTAACCATTTAATACATGTCTACTGTATTATATGGTTAATACGCATTTTCTGTCAATACTATTTTTAGCTTATTCTTAAAAATATTCATAGTTGATAGATATTGTGAATTAACTTAATCCAATATTTAGCGTAAAAACACAAAGCTATAAATATGCGCTTGTGATTTCCGCTGCGGGCAGTACGCTTTCCGCGGGCTCGCGCTAAGCCTCCTCATTCGCAAAGACCGCTCATTGCGGGGTCTCAGCGTCTTCGCTTTCCCGCAGGAGTCGACTGCCCTCCGCTACAATCACTTATGTTTAACTGTGCTTTTACCATCTTTAGTTTAAGAGTTTAAAGCACTAATTAGCGGAGGAAATACACGAAGACTCCTGCGGGAGAAGAAGCCTAGTTGAGACCCCGCAGTGCGTTAGCACGAGGAGGCTCAACAGCGCCCGCGGAAAGCGTAGTGTATTTCCGGAGCGGTATTTATGCACTATGCTGAATAAAGCTAATCAGCAGTCTATCTATCCACAGCATTAAGTTTTCACAATTCACTAAGGTAGGTTTGTTTATCTATGCTACAATATTGAATATTACGTTGAAAGAGGAGTTTATTTCATTTATGAAACTAGTATCTTGGAATGTGAACGGGATTAGAGCCTGTGTCCGAAAAGGTTTTTTAGATTATTTTAAAGAGATTGATGCAGATATTTTCTGTATACAAGAAACAAAATTACAAGAAGGACAAATTACTCTCGATCTGGAGGGATATTATCAATATTGGAATTACGCAGAAAGAAAAGGTTATTCTGGAACAGCTGTTTTTACAAAGAGAGAGCCTTTAAATGTAAAATATGGTGTTGGAAAACAGGCAACACAAGATGAGGGACGTATTCTAACTTTAGAGTTTGAAGACTTCTACTTAGTCAATGTGTACACTCCAAATGCCAAACGCGATTTATCTCGGCTGGATTACCGTTTAGAATGGGAAGATGAACTATACGATTATTTAGTTCAATTGGATCAAGTAAAGCCACTTATCTATTGTGGAGACTTGAATGTGGCACATCAGGAGATTGACTTAAAAAATCATAAAACAAACCACGGGAACTCTGGCTTTACAACTGAAGAAAGAGGGAAGATGACTCGTCTATTAAATTCTGGATTTATTGATACATTGCGTTACTTTTACCCAGAAAAGGATGACCTATACACATGGTGGTCTTACATGAAGACGATCCGCGAGCGAAATATCGGTTGGCGTATCGATTATTTTATTGTTTCTGAGCGATTAAAGGATAGGTTAGTCGATTCCCATGTACACTCTCTAGTTCTTGGAAGTGATCATTGCCCGATTATGTTAGAATTAAAATAATAAATTTAGTAGTTAAAACAATTGGAGGTAATGGAATGAAGCAAATCCTTCCCTATATTCGAATTAAAAATTGTAAAGAAGAAGTAGCTTATTATCAAAACGTATTTGGTGGCGAAATTAAAAATACACAACTGGCTGATGGTATCGAAATGTTCAAAGGGCATGAAGGCAAGTACATCCATGCAGAACTGCATATTAATAGTAATTGCATCTTACACTTCTCAGACATTTTTGGAGAATCTCCTACAGTCGGAAGTAATATTTTGTTACTTCAAGAGCTTGAAAGCGAAAATGAAATTACGCAAGTATACCATGCATTAGCAGAAGATGGAGAAATCCAAATGGAATTACAGGATACGTTCTGGGGTGCTAAGCATGCTATTGTTAAAGATAAAAACGGAATCTCATGGGAGCTTAACTATACTAAAGAATAGCATAGCATAATTAATAAAAGCACCCGCAACGGTATCTTCGGGTGCTCTTCCCTACTGCTTTAATTTCTGAAAGTAATCAATGATCCCTAAAGCACTCACTTGCATATCCAAATTGATAATAATATATACTTCATTGTCATCTGGAATACCTTGCTCCCGCAGATGCTCTCTTACCTTTCCAAGCATCCTTTGGGAAAGCGCGTCATAACCCAGCTTTTCTAATTGAACCTGTTCACCTTCTTCTATAAAAACACCTAACCATTCAGAAACCTGCTGGAGTGCACGATTCGTATTCTTTGTCATCCCAAAATGGCCAAAGTAAATGCGGTCCAGGTTCATTTTCCGAAAACGTTCGATCGATTGCTCCATGTCATTGGGGTTAAAGTGGTTTGGAGAGGTACTTGGTAAATATAACTCCACCCCGTACGCTAAAAGCTGTTGATAAAAGATTCCAGCCGTGTCACCGGTGAACATTCCATTACTTACCGGATCATAGATACTGAAGTGATGTTTTGCATGGCCAGGAGTATCAAGAAATTCCAACGTACATTCTGGCCCAATCTCCAAGGTATCCCCTTCTGTTTTTTCAATAATTTTTTCTTCTGGTACAGGAATAATCGGATCAAATAAGTCAGAAAAGCTTTCCCCATAGATGGATCTCGCACCTGCAGCTAGCTTTCTTGGTTCTACTAAATGCCTTTTTCCTCTAGGATGTACCACAACTCTTGCATTCGGACATTCCCTAATTAGTAATCCCGCTCCGCCTGAATGGTCCAAATGGATATGTGTTAAAATAATATATTGAACCTGATCAAGCGTATGTCCAAGTGCTTCTAATCCAGCCTTCACATATTTTATAGAGGGACTTGGCCCAGTTTCCACTAATGTTAGCGCTTTCTCTTTAATGACATATGTTCCTGTCCGATTAGGAATGTCCATATCAAACCCATCAATTAGATATAGTCTTTCATCCAGCTTTATCGGATCTCTTCCCTTCACTATTCTTCCCTCCTACAAATAAATTAGCTCCATATCTTTCATATATTCGGCATAATCGCCTAAAATCCTTCTAATTACTCAAAGTAATGATTAATAATCTCTTGTAAGTTCTAAACCATCCATCTGGTGGGTAAATTTACCTCTGATGGTTTTCTTCACACATAAAAGACAATTCCCAGTAATAAGCTATTTTAAAACAACTTAACAAAATTAAAGTGAAAAATATGAATCCTTTCCATGACCCCTCCGTATTACCTATTATTAAGAGCAGGAAGGAATGATATTATTGAATAACCACGAAATTGATTACAAGCTTTATGGAGATGACATGCAATTTGTAGAGGTAGAGCTTGACCCTCAAGAGACAGTCATTGCAGAAGCTGGAAGTTTGATGATGATGGATGATCAAATCAGGATGGAAACCATTTTTGGTGATGGCTCATCAAGTCACGGTTCCGGCATTATGGGGAAATTAATCGGTGCTGGAAAACGTGTCCTCACTGGAGAAAGCTTATTTATGACCACCTTTACAAATGAAGGCTCTGGTAAAAAGCACGTTTCATTTGCTTCCCCTTACCCTGGTAAGGTAATCCCATTAGATTTAAGTGAAATCGATGGAAAATTAATCTGTCAAAAGGATTCCTTCCTTGCTGCAGCAAAAGGTGTTTCAGTTGGAATTGAATTTCAGCGTAGAATTGGAATTGGTTTTTTCGGTGGAGAAGGATTTATTATGCAAAAACTAGAAGGCGACGGCATGACTTTTGTCCATGCAGGTGGAACCATCCATAAAAGAGAATTAGCCCCAGGGGAGGTATTAAGAGTAGATACTGGATGTCTTGTTGCAATGACAGGCTCAGTAGATTACAACATTGAGTTTGTTAAAGGAATAAAAACAGCTTTATTTGGTGGGGAAGGATTATTTTTTGCAACGTTAAGAGGTCCAGGCACTGTTTGGATTCAATCCTTACCATTCAGTCGTCTTGCAAGCAGAGTATTTGCATCCGCACCAGGCAGACCTGGTTCAGAATCCAAAGGAGAAGGAAGCATTGCAGGAGGGTTATTCGACCTGTTGGGCGGAGATAGAAGATAAAGTGATTCCTTACTGAAGAATTAAAGGCTTAGGAACAATTCCTATTCTCAGACTTACTTTTCTTTAGTTAATTTACACACTTAGTGAAGATGTATTATAGTAATAAGTCTGGATGAAATACCATTAAATGTATGCGTTAATATAAACTATTTGAACATAAACTATCCATGTAAATCCTATAAAGGGGTGTATAACATGGGTGGAAGAGATGATCATAATCATAACAGAAACAACGTGTTAGCACAAACTCCAAAGCAACAGCTTTCAGATGGGATTGACATTGAGTTTTCTCAAGAATTGGCAGATGCTGACGACCTAGAGGCTGTAAAGAGAAGCCGTGAAGCAGATAAGCGAGTGAAGGGCAGAAATACGCTATAGAGATGCTTTAATATGATGAGCATATGAAGCCTTTACCTAGCTTAGCTTGCACATAGGATTCTTATCTGCCCAGAAGCGATTCACTTAATGTGAATCGCTTCTATACATATGCTAAACTTAGAATAAGAACATAAGATTGAGGGACGGTTGAAGATGAGCAGCAAAGAGGTAAATGATTATCTAACAGAAGGAATTTATGGAACACGGCTTCCTAAGGAGGAAGAAAGACAAAAATATCTGGGTACTTACAGAGAGCGTATTGTACTTGCATTAACAGTTGGACAGGTTATGACAGATAAGGGAATAAAAGCTTTAGAAGCAGCCATGAAGGATAATAGAGAGGCGAAACTTATAATGAATGGCCATGTCGCATCCCGTTTTATGAAAGAAGAAAAAGCACTAGCCCAAAAATACAATATTCCATACACCATCATTACAAACGAAGATATTGAAACAGAAATTGGCGCTGTGTTGGCTTATGATTATGCAATTGATAAGGAAGAGATTTTTTTAAAGGAAGAGAAACAAACTAACGAAGAAGAGAAAGTTAGAAATTCAACATTACTTTCTAAGCTTAAAAAATGGTTTTCTAATTAAATAGCCCTTTCCATGTATTTAATCTTCCTAAGTACAGATACTACACTTAGGAGGTGTTTTGTAATGAGTCATCCATATTGTTGCCCAAATTGCAAAACCAATCGTTCTCGTTTTAACATAATTGAACAACTAGCCACACCAGTAAAACTAGATTCGAATACCGGAGAACTTATAAATGATTATACAAATGAAAAAGTAGAGGTTTTTCATCATCTTTATAAAGGCCCAAAATATCGCGTACAGTGTGCTTTATGCGGTTTAATAGAGGATGAAAGTAATTTTATCCAATTCGCTAACTATTCTAATAAATAATGGTAATCAAGCATTACTCTCCACTTAGAGTAATGCTTTTCTCTTCTTACAAAATTCTGGTACACTAATTTCTATAGATAACAGCATACACATACATCTCAAAGGGGGAGAAATCATGAGAATTACGTCGATTGAGCCGACACCCAGTCCACACTCAATGAAGATTAATGTGGATGAGGAGCTTGCCGCTGGGGAGAATTATAATTACAAACAGGGTGAGAATTTGAATAAAGCGCCCTCCTATGTAAAAGAATTATTTCAAATACATGGCGTTATCAATATTTACCGTGTTGTTGACTTTATTGCCTTAGCAAGAAATCCAAAGGTTCCCTGGGAATCCATTCTTCCTAAGGTGAGAGAAGTGCTTGGTACAGAAGAAACCGAAGATCATCTTTCTCATACTCAACCTATCGTAACCAGTCATGATGCATTCGGAGAGGTGAAAGTTTATATTCAGATGTATCGGGATATTCCTATTCAGGTGAAATTAGACGATGGAAATGAAGAAAAACGGTTTGGGTTGCCCAACTATTTTATGAATGCGGCAATGGAAGCTTCCTCTCATTCGCCTGACTTCATTATGGAACGTAAATGGGTGGAACAACGCCCGCGATATGGCTCCATGGAAGATATCGGTAAAGAGATAGTAGAAGAGATTATGGCAAGCTATGACGAAAAGCGAATCGATAGATTGGTAATCAACGCAAATCAAACAGAAGATACCAAACAAAATGTTATTCCACCAACAGAGCAAAGCCCTTCACCTGGAGTTATGAATGACCCTAATTGGAAGGTTCGCTACGCAGCATTAGATCGACTTGATCCAACACTTGAACACTTACCGCTACTTGAAAGAGCAATTAACGATGAAAAAGCTTCTATCCGAAGACTTGCCACTGCTTACTTAGGAATGATTGAAGAACCAGATGTCCTGCCACTTCTATATAAAGCATTAAAAGATAAAGCTGTGAATGTCAGAAGAACAGCAGGTGATTGTATTTCTGACTTAGGCTACAAAGAAGCTATGCCAGAAATGATTCTTTCATTAAAAGACTCAAGCAGACTTGTTCGCTGGCGCGCCGCAATGTTTCTATATGAAGTAGGAGATGAATCCTGTATTCCAGCACTAGAAGAAGCTGCAGATGACCCTGAATTTGAAGTACGGATGCAAATCAAATTGGCATTAGAGCGTATTAAAGGCGGAGAAGATGCAAAAGGTTCTGTGTGGCATCAAATGACGTTGGCTACACAGGATAACAAGAAATGATTGTTTAAGAAGCAAGCAAAAGCTGGGGTTCTATCAGCTTTTGCTTATTTAACTTTCACTTTACACAGATAAACTTGTTCCAATATTATTTATACCTTCTAACGCCCCATAATAGGATGTTACAGACAAAACAAGGTATCCCTGCAAAGAACACAAGAACAAACTTTTCGTTTAACCCGGCTGTCTAAAGGGAAAACGTAAAGAAATATAAGAAAGGAGATCTTAATATGCCATATAATTCTTTAAGCGACCTTCCAGATTCAGTAAAGGATAACCTGCCTCATCACGCACAGGAAATTTTCAAAGAAGCGTTCAACTCTGCAAGTGAGGAATATGACGAAGAAGAGACCCCTTTCAAAGTTGCTTGGAGTGCAGTAAAACAAAAATACAAGAAAAATGACGATGGCAATTGGGTTAAAAAGTAATCGTTGTTATATACAAGCTAGTGGGGGCCTTCTTTTTCACCCTCACTTTTTCCTCTCCTCGAAAAGCTTCCTTGTCTATTGCAGACAAACATATTCGACAGACTTTGACTACACCTAGTAATTTTGTATACCCCAAGTATAAAATAGTAGCAGTTTTTCACTTAGTCTGATAGAATCATTTATATAAAAGACTGTTATTAAACATGGGGCATTAGCTCAGCTGGGAGAGCGCTTGCGTGGCACGCAAGAGGTCAGCGGTTCGATCCCGCTATGCTCCATCACAAAAAAATGGTTAAGCATTTTGTCGCTTAACCATTTTATTTTTTTATTTTTTAACATTTCCCGGGCAATATCGACGGCATTTCCTTTTATCGTCTCAATCCATTTCCCGTTTCTTATACATGATTATCGTTAAAATAGCCGAACCAATTACCCATAATGCAATAATGAACAAATGGAACCACAGATCTCCGAATCCTAATCCTTCTTCCACCTCATATGCTAATTCAATAAGCTGCACACTTGGTAAATATTCAACAAACGCTAAGAATGAATATTCTTCAACGTAACTCATTAGAAAAGATCCGAACCCAAAGATAAATACGACTGGAAGAATAATGACTGATGCTTCCATTACAGACTTTGATAATAAACCTAATATAGTTCCTAAAGCAATATAGAACAGAGTGGATAGAATAAGAGCAAATGCTATAGGAAGGATATCGGCAGGCTGATAACCCGTTAGCCAAGCACAAAGAACTACTGTGAGAATGGTGACAACAAAAGTTACCAAGCTTTTCCCAAAAATAATATCATTCATGGAAGCTGGGGAAAGCATTAAACTTCTAAGGGTATTTTTTTCCTTCTCTTCTGCAATGATTGCACACTGAATAAAGGCAGTAACCATAGCAAACACAAAATTAATTACTAAATAATGCATTTCAAGGGGAACTTCTCCCATTCTCCCATATAAAGCAGCTAGTAAGATCACGATTAATACCGTCGAACCAATGTACATATTTTTAGATAAATCCTTTAAATCTTTTTGAAAAATAGCAAGTGCACGTTTCATCGAAAATGTCATATTAGTTCCCTCCCTGTAATTTCCACAAAAATGTCCCCTAGCGTTGGTTCATTCGAATGCACAGAAATGACTTGGTCTGCAGACATATACTTATACAGCTCTTGTGCACCTTCACTGTTATTTGCTAGCACAACTTCTTTTCCATTCTTTAATTCCACACGTAATGTATGATCAGAATACTTTCTTCTTAGTTGCTTTGGTTCATCCATGATTTGAATATTTCCCTTATGTAAAAATGCAACACGATCACACAAGCTTTCCGCTTCACTCATATCATGTGTAGTCAGGAAAATGGTAGTGCCCTTCTCATTCAGTTTTTTCAATCCTCTATGAATATGCATTGAATTTACTGGATCCAAGGCAGAGGTTGGTTCATCTAAGAATAATAAATCAGGCTCATGCAGAAACGCTCTTGCCAAAGTAACACGTTGAAGCATTCCTTTAGAAAGCTTAGATACAATTTTTTTCGCTTCGTTAGCTAAGTTTACTGTCTTTAATACTTCTTCGATTCTTGTTAAAGGAACATCATAGAGCTGGCAATACAATTTTAAATTCTCATATACCGATAATCGTTGATAGAGACCGCTGTTATCTGTAATTACTCCAATTCTCTTCCTATATTCTGATGTTCTTAAAGAAGAGAAAGGCAGTCCAAGCACTTTTACTTCACCGGAAGTTGGAGTCAATTGTCCAGTCAATATTTTTATGGTTGTCGTTTTTCCTGAGCCACTCGGCCCAAGAAAGCCGAATGTTTCACCTTTTTTTACGCTAAAATCAAGATCTGCCAATGCTGTTTGATTCCCGTAGACTTTTGCTAATCCATTAACTTCGATTACATTATCCACTACTCATTCCCCTTTGCTCATTCATTTACCTTACATCACTAGATTAATAGGTTCAGGAATATAAAACACTATATTTTTAATGAAAGGAGTATAATTTAGGTTGATTGGAGCTTTTGAAAGGTGAACAGATTCATAAAATCTTTATTTCATTCCTAATAGCTCCTTTAACACAGCCATTTTCGATTTCGATAATGGGATAGATGATTTGTTTTTATCATCTAAAATTAAGCTAAAGCTATTTCTTGTCCAAGTAATGACCTCACGAACCTTTTGCAGGTTCACAATATAGGATCGATGACATCGGAAGAATCCAAACGGATGTAAACGGTCCTCTAACTGATTTAAGGTGAGCGTGCTCGGAAACATTTCTCCTTTAGTATAAATAAACGATTGACCATCATTGCTTTCAATGTAATCAATCTCTGTAGGCTCAAATAATACGATCTTCTCATTTACCTTTGTCGGAATCTTATGGAATTGGGCTGTTTTAACTTCTCGTTTCGGCTCTGCTTCCTCCATTACCTTCTCTTCTGGTTCCGTTTCAACTTTTCGCAAACCATTCTCGTCAAGACGGAAGACATGATTGGTAAATGTCAGTGCACTTTCCATGTTCCCTGTTAAAATGAGCGCACCCCTTCCTTGTTTTTGTATGTGTTCCAGAATAGATATAAAGATACGTCTCGTTTCCAAATCGACATTTAAATCGGGCTCTTCGAAAACATAAAAGCTAGGTTCGATTGCAAGAACTCGGGCGAATTGAACTCTTCTCTTCTCAGATGAAGAGAAATGCTTTATACGCATATTTTTCTTTTGTTCAAGCTGTGTAAGCTGCAAAATGTAATCAAACGTTTGTTTGAACCCATATAAGCTCCTATAGAAGGAAATATACTCTTTTGCTGTTAATCTTTCATATAGACCTTCTTCAAAGAGACATAATCCTAACTGTTTAAAATAATCCTTTTTATCTTTTAGCGTTTTTCCATTGATAATCAATTCTCCAGATGTCAAAGCATGGTCACCACTAATCATATCGATTAGTGTTTTCCTTATGTTTAATGTGGAATGAATAGCAGCAACTTCACCCTTTTCTACCTTTAAAGAAAAACACGGAAATAAGACGTTGTCCTTATCATGCTTCTCCACATTGTTAATTGCTAATAGTACCACTATTTAACCTTCTCCCCCATTTATGATTTTAAAATTTTCCAACTAATATTGTTATATCATTATTTTGGAATTAAATGGCATTAAAATTAGATAATAGTATAAGTAGCAAGATTAATTTAGATCAATTAGCAAAATCATAATTGTTATTTTCTTAAAAAACTGTTATCCTTATGTTAGAAAATTTAAATAGCAAAGCAACAACTACTAGGGGTGCCCAATAAAGGGCTGAGAGGATAGGTTTCCGACCCTTATGGACCTGATCTGGTTAATACCAGCGGAGGGAAGTAGTGTGACGAAATGTCAACCTATTATTCTCAGGATATAAAGCCTGGTCCACTTTTGGATCAGGCTTTTTGTGTACCCCCATTAGAAAGGAGGTAAAAATGAATAAGACGAGACTTTTAACGACGATGGCGGTATTTGTAGCAATTGGAACGATTACCGCTCAATTAATATGGTTTCCAGCAGGTATTGCTAGGGCTTACCCGATGCAGCATGCCATTAACGTAATAGCAGGAGTACTGTTAGGACCTGGACCAGCAGTAATCATCGCCTTTATGATTGGCGTCTTGCGAAATCTGCTAGGACTGGGAACATTACTCGCCTTTCCAGGGGGAATGGTTGGTGCATTTTTAGCAGGATATTTTTATAAAAAATCAGGGAAGAAAGGATTTGCCGCATTCGGTGAAGGTCTAGGAAGTGGAATCATTGGAGCTTTTGCTGCAGTTCCTTTTGCGTATGTCTTTATGGGCAGTGCAGTAGGTGCATTTGCATTCCTTCCACCGTTTCTTGTCAGCAGCCTTACAGGTTCGATCATTGGCTGGTTAATTATATCTCGAGTAAAAGCAAATACATTTTTATCAATACACCCAAAATAAAACTGCAAAGATAATATTATTAATCTACGAAACTACTAGGGGTGCTCTGTATGAAGAGCTGAGAGGATTAGAATCCGACCCTTATCGACCTGATCTGGTTAATACCAGCGGAGGGAAGTAGCGGAGATGCATCTACTCCTCTTTCGAATTCCCCTAGTAGCTTCCAATTTTAAAGGAGGCACTCACATGTCATTCACCAATCAATTAAGAAAAGAAAATGATCATATCTTTCAGCTCATTTTCGATCATCCCTTTGTCGATGGAATTGGAAAGGGAGACGTATCGAAGGAAGCAATCGCTCATTACATCAAAGCAGATTTTGAATATTTAAATGCGTTCATGCAAATTTATGGGATTGGGCTGTCCAAATCCTCTAAAAGAGAGGATATTGCCTATTTCTTCCAGCGAATTCAATTTATCTTAAATGATGAGGTTCACCCACATCATACGTTCTGTCATTATATTGGAGTAAACTATGAAGATTTACAGGGTTATCCCCTTCCACCAACAGCAGACCATTATATAAAGCATATGATGTACCATGCACAAACCGGAACAATGGGAGAAACACTTGGCGCCCTTCTGCCCTGTCCATGGACATATTTAGAGATTGGACAAGTGTTAATGGAAAGATACCAGCCAACAGAGGAAAATCCATTCTATGAATGGATTCGTTTTTATGGTGATCCATCTGTTGAAGCATCTACTATGGAAATGCGCAACCGACTGGATGCCCTTGCGGCGTCTGCTTCTACAGAAGAAAAAGACAAAATTAGAGAAGCATTTCAGAAGAGTTGTGAACTTGAATTAGCTTTTTGGGAAATGTCCTACACTTGTGAGGAATGGCCTTCGAAAGGATTGGTGAAAAAACTATGAGTCAAGTAGCTTGTGCACTAACCATTGCTGGTACAGATCCTAGTGGCGGAGCAGGCATTCAGGCAGATTTAAAAACATTTCAAGAACTAAAAAGCTATGGGATGTCTGTCATTACCTCTGTTGTCGCCCAAAACACAACAGGTGTTGGGGCAATCCATCACGTTCCACTGGATATCATTAAAGAGCAATTGGATTCTGTATTATCTGATATGCCTATTGATGCTTTTAAGACAGGCATGATCGCAAACATCGACATGATGAAATTAATTGCAGAAAAAATAACATCTATCCAAAAACCCTATATCATGGATCCCGTTATGGTTGCGACAAGTGGAGATGCATTAATTGAAGAAAAGGCACGGGACTATTTAAGAGAAAACCTTTTACCGCTTACAACATTAGTAACACCAAATCTATCAGAAGCTGCCTTTTTAATTGAAGAGAAAATCACTAACATTGACGAAATGAAACAAGCAGCAGTAAAAATAGTTGATGATCTTGGTGCAGGTGCCGTGCTAATTAAAGGTGGACATCTTGAAGGTGAAGCAACTGACGTGTTGTACGACGGGGATAGCTTCCATAGCTTTACCGTTAAAAGAATACCTACCAAAAACACACACGGGACAGGATGCACCTATTCCGCTGCCATTACAGCCTACCTTAGTCAGGGGATGACACTATATCAAGCCGTTGAAAAAGCGAAGCATTTTGTTACTGCGGCAATTAAATACTCCTTCCCACTAGGTTCTGGGAATGGCCCAACGAATCACTTTGCATTACGTGAGGAGGAAACGGTGAAATGAATCTTGAGGTTATCAAGCAAGTCAGAAAGAATGTACCCCTTATTCACCATCTAACCAATCAGGTTGTCATGAACTTTACAGCAAATGGGTTATTGTCCTTTGGTGGAGCACCCGTTATGGCAAAGGCAGAAGAGGAAGCACATAACATGGCATCACTTGCAGATGGCGTCCTGCTAAATATCGGTACAATTACCAGAGCTGATATAAAAGCGATGATACTTGCTGGTCAAGCTGCAAATCAAAAAGGCATACCTGTTGTATTAGATCCTGTCGGAGTGGCTGCTACATCATTTCGAACAGATGCAGTGAATGAAATACTTAAAGAAGTAAAACCGACTGTTATTAAAGGAAATGCCGGTGAACTCGCAAATTTAGTTGATACTCCTTGGGAAACAAAAGGCGTGGAGTCAATTGGAGAAGGAAACATAGCAGAAATTGCCGAAAAAGTATCTATCAAATATCAAACGACAGCGGTATTAACAGGTAAAACAGATATCATTCATACAACCAAAGAACGGATAACAAATGAAACGGGGCATCCGCTGTTAGCAAAAGTGACTGGTGCAGGTTGCTTATTAGGATCGATTTTAGCAGCTTGTTTAACAACGGATGCACCTATTGAGGACCAAGCTTATACAGCCGTTCATTTTTACGGATTAGCTGCATCCTACGCAGCAGCTAATCCAAGTGTACAAGGAAATGGCACGTTTATCGCCTCCTTCCTTGATGCACTATCTCGGGACCCTGGAACACTAGAAAGCGTGATAACATGACTAAATTTGATAGAACAATATTAAATAAATACTTTATTATGGGTAGCCAGAATTGCAAACGAAATCCAGCTGATATTCTCCTAGAGGCAATTGAAGGAGGGATCTCTAGCTTTCAATTTAGGGAAAAGGGTAAGGGATCTCTTAGTGGTGAAGACAAAGTCAATTTAGGCAAACAACTTCGTCGGATTTGCAAAAAGCATCAAATTTCTTTTATTATCAATGATGATATCGAATTAGCGGAAGTCTTAGATGTAGATGGGATTCATGTTGGACAAGATGACCTTCCTATAGAAGAAGTTAGGAGGAGATTTCCTGATAAATTTATCGGTCTTTCTATTTCTAATCAACAGGAGCTTGAAAACAGTTCGATTGCACTTGTTGATTATGTAGGAGCTGGGCCTATCTTTTCTACAAAAACAAAAAAAAATGCTAAAGAAGCTGTGGGTATCAAATGGATTCAATCGATTCGAGAGCAATACCCTCTACTTCCCATCGTTGGTATTGGAGGAATAGATCAGGTAAATGCAAAGTTTGTTCGTGAAGCCGGTGCAGATGGGGTTGCTGTTATCTCCGCTATCACTGAAGCAGCAAACATCCATGAAGCGGTGAAAGCTTTATGAAAGAAGTGGGCACATAGCAGCCCACTTTTTACTCTCTTGGCGTAATACCATTAGAAATTAATTCGATAATCCTTTCAATTTCCACTTCTTCCCTATCCCAATTACCTTCTGGTACGACAACATGTCTTGCTATAATGTACGCGAAAATCGAACCAGCTACCATACGAATAATAGTATAAGGATCTGCATCAATAATTTGTCCCTTTGCTTGGAAGTGTTCCACAACAATTATTAATTTAGCGAAAATATCTTTTCCTATATGTTCAATAAATTGTTCCTTTAACTCAGGATGAAAAGGGATTTCTTGAATAAGGATTCGTAATAAGGGCAGATTTTTCTTCAGAAATTCCGTTCTATTTTCTATCATTTCACGAATAAACTCTTGAAATGTATCGTATTCCTTATCTATTACCTTGTTAATATCATTTTTGATAAAGGGAGCCATTAATTTCACCATCATGGGAGAGACGACAGACATTAACAATCCCTTTTTGGACTTAAAATGCTTGAAAATAGTTCCTTCCGCTACTTCTGCCTTTTTCGCAATTTCATTCGTAGAAGTTGCGGCAAATCCCTTTTCAGCAAATAATTCAATTGCTGCATCTATAATTGCTCTTTGTTTTTCGGTAAGTTTTTCATTATCTTTAGACACATTAACGCCTCTTATCCTTATTGATTTCTTTGATATTAGTATAGTAGATAAGAATGTTCTTGCAAAGAAAGTTAGATTTCCCTATATTTTCTAAGAACTAATAAATTCAATAGTAAAAAGAGAGCTGAAAATCCTAGTAATAGAAGAAGATCAAGATAGATGGCTGGAAACCCTTCTCCTCTAACCATCACGTCTCTCAGTGCATCTGCTGCGTAGTATAATGGAGTATATGGCCCTATCCAGCTTAACCAATCAGATATTGTTTCTAGATTAAATAAGCCAGAGAAGAAAATCTGCGGCACCACGATGACGGGAATAAACTGAATCATTTGTAATTCATTATTCGCAAAGGAAGAAATTAGAATTCCTAATGTTAAGGCAGTCAAAGCTAGAAATAACGTAATCAACAATACATGCCAAAACGAACCTTCCATTAACATTCCTAATACATAGATAGAATACCAAGCGATTATGGTAGATTGAATCATTGTTATTAGTCCAAATCCTAGTACATAACCCATAATAATCTCCCATTTACGAATTGGAGTTGATAACAATTTCTCCAAAGTTCCTGTAGTTCGTTCTCGTATAAAAGAGACACCAGCAATAAGGAATACAAAGAAAAAGATAAAAAACCCTAACAGTACTGGTCCAAAATAGTCAAACGATCCCATATCACTGGAGCCATGCACATAAGAAATCTCTATCTCTTGTTTTGGATTACTCTCCTGTAACGGCTCAAATGCAGAACGAATCCACTTTATTGCTGCACTATTAACTGATGGATCACTACCCTCAAGTGTAATCCCAGGAGAATGATGAACAAACGTAATATAACCATCCAATTCACCGGAAGATATCTCCTTCATAGCATCTTCTTCATGAGAATATACATGGATCTCTGCACCGGTATCATCTATTTGACTTTCTATAGAACGAGGTAAATCAACCAACCCAATTTTCGGGACATAGTCTTCTCCATTAAAGACTAAATGCAACATGGTTAGGACCAGAATAGGTGCTGCAATTAACAATGCCATCGTACGTCGATCTCGAGCTATTTGCTGTAAAATTCTTTTGGTTAGTGCCATTACTTTCAACCTATTCACCCCCGAACGCCAAAAAGGCTTCTTCTAAACTATTTGTGTTCGACTTTTCCTTTAATTCCTCTGGTGTTCCTACAGCTATAATTGCACCTTCACGCATTAGTGCTAAACGGTCACATTTATCCGCTTCATCCATAACATGTGTTGTTACAATAATTGTCGTTCCTCTTTTGTTTAAGTCGTAAAACGCATCCCAAATGTTCCTTCTCAAGACAGGATCAATGCCAACAGTCGGTTCATCCAGAATTAATAATTCAGGCTCATGTAACAAGGATAAAGCCAATGATAGCCTTCTCTTCATCCCTCCAGAAAAATTCGCAACTCTTTTGTTTAAATGTGCGGATAGATCGACTAGCTCCATTACCTCCCTAATTCTTTCTCTCTGTTTTTTTCCTCGAATACCGTATATGGTAGAGAAAAATTGCAGATTCTCTTTTGCAGATAAATCCTCATATAACGCGTCTGCTTGTGCCATATATCCAATTCGCTTCATTAATGATAGCGATGGCATCCTTTGTTGAAACAAAAAGTTTTCGCCTTCTGTTGGTGTATCTAGACCAGCCAACTGTTTAACAAGAGTAGATTTTCCTGCCCCTGATGGACCTAGTAATCCAAATATTTCCCCGTCTTTAATTTCCAGTTCTATTCCTGACAGCACTTGATGTTTTCCAAATGTCTTGGAAACATGACGAATCGAAATACAAACATTATCATCCATTATACTCTCCCCCTAAAATGAGTGATTACTCACTATAAATAATATTCCACTTACCGCATTTTTGTCAAGTGAGTAATCACTCAATATCTATGTAAAAAAACAATCAGAAGGGGATAAACCTAACTGATTGTTTTCATTTATTTATTTATTTCTCTCCGCATAAATACGCATTGCGTCTCGCATAAACACCGAAAGACCTTCACCGAATTTATCAATATTTCTCGTGAAACGTTCATCCTCTACGTACATTTGACCAAGCCCTTGGAATGCTTCCAGTGAATAATCCCCTATTTTATTTAAAGCGTTATACCAGAGTTCTATTCGCTCTTGAGCAATGTTAGAATGTGCTGATTCATGGCGTACCTCTGCCAATTTACGATAGATATCATTAAACTCCTCCTGAAAATCT
This sequence comes from Oceanobacillus piezotolerans, assembly GCF_003665065.1. GTDB lineage: Bacteria > Bacillota > Bacilli > Bacillales > Amphibacillaceae > Oceanobacillus > Oceanobacillus piezotolerans. Next base: position 35,570 of record NZ_RCHR01000006.1, on the reverse strand, counting down.
GTTAGCTGTTGTTTCGACATTCTCCCCATCTTATCCTTCGACTTGTCAACAGCTTCATTTCCCCACCGTTCACGTGCTTCTTGCTCATATGGATTTTGGCTGAAATCAAATCCTTCAAACTGCTCTTTCTTTGACATAACAATCTCTCCTTTATGGTGCTGAATGGTTTTCTCAACAGTCCGTATCATTCTAGTTAATCGATCTCTTTTCTCGATTAACATCTTTCTGTGCAGTTCCAATGCTTCGTTTTGATTAAACGACGGACTGTCAATGATTTCTTTTATTTTCTTTAAAGGGAAGCCAAGCTCTCTAAAAAAGAGAATTTGCTGGAGGCGGTCTAATTCTTTATCACTGTAGATTCGATAACCCGCTTCTGTTGTATCACTCGGATGCAGAAGACCAATCTCATCATAATGATGCAGCGTGCGCACGCTTATCCCAACTAAATCAGCAACTTCCTTTATTCTCATGATTTTTCCCTCCCTTTATACAACACTATAAAGTATCACGTAACGTAAGAGTCAATAAAAACTTCCACTGATTGAAGTTAAACTTATGTGTGAATGCCTATTCTTTCCAGAATTGCTCCCAAACTAGACCATTTCCCCATATAGTAAAGGGAAGATCATTTAAGGAGGAAGTATAGATGGAAAATTACTATTCACAAAATAATCCTTATGAGCAAGGGTATTATACAGATGAAGATGAAAGACAATTTAGCGTCCCAGGATTCCCTAGCACTGGATTTCCTGGAAGTACACCCGGTGGATTCCCTGGTGGTACTCCCGGTGGATTCCCTGGTGGTACTCCCGGCGGATTCCCTGGTGGTACTCCCGGCGGATTTCCTGGAGGTGCTCCCGGCGGATTCCCTGGTGGTGCTCCTGGTGGATTCCCTGGTGGCGGACCTGGTGCAGGGCAAAGTGGACCACCAAGCTCTCCACCACCGAGCTTCACGCCTCAACTATCCCAGTTCCAAACATTTGCAGTAGATCCAGGTGCTATTCGCGGTTGCCTATTTCGTTACACATATATTTGGTTACGAAATGATGCATTCTGGTTTTTTCCAACATTTATCGGAAGAAACTCCGTTGCAGGTTGGAGATGGATTGGCTGGAGATGGGTATACTTTGGTATTGACTTAAATCGGATTCTATCTTTTCAATGCTTCTAAAAGAAAAAACAGAGATTGCGGATGCAATTTCTGTTTTTTTCTTTTACAGGTTTTTATAAAGGTATCGGCATATTGGAGCCAAAAGGATTACACCAAAATAACGAAGCTCATAGTAAAGGCTCTTAATTATTTATCTACTTTCTTACGCATTTCCCTTTGCCAGATAAGACCTTGTTCTAACGCCATTTTCTTCGCTATTCTCGGTGCGTTCCATAATGGCGGTAATAAGAGAAGTGAAACAGGAACTGCCGTAATAACAATTGAATTCTGTATCGATGTAATGCTGTCCTCGCCTACATTCAATATCATTACCGTTGTTAAGCCAAAAATAATAGCCCAGAAAACTCGCAGCCATCTGTCGGGATGATCGTTCCCCGTTAATGTCGCAGCGACAGTATACGCCATCGTGTCTGCGGTGGTTGCAACAAAAACAATGGCTACAAATAAGAATCCTAACCCGATTAGCGTTCCAGCAGGCAGCTGATCTGTAATGGCCATAAGTGCCGCTGGCATACCACCTTCATTTAGCGCACCAGATACCGAACCAGGATTTTCTGTTTCAAAGAAAACACCCGTTCCACCTACAATAGAAAACCAGAAATTAGTTACGATGGGTGCTATAAGGGAGACTGCAATAACTAATTCGCGTATTGTCCTCCCACGTGAAATACGACTAATAAACACGATTAGCATTGGAGCATAACCAATGAACCATCCCCAGAAAAAGATTGTCCACCAAGCTAGCCAATCATGATCCCCACGGTATAGACTCATTTCAAAGAAGTTTTGAATATGAAATCCTGTCCCTCCAACAAACGCATCAAAAATAAACATCGTTGGGCCGATAATTAAAACCACAATTGCTAAGAATATCGTGAAGATAACATTAAAATTACTTAAATGATAAATACCACGATCTACTCCCGTTCCAGCTGAAATAGCAGCAATCCCAGATAATAACAGGACTACAATAACGCTCACCGTCAAAGTATTTGGTATGCCAAACAGATGATTCAAACCATAGGAAATCTGAAGCCCTAAAAATCCTAGAGGACCAAGTGTTCCTGCAACTGTAGCAATAATGGAAAATACATCGGCAGCTGTTCCAATGATACTCTTATGATAAATCTTCTCTCCAAATATTGGATAAAGCAAACCCCTAGGGCGCAATGGTAATTTCTTATTATAATGCACATACATCATCACAATGGTCGATAGTGTCCCAAGAATCGCCCAAGCTGAGAAGCCCCAATGCATAAAGGATTGAGCAAAAGCAGCAGGAATATTATTAAATTCCCCACCCCCAAAAAGTGGTGGGGTTGCCATGTAGTGCTGTATTGGTTCTGTAGCAGCCCAAAACACACCGCCACTTGCCAGTAGCGTTATCAAAATCATCGAAACCCAGCCAAAAAAGCTATATTTTGGTTTATACATATTCCCTAAACGAACTTTTCCATACTTTGAAATGGCTAGCCCTAAACCAATGAAGAAGTTTAATAATAATAATACTTGCCAGTAAGCGCCAAATACATCCGCTGACAAATCAAATAGTGTAGAAATGGCCGTTCCCACCATCCCACTATTCACAAACGATAGGATAATAAAGCCTATCAAAAAACCTCCACTTATAATAAATACTGGCCAATCTAACTTCTGTCTTTTCTTTGATTTCACGTTTTTCCTCCTAGTTGTCCGTAGCAAGCAACAATTAAGTTGCGATTATAAGATGTATGATTTCCATTTGATACAATGAAGAAATGTCATCTCTTTTACTTGCATTATTTAAATTAGTTTATACTACAAATGTTGTTAAAGGAGAAATTCTACGGTATCTGTCCGACTAACATAAAGAGCACAACACCTCCTTAAAATGTTTTGTTATTTGCTTAATAAATATACTAGGGTAATAATAATTAAATCCAAACTAATATAACAGAATATTCAAAATAATGCGGTTGACAAAAATATAAGAGGCTGTCAAATACCAGATTGGTAATTGCTATAAATAAACAAAGCAATTACGCTGGGACAGCCTCTTATTTGGTTTATCCTTCTTTAATAATATCTTCTACTGTTGTCTCTACTTCTTTTCGAGACATCTTTTCCCTTCCACTTTCTAAAGATAGTAACGTTTGTTTTGCTAATGCTAATGGTATTTTACAAAAGTGTATAATGTTCTTTGTTTCAATTGATTCTAAGTATTGGTCAGCCTTTTGCAGGTTTCCTTTTGCATAGGCAAATAAATCATCTCTTGTCCAATCTTTAGGTAAAAAGCTCACACCACGTTCAGCATCTTCATGCTGGTTGCGCAGCATATTTACTGCTTGAAGCCCTCTGCCATATCCAATTGCCAAGTCACGATCTGTTTTGGTATCATCATACCATTCCCATATATCCGATAACATAACACCAACTAAACCAGCTACATAATATGTATATTCGTCTAAATCCTCTTTACTCTCCACTAAAAAGTCGCGCTCAACCCACTTCGCCATACCACCGGCCATTATACTTGTCGATTCCTTGACCTTTTCCAAAATACCTGGTGGACATACCTGAAGCCAGTCTCCAAGCCTCAATGTAACCTCAGGTAAATCAGATGCAAATGGCTTCACCAATTGATGATACGCTTCTTCATTAAAAGGAGCTTTTAACAGATCACGAATAGCACGCAGCAAATGTTGCTTTGTTTCGCTTTCAAGTGTTTCGTGGTCTTCTATTTCATCTATCGCACGCATACATAGATATGCGGAACCCACTGTCATCTTTAAAGTTGGATTTAATAAACTTATGGGGATAAAAAATGTTCTACTAGTATTTTTTAATACACGCATTGCGTCCTTTTTTAACTTCTTTTCTGTACTCATTGGTCTTTCTCCTTCCATGAGGTACTACCAGTATAACAAATATCCCAAATTATTTCTTTTAATTCGAATACCTTTTTCTTTATACCCAATCTTATTAATACTTAAACCTTGTTCTTATTATTTTTTTTAATGTGGTTCGGCTTGAATTATGAGGAAATTAGCCATACTATATTAAATGTATCTTCAAGGTTGTTGAAAAACCCAAACAAGATGGAAACAAACACTTCAACTATAGAAAGGCGATTATATGGACAAAAGAGTTTACTTACTAACCATTGTTTCATTTGTGGTTGGTATGGTTGAGTTAATTATTGGCGGAATTATTGATCTCGTGGCAGAAGATTTGAATGTAAGCTTGGGACAAGCAGGTTTACTCATTACTATCTTCTCGTTAACATTTGCAGTCTCTGCACCGATTTTATCTGCTGCTACTGCTAGATTCGAACGTAAACAATTAACGCTTATCACACTGCTTGTTTTCTTAGTAGGAAATGTCATCGCAGTATTCAGCCCAAGCTATTGGGTTTTATTTATCGGCAGAATTATCTCTGCCGCCAGCAGTTCTTTGCTTATCGTGTTATGTGTTGTGATGGCTGCTAATATTGTAGAACATAAATATCGCGGGCGCGCGATTGGAATTGTAAATATGGGTGTTAGTGGTTCACTAGTGCTCGGGGTCCCTATTGGTTTAACGTTAGGCGATGCATTTGGCTGGAGAGCTCCATTTCTATTTATTTCGATTTTAACCTTGTTTTCTATTGCAGGCATTTATTTCTTTATGGAAAAAGTCGCTCCTACTAAACAGCTCTCCCTCCGGAAGCAATTTGCTACATTGAAGGACAAGCAAATTCTATTCGCGCACTCGACAACCTTTATTCTACTTGCTGGACATGCAACCCTTTATGCATATCTCACTCCTTTTGCACAAATAACAATGGACTTAGATGCAAGCTGGATTAGTATCATTTACTTCATTTTTGGTATCGCAGCAGTTAGTGGTGGTGCGGTTGGCGGTACCTTTTCGGATCGATTTGGTTCCAAGATTACGATTTATTCTGTAATTGTTATCTTTGCGTTTGCTATTTTTATTATTCCTTATACGACATTCTCCCTTCCTATCTTCCTCGTAGTCATGATTATTTGGGGAATGATGAGTTGGACCGTTACTCCACCAATGCAAAGCTATTTAATGAATGTGTCACCAGAAACAGCCAGCATTCAGGTAAGCCTTAATAATTCTGCATTACACTTAGGCATAGCAGTCGGATCCATGATTGGGGGCTTTGTGATTGAGTATGCTTCTGTAGAACAGAATGCAACCGTCGGCGGCATTCTTGCGGTCCTTTCGTTTGGAACCATTTATCTCTCAATGAGAGAAAATAAACGAAAAGCACGGAGTGAATCTTAGGTGTTCAGACGCCATTGAAGCTGGAGAAAGCGTGCTCCTATGGAGTACGCTTTTTCTGAATCATTCAGAAATTAAAATGGAATATCTATCTTCTTTCAACTATAATGAGAGCAAAGATGGAAAAGGAGTAAGGAAATGAAGGAACCCAGCAGATTTATGAAGTTTATTGGCGGCAGAAACATGTTTTACTTGTTAACCCTATTAATCTTATTAGGATTAACTATATTCATCTACACAAAAGTCTCTTTTATTTTTCATCCAATTATAGTTATTTTCTCTACCATAACACCACCTATTATATTAGCATTTATTGCTTATTACCTGTTAAATCCTATTGTCGACTACTTAGAAAAAAAGCGAGTAAAACGGATCTGGGGGATTATTCTTCTCATCCTATTTATTGCAGGGCTATTAACTGGAATTATTCTATTAATTGCTCCAGCCATTGAATCACAAATTGAAGGTTTAGTTGAAAATTTCCCTACCTACATAAGTCAGTTAGGTGCCAGTATTACAACCTGGCTGCAAAATTCGTTCCTTGGCCCATACTATGAAGAAGGTTACAACTGGCTAGTAACGAATTTCAGTGATATTCCTTCCATGATTGGTTCCTATATTACAAATGCCTTTCAAGGAGTAAGAAATATTGCTAGTACAGTTACTAATGTGGCAGTAGCGATTGTAACATTTCCATTTATTTTATTCTTTTTACTTAAAGACGGAAAAAGATTTAAAGAATTTTGCTTAAAGTTATTACCACCAGGGTTCAGAGATGATGCAAATCAAATCTTAAGGAACATGGACACACAAGTAGGTTCATATATTCAAGGGCAGATTATTGTTGCATCCTGTATAGGGATTCTACTATTTATCGGTTATAAGATTATCGGTTTAGAATATGCAATAACTCTAGCTATCATTGCAGCTGTAACGAGCGTAATTCCATATCTAGGGCCAACCATTGCTATTATTCCAGCTGTGATTATAGCCATTGTACACTCTCCATTTATGGTATTAAAGCTAGCAATTGTTTGGATTGCTGTTCAATTCTTAGAAGGAAACATCATTTCGCCAAATATCATGGGGAAAACGATGCAAATCCATCCGCTAACTATTATTATTGTATTACTAGTTGCCGGAAATCTGTTTGGAATTATTGGGGTCATTTTAGGGATTCCTGGTTATGCAATAATTAAGGTGCTTGTCATGTATTTATTTAATAAATTTAAACATAGATACAATAAATATTTTGGCGAAGTATATGGTGCCTACCAAGATAGTGATGAAAACAAGTAAAAGGAAAACGCACAGCATCGTGCGTTTTCCTTTTATACGTTAATTAGCAACGAATGTAATCTTGTTTGCGCTGCCTCTTTATCTTCCCTTACTTCCGCTGCTTTCATTGCCTTCCTATATAGAATAGATGCCTTTTCTATATCCGCCATGTCTTGACCCATTTCTGGATTATATAAATCACCCCAGTGAATATAAACCCAAGGAGCATGCTCATTATCAGCTAGGTAAGTTTGAAAAATTTCATCAGCCTTTTCCGTATCCCCCAGAAAGAAATGAGATTCTCCTAAAGCAACTACCATTGTTTCTATAATTGTTTTATTAGAGTTTGAGAATTTCTCTAATACATCTTCCGCCAATATTTTGCGCATATGATGATAGTAGCTATCAGTAAAACCGTTATACAACAAAGCCTGTTCAAAATCTAACAGCCATTCTGAAAAAGTCTTTGCAAGCACACTATTAGTTATTTTATCCACCTCTTCCACAGAGGTGATTTTTTTTCCACCTAACCACTGTTGAAACTCTCTCCATAACTTCCACCATAGAGTCACCTTATATAAATCATCCTTTGCATTTCCATCTGATCCATATCCCTCCTGCATCAGATGTTGAAGCGTTTCTAATAAAAGATGATCTGGTGCTAATCTTTCCGCTAAAGCTACAATCGCAGCAGTTATTCTTCTTTCTCCTTCATTATTCAAATGGGCAATGATATTCCATTTGTGAAGTAGTTCGTTAACTGAATCAACTAGTCTCAATTCACTCACTAATTGTTGTTTATTTATATGAATTCCAGAATCATGCAGCATCTGAAAAATTTGCTCTGTTTCCATTTGTTTTGGGTGTAATTTTTTTGGCTTTAAATCTATTGTTTTCTCCAGATTCGTATCATCTTCCCTTACTTTCGAGTTCCCTTTAACTGGTTTCGGTAGATAAAGACAGCATTTTTTATACTTTTTCCCGCTCCCGCATGGACAAGGGGCATTCCTTCCAATTTTCATAAACATCCTCCTCCCCTCTCATCGCCTATTATCTTATTAGTTTATGAATCCCTCACAATATCCTCATAATATTCTACATGAACCAGCTAGAATCCTTTCTTTATCAATTGCAATTTCTTTACAATTTATTAACGCAAACCCTCTTGTTAAAGAGGTATGTAAATAAAGTGTCTGGTCCAATCACACCGAGAAAACATATAAAAAAACCCGCAGTATGAATTACTACGAGTTTAGATTAAAAATTTACATCAATTCCTGTGCTTGCCATTTCTCCGGAAGAAAATAAGGATAAGTAAGCCCATTCCTAATCCGATTGCACCGCCAATTTCAAACGACTGAATTAATACACCAAGTCCTGCACCTAATGCCAAACAAAGGATAAATAATAGCCCTAGTATTGCTTCATCCATTTCTTCACCCCCAAAACACCTCCTTATAGTTTATTATGGTCGGCTCATTTTTGTTCCTATTAAAATTAAAGGGAATAATTCAATAATTGACTATTGCTATAATTCACCTTTCATGGTTACAATGAATTAATATCAAATTCTTGAATAAACACGAGGTGATCTAGTGGGGAACAATGTATCTATCGGCCTATTAGGCTTAGGTGTAGTCGGGTCAGGAGTAATTAAGCTAATTGAAAGCCATCAGGAAAAATTGTCACACCAACTTGGCTGTAATGTCGATGTAAAAGGTGTTTTAGTACGTGATCTGGATAAGTATCGCGAAGTAGGAGTAGATCAAAGAATTCTTACCACAAATCCAGACGATGTCATTCAAAATCCTGAAATTGATATTATTGTAGAAGTAATGGGTGGTATTGAACTTGCCCGTGAGTATATATTAAAGGCTTTTGCAGCAAAGAAACATGTTGTTACAGCAAATAAGGACCTTGTTGCACTATATGGTCCTGAATTACAGGAAGCAGCTAGCAATAATAAATGTGACTTTTATTATGAGGCTAGTGTAGCTGGCGGTATCCCTATTTTACGCAGTATTAATGATGGGTTATCCTCTGACCTCATTCGAAAAGTAATGGGAATTGTCAATGGAACGACCAACTATATTTTAACCAAAATGGATAAAGAAGGACTCAGCTACGAAACAGCATTGAAACAAGCACAGGAGCTTGGATTCGCTGAAGCTGACCCAACCTCCGATGTAGAAGGTTTGGATGCAGCACGTAAAATGGCTATTCTTTGCCGCCTTGCATTCTCAATGGATGTTGATTTAAATGACGTAGAGGTAAAAGGAATTTCTTCTATAGATCTAGAGGATTTAAACTATGCAAAACAGTTAGACCTAACAATGAAGTTAATTGGCTATGCTAATTTTGAAGATCAGAAGCTGGATGTGAGTGTGCAGCCTACTCTTTTATCTCATAACCATCCGCTTTCAAGTGTAAACAATGAATATAATGCAGTTTATGTATATGGCGAAGCTGTTGGCGAAACGATGTTCTATGGTCCCGGTGCTGGAAGCTTACCAACAGCAACAGCAATTATGTCTGATGTGGTTACGGTTATCAAAAATATGCTATTAAATGTAACAGGTACCCAATTTGTTGAGCCACATTTCAAGAAAGATTTGAAAGCACCCTCTGAGCGATTTGCACAATATTATGTAAGAATGCACGTAAAAGATGAAGTAGGCGTACTATCCATCATATCTAAACTATTTAATGAAAGAAAGATTAGCTTCAAGCAGATTTTGCAAAATCCTGTGAAAGAAAAAGGTACAGCAGAAATCGTTGTCGTTACACACCAAACTTCATTAGAAAACTTCCGGACTGCCATGAAGCAATTACATGAACTGGATGAGGTTATCGAAATTAAAAGCAACTACAAAGTCGAAGGAGATGCAGAAGAATGAGTTGGAACGGATTATTGCATGAATATAAGGAACTTTTGCCAGTTACCGAAAATACACCAAGTTTAACATTACATGAAGGTAACACCCCACTCTTCCATTTTCCAAACCTATCTAAAAAGCTTGGGATTGAGCTATATGGTAAATTTGAGGGTCTTAATCCAACAGGTTCCTTCAAAGACAGAGGAATGGTCGTTGCTGTAGCAAAGGCAATAGAAGATGGTAGTAAATCCATTATTTGCGCATCTACTGGAAATACATCCGCATCAGCTGCTGCCTATGCGGCACGTGCTGGAATTCGAGCAATTATTGTGATTCCCAAAGGAAAAGTCGCTTTAGGTAAGCTTGCTCAAGCGGTAATGTACGGCGCAGAAATCGTGGAGATTGATGGTAACTTCGACGAAGCGCTTAAAATGGTACGAAAAATCAGCGAAACATCACCTGTAACGCTTGTAAACTCCGTTAACCCATACAGAATAGAAGGGCAAAAAACAGCTGCATTTGAAATCTGTGATACACTTGGTTCGGCTCCTGACATTCTCGCTATCCCTGTAGGTAATGCTGGCAATATCAGTGCTTACTGGAAAGGCTTCAAGGAGTACCATGAGACAAAACAAACAGGGCTACCTAGAATGTTTGGGTTTGAAGCAGAAGGAGCAGCTGCTATTGTAAATAATCAAGTTATAGAGAATCCTGAAACAGTAGCCACGGCGATTCGTATTGGAAACCCGGCAAGCTGGGATCTAGCTGTAAATGCTCGTGACGAATCGAAGGGGAAAATCGAGTCCGTAACAGATGAAGAAATTGTACATGCCTTTAAGTTAATCGCACGTGAAGAAGGCGTATTTGCTGAACCGGGTTCCTGTGCCTCCATTGCAGGAGTACTCCAGCAAGTAAAAAATGGCCAAATTGAAAAAGGTAGTAAAGTCGTTGCAGTACTAACTGGCAATGGACTCAAAGACCCTCAAACAGCTATTGACCAGATGGAAATCAATCCTGTGTCGCTTCCTAACGATGAATCAGCTGTTCAAGAATATATCGAAACTATGGTGAGTGTATGAGGCCTTTTCGTATAATTGTACCAGCTAGTTCTGGAAACGTAGGCCCTGGATTTGATTCCATGGGGCTTGCAGTAAATCTTTTCCTGGAATTAGAAGTGAGCGAATCTGCAGAGTGGGAATTTATTCAACCCTCTCTTGATTTGAATCTCGAAAGTTACGAAGAACATTTCATTTACAGCATTGCTAAAAAAATTGCAGATAAACATCAGAAAACATTGCCTGCCTGTAAGGTGGTAGAAAAAAGTGCGATTCCTTTAGCACGTGGTCTTGGCAGTAGTGCGTCCGCCATTTTGGCTGGTATTGAAATTGCCAACCAAGCTTGTGAGTTAAAGCTTTCCAAGGAAGAAAAGCTTCAATATGGTACAGAAATTGAGGGGCATCCAGATAATATTGCTCCTGCACTTTTTGGCGGTTTAGTCATCTCTACACTTCTTGAAGATGAGATTGAGCATATTCAACTTCAAGATTTAGATTTTGATATTGTGGTTTACATACCAGATGTCGAACTTAAAACAGAAGCGGCAAGAGCGGCACTTCCAGAGAGCTATCCGAGAAATCTTGCTGCAGCTGCAAGTGGCGTTAGCAATATTACGGTCGCAGCACTTGTAAAAGGGGATTACCAGCTTGCAGGCAAAATGATGGAAAAAGATCTATTCCATGAGCCATACCGGGCCTCACTGATTCCTAATTATGATATGATCCGTAGTGAAGCCAAAAAACTAGGTGCCTATGGGACCATTATTAGTGGTGCTGGCCCTACCATGATGTCCTTTGTTCCAAACGGAGAAGGACAGGCTGTGGCATTAAAAATGAAAGATGTGCTTCCTGATTATCAGATGAAAGCTTTACAGGTCGATACGACTGGGTTAAAGGTAGAAAGCTTATAATGATTAAAAACCGAGGCAGATAGGGAAATTTCCTCTCTGCCTGTTTTTCTTATTATACAAGGACGAGAACGGCCGTTTATACAAACTGCTTTATTTAACATTTTTATCGACAGCCAAGACAAAGTCTCTAAGTACGTTTTGGTACTCTCTCACCGAATCTACATAAACCATTTCCTTCTCACCATGCCAATCATAGCCAACTGGTCCAAACTCGACCGCTGCTCCACCATACTCAGTAAAAAACTGACCGTCATTGGAACCATGCTGCCCAAAGATCCTTACATTTTCAAGTTGAGTTTGATTTCTTATCGAATCAGCCAGCAACTCTACATAAGGATTATCTTCCTTTGTCTTAACTGGCCGGTTGTGACTGTGAATACTTACAGTTCCATCCGTAATTTGCTCAATTTGCTTAATAATTTCTTCAGGTGATTGTTCCGGTAAATAGCGAATGTCAAGAGACATTTCACTTTTCTCAGGTACCTTATTGTATACAGTTCCACCATTCATCTTGGCTAAATTAATGGAGGGTTGTTCAAACATAGGAGAGCTTTCCTGTGCAAAAGGAAGCTCCAGAATTTCTTCATAGAGTTTGATGGCCTTGGTAATCGAATTATCGCCTTCCCACGGTCGGCTGCCATGGGCTGGTTTTCCATTAATAACAAAATCGAGCTGAAGCACACCCTTTGACTGAATGGCAATCCCCATATTCGTTGGTTCTCCACAAATAATAAAATCACCCAAATATCCTTTCTGTGTTAAATATTTGGTACCATGGTGTCCTCCAGTTTCCTCATCTGGTACAATTTGAAGCATCACTTTTGCCTTCAGATTGCTGTCTTTTAACTGAGCAACAGTCTCCATAGAAGCAGCTACACCTGCCTTCATATCAACTGTTCCACGCCCATACATTTTACCGTCATTTATAAAAGGCTGAAATTGTTCGTCCTCACCTTCTATGACATCAATATGACCATTGAATACAATCGTGCGGTCACCCTTGCCTACTTCACTCACCAGCATATGATAGCCATTATTCTCCAACCTTTCTACAGTAAGTCCTTTGTCTTCCAGCCAACCTGCACAATAATCAATTGCTTGGTTTGCGCCTTCTTTTGTTGAACTGTCTATTTTAACTAGTTCTTTCAGTAATTGTATTACATCATTCATCCTATCACTCCAATTCTTTCCTATTACATTCCTTTCATTTATAAAGCCTTTCATCACTCCTTTGAATAATGAAAGGCCTTTTTTTATAATATACTTTGTAAAAATCACATTCCGGATTGCTTTATTTCACTTAAGGTGTCTCCTGCAGTTTCTTCATGATTGTTTACAGAAATATCTCTTAGTGAGACAACTCCTTTTAATTGATCATCCTCTACAACCAATAGTCGTGAAATCTGGTGATCCTTCATTAGGCGAGAAGCTTCCATAACATCCATATCCGGGAGACCAGTTATTACCTTTTCCGTCATTATTTGCTGTGCCTCTACACTTTTATAATCCGTCTCCTTCGCCAATCCTTTAGTAACAATATCCCTGTCCGTAACCACACCAAGGAACTTATCATCCATAATCGGCACAAAACCTACATCGTTCGCATCCATCATACTGGCTAATGTTAACAAGTCATCCTTTGGCCTTGCTGTTACAACATCTTCCGTCATTATTTCTCGAAGTGCTGTCATGAGTAATGCCTCCTTAAAGTTTGTATGACATGCTATATAACCCAATGTTTGCGGTTAGTATTCATTACCCAAAATGAGGTTATGTAAAACAGGAATTTAAATAGTCCTGTATCGCTTTTTATAGCTTTCATAAAATAGCCACTTTATGTAAGGACTTAACCATTGCAATATCAGAACAAAAATAATGCTAATACATTTCAATCTGCACTAGCTTTCTTTATAATATAAATCAGAGGTGAGCAAGCAAATGGCACGGGAACGGAAATTTACAACAGAGGAAGTATTTGAAACAACAAAGCAGCTTCTTTTAGATTATGGATATGAAGGGTTTACGTTTAGTTTATTAGCAAATCATTTAAAAGTCTCAAGAGGAGCTATTTATAAATACTTTGAAAATAAAGAGGAACTCATCAGCGAATATATCATTTATCAAATGAAAGTATTTCTTTCTCAATTAGAACGAATCAACACGTATACCACGTTTGATGAACAGTTTGAGTATTTGATGGACATTATTTTAAATGATTATGAACTCCATCGAATAAGAAGAATCGCGATTGACATTCCAGCATCTGATAATGCAAAAGAGAAGGAAAACAAGAAACAACTAGATAATCTTCATTTAGATATGTATACAACACTTCAGCAGTTCATAAAATTGGGTAGGGAAGAAAAACGGTTAAATCCAAGAATTCCCGACAGCCTCATTCTGGGTTTTATTTTTCAAACTGTAGATATTCCCAATCACTACAATGTACCAAGAGAAGATTGGATTAAATCGATGAAAGAAATAATCATGAACGGGATTTCTAATTCGAATTAATTGACACCTGTGTCACTATTAAGCATAATAACACTTGTAACGCAGGTGAATTTTTTTTACCCAAAGTGACACAGGTGTAACTTTAAATAAAATAAGGAAGGAACACGACAAATGTATAAAATCTTACATGCTATTACAGATTATGTTTCTACTCGGAAAGGTTCATGGCTCGTTTTAGGTATATGGGTTATAGCAGTAGTTGTTTTGACTATGGCAGCTCCCAGTGCTAGGGATTATCAACTATCAGGTATAGATACGCTTCCAGAAGAGGCTTCCTCCGTTATTGCAAGCGAAAAAGTTACTTCCCACTTCGAATCATCGGATAGCCTTCCCGCTATTCTTGTATTTGAAGGGGATAGTGAAGTTTCCTTAGATTCATTAATTAAAATTGTCGAAGGACTAACCGCTGAAGAAATTGCTGGATTGGAGGAAATAGTTCCTCTCGGCAAGCTCCCACCACAAGCAACGGAGGGTTTCTTTTCAGAGGATCAAACTACAGCTATCATACCAGTTAATTTAGAATCGGGATTAGAAACAGAGGAAATCAAATCCATACTTGAGGAAATTTACAATGTGGTCGAAGAAAATACAGACTTTATATTGCATATTACCGGTCCAGCTGGTATTGCTGTTGATACAACGGATCTATTCTTAAGAGCAGATCTTGTCTTAATTTTCGCAACCGTGGGTATTATCCTAGTTTTATTGGTAGTGATTTATCGTTCGCCATTGATTGCACTTATTCCATTATTGGCTGCTGTATTTGTTTACCAGGTAGTCATGCAGATATTAGGAATATTAGGGTCCTCAGGACTTGATTTCAGTACACAAACTGTATCGATTATGACCATTCTATTATTTGCTGCAGTAATCGATTATTCCCTATTTGTATTCTCTAGATATAAAGAGGAATTAAAGGTTTACCAAGATAAACATGAAGCAATGAAGGTTGCAATGAGAGGAACTGGACTACCAGTCTTTTACTCTGGTGGTACAGTATTAGTAGCGATGCTCATTCTTATCTTTGCACAATTAGGGGACTACAAAAACTTCGCACCCATATTTGGTACAGCCTTAGCGGTTATTATGCTGTCCTCTGTTACTTTAGTTCCAGCTTTGTTTACGCTATTTGGAAGAAAATCCTTTTGGCCAATTATCCCGAAAGTTGGAGAGAATAGAGTCAAATCAAATTCCTTCTGGAGCAGAGTTGGCAGATTTGTTACAACAAAGCCAATCATCGCTGTTGTTTCAATTGGAGTATTTCTAATCATATCATCCATTAATGTCCAAAATATCCAATATGAATTTAACTTGCTAAAATCATTCCCAGAAGATATGCCTTCTCGAGTGGGGTATGAAGTATTAGAAGATAAATTTAATGCAGGTGATTTAGCTCCAACCACTGTTTTATTCGAATCAGATTCTGAAATAACAGAAGACAATCAAGCTGAATTAATGGATGTGTTGATGGATCAGCCACTTGTTAATAACGTCCGAATAGATGGAATGACAGAAGACAGAAAAGCAATTTCTTATAGCATGACATTTGAGATCAATCCCTATGATACAGAAACACTGGATGCATTAGAGTCCATTCAGGATAATAAGGGTGACATTATAGAAGATAGCAATGTAGACGGTGAGCTTTATTTCGCAGGAGAAACGGCCTCATCTGTTGATGACCGTTCCTATAATAATCGTGACCTCATTGTTATTGTTATACTTGAAACCATTCTCATTTTCATAATGTTAATCTTCCTTACTAAGTCAGTTAAGATGCCAATTTATATGATGGGGACGATTCTAGTCTCCTTTATAGCAGCTTTAGGGCTCGGTACATTTTTAATGATTCTATTCTTTGATATTGAAACGGTTAGCAATAGAGTACCAGTGTATGCCTTTATCTTTCTGGTGGCTCTGGGGATAGATTACAATATTATCCTAGTATCGCGCTTCCAAGAAGAAAGAAAACATCATTCCGTGAAAAAAGCTGTAGAAATCGCAGTAGCACATACAGGCGGAGTCATTTCCTCAGCTGGAATTATCCTTGCGTCAACATTCGCTGTCTTAATGACACAACCTGTACAATTACTGTTTGTATTTGGTTTTATTGTTGCTGTAGGTATACTTATTGATACATTCCTAGTTAGAGGGGTACTATTGCCAGGCTTGCTCGTCTTATTTGAAAAAGATAAACAAGGTGATAGATTAAAAGATGAATAGAAATTGATTGCTAATATGGCCACAATAGCTTCCAGAAGTAGTCGAATATTTCACTCGACATTCTAAGCACCTCATTGTGGCCAAGTTTTTTTACCTTAAATTAAAGGATAATACTGTTCATACCTCGGATTAGTATAATATGGAGGTCTAGGTCCTATTTTTGGCATGACAAAGGGAAACCAATTACCTGTGTATAAAACCTCTACCTTCTCATTAGAATGAGGCATTAACAACAACCTAACTTCAGGGCTGAAATAATAATCCAATATGTAACCTCCCTCTTTTACATACTTTCCTACAACCTATTCATTTTTATTAAGTTACGAGCAAGTCCTCTACCCCCTTCTTCTTATGCCCAAGCACGGCAATAGCCCAGTGAACATAAACTGAAAGGAATACTTGAGTGTTTGATTTTTTAATGAGGAGGGCTAACATGTCTGGAAATAATGACAGCCAGCACTACCCAATGTATCCGAATTATGGGAAGATCACACAATTTAAGGACGTTGCCATCACCGTTCCAGAGCAACGGCAATACCAACAGCCTGGTATAGAAGGTTTGATGGTACCGAAACCAATTATAGAAAACCCTAGTTATAAGGGATGCGATAAATTAAAAGGAAAAGTTGCCCTCATAACTGGTGGAGATAGTGGGATGGGCGCTGCTGCTGCAATTGCATTTGCTAAGGAAGGTGCAGATATTGCGATTTCCTATTTGAATGAACATGAAGATGCAAACCGAACGAAAAATAGAATTGAGGATCTAGAAAGACGTTGTTTGTTATTGCCTGGCGATCTAAGAGAAAAGCAGCAGTGCATTGATATTGTGGAAAAAACAATAAGAACATTTGGGAGTCTTGACGTTCTATGTAACCATGTGGGTATTCAATTTCAACAGCTAAGCTTATTAGATATTACAGATGAACAATTTGATGATACATTTAAAGTTAATATTTATTCCCATTTCTATACTACTCGGGCAGCATTAAAATACTTAAAAGCAGGGAGCTCCATCATTAACACCTCATCTGTTGTTGCTTTTCAAGGAAATGAGCAATTAATCGATTACACCGCCACAAAAGCTGCAAATGTAGGCTTTACACGCGCGCTAGCAAACAGTCTTGTAAAGAAAGGAATCCGTGTCAATGCCATCGCACCTGGGCGGATTTGGACTCCATTAATTCCAGCAAGCTTCTCCGCAGACCAGGTTCCACTTGCAGGTAACCCTATGGATCGCCAAGGACAACCATTTGAAGTTGCCCCAGCATTCGTTTTCCTTGCTTCCGATGATTCCAGATTTGTTACCGGCCAAATTATCCATGTCAACGGTGGGCAGGTATTGGCATAACAATGCCTGCTACTGAGTAGAACAGTAACAGGCAACTCTTTTTCTATCCCATTAATGCTGTCATCAACGCTTTCTGTGCATGCAGACGATTCTCCGCTTGCTGAAAAACAACCGAATGCTTTCCATCAATCACCTCTGCTGTTACCTCTTCCCCACGATGTGCAGGCAGGCAGTGCATAAAGGTGACATCCGGTTTTGCTAAGGAAAGCAATGCTTCATTCACTTGATACCCTTTAAATGCTATTTCCCTTTTTGCCTGTTCTTCCTCTTGCCCCATGCTCGCCCATACATCCGTATAAATAACATCCGCATCTTGAACAGCTAATTGTGGATCTTCCATAACTTGAATCGCTGCTCCATGTTTCTCTGCAATCTCTTTTGCTTTTTCCACAATGGTGTCCAGTGGCTGATAGTCAACTGGACAAACGACCGTTAAATCCATCCCCAAGAGGGCAGCACCAAGCATTAAGGAGTGTGCCATATTATTTCCATCCCCAATATAAACCACCTTCACGCCTTCCAAGGTACCCTTTATTTCTTTAATGGTCTGCAGATCTGCCAGCACTTGGCAAGGATGATATAAATCCGTCAATCCATTGATAACTGGTATACTCGCATAGTTGGCCAATTCCTCCACGGTTTCTTGCGCAAAGGTACGAATCATTATCCCATCCAAATACCCTGATAGCACTTGAGCGGTATCGGCAATTGTTTCTCCTCTGCCAATCTGAATATCTTTTGAACTTAAGAATATCCCTGAGCCACCTAGCTGGTATATCCCAGCTTCAAAGGAAACTCTCGTTCTAGTAGAAGATTTTTCAAAAATCATTCCTAACGTCTTGCCTTTAAGCGGTTCAAAAATCTCACCTTTTTTCTTCTTTTCCTTTACATAGTCTGCTAGATCTAATAAATATACCAATTCATTCTTTGTATAATCTGCTAAAGTTAAAAAATCTCTTCCTTTTAATTCCTCTTTTACTATAGGTTTATGTTTCTCCCCTGTTAGCATGGCGTTCTCTCCCTCAAAGTTATATGTATGAATTATTATGCATGAAAAAGAATAAATATTCAACACCTTTATTCATTCGGAGCCAAATTTATATAATATACTTTTTATACTTGATATATTTTTTATACTTGATATAATCAATTCTAAGAGGTGATAGACATGATGGTTTGTCCTTATATTGAAGCGGCCTTTAATGTCATAGGGAAAAAGTGGAATGGACAACTCATTCATTATTTATCTTTGTGTGAGGATTATACGGCACATTTTTCAGACATCAAAAGAGATTTGAAAAAAATCACACCAAGAGCTTTATCTCTCAAGCTTTCCGAGCTTGCCGAGGAAGGTCTTGCAGAAAAAATAATTGATAGTTCCACCTCTCCTGTTGGTATTTCGTACCAGCTGACAGAAAAAGGGATAGCTTTAGCAAGCAGCCTTAAACCCATTCAGGAATGGGCACAGCATTATATCAATATACAAGAAGAGAAGGAAGGGAAATCACATGAATAATAATAACAATATGGTTTGTGACTTAGAAACAGGTGTATGTGGTGTCGCTGGAGATGAGCAAATGGAGGTAATCGATTTGACTAAGCCAAATAAGAAAATTGATTTGTATTATGTAACCGATCCAATCTGTTCCCATTGCTGGGCATTAGAACCAGTGCTTCGCCGCTTTGTTAGTCAGTACGGAGAATATTTTAATTTCCAAACTGTAATGGGTGGTATGTTAGAAAAATGGGGAGATGGATTTGCAGATGCTGCAAATGGAATTGCTGGACCCTCTGACGTTGCTGGTCACTGGAGAGAAGTTGGAGAATATACTCGTATGCCAATCGACGGGAGCCTTTGGTACGACAACCCTGTGCACTCTTCTTATCCGCCATCTCGCGTATATAAAGTTATTCAACAACAGAATGAAGCATTGGCAAATGTATTTTTACGTCGTGCTAGAGAAGCGGTATTTGCCTTTAACGAAAATATTGCCGACAAAGACGTCTTAATCAAACTGGTGAACGAGCTTGGTCTAGATGGAAAGAAGGTCGTAGAACAAGCAGATGAACCAAGTGGGCAAAAGGTTTTGAATGAAGATTTTGGACTTGCAGCAAGCCTTGGTGTTCGTGGTTTTCCAACTATCATCATGGTAAATGAAGAGAAAAAGGGTGTTAAAATCGTAGGTGGTCGCCCTTTTGATTACTATGTTGCTGGCCTGAAGCAAGTATTAAATGATGAGGACTTAAATGCAAAAGATCAACCAGCCCTCTCTGCTTTACTTAAAGAAGAAGAATTATTGTTCTCTAAAGAAATTGAAGTTATGTATGACATAGAAAAAAATGATGTAGCTGCGTTTGTTGAGAAAGAATTGGCTGCTACACCTTATGAAACGAAAGAGATTCTTGGTGAAAACTATTTTGTTTTAAGTAAATAAAGAGCAGGACATCCATCTGTAAATGATGGATGTCCTTTCTCTTTAGCTTGTCTTTTTGATAATTAATACCTTGAGATAGTTTCCTTGCTGAAAATGTTTGTTGGTTTGAAAGTCTGCAGGTAGGGAGAATTCCTCCATAATCTTGTAAGAAGTATTCATCTCTTTAAACCCTTTTTCAATAAACCCTTTGAACTTCTTCATTCCAAAGGAGGCATTGTTGGTAGAAGCGACAATAATACCATCCTTTTCAGTAATCGAAATGGTATCTTTGATTAGTCCAGGATAATCCTTGGCCGTGCTAAAGGTGTGTTTCTTAGAACGAGCAAAGCTTGGCGGATCGAGGATAACCATATCAAATTTTAAATTCTTACGGTTAGCATATTTAAAGTAATCAAACACATCCATTACGATAATATCCTGCTGTTCAAAATCAATGCCATTTACACTAAATTGTTCAATGGTTTTTGATTTACTGCGTTTTGCAAGGTCCACACTTGTAGTCTTTAAAGCTCCACCAAGGGCTGCTGCCACAGAGAATGCTCCTGTATAAGAGAAGGTATTCAGCACATGCTTTCCTTTTGCATATTTATCGCGGATCGCTTTTCTTACATTTCGCTGGTCGAGGAAAATTCCAACCATTGCTCCGTCATTCAGATAAACCGCATAATTCATCCCATTTTCTTTCACAATAATTGGGAACTCACCACGTTCCCCTTTAACAAAATCGTCTGCCTCTACATATTGCCCTTTCGTGTCAAACCGCTTCTTTTCATAAATGGCTTTATATTCTCCCATTTCATCAAGCACACGAATAACACTATCCTTAAACGTATAAATGCCCTCACTATACCAGTTAATCGAATAGTAACCATCGAAATAATCAATCGTCAGCCCGCCAATCCCATCTCCTTCTCCATTAAAGATACGAAAGGCAGTCGTTTCCTTATCTTCATAAAAGGACTTTCGTTTGTTTATGGCGTTAAGGATTCTATTTTTAAAGAATAGAAAGTCGATTTTTTCATTTTCGTTATAGGATAATACCCAGCCTATACCCTTATTTTGATTACCATAGTAACCTTTTGCCAAAAATGCGCCCCTTGTATCGACTAAGTGAACAATACTCCCCTCTTTTTTTAATTCGTGGGGATTCGTTACACTTTCTTTCGTTATTAATGGAGCTTTATTCTGATACAGTTTTATATAATCTGATCTTATTTTTAATTTAACTACAGTACTCATCATTTCATCCTCATTGTTTTTTCCTATTATCGCATGTTTTGTTGTAAAAAGAAAAGAAAGCGGGAGAACACTTTAATTAGGCTGAGTGGTAGTTGATATAAAATGTGATTAACTGAATATAAGATAGTTTATCGTGTCACACCAAAAACACACTGGAAATACATGCTGGTGATTTCCGCTACGGGCAGTACGCTTTCCGCGGGCAACGTCTCAGCCTCCTCGGAAGAAGACCGCTTCCTGCGGGGTCTTCGCTTGTTGCTTTTCCCGCAGGAGTCGACTGCCCTCCGCTACAATCACTTCATATGAGGAGTTGTGTTTTCTTTATAGCACTATACTAGCGGAGGAAATACACGGAGACTCCTGCGGGATGAAAAGCCTAGCTGAGACCCCGCAGAGACGAAAGTCTCGAGGAGGCTCAGCAGCGCCCGCGGAAAGCGTAGTGTATTTCCGGAGCGGATTTTTACGCATTTCTTGAATTAAACTAATCAGAAGTCTATCTAAAATGCTCTAAGTAAAAGGGTGCCTCCAAAAGTTAAACTTCTGGGACACCCTTCTATTATGCAACATCATAGCCCTGTTCTTCTACCGCTTCTTTCATTGCTTCTACCGTAACTTTTGATTCATCATAAGAAACTGTCACATTTCCATTCTCTAAGTTAACCTCTGCGTTCGATACACCATCCAGTTGTTTAAGTGCACCTTCTACTGACATTTTGCAGTGTCCACATGACATTCCTTTTACATCTAACGTTTTTGTTTGCAAGCTTTTCACCTCCTTTAAGGTTCTTTACCACAGTTCAAGAGCCTTTATGTGGAGCAATTTCACTTTATATCTTTACTCGCTTCAATCTCAATGCATTCGTCACAACACTTACCGAGCTCAATGCCATGGCAGCTCCAGCTACCCAAGGTGCTAGAAGTCCTGCAGCGGCGATTGGTATTCCAGCGGTATTATAGCCAAAAGCCCAGAAAAGGTTTTGTCGAATATTCCTGATTGTTGCATGACTGATTTTAATTGCTTTAGGAATCAGCAATAGTTCGCCTCCAAGAATCGTAACATCCGCTGCCTCAATTGCTACCTCTGTTCCTGTGCCAATCGCAATTCCGATATCTGCAATAGCAAGTGCTGGGGCATCGTTTACACCATCTCCAACCATACCAACTTTCTTCCCTCGCAGCTGAATTTCTTTTACTTTATCTGCTTTCTCTTCTGGAAGCACACTAGCAATAACCGTATCAATGCCGACCTGTTTAGCAATTGCCTGAGCTGTACGTTCATTGTCACCGGTAAGCATGATGACCTCAAGACCCTGTTCTTTCAGCTGTTTAATTGCCTCTGGTGCTGTTTCCTTAATCGTATCTGCAACCGCGACGACACCTCTATACTCGCCATTAATAGCAATAAGCATCGCTGTTTTGCCCTCAATCTCAAATTGTGCCATTGCTTCTTCTGCATCGACGGCATTTACTTGATGATCCCGCATTAACTTCCGATTACCAACAAGGATCTGTTTCTCACCAACGGTAGCCTCTATTCCACGACCTGGTATCGCGTTAAATGCATCTACTTCTAAAAATGGCAGACTATTTTCAGTAGCATAAGCAACGATGGCTTCTGCAAGTGGATGCTCAGATCCTTTCTCTGCACTTGCAAGAAGTTTTAGAGTTTCTTCATTCCCTATAAATTCGGTTACTTCTGGTTTTCCTTTTGTTATTGTTCCTGTTTTATCTAAAACGATCGCTTCTAATTCGTGTGTACGTTCTAAGTGCTCTCCACCTTTAAATAGAATCCCGTCTTCTGCAGCTCTTCCAGTTCCAACCATTATCGAAGTTGGAGTTGCTAATCCAAGAGCACATGGACAAGCAATTACAAGTACCGCAATCGAGGCTACGAGTGCAGGTTCGAACTGGCCTGGTTGTACAAAGATTATCCAAATCATAAACGTAATAACAGCAATCCCTATGACAATTGGGACAAAATAACCTGATATCACATCTGCTAATCGCTGGAGTGGTGCTTTCGATCCTTGCGCTTCCTCAACGACTTTTACAATAGATGCAAGGGCTGTATCTTTTCCTACCTTTGTTGCCTCCATTTCAATCGATCCATTTTTATTAATCGTAGATCCGATAAGATTCGAGCCAGCTTCTTTTTCTATAGGAATGGATTCTCCTGTAATCATCGCTTCATCTACAGAAGTTCTTCCTTTGACAACCATACCATCTACCGGTATTTTCTCACCAGGCTTAACAATGAGATGGTCCCCAACAATCACCTCTTCTACCGGTACCATAATTTCTTCTCCGTTACGAGTGACACGTGCTTCTTTTGCTTGAAGATTAATGAGTTTTGAGATGGCAAGTGTCGTTTGGCTCTTTGCTCTTGTTTCCAGATATTTTCCAAACAGAATTAATGTAATAAGGATCGCACTTGTTTCAAAGTAAAGATGTGGCATATAGCCAGGATTTCCTATTGTCTTAAATGCTTCGTATAGACTGTAAAAATATGCTGCGCTTGTCCCCAAAGCGACAAGTACGTCCATGTTCGCTCCACCATTTCGCAGGTTTTTATACGCACCTACATAGAATTGCCAGCCGATGATAAATTGGACTGGCGTTGCTAAGGAAAATTGAAACCATGGATTCATAAAGATAGGTGGTATATCCATTCCAAACAAATGAACAAGCATGGTTAATAGTAGTGGTAACGAAAGCAGAGCCGAGACAATAAGCTTTGTTTTCATTTGCTTTAACTGCTTTTCCTTATGTGTTTGTTTCTCTTGTTTTTCAGCTTTTGGCTTTGCATCATAACCTATTTTTTGAATTTTACCGATTAAACTTGATTCATCAATCATGCCAGGATTGTATTCGATAGCTGCACTTTCCGTCGCAAGATTCACATTAGCCATCTTCACGCCTGGTTGTTTGCTAAGTACCTTTTCAATACGTGTAGAGCAAGCAGCACAGGTCATGCCTAAAACATCAAATTCCACTTTTTCAGTTAATACTCCATAGCCGATGTTTTCTATTTTCTCCGAGATATCCTCAACGGATGTCTTACCCGGGTTATAATCAATAGATGCCTTCTCTGTTGTTAAGTTTACTTGTGCTTCTACCCCATCCATTTTATTTAACACCTTTTCAATCCGATTAGAACAGGCAGCACAAGTCATGCCAGTAACACCTATAGTTGCATGCTTCACTTCACTCATTGCAAATCCTCCTCTCTACTTGGAAAACTGCTTCATAACCTCCATCAGTTCATCGATCGTCTCATGTCCTTCCCCTGACTTAATTGCATCACTTACACAATGCTTAATATGACGTTCTGTGACAGAGAAGCCAACATTCTTTAGTGCGGATTGAATGGCACTTATCTGAACGAGAATATCCATACAATAGCGGTCTTCATCCACCATTTTCTGTATTCCACGAACTTGACCTTCAATTCTCTTCAATCTATTAACGATTGCTTTCTTTTCATCCTTAGTTCTTGGCGTACTCGGGTGATCATGTAAAAATTCATTATTATCCATGAATTCACTTCCCTTCCTTCTAGTTATACTATACCCCCCTACCGTATAATAAGTCAAGTGGATGAACTCGTTTATATTTCTTCCTTAGTGAATGAGCGGTTCCGAGAAGATTTTATGCAGGATTTTTAACAGGGATGTTGTGAACTTTAGCGAATTACCCTTGAACTTTTAGTTTTTCCAACAAGCTCCTATATTTTCTTTCCACGATTCCTCCTATATAGAAAAAGACGAGGCATCCGCCCCGTCTCAAATCATTTATTTAATACTTCCTTCAGCTTTTCAATAAAGAATGTATTTTCTTCCTCTGTTCCAATCGTTACCCGAACGTATTCTGGCAGTCCCCAGATTTTTCCGTATCGAACAATAACCCCTTTTTCAAGTAAGGATTGATAAATATTCTCTGCATCTGGTCCTAATTGTACCAATACAAAGTTACTCATTGTTTCTACATAGGAAAGTCCCAATTCTGAAAATTCCTTGTAAAGTGTCTGTGCTCCAGTGGCATTGCTTTCTTTAGATACCTCGACATGCTTATCATCATTAATTGCTGCAATAGCTGCAGCTTGTGCTAAGCTGTTAACATTAAATGGTTCCTTAACCTTCAAAATGGTTTGAGTTACTTCCCTTGGTGCTACCCCGAAACCAACGCGCAAACCTGCTAATCCGTATACTTTGGAAAAGGTCTGCAATACCAGTATGGGGTATCCGGCTTTAACGAACTCAATTCCATCTGTATAGTCCTCAGCCGTTGCATAATGGCTGTACGCTCCATCAAATACGACTAACACGTGATCTGGCACAGCTTTTAAAAGTTTCTCGAATTCTGCCTTCGCTAAATATGTACCAGTTGGATTATTTGGCGAGCAAATGTACAGTAATTTGGTTTTGTCTGTAATAGCATCTATCATTCTTTCCACATTAAACTGGAATCCCTCATCAAATGGGACTGGAACAACGGTTGCCCCCATTAAATCAGCACCAAAGTCGTACTCACTGAAGGAAGGCGATGGAACAATAATCTCATCTCCTTGGTCTAGAAAAGCTTCTGAAATAAGAGTGATTAGCTCATCCGCTCCATTCGTCACAATAACCTGGTCTTTTTCTACGGTTAATTTCTTAGAGATGGCTTCCTTAAGGCTAACTGTGTCTGCATCTGGATAACGATGCAGGTCAGCTAAACCAGCTGAAATAGCAGCCACTCCTTTTGGTGAAGGCCCCTGAGGATTCTCATTAGACGCAAGCTTGACTACCTTATCTAACTTTAGCTCCTCCTGCAATTCCCAAATTGGTTTTCCTGGAGAATATGGTTTTATTTTTTCTAATACTTTACGCGGTTTAATCTGGGTCATTACTTGACATCCCTTCTATTTTGTATGAATTTATGTAGTTAAACAAATATATAGATAATTTTCATTATATTATATCCTATACCAAATAGATATGGTAACTATTTTTGAAAGTCCCACTATTTTTTCTCGATTAATTCCAGCGAAAACTTCCCAACGTTATTTTCCTTATATAAATTAGTAATTGATGTTGTATAGTTGCCAATTACAGCTGAAAACACAACTTTATCTTCAGGAATCTCAACAACAAAGTCATTCTTATAAAGCAAGGTAGTTACGTCATGATAGTTTTCACTATTCACATTGAACTTAAATCCAATTTTCATTCGGCGATCTGCTTGTTTTTCTTTATAAAAATCATAGGTATGGAGTGCCCGATCATTTATCTTCACAATTTTTTCCACGTTTACTCACTCCTCCAATTAAATTAGGTTATGATTTAATTTTATCAATTCAAATTGGCAATTACTAGTGACTGGTTTTATAGCAGAAGGACAAAGCACCGGGCAGGTACTTTGTCCTTCATTAGATATATCTTTTTATTTTCTTTCCCTCTTTTGCAGATTCCGAATTACACTTGCAAGCTTGGCCAAAAATCTAATCAACTATTCGCGGACATAGATTTGTTCATCCGCTTCAATAGAAACTCCCTCAGGAACTTGTATAATAATAATTTCACTGCTATACCCGATATCATCCGGCATTAGCTTCTCTCCAGAATACTGCCTGAATGGAAAGGTTGACTTAAAGGAAGAAAAATATAGCTCATTGGGTGCTGGCTCTATTATTTCCAGTGTTGTATGCTTTAAATCTATGGACGGCAAAGACAAATATTCTGCTATACTTATTCCCAATAAATGCGAAGAATTTTGATAATATGTAGCAATCACTTCTTGCTGCAATTCTTCCACTGCAACAACCTCTATTGGTACAGCATTTAAATCTTCTTGATTGCCTAACTCAATCGAAAGCGCGTCACCATCAAAAGCAAATTCCCATCTTTCCAGAACATAAGAAGGGTCAATTTCATCTAATTCTCCAGTATTTAATTTTTGATAGAATTCATCCATTTCCTCAAGGAATTCTTCATGTGTTGACATTTGGCCAACTTGGGTTTCTTCCATTGGAAGTAAAAAATATACAATTGCTGATAAAACTAGTAAACTCAGATACCCGAAGAAAAACCAGCGGACTTTTTTGCCACTGTTATTTAAACGACCGACAATAGAAGATATTATTAGCAGGACAGCAATTAAGATAATGATCGGCACTAAATTAAAGCTACTCATTTTCTAACCTCCTGTCCGTTAGATAACACCATAGAAATAAGGAATAGTATAAAGGACGTTCCAACTGTTTTTATGAAAACACTAAAGAAGGAGGAGTCATTAAAGTAAAATTGACTGATATCCATTAGGATGGTACTCCCAACAAATATAACCAAAGATCCAATGATGAATGCTGGAATGATAACAATAAAAAGCTTGTTTCGCTGCGTTAATTGACCGATTAAATAGCCTATTGCACTAAACATGAACAAATAAAAAATGGTTGTTAAAAACCCACTAACCCATTGGCCAACACTAATTTCTTGACTAGCTGCCATCCATCCGTGGTCGAAAAAGAGAAGCATCACAACTTTCAATAAATAAACAGCAAGTAAGGAAGTAATCGCACCAATGACACTTGCAACAAATAAGAAGGCAATATTAGAAAGGTTACTCGTTAAGTGGTTTGCTACAAACACATAATCTGTTTCGGTGTAGGTCTTCGTTGTAAGCATAATAGCAGTAATAAATGCCCAAATCATCGTAAAGACAAGCACAATATCTCCGGAGTAGAATTGAATGCTAACTCCGTTATAACCAATGGATGTCCCGATCATGCCTGTACCACTTAAGGAAAACAGTACGGCAATCAATTGAATAACGATCATCGAGGTAAAAAGACTTGTGTTTGCTTTACACTTATAACTAAATTGCTGACGTATAACTCTCTTTATATCAACGTTATTTAAAGACATCGTCAATCCCCCCTTTGGTTTGATTTGTTAGGTAAATACAGATATCACTGGCAGACACGGGGGTGAGCTCCATACCAAGCTGTTTTGCCTTCTCTAATGGAAGTCCCTCTCTTTTGAGCACTGCATAGGTAGCATTCTTCCCGACTTCTTTAACATAAATGACTTTTTTATTATGAATCCACTGCCTTACCATTTCGGTTCTTCCGGTTACTCCAATACCATACTCTTTTAATTCATCCATTGGCAGATGTAAGTATTTCCTTCCATTTTGAATGAGTAAGACATTTTCCAGTAAATCCTCCATCTCTTCCAAATGGTGACTAGAGAGAATCATTGTTCTTGGATGGTCCAGATAGTCTCTTAACAATGCACGATAAAAATCCTTTCGAACCGCTGCATCCATCCCGGTCGTTGGTTCATCAAGCAACGTTAATGCGCAGCGAGAGGCTATACCGATAATCATATGAAAAGTTGATTTCCTCCCTTTTGACAATTGGTCATGCTTCTGATTTTCGTGAAAAGAAAAATAGTTAAATAATCGTTCTGACAGCTGTTTATCCCAATTTGGATAGAATCGACTGGCTTCGTTTAAGATTTCTGAAAGGGTCATCGTAGTTGAAAAGGCAAGTTGGTCATCGATGTAGATACTGTTTACAGATACAAAGAGGTTGTGAAACGGCCGCTTGGAAAAGACCGTAACTTCCCCTGAAGTTTCCTTCCAATGTCCAGCTAAGATTTTTAATAAGGTTGTTTTTCCTGCTCCATTCCTTCCGATTAATCCAGTAATGGTGTGCTCCTTGATGGAAAAAGAAAGCTGATCAAGTGCTGTATGATTACCTTGCATTTTCGTTAATCCATTACACTCTATAACATTCATCTCGTATCCCCCTTGCTATCTTTCATAATTGTTTTTAACATCAATAATAATTCTTCATCTTGAACATGGAGAATCTTCGCCTCCATTGCTGCCTCTTCAAGTAGTCCCTTTAACTTGTGATTTTTCCTTTTGTCGATAATAATTTGCTTCGCCTCAGCTGTCACGAATTTTCCTAACCCCCGCTTCGTATAAAGAATATTTTCATCCGATAATAGATTTAATCCCTTTGCTGCTGTTGCTGGGTTAATGGTAAACATCTCCGCAAGCTTGTATTGTGAATACACTTTTTCATCATGTTTTAGATTTCCTATTAATATTTCCGTCTCAATCCATTCTGCAATTTGCACATAGATTGGTGTTGAACCATCTGAACTGATCAAATTTGCACCTCCGCTGAATTAGTGCATTACTCATGTAATGTAGTATATAATTTATTATATGTAAAAGCAATAGAAAAAGATGCCTATTTTCAGACATCTTTTGATACACGTTCGTATTGTTATTTTGCCACATTCCCATTTTGGTTAAAAAAGCTGTATCCAGAACCTTCGTATTACCTTACCGTCCTTGTCGATAAATGATTCGTCCTCCACACCGCCATTTTTTATAATCACCTTTGCAGAACCAATATTCTCCTTGTCACAAGTAACTAAAACACGTGGGATATTTAATTCCTTGCATTTCTTCAATGCTTCAGCAAGGATCCTAGTTGCATAGCCTTTTCCTCTTTCTGTGGGCCTAATGCCATAACCAACATGCCCACCAATCTGAAGTAAATCCTCATTTAACTCGTGGCGAATGTCTACCATTCCGACCAATGCTTTGTTATCATCGATTAACATGTATCCTGAGCTTGGAACCCAATTCCCGTCCCCCTTTTGTCGAGCAAAAAAGTTATCCAGGAAATCTGCATACGTTTCAAACTTGCTTATATTAAAGCTGCTCGGTACAAGCCTTGATGGCCCCCATTCTTCCACATAGCTTTTATGTTCATTCTGCCATTCCATAGATGGTTCTACTAATCTCATATCGTCCATCCCCCATTCTTAGAACACCTTACTCAGATATTATTTTTTCTGTCTAAATACTTTTACAAGTCCATCGACTATCTCCCAGATTAACCCTATTGCCATAAATACCAGTATCCATCTTGTAGATTGGTTCCATATTGTATGAACGGTCTGATATGCCTCAGTACCTTCTGATAGAACACCATATTGAACCAATTCATTCATAAAAGTTGGATTCCAAAATTCTGGTTCAGAAATCATAAGCATGACCACTAAGAACGAAACTACGTTTAGAATCGCCGTAAATACAACCAGTTGAACATTCCATTTTCTATATACGAGTTTAAGGCTTTCTTTTATAATACCAAATCCTAAAATAAGAATGATGAATAGTAGAAATATATTATTGGCTTCTGGATTTAAAAATGGAATGGCTCCTCTATATCCATCTCGAAAAATCCATACGCCAAAGTAATTCGTCGAAAACGAAAATAATGCAATGAGGAAGACATAAAATATAATTCCCGCGATTGGGTCCGTGCGCTTTATTTGTCCCTTCGTATCTGGAATAGGAGGTAAGTCTGATGGTTTCCATTCCTTTTCCATTTTTAAATCTTTTGGATTAATCTCACTAAAGTGCTCGGCAAGTGCAAACCAAATTGCAGTCCAGCCAAATGCTGTAGGAATTACTGTAACAACCGTAACAATAAGGTCAATAAAATGTTCAAGAATAGACATCGGCTCTATAATAATTTGTACGACAAATTCTATTGCCAATACAATAGACAAGGTTATCATGACAACTTTTAATACTAATATAAAAGAATCGTATAATTCTGGCCCAATAAGATAATTCTTTGACTCACGGTATTGCCCAGCTAAATTCTTTGGGTTTCCTAACTCTTGCAATACTTCTTCTACATCACGATCTGTAGGTTTCCTCCCCTCTACCCGTTCCTCTAACATATCCTGTATGAGGCCACGTAATTCTATTGAAATTTCCTCTCTTTGGGATTGTGGTAACTTTTGTATAACTGCATAAATATACCTTTCAATCAGCTCCATTTTCTTCTTCTCCTTTTTGTTGAATGACATGATTCAAACTATCTACAATGCCCATCCATTCACCAACCAGTAAACAATATACTTCTTTCCCAGTCTTACTTAATAAATAATACTTCCGAGGTCTGGACTCATTTGTATCCCACTTACTATCCAGTAACCCCTGCTTCTCCAGCCTCCTTAGCAATGGATAAAGTGTTCCCGGCTCTACATGAATGCCTTTATCCCCTAACATAGTAACAAGCGAATATCCATATTGAGGTTCAGAGAGCTGGCTAAGAACTCCAATTGTTAGAGTTCCGCGTCTTAATTCTTGCATCAGTTTATCTAAATGGTCATTTACATTACTCACGTTATCAACTCCTAAACTCATTATAGTGTATGTCGCACACTATTGTAAAGTTCATATTATTTAACTATATATATTGTTATGTTGATGAGGATATAATACGATAGGAAATAGGAAACCATATGTAATAGAATGACAACAATTAGGGAGTAAAGAAGTATGAAAATATACGTAGATGCAGATGCTTGTCCTGTTAAAGACATCATTATTAAAGAAGGTACAAATTTGGGAATACCAGTGGTCCTTGTAACAAGCTTTTCCCATTTCTCAACGGAGATACAACCCTCAGGGGTGGAAATAATCTATGTAGATACTGGTACGGACGCAGCCGATTATCGTATTATGAAACTAGCGAAAAAGGGGGATATCATTGTTACACAAGATTACGGTTTAGCCTCGCTTGGCTTACCAAAGGGGTGTATCGTTCTCCACCATAAAGGTTTCGCCTATACCAATGAAAATATAGATCAACTATTGCAAACCCGCTATTTAAGCGCAAAGGCTAGAAAAAGCGGGAAACGGACAAAAGGGCCAAAACCTTTTACAGAAGAAGACCGGGGAAAGTTTAAAAAGCTTTTTATCCAAACGCTTAAAGAAGCTACCTCTTAAGTTCATTAATAACTTAAAGGTAGCCATTGGCTTTCTTATTTCTGGATTATAAAATTACTTTGAAGTACTGGCCAATTCTGTGGAAAGGGGCTGCCTAATACCCAATATCCTACTCCTCTTAGACCATACTCTTTCACTGTTTCATACTTGGCTTGTATACTTCGTGCGTCCTCAAACCAAACTTCATGTTCCTGATCGCTTTCATCAACATAACGGAAAAAAGGAGATTGATATGTTTGGTTATACTGTATGCTGGCCCCGTATCTTGCCGCAAGTTGAACTGCTTCCTTTGGACTTACCGTTCTAGCAAATGTACCCTGCTGCCAAGGTATCTTCCAATCACGCCCATAGAGAGGGATTCCCATCATGATCTTATCCCTGTGAATCTCTGTCACCGCATAATCCAGTACCTTGCGAACTTCATTAATCGGTGCAATTGCCCATGGTCTACCCCCAGCCCAGCCCCACTCATATGTCATAACTACAACAAAATCCACTATTTCCCCATGGGCTTTATAATCATGTGCTTCATAAAGTATTCCCTTTTGGTCTGCACTAGTTTTTGGAGCTACTGCTGTTGAGACAAGATAGCCTAGTGGATGTAAACTTTCAACCATTCGACGTAAAAAAGCATTGTAGTTCTCCCTGTCTTCAGGGTAAACATATTCAAAATCGATATTAATTCCTCCGGCTTTCTTATCCCGTATCTCTTGAATGACATTTGCGATCAGAGTTTCTTGTATACTAGCACTTCTCAAAATCGTTGCTGCTAGATCCGAATTAAATTCGGAATTTCTGAAATTCGTTAAAGTAAGTAATGGGGCAACCCCATTGAGTCTCGCTGCATCAAGTACCGGTTTATCTTGCAGCTCCGTTAGTGAACCATCTTCTCTAATGCTATACATAAAAGATGACAAATACGTAAAATTTCTCCCTAACCGAAGAACTTCTTGTCTGCCTGCTTCATCAAATTCAGTAGCATACGCATTTACCTCTATTGAAGGTCTAATATTAGGAATACGAATCGTTTGACCAGCGTAAATGAGCGACGGATTCAGAATGGATGTCGCCTGTAAGAGCTGAGTCAATGGAATTCCATAACTTGAAGCAATAGACCAGAGTGATTCCCCTTGTCTTACAACATGCGGGAAATACGGCAACACAAGCATTTGCCCAGCATAGATTAGAGAAGGATTCATGATTTGGTTAGCAGCAGCAAGCTCTCGGACTGTTACCCCATATCGTGATGCAATAGATTCTAACTTATCCCCAGGTTGTATAACATATTCTCTCATTAAATCCGGTATTACAAGTGCTTGGCCAATGACTAAAATATCTGGGTTATCTATCTCGTTAATTAGAATGATTTGGTTAATTGGTATGTTATATTGCTGTGAAATCCCCCATAATGACTCACCTCTCTGCACAACATGAATTCGCATATTATCCTCCTAATAGATTAAAATCTAATCCAATATATTCAAACAAACGTTTGTCCTAGAATTAAAAAAGTGCTGAAGGATAGTCACTTCAGCACTTTTTAACATGAGATATAATAAACCTGCTATTAGGTATACTTGGAACTCTTCTCATACTATAATTTAAATTCTGATTTGGTACATCATACTGTATTTGATTAATTATTACATTTATACTTACCTTCATCACCCTCAGTGTTATCCATTCACCTGGACATCGATGCCCCATATGATGGCTGCCCCCACCTTGTGGTATCAGGTCAAAGGCATTTTCTGGTCTCTCTTTAAACCTTTCTGGATTAAATACAAATGGCTCATTCCATAAATCAGAATGATGGTTGGTTCCATATATATCTAATAAGACCAGATTCCCTTTCTTAAAATCATGCCCTTTCCAGAGAAAGTCATCCCGAACACGCGCCGCTGCAAACGGAAAAAACGGATAGTAACGGCGGATTTCTTGGACAAACATCTCTAAGTAGGATTCGTCATTGCTTTTTAGCTTTTCACGTTCCTCCGGATATTGGTGAATAGCTAAAGCACTAAATACAATATAAACTGCGATTGCCACGATAGGCCTTAGTATATTTAATACTTCAGCAGCTATTATATTAGAATCTAATAATTCCCCATCTTCATCACGATACATCGCCATCTTATATAATGCTGTTTGCTTTGAGGTATCCTTTTCATCATTGCGAATTTCTTCCACTAGATTAGCTATCCATTTCTCAGCTTGATTCCTTGCATGCCGTCCCCTCCAGTGTCTCAGACCGATTGCTGCAGCCGAATCGAATAATGCAGAAAGCTGATCCGCCCGGAGCTTGGCTTCTTGCTCTTTTAAGGGAACACCTGCCCATTTACATGCAACTTTCGTTAATAATAACTTTGCTTCTTCAAAGAGGATAACTTTATCCTTCCTTTCCCAAGAGTTAATAGTATCTTGCCACAGTGCGTATGTAATATTTTCAATTTCCTGAAGTCCCTCGTCAGTCATTAAAGACATAAATAGTGCCTTCCTTTGTTTATGTCTTTTATTATCTAGAGTCTGTACAACGTTTTCCCCAAATAATGTTTGACGTACGCGTTTTGGAGCAGCGCCTTTTCTTATAAATTTATTTTCATCATAAAAAACCTCGGCTGCTTCTTTACCAGCAATACATATGGTTTTTTGGCCACCTAATAAACGTGTCTCGAAAATATCTCGATTATATTGGTTACGCCGATTTGTTATATATTGGTATCCCTCAAGCAATAGAGCTAAACTATTATCTAATCCTCGATCAATCGGTATTTGTTCACGATATGGCATATGTCTTTGCTCCTTTAACTATTTGTATATTGATATGCTTGGGTAATTCTCGCTCC
The DNA here is from genome assembly GCF_003665065.1 of Oceanobacillus piezotolerans. GTDB lineage: Bacteria > Bacillota > Bacilli > Bacillales > Amphibacillaceae > Oceanobacillus > Oceanobacillus piezotolerans. The sequence goes on along the minus strand of NZ_RCHR01000006.1, from coordinate 590 downwards.
TTTATACATTTTGCTCAAAAAAAGGGGAGCAAATGACTCAGGAGTATACTTGCTTAATAGAGGAATATGTTAGATCATGACTTTAACTTCGATTTAGATATGTATACCCTTTTTTAACTGTTAGTACACTTTGTAAGAAAAAAAACTTGGGTTTTGCCAGTCCTTTAGTTGCCTGTTTAGAAGATCCCAGATAGTAAATTATGTCTAGAAGATTTATTTACTGTCCTAATTTAATAAATACTGTCAATATAGATCGATAATGTCCGTAGCATTGTATTTCCAATAAAAAAAGTCAGGATACAAAAAATTGTATCCTGACTTTTCGTTGCCTGGCGGTGTCCTACTCTCGCAGGGGAAACCCAACTACCATCGGCGCTGGAGAGCTTAACTTCTGTGTTCGGTATGGGAACAGGTGTGGCCTCTCCGCCATCACTACCAGACAAATATGAAATTCAAGGCTTGCGCCTTCAAAACTAAATAAGAGTAAACAACGATTAAAGAAGTTAGTTAAGTCCTCGATCGATTAGTATCCGTCAACTCCACGTGTCACCACGCTTCCATCTCGAACCTATCAACCTCATCGTCTCTGA
>NZ_RCHR01000005.1 GCF_003665065.1 Oceanobacillus piezotolerans | reverse complement strand
GAGGGGTCAGAAAAGTTTCCTGCGCTCGACTTGCATGTATTAGGCACGCCGCCAGCGTTCGTCCTGAGCCAAGATCAAACTCTCCAAAAAAGTTTGTTAGAATTGACACCAATCAATTCTACGTCTTAGCTTTTAGAAGTGTTACCTTCTATTTGAAAGAAAAAACGAGTTTTTCTTCATGTCCTAACATACTGGTTGTTTTGTTCAGTTTTCAAAGAGCAAATTTTGTTCGGGCTGTTTCGCAACAGCAACTCTATTAATATATCATATCGCGATATTCTTTGTCAACATTTATTTTTAAATGTTTGAAGAGGTATTTCCGCGATGGAATTACATCATATAACTTTCAAGAAGAAAAGTCAACAAGTTTTTTATTTCTATTATGAAAGTAGATTTTATCTATTAAATGCAGCTAAACTTTATTATTATTATTTCAGTTTAATTCTTTGTTTATCACTGCTACAGAGACCACACTACAGTTTCTATAGATTAGTGCTGATAGTAAAGTAATAAAATTTATTGCGAAAAACGTGTGCTTGAACATTATTTAAAACAGTGTTCTTTCATTCTTATAATGTAAACAGTCCAAACATCTATCCATATGTTTAATAATAGAATCACTAATTCAGTTCACGCGACGAAAATATTCATCCTCGTTAATAATAGAAGAAACAATATCCCTTGGGACTAAATTATTTAATGATATAGTCATTTTCTAGGGGACATTTCATCTGAAAATCACATATTACAGGTTCTATAACTCATAATTAGTTAATTAAGCGTTACCGTCGTGTTTATAACTGTTAAACAGTTTAATTTAATAATAATTCTTTTTCTGCTTACGCTTATCTAAAAACTTCTTCACAATTGGATAAATTACTGGACCATACCGAATTAATTTTTTCACCAACCGTCCCATTTCAAAACCTCCTATAATTAAAAATCGTTTGTTTTCTATAACATTCCTTTTATTTAAGTAAAATAAACTTCCATCCATTTACAATAGTCCTTGCTTAGCAATCTTTTCTAAGACGTTCACTTCGATATAAACTCAAAGAAGGTGTAACAGTAAAAGCCCCGTTTCTTCTCTTATTGGAAATAAAAAATCCCTTTAGAAGATAAATCTAAAGGGATAAAAATACAATAGATAAAGAAAAACCCAACTATGAATCAAAATTAAAATTCGAATTAGTTAGGATTATATTAGTTTTAATATTAAACATGAACGAAGGGCTATTTGGGTTACAGTCATTTAGTTTAAACTGAAGTTTACGCCTTTAACGAGATAAATAATGCTTTCTCCTATGTTGGTAATGTGATCTGCAAACCTTTCGAGGTACCGAGCAATAAAAGCTACTTGCATAACATATTGAATTTGAACTGGATCTGTCGCTTTCTCTCCTAGTAGCTCACTGACAATATCTTTGTATAATTTATCGACCTGGTCATCCATGATTCCTAGTTGCCCTGCGATCACAATATCATCATTTTCAAATGCTAGTATGGACTGGTCCAACATTTCCAAAGTCAGTTTCTGCATTTTTTTAAGTTCGTCATGAATAGCTGTAGCGGTATAATTATTTCCTAAGTGAATGGTAGAAGTAGCAATATTTTTCGCGTTGTCTGCCATTCGTTCAATATCTGTTACAATTCGAAGCACAACGATAATTCTGCGAAGATCCTTTGCAACAGGATGCTGTTTTGCAATCATTAGTATTGTCTGGTCATTAATCTCCATTTCCAACCTGTCTATGTTTTTATCATTTTCAATGATCCGTCTTGCCTTATCGAGATCCCGTTTGTAAAAAGCATCGATTGCCTCAATTAGTGCCTCGCCAGACAACTTCATTAGGGTAACAATCTTCTCATCTAACTCAATCATTTCCTTACTAAACTCGTCGCGTGTTGCCATCTTTTCAACCCCTTTAAATTAATTATATCCTGCTTACTATAAACAAATGCTTGATTAAGAGGATATCGCAGCTTTCAAGTAACTGCTTTTGACTGCTTACTATACTGGCTGTATTAGAGAAAGCAAATGTCATTAACTTAATTTAATCTATTATAAATGATTACTATTCTATTTTCTATAAATAATATAAATATTTAAACACTTCCCATTAAACGCTAAATTTACGTTTGAATTTACACCTTTAACTCGTTCGTGTCCCTGTCTTAGTTTAAAATATACCCTGACTGTGAACTTTTGGGTTAAATATCATTGATTTTCTTTTTAGCAAGAAGAGTGTATTGGAGGTGTTTAAATTTTTTCAGGTTTCCCGTTTTCTACCCTTCTCATTAAAAACCAGCACAAGCTAATACCTGTGCTGGTTCTCTGCTATGCTCTCTTCTTTTTATTTCTCCCTGTCATTTTTGCTGATAAATCATCAAGTAAAGTATAGACAACCGGTACGAAAAACAGGGTGAACAAGGTGGAAAAACTCAAACCAAATATGATAGTTACTGCAAGTGGCTGCTGTATCTCTGCTCCTTCTCCTATTGCCAGACCAAGTGGGATCATGGCTAGGACGGTAGTCAGAGTGGTCATGAGGATTGGCCTTAACCTGCTTCGCCCCGCTTCCATAAGGGCCTGCTTTCTTTCCATCCCACGTCGCCGCAGTATATTAATGTAATCTACAAGTATGATGGAATTATTCACTACGATACCGGCAAGCATAATGATTCCGATAAATCCAGGGATATTCAGTGAAATATCCATCACAAACAATCCAATAATGACGCCAATTACTGCTGTCGGCATGGCAAACATGATAATGAATGGGTACAGGAAGTTCTCAAATTGTACCGCCATCACGGCATAAACGAGGAATATCGAGAATATTAAGGCAAGGGCCAGCTGTCCGAATGATTCCCTCATATCCTCCGCTTGCCCTCCCACCGCATAGGAATAGCCTTCCGGGAAACTCATTGAATCCAGTTTCGTTTCAATATCTGTAACAATTCCTGCTAAGTCTCGGTCCACAATCGCACTTGTGACGTTCATTTGTGGCTGCTGATTCTCACGGAGCAAAGATGCTGGACCTTGAACCTCTTCAAAGGTTGCCACTTCTTCTAAGGGAATCGTAGCACCAGTCATGGTGTGAACTTGCATACTTTCCAAATCACTAATGGAAGATCGCTTGTCTTCAGGATATACAAGTCTTACTTCCAGCTCTTGGCCATTTTCCCGATACCTTGTTGCTGTTTGTCCAGTAAATTGAACTTGAATTTGACTTGTAATTTGCTGCTCCGACAAACCATATAGTGCAGCTTTCTCCTCATCTACACTAATCGCCATCTGAGGAATACCACCAGAAGCAGTAGATGATGGGTTAAATACACCATCAACAGCAGAAATCTCTGCAACAACCTCTTCAGCAAGTTCACGAAGTACTTCATGCTCTGGACCATTAAGCACGATTTGAATGGGGTCACCCATACTGAAGCCGCCGTCTAATGCAATTGCAGCTATTTCGGCACCAGCAATATCCTGTAGCACATTATCCATTTCTTGGATGATCTCTGTTGTAGACTTTTCACGTTCATTAGCAGAAACCATCTGCAGTGTATAGGTTGCTTCATTTTTTGCTGTTTCGCCGATCGTAACATAGCTTGTTTCAATTACCTCGCCGTAGTCTCCCAACACCTTATTTACTTCTTGCACAATGCTTTCTGTGTAGGTTATTGCAGTACCAGGTTCCGTTTCCACTGTAATCTGTGCCTGTCCTTGGTCTGACGCTGGAATAAATTCTGCACCGATCAGAGGTACTAACGCCAGACTTCCGATAATCGCTAGAATAACAATGGCAACCGTCGTTTTACGCCATTTCAGTACCTTTTTTAATCCTTTACTGTAAACATCCTGCAGCCAGTTCAGGAATCGATCAAACCAATAACGACCTCCTTGCTCTTCCATCGCTTTTGATAGAAGCTTGGATGAAAGCATTGGGACTAGCGTAATTGCGACAATCAATGATGCAATTAGCGAGAACGAAACCGCTAAGCCAAGGGGCGTAAATAAATCAGATGCGATACCATCTACAAAAACCATTGGCAGAAAAACAACAAGTGTTGTCGTTGTAGATGCAATAACAGCTGGAGCCAATTCTGTTGCACCTTTAATCGCAGAGCCCTTCAATGAATGCCCGTTCTTTCTATATGAATAGATATGTTCCAAAATAACGATGGAGCTATCTACCATCATCCCAACACCAAGGGCCAATCCGCCAAGCGTTAGCACGTTTAAGGTTTGACCAGAAAAATACATCATGGCAAACGTAGCTATTAAGGCTATCGGAATAGAAAGACCGATTACCAATGTCGCTCGAATACTCTTTAAGAATAAAAGTAGAATAAAGATAGCGATGGCTCCACCAATCATAATATTCTGTACGACTGAATCAACCGACAGCTCAATAAACTCTGACGTATCAATTAAAATATCCAACTGAACCTCTTCACCAAGTTCACCTTGTAACTCTTCAAAGCTAGCTCTAATATTGTTTGCCACTTCTACTGTGTTGGCATCCGTTTGCTTCATCATCGATAAAACAATGGAATTCTCACCATTTACAAACGCTTTAGACGTCTGATCCTTGAAGGTATCTTTGACTTCCGCTATATCTTCTACGTGGATAGTGGCACCTGCTTGTGTCGTGATAATCGTATCATTGATTTCATCTAATGAGTTAAATTCACCGGTCACACGAAGCTGCAGGTCTTGATTCCCCTTATCCACGGTTCCCACAGAAGTTGAACTGTTTGTGCTGTTTAAAGCTTGAAGAATCTCCTGACTTGTTACACCATATTGCTTTATCTTCCCGGGGTCTAGTTCAAGCTGAATTTCTCGTTGTACTGCACCCTCTACCGTTACAGAAGCCACGCCACCTTGACGTTCAAAGAAAGGAACAATTTGGTCATTCGCAATTTCAGTTAGTGCTTCTGCATCTTTTCCAGTTACCCCTACATACATGACAGGCAATGAATCAGGACTAAAGCGAAGGATATTTGGATCTCCAGCTTGATCAGGGAGAAAATCTTTTACCTGATCTATTTTTTCTCGGACATCAAGCATAGCCTGGTCCAAATCAGTTCCATTCTTAAACATCATAACCACTAAAGAGGAGCCCGGCTGGGATTGGGACTGAATCGTATCCATCCCTTCAACCGTACTAACAGCAGACTCGATCGGTCTTGATATTAAATTTTCAACATCTTCTGGAGCAGCGTCTGTATAACTTGTGGCAATTACTGCAACAGGCAGCTCAATTTCTGGAAATAAATCAACAGCCAAATTACGAACAGAGACAACCCCCAAAGCAACAATTGCAAGTACAATCATAATAACGCCAACAGGACGTTTAACGGATGCAGATACAAGCTTCACTGTTTATTCCCCTCCCGTTACCTTAACCTGTTTGCCATCAGAGAGTGTCAGCTGCCCAGTTGTAATGACCGAATCCTTAGGTTTCACGTCTCCTTCAATCGCCGTAACGTCGGACCCAGCCGCCAATATCGTAACCGCACGTTTTTCAGCAATATCATCTTTGACAACATAGACGTATGCTTCTTCATTCTCCTCTACAATCGCCTCAGTAGGAACAAGGATTGCAGATTCGATTCTTTCATCCGGAATAATAATTGTTCCAATTATTCCTGGTAGGATGCCTCCTTCTTCATTATTCACCGTTACTGTAATAGGATATAAACCAGTATCATCTGGCATGGAATCCACCTTTGTTACTGTTCCTTCAAATTCCTCACCTTCTAATAAAACCTTTACCATTTCTTTTACAGTAAATAATTCTCTTACTTTAGCTGTTGCAGTAATATCCAATTTCATAGGATTCATCTCAGCTAAGATAGCTAATGGCTCTTCAGCTGAAGCCAGGTCGCCTTCTTCAACTGCTAAACTGGTAATTTCCCCATCACTATTTGCAGTGATAGACTGGTTTCCAGCTGCTGTTAAAATCGTTGCGACTAATTCGCCTTCCTCCACTATTTCCCCATTGCTAACTCCTAGTGATTTCACCTCACCAGGCGCTTGTACCATTACAGGTGTTGTCCGGTTCGGTGAAGTCCGCCCATATACTTCCCTTTCCAATGTAAAGTCGCCTTCTGTGACCTCAGCCACTTCTACAGCGGTAATTCTTTCTTCTTCCTCTGTTTCATTTGCTTCTTCCCGGTTACAAGCAGCCAGTATAATTAGAAGCATGATCACTATCAAAATAATAAGCCTATTTTTCATCACATCACTCCTCCTAAATTTGTCTATCTATGTAAAAATTTAAAAGATTCTTATATAATGGAATACATTCCATATTATCTCACGCAGAAAACCTTTTTACCACTTTCATAGAAGGTTTTCTGTTCATCTTTACCCCTTTCCTTATTGCCTTTCCCGTTGCAGCTAAAGATAGCAGGAACCAATCCACGAATGAATTGGCTCCTGCTATTTTTGTTTGCTTCGTTTCTTACCATCGCGTCGGCCCTTCGCCAAATATTGTATGTCGAAAAAAATGTACAACGACTTGACTTGACCTTTTAAATTGATTGTCAAAAATATTAGGTGTTACATTCAGAAAAGTACTTGTTCCGTCCTGAAAGAAAATAATAGTCTTATCATCGCTTTCATCATAGTCTTTTATTTGATGATAGGAGACCCATATACACTTTTCACTCGTAACGGATGCTGTGGGAATCATGAAAATTCCTCTTTGAGGAACAACAGGAATGGGTAATTTGCTAGAAGATTTAAGAATGTCACTAACTACTTCTTTTCTGCCATCAAGCGTTGAGCCATATTTTTTGCAGTTTAAGTTGATAATCTGGGTTGGACTGTATGGTGAGGGTTCTTCTTTCGTTGTTTCGATGATGTGTGATCTATAGTAGGCTGAATCATTTTTTCTGATTATTTTCGTCTCCTCCGTAATAGTATATAACCTTTTCATCTTTATCCCCTTTATCAGTTTCATTTGAAACAAGTAATGAAGTTGGAGGTTTATGTAAGTTCTAATACTATTTTACTACTCATTTCGAACTATTTCTACAATTTAAGTGAATATTAACCTTTAATTAATAGTAAGTTTACAGAAAGCGACATTATAATTATGCTATAGTAAATTTAAAGAAGGGAGAATTAACATGGATATTGCAGCATTGTCTATTGGAATGTCTCAAAGTCAAGTTAAGTCAGACGTTGGACTTGCTTTAATGAATAAAATCATGAATGTTTCTGAAAACCAAAGTCTTCGATTAACAGAAATGTTAGGGGAAACTTCGCGGATGCCAGCTCATCCTAGTTTGGGAAATAAAGTTGACATAAAGGCATAAGCAGAACTTCCTAGCGGAGGTTCTGCTTTTCCATGAAATTATTATTATCTGTTGTCGCCGTTATTATTATCATTGTTGTTACCATTGTTATTATCGCCGACATTGTTATCATTATCGTCGTTCATGATACCATCGTCATCAATCATTCCATCGTCATTTCCATCATTGTCTACACCATCATTATCCATGCCATTTTCTTCTGCAGGATTTTCATTATTATTGTCATCCTCTTGATTTAATGGCGCCTCATTTGATGGCACTCCGTTATCATCCTGATTATCATTTGTACCAGTACCACAGGCTGCAACGAGAGATAACGCTATAATTGGTACACCTAGCTTAATTAAAAATTGCTTATTCATAAACAATCCTCCTTTAAAGTGATTTCTAGATTAGCTTAACCACTTTTTAGAAAGTAATACCATTTTTTTAGAGTATTGTTTTTGTGATCGATGTACCTGTTATTCTGTCGCAGGTTAACCGGCTGCAAGATCCCCACAAGCAAGAAATCGAGACACGATAGGGGCACTAAAAATTCAAATCCCCCGATTGGTTTTACAAGACTCAGCGGAAAAATAAATGAATTCCACCTGAGTCTTGTTTCACTTTATCGCAAACGTAATCTCTGCTTCACAAGCCAGCTCTCCATCTACAGTTGCAATTCCTTTCCCTTTACCGATAGGGCCCTTCATTCTCGTGATTTCTACTTCCAGTTTTAATTGGTCTCCAGGTCTAACCTGGCGTTTAAATCGGCATTTATCTACTCCTGCTAAAAAGCCAAGCTTCCCTTTATTGGCTTCTATGTTAAGCACTGCAATTGCCCCAACCTGTGCCAAAGCTTCAACTATAAGCACCCCAGGCATTACAGCGTATTGTGGAAAATGCCCCTGGAAAAACGGTTCATTGATGGTTACATTTTTCAACCCAACAACACGCTTTCCTTCCTCTATTTCCGTTACCTTATCAACTAACAAAAACGGATAACGATGTGGGATAATTTCTTTAATTTGTTCTATATCAAGCATTTGATTCGACTCCTCCTGAGTAAGTGTTAGGACTAGCTCCTATTATAGCAGAAGTAGCAGTTTGAGCGAAATTTTTAATGAAACTGGGTAAATACTTCCTGGAGTTGATCTTTCTGTCTAGAAGCTACCTAGTATCGAAGAAACCAAGGGATGTAATGGTAACTATTTGGATAAACGAAGGAGTTCCTTATGAAATGCATAAATACATACTATAAAAAAATTTTCCAAAAAAATAGAAGAAGGTCTTTAAAAATCAAAACCTTCTCCTTGGTTTATTATCATTAAATAATACTGGCTTAGGCATATCATTGCCATCTTTTATCTGATTCTTTTTATTTATAAGGTCCTCTAATTTTCTAACAGCAAACTGGAATTCCCGATGAGACATTTGATTAGTCGCCAGCATGGAACATAGCATAGCATATGCAATGGGGGTTGTATCAAGTTCAATACGTATATCCACATCAGAATTTCCGCTTTCACGAATAAAGGATTGGTTTGAAGCTTTCTCAAAGAGTTCTACGCTATTTACTTTATCTAATGAAAGGTCATTATTTGAACGATCCATATAAATTACCCCTCTAATTAAAAATGTATTATGAAGCGGGATTAATATCCCACTTCATAATAGGACATTGAAAGCATTTATCTCCTTTGTTCTTGCTCCTGTTCTTGGTCTGAATCTGCTTCTGCTCTGACTCTCGATCTTGAATTAGAATCCGAGTCCACATCAATGTCCACTCTAGAATTCCCACTGTTTGTAACTCTAGCAACGTTGACATTACGGTTTCTGTTTTTCAAGTCATTATCATTATCATTATCGTTGTCTAATCTGATATCGTTATCGTTGTCTAATCTGTTGTCACTTTCAAAATCAATATCTGTTTCAAAATCTACATCGGATCTAACTTCGACTTCCTGATTTCCATTATCGTCAAAGGATCTTCTGTTAACTCTTCTCCATGCCATTATTTTTCCCTCCTTTTCTCTTCACAATTAATGTATTCTAATTTATCTGTACGGAAACGATATTTGTCCTAGGGTATAAGTGTATTTTAAGGATAATCGGTAAGTAAGGGAGTAAATTAAGAAATGTTAAAGAGGAAAATCCATTTAACAAGAGGCTGGGACATAACTAAATTATTTGAATCAAAAGACGAATAATGAACTAAATTAGCGGAGGAAATACACGGAGACTCCTGCGGGAATAGCAACAAGCGAAGACCCCGCAGGAAGTGCAGGAGGTTCAAAGGCTAGGATCGCCCCATCCTGGTGCAACACCTTTGTGACCAACGTCCTGTTGGCCGAGGCTGAGACGTTGCCCGCGGAAAGCGAAGTATATTTCCGGAACGGTATTTCTCCACTAGGCATCGTTCGGATTTTTCTTTTGATAAGAGATTTTTGTCTCAGGCTCATTCAATATAAAACGTCTAGTATTTAAATTATAAATAAAAAAACTTTTGAGGTCTGATTTTTGAGGTTTTACGTTTTCTGATTTAGGAAAAGGAAATTGATATTTCTTTTAGCAATACGCAGTAAAAAATTATATATAGAAAATTTGGCGTCTGTATCGATGGTTCATAAATTCTGCACCTAGTTTTCATAATGACTTTTTACCACCAAACATAAAATAAAGCACCCCACAAAGAGGTGCTTTATTCCACTTTCGTTACAATATCTATTAGATGTTGCCAAGTTTCTACTTTCAAGGCGTCGGTTGGTACTCCATCACCAATTACACCATATCCAATCATTAAACCTGATGCTAATGCGGCTGCACTTAGAATGACTACAACAACAATTCGAAGCCATATAGGAAAAATACGCCTTCTCGGCTTTTTGTTTTGTCCTTTTTCCTTCTTTTGCTGCTGTTTTTGCTGCTTCCTTGTAGAAGTTTCTTTTTTCTGCACCGATTTTTTATCTGGTTGCTTTGCTTTTTTTGATGGTTTCTCGGCAACAGCTTGTTCCGATTGGTTTGTAGACATAATCGTAACTCCTCACCATACCAACATTTACTGGAAAATTTCCAGAATTGTTACTATAAGTTTATCATAGAATAGTACATTCTATCTAGAATTTTATAAAATTTCAATCAGGAATCTCTACTTAAGATCGCATTTGATTGACCAGACCCATCATCTGATCTCCCATCGAAATCGTTCGAGCATTAAATTGATATGCCCGTTGTGTCATAATCAGTTCTGCCATTTCATTGGCCATATCCACATTCGATTGCTCTAGGGACTGACTTTGCAGAAGGTCCTGGTTTGCTGGTGCCGCCTGAATGATATCAGCCATATTAAACCCTAGCTCTGCTAAGTTCGGTAACCGGAACTGATTACTACCGGTTGCCTCAAGGATACCGGGACGCACAGCTTCTGCAATAGCCAATGAACCCTCAACAACCGCCTGAGTCCCTCTTTCAACGAGAATATCGCCATTTGGACGAATGGTAATCGAATCAAAGCCCTCCGCAATAAGAATAGGACCGTTCTCCCCAATAACAGGATGTCCATCACTTGTAGTCAGCATGAGATCCTGATTGTTATTAACTGGGTTAAGGTAAAAAGCACCGTCTCTTGTATAGCGTGTTTCTGTCACACCATTTTCTGTTACTTGAACTTGATATAAATAATTTTTGTTTAATAATGCTGTATCTAATACACGGCCCGTTGTGACAATAGAACCTTGAGACATGTCGCTATTTATATTTCCTAACCTTGCTCCAGAGCCAATTCTGATACCATCTGGAGTTAGTCGGCCAACTGCATTTTCTGGAGCATTTAAGTTATCGATTTGTTGGAATAGCAATGAAGAGAAAGAAGCCTGTTTAGACTTATAACCCGTCGTTTGGCTATTGGCCATATTATTCCCAATTAAATCGAGTTTATTTTGCAGCTGATTCATCGTCACTGCTGCTTGTATCGTCATTCGTGACATGGCTTTCCCTCCATTATTCTAAAACCTACCCAATTCTGCCAATCTCACTTACTGCTTTTCCCATACTCTCATCATAAGCACGAAGAACTCGCTGATTAGTTTCGAAAAGACGGTATGCATTCATCATATCTGTCATTGTCTGTAATGCATCGACATTCGATTTTTCCAAGAAGCCTTGCTGCACACGATAAGTAACTCCTGCTGGGACCGCCATTGCTTCTCCATTAAACAGATCGTTTCCTTCTTTAGTGAGATCGTCTGCATTTGGAACATAAGAGATACCCATTTGTGTCGTTCCATTCGCTGTTTGAATCAACCCGTCTGGCGTTATCGTAAATTCCAATCCATCCGTTTGAATTGGGTTCCCTGCATCATCCAAAACATAATAACCTTGATTGGTTACAAGAAATCCATTCCCGTCCACATTGAAATTCCCATTTCTTGTATAACGCAATTCTCCATCCTCGTTCTGTACGGTGAAAAATAATGCTCCATTTTCGTCAGGAAGCTGTCCTTGGAGAAGTGCGACATCTTCGACTTTTCCAGTTTCATTAAGATCACCTTGGGAGAAGTTAGGAACCGTTTCTTGAACATAGACTCCGGTATTAATACTTCCAATAGGGTTAGAGTTTGGTAGATTAAGCCTGTGCTTTGTGGGGATTTCTTTAGAACCCATTTGTTGAAGCAGGAGTTCAGGAAATGCCCTTAATGTCGTTTGGTCTGCTTTATAGCCAATCGTATTGATGTTGGCAATGTTATTCGCCAGCGCCTCTTGCACACGTTGCTGTGACATCATTCCACTAGCAGCAGTATAAAACCCTCTTAACATCTCTACTCCTCCATTCCAGCATAAATCTTATATGTAAGCAGGTAACCATCCTGTCTTTTCACTGAATGGTTACCTTAAAAAAACAGAGACCTAAATAATACCTTTTCTTTCAATTTTATCAATGTTTTCAAGCATAATTCCTGTTCCTTTTGCAACACAGTTCATTGGCTCTTCTGCAATGAAAATAGGAACTTTTAATTCCTCTGCAAGCAGTTCATCAATACCATGCATCAAGGCACCGCCGCCTGTTAAAATAATACCTCGATCAATAATGTCTGCTGATAATTCTGGTGGTGTACGCTCCAACACCAATTTCGCAGCTTGCACAATCATATATACCGACTCACGCAATGCTTGTTCAATTTCGGCAGATTTCACAGTGATAGTACGTGGAAGTCCGGATACCATATCACGGCCTCGAATGTCCATTTCTTCTGAACGAGAACCTTCAAATACCGTCGCAACATTAATTTTAATGTCTTCCGCTGTACGCTCTCCAATTAAAAGCTTGTACTTTTTCTTAATAAAATGAAGAATTTCAAGGTCGAATTTATCGCCAGCCATTTTAATGGATTCAGAGGTAACAATTCCACCCATGGAAAGTACGGCAACATCGGTCGTCCCGCCACCAATATCCAATACCATATTTCCACTAGGCTGAAATATTTCCATCCCTGCACCAATAGCAGCTACCTTTGGCTCCTCCTCTAAGTATACTTTTTTCCCGCCAGATTTCTCTGCCGCTTCTTTAATTGCCTTCTGTTCTACTTTTGTAATATTCGTTGGGCAACAAATGAGCATTCTTGGCTTGGAAAGAAAACCTTTTGCATCAATCTTATTTATGAAATGTCTTAACATTGCCTCCGTTACATCAAAATCTGCAATTACGCCATCCTTAAGTGGGCGTATTGCTTCAATATTTCCTGGCGTCCGTCCGACCATTCTTCTTGCCGCTTCTCCAACCTCAAGTACTTTTCCAGTATTTCGGTCCATCGCAACAACCGATGGCTCGTTCAATACGATGCCTTTTCCTTTAACATGAATTAGAACATTTGCCGTTCCAAGGTCAATTCCAATATCCCTAGAAAACATGTATCGAGATCCTCCTATGAATAACTATCTTGCATCTGTCCGAAAACACAATGCTACTAATATTATATTTTACCACAAAAGTCTACAATTAACTGCATTTTTAATAAAGATTTTTGTCGAAATAACAACATAGAGGATTGCAATATAGAGTGGTATAAAGATGGGGATTATAGCCTGTATATGATTGGCAATGAAGGATATATCTTCTTAAGATAAGATGGTTAGAATCAGGAGTAAGAACTTTCCTTCCTTATGGAAATCACTACGTTTAAAAAGTCAGCCCTAAATATATGGCTGACTCTCCTTTTTAGCACACTAATTATCCAACCGGTTTCACGGTGCTCTCTTCCTGTTCTTCCTGTTTGGGTTCAATTTTATATTTTTTCCTTGTTGCTTCACCTCCGCGTAAATGACGAATCGCCTTATGGTACTCTAAAACCTCTTTTACTTGATTTGCAAGCTCAGGATTAATCTCTGGCAATCTCTCTGTCAAATCCTTGTGCACAGTACTTTTAGAGACACCAAACTCCTTGGCAATGGTTCGTACCGTTTTTCTTGTCTCCACCACATGCTTGCCTATCTTCACTGTTCTTTCTTTGATGTAATCGTGCACACCGTTCGCCTCCCTATGTTGGTCACTAAAGGTGTTTATGTGGTTGCGGCGTGATCATCTAAGAGCAACTTTTACAGGAGCTATATGCATCCTTATGTAATGATGAATAAAATACTGTTAAGTAAAATCAACGATAGTTATATGAATTTTCTGTAAATATTAACAAAAAAACTGCTGTCATTCCCCGTCCCCCATGTTTACGAACAGCCACACAAGCTCTCACCTCAGATGTTGCAATTGACTGATTTGTATTCATTTTATTAACAAAGACTCTAGATTATGATTAAAAAACTTGTTTCCATCGGGTGGACAAAGAGTATTTTTTCACAGCAGAGTAAAAAAGGATGCAGCAAGGGGCTTCCTCCAAAAGTTAGAATTTCTACTGTAACTTTCAGGGGTCGGTACCATGGCATCCTTTTTTATTATGCAAACGTTTGAATACAGAACAAATTGAAACGGTTACACAAACGTTTTCTTTAATTCAGTTAACGGCAGTCTACTAAAGAAGAAATCCTTATTTTTGTGAATAAATTCTCGATATGATTTTAGCAATAAAGATTTGTCTTCCTTTGCTTTTCCTAAATAATACGTCTTAAAGGGAGAATCCAGTGGAATTTCATTTAAGATCTCAATAGCTTTATCATTATTCCCCTTGGCAATCTCTATATGGGCTTGCTCACTTTTATCTGTTGTAGTAATGTTATCCACTACTCCAAAATGCGCAGATAAAAATGGGATACTACGATGCTCGATGATGAACGCTTCCTTTGATAAATGGTGTTCCTTAGCGATTCTTAAAGCTTCTTTAAGATGGTACATGCCTTTGTAATGTGATTCAAACGTGTAGGACAAACCTAAATGGATGTGAACATTCACTTGTATGGAGGGGTTTCTTGTTAAGGTAAGTATTTTATATCCATGCTTTCGAGCTATAATTAACTCATTCCTGGTAAGCGTATAAAGCAAGACCATGCAGCTAGCCCTGATACGAAAGTTTTTCAGTAAGAAACAGTCATCGATTAAGTTCAGCATGGAATCTGATTTCTCTACAAATTCTGCCAACTCATTATAATCTCTCCCAATATAATGAGCTTTTGCTCTCGTGTATTCCATTAAAAAAAGAAGCTCTGGCTCCGCTGTCTTTATTTCATTTAAATCTGCGAGAAGCGCTAGATATGGCTTATCTTTGTGGTGAAGTTCCAACTGTGCTTGATATGTTTTAGCCCAGTTAATAACTGAAACATCTTTTGACTTTAAATTTTTTTTGATGAGAGCTTGTAGATCCTCATAAAAACCATTCATAAAGAGAAATTCCATTCCCTTTTTTATAAAATCATCAGACCTTGATTCCAAACATAATTCTCTCATTATGTTTATCGCTTTATCATGATGATACTTGGTTTTAAGCTCTCCAAGGGCTTGCTCCAACGTTAAATCTTCTGCAACCGAAACCCTAGAAGATAACATGAATCTTATTCTCCTTTCCAATAATAAGAAAACTATTTTAATTAATTGTTAAGAAAGGGTAAATGTAGTGTTTAGTCACAACGTTTCTCCCCTATTTCCCCAAATTAATTAACAATTTTTATATTAGCATCTATCTTCTAAAAATAATAGAAAAATCGTTCGACAATATGCGGGATTAATAGAAATAACTGAGACAAAACCCTGATACTATTAATAATATTGTTAGGAAAATTTTTCTTACAGTAAGAAAAACCCTAGTAAAATTACTAGGGTTTCCATCATTAACTACTATATTTAGTTATTATCTGTGTTGTCTGTTTCATCTTTAGAGTCATCTGCATTTTCATCATCGCTTGATTCATCTGGTGTTGCTTCTGTTTCTGTAGATTCATCTGCTTCTGATTTTTCGTTATCTGTAGACTCTTCAGCATTTGTTTGTTCTTCGGATGCTTCTGTTTCTTCAGCTTCAGTTGACTTTTCTTCTGTTCCCTCTTTTGCTTCCGTTTCAGTTGCTTCCGATTCTTCATTTACTTCTTGACCCTCTTCGCTATTTAAGCTGCCAACCGGCTGATTAAAATAGCTTTCTGGGTTCACTTCTTGTCCATCTTTTCTAATTTCAAAATGAACGTGTGTGCCATTGTCTTTTCCGAAAAGATTCTTACCAGCTGTACCAACTTTTTCACCTTGCTTCACTTCGTCGCCAGCTGTTACCGCTACTTCGTCTAAGCTTGCATAATAAGTAACGACGCCTTCATCATGTGTCAGTGCTACAACATTGCCTAGTAAAGGATCTTCCTTCACTTCAGAAACAGTACCACTAAGTGATGCTAATACATCAAAAGCTGCTCCTTCTATAGAAGCAATGTCCACTCCTGTACTTTGATAGTATCGATTATTATAGAATACTAAAGCTGCTTCTTGCTCTTCTTGTGATGCGTTATAATCGAAAAATTTAGTTACGATTTCTGCTTGTTCTAAATCTTCAAGTGGCATTTGAATTACTTCTTGCTGCTCAATTACTGGCTCTGCTGCTTCTTCATTTGGCGTTGGTGCGTAATCCTCTGATTGCTCTGAATCTGTAGCTTCCGGAATCTGGTTATCTATGTTTTGATACCAAATTACACCTGCTAACAGAAGTGCTGCAATCGTTAAATACAATGCTGGGAAAAACCATTTCTTTCGGAAAATTTGACTCCATTTATTTTTTGGAGTTCCTTTGTTTTCATTCATTAGAACATCACCTCAGCAACATTGTTATCAGAAAAGAGAAAATATATACATCGTACGAAAAAAATTTATTCCAATTATGCATTTTTTTAAATGAATAGGGGATGTTAAGAGGTTTGTTGTTGGTATATGTAGTTTGGCACGGGTTTTTATGTCTGTTGCGGATAAGTCCGCTGTGCTGCGGGTATTCTCCTGTTCGCTACGGATAAATCGCGCTTGCTCCGTGTATTTAAAATTTGATGCGAATTATACCAAAGTGCTATAGGTATTCTACTATTTATCACTGGTAAATCAAGCGTGCTGCAGGTATTTGCCCTTTGCTAAGGATTAGACCGCCGTGCTAAGGATATTCTTCTATTTACTACGGGTAAATTACGTTTACTGCAGGTATTTGCCCTTTGCTGCCGATAAGTTCGCCGTGCTACCGGTATTCTCCTATTTCCTAAGTGTAAATCGCGTGTGCTACAGGTATTTGCCTTTTGCTACGGATTAGACCGCCGTGCTGCGGGAAGTAATCCCAGCTGTGAGCGGAGTACTTTTTAAATTAAATATAAAAAACCCCCGTTATCTAGCAACGAGGGTTGGAGCTGTATCATCTACGGTACTAATATCAACTCCTTGATAGTAGTGCGCGATAATATCTTTATAGGTTTTTCCTTCTTCGGCCATATAGTGTGCACCATACTGACTCATGCCGACTCCGTGACCAAAGCCTTCTGTTGTTACGACAAAATGCCCATTGTTTTGGGTAATCGTAAAATCACTCGATTTCAGGTTTAATTTATTGCGAAAATCCTTTCCTGTAAATGTATGACCTTCGATTCCGATTTCTTTTATACGGCCGCCTTCTGTTCGAGCTTCCTCAATATAAAGCGGCGTTTCACTTGGTAAGTCAATTTCCAATGCAGTTTCAATCTGATCGATAGTAAAGGTCTCTTGATGAAGAAATTTAGGCGAATTGACATCCCATGGGCTTTCCACACTTCGAAGGTATGGAAGCTCACTTTCCCAATAATCCTCTGAATTCTCTGTGTATCCATTACTTGTGGAAAAATAAGAAGCCGTAATCGGTGCGTCATTATAAGTTAATATTTCACCTGTTGTTGCATTCACCGCTTCTTTAATCTTGCTCATTTTCTCTGAAAACTCACTGCCCCATTCACGCCTTAAGTCCTCTTCACTCTTATAGACTTGATGCTGGACTGTATCTGTTAAATCATATCCTTCAGCTGATTCTCCATGGAGCAGATAATTGACCGTATAGGTTCTTGCCGCAAGAGCCTGTGCCTTCAGTGCCTCCAGCTCAAATGTTGCAGGCATTTCTGATGCCACAACTCCAGCAACGTAATCTTCTAATGGAATATTCTCTACGGTTTCCGTCGCATGCCGCATTACTTCAACAGCAAATGATGAGGATGCTGTTTCTGTTTCCACTGGAGCAGCCACTTCCTTCGCATGAGATGCAACTTCTTCGCCCTGTTCATAAAAAGGAAACACAATCAGGGTCGGAATTACTAGAATAATGGTTATCAAACTCGAAAGGGAAACGACGGTAGGAATGCTCCATCTGGAACGATTGGGACGTATATAAGGTCCTTTATTCTGTGAAAATGGGACAACTTTTTTTACATTCCGTGGTTTTTGATTTTTGGCGTATAAGTGTTGGGCTTGTTTCTTCTTCATTTGCTTGATTAAGGTCGCATTTTTCTTTTTCCATCCTTTTACCGGTTTATATGTGTTTGAGTACTTTTTCAAGGCTCTCCTCCTTTGCCAATATATGCTGCAATCTAGCTTCCCTATTATAAATCTATACAGAAAGAGCTTTCGATAGAACATAAAAATAAAGAAAGATATGGATAACACATTTTCACATTGTTTCCAAAAGAAAGGGGATTATCCATTAAACGGTGAGCCATTCCGTCTTTATGCAGGAAGGAAATAAGCGTTTTTTATAAATATAAGTCGTATTCCCGATTTATGATCGATTTTTTCAATTTATAGGCGGGTCTCCAAATAGATAGCGATATTTCACATTTGTGGGAGATTCGTCATTTTTGCAAATAAAAAAATCCGCAGGGCTTCTCTCCCCGCGGTTCAGGTGATTCGTACTTTCGCTTTACCCTCATCGTATTGATGCTTCCCAGTATAAAGGTGACAAGCAACATAATGTTGTTGCTCTACCTCTTGCCAGGCAGGTTTTGTCTCACTGCATATGTCCATTGCCATCGGACAGCGCGTTCGGAAGACGCAGCCGCTCGGTGGGTTGATTGGACTTGGTAATTCTCCCTCCAGAATAATTCGTTCTCTTTTTTCCTCTATATCCGGGTCAGGGATTGGGATTGCTGACAACAATGCTTGCGTGTAGGGATGCATTGGGTTGTCATATAGTTTGTCACTGTCTGTCAATTCAACCATGTGGCCTAAGTACATCACTCCGATTCGCGTACAAAATTGCCGAACCATCGCAAGGTCATGGGCAATAAATAAAAAGGTTAAGTCTTTTTGCATTTGAATTTCTCTTAATAAATTAACTACCTGCGCTTGAACAGATACATCAAGTGCCGAAATCGGCTCATCTGCAATAATGAAATCCGGGTTAAGGGCCAGTGCTCTTGCAATTCCAATACGCTGTCTCTGACCACCACTGAATTCATGCGGATAGCGATTGACATGGTCTCTGCTTAATCCAACCTCTTTCAGCAGTTCATAAATTCGTTCCAATTGCTCATGCTTATTTGTATAAACGTTGTGGATCTCCATCGGTTCCGCAATGATCTCTTTTACCGTTGAACGCGGATTAAGAGATGCATACGGATCCTGAAAGATCATTTGCATTCTCCGGTAAAATGAAAATTTACCCTTTTCTGTAAGCGTATGAACATCTACTCCATCAAAGAGAACATTTCCGTTCGTTTTTTGATAGAGCCCCATGATGGTTCTCCCTATCGTTGACTTTCCGCAGCCAGACTCGCCCACTAATCCAAACGTTTCCCCTTTATGGACAGAGAAGCTTACTTCATTTACTGCTTGAAGCATTTTTCCTTTACCCATATCGAAATGCTTGGTAAGTTCTTTGACTTCTAATATTTTCTCTCCCATTCTGGCTTCCCCTCATTCCCTTTTTTAATTCCAATACCTGCGTGCGGCACATAATTCTTTTTCATATTTTGTTCCGGCTAACTTTCGCTTCTCTACCCCATTTCCAACCTGCGGCGCGTGGATCATTTCTCCATTTCCACTATAGATGCCAACATGATGGATACGGCCTTTTCCTTCTTCATCAGCGAAAAACAGTAAATCTCCTATTTTCAGCTCTTCAAAAGATACTTCTTTCCCTTGTCTAGCTTGGTCACTTGCGTCGCGAGGAATTTGATAACCATTCGCTTTATGGGTCGCATAGGCTAAGCCTGAACAATCATAACCGAATGCGCTCATCCCTCCCCAAAAATAAGCAAGCCCTCTGAAGGAAGCCGCCACTTCTACAATTCCTTCGCCACTCCGCTCTGTGATCCCTGCATCTGCTGATAAAAGTCTCACATCCTCTTTTTTCAAAAAACGATTGCCATGTGGTGTGAAAACTTCCACCTCATCAAGATGTGTCTCTATTACTGGAAGAAGTGTCAAGTAGCTTAGCTTCATTACCGGTTGTTTATCCTGTGTTAAAAGGCTGGCATGTTTTTTACGAATCATAGCCATTTTAGACCTCACTAATTTTTCCTTTTTTACTTTTTTTAGTTGCTGTGCTGGGATCCACCCTGGATATCCTTGCTTATTTTTACTAGATGGCTGCGCGGGTACAATGACTCTAGCAAATCCTTCTGTTCTCTCTTCAACGATAACCGGTTCTCCATACAAGGTTTGGGTTTGTACCCGATTCTCATTGCACAGCGCTAATTGGTCTTCCTGACTCATTTCCTTTATCCATGTATCTATATCCGTTGGGTTTGTCGTTCCATTCAGATCCTTCGATGTACGAGGTGATGTCGGTTCTGTCCATACTGTAGCAACCTGAACAGCCGTTATCCAAATCTCCTCTTCGGTAAATAAATCAAATGTTTGTTTGAACATTCAGCATCCCCCTTTGTTGTTCCATATCATGTTTTAAAACAAACGTTTGTTCAAATGGTTTAGTAAGTTGTGTTTGATGGTTGTTTTAGCTTATTAGGTGAGTGAGCGCATCTCTCTGAGAAAGTGCACTGCTTTATTCGGATTGGAGCAACCTGCTAAAGTTTTGAGTGACTTTTGGCAGAGTTTGCGCAACTTTTTAGTTTTGCTCTTCGGTTGGTTTTGCTCCCCTTTTCTTAATCACTTTAAAAGTGCTCCAATTCTATTAGAAGTTAAACAAATACTTTAAAAAGTTGCCCTTATTGCGTAAAAAGTCACTCTAAGTCACTTAGATGTTGCTCCATAAACCGTTTAGTCACGCCAAAACAGCAGCAAACTTACTTTATTTCACTCCAGGCTCCACCACGAGTGTTTTCGATTTACTGCTCAAACTAGCGGACACTCCTAATGGAACTGGAAAATGAGGGTGACAGTGTCCCATTTTAAAGCCGCTTAGGACAGGACCATGAAAATCAGAGAAATAATCCTGAAAAACTTCTTCTAACGTGAAAGATGAGGAAGATTTTGGCTCAGCATTGGCAAAATCACCAATAACGATTCCCACAGCTTCAGTTAACTTACCAGATAGCTTTAACTGATTTAACATACTATCTACACGGTAAGGCACTTCATCTATGTCTTCTATCAACAGAATTTTTCCTTTCGCATCCAGTTCAAAGGGGGTGCCGAGTGTGCTTGCTAATAACGAGAGATTCCCACCCACAAGCTGCCCCTGCGCTTCCCCAACTGCGATAACGTTTAATGGTGGGATATTGGAGAACATCCTTTCCTTGTAAATCATTTCAGAGGGCTTAAATAGAAGTCTCCAAAGTAAATATAGCGAGTAAGCATCAAATGTTGGTTTGGCTAAATCAGAAGCCACCATGGGACCATGAAAGGTGACTAAGCTGCTATTTTGACGAATAGCTGTATGTAAAAATGTAATATCACTATATCCTAATATAATCTTAGGGTTTCTTTGGATAAGCTCATAGTCTATATCAGATGCAAGGCGTCCTGTGCCATATCCACCCCGAGCAAAAAATACCCCTTTAACCTCAGGGTCTGCTATCATTTCATGAAAATCTGCCAACCGCTGTTCATCTGTTCCAGCTAAGTAACCATTCACCTCACCGATATGTTTACCATATTTCACCCTCAGCTGAAGCATCTCAAACATGACTTCTGTACGCTGTAGATCTTCTATATTCGCTGGACTTGCCGGTGCAACAATTCCGATCGTATCCCCTTTTTTCAAACAATCCGGTAGAATCATAGAAATCCTCCTTTTACCATAGAGTAAACTCCAATAAGTGGCCTGCGATAAAAAGAAGGGAGGAACCAGCTGGCACACTCCCTCCATTTCTTCAAACTACTCTTTATCTGCATATTTCAAATCAAAATATCCAACTGGATGACGTAGAATTCCGGATACCCCATCCGCTTCTAAAACAACCGTATTGTAGTAACGAATTGGTATTGCTATCATCTCGTCCGCCAGCATCTTCTCTGCTTCAGAGAGATATTCCCAGCGAGCTTCTTCATCTGTTTCTGTTTTTCCATTCGTAATTAATTCATCATATTCCTCACTAGAAAATCCAGTACGGTTCATGTAAGAATCCGTGACGAAGCTTTCCAGGAAGTTAACTGGGTCATTATAATCATTAATAAAAGAACTACGTGAGAATTGAAGTTCCAGGTTTTGCTGTGCATCAGCAAATACCGACCATTCCTGGTTTTCCAATGTTACTTCTACATCTAAATTCTGGATAAACATATCCTGTAATGTTTCTGCTACCGCTTTATTAAGATCACCGGTACTATATGTCAGAGTAATCGGTGGTAACTCATCATAGCCTTCCTCTTCCATTCCTTCTTGAAGCAGCTGTTTCGCAAGGTCTGGATCAAAGGAAACAAGGTCTCCATTTACATCACGGAAATCCTCGCCAGTTGGTGTCGTAAAGCCAGGGGAAATAAATCCATAAGCTGGTTCCACACCATTCTTTACAACAAATTCGGCAATATCTTCTCGGTTAATCGCATAAGCAAATGCTTGGCGAATCTTCTTATTTTGGAATGGCTCCATTGTCGTGTTAAAACGATAGAATTCAAGTCCACCATATGGTCCAATAAAGACATTCTCCCCGTCAATTAACTGGTCTGACATTTCTGGAGGGATGACGGCGACATCGAGATCTCCACTTTCAAACATCTGATATTGCGTATTTGTATCATTAATCATAGAGAAATGAACTTTATCTAATTTCACAGCATCAGCATCCCAGTATTCCGGATTCTTAGCGAATATCATCTCTACATCATGGTCCCACGATTCTAGAATAAATGGACCATTCCCAACAAATGTATCTGCTTCTGCATGCCAGTCTGGATTTTCCTCTGCTACTTTGTGATTAATCGGGAAAAACGCCGGGTTAGTCAGTACATCAAGGAAAAAGCCTGTTGGTTGAGCCAGCACTACTTCCAGTGTCTTCTCATCCACAGCAGTAACACCAACCTCATCTGCTGACCCGTCGCCACTATTATATTCTTCAGCCCCTTTAATAAAATAGGCTAGAAATGCGGCAGAGGATGCAGTGTTTGGATCAAGCATATGCTTCCATGCAAAAACAAAATCCTCGGCAACTACTGGATCTCCATTTGACCATTTTGCATCTTCACGAAGGTGGAATGTGTAGGTTAACCCATCCTCTGAGACATCCCACTTTTCCGCTACCCCAGGTCCTGCTTCAGAATCTTGGTCAAGACGAGTTAATCCTTCCATTAGGTTATTTAATGGTTCCCAAGATGCTTGATCAAACCCTATGGACGGATCAAAGGAAGTAGGCTCAATTCCTATTCCATTGTTTAAATACAAGACTTTTTCACCAGCTGCATCACTTTGTTTCTCTGTGCTTCCCTCTGTACCTTCTTCTGTCCCCTCATTGGTTGAATCTGACTCCTCTGTTTCCGTTCCCGCCTCTTCCCCTGTTGTACATGCAACAAGTACAACTGCTATCACCATGGATAGGAGAAGCAATAGAAACTTTTTCATTTTAATTGCCCCCTTTTCAGATTTGCTATTGTTTTCTTATGTGAATTCAAGTAGATTAGTATACTTGAACGAACATCACTACATTGACAGCTCAAACACCAAGCTGGCAAACCTCACGTTGGCTGCCTTCCATCTACTGTAATACGGACACTTTTGCTTTTCTTAGCTCTCGGGTCTTGAAGCCAGCAGTTTACTATGTGATGATGGGATAGGTTCGTTTGAACAGGGAAAACGTTATCACAAACCTCCATCGTAAATGGGCATCTGGCTGCAAATGGGCATCCAATGGGAGGTGAGAATAGATCTGGTGGCGATCCATCGATTGGCTTTAGATCTCCTCTAGCGTCCAGCCTTGGAACAGAATGAAGCAATCCTTTTGTATAGGGATGCTGTGCTTCATAAAAAATTTCTCGTTTCGTTCCCGTCTCAATGATTTTTCCTGCATACATCACTGCTATCCTATCGGCAATTTTAGCAACGACACCTAAATCATGTGTAATAAGAATAATAGATACGCCTGTTTCCTTTTGAATTTTAATGAAAAGCTCGAGAATTTGAGCTTGAATGGTTACGTCCAGTGCCGTTGTTGGCTCATCAGCAATAAGTAGTTCCGGCTCACAGATTAAAGCGATGGCAATTACAATCCTTTGGCGCATTCCTCCACTAAATTGATGCGGGTATTGCTTTAGTCTCTCTTCCGGATTAGGAATACCAACTAGTTCAAGCATCTCTATTGCTTTTCGTTTTGCCTGTTTTGCTGTGACTTTGTGATGCTGAACCAGCCCTTCTATTAACTGCGTCCCAATCGTTAACGTAGGGTTTAATGCGGTCATGGGATCTTGAAAAATCATCGAAATATCGACTCCTCTTATGGAACGCATTCGCTTTTCCGAAGCCTTTGTAAGATCCTCCCCATTAAACAAGATGTTGCCAGCAACAATTCTCCCTGGAGGATTAGGAATCAACCGCATGATGCTATTGGATGTTACACTTTTTCCACAGCCTGACTCCCCGACAATTGCCAGTGTTTCTCCTTTTTTTAAATGAAAATCTACTCCTCTTACTGCCTTTACGTTTCCGCCATAAGTAGAAAATGTCACGTGTAAATTCTTCACCTCAAGTATATTTTCCAATGATTCACCTACTTCCTTAGTTTTGGATCGAGTGCATCTTGTAGTCCATCACCTAGTACGTTAAAGGCAAACATCGTAAAGGAAATGAAAAATGCTGGGAAAAACAAAGTCCACCAATTACCAGATAGAATAGCTCCTAATGCATCATTCGCCATCACACCCCAGCTTGCAAATGGTGCTTGAATACCTAATCCAATAAAGCTTAAAAAGGCCTCTGCAAAAATAGCAGTTGGTACAGACAGCGTCATTTGGACAATAATCGGTCCCATTGTGTTGGGAAGAAGATGCTTTCTTATAATACGGGATGATTTCCCACCAAATGATTGGGAAGCGAGGACAAATTCATAGTTTTTGATTTGCAGGACTTGCCCCCGAACAATTCTGGCCATCCCTACCCAACCAGTAATGGTCAGAGCAAGTATAATGGTAAAAAGACTTGGCCCCAATACTACCAATAAAAGAATTGTTACTAGCAAACTCGGAATACCATATAAAATCTCAATAATTCGCATCATAATATTGTCCGTTCTTCCACCTTTAAATCCTGATATCCCTCCATATACAATGCCAATAAATACATCTATAAGGGCAGCAACCAGACCGACAAACAACGAAATTCTTGCGCCATACCAAGTTCTTGTAAATACATCACGACCTGCGGAATCTGTACCAAACCAATGCTCCGAAGACGGCGGTTGATATTGATTTGGAAGATTCTGCACATTAACTTCATAAGGTGTCATCATCGGTCCAAAGATAGCCATAACTCCGAGCAATATTAAAAATAACAGTCCTAACATTGCCATTGTATTCTTTCTAAGCCGTCTCCATGCGTCCTGCCAGTAGGAAAGCGAAGGTCTGGCAATTCCTTCTCTATCCCTATCATCCTTCTTCTTTAATTCGAACCACTCATCCGGAATTGATGCTGGATTCATTTCTATATCTCTATCTGCTTTCATTCCTATTTCCCTCCCTTTTTATGCAGCTTAATCCGAGGGTCTAATAGGCCGTATACGATATCTACGAGGAATAACATTAAGATGAGAAATGCACTGTAAAAAACGGTTGTTCCCATAATGACGGGATAGTCTCTCTGATTAATACTTTCTACAAAATATTTGCCCATTCCAGGGATAGCAAAGATTTGTTCAATTACAAAAGTTCCAGTTAAGATGGCTGCCAATAAGGTTCCCATAATAGTGACAACTGGCATTAACGCATTTCTTAATGCATGTTTAATGGTAATTTTCCAAGGGGACAGCCCCTTAGCACGTGCCATTTTAATATAATCTTGTGTTAATACTTCGAGCATCGTAGAACGTGTTAACCTGGCAATGATGGCCATTGGACCAGTTGCTAACGCAAGAACCGGTAAAACCATATGCGAAGGACTTGCCCATGTTGCGACTGGAAATATACTATAATCTACCGCCAGCTTTTGAATTAATAGAGTGGCGAGAATAAAGTTGGGTATAGATATTCCCAATACAGCAAACCCCATCGCTAAATAATCAATTATTCCATTGTGCTTGAGTGCAGAAAAGATCCCTAACGTTATTCCTGAAATAACAGCTACTAC
Organism: Oceanobacillus piezotolerans; assembly: GCF_003665065.1. Classification (GTDB taxonomy): domain Bacteria; phylum Bacillota; class Bacilli; order Bacillales; family Amphibacillaceae; genus Oceanobacillus; species Oceanobacillus piezotolerans. Next base: position 307,655 of record NZ_RCHR01000005.1, on the reverse strand, counting down.
GATCGTAATCATTCCAAGCTCAAACGAAATAGGAAAGCCTCTTCCCAACAAATCATTCACGGTTTGATTTGGCTGTTTAATAGAAGGTCCAAAATCAAATGTTGCGATTGATTTCAAATAGAGTACATACTGAATAAAATAAGGTTCATCTAGATTATAATGGGCCTCTAAATTGGCTTGTACGGTTTCATTGGAGGTCTTATCCGTATTAAATGGGGAACCAGGTACACTTATCATTAGTAAAAAAGTAATCGAAATGATGATCCACAAAGTTATGAAGGCAATAAGTAATCTCTTTAATGTATATCGAAGCATCATGCAACCCCCTGTCGCTTATTACGATTGGAACTTCAGAGATGAAAGTTATCTTTATCTATTCAATCAGGCAAACCTTGTTTGGAACGCGAGCTCTATCATAACTAACATTGCTTGATATGCTTCAAGCATAGAAGCTGCTTCATAGCTAACAATTGGATTCATGCTGTCTATTTTGGTACCAGGCATTAAATTCGCCCATTCAGCTTGACCATAATTATTAAATTCAATCGTGAGGGTTGGCTTCTTGGGTGGAGTTAAAGGTTTGACTTTATCTTTTTGCAATAAGGCATGCTTTACTTTTTCGGTGAGGAGTTCTCCAGCCTTCTTAGGTGTTAGGCTTTTTACAGCTGATCTGGAGATACTTTCTTTTACTATAGCGGTCGTTACATTAGGAATCAGATTCTCAGCCTCTGCAGCTGCTTTATCATCTCCAGCAACAAGTAGAATCGGTACCTCATAATATCCGGCAATATACGCATTCATCCCCATTTCACCGACCTCATGGTCATCAATATACATGGTCTTCACCCCATGAATCATGGAATGAGACATCACTCCCGGTGTCCCAGCTCGCGAATGATAGCCGATAAACATAGCACCTTGGTAAGTCTCGTCCAATCCTTGGACCATCGAAAATGGCTTGGCATCACCTGTAATTAAATGGGCATCAGGATGAAGCTGATCAATCAGAATATTATTCATTTTGGAATGGCTATCATTAACAAGAATCTCCTGACAGCCAAATTGAAATGCAGCGTCTAACACATAATTGGTTTCTTCTGTCATGATTTTTCTTGCTCTTTCATAGTTATGTAATCTGGAATCTATATATGTGTGGTCTGGTAGACCTGTAATACCTTCCATATCTACAGAGAGATAAAGTTTCATTGAATTACTCCTTTTTCGACTATTTAAATTGTTACTAATATTTTATTAATATTACCATGACTTATCTTAAAAGAAAATAGGAGTTTGGACAGAAATATTACGGATAAAATGAAGTATGGGGTTTATATTATTTTTTGATAGAAAGTATTGGAGGGTTAAAAAAGAAGTTTTTATGAGCTTGGAGCTGTTTATTAACGACTTACTCCGTTAATAAAGAGAGGTTATTAACAGGATGGACGAATTTTTAGTATACGGATCCTCTGTCGGATTTCACTCGGGGCGTGAGTGACCTTTGTAGCTCCACGGTTCTTCTTTCGGGCTTTCATTCGAGGCTTGAGCGACCTTTGTGGCTTCTCATGTCTCCTTTCGGGCTTTCATTCGAGGGATGAGTGACCTTTCCGGCTTCTCGGGTCTCCTTTCGGGCTTTCATCCGAGGCTTGAGCGACCTTTCCAGCTTCTCGTGTCTCCTTTCGGGCCTTCATTCAAGGTAGGAGACTCTTCTCTTTTTGCTTTTCTTCATTACCGGGGTTTATTTAAGATAAAATACTATATTTAAATTCAATTACACCCGACCTAATGCTGTCATTTTTCCCATATCGCTTTAATGATTTTCAACAAAGCAAAAACGGAGAAGAGGCTATTAAATACCTCTTCTCCGTTTTACAATACAAATATTTATTAGGATAATTTCGCTACGATTGGTTTGTTTTTATAATCAACTTGTACCATTACGTTATCATCTTCATTTACGCGTTCAATATCAGCACCTAATGATGCCAATTTTCCTGCTAAATCTACATAACCGCGATCTAAGTGTTTTAATTCCGTTACTCTAGTGCTTCCTTCTGCACATAAGCCTGCTAGAATTAATGCGGCGGCAGCACGAAGGTCAGTTGCAGCAACTTCTGCAGCTTGTAAGTCAGATGGCCCTTGCATAATAACACTTCTGCCTTCAATCTTCATCTTCGCGTTCATTCGGCGGAATTCTTCCACGTGCATAAAGCGATTTTCAAAGACAGTTTCTGTAATTACACTTGTACCATTAGCACGTAACATTAAAGCCATCATTTGAGACTGCATATCTGTAGGAAAACCAGGGTATGGTAATGTCTTAATGTCTGTAGCCTTCAATTCGGATTGAGATGGCCCAATTATTCTTAAGCCTTCTTTTTCATCAATAACCTTAACATTCATTTCTTGCAATTTGGAAATAACGGAACGAAGGTGTTCACCTACTGCATTTTCAATTAAAACATTTCCACCTGTAATAGCAGCAGCTACCATAAATGTACCAGCTTCAATTCGATCAGGAATGATGGAATGGTTTGCACCATGTAACTTCTCCACACCATTAATTCGGATTGTTTCTGTTCCTGCGCCGACAATCTTTGCACCCATTTTGTTTAAATAGTTTGCCAAGTCTACGATTTCTGGTTCTTTCGCACAATTTTCAATAATTGTTTTTCCGTCAGCTAATGCAGCAGCCATCATAATGTTTTCTGTCGCACCAACACTAGGCATATCTAAATAGATCTTAGCACCTTTCAAACGTCCGTCAACCGTAGCCTCCACAAAGCCATTACCCACATGGATTTTTGCACCCATGGCTTCAAAGCCTTTTAAATGCAAGTCAATTGGTCGAGAGCCAATCGCACATCCACCAGGCATTGCTACTTTCGCATGGCCATAGCGGGCTAAAAGTGGTCCCAGCACTAACACAGAAGCTCTCATTTTTCGGACATACTCAAATGGGGCTTCTGTAATCAAATCCTTTGAAGCATCTACTGTTACTGTGTTATTATGGGGTTCGAAATCTACTTGTACGTTCATATTCCTTAGCACTTCATTAATTGTATAGACATCAGCCAAAACTGGAACATCTTTAATGACGCTTTTACCTTCACTTGCAATCAAGCTAGCAGCGATTACAGGGAGTACTGCATTTTTAGCACCTTCTACCCTGACGGAACCATTTAATTGCTTTCCGCCCCTTACGATGATTTTTTCCATGTTTCAAATCTCCTTCAGATCCAATTTCCTTATATTAATATTCATTTATTAGGATAGGTGTTCCTACCGTGTATTCTGTCATACCTGTTTCATTCGTTGTAATGGCTAGTTGTACATTAACTGGAGTATGATTGATGACTAAATTTTGTTTTATAGTTGGTATATACCCATACACAAACTTATTAATCCTAGAATGATTCGTTTTGTCAACTTGTGTAGTAATATGTTGAGGGTAGTAATAATTTGTAAATTCTTGTACGAATACATCCTCATCTATTGTATCACTTGACGTTCCTTTTAGCCACGAAAATATGTTACCTTTACTTGTAAAATATTGCATAAAGACATCATCAAACTCTAACTCATATTCCCCTTTAATCTTTGAACTCCATTTTGTTCCTTCAAATACAACGATCAACTCTGGAGGTGTTATGTTATCTTTCGGAAGAACAACATTATATAATACGGAAAAGGATTTAGAATTATGACTGTCCCCAAGTTGCAATTTTATTCTATTTTCGTCTTCTATCCTAGTGACTTTATAACTATTTTTTAGTTCCTTAATTATATTGTCTATTTCCTGCTTATCCTTCTGTTCTTTCATTATCACTTGCCATTGATCAATTTCTCTATCTGTAGCTTCGTAAAAGTGTGTTAACTGCAGGAGATCATTAGATGGAGAACCTTGAACGGTTGTAGTGGTTGCTGTAATAGTTAATAATATAAAAACGAATAATAATTTCTTCATTATAATTCCCCCTTGTTCATTTCTATCTCTAGTATGAACAGGAGAATCTATGAATATACTGGCAAGTTACTAGTTTAATAGAGAGTAGAATGCTTCCCTTGTGGAAAGCAACCTAAAAAAGATATACCAACTCTCCCGACCATTGCAAAATATCGAGGAAAAATCGGCTTACCCCTGAACCAACAGCAACGGCAAGAAAGAACATTAAAATCCTTGCTTCTGTTACTCTTCCTTTTCGGATAATCGGGTCAATATTTATTGATATTAAAACCCTCCAGGTAAAGTAAACAAATAGGAAGTGCGAAAAAATACTGATTAAAGCCCACTGACCAATTGATAACATAATAACCACCTTATTCATTAAACTACTTGCTACTTTGACATGATTAAAACAGAAAGTCAACAACAATGGTTTTTTGTTTATTAATGAAAATGTAAGTTATTATGAGCAGGACTATGACATAATCCAACGATAAAAACTTCCTTATAAAGAAGCTAAAAAAGCATAGAATTATCATACATTGTAGAAAGATGAATCATTACCCGGGAAATATCGACAAGGATTGTAAGATTAATTTTGATATGAAACTTTTAGCTTTGATAACTTTACTTAATCAAGACCTCATTGAATAGATACTCATAAAGAGAACCCTTATATCCTAAAGAAATAAGAGTTCTTTTTATCCTGCATGTAGAGCAGAGAGTAAAAGATATCAGAACCCAGACTACGTTGGCATCCTATTATGCGTTCGTCTGCATGACTTACGATTCATATGTCTATACCTTTACTGATTGTGATTCACTTTATTTACTTACAACATTCAATCGATTCATTGCTCGTTGGAGTGCTAATTCAGCCCGCATGTGGTCAACATTATCTTGCTTGGACTTTAGACGACGTTCTGCACGTTCTTTTGCCTCTCTTGCACGTTGGACGTCAATGTCCTCTGGTTTCTCAGCAGACTGCGCAAGAATGGTTACTTTATTGGAGTTTACTTCCATCACTCCACCGTTTACCGCCAAGCTTTTATCACCATTATCCTTTTTAAGACGCACTGCTGCAATCGATAATGGAGAAACAAGAGGAATATGATTTGGTAAAATACCAATTTCACCAGATTCAGCTTTCGCTACCAGCATTTCATATTCGCCCTCTAAAACGGGACCATTAGGAGTAACAACACTCACAGTTAGTGTTTTCAATGTAACCCCTCCTTTAGTTGTAGAAAGCACCCGGCAGGATGCCGTTGATTGATTTAAGTCGACCTACCTAACACGGGTGCTTTCATTCTTATTATGCTAATGTCTTAGCTTTCTCTACTACTTCTTCAATTCGACCAACTAAACGGAATGCATCTTCTGGAAGGTCATCATATTTACCATCAAGAATTTCTCTAAAACCTTTTACCGTTTCAGCTACTGGTACGTATGATCCTGGTTGTCCTGTAAACTGTTCCGCTACGTGGAAGTTTTGAGATAGGAAGAATTGGATACGTCGAGCACGAGCAACGACTAGTTTATCTTCGTCACCTAATTCGTCCATACCTAAGATTGCGATGATATCTTGTAATTCTCTATAGCGTTGAAGAATTTGTTGTACTTCGATTGCTACTTTGTAATGCTCTTCTCCAACAATTTCCGGATCAAGAGCACGAGATGTAGATGCCAGTGGATCTACTGCTGGGTAGATACCTTGCTCAGATAGACTACGTTCAAGGTTAGTTGTAGCATCCAAGTGTGCAAATGTTGTTGCTGGAGCTGGGTCAGTATAGTCATCGGCAGGTACATAGATAGCCTGAATAGATGTTACTGAACCTTTATCTGTTGAAGTGATACGCTCCTGTAATTGACCCATTTCAGTTGCAAGTGTTGGCTGATAACCAACGGCAGAAGGCATACGCCCTAGAAGTGCTGATACCTCTGAACCTGCTTGCGTGAAACGGAAGATGTTGTCGATAAACAATAGAACGTCCTGGCCTTGTTCATCACGGAAGTATTCCGCCATTGTAAGACCTGTAAGTGCTACACGCATACGTGCACCAGGCGGCTCATTCATCTGTCCGAATACCATGGCAGTTTTCTTAATAACGCCAGAGTCGCTCATCTCATAGTAAAGGTCATTTCCTTCACGTGTACGTTCTCCTACACCCGCGAATACAGAAATACCACCATGTTCTTGAGCGATATTATTGATTAATTCTTGGATTAATACGGTTTTACCTACACCCGCACCACCAAACAGACCAATTTTACCACCTTTTATATAAGGAGCTAATAAGTCTACTACTTTAATTCCTGTTTCAAGAATTTCAGTTTCTGTTGATAGGTTTTCAAACTTAGGTGGTTCACGGTGAATCGGATCTCTGCGAACATCCGATGCAATTGGCTCATCTAAATCAATGTTATCACCTAATACATTAAATACACGACCTAGTGTAGCATCTCCAACTGGTACGGAGATAGGTCTCGCTAAATTCGTTACTTCTGCTCCACGCTTTAGACCGTCAGTGGAAGCCATCGCAATTGTACGAACTGTATTGTCGCCAAGCTGAAGTGCAACTTCTAATGTTAGTTCTGTACTTTCCGCAGCATCTGACTCAATACGAACAGTTAATGCATCATATACATTTGGTAAGGTGCCGTCGCTGAATTTAACATCAACAACAGGCCCTGTAACTTGTGTCACATGTCCTTTGCTCAAAAGATTTCCCTCCTACTTTCTAGTGTTAAGGAGCTATTCCAGTGCTGCTGCACCGCCACTGATTTCAGTGATTTGTTGTGTAATCGCAGCTTGACGTGCACGGTTATATGTAAGAGTTAAATCATCAATTAGCTCTCCGGCATTATCCGTAGCACTTCTCATTGCCGTCATACTTGCTGCGTGTTCGCTCGCTTTTCCATCTAATAATGCTCCAAAAATTAAACTTTCAGCATATAATGGTAATAATACTTTTAAAATTTCTTCTTGGTTTGGTTCATATTCATAATCAGCAGTTGTTCCATTATGCTCATGTAAATTCTCAATTGGTAAAAGTTTGTTAATCGTCGGCTTTTGGGATATCGCACTTACATAGTGATTATAAATAATGTTAAGTTCATCAATTTCTTCATCACTATAAAGCTGGACAGCTTCCTTTGCTAGATCCTTAATATCCGAAAACTGTGGGTGGTCTGCTATCCCTAGTATACTATTCGTAATTGGAATATCCCGTTTTCTGCAATAGTCATAGCCTTTACGTCCCAATACAATAACTGTATATTCATCAGGAGATTGGTGACGTTCTTGGATAGTTTGCTGCAACAGCTTTAAAACATGACTGTTGTATGCTCCAACTAATCCGCGATCAGAAGTAATAATTAAATAGCCAGTCTTTTTAACTTTTCGCTTCTCTAGCATCGGATGCGATACATCTGGATTACTATTTGCGATGTTTGCAACGACCTCTTGCATTTTCTCGCTGTAAGGTACATAGCCTTTTGCGTTTTGTTCTGCTTTGTTCATTTTCGATGCAGATACTAATTGCATAGCTGATGTAATTTTTCTTGTTTTCTTCGTTGAATCAATTCGTTTCTTAATATCTCTAAGTGATGCCAAGCTTCTTTCACCACACTTTCTTAGCAGAGGTAAGAGGAGAAATATGAGTATATATATTCTCCTCCATCATTTTCTCTAGAAAATATATCAAGTAAGGAGTGAGTGTCCCGACTGCACGAACACCTCACCACTATTATTTGCTTTCAGATGGTAAGAATGTTTTCTTAAATGATTCGATTGCATCATTCATATCCTTGGCATCTGGTAATCCACCAGTTTCACGAATAGATGTTAGAAGTTCTGGACGGTTAGAGTCTAACCATACATTCATTTCACTTTCAAAACGCAGAACATCTTCTACAGGAATATCATCTAAGAAACCTTTTGTTAATGCATAAATAATCATTACCTGTTTTTCAACTGCTAATGGTTTATGCAATCCTTGTTTCAGTACTTCTACTGTACGTTGTCCACGATTCAGTTTAGCCTGTGTTGCTTTATCAAGATCTGAACCAAATTGAGAGAACGCTTCTAGTTCACGATAAGATGCTAAGTCCAGACGCAGTGTACCTGCAACCTTCTTCATTGCTTTAATCTGTGCTGCTCCACCTACACGGGATACAGACAGACCAGCGTTAATTGCAGGACGAACACCTGAGAAGAATAAGTCAGATTGTAAGAAAATCTGTCCATCCGTAATCGAGATTACGTTTGTTGGGATGTAAGCCCCAATATCTCCTGCTTGAGTTTCAACGAAAGGAAGTGCAGTTAATGAACCGCCGCCTCTTGCATCACTTAACTTCGCAGCACGCTCTAAGAGACGTGAGTGCAAGTAGAATACATCCCCTGGGAATGCTTCACGACCTGGTGGTCGACGTAATAGCAAGGAAAGCTCACGGTAAGCAACCGCCTGTTTGGATAAGTCATCATATACCACAAGAACATGTTTTCCGTTATACATAAATTCTTCACCCATTGCTACACCAGCATACGGAGCAAGGTATAATAACGGAGCCGGGTCAGATGCACCAGCAGTCACAACGATCGTGTAATCAAGCGCACCATATTTACGGAACGTTTCAACTGTTCCACGAACCGTAGATTCTTTTTGTCCAATTGCAACATAGATACAAATCATATCCTGATCTTTTTGATTGATGATCGTATCTACTGCAAGAGTTGTTTTCCCTGTTTGACGGTCTCCGATAATCAACTCACGCTGTCCACGTCCAATTGGTACAAGCGCATCAATCGCCTTAATACCAGTTTGCAGTGGCTCATCAACCGATTTACGATCCATTACACCTGGAGCAGGTGATTCAATTGGGCGTGATTTTGTCGTTTCGATTGGTCCTTTTCCATCGATTGGCTGTCCTAGAGGATTTACCACACGTCCTAAAAGACTTTCACCAACTGGTACTTGCATAATGCGCCCTGTACGACGAACTTCATCGCCTTCTTTAATACCTGTATAAGGCCCTAAGATAACGATACCAACGTTCGATTCTTCCAGGTTTTGTGCAAGTCCCATTACACCGTTGGAAAATTCAAGTAACTCACCAGCCATTGCGTTGTCAAGACCGTGCGCACGTGCGATACCGTCCCCAACTTCAATAACTGTTCCAACATCACTAACTTCTAAACTAGCATCGTAATTAGCGATTTGCTGTTTTATCAGTGTGCTGATTTCTTCAGCATTAATGCTCATAGCCTTTCACCCCTATCATCAATTGTTTGCAGTACCGATATTCCGTTCAATTCGTTTTAATTTACCACTTACCGAGCCATCATAAATCGTATTTCCGATGCGGATTTTCACACCACCGATTAATGTAGGATCGACAATATTCGTAAATTGAATTGAGCCCTTGTTTAAACGTTTTGTAAAAGCTGCTTTTAAATGCACCTTTTCATCACCCGTTAGCTCACGAACAGAATATACATAAGCTTCTGCAATACCTTTTGCATCATTCACTACTTGTACAAAATGATCAATAATGGACGGAATGAGTTCCGTGCGGTGACGATCAACGAGTAGTTTTAATGTATTTACTACATCCTGGTGCATCCCTTGAAACGCTTCTGTTAAAAGCAGTTTCTTCTGTTCTTTGTTAATTCCAGGATGGAATAAGAATGTATTTAATTTTTCATTATCTTCAAAAATCTGACGAACAACCTTAAATTCTTCAACAAACTTATCTAAGCTTAACTTTTCTTGTCCAAGTACGAAAAGAGCATCTGCGTATCGTTTAGCAACTACTTGATCACTCATCGCTCTTCTCCTACCTCTTTGATATATTCATTGATTAATTTCTCTTGATCTTGTTCCGAGATTTCCTTCTCAATTACCTTGCTGGCAATAAGGACGGATAGTGAAGCAACTTGTGATTGAAGCGCTTGAATGGCAAGTTCTTTCTCATTTTGAATCTCAGCTTGAGCCTGAAGCTTGATTCGTTCTGCTTCTTTACGCGCCGTTTCGATAATATCTTGTTCTTGCTTGACGCCTGCATTTTTCGCGTCTTCGATCATTTTCTGTGCTTCCTGCTTCACTTGAAGCAATTGAGCTTGTGCTTCCTTCGCCGCTGTTTCTGCTTCTTTACGGCTCTTTTCAGCAGCATCAATTTCTCCAGCGACATATTCTTCACGTTTTTGCATCATATTCATTAGAGGTCCCCAAGCGTACTTCTTCAATAGAATAAGTAAGATGAGGAATGTTGCTAATTGAATTAGCATATCGCCTAAGCGAAAGCCCCCTACACTTGCACCAAGTGTCATAAAGCCAATATATGATTGCACGGATTCCACTCCTTTCACAGTAACTGTTCACGCTATAAGTATGATAAGGTTATTAAAATTTGGTTTTGTTTCAGTCCTATTTATTCAAATAGGCATAAAGCAATGGCGAAGATTTCATTAAAATGAACTTCGCCATCTTAAAGGTAGTTTAAAAAGGAAGGAAAAAGGGAAAACCTTTGTGTCCTCCTTTTCAAACCATACAAGACGTAAATTACATAAAAATAGCCATGAATGCAATAACTGCTGCGATAATAGGAATCGCCTCTACTAGTGCTACCCCGATAAACATTGTACCTTGTAGTGGACCTCTTAATTCTGGTTGACGTGCAATACCTTCAACTGTTTTACTTACGATCATACCGTTACCAAGACCAGCACCTAGTGCCGCTAATCCGATTGCAATTGCTGCTGCTAATACTTCCATTCTTTATTTCCTCCTTTTTATTATAAAACTTAAGTTTTTATTATTATTTAATGGTCACTGCTCACTTTGTGAGACATGTATACCATTGTTAACATAACAAATACATATGCCTGGATAGCACCGATAAAGGTACTAAATGCCTGCCAAGCAACCATTGGAATGACTCCAATTAAACCAAGCCCGCCAGATGCTATTAAGCTGACTAGTAATGCTAACAACACTTCCCCAGCATAAACGTTACCAAATAGACGAAGACCTAGTGTTAATGTGTTTGTAAATTCTTCAATTATCTTAAATGGCAACATTACCGGCATTGGACTAACGTAGGTTTTAAAATAATTCTTTGTTCCATTAATCTTAATACCATAAAAGTGTGTCAGTACAATAACCATAGCTGAAAGCGTTAATGTTAATGTTGCATCAGCTGTTGGTGATTTCCACCACAAATCATGACCAACGACCCCGTTCGTAATTACACCTAACATATTACTTACAAATATGTATAAAAGCAGGGTTAACCCGAGCGGCAAGAAAACTTTGCCAGTCTTCCAATCCATTGTGTCATTTACAATTCCTTTCACAAACTCTACCAGCCATTCCATAAAATTCTGGAATCCAGTCGGCTTCATTTGGAGCTTCCGGCTTGCCCAGACACAAAAGATAAAAACGATCAGTGATGAGACAATAATCATCAGCACATTTGCTAAGTTGAAATCAAGCCATGAAATTCCAAAAGCATCATTTAATATTGGAGCTTCATGATTCAAGTTTTTCACCCCTTTTCAATCTGTTTCGTTAAAGAATCCCATATATATTGCTAAAAGGTTATTGGGGATTTTTACTTTTATTGTGTTTTATGAATTGGACAATTCCATCCAGTGCCATGATGAAATAAGAAGATACGATACCAATAACTACCGCAATAATATGGAAGGTTTCTTCAAATCGAAGCGCGATTAAAACAGCTAATATACTGGCAGCAAGTCTCGAGAACGTACCCAGACCTCCTCTGGCTTTACCAGTTTCAGCAACCGTTTTTCCAAACGCGTTCGTCTTGTGCTGCAAAAGCCATAAATTATAAAAGCTAACCGAGGCACCTAATAACAGGCTATTAAAGATACGAGGATGACTAGTAAAAACGGTTCCAAGTACTAAAACTGCTAAAAGATAGAGCATCCATTTTCTTTGTCGTATTATCATGTTTTCAAAATCGGACATGTTTACTCTTCTCTCCTAAACAGGAACTTAAGTCACAAGATTTATAGGTTCTAAGTTCTGCATTTCTAATGCCTGGGTTTTAGGTTGATTTTGCTTTTAATCCATTACAGCAAAGGCAAACACCTTCCCTTTAACATGAAGAATTGACATGAGAGATTGTTTCAAGAGGGTATGTTATGTATTCTAGTACTATTACAGTTAACCGTAAAACAAATTGGGCCCTTGAAAACCTTCTCATCCCACACTAAGTAAGTTTACCTTAGCTTGGCCTTTATTGTCAATTGCTATCAGAGAATAATTGGATGGTAATATATAGTGGATTATCAGGGTGAATTTCCTATTCTATAAGGGATGTTATATCTTATTATACGTGATAGTGACCCCGTTGTAATTTGACAATTATGTGAACATCGTTTGGTTGAGTTTTCTTGGCGTAATTTGGATGAAGAAATCGCTGAATTCTTATGGAGAACAAACTTAGGTGAGACTCCTTAAAGTCGAGTCAGCTCTAGGAGAATCACCAGCTGTCCGTGGATAATGAAGTATATTTCCAAAAGCGTACCTCTCTACTTACTAGAAATCGACTTTTTCTCCTTCATAAAACATTTTCCCAGCAATTTATTACGGAATAAAAAGCATGGTTTCGTATGTCTCTGTTTTACCGTTTAATAGATAAACGGTAACAACGGCGAGATATTCACCACTGCTTCCAACCTCTTTCTTTTTCAGCTCCCCTTCATTCATCCCAACCTCTACTTGATCTGTAACCAGCAGCGTTCGGTTGAACATAAGTGTTTGTGGGTCATATAAATCAACCTCTACCCGTTCAGTTGGATCAGTAATATATAGACCATACTCATAGGATTTCTCTGAAAAAGGTTTTAAAGTAAACTCAAAGCCCATAGCTTTAGGGTTATCTGCTGATTGGTTCACAAATAAATAAGGCAAATGATAGACGCGATTACTTCCATTTAGGGCTATCCACCCCTGGTGAAGCCCCTCTTCAAGCAAGGAGGGAGTTACACTTAACTCTACTGGAATCTCTATTTTTTCTTTAGCATCTAACTGTACAGCCATAGGGAAACTCCAAGATAATCCTTTTTGTTTCTTCGGAATGTCGAATCTATAGGTCTGCGCATCATTTGAGGTGTTTTCGATTTTCAGGTTGTATGTTAGCGGTTCTCTATAAGAACCCTCCACCTTCCCAAAAACTAATTTGGGATTGTAGATGATGGTTTCTGTTTGGATTGCATCCAGCGGCTGGATAATTCCCATCCCTTGTTCTATTGGAGGTAAAAACTCCCCTTCTTTCCCCATTAGCGGATCTGCAGTTGTTCTAATAGCACCATAAATTTGCTCCGTGGACCAATCCGGTTGTGCCTCTTTAATTAACGCAATCACACCCGTCACATGTGGGGCAGCCATACTAGTTCCTTGCAATGCTTGATATCCACCTGGCACCGTACTGACAACATTGGTACCAGGAGCAAGAATATCTGGTTTAATATCCCAATTTACTGTAACAGGGCCTCTTGAACTGAACGAAGCAATCGTCGTGTCCATTTTCTGGTACGTTGTCTCCATGTAGAAGGATTTCCCTCCTATTTGCGATTGTACCCATTTTCCATCTTCTTTTGAAATAAGTGCTACCGGTATTTCTACAGGCGGACCGCCACCTTCAATAGACCCCTGAAACATCTGCTCTTCATTATTTTGAATCAATAGCGCAACCGCTCCCTTTTCCTCTGCTTCCTTAGCAAGCTGATAGAAAGGAATCTCCCCACGCTCTACTATGACAATTTTTCCGTATAGATTCGCTTCGTTTAATCCCTGAACAACAGGATACGCCTTCGTAAAATTCCAGGGACTCGAACCAAGCATCATTTGCAATGGAATTTTTTTATCTTCCATTCTTTCCGTTAGAAAAGGGATATGAATGACATTCGTTGATGCTCCTACAGATAAAGCATTTATTGCAGTAGCGGGAGCCCCTACTGTCCACCTGTTAGGACCACTATTTCCATTTGCTATTACAACCGGTATTCCCAGCTCTACCGCCTTATTCACGGCAGCACTTGTTGGATAATCAGGTCCATTCACTATATTTCCTAACGATAAATTAATGACATCTACTTCATCTTTAACTGCTTGCTCCATCGCCGCAAGAACCTGAATGGATGATCCCGCTCCACCTGGACCTAGTGCACGGTACGCATAAATTTCCGCGTCTGGCGCCACACCTTTTAGCTCTCCATCCGCAGCAATAATTCCTGCTACATGGGAACCATGAAGGGTAGGTAATCCCTCTTCTTTCGTTGTTTCCATCGGATCCTTGTCAAGGTCAACTAAATCATAGCCTTGCTTATAATTCTTTTTTAAATCAGGATGCTTATAATCAATACCAGTGTCAATTACCCCCACCTTCACACCTTTTCCTGTATATGTCGTATCATTGAGGGTGGATGGAAGTACAGATTCGCCAATATCCTTAAGGTTCAGTTCTTCATAAGGATGAGCTTTATATTGTTGTACACTGTGCACTTTTTTAATGAATTGGAGATTTTTAAGCCTATCGATATCTTTTGGGCTCCCTTGAATAGCTAATCCATTCAAAAGCGTTTCATATGTAGCTACAACTTCTACAAAAGGATGATAGGTCTCCAGGTAATCTTTATGCTCTTCTACATCCCCTTCTACTTCAATAATAATAGAAGTCTGCTTCCCTTCTGCTAACACTAAAGCAGGAACTATACTAATAAGCAAAATAAACATAAAGAAAACGGTCTGAAATGCTCGCATTGTTAAATCCCCCTATTCTATTCTTTTAGTTTCGCAGCTTGGAAAGCAAAGTATACATTTAAATGAGAAATTCAAACAAATGTTTGTTTATATTGACTTGGCTGAAAAAGAGGCTTCCTATTTAAGAATAGTAGTAATAAAAAAACTGCCCGATATAAATCGGACAGCTCTCTACTTTATTAACTATATTGAAAGGGTTTACATTAAACTGCTGATATTTTGTCTCCATTCCCATTCCCTTTCGCTTTAGCTACATTAATGGTTGCTTGGACTTCTTCCATTTTCTTTCTATCAAGTTTATAGAAGTGCATCGTAATCGCAGCAATCAATAAACAAACTGAAGGTAATACAAATGCTAATAACATTATTGCTGTAAATAGTGCAGGTGTTAACGTGTCCGTTACAGTTGGGTAAGCATCTCCAAAACCTACAGCTGCTACTACAAAACCAACAATAACTGGTGCGAGCGCTGTTACCAATTGGTCAATAAAGGAAAAAATGGTACCAAACATTCCTGCAACATAACGCCCTGACTTAGAAGTTTCATAGTCTGAAACATCAGCAATCATAGGAACAACAAGCGTTGTTGGCGCAGCTCCAAATCCTTGGGATAATGTCCGTAATAAGATGAACAAGATGGTTGCAAATCCAATACTTTCAAGAGAAATGACAGTAGGATCGTCTAAAAATAAGAATAACGGAATAAAAGCTAAATAGGATACTACACCTACCCATGCAGAAGTCAGATACGCTTTTCTTAAACCTGTCCTTCTCGCAACCCCTGTAACAGCTAAAGTGATTAACAAAATAGGTATAACTGTAATTAATCCAATCGTACCACTTAGTCCGTAGTTGCCAATTAAGATACCAAATAGCATAACCGTTACTACAGCTTCTCTACCAAGACTGTGACCTAATTTATCCATTGAAGCCGATATTGTAAGCAATTGTAATTGACGATTCCCCTTAATAACTTGCCAGTATTCACGGAAGGATGTTGTTTCAACTGTATCTTCACCCAACCCATAAAATTCTTTTCTATCTTTGCTTGAAATTCCGATAACAGCAAGGACAGTAAATATGGTGGAAAGTATCATGACTGTAGCAATCAGTTCAATGAATAAACTCATTGTAAAATCGCCATATTTTGCTACTAGATAGTTCGCAACATAAAATTGACCAACGGTGAAAACAAAAACATTATACACGCCATCAAATGCCATATAAAGCGGACGTTGCTTAGGATCATTTGTTAATACTGTTTGTCCAGCTTTTGTAGCTGAAGTTTGTAAAGAATATCCAATTTTATGAACTACAAGTGCAAGCACGATAAAAATTAACCGAAAACCTTCTGGTAATAAATGCGTCATAAAAATCATTAAGATAGAAAGCGCTATGATAAAATTCCCACTTACAATAAGAGGTCTAAATTTACCGAATTTCGTTTCTGTCCTATCAATGATATAACCTATTGCTGGATCAATTAACCCATCAAAAACTCTTGCTGCCCCCAAAAGTGTACTAACTAATACAACTGCTAATCCAGCAATACCAGCAGCATAATATGATAAAAATCCTATTAAAAATAGATAGATATTTGTTGCCGTATTATTTAAAGTGAAAAATCCAATTTGCCATAACTTTGCTCTGTTATAGACGATTCCTTTTTCAGACACGTTTGTTGCCATAAAGATTCCCCCATTTCGGTTTCAGTAAATTGATCATTTTATTTCCCCATTTGTTTCTAGAATTACGAACATTTGAATATTCTGAAATTTGTTTTTAAAACTTACTAGGAACAAACAAAAACAATTACCCCTTAAAGCCTCTAGCTAATATATGTTTAATTCTTTTACGAAGGAAGCATCCCTCCCTTTTAAGTTTGTTTCGTTAACAAACTTTCTTATATTTTCATATTATTTGTAAGCGCTTTAAAAGTCAATAGATTTTTAATTTCTTTTACATTACAAAGGTGTAAGCTCTTGGTTAGCGAGGTACGTACCCCACTAGCCGAAGGAGATAAAGGAAACAAGCCAACGTACCCCTTAAGACGAAAGCCGTTTTAGTCGGTAATTCTTTTGACTTGAGTCCATGTTGACCTTTCACCACAGGGGGTAATATAGGTAGTCTCACTAGTCGCTAAGCCGGAAGCGACTTTTTATAATGAATTGTACTCAATTCACAAATTTTAATTCTTTATACAAAGAAAAAATCAGCGAGGATGTTTTCCTCACTGACGAAAAATGTTACCTTATTTTGTACCAAATAGACGGTCTCCAGCATCACCTAGACCAGGAACAACATATCCATGTTCGTTTAATTTTTCATCCATAGCTGCAAGGAAAATATCCACATCTGGATGATCTCGTTTTACAAGCTCTACCCCTTCAGGCGCTGCTACTAAACACATTAGTTTAATATTCTTTGCTCCACGTTTTTTCAAGGAATGAATTGCATCGTTTGCGGAACCGCCTGTTGCAAGCATTGGGTCAATAACTATTAATTCACGCTCATGTATATCAGAAGGTAATTTAATATAATATTCTACTGGCTTAAGTGTCTCAGGATCACGATATAATCCAACATGTCCTACCTTTGCCGCAGGAATCATTTTACGCATTCCGTCCACCATACCTAATCCCGCACGTAAAATGGGTACTAATCCAATTTTCTTACCGGAGAGCACTTTTGCTTTCGCTGTTGTCACAGGAGTCTCTACTTCTACATCTTGTAACGGAAGGTCTCTAGTAATTTCAAATGCCATTAACATTGCAACCTCATCCACTAGCTCACGAAACTCTTTTGTCCCCGTGTTCTTGTCTCTTATGTACGTTAATTTATGCTGTATTAATGGATGGTCAAATACAAAAACATTACCCATTTACCGTTCACTCCTTTTAGTATATATCTCTAAAATTGTACTGAAAAATTGATTTGGATTCAAGTTAAGTGAGAATATTGTTGGAAAATAAGAGATTAAGTCCTATTTTTGGGATGGTATATGGATAAGTCTATTTGTTTTTGCTAGTTTTGGATCTATATTCTTTTTATTTCCGGCTATCGACTATTTCTAGTTGATAGGTTCCCGACATATTTTATTCAATATAGTGCATAAAAACCGCTCCGGAAATACACTGCGCTTTCCACGGGCGGCTGCTGAGCCTCCTCGTGCTTACGCACTGCGGGGTCTCACCTAGGCCTGTCCTCCCGTAGGAGTCTCCGTGTATTTCCTCCGCTGATTTGTGCTTTAAACTTTTTCACTATGGATAGTAAAAGCACCATTAAACATGAAGTGATTGTAGCGGAGGGCAGTCGACTCCTCGAAAAAGAAAGGCACTTTTTCTTCGTGCGATGTATCGCTGCCGATGCTTTCCTTGTCCTGCGGGAAAAGCAACAAGCGAAGACCCCGCAGGAAGTGAGAAGGATCAAAGGCTAGGAACGCCACGTCCTGTGGCAACGCCTTTGTAACCAACGTCCTGTTGGCCCGAGGCTGAGACGTTGCCCGCGGAAAGCGTACTGCCCGTAGCGGAAATTACGAGCGCATTTTTCCAGTTTGTTTTTTGCTCTAAATACTGAATTAAGTAAATCTGCAATCTCTATCAACTGCTTAAGACTTTAGCCAAGAAGTATATTGAACAGCCTTAGCCAAAAAAAGAGAACGCTCCTGCCAAAGGAACGTTCTCTATCTATTATGCGTATAACGGGAATTTATCTGTTAAGGCAAGGACGCGCGTTTTTGCTTCGTTTAGCGCTGATTCGTTTTCGTGATTTTTCAACGTATAGGCAATGATTGATGCAATTTCTTTCATTTCCTGTTCTCCAAATCCACGAGTTGTTACAGCTGCTGTACCGATTCGGATTCCGCTCGTAATAAACGGGCTGGCTTGATCAAATGGAATTGTGTTTTTGTTTGTTGTAATGCCAACTTCATCTAGTACATGTTCTGCAATCTTTCCTGTCAACTGAAGTGGGGTCACATCTACTAACACCAAGTGATTATCTGTTCCACCGGAGACAATACGAAGACCTTCTTCTGTAAATGCCTCTCCTAGAACTTTTGCATTGGCAACAATTCTCTTCGCATAATCTTTAAAGTCATCTGAAAGTGCTTCTTTAAAACAAACTGCCTTTGCAGCAATAATATGCATTAATGGGCCGCCTTGAATGCCCGGGAAGACCGCTTTATCAATTTGTTTTGCATATTCGTCTTTACAGAGAATCATACCACCACGTGGTCCGCGTAACGTCTTATGAGTGGTTGTTGTTACAAAGTCTGCATGTTCCACTGGATTTGGATGTAATCCTGCTGCAACAAGACCAGCAATATGCGCCATATCTACCATGAGGTATGCTCCTACTTCATCAGCAATTTCACGGAACTTAGCAAAATCAATGGTACGAGAATAGGCACTGGCACCAGCGACAATCATTTTTGGTTTCACTTCTTTGGCTTTTGCGAGTACATCATCATAATCCAAAGTTTCTGTTTCTTTGTCTACTCCATATTCCACAAAGTTATATTGCTTTCCACTAAAGTTTACTGGGCTGCCATGTGTAAGATGTCCACCATGGCTTAAGTTCATGCCTAGGATGGTATCTCCTATTTCTAATGCCGCAAAATAGACAGCCATGTTCGCTTGTGCTCCAGAATGTGGCTGAACATTAGCATGCTCTGCACCAAAAAGCTCTTTTGCTCGATTACGCGCTAAATCCTCTACAACGTCTACATGTTCACAACCGCCATAGTAGCGTTTGCCGGGATAACCTTCTGCATATTTATTCGTTAATACAGACCCCATAGCTTCCATTACAGCTTCTGACACAAAGTTCTCAGATGCAATTAATTCAATTTTATTCTGCTGACGCTTTGTTTCAGCCTGAATTGCCTCAAATACTTCAGCGTCCTGTTGTTTGACATGTTCCATTCGATAAGCCCCCCAAACAATTTATAGTTTCTATTGTAACTATATTTGGTGAAAATTTAAATAGATAATTCGGTTTTATTTTAAAATCGATAAAACACCCACTATATTAAAAGGACTATTATCCTAAAACACAAACTTTATTTACTTACAGCTCGTATTCAATCGTGTATTTTCGTAATTCGCTCGTACGCCGCCAATCAGTTTTGGTCGAGTATATGCTGCCGTTAGCCGTGCCTCTCCGATAAATCTTTGCTGAAACCTGAGCGGAACTGCAACATGCTTCATGTGCATACCAATCATCGTTTCTCCTATATCCATCCCAGCTCTTGCTTCAATAAATTCAACTACCACTGGATCTTTCATATGCTTAAATGCATAGGAAGCCATAGAGCCGCCCGCTTTTCGAACAGGTACGACTGATACTTCCTCCAAGTGATACTGTTTCATCGTATCTCTTTCCACTACTAATGCACGATTCAAGTGCTCGCAGCATTGAAATGCAACAGAAATATCCGTTCTTTTTCTTAACCTTTCAATCCCATCAAATATCATACTGGCTATTTCTTCACTTCCTGAAGAGCCAATCCGTTCTCCGGCTACTTCACTCGTTGAACAGCCAATGACAAAAATATCCCCTTTTTGTAAGTGGCTGCTATTCATCCATTCCTCTATTACTTTATCCATATCTTGCTGCACTTTTTCTAGTAATTCCATCTTGATGACCACCTCTCTTAAAAAGTGAATCTTTAATTAGTAGAGGTTCCTCCTCTACATAATTCTTTAAATCTTAGAGCAGTATTCTTACTCTAATTCTATTTTGATACCAATCTACATGCAAGGCAATAATCTAAATATACGCCAAATCCTTTTATTAGGCTTGGCGTATATTATATATCATTTCACTTGAAATTTGTGTATTTGATTCTTTAAATTACTAGCTTCTACTTCCATCTCATCTGCCATATTATCTAATTCCTCTATAGTAGCAGTCTGTTCAAGCACTGCTGCATTGACTTCCTCTGCACCAGCCGATGTTTCTTCTGCAATGGCAGCCACTTCCTGGGATTGGCGTACCGTATCTTGGATGGATTCTAATTGCTTATCTACTAAGTTGGTAATGGTATCTATTTCTTCTGCAACGTCTGTAACAGAACTTGCCATCTGTTCGATGGTTTGATTGGTTTTGACGCCTTTTTCTGCTTCCTTCTTTGCATAAACAACATTTTCATTTATTTTAACTACCACTCGATTTACATCCTCTTGGATGGCAGTAATAAGAGAAGATATACGTTGCACCGCTTGTGCACTTTGATCTGCCAGCTTTCTAATTTCTTCCGCAACTACAGCAAAGCCTCTTCCATGCTCGCCAGCACGCGCTGCTTCAATGGATGCATTTAACGCAAGCAGATTTGTCTGCTCAGCAATCGCCCCTACCATAGCTATAATTGACTCAACCTGGATGGCATTTTGTTTTAAATGGTCGACATCTTTTAATGAGACTTCTTGGTCACTTGCCAGACGCTGAATGCCTTCTACTAACTGGTTAACAACCTCTTGGCTATCATTTAAAGTCTCAAGCATTGTAGTAGACTTTTCTTTTGATAGAGATGCTTTCCCTTGAACTTGTTTCGCTAATTCTGTAGCAACCTCAACCGCTTCTGCGGTATTTTGAATCGCTTCTGATGAGCTTTGGGCACCTTTTGAAATTTCTCCAATTGAGGAACCAATAGCCGCAGCATGCTGGTTTGCCAGGCTTGATACTTCTTTCATATGATGAACAGCTTGATTGGTACGGGCAAAGTTAAGGTCAATATTTTTCACAATGTCATTAAGGCTCTTGAGCATGGTATCAAAAGAAAGAGATAATGCACGTATTTCATCGTCAGAGTCAGGAATCTGAACTGCTTGAGCAAGATTGCCTTCTGCTGCTTCTCGAGCAATAGTTTCCAACCTTTCTAATGGCTTCGTAATAATAAAAGCTACTAAGAAGGCCAAAAGACCTGACCAGAAAATTCCCGCAAGCAATGTGAGAATAGAATACCATTCAAACGATATATTGAAATAAGCTCCTATGTAGTCAAACAATACATATAGAAAGAAAGCACTGGTTCCATATGTAATTAAGGCTAAAACTGTTGTAAATAACATCAATTTCAGCCGCAAGCTAAAGCGGTACTTCCGTTTCATCTCTTCTCCTCCAGTCGAGCTATTCATTTAATTTCTTAATTAATTGATCGATATATCCCTCAAGCTCTGATAAAGTTGCCTCATACGTCTTCAAGTCTCCACCAAAAGGATCGCTAATATCATAATTAATTAGGTTAGCTTCCAAACTGCGGATATAAAGCAAATCCTGACGTAAATGCGCTTCTAAAAGCTCCCTTAATCTTGGTTCGTTCTTCTCCGGATGATTCGCTATAAACTGAATTCGCTTTTCTTCTAAATCAGCATAAGCCTTTTTTAATTCATCCCATACTTTTTTATCGGCGTCCACAACGTATTCTTTAAGTGTCATATACTTTTCCTGATGGTTTGGGTATTCAAGAATCAATGAACGCTTATGCCCTGAAGTCATGGTCAAGACAAGATCCGCCCAGTTAAGAAGTTCTTCTGTAACCGGTCTTGTCTGATGGTTTAAATTAATTTGCCGATTTTTTAATACTAGGATGGTCTTATCATTTGCCTGCTGGTTCATCCCTGCATAAATTCCTGCAGATTTCACTTCGGCCTTAGGGTATTTATGCTTTAATAATGCTTCCGCCATTGGACTGCGGCATGTGTTTCCAGTACAAACAAACAAAATTTTCATATGGAGCCCTCCATTATTCATTCGATAAAATTAAAATAATTAGTGTGAGTTTTCCCCACTGATAAAGAACAATAACAATAGCCCCAGGCTAACTGGGACTGTGCCTTCGATTACTTAGCACAAAAGGCGAAGCAGTCTTTTTTTAATTTACTCGACCCGGCGGAAACTTTTTGTCTCCATGTCTATGAATCTAAGTTAAATATACCATACTTCAAAATGCCGATGTTATTTATATCGGTAATTTTGAAATATGGAAAACCGCTACATACCATACAATGTAGCGGTTTTTCTCAACGGCAACGACATCATCCAATTAGTATTTGGATACCTAATCCACATAAGATGCTGCCACCTAATATTTCGCTGTATTTGCCTATAAATCCATGAACCTTTCGACCTAAATATAAGCCTAGCCACGTTAACATGGTACTGCTAATACCAAATAAAATAATAGCTAAAGCCGTTTTTACTCCCGACATTCCTAATCCTAAACCTATCGAGAAACTATCTAAGCTTACAGTGAGCGCAATGACTAATAATCCAAATCCAATCGGACGTATCATTTTACTATCATCCTGAATAAAGGCATTGATCATCATTTGAATCCCTATTCCAATTAATAGTAAGCCACCTGCTATAATAGCAAAGTCGCCAATACTATCTGAAACGAACTTTCCTAAGAGGATTCCGATAAAAGGCATCATTACATGAAAGATACCTATAACGATTCCTATAAGTGCAATCCTCTTTAATCTTAGTTGCTGCATTCCCATGCCAAGGCTAACCGAAAAAGCATCCATCGATAAAGCTAATGACATTAATAATAAGGTAAAAATTTCTCCAATATAATATTCAGCCATCTCTTATTTCCCCCTTGGACATGCTTATAAACTATATGCTTGTCACAAGGGGAATATGAATCATTCATTATCAATTTATCAGTGGAAAAGACACTCCGCTTTATACTGTTTCACTTGCTGCTTTTCGCAATCGGTTCATTACTGCCAGACCCATTCCTTGTTCAGAAAACGCCTCACAGACGATCACATCTACATCAGCTTGTTTAAACATTCGTAAGCCATCATAAAGATGGGCTGCTATTTCTGTTATGCTATTTCCAAGTGCTTGAACTTTATCTGCATTAAGACGAGCAGCAGTTTGATTACTTGCTAAAACTGCAACTTTTTTGTTTAAGTCTTGTTCATGATGAATGACAGCCTGTATTTTTTCGGCGCTTCCCTCAACTAACAATAAAGGAACCTCTGGAGAATAATGTCTGTATTTCATTCCTGGCGCTTTTGGTTTTCCTTCATCATTTGCTAATGCAGGATCTACCACCACTGTACCGACTACCGCTTCCAATTGTTCTTTTGTTACTCCACCAGGTCGAAGTATAATCGGAATTTCTTGTGTACAATCTATGACAGTGGATTCAACTCCCACTCCAGTCGGCCCTCCATCTAATAATCCTGCTATCTTTCCTTGCAAATCTTCCCAAACATGATTCGCAGTTGTAGGACTTGGCTTTCCTGAAATATTGGCACTTGGTGCGGCAATTGGAAGATCGCATGCTTTTAATAAGGCCTGAGCAATAGGATGGTCGGGCATGCGCACCCCTATGGACGATAATCCTGCTGTTACATTTTCCGCACAAACCCCATTTGACTGCAGTACATACGTGATAGGGCCAGGGGAAAATGCATCTATCAGTTTATCCACATAAGGAGGAATGGTTGTTACAAGTCTCCCTAATTGCTCTTTAGTCGCAACGTGAGCAATTAACGGATTATCCTGCGGCCTTCCCTTCGCTTGAAAAATTTGCGCAACCGCCTTTTCATTCGTTGCATCTGCACCTAATCCGTAGACCGTCTCCGTTGGAAAGGCAACCGTCCTGCCATTTTTTAAAAGTTCAGCTGCTTCATCTATCGATTTATCCTGTTCATTCCATACATTCCATCGTTTTGTCTCTATCATTTCCTGCTACCTCTTTTCTCATTATTATTGTAGAGGATTCAATTATGGAACGCAAAAATATAAGGAGTTAAACCAATATAATATAAAAAAAATTATCCACAATAAAACCCATGAACAGTTGTCCACAGGTTTATCCATCCTAAAATAAGACTATTGATAGATTTTTGATTGTTATGGGTAAGATTGCTCACAGATATTCAACAACTTATACACATGCCGTTGTGGATAATGTGAATATCTTTTTCTGAACAATTCCATCTTTCGCTTTTTTTTGATTTAAATGTGGATATTTCCGCCTATTATAGCTAGGATACTTGGTAGGACCACCAATTCCCCTTAGATTCCGGATGTTTATCCACAAATGATACTTCCTTTTGTGGATGAAATTGCAGCGCTTGCAGTAATAAATCCACAATAGGCTGGTGACTGTGTACATAAACCCGCTTAGCCTGCTTTGTTTTTGCTAAGGCAAGAATCGTCTCAACAAGAACCGGCAGCTTGTTTGCTTCTGTTCTAGTTATATATAATTGCTTCAACCAATAAACTTTATTCTCTTCTACTTCTTCCAGTACAAAGCAGCCTTCTATCTTATCTTTTATTTCCACTACATAGCCTTTTGCTGTAAGTGACGTCCGATCCAATCCTTCATTGTTCCGTAAAAACGCTTCCAGTTTATCAAAAGGAGCTTCACAGGCTGGTAAGATTCTCATTTTATCACCTCTTCTAGTTATTTTGATAGAAAACATTATGAACGATTTCTACTATCCTATGCATAAAAGAGAGAGTCTATGACCACCCAAACCATTCAAATAAGAAAAACTTGACTTCCGTTTCTTCTTCCTGCTCTGCCTCTGCTATTTCTTCGGGATTTTCTTCCGCATCAGCTGCCGCCACACTTGTTCCAAATGAGAAGTCTAAAAAGCATAATGGAGGAAATAATACGCACCACCAGTTATCTCCTTGACCTTCGCCTAACGTAATTAGAATTGCTTCATATTCTCCAGCAGGATAAATATGGGTTCCATATAATTTTGTTGGAAAAGTAACATTTTCTCCGTATTCAACCGTATACTCGACTTCTGTTCCCTCTGCCTCAAGGACATCTGCAACTATTTCCTTTATTTCCGGTATGCGTGTTTCAATTACCTTCCTTGCCTCTTCCAGATTCGTCATATCTTCCACCCATGTTGCCACTTCCTTATTAACTTCATCACGGACCAGCCTCTTTATTTCTTGATCTCTATCTGTATCACTATTAGCTAAAATACGCAGCCTAATCGCCTCATCCGGAATCTCCTGATACTGATATTCTAATCCTTTCTCTTCACCGCTAATTCCTTTGTTAGGTATGCTTAGGAATAAAATAAATAATATAAGTACAAAAAATACAAACTTTTTCATTACGTTTTCCCTCCCCTTGAACTTATTCTTCATTATGGACAGGGGATGAAATTTTTAAACTAGTAATCTACTATTTTTTTACTTGGTAATAAATATGTACAAAGATAAAGAAATGAAAATCACATAGAGGTGTGACTTGAGGGGTTGTTTGGAGCGACTTTGATTGGGGGCGGATCGACTTCCAGGTTGTTTGGAGTGACTTGGACTATGTTCGGGGTGACTTTTCGTATGCCTGGAGTATTTGGTGCGCTTCAAGCAAGTTTACATTCATCGTTTAATAAACTTCAATTGAGATAAAAAGGAATAATAAGGTTGGGACATAACTAAACTGCTTAACCAAAAGACGAACAATGTACTAATTAAGCGGAGGAAATATACGTAGACTCCTACGGGAGGATAGGCCTAGGTGAGACCCCGCAGAGATGACAGTCTCGAGGAGGCTCAACAGCCGCCCGTGGAAAGCGAAGTATTTTTCCGCAGCGGGTGCCACCACTATTTAGTTCGTTTTTCCCTTTTTTGCAAACACATTTGTCCCAGCCTCATCTTTGCCGAAATAATACGGTCTTTCCCATTGATATCCTGCAGACATTCTACATCTGCCTCTGGAAAAGCAGAGAGGATAATATTCGTTACAGGCTCTCTTTGTTTGGCACCAATTTCAAATGCTACTCTTCCATCTGGATTTAGAATCTCTCGAGCTTGCTTTACGATCCTTTTATAGGCAGCGAGACCTTCCTCTTCCGCAAAAAGCGCAAGTCTAGGATCAAAGTTTTTCACGGTATCTGCCATTTCGGACGCTTCCTCCAATGCTATATACGGGGGATTAGAAATCAGCAAGTCAACCTTTTTCTTTTCTTTTATGAGCGGTTCCAGAAAATCGCCTTGTAAAAAATGAACGTCCGCTTGATGCTTTTCAGCATTCCTTTTTGCTATTGCTAAAGCATCATTAGAAATATCAATTGCGTATACATTTGCTCCTGCTGGAAGCTCAAGGGCAAGTGTAATCGCGATTACACCACTTCCCGTTCCAACATCCACGATGTTTATGTTTGATTTATTTTCCATTAAGGAGATCGCATGCTGAACGAGCTCCTCTGTTTCTGGTCGAGGAACTAGCACGTCTTTGTTCACATGAAATTCCCTCCCATAAAACATCTCATACCCTGTTAAGTGCTGAACTGGTATACCAGTTTCCGCGTGTAGCAGAAGGTCTTTTTCAAATTGCACCAGCTTATGTTCAGGTACCAGCTCCCGCAAATTCATAAAAAATTGAGAACGGCTCAGTTGCAGATAATGCTGCAAGAGAATTTCCGCGACCCTAGCTTCTCTATTATGTTTTTCTAAAAAAAGAGAAGCCCGTTTAAGGACTTCATATAGTTTTTCACTCATCTTATTCACCAATTTGCTCTAGTTTATTCGTTTGCTCTTCCAGTTGAAGTGCGTCTACAAATTCGTCTAACTTTCCTTGCAAAATTTGGTCAAGCTTTTGAATTGTAAGTCCAATTCTATGGTCTGTTACACGGTTTTGCGGGAAGTTATACGTACGGATACGCTCAGAACGGTCACCAGTACCAACCGCAGATTTACGAGTTTCATCTAGCTTCGCCTGTTCTTCTTGCTGGAATTTATCATAAATCCGCGCACGAAGCACCTTCATCGCTTTTTCTTTGTTTTTAATTTGTGACTTCTCATCCTGTATCGAAACCACAATTCCAGTCGGTACGTGCGTTAAACGGACAGCAGACATCGTTGTGTTAACACTTTGCCCACCAGGACCACTGGAAGCAAAAGTATCTACACGAATATCTTTCTCATTAATGTCTACTTCAATCTCTTCTGCTTCTGGAAGAACAGCAACCGTAGCTGTAGAAGTATGAATACGACCACCAGATTCGGTTTCTGGAACACGTTGAACACGATGGGCACCGTTTTCGAATTTCAGCTTCGAATATGCACCTTTCCCGTTAATCATAAAAATAATTTCTTTATATCCACCAACACCTGTAGTGTTAGCTTCCATTACTTCGATTTTCCAGCCGTGCGCTTCCGCATAGCGAGAATACATCCGGTATAAGTCGCCGGCAAATAAAGCCGCCTCATCTCCACCAGCAGCACCGCGAATTTCCATAAACACGTTTTTATCATCGTTCGGATCCTTTGGAAGCAGAAGGATTTTCATTTTTTCTCTTAATTCTTCTTCTTTAGTCTGAAGCTCAGAAATCTCTGCTTTTACCATGTCATACATTTCTGCTTCTAAATCATCATCTTCGAGCATTTCCTTAGCGTCCTTAAGCTCTGAATCCACATCTTTATATTCACGATAAGCCTGAACAACATCCTCAAGGCCTGACTGTTCCTTTGAATACTCACGCAATTTCTTCGTATCATTTACAATCTCTGGGTCACTTAAAAGCTCATTCAGCTTATTATAGCGATCCTCCAATGTTTGTAAGCGATCTATCATCACGAACACCTCTTTCTAATTACCAGTATATTATATTATACTGAAGGGTAGTGGTCAATTTAAGGAAGGAGAATTTAGATGGAGTGCCGTTCTATAGATTATCAATAAAGTACTACCCTTTATTTAAAAAGAACACCGCTCGTATCATGAACCTTCAATCATTTCAGAAGGTTATTTAATTCTTTCATATAACGACTTGATGCAAAGCATACCTCTCCGTTTTCCATGGTGATTTCTCTTGTTTTCTTGTCTATATTAGCGATATTTTCAATGTTTACGACAAAGGAATTATGGCATCTGTAAAAGCAATCATCCAGTTCTTCTATTTCTTTTAACTTCCCGTAAAATTCCACCTGCCTTTGATCGGTATGCATAACAATTTTATGAAGTTTCGGAGACGTTTCAAAAAATAAGATATTGCTGTACTCTTCACTAATTACTTTATCTCCACTTTTTATTTGAAATCGCTTCTTCGTCTCATTTTGATTGGACATGTATCGTTCATTTGCCGTTTTGATACAGTCTATGACACGCTTTTGAATATCCGTAAAGTCATCCTTAATAATGTAGTCTAAAGCTTCCACCTTATATAGAAAGGTTAAATACGTTAATTCTGAATGAGTAGTTACAAAAACAATGGACCCCCTGGAGTCATACTTTCTGATTTCAGCACCTAATACAATACCACTCTTTTCATGTTTTAAATCTACATCTAAGAAATATAGACCATTTATATTATTGGATTGGACGTATTCAATGATTTCGTCTGGATTATCTGTGGAAAGAGCAACTCTCATGTCTAACTCCTCAATCATAATATAATCTTTAATATACTTAGTGATTCGCTCTTTTTGTTTCTTATCATCTTCACAAATAAAGATCTCCAACACCTCTATGCCCCCCTATCAAAAACTTCAATCCCCTGGAAAAACTGTCTTCCTTCTATTTTTGTTTCTAAAGTAATATTTTCATAGGACGAAGTTAACTCCTTTAAATTACCGAGGCCTATCCCTCTATTTTCCCCTTTTGTGGAATACCCTTTTTTAAATAGCTTGGACAGTTTCGGTATTTCTCCACTAATTGTATTAACTACCACAATCAAAATGGATTTTTCCTTCTTGATAAATGCAATCGTAATTTTACTATTTTCATGGTTTGCGGTTTCCTCAATTGCATTGTCTAAAATAATACCTAAACACCGGCAGAGACTTATGGAATCCATTTTAATCTGTTCAATGGGATCTACAGCCTCGATGGATATATCAATACCTGAATCCTGTGCTTTTATAAGCTTGGAAACAAGTGTCCCTTTTACTTCCGTTACTTTTATGTTTTTCAGTGCACCAAGTTTATAATTATTAAGCCGAATATGTTGACTAGCAGGCAAGACTTTTTCATTAAAGTAGTCCTTTAATTGATTTATATTACCTGCTCTAATATATTCAGACATGGAAGCTAGTATATTTATGTAATCATGCCTGAATTTTTGTAACTCCCCATACATTTCTTCCAGATTTTCCGAGTAATTACGTAATTGCCTATACTCCTCCTGCTTTGCTTTCACTTTCACTTCTTTAACAATAGAAGAAAGCAATATCCCTAAAATACTTACAAAGAAAATGACATATACGAGAAAGATATAGCTATTTAATTGGATAATTTCTCTTGAGAATCCTTCTCTGTTTGAGATAAGAATATTAATATAAATAAATGCAATCGTTAACACTGTCAAGAGCAATAAAAACATGCTGTATTTTCGAACAAACGGTATCCATTGTTTTACATAGCTAATGACTAAATTTGTGATAAAACTAAACATGATAGCAAATAAAACGAAGAACAAGAGGTGTAATAAGAAATTAGGTAAATACATTGCTACACTGTCTACGGTGTGATTAAAAATATAGATGTCTGTAAGGAAGCTTAAATGATCACTTAAAACAAGAATCATGAGGGAATAAAGAGGTACTGTGGTACTAGCAACCTTATCTTTGGTATGTCTATAATTGATTGCTATTGTTAAGATTACCAGAATAAATATCCCCATTAATCCAATATACAAGAAAACAAAGGCCGCAATACTTGCTATTCCAAAAATGAAAAGCAATCTTTCCTTCATAAACCCATTCGCTTTTAACAAATAAAAGTTAATTAAACAAAGGACAACAACTTGGGTAAAACTACCAATATATGTAATTAGCACAAAAAAAGCTCCTTCATATATCTTCTTTTTAGGAGCATTTTATCACGAAATTAAGTTTTTTTAAAGTATTCAATCTATTTTAGGTATAACGGCTCTAGGTTTATAGCTAAATAACATCACTAGCATAAGCATTCGAGGACATTTTGCCACTCGACTATTATTTTCACACATACTTTATTCCATCTCTTCCTGTAATTCCTCTGGTATTTCCGGTTCGTATAAAAAAAGCATACAATTCAAGCGGGCTGCTGCTGCACCTGATGTCATTCCGATTGTTGAAATCACTTCTGATATTACCCTTTTCCATTGAAATTCTACTACTTTTTTGATCAATATGATTCCCTCCCTTCTAAGTTTGAATGTTTTTGTATCGTTAATAAACAAGCTAATGTGGCTCCAAATGTCAGAAGGTTCTTCGTAGTTACAGTTGCAATAAATAGAGTAACCAGCATTAAGATGAAACACATCATCATCGATTGATTTCTTAACTTAAGCTTTCTGCTATCACTCATTTTGGCGCTTTTTCTAGTAAAACTTGGTGCAAAGAAGTAGAGTATGACAGCGTTGATCAAATAAATAACTAGAATGATTGCATTCGGGATAGTAACTAAAGTAGCAACATATGGAATCCCCACAAAATACAAAACACTGATTAAACTGCATAGAGCACTCGTCTTAGCATGAACACCGTAGGCATTTTTTCTAATGAGATAATAAGACAGGTGGAAGATAATAGTAGCTGTTAATAGGTTTAATATGTATGCCATGGAGTACACAATCAGCATTTTTGTTATATTGATAAAAAGCATTTCCAATCCTAATTTTAATTTTAAATATGCTTTATTATCCTCCTTCAATTGTGTATTTACCCATTCAGCAACCCTAATAGCAGCAGCTTCAGTCAAACTTATTTTGTTTAGCTCTAGCTTCTTCATTCCATCACCTCATATTCATCATAACTCTATCTATCATCTACTAAATGAATATTCAGTAAGTTGGACAATTCTGTACTTAGATGATGAATGATCTCATTTCAGTTCCATGTAAGTGTTGAAAATTATTACTTAACTGCATCCACTAACGTTTCCACCCTCGGATAGATCGTTACAGTTTTACTGTATCCTTTTAAGTCTACTCGGTCTAAAATCAGGCTGTGACGGACTGGTATACAGGTGTCCTTTAATAATTTTTGATTTAAATTAAAAGCATATATATAAAGAATACGCTCGATAAAGTAATACAGTAAATGCTGCTCTTGCTCAAGGATAATAGGATATTCTTTTGGTTCCTCGTTAGCAAAACTAGGAATCTGGAATTTCTTAACATATATTAAGGGACCGATAGCTATTTTTTTGCTATCTGTGTTTAGAAACATTATTGCTTCCGCTCTTTCCAGCCATTTTCTATCTTCTCTTTCTCCATTCGGTTCCGTTATAATAACATCAAACGTTTCTTGGGTATCATTCAAGACTTCCCCCTGCACACCCGTTATTTCCATAAGTGGGTTATTTTGAAAAGCCTGTTTAATATATTCATAGCCTTCTATATCAAATAAAAGTTTCATACGCTTCTTCCGTTTAAGGAAAACTTCCACCTCTTTTAAATAATCACTAAAATGTTGGGTAGAAATAAATTCATAACGAAATAATTCCGTATATTCTCTAATTAAGCGAAAGCAATTTCTCTTCAAATCGTTACAATTTGTAAAATAATTCGGATAGCGTTGAACCACTTTTTGTACAATTTGTTCTTCTCTATGAAAGGATATAGTTTTTTCAAGACCAAAATAAAATAACTTTTTTAATTTTCCCTTATCCAAATTGTATATCTCAAAAGCAAATTTTACCTCGTCGCTAATACTATCATGGACAAACATAATATTTTCAAACACTTTTATTTCATATTGATGATTTAATAGATACATATAAATAATCACCTACCCTATTAAAAATACGTATAATGTGGTTTCATTTCCTCCTATTAAGCGGTTAACTTCCAAATCATAAAAACCGCCCAGCGGCAAGGATTGCATACCTAAATAAGTAGAAACCAATTGAATATTTTGTCCGATATGACCTGCTTCTTGCTGAACAAGCTTATAAGAGATATCCGTATATTTTTTGGAAATGGATTGTAAATCGACACTTAAGACAATGGCAAATTGAGCAGTAGATACCAATTTTTTCTGAATAAAGGCATCCTCCACAACTTGCCAAGGTATACTATCCTTTATTAAAAGCTGATTGGTATCCATGTTAAGTTCCGATATATTCCCCTGTTTCCATAAATCCTCATCTACCCGCTCATTGTGAAACATATAATGAATATTCACATAGTAACGTGCTCCCCCTGAAGGGTAAGCACGATGCCCGCCCTCTCCTCCAATAAATGCCAATTGAGAGAAACGTGCAATCAAATTCATAGTGATCCTTTGATTATTCGAAAATGTACCGACACAGGTTTTTCTATTCAAGATAGTCTTCTCAAAACTACTTGCGAGATCAAAGGTGTAGGGCAGTTCTTTCTTAATATATCCTTTATTCGATTTCTCCTTACGCTTGTAATGTTTATATAATTGCGTGGATGTATATTCTTCTGCATTAATGGATGAAAAGTGATAATCGAAAAATTTTTCTTCAACTTTCAACGAATAATCCCATGCCCACATTTGCCTTCTCACCCCTTTTATACTTATTGATGCACTATTTCAGTATAATAATCATATAGAATACTAGAGAAAATATATTCTCGGTCAGGAGAAACCCCCAAGCGATTATTTAACATATGCATATGGGAGATTAAAATATAGTACACTTCATGCTCCTTATAGATGGACTGCAGCCCATAAATATCCAGCATTTTCTCTTTTAATAAATTTATATAAGATTGATATGGTTTCAGGGTCTTTTTACTTTCCAAATGGCGGGTTCTACTCTTTAGAGAATGTGATAGGGAACTGAAATTAGGCTGATCTTTAAATTCCTTCCAAATCATATGATAATCATAAAAAAAAGAGCGTCGATCCTTTATCCATTGCATTTCTTCCGCTAGCTTTCCACATTCGTACATCATATCGTAGGCAATTACATAACGTTTATTCCTTGGCAGTTGCTGAATGATCACACTTGCGAATTTTGAAGAAGCCATAAAAATGTCCTCTGAAATTCCCATCACGTTCTCTCCACCATACCTATATATTTCTGGATGGTAGTCTATCGACTGAATACTAAAATTAGGATAAGCTATTCCACTTCCTTCTCCTTCTGTTCTTTTTACTCGCTGATCCTCCTTCATTTTTTGAAAGGGCCAGTCTCGATGCTCTCGTTTAAATTCCTCTAAGGTTGACTGTAATAGATGCGTAAACCGGTCGCTGTCACCTGAACCTTTATACCTAAGTCGGACATGAGGTCCGCCATCCCAATAACGTATAAAGAAATACCCATCTGCTAATTCTCTGTCCGCTAATGGTAGGAGGACATGTTTCAGATAATCATCAATTAATGGATAATCATGAATAAAAATATGTTTCGAAATCCACATCCTTACTCCCCCTCGTATTAGAATTTTATATAAGACGAACTAGTACTATTTGTCTTTGGAAAAATCATTAAAGAATAACCAATAAACTCGGTCTCTGGTAAATCAAGCTTCTTTTTAATGTAAACATCCTTATAGTTTTTCATCCCACGGCTAGCTTTTCCCCATTTGGTTGCTAGTAATGATAGATATTGAGCGATATACCCCATATTTATAAAAGAAGAATCATAGGAATATTCATGAAATTTAGGATGAAAATGAAAAAACAACCAAAGATTCAACCCAGTTACATTCGTATATGATTGGTATTCTGCTAATATCCTATTAGCTTCTAGTTGATTTTCAGCATCGCTCACTTTTATCAATTCGCCATTGTAAAATCTATAATACCCATTATCAAAACCTTCTACATGATTTATATATATGGATATACCTATCTCCATTTTCTTAAGCAACTTGTCTAATTGGGTCAGTAATTCTAGCATATCGCCCTTACGAAAGATCTCATTTACAAATACATCCCCAGATAAACTTTGATTAGATGAACGTTTTTGTGTCCATTCAAAGAGATCTTCCAGATTATGCTTACTTGTTTTTTTTTCATCTGATTGGATTTCCAGCACCTTAACTACTGACAAAAACGGGGTTCTTCTCTGTTGTGTAATAGATGCAGTGTCAACTTCTTGATAGTAGACACCTTCACTTCCTAAAGCCAGCTCCACATTCATTAGTGCATGACCAATATTAAGCATAGAAAGGATTTTATGAAAGTCACCATAATCACGCTGCAATCTCCTGTCATCTGCTACCAATAACAAATGCATTGTATTCCCATCTAAACCAATTAAGAAATCGTTCTTCCTTACTTCAATTTGATCTGAAATTGGATTTAATCGATAAAGATGTTTTTGATAAGCTAGAATGAGCTTCACACTGGAAATATTTCTAGCTGTTGGAGAAGCAGAATGAAAATAATATTTGCTATGGAAATCGATCCGATAAATTCTCTCCACACTTGAAAATACTTTATATAAAAAGCTCTCCCACTCTGGTAAATGGTCATGGTTTTTTAAAAAGTCCATATCAATGTAAGCAACAGGGGCTTGTGTACATGGTCCTTGCTTTATTTCTTCACCATAATAAAACATATCAAAGCGCTTCTCGCCAAATTTCTCTAAGTAACTAAGATCAATCATATTTGCCTCCTATGGAAAAGGATGTGGAATATTTTCAATCCAATCTTTGTCGAATCTCCCCCTTCCTTTCGTCTGGATCGCTTTTTCTATACGGGAATATACGACACGCTTGTTTTGATGTCCAAATGTCATGGTTAACATCCCTGGAGCAATATACTTCACATTTACAAAACCGGAAACAGTTAAGTTCGGATTTTCAACTGCTACACGATAAGTCTTTGGTGAAATATTGGTGATTTTCTCCTCAAGTGTACGAAGTACTTCCAATGCACGACCAGAATAGTCTTCATAATAATTCTCCAGTTCCTGTTCGTTCATATGATAGGGAGTCTCCAGAGCAAAGGAGAAAATGTCTTTCATCTCTTCATTAGAATAAAGCAGCAGATGATCCTCTAATTCTGTTACGGAGTGCGGATTTTCCAACAGCAATTTTTTCCTTTTCTGGTAGTCAGGCTTTTTAAACAAATTTTCGAATACGGATATGGCGGTAGTTGCTTCTATTAATGCCTTTTCAATTGCATCTTTTAAATCGAATGAAGCACTAGCTGCTGTATAAAAAGCCATATCTTTTTCGCTTGGACTTTCCTTTTCCAGCAAAATCCATATTATTGGTATGGCTACTTCTACTGAAATTTCAAAAATATGAACTTTGATTCCTTTTCTTCGCAATGCTTTCACATAATAATCGATAGAGCTTGATTCCATTTCTTCTACTCGTATTCTTACAGGTGGAATCTGACCATACCAT
This sequence comes from Oceanobacillus piezotolerans, assembly GCF_003665065.1. Taxonomy (GTDB): domain Bacteria; phylum Bacillota; class Bacilli; order Bacillales; family Amphibacillaceae; genus Oceanobacillus; species Oceanobacillus piezotolerans. Next base: position 271,662 of record NZ_RCHR01000005.1, on the reverse strand, counting down.
GTCGCTAGAAAAGCATCACGTTCCAACAATTCTAATATTGCATGAAGGCTTGCCTCTTCCACTGTAGATCCTAATGCACTTCCATTTGAGCTCTCGTAAATATAACGCTTTTCTCCAGTCACTTGGTGGGAATTGTAATATATTAATTGTTCCGGAATTAACACATTCTCTTGTTTATGCAGTGCAAACGCTTCACTATAGTAGATGGGAATATCCTTCTTGTATCCCTGATCGTTCTTATAGTTATTTAGCATCATCACTTCACTAAGAGTTAAATCAATTTGTTCAGACTCCTCTTCTCTTAGTGGCTTTCTTCCCTTCGATCTATAAGGAAAAGCGGTTGCATATCTTTCCATTGATTCTAAAACAGATGTATATTTTGATGCCCCATATGTTGAGGTTCTTCCGAAAGAAAGCATAGAGATCCCCTTATAAAAAACTTCCGACTGCACCATAGGGGTCCCGTATGAATCACCCGTTCTACTTAATTGATTAATTAAGGCTGCTTTCTGACCAAAAAGCATAGGTTTAAATTTCTCTAGTCGATGCTTTACCTGGTCAAAGCTTTCTAAACGTAAATTATCTTTTTGAAAATACCCATCTTTTTGTTTATGTGACATATCCACACGGTCCTGTGAACATGAAGAACAGTCATCTCTCTTAAATGTGCCGTGTACTTGAATTTCATAAGATTCACGATCAAATGTATAAACTCGTGGAACCTCTTGTTCCAGCTCCAGCTTGTCTTTTAGACGCGCAACGATCTCCTTTTCATATGAATATATAGGACCGTCTTCTCCATAAGAAAAATAATATGAATACAAATCTACTTCTTTCCATCGTTCTTTCATACAATCGAAACAAAAGTGTTGTCCATTATCCTTTGGTCCAACAAAAATGTACTTCCTGTTGTGTGATACTGGAATAATACTATTTGTCAGAACAGGAAGAGAATCTACTTGTCCTCCCATTTATGATCCCTCCATAACTTCATAGCCATATCCCAGCTCTTTCAGGATATTACTTATATTTAAATGACTCATTTGCTCCACTTCACTTCTTACATTTAAAAAAATATCTTCGTATGAGATCAATCCGGCGATATTCTCCTGTTTCATACTTACTTGACTAAAGCCAGCTTCGAGTAGTGGGACATGATTAAGCTTTGCACTAATCCATGTATAGATAATTAATGGGATATATTCTTTGTTATAGATCGTATAATTATATTTGTACCATTTGTCTTGACCTTTCTCGTGTAAATACAACATAAGACCTTGTTGTTCATGTATATCCACAAGAAAGGATAATTCCATTCCATCCTTAGTTAGCAGATCATCTATCATCTCATACTCTGGAATATTTTTAATATTTACATACAATATCTTTTGTTCCCGCTCTTTCTCCTTAGCGTTTAAACGATGAATAACTTTGGAGTCCTGTAAAATGGTAATATCATTGGGATGATCAGACAACAATGCTTCCATAAATACTACCTCAACAACAAACTTAGCTAGTCTTTCGTAACTTACATCTGCAATATAATAATTATCCTTTGAATCAATACCTTTCTGTTTCTGAATTGTGAGGATTTGAATTGGTAATTGTTGATACTCGTGGTAATCCCTGTTCAGATTAAAGGAAGAAACAGAAGAATGATACAATTGAAGAAACTTCTCTAAAGCATTTAAAGATGTAATGGTGTCATCTGCTTCTAGCTTACTAACCGTTCTTCCATTGTCCTCTGTTTTTTTCAGATAAAATTTCCTCCTTTTTTTAACCTCCAAATCTCTTTTAATAAAGAAAACGGATGGATATTCATCGAATGCCGATGTTAAAAGTGCATGGAAAATAAAGGGGGCTAAAATTTTTCCTGCAACCATCGAATTATCTAATTCCAAGGCAAGAAGATTATTTTCTGGAGGAGCGATAACAATTTCCTCCTTTTCATTTTGATAAATGATGAAAGAGGAAATACAAGCATTTCCCTCCCATAACTCAAAACAGGTTGCCTCTTCATCTAAACGATGATCTATATCATTTTCTAAACACTTGTCGATTAAAGCAGAAGAAGCAATATGCTGTTTGGGACACACGATGCTGAAGTTACCTATTCGATTCAAATTATATTCAGTAATAAGGGAGTTACCTTCTAGCCATGAAAAATATTCATACTTGGAATGATGTTGTAATATTTCCTTATCTATTTGATATACCAGCCCTCTATCTATTAAAAACTCCAGTAAAGCTTTAAACCGGGGAAATAATTCATAAGCAGCATTCTCCCCTAATCCGTTTCTTAACTGACTGATCATATAATGTATTTCTAGATAATCAGCCTCTCCTGCTCTTATTTTGTTTGTTTTCTTTTCCCCAACTAGATATAAATGATGATCTTCATAATAGTAACGAATGGTATTTTTGGCTTTTAGAATACGCATATTAAACCTTCCTTCTATTCCAACGAATAACTATTAATGCTGCTACAAATACCAACATAATCACTCCAATAGAAGTCCATGTGTCATTGTTAAAAATGAGCTGGCTGTTCCAGACATCTATAAACAGGTGATTTACATGGTACATTGGATTTATATTGGCAATCACCTGAATGAAAGTTGGCATTTGGGCTACAGGAAGGGAGAAATCCCCCGTAAACATCACTACCTGGAAGATCAGGATAGAAAAGATTAAAGCGCTTTTCAAATCGCGAAATAACGAATAAACAGCTGATGAAATGACTAGTAAAACCGCATTGAGCAAAATAAAAAATCCATAGGACACTAGAAAAGTAATCGGATTGAACGTTAGATTGTAAACAACCATCCCTATCGCATGAATTAGAACAAACCCGAAACTGGTGATGATGATAGATTTAATAATCCCTGACAAAAGAATGGTACGTTGAGGTACTGGAGAAATACCTATCCGCTTTTCAACCCCCGTTGAGCGATTCATCACTTGATCAAAACCAAAAGCAAAGAACACCACAGAGAATGTAATCAAAATAATAAAGGATGGTGTATACATTTCCACATAACTCAGTCCACCTGCATATGTGTCTTCTCCAAACAATTGCCCCATAAAAATATAAGTTACTGGTGGTACAATTATAGAAAAAATAAGATAGAACAATTCTCTCGAAAACATAATCAAATCATATTTTAATTGGGTAGCTAACATATAAAATTCCTCCTATACCTTTGAAAGGTAAAAATCATTAATAGAGCGATATCCTAAAGACAAAATATCCTCTGTCTTTTCAAAAATTTTATTCACACCATTGTCAATTAACATCACCTTGTCACAATAAAGTTCAATTTCATCCATGTAATGCGTGGTTAAAATAACTGTTCCACCCTTTTTCTGGTTATAATCCACGATATAGGACCATAATACGTTTCGCATATGTGGGTCCAATCCTGTCGTTGGTTCATCGAGTATAATCAGCTTGGGCTCTGACAAGAAGGCAATCGCAAGACTTACCTTTTGCTTCCAACCGCCTGAAAGTTTTTCAAAGAAAGACTTTCGATGCTGTTCTAATTGAAAATCATCTATTATCTGACCAATTTCAATATCTGATTGATAATAGGCCTTAAATAATCTTAATAACTCCTCCACTTTCAAAGACTTATAGAATTGGGTTGGCTGTAATACGACGGATATATCCTTTCGTAAAGAGATAAGTTGATCCATTGATATTCCCTTTAAGTTATGACCAAAAATTGTTACATCGCCGCGGTCATAATCTTTAATCGTCATAAGGATTTCTAAAAAGGTTGATTTGCCAGCTCCATTCATCCCAATGACACCGATAATTTCCCCAGCATTAGTCTCAAAATCTAATCCCTTCAATACTTGGAGATTTCCATAAGACTTCTCCAATCCTTTTACATCTATAATTTTCATCCATTATCCTCCATTCATATTAAACATATACAGGAACAACATTAGGTATTTTATCGACTGTATATTCAACCATATATTCTCGTAAGGTGTCATTTGCACCGGGTATTGCTTCCTCTACATACATTTTTGTATCCTGCTCAATAGCCTGTTTACACTCATGAATAAACAAGCGGAATAAGATGGGTACGTCCAAATCTATAAAGATTGGTTTTTCCCTGGAAAAGCTATCATCACGTTTATAAAATTTCAAAAAGAATTGTTTCGGTAAATCCATCTTCTGGAAATATCTCAGAACCTGTTGATAACGTTTTGCATCATTATTCAGTTCATCCAGCCATTGTTTCTGAACGTTGGCATCTAAATTCCACCTTCTCCTATACATGACAACATAATCAAACGTCAGGCGTGGTAATTTATCACGGACTTTGCCAATACGGTTGACATCAAAATTCAATCTTCCACTTTGAAACAATAGCAGCATTACGGATAGGACACCTGGGAGAAATATAGGAACCAATGAAGATTTATAAGCAATTCTTGCGTCTTTATAATTAGCATCAAGAAGTTTTAACTTTCTTGAATTCTCATCATATTGAACAAAAAAATCCTCTATAGAAGGAAGATCTCTATCTTGAAATTGCTGGTATCCAATATTTAAATTCAAACGCTGTTGTTGTTTTCTGTCATGGATACCACCGTTAAATCCGAATAGTTCTTCTACTTCATAATAGTTCTTACGCATATAATTCTTATCTACATATGCTGGATACTCCTTGTCATTTTCTGTTCTGGCAAAATAGTCTTTAAATCTGGATAAAAACTTTTCTTGGCCATCATAAACATCATTTAATACAATCTTCTCTCCAGTGGTTTGAGCAAACAACGTGACACTTGTTTCACTATTCACCTTATAATCACTTGGGATTCGTTTCACATACTTCTTAATTAATGGTTTTATATCGATCTCTTCCGCATCCGGTTGTTGAGCTAAGAGTTGTTTTAGTTCATAAATAAATTGATCTCTTAAATCATCTAATACATGAACCTCTTCTGCTGTTGCTCCCTCGTACCGATAGCTGCTATTCTGATAATAAGGATAAAAATGTTGGATATTACTAAAGAACACTTCATTTAACATTTTGCTATTCGATAGCCGAACATTTTCTTTGCCAAATTGCTTTTGAAACATTGCAGCTAACTCATATTGCACACGAATATTCACGTCAAATAATAGGATAAAATCTGTTAAACAATTAATAAACTCTTCTGAAATATATGGAGAAATTTCATCCTTAACCTCAACTGGAGAAACAATATCCTCGAAAAGCACTTCATTTCCAAAATCCATATCCGCTTGTGCCCATTGTCTGCTTACGTCTTTCATCTGGGACCATGCAGCCCTTCTCTGTTCCACATTTCCCTTTTGAAATTGTTCCAGGGACAATCGAAGCAGCTGTAATGCTTCAACAAACTTGGAGTCTAAAGAGTAACGGTTCAAAAAAGAGATCATATTTGTAAGAATGCTTCTGCCCGAACCTATATCCACTTTTTGGATCAAAACCTTTAGTTCTACTAACTTTTGATATAGATTTAGTTCATGACCTCGGTAAAGGTCTTTTGATTGTAAAAATCCCTTAAACATTCTGAAAGTTAATTCTTGATGTTTATAAGTTTCTAGAAAATCAATAACAACTTGATCCAACCCGAACTCAACAAATTTATCACTGGTTTCAAACACCTTTTTGGAGTTTTTCGTACTATGTTGAGATACATAATAAATTTTAGTGTCTCTCCTTCCGAAATTTGAAACGATAACAGGGACATTTTCCAGTGCTTTCTTATTTGTTCTTAAAAATCTGTAGAAAATATGCATTACCATCGCATGATTTACTTCAACATTCTCTGTGTTATTTACTTTAAAGCTGGGAGTAGCTGACCCTACTTTAGTTAAATAAGAGAAAGGGCTTGTTTTCATCGATGCTCGCATCATTAATTTCACTAAAAAGAAATCAAGCTTTTTAAGTTTCTTATTATGTTCCTTCACTTTTATTGACATGTACTTTTCTACTTTTTTGTAAATCTTGTCATTGAAAAAAATGATTGTCTTTAGTAATACTTCATTATTTATTTCAGACTGAATTGTTTTCCGGTTACTATCTAACACCTCATCATATTTTTCTTGAAATTCGCCTTCAAGCTTGGTCTTTTCTTCCAACAATTCGATTAATCCATTTAGATCTATAATATTTATTTCAGGAAGGGTTTCTTCATTATATTTTCTTAACCGATTTATCCTAAGATTAAAAGCATCTCTTTTTATATTGAGCAACACTTTATTTCTATCACTTTGAAATCTTTGCTCTAACAGGAAAATAATATGGTGCTTTTTTTCTTCTATCTCCTTTTCCAATACATGGATTTTCTCTAATATAGCTGATAATTCTATTGAATTAGATTGTAAGCTTCTATACCATTCCTTCCCAATATCACTTCCACGGTACAATACAAATGGGTTTTTCGTTATTTCAGTCAGTAATTCCAATTTGTTCCCTCCAATTTATTTGGTACGTCTCCTCTGTGTACCGGTAAGCCATATAAATAAATTGCTGTTTCTTTAGAGCACTTATTCTTAAAAACGGCAAGGACATATAAAGTAAGTTAATTAGAAATCGATAAACTGTAGCGGATTGATCATATACAAATCGTTCATCGTCTGCATACTTTGTAAAACGGTGATGAAAATCATTGTTAAAATTAGATTGAATCGAAGTAAACTCCCTTCTTATTCGCTCGATATATGATTGGTCCGTAACATCATCAACTTTCACTTGGATTACTTGAAAAATATCCTTCCATTTCTCTGACCACTTATGGACAAAGGCAGCGTGCTCTTTTGCAAATGTGTCTATATAAGTCTTATTATTTTGATAATATTGTTCAAATGATTCCTCATTGTAAGATAACTGTTGCTTCTCTGCCAGTTCAAAAAAACCATGTACATGTGAAATGAAAGAGAAATAACCCTTATTCATGCCATCTACTTTATAGGTCTCCGACACATAATGAAACAAGATAGGATATGCTGCCTGTATCGGTATTTTGTTGTCAATAAGGTAGAAGTATAACTCCGATAATAAGTCTTGCAGATCGAACCTGATTTCATGGAATAAATGAGTTATTTCTCTATTGTGGTAAAAAAATGGATCATCAACTACTCTAACAGTTCCATGTTTTTCCATAGTTGATACCTCTTCCTTATCTTCTAACTTTGACAATACGGATGCATGCTTCTTATATTTAGTTATTATTTCTTCTTCTGCCATTGGATTAATAGGAATATTAGTCATCCAAATCTGAAGTGATTTTGAGATTTTCTCTATCTGATAAATGTCCGTTTCATTATCAAGAACTACCTTGATATGTGGACCACCTTCCCAAGATCGTGTTAAATAATAACGAGTAAGAGATTGTAATTCTTTTTTTAAGAACTTTATTAGGTCTGAATCATATTGCGTATTGTAGTTAAAGATAAGCAAGATCTCCATTTTATAACATCCTCATTTCACACGATTTTAAAATTAAACATTAGCAAGAACCGCAGCATGAACTTGATCCACAAGTAGAAGTTGCTGAGCAGCTTGAAGTACCACTACTAGCTGTCGTTTCTGGAATAGCACCAACTTCATCCAAATCTAAAAAGTCTACCTCTAATTCAAAATCCTGTTTTGATACTGTGTTTTCCCCTGCTACATTTTTGCTCATTTTTTTCTCCTCCTATTAAATGGTTTTTTATCTTACAATGACAGTATATCCTCTCATTCCTCTATATAACTGTGTTTGTCCTAACACGATTATTGACTCACTTAACTGCAGCATAATGTCCTAGAAAGTTACACTTATGAACTCATAAGTGCCTTATTTTGTAAGAGGAGTAGGCTTTTTTCTCATAGTTGATAGAAACAGTTGAATTCAAAATAGCGCGTAAAGACACTGAAAATATGCGCTCGTGATTTCCGCTTCGGGCAGTCGCTTTCCGCGGGCAACGTCTCAGCCTCCTCGGAAGAAGATCACTTCCTGCGGGGTCTTCGCTTGTTGCTTTTCCCGCAGGAGTCGACTGCCCTCCGCTACAATCACTTCCTGTAAAGAGGTGCTTTTCTCCATTCATAGTTAAAAGGTTTAAAGGCTCAATCTAGCGGAGGAAATACACGGAGACTCCTACGGGAGGACAGGCCTAGGTGAGACCCCGCAGAGACGACAGTCTCGAGGAGGCTCAGCAGCCGCCCGTGGAAAGCGCAGTGTATTTCCGGAGCGGTTTTCATGCACTATCTTGAATTAAACTAATCAGAAGTCAATCTATATTCCGTATTAAACAACAACCATTTAGAAAACAACCTAAAAAAGCACCGTATAGAGTAGACCTTTTTAGCGTCTACTCTATACGGTGCTTTTTAGTGCCTATTTGACAATTTTGGCATTGTCCCCCATATCATATTCTCCAGTTTATGAAGCAATTGATGATAGTGACTACAAGGTTACTTTAAACTGTACTTCTTTTTCTATTTCCATTCTCTTAATAATCATATTTTCCTAAGCAAATAAAAAAAGCGCCCATTTTAGGCGCTTTACTTGGATATTTCTATTAGAACTTTTTTGATAGCCTTACTCACGGGCTTTTTTGGGACTTCGTGATGATGTCTGCATCTTGGTTCATAGGACTCAGATGCACCAACTAGGATGACAGGATCATCATAGGAAGCAGGCTTACCATTAATCAGGCGTTGTGTTCGGCTTGCCGGAGATCCGCAGATTGGGCAAATGGCATTAAGCTTCGTAACGGACTCACTTATCGCCATCAAATTAGGCATTGGTCCAAATGGTTCGCCGCGGAAATCCATATCTAATCCTGCTGCGATAACTCGGATACCTTTATTCGCAAGCTCCTCTGCAATCTCCACGACATTCTCATCGAAAAATTGCACCTCATCAATTGCAACGATATCCACGTTTTTATTTAATAGTTCAAAGATTTCTTCTGAACGATGAATCGGTTGGGCAACGGTGGATGTCCCATTATGTGACACAACAGCAGTATCATCGTAACGATTATCAATCGCTGGTTTAAACACTTGTACAGTTAAGTTAGCATAGGTAGCTCGACGGACACGGCGAATGAGCTCCTCTGACTTCCCAGAGAACATACTGCCACATATCACTTCCACCCAACCACTTTGTTTCATAACATACATCGTAGAGAATCCCTCACTTTTTCTTCAATATGTACAATGAATAGTTTACCACTATTAGGGATAAAATCATTGTTCAACTTTTGGATATTCGCGGTGTTACCTGTTTACTCTATATTTGAAAAAATATAAAAATTATCTATTTAAAAGAGAAAAACAGGCAAAATAAGGACATTTTGCCTGTCTGTAAAAACTTATTTCATATTATATTTCTTCTTGAATCTGTCTACGCGGCCGCCGACTTTGTCAGCTTTTTGCTTACCAGTGTAGAATGGGTGTGAATCAGAGCTGATTTCAACTTTGATTAGTGGGTAAGTATTACCATCTTCCCATTCAATTGTTTCATTAGAAGACCTTGTAGAGCCACTCAAGAATTTGAAGTCTGAGCTAGTATCAAGAAATACTACTTTTCTGTACTCAGGATGAATTCCTTCTTTCATGTCCTTCCACTCCTTTGCCCTGAATCCCTTGGAAACAGAGTTATTTTAAGAGCCGTATGAGGTATTTAACCTTATCTAAACTCACATTTAGAAATTATACCAGTCTCAGGCACTGTTTGCAAGAGCACAAACTATTATTTAACAAAAACCTTTAACGTTTGATTCCTTTACGCTTCATCTCTTCATCCATCATTTGGTAAAACTCTTCATTTGTTTTAGATGATTTTATTTTTCTCAAGAATCTCTCTAAGAAATCAGAAGAATCCTGCATGGTTTTGCGAATTGCCCACATTTTATCAAGTTGACTCTTTTCTACAAGCAATTCTTCTTTTCGTGTACCAGAGTGCAGAATATCAATCGCTGGGAAGATACGACGGTTTGCAAGGTTTCGGTCTAAATGCAATTCCATGTTCCCTGTTCCTTTAAATTCCTCATAAATCACATCATCCATACGGGAGCCAGTATCTACAAGTGCAGTAGCTAAGATCGTAAAGCTGCCGCCCTCTTCAATGTTTCTAGCAGCTCCAAAGAAACGTTTTGGACGATGGAATGCAGCTGGGTCAATCCCCCCTGAAAGCGTACGGCCGCTTGGCGGGATAACTAGGTTATAGGCACGAGCCAAACGAGTAATACTATCCATCAAAACGATAACATCACGTTTATGCTCTACTAAGCGCATAGCTCTCTCTAATACAAGCTCAGAAACTTTGATATGACTTTCAGGCACTTCGTCAAAAGTAGAGCTAACAACATCCACATCCGGACTAACTGAACGTTCAATGTCAGTAACTTCCTCAGGTCGTTCATCAACTAAAAGGATAATGAGTTTTGCTTGAGGATGATTTTTGGTAATGCTATTGGCAATTTCTTTAATAAGCATTGTTTTACCAGCTTTTGGCGGAGCGACAATAAGTCCACGCTGACCAAAACCTACTGGTGTCATTAAATCCATAATTCGAGTGGATAATTTATTTGTTTCTGTCTCCAGCTTCATGAAGCGGTCCGGGTATAATGCGGTAAGTGCAGGAAAATGAACACGTTCTTTTGCCGTCTCTGGATCTTCACTATTTACTGCATCTACATGGAGCAGACCATAGTAACGTTCGTTTTCTTTTGGTGGGCGTACTTTTCCTGATACTTTATCCCCGTTTCTTAAATCGAATCTGCGAATTTGGGAAGCCGAAATATAAATATCCTCTGCACTAGGAGAATAATTTATTGGTCTAAGGAACCCAAAGCCCTCTGAAGGAATTATTTCTAGTATCCCATCCATAAATAAATAACCATCTTTTTCAGCTTGTGCTTTTAATATAGAAAAAATAAGTTCTTTCTTCGTTAACTTCGCATAGTAGGAAACTTTATATTCCTTTGCTAAAGCATACAATTCTTTTAATGTTAGTGTCTCTAATTGAGAGATTGTTAATGTAGACATTTCATCACCACGCCTATTCAGTTTTACGTCATTTTGAAAAAGTAAATATTTAAGAACCGCTAATAGTTAGCGTTTCCGAAAAAATCGTTTAATTGTGTAAATAATCTAGATGGTTCACTTCATTATGGTTGGAAGTTCCTTTTGAAGAAAAGTAGATTATATAGAAGTTTAAACAGAAGTTATCATGTAATAAAGGACTATTGAGACTGCTTACTTAAAGTGCATGTTCAAAATGGAGGATTAAGTGAGTATTTATGCTAGCGTTAACGAAAGCATCATTTTAACCAGAATTTGAACAACCTCTAAAAACAGGAAAGTCATTTATATACTATTTTTTCCAAGTTCACCTAGTATTAAACATTTAATAAACATATATTATATTACTCTTTTAAAAGGGAATATTCAATACTAATTTGAACTTTAAATCATTAGAAAATTTGCTTACCAGTCAAGCCAATTAAAAGTTTACTAGACTTTATAATACAAGGAAAGGAAGCCCAAATAATATGACACTTCCTTTCCCTTTCCTATAAGAATAGCATTATTCAATTCACATAACAAGGTTTCTCTTGATGCTGGGTATTATTTAAATACTAAGTTAGGTTTCTTCTGAAGGCTGTGCTCCCCATCAATAAATCTCACTGTACCACTTTTCGCTCGCATAACAACCGTTTGAGTGGTAGCTTTGGAGCCTTTAAATTGAACACCTTTCAGCAATTCCCCATCTGTTACACCTGTAGCCGCGAAAATGGCATCATCCCCGCTGCAGAAATCATCCATATAAAATACTCTGTTTAAATCAGTAATGCCCATGGTATGACACCGTTTAACCTCATCCTCATTAGAAGGCAGAAGCTTACCCTGGATTTCTCCACCTAAGCATTTAAGTGCAGCAGCTGCAATAACCCCTTCTGGAGCACCACCGCTGCCCAGAAGTATGTCTACACCTGTATCATCAAATGCAGTATTAATTGCTGCAGCAACATCGCCATTAGGAATTAATTTAATTCTTGCACCAGCATTTCGAATATCTCGTATTAACTTCGCATGGCGCTCGCGGTCGAGTACAGTTGCAACAACATCTTCAATATCTTTATTTTTTGCCTTTGCAACAGCTCGTAAATTATCAATGACCGGTGCATTGATATCGATTTTCCCAACCGCTTCTGGCCCTACTGCAATCTTATCCATATACATGTCTGGCGCATGCAGGAGTGTACCTTTATCTGCAATGGCAATAACCGCCAAAGCATTCCAGGTTCCTTGAGCGACAATTTCTGTCCCTTCCAACGGATCTACCGCAACATCTACTCCTGGTCCATCACCAGTACCAAGCTTTTCACCAATATAAAGCATTGGCGCTTCATCCATTTCTCCTTCACCGATTACCACTGTACCTTGCATTGGTATCGTATCAAATACGCTACGCATTGCCGTTGTGGCGGCATCATCTGCCTCGTCTTTTACTCCTCTTCCCATCCACCGTGCAGAGGCAAGTGCAGCTGCCTCTGTTACACGAACTAATTCCATTGATAAACTTCTCTCCATTTTGGCTCTCTCCTTTTTATTAAATATCCTCATCCCACATGCGGATATCTTAAGTTGACGTTCAAAAAGTCCGGTAAAAATGACACGTCGAATTTCTTCGTTGGCTTGCTTTTCCGTTGCTCATGTATTAAAAGCATACATTCCGCTACTCAAAGCTTCGCCGCCTTGAACTTCTTGGTCCTTTTTATCCTCCTATTTGAACATTCACTTTAAGGTGTTTTAGAATTGATTCTTATCTATCTAAAGCCAATTTATGGAGCTCTTTTTCTTTATCTAGGTTAACCAGCGAATTTCCCCCATTAAATTAGGGGGACAGCTGGAAAATAAGCTCTTTTATGTGAAGCTTCTATTTACTTATAAGTTTTGAAACTGAATCTTTTCCTGTTCTGTCATTTCTTCGCGCCAAACCTTGGCACCCAGGTTCTTTAGTTTCTCTGTTACAGATTCATATCCTCTGTCAATGTGCTCAAGTCCAGTGATTTCTGTAATTCCATTTGCCATTAAACCAGCAACAATTAATGCTGCACCAGCACGCAGATCAGAAGCTTTCACTTTTGCACCTTGAAGCTCTACAGGTCCTGAAACGATTACAGATCCACCTTCCACCTTGATAAGCGCATTCATTCTTCTTAACTCATCAATATGTTTCAAACGGGCGGAATAGATGGTATCGGTTATAACACCTGTGTTTTCTGCCTTTGTCAATAAGGATGTGAATGGTTGCTGAAGGTCGGTAGGGAATCCTGGATAAACCAGTGTTTTAATATCTACGCTCTTCAGCGGGCCTGTTGGTGCAACAAGAAGCTGCTCATCTTTCTCTTCTAATCGAACCCCCATTTCCCGAAGCTTTGCTAACAGGGATTCAATGTGTCTTGTAATGACATTTTCTATAATTACTTCTTTACCTTGTGCCGCAGCAGCGATGACATATGTACCTGCTTCAATTCGGTCCGGAATAATTGTGTGATTGCAGCCATGCAGACTAGGAACCCCTTCAATTCGAATTACATCGGTACCTACCCCTTTAATCTTCGCACCCATATTGGTTAGAAGTGTAGCTACATCAATAATTTCAGGTTCCTTCGCTGCATTTTCAATAACCGTTTTCCCTTTAGCTTTAACCGCAGCAAGCATGATGTTAATCGTAGCACCAACACTTACCACGTCTAAATATATCCGGGCACCACGTAATTCTTTTGCTCGCAGGTATACTGCACCTTGCTCATTTGTTACTTCAGCACCAAGAGCTTCAAATCCTTTAATATGCTGATCAATTGGTCGTGGACCCAAATAACAACCACCAGGCAAGCCAATTACAGCCTTACCAAATTTCCCGAGCATGGCACCCATAAAGTAGTAAGAGGCCCGCAGCTTTTTAACCTTTCCATTTGGCAAAGGCATCGCTACCATTTTCTCTGGATGAACCGTAATCGTTCGTTCGTTCCACTCCACCGTTCCCCCAATTTCTTCTAAGAGGTCGCCTAATGTTTCTACATCGGAAATTCTTGGTAAACCTTCAATTGTAACGGGTGAATCGGCTAGGATGGAAGCAGGCAATAAGGCCACAGCACTATTTTTTGCTCCACTGATTCGGACACGGCCATTTAATAAATGACCGCCTTCAATTAACATTTTCTGCATCATTATTACCCCATTTTCGGAAGGGCTGTTTCTACAAGCAGGTGTCAAGAGTCATATGAATAAACTCGCATTCTGCTTCTAAAAACACACGCCATTTCAAGTGTTTTATTGAGACAACGAATTAACTATGATGTTGTTACATGCTGTTCTTTGCTTTTCCTAAGTCGTCAGTCCCTCTTATCATAGCTTGTACTAATTTATTTTTGATTATTCCAATCTGATAAGAATTTCTCAATTCCTTGGTCAGTTAATGGGTGGTTTACAAGCTGCGCCAAAACTTTGTATGGAATTGTCGCAATATGTGCGCCATTAAGAGCAGCGTCGATAACATGCAATGGATGACGAATTGATGCAGCGATAATTTCTGTTTCAAGCTGATGTCGATCAAAAATTTCTGCAATAGTAGCGATCAGAGTCATGCCATCATGTCCAATGTCATCTAAACGCCCTAAGAATGGAGACACATAAGTAGCGCCAGCACGTGCTGCAAGCAGTGCTTGGTTTGCATTAAAAATTAGTGTAACGTTTGTCTTGATTTGTAAGTCAGAGAAAGCTTTTACAGCTTTAAGGCCTTCTAAAGTCATTGGGACTTTAACAGTAATATTAGGTGCAATAGCAGCTAATTCTTTTCCTTCTTTAATCATGCCTTCTGCGTCTTCAGCAATAACCTCTGCACTTACAGAACCAGATACTTCCTGTGTGATTTCTCTTAAACGATCGTGAAAAGATACCCCTTCTTTAGCAACTAAACTTGGATTCGTAGTAACTCCAGCCAAGATACCCAACTGGTTAGCTTCTCTAATTTCACTGATATTAGCTGTATCAATAAAAAACTTCATCCCTTATCCACCCTTTTTGACTCGCCCTGACGAGTTAATAGTTTATATAACAAACGACGAATAGACACCAATATAAAATACTTTGTTCAATGTCTAATCGTCGCTGAGTTAGTTTATTTATTTTTAAGCTTGGCCAGATGAACCAAATTCACGCATTTTACCTTTAACTGTTTCTTTAATCGCTTCTGAACCAGGTCCTAAGTATTTACGTGGATCATATAAATCTGGTTTTTCTGCTAGTGTTTTACGCACTGCATCTGCTTGTGCAATTTGGTTTTCTGTATTAACGTTAATTTTTGCTGTACCTAAGGATACTGCTTTTTGAATATCTTTTGTCGGAATGCCTGTACCACCATGAAGTACCAATGGAACACCTGTTAAGTTAAGTATTTCTTCCATTTCTTTAAATCCTAAGTTAGGCTCACCTTGATAAGGACCGTGTACAGAACCTAATGCTGGAGCTAAGCAGTCAATACCTGCTTCTTCAACAAGACGTTTACATTCGTCAGCATCTGCATAGTTAATACCGCCGATTACACCGTCTTCTTCTCCACCAACTGTACCTACTTCTGCTTCAACAGATACACCGTGAATGTGTGCTAATTCTACCACTTTCTTTGTTAGAGCGATATTTTCTTCGATTGGAGAGTGTGAAGCATCAATCATTACAGAAGTGAAACCTGCGTGGATAGCTTGTGCACATTTTTCGAAGCTTGAACCATGATCTAAATGAATCGCTACTGGCACTGTTGTACCATATGATTCCATTAGAGATTTAACCATCGCAACTACGACATTAAATCCTCCCATATATTTAGCAGCACCTTCAGAGACACCTAAAATAACTGGTGATTTTTCTTCTTCAGCTGCTTGCAGGATAGCTTGAATATATTCCAAGTTATTGATGTTAAATTGCCCTACTGCATAACCATTCTCTTTGCCTTTGTTTAACATATCTGTCATTGAAACTAATGGCATATGTAATCCTCCTCTAGTGAATTCCTTCACGTTTTGTTAAAACTAAACTTGAACACACACTAATAGTTTACCAACTCCAAAGAGCTAGCGCAACTTTTTCTCATAAGCTTATTCTCACATTATGGATATAGAATTTTCTTAATAAGTCCGCTTAACTCTAACACATCAAAGGGTTTTCCGATGACCGCCTTTGTATGTGAGTAGATATTTCCTTCACTTGTAATATTTTCTATCATTCCACTTATTACAATAGCAGGAATATCCATATGCTCCTCTTCCATTTTTTTCAGAACTTCTGAACCGTCCAACACAGGCAGCCTATAATCCAAAAGTATCAAGTCTAAAGTTTGCTTATACAGCTCCTCCATTGCTTCCTTACCTGTTGAAGCTGTTTGAACAAGGTAACCTTCATTCTCTAGAATATCCGTTAATAACAAACGTATTCCTGGTTGATCATCAACAATTAATATCTTTTTACTTCCCATAGATTCACTACCCACCCCCGATTTCTGTATATCCCCTTCTCATTCAGTTCGATATAGGCACTCCATTTTCCTGCAATTTAGGAAAATTTAAAATGGTAAAAATTAACTGTTTGATTCCGTAAAAAAAAGAGAAATAGAAAAGAAATTTCCTTCTATTCCTCTTATATTCTATTACTTGCCCGCTACTGAAAGCTGCTTACAGATTCTTTTCATGCTGTTCAACAGAAGCACCAATAAATCCTTTAAATAGGCTTTGTGCTCTTGTTGGACGAGAAGTGAATTCTGGATGGAACTGACATGCTACAAACCAAGGATGATCTTGGATCTCGATGGTTTCTACCAATCTTCCGTCAGGACTTGTCCCTGAGAATATAAATCCTTTTTCTTCCATTTGCTCACGGTATTCATTATTAAATTCATAACGGTGACGATGACGCTCTTCAATTATTTCTGCACCGCCATAAGCTGCTTTGGTTTTCGTACCATCCTTCAGCTTACAAGGGTATGAACCAAGACGTAATGTACCACCTAGATCTTCTACATCTTTTTGCTCTGGTAATAAATCTATAATGGCGTGTGGTGTATTAGGGTCAATTTCAGCAGAGTGCGCTCCTTTTAATCCCAATACATTTCGTGCAAATTCTACTGAAGCTAATTGCATTCCGAGACAGATACCAAAGAATGGAATCTGATTTTCCCTTGCATACTGAATGGCAGTAAGTTTCCCATCGATACCACGATCACCAAAACCACCTGGAACGATGATTCCATCGACTTGTGCCAGTTCGTTCTGAATAGCATCTGGAGTTAACGCTTCTGAATTAATCCACTTTACGTCGATATCCGCATCGAACACATACCCTGCATGCTTCAATGATTCTACAACAGAAAGGTAAGCATCTGGTAATTCTACATATTTACCAACAAGACCGATAGAAATGGTTTTGGATAGATTGCGAACTTTTGACACAAGTTCCTTCCACTCAGTCATATCAGCTTCTCCACATTCTAAATCAAAATGGTCACATACCAATTGATCGAGATTTTGGTCCTGTAATGATAATGGAATTTGATAAAGTGTATCTGCATCCGGCATTTCAATAACAGCATTATAATCAATATCACAGAACAGGGAAATCTTCTCTTTCATATCTCTGCTTACTGGATGTTCTGTACGTAACACAATGACATCCGGCTGAATCCCTAACGAACGCAATTCCTTCACACTATGCTGTGTTGGTTTAGTCTTCATTTCCCCAGCTGCTTTAATATAAGGAATAAGTGTACAATGGACATACATGACACTATTTTTTCCTACTTCGTTCTTAATCTGGCGAATTGCTTCCAAGAATGGCAGGGATTCAATATCGCCCACTGTACCACCTATTTCAGTAATGACGACATCGGCACCTGTCGCTTCTCCAGCACGGAATACTTGGTCTTTAATTTCATTTGTAATATGTGGAATCACCTGAACCGTTCCACCAAGGTAATCCCCGCGTCTTTCTTTCTTAATAACAGTGGAATAAACTTTACCTGTTGTTATATTGCTATATTGATTCAAGTTGTTATCAATAAAACGTTCATAATGCCCTAAATCTAAATCCGTTTCTGCACCGTCATGGGTTACAAAAACCTCTCCATGCTGATATGGACTCATTGTTCCTGGGTCCACGTTGATATAGGGGTCAAACTTTTGTAGTGTTACTTTTAATCCTCTATTTTTTAATAAACGTCCTAATGAAGCTGCAGTTATTCCCTTTCCTAGTGAAGAAACAACCCCACCTGTAACAAAAATATACTTCGTCACGATTCATTCCTCTTCCTTTCTAGTTGATAAACTATCCCTATTTTGCACGATTCACACTAAAAAAAACGGCGAAACAAAAAATGGATGATAATATAGAACCTTAATAATCAGTTAAGGAGTTCCCTAATTCCTCATGTCCTCTAAAAGAAAGAAATCTGCACACGAAACCCTGCCATTTTAAAGATAATGTCCGTGTCACAGATCCATTCATTTATAAACAAAACCCTTAGGTAAACTCCTGGATCCCGAAATAAAAATACATATCAGGATTAGAATAACTTGGCAAACTAATTAACTTGCTTTTTGTATGCCAAGCCTGCACTTGTGCAGACAATATTGTTTATTTAAAAATAAAAAGCGCCTCCCCAATAGCCTGGGGAAACGCTATGTTTCTATTTTATAGAGCCCAATTAAAATTGTACTCATTCGTCTATAAAAAGTCAACTGCCCTCTTATCTATTTTCATCATCTGGATCTTCATCATTTTCCTCTTCGAATTCTTCATCCTCGAATTCCTCATCAAAATCTTCGTCTAACTCGTCATCCAGATCTTCATCCAAGTCTTCATCCAAATCTTTATCAAGATCATCATCTATTTCTTCATCTAGGTCTTCATCAAATTCTTCAATCTCGTCATCATCATCAAAATCATCAAACTCATCATCTTCAAGCTCTTCGTCCAGATGCACATCTTCATCTAATTCTTCGATGTCATCAAGTTCTTCAGCAGCACGTTTTTTCTTCGTTGCCTTTTTCTTCTTCTTCGGAACATGTACTTCTTCCTCAGCTTGCTCAACGGGATACCAACGTCTTAATCCCCACATATTAGATCCTAATGTTGTAAAACGGCCATCGACATTTAAGTCTGTATAGATTTGTGCTATCAAATCTTCTTTTTCTTGTTCTGAAAGCTCTTTTAACTCTGCTATTCTGTTAAAAAGTTCATTAAAGCTCAATGCCTTTTTCTCATCAAATAAAATTTTACTAGCCAATTCGATCATCGACATATTTTGAATTTGCTCGTGGCTGTAATCTTTTAAGCTCACGGTAAGCACTCCCTTTACTTTGTATATTCATTGCCTCATCATTTAAAATATTGTTGTATTTATATACTATACCACGGATAGTCCTGAACCCGTGGTTTTACTAGTCTAAACATAGTTATCATTATAAACAATTCTATCATGATTATGCCACTAGTTTACAGAAAAGAGCTGAGAAAATTTTTCTCAGCTCTTTTTGAGACTCTTCAGCTTCTGACCTTTTAACTCAAGGCTTGATACGTCGCTAGGCAAGCCCACTGCGCTTTTCTAGTGTCTAGCTCCGCGGGCTAGCGACTAGCGTGACTTCCCTCACCTCCGTACGATAAAGTAGACTTGCCGATTGGCTCCGCCAGAGGCCTAGTCGCACTTATACCCCTGTGGTGAAAGTCAACATCAACTCCAGTTAAAGGAAGTGCCGACTAAAATCGGCTTACGCCAACGTCGGCATAACCCATAAAGGGGCATGTTTCCTTTATCTCCTAAAATGAAGTTTGACTAAGAACGCACATCACGTGGCAACATCGAACCACCCCACATCCTGTGGGGCGCAGCTTATACGTTGCTAAACGCTCCTTTCAGCCTTTCTGGTCTAGCTCCGCGGGCTAGCGACTAGCGTGACTTCCCTCACCTCCGTACGATAAGTCAACATCAGTTCCCTACGGTCACTGTGTTTCCTTTATCTCCTTCGGCTCAGTCCAGTCCGTACGTCGCTGGGCAAGCCCACTGCGCTTTTCTTATCACATATTCCTTCTATATTGTCCGCCTACTTGGTAGAGGGTTTGGGTGATTTGGCCGAGACTGGCTACTTTAACAGTTTCTATTAGCTCTTCAAAAATATTGCCGTTAGTGGCCGCTACCTGTTTCAGCCGGTTTAGTGCTTGTTCTGCTTCATTTTTGTTCTTTTCTTGAAATCTTCTTAATTCGTTGATTTGATGTTCTTTTTCTTCTTTCGTTGCACGTGCCAGCTCCATTGAGTCAATTTCTTCTTCAGATGGCGGATTAGGGTTAAGGTAGGTATTGACCCCAATAATCGGCAGTTCCCCAGAATGCTTTTTGCCTTCGTAGTAAAGGGATTCTTCCTGAATCTTACCGCGTTGGTATTGGCGTTCCATCGCACCTAACACACCACCGCGATCATTGATTCTTTCAAATTCCTGCAATACAGCTTCTTCAACAAGTTCTGTCAGTTCTTCCACAATAAAGGATCCTTGCAGTGGGTTTTCATTTTTAGTTAGACCGAATTCTCTATTAATAATCATTTGAATCGCCATTGCCCGGCGGACCGACTCCTCTGTTGGCGTTGTGATTGCTTCGTCATATGCATTCGTGTGCAAGGAATTGGTATTATCCTGAATCGCTAACAGCGCCTGTAATGTCGTACGAATATCATTAAAATCGATTTCCTGTGCGTGCAGGGAACGACCAGACGTTTGAATATGGTATTTGAGCTTTTGACTGCGTTCATTCGCTCCATACTTGTCACGCATCACAATCGCCCATATTCTTCTTGCGACACGTCCAATAACTGTATACTCCGGGTCTAATCCATTGGAGAAGAAGAAAGAAAGATTTGGTGCAAAGTCATTTATATCCATTCCTCGACTTAAATAATATTCTACATACGTAAAGCCGTTTGCTAAGGTAAAAGCCAGCTGTGTAATTGGATTCGCACCTGCTTCAGCTATATGATAACCTGATATAGAGACAGAATAATAATTACGAACCTTATGGTCGATAAAATATTGCTGTATATCTCCCATCATTCGAAGCGCAAACTCCGTTGAGAAGATACACGTATTCTGTCCTTGGTCTTCTTTTAAAATATCCGCTTGAACAGTCCCACGTACAACCGACAATGTATCCGCCTTTATTTTTTCATATTCTTCCTGTGATGGTTCATGGCCATTTTGCTCCTTGAAACGCTCTAGTTGTTGGTCGATCGCTGTGTTAAAAAACATCGCCAAAATAATAGGTGCTGGTCCATTTATCGTCATTGAAACAGACGTCAATGGATGCGTTAAATCAAATCCTGCATACAGCTTTTTCATATCTTCCAGTGTACAAACATTGACACCACTTTCTCCAATCTTCCCATAAATATCGGGACGATAAGCTGGATCTTCTCCATATAACGTTACCGAGTCAAAAGCAGTTGATAGACGTTTAGCTTCGTCGTTACGAGATAAATAATGAAACCTGCGATTCGTGCGCTCCGGAGTTCCTTCACCAGCGAATTGCCTTGTTGGATCCTCACCTTTTCGTTTAAATGGAAAAACACCCGAAGTAAATGGAAACGCACCTGGAACATTCTCTTTGAGCAACCATAACAGCCGTTCTCCCCAATCCTTATATTTCGGAAAGGCTACTTTAGGAATTTTCAAACCTGATAAAGATTCGGTTGTAATATCCATTTCAATTTCTTTATCTCGAACGGTGAAAGACAAATTCTCCTTACTGTACTTCTCTTGTGTTTGATCCCAAGATTCGAGTAGTTGTTTTGCTTGAGGATGAAGCTTGTATTCATATCGCTCCAGCGTTTGCCTTAACCCTTCTACAATATGATTTGAATCAAACGTTTGTTTAAACGGCTCTATCCCCGCTGCACTTTCGATTGAACGAATAGCGCCATCCAGCTGATAGACCTTCCGAGCAATTTCGCTCTGCTCCTCTGCTTGGCTTTTATAATTGCGGACATGACTGGAAATCTCTCGAAGATAATGACGATGCTCATTAGGAATAATCATATTTTGTTTCTCGGCGATCCTATTTCGTTCAAAATCAACATCTACTTCCCAATTATACCTTTCATTCAACGTATCTATTAGAGAAGCAAATAAAGCGTTTGTACCTGCATCATTAAATTGACTTGCAATTGTCCCAAATATAGGGAATTTTTCCTTATCCTGTTGAAACAGCATCCGACTCCGTTCATACTGCTTCCTTACTTGGTTCAATGCATCTTCAGAACCCTTCTGCTCAAATTTATTAATTACGATAAAATCGGCATAATCAATCATATCAATCTTTTCTAACTGTGTTGGTGCACCATACTCACTTGTCATTACATACATCGATAAGTCTGTTATGTCAGTAATGGCAGCATCTCCCTGCCCAATACCAGACGTTTCCACTAAAATAAAATCATAGCCCGAAGCCCTGACCACATCCATAACATCCTGGATAGCTTGAGATAGCTCACTTCTTGAATCCCTCGTTGCCAGCGATCTCATATAAACCCGGTCCGTAAAAATGGCATTCATTCGGATTCTGTCCCCTAAGAGAGCCCCACCTGTCTTTCTCTTTGTTGGATCAATGGAAATCACTGCAAGCTTTTTATCAGGAACCTCATTAATGAAACGACGGATGATTTCATCTGTTAAGGAGCTTTTTCCAGCACCGCCTGTACCGGTAATTCCCAGAACTGGAATATTCGTATTTGCTTTATCCTTAAGCAGCTGAAGAATCCGGCTCTTTTCTTCAGAAGAGGTTTCACTATTCTCTACAAAGGTTATAAATCTAGCAATCGCTCGCCGTTCCCCTTGCAAAAGCTCCTTAAAGTCCTTTTCCACGTTGATTGGCGGTAGATAATCACACTGTTCCAGCATTCTATTTATCATACCTTGCAGCCCATACTTCCTGCCATCTTCCGGAGAGAATATCCAGGCCACGCCATAAGCATGCAGTTCCTTGATTTCACGAGGGATAATAACACCTCCGCCACCGCCGTAGACCTTTATATGATCGGCACCCAATTCTTTTAAAAGATCAATCATATACTTAAAATACTCTACATGGCCACCTTGATAAGATGATATGGCAATTCCCTGTACATCCTCCTGAATAGCAGCGTGCACAACCTCCTCCACTGATCGGTTATGTCCTAAATGGATTACTTCTGCCCCACTAGCCTGCATAATCCGTCTCATGATGTTGATTGACGCATCATGTCCATCAAATAGACTTGATGCCGTAACGAAGCGGACAGCATGTTTTGGTTTATATACTTCCACTTGCTCCACCCATCATCTCTCCCTTTTGCTCTCAATTTGGTAACGTTTTCAATAAATTTTCAACTTGCAAGCCAATATACTCTCGGAGTGTATATTGCTTTTGAATAATCCAGCGTCTGAAACTCCACATATGGCCTTGAACAAAGATATTGTTGGCAATTAATGCTGCCTCTTTATTGGATAAGTCCGGGACACATTCGAGAAGGGCACGCTCCAGCATGGAAACCATGTCTCTTTCCTTTTGCAGAACATAATGTCTCGTTTCCTTTTTTAGTGATTTAGCCTCCTGATATAAAATAAGAATCTCCTCCTGCAGTTCATCCATTAAGCAGAAATAGGAAGTGACTATTTTTATTAAATTCTCCTTAGTCGGCTGCTCTAAGGCAATCGATGCTTCTACTCTTTCCTTAACCTGGTCATAGATGGCATCACAAGTGAGAAAGAGTACATCCTCTTTGGTTCGAATATATTCATAAAGCGTCCCTATACTAAATCCCGAAGCTTGGGCAATTTCTCTTGTGGTGGTGCGGTGAAAGCCCTTCTCCTTAAAAAGTGTAATAGCTCCTTTAATCATTTGATCACGTCGGATTCTAACTAACTCTTGGTCCTTAATATTTGAGACAATTTTATCTTTGCTCATTAAGACGTTCTGCCTCCTTCCATCTCTCTAGCCAATCTTTTGCTAGTTGATAAGGGTCTGAAGTTGGTGTTAACGCTGGAAGGTCTTCACGATTTTCAATAAATTGCTCCACATCACGCCATATTTCCTCTTGAATTAATTCAAATAATTCTAGCTTTAATTGCTCTTTCCTCTTCGTTTCTCCTTCTTTAGTTGTATATAGGTAGTGATGATGAGCTTTTACCTTCTCCCAAAGTTCATCTATCCCTTCATTTTCCGTTGAAACTGTCTTTACAATAGCAACTTCGTGTTTCTCAGTTGCGGTCATCATAACTAACTCCCTAAGCAGTCGTTTTAATTTCCTTACTCCATCAAAATCCGCTTTGTTAATCACGAATAAATCAGCAATTTCCATAATCCCAGCTTTAAAGATTTGTAATACGTCACCACTGTTCGGAGTTAATACAACTGCCGTGGTATCGACCACCTTCATAATGTCGAGTTCTGATTGACCTACACCAACGGTTTCCACAATGATGACATCAAATCCATAAGCATCACAAATTCGAATAGCGTCCTTTGTTGCGCGAGCTAATCCCCCTAAGCTCCCACGAGTTGCCATACTGCGAATAAATACTCCTTCATCTGTAAAATGTTCAGTCATCCGCACGCGGTCTCCAAGCAATGCCCCGCTACTAAAAGGGCTTGTTGGATCGACCGCAATAACCGCAACCGTTTTACCCTCTTGTCTAATATGAGAAATTAACCGATTCACTAGCGAGCTTTTCCCAGCACCTGGCGATCCCGTCAAACCGATATAGAGTGCATTTTTCCCTAAAGAAAAAACATCACTCAATATATCAAGTTTATCTGGGTGGTCATTCTCTACCATCGTGATCGCTTTTGCCAGCGCGCGCACTTCTTTTTTCTTTATCCGTTCCACTATTTCGTGCATGAGGGTAGCTCCCTTTCTTAGTGCTATATGCTTGTTTGATTTTGCAGGTGATGTTTTCTTTCTCGGGGGTGATGTTTTCTTTCTCGAGAGCGATGTTTTCCTTCTCAGAGGTGATGTGCTCATTCTCGAGGGCGATGTTTTCCTTCTCAAAGGCGATGTGCTCATTCTCAGGGGCGATGTTTTCCTTCTCAGAGGTGATGTTCTTCTTCTCGAGAGCGATGTTTCCCTTCTCGGAGGTGATGTGCTCATTCTCGAGAGCGATTTTTCCTTCTCGGAGGTGCTGTTCTTCTTCTCGAGAGCGATGTTTCCCTTCTCGGAGGTGATGTTCTTCTTCTCAAGGGCGATGCTTTCCTTCTCGGAGGCGATGTTCTCTTTCTCGAGGGCGATGCTCCCCTTCTCGAGAGCAATATTCTCCTCAATGGAGTAGCACCAGCTCTCTCGAAAGTTCAAATACTCTCTTCTCACCGAAAACCTTCTACCCGCAAGGATGCTATTCCTTCCACCAATATCACCTAACTACTTCGTCAGCATTCTCCCAATAACTAGTCGTTGGATTTCATTGGTTCCTTCATAAATCTGAGTGATTTTCGCATCACGCATATACCGCTCCACCGGATAATCCTTGGTATATCCATAGCCCCCAAATACTTGAACTGCTTCCGTTGTCACTGCCATGGCCGTATCTCCGGCAAATAATTTACTCATTGCAGAAGCTTTTCCATATGGCAGATCATTCGACTCAAGCCATGCCGCCTGATAGGTTAATAGACGGGATGCTTCCACGGCAGTTGCCATATCAGCTAATTTAAAAGAAATGCCTTGATTCATGGCGATTGTTTTTCCAAATTGCTCACGCTCTTTTGCATAGGCTACCGCTGCGTCTAATGCCCCTTGTGCAATTCCGACTGCCTGTGCGGCAATCCCATTTCTTCCCCCATCAAGCGTGGACATCGCAATTTTAAAGCCTTCTCCCTCTTCGCCAAGCATATTCTCCTTTGGCACTCGGCACTGTTCAAAAATTAATTCTGTCGTTGGCGAAGAACGAATCCCTAATTTTTTCTCCTTTTTACCAAAAGAGAAACCTTCCGTTCCCTTTTCCACAATAAACGCACTAATCCCTTTATGCTTAGCATCTGGATCTGTTTTAGCAAATACAAGATAAATATCCGCTACCCCACCATTGGTAATCCAGACCTTACTTCCGTTGATGATATAATCATCCCCGTCTTTTTTAGCTACGGTCTTCATCGATGCCACATCACTGCCCGCACCTGGCTCGGACAATGCATAGGCACCAAGTGCTTCCCCAGTTGCTAAACGATAAAGAAAATTCCTCTTCTGGGCTTCATTTCCGTATTTAAAGATGGGCCAGCTTGCAAGAGACAGATGAGCAGACAACGTTACCCCAGTCGATGCACAAACCCGAGATAATTCCTCTACTGCAATCACGTAGCTTACATAATCCGAACCAATCCCACCATATTCTTCTGGCCAAGGAATGCCAGTTAATCCGAGCTCTGCCATCTTGTCAAAAATTCCGCGATCGAAACGTTCTTCTTCATCCCGTTCTGCCGCAGTTGGCTCAACATCATTCATTGCAAAGTCACGTACCATTTTTCGCAGCATTTCTTGTTCTTCTGTTAATTTAAATTGCATCTCTAACCCCTCCTAAGACTTGATTAAGTGTTTTGCAATCACCAGATGCTGAATTTCATTTGTGCCTTCATAGATTTGAGTTACCTTGGCATCTCGAAAAAGCCGTTCTACTGGGTATTCTTTAGTATATCCATATCCACCATAGACCTGAACTGCCTCTATTGCTGCCTTCATCGCCGCATTGGAAGCATACATCTTTGCCATGGAAGCTTCTTTTCCGCAATCTATCCCGCGATCCACAAGAGATGCCGCATGATAGACTAATAGTTTGGCAGCCTCCACCTCTGTTGCCATATCCGCTAGCTTAAAAGAAATTCCTTGGTTGTCTGCTATTGGCTTGCCAAATTGTTCTCTTTCCTTGGCATAGCTAACAGCGTATTCAAGAGCTGCCTCCGCAATCCCTAGTGCTTGAGCAGCAATACCAATCCGCCCAAAATTGAGATTTGCCAGCGCAATTTTAAAGCCTTCTCCTAATTCGCCCAATAGCTGCTTCTTAGAAACAGCACAGCTTTCAAAGGTTAACTGCACCGTGTTGGAACCATTTAATCCCATCTTCTTTTCCTTTTTTCCAATGAAAAGTCCTGGAGTATCTTTGTCTAAGATGAAGGCACTTATGCCTTCCCTTGTTTGCGCAAAGGTAATATACGTATCCGCTGCTCCTCCATTTGTAATAAACACCTTCGAGCCATTTAAAATATAAGTATCTCCAATCAATTCTGCAGAGGCTTTTAAATGCTTTGCATCCGAGCCAGCACTAGGCTCTGTTAAGGCAAAGGCTCCAAGATATTCACCCGTTGCTAACTTCGGAATATAGTGTGCTTTCTGTTCTTCTGTTCCAAAGTACAAAATCGGATTGGTTCCTACAGAAGTATGGACAGATAAAATAACCCCGACTGTCGCACTAACCCTGGATAATTCATGAATGGCGATAATATAGGAAGTAAAATCCATCCCACTTCCACCATATTTTTCAGGAATGGGAACTCCCATCAATCCTAGTTCTCCCATTTTTTCAACCAATTCAGATGGAAAACGTTCCTCTTCTTCCATTCTCTCTATCTCAGGCCTGACTTCTTTCTCCGCAAAGGATTGAACCATCTCTCGCATCATCTTTTGTTCTTCTGTAAAGAACAGATTCATCCTGTTAGCCTCCTTTCCAGCTGATATCCGTTATTCATAAACATAAAATCCTCTTCCAGATTTCTTTCCAAGCCAACCAGCTTTCACATATTTCCTTAAAAGCGGACATGGACGATACTTACTATCACCAAACCCATCATGCAGAACTTCCATAATATACAAGCAGGTGTCAAGCCCAATAAAATCAGCAAGAGTCAGCGGGCCCATTGGATGGTTCATTCCTAATTTCATCACAGAATCAATATCTTCTTTAGAGGCGACTCCCTCATAAAGCGTATAAATTGCCTCATTAATCATTGGCATCAGGATGCGATTAGAAACAAAGCCTGGAAAATCCTCCACTTCAACGGCTGTCTTCTGAAGTTCTCCAGCCACCCGCTGAATGGTTTCATACGTTTCATCACTTGTTTGGAGTCCCCGAATAATCTCCACTAGTTTCATTACTGGAACAGGATTCATGAAATGCATTCCGATTACTTTTTCAGGTCGTTCTGTTGCCGCTGCAATTTCCGTTATCGGCAAAGAAGACGTATTCGAGGCTAGGATGGTATGGTGTGGTGTAATCTTATCTAATCTGGAGAACACCTTTGTTTTCACTTCCATATTTTCTACAATTGCCTCGATAACAAGGTCTGCAGATTCCGCATCATCTAAGTTCAAAGATGGAGTTAAACGACTTAATGTTGCTGTTTTTTCTTCTTCTTCAATTCTCCCCTTGTCTACATTTCGGGAAAGGAGTTTTTCAATAGATTGCATGCCTTTATCTAAAGCTTCCTCATTCATATCGTTTAACATAACTTGAAACCCTGACTGAGCAAATACTTGGGCTATCCCAGAGCCCATCTGTCCAGCCCCAATGACCATGACACTTTTTATCGACATCTCTCTTCCTCCTTTTCTTTAAACCTTCAACAATACCGCATCACCCTGTCCGCCGCCACTACAGATCGCCGCAATTCCTAAACCACCACCACGTCGCTTCAACTCATAGATTAACGTTAAAATAATCCTTGCTCCACTAGCTCCAATTGGGTGTCCTAAAGCAACTGCCCCACCATTGACATTGATTTTTTCTGGATCAAGATTTGCTATTTTGCCACTAGCAAGAGAAACTGCTGCAAATGCTTCATTGATTTCAAATAAATCAATATCCGTAGTTTGATAGCCCGTTTTTTCTAGTAATTTATTAATGACTAATCCAGGTGTTTGTGGAAAATCTTGAGCTTCTACTGCTACTTCTGCATGTCCTAAGATGGTTGCTAATGGGGTTTTATTTAAGTTCTTTGCTTTTTCATCTGACATCAGCACAAATGCACCTGCTCCATCGTTTACGCCTGGTGCATTTCCAGCTGTGATCGTGCCATCCTTACCAAATGCTGGTCTAAGTGAACGAAGCTTTTCTATCGTTGTGTCTTTTCTTGGGGCTTCATCATTTTCTATAATTATGGAGTCTCCTTTACGTTGAGGTACTTCTACCGGTACAATTTCTTCTGCAAATTTACCTTCTTCGATTGCCTTTATAGCACGGCTGTGACTTCTTAGTGCCCACTCATCCTGCGCCTCTCTTGTTAGTCCAAATTCTTCTGCCGTTTTATTCCCATACGTTCCCATATGCACACCAGTAAACGAACAAGAAAGGCCATCATGTATCATTAAATCCTTTACTTTCCCGTCACCCATTCGACTTCCCCAGCGTGCTTCTGGAAGAATATATGGTGCATTGCTCATACTTTCCATCCCACCAGCTACAATGATTTCTTCATCACCTAAGCGAATAAGCTGGTCGGCAAGGGTAACGCTTCGTAAGCCGGAAGCACATACTTTATTAATCGTCTCCGTCTTCACTTCCCACGGGATATCCGCTAAACGAGCTGCTTGCCTTGAAGGAATTTGGCCTTGGCCACCTTGGAGCACGGTGCCCATGATAACTTCATCTACTTCCCCGCCATCTAAATCCGCTCGATTCAAGGCCTCTTTTATAGCAATCCCTCCGAGCTGAACAGCCGAAAACGCTTTTAAACCTCCACCAAATTTTCCAAAGGGAGTTCTTGCTCCAGAAACAATAGCCGTTTTTCTCATTATTCTCACTCCTTATTTTTTATTGATTGAACGCTCGTTCAGACAAGGTGTAATAGAAGAGAGAGGTACAACCTCTCTCTTTCTTAAGATGCGACCGAATCATCTTGGTTCTCTAAAACAGATAGCGCTAGAATTTCCGATACATCCATTGTGCTAATATCTTCTTCTACTTCCTTCGCTTTCGTTCCATCACTAATCATCGTTAAGCAGAATGGACATGCTGTAGAAATTAAGTTCGGTGAAACAGCTAGAGCCTGTTCTGTGCGTGCTACATTTATCCGCGTTCCTGTTGTTTCCTCAGCCCACATTAAGCCACCTCCAGCTCCACAGCACATTCCACTTTCACGGCTGCGATCCATTTCTACTAATTCAAGCCCTGGAATAGATTGCAGGATTTCCCTTGGTGGATCGTAAACCCCATTGTACCTTCCTAAATAACAAGAATCGTGATAGGTTAAGCGCTGATTGATTGAACGCTTCGGTGTCAGTTTCCCTGCTCTTACCAGATCAAACAATAATTGAGTATGATGGTATACCTCTGCCTCAAATCCAAAGTCTGGATATTCGTTTTTAAAAATATTATATGCATGCGGGTCAATCGTTACGATCTTCTTCACTTCATTTTTTTGGAATGTTTTGATATTTTTCTCGGCAATTTCCTGGAAAAGGAACTCATTTCCAATTCGCCTTGCCGTATCACCAGAGTTCGCTTCCTGATTTCCAAGGATAGCAAAGCTCACACCAGCCTTATTCATTAACCTTGCAAAGGCCATTGCAATCTTCTGGCTTCGGCTATCATACGATCCCATCGATCCTACCCAGAAAAGATATTCAAAATCCTTTCCTTCCTTCTTCAACTCTTTTACTGTAGGAATATAAACTGATTCATCCTCTTCACGCCATTTGATGCGATCCTTCTTCGATAATCCCCAAGGGTTTCCTTGGCGTTCAATATTCATGACCGCCCGTTGAATATCCGAATCCATTTTCCCTTCTGTCATCACTAAGTAACGGCGCATATCGATAATCGTCCCAACATGTTCATTGCTTACTGGACAAGCATCCTCGCAATTACGGCAGGTTGTACAAGCAGTTAGCTCTGCTTCTGTGATCACATCTCCAATTAAGCTCGCTTGCTGAATCGTCGCAGCTGCTTCTCCACCAGCGCTTGCTAGGTTTCCTCTTGCATCACTAAATGCATAGGCAGGCACCCATGCTTGCTTCCCTGTTACAGCTGCCCCTTTTTCTGTCAGGTGGTCACGGAGCTTTATCATAATATCCATTGGTGACAGCATCTTCCCTGTACCAGCAGCGGGACATACATCCGTACAGCGCCCACATTCCACGCATGCATAGAAGTCCAGCATCTGATGTTGCTCGAAATCCTCTACCTTTCCAACACCAAAAGAGATTTCCTCTTCACTTTCTTCTGCTTCATCATCGATTTCAAAGTCTAGTTTCTTTAATTTTCCAGGTACTTTTTTGCTTAGGAAGACATTGATCGGTGCGGCTATTAAATGCGCGTGCTTCGATTGGGGAACATAAACAAGGAAGGTTAGCAGTGTTAGAGTATGTACCCACCAGGCAATATAAAATAAAATCATTGCAGCATCGGCAGACAAGAATCCAAAAGCCAAAGCAATTACACTAGCCACAGGCTCTGTCCAAGTCGGTTCATGATCAAACCATATAAGGCTCATCCCATTTCCAAACAATACAGAAAGCATTAACGTACCAATAAAAATTAGAACAAGTCCTGCTTTAAAACCACGTTTCAGACGAACTAGCTTTTCAATATAACGGCGATAAAAAGCCCAGATGACTGCAACCAAGATAGTCAGTGTGACAATCTCTTGGAAAAATACAAAGCCTGGATAGAAAATACCAAAAGGCAGATGATTTCCAGGAGCTAACCCTTTTACAAACATATCAATAGCTCCAAATTGAACAAGAATAAATCCATAAAACATCATGACATGAATGGCACCTGACTTTTTGTCCTTTAGCAGTTTAGATTGTCCAAAAACAATCGTACCTACGCGTTTCAAGCGCAGCTTTAGCTCTCCATCATACTCGGATTTCTTTCCTAAACGAATGTAGGAAATCCGAGTCGCTATGACTCTAGCAAATAAGTAAAGTGCATAAAAGGTGACTGCTAAAAATGCGATCCAATTGATAATTAGGAACGTTTCCATTTCCCTCTCCCCCTTTGTCTATCGTTGCATGATAACGATTTCATACTCTGGAATGTCCATTCCTTCTTTCTATTCTATTACCTCCTACTCTATAATATGAATGAGCATTCAGTCAACATATTTTATTCAATTTTTACATTTTACAGTCTATTTAGAATATAAAATACACCATATCCTGTTAATTGTAAAGGAAATGGTGTTAAATAGAGCGTCTTATAAACAGATATTATTAAAGCCTTGTTTCTATATAATGGTTTTATACTTCATGTTTCGATAGGAAATGCTGTTTAACTATATTCAAAATAATAATGTTTTGCACACCGGAAACTTTGAAAATATGCGCTCGTGATTTCCGCTACGGGCAGTCGCTTTCCGCGGGCAACGTCTCAGCCTCGGGCCAACAGGACGTTGGTCACAAAGGCCTTGCCCCAGGATGGGGCGTTCTTAGCCTTTGAACCCCTCCTGTGGGGTCTTCGCTTGTTGCTTTTCCCGCAGGACAAGAAAGGCTCGGTAGCGATACATCGCACGAAGAAAAAGTGCTTTTCTTTTTCGAGGAGTCGACTGCCCTCCGCTCCAATCACTTCATATGTTGAGTTGTGTTTTCTTTATAGCACCAGACTAGCGGAGAAAACACGAAGACTCCTGCGGGAGGACAGGCCTAGGTGAGACCCCGCAGAGACGACAGTCTCGAGGAGGCTCAGCAGCCGCCCGTGGAAAGCGCAGTGTATTTCCGCAGCGATTTCCCCGCACTATACTGAATTAATTAAACTAATCGGAGTTAATCCCTGCCTATGCACTTTAAAAAGACAGATTACATTTTCTCCGGCGCACTTACACCAATTAATTTCAATCCATTCGCTAATGCAATTCGAACGGCTTTCATTAGTGCAATTCTTGCGCTTGTTAATTCTCTATTATCCGCATCTAAAACTTTTTCCGCATTGTAGAAGCTATGCAATAAGGATGCTAAATCAAATACGTACTGTGTAACTTTATGTGGCATTTGTTTTTGTGCTGCCTCTACTACTACTTGCGGAAGTTCACCAAGCTTCTTCAATAGGTCCACTTCTTTTTCAGCTGTTAAAAGAGAGGCATCAAAGTTAGCTTCTGTATCGAATCCCTTGTTTTTCGCTTGCTCTAACATCGTGCAAATTCTAGCATGCGCATATTGAACATAGAAAATTGGGTTATCGTTCGATTGTGAGCGAGCTAAATCCATATCAAAGTCAAGCTGAGAATCGTTGGAACGCGTTACAAAGAAATAACGTGCTGCATCTACACCAACATCCTCAATTAAGTCTCTAAGTGCTACGGCTTTCCCAGTACGCTTACTCATCCGGATTTTTTCTCCGCCTTCGAAAAGGTTAACCATTTGGATGATTTTCACGTCAAATTTCTCTACTGGATAACCTAAGGCTTGGATTGCTGCGCGCATTCTTGGTACATACCCATGATGGTCTGCGCCCCATACGTTAATAATATGGTCAAAGCCACGGTCCAGTTTATCTTTATGATAGGCAATATCTGGTGTCAAATACGTGTAATTGCCATCATTTTTGACAAGCACGCGGTCTTTATCATCGCCGAAATCAGTTGATTTAAACCATGTAGCGTCGTCTTTTTCATAGATATAATTGCCTTCTTCCAGCACTTTGATAGCATCTGTTATCTTGTCATCTTTATAAAGCGATTTTTCAGAGAACCAATTATCAAATTCTACTCGAAAATCCTTTAAGTCATTTTTAATGTTATTCAAAGAGGATTGCAACCCGAACTCTTTAAAGAAGGAAATACGCTCTTCCTTGTCTTTCTTTGCCCATTCATCACCGTATTCCTGTACGATATTCTTCGCAATCTCTATGATGGCTTGACCATGATAGCCATCTTCCGGCATCTCTGCATCCTGACCAAGTTCTTGCAGGTAGCGTGCTTCTACAGATACAGCTAAGTTATCAATCTGGTTACCAGCATCATTGATATAATATTCACGTTCCACCTCATAGCCGGAAGCTTCAAGAACATTGCATAATACATCACCATAAGCTGCACCACGAGCATGCCCTAAATGTAAGTCACCAGTGGGGTTTACAGAAACAAACTCCACTTGAACGCGTTCCCCATTACCTGTTTTTGATTTTCCATATGTTTCTCCAGCTTCTAGAATCGCGGGAATAATCTCTCCCAGAAAATCATTTTTCATGAAAAAGTTAATAAAGCCTGGCCCAGCAATTTCTACTTTTTCTACCGATACCTTCGTTTGGTCCAGGTTTTCAATAATATCGTCGGCGATTTGACGCGGTGCTTTCTTTGCAATTCTAGCGAGCTGCATTGCAATATTGGTGGCAAAATCACCATGTGCTTTATCTTTTGGTTTTTCTAAAATTACTTCAGGTACCTGTTCTTTTGTTGCCAGCCCAGCTTTAACTACAGCAGCTTTAATTTCCTGCTTTAATGTTCCTTCTGTTTGTTCTAAGACGTTCATTTGGAATCCTCCTCTTTAAATACTAATACAAGCTCATGCTTCCGTTCTTCTTGACCATTTAATTTTACCGTATAGGAAATGATTAACTTCCCTTCATTCCGTTCTGCCAGTGATTGATATGTAATCTGATTCGTGTAGGTTTCCATATGCAAGCTTCCATGTGGATGCTTGTAAACATTTTCTGTGATTTGTTGTGGTTTGAACATCTGCGTCATTGTCACAAATCCAGTTCGCTTTATGTTCACCTTATCTTTCTGGATGGTAATCAGGTTTTTAATCGTAGCTTTCTCCTCGGTTATTTCTTCATAGGTAATAACATGCAGCTTACCCTTTTGAAAGAAATAACCCTCTTCTTGTACCTTGTTATACTCCTTATTTTCTCCATCGTCAATGATTGTTTGAAGATGAAGGGAGATCCTTTTTTGAACTGGGTTCATTATATCGCCTCTAACTATTTAATAATGCCTATTATAGCGATAACTTGTGGGTTTTTTCAATATATGTAGCTCTTTAAATTGGAAAAGCCGATATATTCCTGAAATCGTGTTATATTTATACAAACGCCTACATATCAAACCGCCGATATATAAGTTAAGCTCCGTTAAATCAAAAGAAACTTTCTTCTCTAAGAAAACTTAGCATTCGCCAGACCCTAAAACGAATGCTTTTCTATCCTTTCACCCAGCCAAGCAGGATTTCTCGAATAAATTTGCTCGCAGCGATCGCTGTCTTTTCGGAATGATCATAAGCAGGTGCTACTTCGACAAGGTCTGCACCAACAACATTCATATCTGATCTGGCAATCAAGCCGATTGCTTCAAGCAATTCCTTCGATGAGATTCCTCCAGCTTCAGCAGTTCCAGTTCCAGGGGCATAGGCTGGGTCTAGTACATCGATATCAATCGTCACATATACTGGACGGCCAGCCAGGGTTGGGAGCACTTCCTTTAATGGTTCAGCAACGTCGTATTTGAACATATGCATACCGCTTTCCTTTGCAAAAAGGAATTCCTCACGCATACCAGAACGGATTCCGAATGAATAAACGTTCTCTGCTCCAATTAAATCACAAATCTTACGGATAGGGGTCGAATGAGAAAGAGCCTCCCCCTCATACTCTTCTCGTAAGTCGGCATGAGCATCAATGTGAATAAGAGCTAGATCGGGGTACTTCTTATATACCGCTTGAATGATTGGCCATGTAACAAGGTGCTCACCACCAAGCCCAATTGGGAATTTATCTAACGAAAGAAGCTGTTCGATATATTTATAAATCTGACCTAAGCTTCTTTCTGCATTGCCAAATGGGAGCGGAATATCGCCTGCATCAAAATAAGCAACTTCTTCTAAATGCTTATCCATGTATGGACTGTATTCTTCTAAACCAATAGATGCCTCCCGAATCCGGTTTGGACCAAAACGGGAACCTGGACGGAAACTTACTGTCCAGTCCATTGGCATACCGTATATCACTGCTTTTGCATTATCAAAATCCGTACCTGACATGATAAATACTTTGCCTGAATATGCTTCATCAAATCGCAAGTGATGCTTCCCCCTATTCTGTTAAGTCCTTTACAAATTTCGGAAGTGCAAATGCTGCTTTATGAAGATCACGAGTATAATACTTTGTTTCTATTTCGATGAAGCGATCGTCTTTTACTTTTAAAGGATCATGAATCTTACTTCCTATTGTAAATGTCCATAGACCACTTGGATAGGTGGGAATGTTAGCTGTATAAAGCCGTGTGACAGGAAAGCTTTCTTTTATATCTTTAAATGCTTGCTTGATTAAATCTGGCTTAAACCAAGGATTGTCTGTTTGCGCAACAAAAACTCCGTCTGCCTTCAGCGCTTCCCTAATTCCTGTGTAGAAACCTTGACTAAATAGATTTACAGCAGGTCCTACTGGTTCAGTAGAATCCACCATAATCACATCAAACGCATTCTTATTGTTTGCTATAAACATAAAGCCATCGTCCACTTTCACTTCTACACGCTCATTGTCAAATTCACTAGCAATCTCTGGTAAATACTGTTTGGAATACTGTATTACCTTCCCGTCAATTTCAACCAATGTGACTTTTTCTACAGATGGATGCTTTAATACTTCACGTATAGCACCGCCATCACCACCGCCTACGATTAAGACATCCTTGGGATTTGGATGGGTAAATAAAGGAACATGAGCGATCATTTCATGATAAACAAACTCATCCTTCTCTGTCGTCATTACCATATCGTCCAGGATAAGCATGTTACCCCATTCTGCTGTTTCTACCATTTGTAATTCCTGATAATCCGTTCTCTCTGAAACAAACGTTTGTTTAACTTTCGCTGTAATCCCAAAATCCTTTGTCTGCTTTTCTGTAAACCATAAGCTCAATGCCTTTCAGCTCCTTTTATGTATGTTTTTTCGCTTCAAAATCTAGAATTTAATATAAAAATGCTGATTAACTTTATTTAAAATAGCGGGTAACACCGCTACGGAAATACACTACGCTAGAATGGTGCTATAAAGGAAACACAACTCTACATACGTGGTGATTGGAGCGGAGGGCAGTCGACTCCTGCGGGAAAAGCAACAGCTGAAGACCCCACAGGAAGTGGTTTTCTTCCGAGGAGGCTGAGGCGTTGCCCGCGGAAAGCGTACTGCCCGCAGCGGAAATCATCAGCACTATTTCCATTGTGTTTCCAGACGTTTTCACAAGATATACTGAATTAAATAAGTCACAAGTTTATCTACTTTTTGCCACATTCAACAATATATTTAAAACAGGTTTCTCTAAAAATTCTTTAACCTGCTTTTGTTAACTCTAAACATAACGATTATAGTGAATTTGATGAAAAATACAAGCTATTTTTGAAAAAAACGTACATAAAGTTTATTTTTCTCTATCTTTTCCAATAATGAGAGTAATAACACATTATGAAGTATATTGGAGTTATTCAATGAAAATAAATTTACAATTATTATCTAAACTATTCATTCGCATCATTGGTTTGATTGTACTATCCTTTCTATCTCTATCACTTATTTTATTTCTATTAGGTCCACCTTCTCTCACGATGGATCAGAATACTATTTATTATAGCTCGTCTGGTGAGGTCATTGGTGAGGAAAAGGGATTAGGAAACCGGTATTGGGTGGAATTGGAACATATTTCCCCTTCACTTGTTGATGCCACTCTTGCTATCGAGGATCGCCATTTTTACAAGCATCATGGCTTCGACTTTAAGCGGATTGCTGGTGCAATTCTGAAAAACATTCAAAGCATGTCTCTGGAGGAAGGCGCAAGTACGTTAACACAGCAGCTTGCCCGCAATGTCTACCTAAGTCATGAGAAAACATGGAGCCGGAAGTTAAAGGAAGCTTTTTATACCGTGCGCATCGAGATGCATTATTCAAAAGAGGAAATTTTAGAAGCTTATTTAAATACCATTTACTTTGGACATGGAGCACATGGAGTAGAGGCAGCAAGTAAGCATTTCTTTGATAAATCAGCCCATGAGCTAACTTTGGCAGAATCCAGCATGTTAGCAGGAATACCTAAAGGACCGACCTACTATTCTCCGTTCAATCATAAGGTGAACGCAGAAAATCGCCAGCAGTTGATTTTGCAGACCATGCTGGATAATGGCTATATCTCAGAAGAAGCTTATCAAGATGCCAAAAGCCATAAACTTGTTTATGCTCCTGTTGATGAGAAAGAACAGTTAGAAATTGGTCCATACTTTCAGGATGAGGTGCTAAACGAAGCTGCAAGACTACTAAAGATAGATTCAGAAAGCCTTCGCTCAGGGGGTTACGAGATTTATACGACCATGGACATCCACATGCAGAAAGAGCTTGAACAGGCGATCCAGCATACTGTACCTACTTCCACCGAGCTGGAAGTAGGAGCGATGGCATTGGATCCCCTTTCAGGTGCGGTGCGAGCGATAGTTGGAGGGAAATCCTACGCCGAGAGTCCATTCAACCGAGCGATGGATGCGAAAAGAATGGCAGGATCAACATTTAAGCCGTTTTTGTATTATGCTGCATTAGCAAATGGCTACACCCCTCTAACCACACTGGCAAGCACACCAACTACCTTTGAACTCGAGGATGGAGAGGTGTACCAACCTAGTAATTTTAATAACTACTATGCTTATGAACCAATATCGCTCGCTCAAGCAATTGCTTTATCGGATAATATTTATGCAGTCAAGACCAATCTATTTTTAACACCGGAACGTCTTGTAGAGACTGCAAGCAAGTTTGGTATTTCAGAAGATTTGCCAGCAGTTCCCTCCCTCGCACTTGGGACAGCCTCTGTTTCCGTCGAAGAGATGGTGACAGCCTATGGAATGCTTGCTAACGGCGGGGAATCGGTGACAGGATATCTCATCGAGGAAATCAAAGATCGTAATGGCAAGGTCGTGTACAAGCGAGATAAACCAAAAAAAGAATTGTTGCTAGACCCCAGATATGCATTTATTTTAACAGATTTATTAACTGGAATGTTTGATAGGGCGCTCGATGGCTACACTTCAGTCACTGGCTCCCCGATTATTAATCAATTAACCCGGACCTATGCAGGTAAATCCGGAACGACGATCTCTGATAGCTGGATGATCGGCTATAGTCCAAGTCTCGTTGCTGGTATTTGGACTGGTTATGATGATAATCGACCAATCACGCTCATTAAAGAGAACTCCTATGCAAAACAGATTTGGGCATCGTTTATGGAGAGTGCTCATGAAGGTTTGCCAAAACAAGGATTCACCGCCCCACCTGGTGTGGTAGCTGTTCCAATCGATCCAGTAACAGGAATGCGGGCTACGGGCGGATGCGAAGAGAGCCGGATTATGTATTTTGAAGAAGGCACAGAGCCATTAGAAGCGTGTTCTGCGCATTACGATTCCTATGAAAAAGTAGAACATAGAGGATTTTTAGAAGAGTTATTTGATTCCTTTTTGGACAGATAGAAAACACTTCTTGGAAATAAACCAAGCCCAAAGTGATATTTCCAACCCATTAAACAGTTGCCCTCCAGGCTATGTTTTGAGAAAATAAAATCACAGAGAAATTCAAAGAATATTACAAATAGTTCCTATTCCTATCAACCGTGCAACTCATAATATAAGAGATTGTGATTTGGATTGCTTTCCAATAGAAATAATATCTAAAATAAGGTGGGGATAAATCTGAATATAATTGATAAAGACCATTTTAATTCTGATCCCTTGTTTGAATACATCATTGTAAGCATTCTATCTGCTTTAACTCTCAGGCGAATTAAAAAATTGGAAGCAAAACGTATTCTGCTGAAAAGAAAAGTAAAAGAGGATAAGTGGTACGTTTAACAGTGCTAATATCAACTACTATTATAAAACAACCAAAAAAAGGCCAGCAATCTTCGGTGATTGCCGGCTTTAATTTTGTCCTAGTGATATTACTTGTCCATGTAACCATATTTTACAAACTTCTGAAATAAAGTACAAGATGTTAAAAAAATGTTCAAAATTCGTTCACAAATTTGTCAATTTAAAAACCGTTCATTATTCTGGAAGTGCTGTTTTTAATGTTTCGGGTGAATTCTCCCACATATCTGCATTGAACTCAACAAGGAAATCCTTCAGCAACTTTTTAGATAGGTCATCCATATGTTCAACAATGACATGTCCCTTTAAGGATTTTTCCATATGTTTTACATGTTCAGGCATCGACTTATAGCCACGTTTTATATCACGATTGACACGAATCTCACTGCCCGCAACCCCACTATAAAAAGGACCATTCTCATTGCGTTCTACATTCACCCAAACAATCCAGTAAAGCTTACCATCTGGTACCTCTTCTTTTAAATGTGTCCATTTGACGCGTCGCTCCACTTTACTGCGCGCATGCATTGCATCCATATCAACATATGCCTTCTCCTTATTTGGATCCACAATAATTGGAGACATATTTTCTAAACTAATCACACCTGCATTATATCCACCATGTCCATCGGTCGGATCATCCTTGATAATCGTAAACGTATTTTTCTTCTTTTCTTTATCTGCACTCATCTTCAGAACCCCCCCACTTTCTTAACAATAGGTTTGCCTATTTCCCAAATTTTAACAGATTCTCTTTACTGTTTTACCTCATTGATAAAACGAACTGCTTCTTCCATTTCCTCTTTTGTATACTTTTGCTTCGGTTTCACTGTATGCACTTTTTCAATTATATCCTCTAATGGAAGATGATCAAAATAAAGCATGGTTGAAACCAGTTCAAGAAATCTTGAGCTTTTCTCTCTTAATAGATTTACTTTTTCTGTGTAATCTGGCATATCTAAATGGAACTGATTGAGGAATTCTTCTCCATCGCTTGTTAACGTATAGTTATATTGATAATAATTGCTTTTTTCTTCCTTTACCTCATGAAGAAAACCTAAATTGCAAAGTTCCTCTATTCTTAATGTCAATTCCTCAGAATACGGTCCATAAAAATGAAAATTATATTTCTCCTCAAAAGGTATATTGCATTTTTGTAGGATATAAATCATTTTTTGTAATTTCTTACGTCCAGTCACTTCCTTGGCCACAGAAAAAAACTGTATAATTTTTGCATGATTATCTAACATCTTCTACCTCTCCTTGGCCGTATAAAATAGTAATAATCTTCTTCTTTAACGATTGGTCTGTTAAAGCCTCAATCCGATCCTTGGGAAAATACAGTTTATGGTCTGTACGTTTTTTACCAGAGATAGCTTCCACAATATCAGAGTGCCTTGATAACTCTTTTAAAGACCGATCTGGCATTAATAAATGAATAGGAAGGCGCTCTTCCTCCTCACCTGGACGATAAAAGTCATATGGTAAGTCTGAAGAAGAATCAACAACAAGGTAATACTCTGGATTTATGTCTGCTTGTTGGAATAGCGTATATAATTCCATCCAATCCTTCATTTGTAAGTTCGGGTTAAATTCCACATATTTAAATAGACGTCGATTCATAAATCGTTCGCATAAATCTTTTAAAATAACATCGTCTTCATCCTGCCATGCTTGAAAATAATAATAAACGATTGACTCATCCAGTTTTAAATATTCCTCTAATCTCACGTCGCCACGGAAGAAAGACAAGAAATGGGTCGGTTCTAATTTAAAGGTGAAATCATCCGCTTCAAATAAATCCTTTGCCCGGTGCAGAATTTTCGACAGAATAACCTCTGCACTTCTCGTTACAGGGTGAAAATAAACCTGCCAGTACATTTGATAGCGGCTCATTATATAGTCTTCCACAGCATGCATTCCTGTTGACTTAATGACGACTTGATCTTCCATTGGGCGCATGACCCGCATAATTCTTTCCATGTCAAAGTGGCCATAGCTCACCCCAGTGAAATAAGCATCTCGAATAAGGTAATCCATACGGTCTGCATCAATTTGACTCGAGATTAAGCTAACAACTAACTTGTCCTGATATGTTTTTGCAATCACATCCGCTACTTTTTGAGAAAAACCTTTCTCAACTTTCTCCAGTACCCGATTAATCTCAGTATCACCTGTAATGATTTTCTGTGTAAAAATTTCATGGTCAAGCTTAAACACCTTTTCAAAAGAATGAGAAAAGGGTCCATGTCCCAAGTCATGCAGGAGTGCTGCACATAAACAAAGCAATCGTTCTTCTTTATTCCAATGAGGGCGGTCCTCAAACACGGAGATGATTCTGCGGACAATTTCATAGACTCCTAGAGAATGATTAAACCTGCTGTGCTCTGCTCCATGAAACGTTAAATTTGTCGTACCAAGCTGTTTGATTCTGCGCAAGCGTTGAAATTCAGGTGTTGCGATAAGATCCCATATCACACGGTCTCTTACATGTACATAACGATGAACGGGATCTTTAAAAACCTTCTCCTCTGATAATTGTTCTTGTTTATATGTCATTCTTTTCATCCGTTCTTTCGACATTTTTTACTACAGAGCTTTCGTTATTTTTATTATCTATTCTTTCATTATATAATAGTTAATGACTTGAAAAAAGGGTAAGGTGGAAAAAATGAAAAATTGGCAACAGGTGATTCAGCATAAAACCTTTCGATATATAGACCATTCAACAGAATCTCAATTTGCAGGTAAACCTTATACAGCTTTAACATCCTTTGCTGTTGACGATTCCTTAGCAATTTCAGTAAGTAATCAGGAATCTCCGCCAGCTCTAAGGCTATGGGTGCATCCCAATACCATCGTGCTCGGTATACCGGACGCGAAATTACCTTATATAGATGAAGGGGTATCTTTCTTGAAGGAAAAGGGATATTCTGCAGTCGTTCGAAATTCAGGCGGACTAGCTGTCGCCTTAGATGAAGGCGTACTTAATCTTTCCCTAGTTATCCCTGGTATTAAACATATCTCCATTCATGATTGTTATGAAGCCATGGTGAGCTTCGTGCAATACATGCTCCGGGATTTGACGGACGATATTAAAGCATATGAAATCGTTCACTCCTACTGTCCTGGTGATTATGATCTTAGTATTGGCGGGCGGAAGTTTGCTGGAATTTCACAACGAAGAGTTAAAGATGGTGCCGCCATTCAAATCTATTTAGATGTGGAAGGAAATAGTTATGAGCGAGCAAGCATCATTCGAGAATTTTACCAACTCAGCAAAAAGAATGAAGAAACACGATTTGCCTATCCAGATGTTAAACCAGAAGTTATGGCTTCTTTATCAGAATTACTCGGGGTTTCTTTAACTGTCGAGGAGATGAAAGAAAGAGTATATCATGCTCTGAGCGATTTTAGTAATGAAGTTGTGAATCCAGCGTTCTCGGCTGCAGAATTAGAAACGTTTGAAAAGCGGTACAAACAAATGCTGAAACGAAATGAGTATGTTGCACGGTTGCAGGAGTGAAATAAGGTGATGTTTCTGAGTTGGGCGGGGGCGATGTTCTTCCGCTCGAAGGTGATGTTTCTTTGCTCAAGGACGATGCTCTCCCCCTGGAAGGCGATGTTTCCCCTCTCGAAGGTGATGTTTCTTCGCTCAAGGGTGATGCTCTCCCCCTGGAAGGCGATGTTTCTCTTCTCGAAGGTGATGTTTCTTCGCTCAAGGGCGATGCTCTCCCCCTGGAAGGCGATGTTTCCCCTCTCGAAGGTGATGTTTCTTCGCTCAAGGGCGATGCTCTCCCACCGAAGGCGATGTCTTCACATTTCTCTCTAACTTTACAAAGAGTAAAAAGGCTGCATCTATTTACAATAGATGCAGCCTGTATTCTTTATTCACCAACTGCTTGAGCAGCTGTAATGATCGCTAAATTATAAACGTCTTCTGCACTACAACCACGAGATAAGTCATTTACCGGTTTGTTCAACCCTTGTAAAATTGGCCCGACAGCTTCGAAGTTACCTAAGCGTTGTGCAATTTTATATCCAATATTTCCAGCTTCCAGGCTTGGGAATACAAATACATTCGCGTCCCCTTTAAGTACAGAATCTGGAGCTTTTTTCTGAGCCACACTTGGTACAATGGCAGCATCGAATTGGAATTCTCCATCAATAACAAGAGATTGATCTTTTTCCTTTGCAATCTTCAATGCTTCTTCTACTTTCTCTGTTTCCGGTGATTTTGCTGAGCCTTTTGTTGAGAAGCTTAGCATAGCTACACGTGGGTCTACTCCAAACAAGTTAGCTGTTACCGCACTTTCTACTGCAATTTCTGCTAAATCATTGCTGTCTGGGGCAATGTTAATGGCACAATCAGCGAATACATACTTTTCCTCTTCGCGTACCATGATGAACACGCCAGATGTCTTCTTTACGCCTTCTTTTGTTTTAATGATTTGCAATGCTGGGCGTACTGTGTCTGCTGTGGAATGAGCTGCACCACTTACTAATCCGTCCGCTTTATTTAAATAAACAAGCATCGTTCCAAAATAGTTTTCGTCGAGTAAAATTTTACGAGCGTCTTCTTCCGTTGCTTTTCCTTTACGGCGCTCCACGAAGGCTGAAACCAATTCGCCAAAAGCTTCATATTTATTAGGAT
This sequence comes from Oceanobacillus piezotolerans, assembly GCF_003665065.1. GTDB lineage: Bacteria > Bacillota > Bacilli > Bacillales > Amphibacillaceae > Oceanobacillus > Oceanobacillus piezotolerans. Next base: position 227,137 of record NZ_RCHR01000005.1, on the reverse strand, counting down.
CGATGATCTCACAAGAAGATACATCTACACCAACTTCTTTTGCTTTACTGTTTACCTCTTCTTTATTTCCAATTAAGATTGGGTGCACAATTCCTTCTTTGCTCAACTTCGCCGCTGCTGTTAAAATACGTTCATCTAATCCTTCGGGAAAAACAATTTTCTTATTTTTCGAAGAGATTTTCTCTGTAAGCTGCTCAAATAAGTTTGCCATGTTTTTTTTCCTCCAATGTGTTCCACTTTTATGATTTGTTTCCTTATAATATGTTAAAGGAATTTAACGAATAATTAAAGGAATTGCCTTCACATTTTAACACTTTTTGACAAAGGATTGACAATACATTAATATTACCGAAAATGGTAACCCTTCCAAGTGATAGGATACCCTAATTGTGCTATAGTAAAAATAAAGATCAATCCAATTCCACATCTCTTTTTCTTACTAAGGGAGTGGACCTATAATACATAATGATGAAGGAGAGAATAAGTATGGCAGCAGAGGCAGTTGTGACAATGGATGGCTGGTGCGTACTTCATGACACACGCACATTTGACTGGGCATCATGGAAAATTGTATCCGAACAAGAAAGACAGGAAGCAGTGGAAGAGTTTAAAGCACTGCTTGCCAAATGGGATGCAGTGGAAGAAGAGAAAAACGGAAGCCAATCCCTCTACAAAGTAGTTGGTAACAAGGCAGACCTTATGTTTATCTTCTTACGCCCTTCTATGGATGAGCTAGAAGAAGTTAAAAGAGAATTAAATAAATCGAAAATTGGAGACTTTCTTATTCCTGGATATTCCTATGTGTCCATTGTAGAAATGACGATGCATAACCCAATGGAAGGTGGAAAAGACCGTGAATTGGACCCGAGAGTAGAAGCACGCTTGAAGCCGATCCTTCCAAAATGGGAGCATGCCTGCTTCTATCCTATGGCTCGTCGTCGCTGGAAAGACGCAAACTGGTTCGAAATCTCCAAAGAAGAAAGAACACAACTATTATACGAGCATGGTATGACCGGTCGTAAATATGCTGGACTTGTAAAAGAAATTATCAGCGGTTCCATAGGGTTAGATGAATGGGAATGGGGCGTTACCTTATTTGCGCACGACCCGCTTCAATTCAAAAAAATTGTATATGAAATGCGCTTTGATGAAGTTACTGCTAAATACGGCGAATTTGGTGATTTTATTATTGGAAACTATTTACCAAAAGAGGACATAACTACTTACTTCGCGTTATAAGCAATTTAGAAATGGAAGGACTTTTTTAGTCCTTCTATTTTTTTGTCATTTTCGTATTGTAATTAACATAGATATAGGTATTGAGTTTAGGGAATGAAACAATCAGTTTTATGAAAAAACTTTTTCAGTGGAATTACTTTTTCCACTGAAATAGAAATAAACAAGGAGGGATTTAGATGACAGAGAACAATACGAATGCAAATTACGGAGCTTATCCTTACTATTACTATCCACAGGCCTACTATCCAGCTTATACGAGAACAATGCCACCTCAATCGTTTGGGCAAGGCCAGCAAACACAACAGCAAGGTTCTGATGTTCCAGGGATGTTGCCACTTCAGCAGTCTTATATTGAAAATATTCTAAGGCTCAACAAAGGAAAATTAGCTACATTCTATATGACATTCGAAGGCAATAGGGAATATAATTCGCGACAATTTACTGGAATCATTGAAGCTGCCGGCCGCGATCATATCATTATAAGTGAACCTGAGACAGGAAGAAGATACTTATTATTAATGGTTTATTTAGATTTTGTCGAGTTTGGCGAAGAGATTAATTACTTATATCCAGGGTCAGCTGGTACTGCACAGCAACAAATGGTGAGCTTTCCACCGAGATAAAACTATATATTAGAAGGAATTTTATAAAAAGAAGGAAGACAACTCTATCCTGTGTCATCCTTCTTCTTACACTTTTTCTATAAACATATCCGATTAAGGAGCGAAGATGATGCGACATCCCATGAAGAAATTTGCTTTAATTGAGTTAGTTTCATTAGGCATCGTTATCATACTAGGTACCTTCGCACTTATAAAAGGATTTCTTTTTCTTATTGTACTTTGCATCTATTTACTGTCTTTAAGTTTACTTTGTGATGGATTAATATATTATCAAAAAAATGATGTACCGCACGCTGGAAAACAAGCTATTCGTGCCTTCCTTCTGTTTATATTTGCAACTTATTTGCTCTTCTAGTTACACGTTCCTCAAAACAACTATACCGAGCAGAACCCAGCCAATTAGAAATGCAACTCCACCAATAGGAGTAATCATGGCAAAGGTCTTAATAGTAGTAAGCGAATAAATATAAAGACTGCCTGAGAACAGGATAATACCGACGAAAAACATCCATCCAGCCCAGTGTAGTCCTCCGGCTGAAATCTTGCTTAGAAGGATTCCAGTTGCCAGCAATGCCATCGTATGAAACATTTGATATTGAACAGCAGTATTCCAAGTTCCTAATTGTTTTTCAGCTAACCTTGATTCTAATCCGTGTGCTCCAAAGGCACCTAAAGCGACTGCCAGGAAGCCATTAATTGCTCCTAATATGATGAATAATTTCATGATGGTTTCCCCTTTCCATTTAGCAAGATTTTGAAAGTTGATTAAAAGTCGAAAATCGATGAGCCATTTGCATCATCTGCTTGTGGATCGTATGAACGCTTAAACGTATTGCTCTGCGTTTGACTCGTCCCTTTCTCCCCAAGCATTGCTTTTAATTCTGTTTGCGTTATCTCCGTACTTGACTCCCGTGTAACCGTATCTTCTTCTAAAAATAAGTCACATAATAATCTCACATTCTCTATATGCTTAATCACTTTCTCCTCTTGGTGCTCAAGCTCTCTTGCTTTTTGTAATTCAGCAATCATCTTATTAATGATGGTGTTATTTGAAACTGCCATTTACTACGCTCCTTCATAATCATTCCTTGGTTTATTATAACCGACGAAACATAGAAAACCAATGCAAATAACTCCAGAGATAGAAGTTCTCCAGAGTTATTAGACGCTCACAATATTTATTATTTAAAGTGTTTTATTAACTACTTGAATATTCCACATCCATATCAGGTTGTTCTTCTATATAGCGATTGTACATCCATTGCAAAAATTGGATTTCCTCTTCTTGCAATTGCCTTCCAAGTTTTTTTCTCGTTTCTTCAAACATCTGCAGAAAGCTTATTATCACGCCATATACCTCCAATACGAACACCTTATATTTTAAAGCAATTGTACATTGGTTCTTTCAGAAAATCAAGAACATAATTAATTTTTTAAAAAACATTTTAGTTTAAAAAGAGTGAGCAAAGGTTTTGCCCACTCTATATCTTACTCTTCTTTTTCATTAAACTTTGATTCTAATTCTATTATTCTTAGACGAAGTTCCTCTACTTCTTCCTTCGTTGCTAAACCAAAATCGGATGCTGTTTTCTTGACTTGATCCTTTTGTTTTGAACTCCATTCTCCGGTTTTTAAGTCACCTTTGTCAATAAAGTTCTGCATCACCGTTTTTGCTTGTTCTTGACTTAGCTCGTTTTTGTCAACTAGTTCCTTCAGCTTCTTTTCCAGCTTTTCCTTCCCGCTGATAGCTGCTCCGAGACCCAATAAAAATCCCTTTTTCAAATAATCACTCATTTACTGCACCTCCTTACGCCTTTTACGAATTAATCGATAATGCATCATTAAGGTAATGCTTATTAGTATAGTAAAGATACCTGAGATGATTGTGCCTATTACGATAAAGCTGTTAGCTGCGACGCTTAGTCCATAGGATAGTAAACTGATACCTACTATTATCATGATAAAGGATAGGATATCCAAAAGTAAATAATATTGATGTTTTAATTGGATATAGTGTTTTTCCTTATCCCATTTCCTATCCTTTTCCCCATTTTCCAAAAAGTTAAGCAATGCTTTAGGATAAGATAACAATGGCTCTGTTGCATTTTTTACATATTGCTTTGTTATAGATTCCACAATACTTCTTCTCCCAAACCAATCCTTTATGATTGGTTTGGCCCACTTGATAATATCGATCTGTGGGTTAACAGAGATAATCACCCCAACCACAATCGACATTGCCCTTAGCAAATAAGCATAATTCGCAGGCATTTGTATGGCTTGGTCTCTCATAATAACATTAAGTTCTTCATAAATCTGATCCACCACTGCAGCATCGAAATTCTTTAAGGAGCCATCCGAATATACTTCTACCGTTTCCCGGATAATACGTTTCATTTTTTTCTTGTCTGCATCAGGAAGAAGAAAGTTCATCTTGTCAAGCGCATCCACTACAATATCATAGTTTTCAATTATAAATCCCTGAATTAATAATTTAAATTGGTCAATATCTTTTTTCTTTATTTCTCCAATCATCCCGAAGTCAATAATCGCTATTTGTCCATTTTTTTGAATGAGAAGATTGCCTGAATGCGGATCTGCATGAAACTTCCCAGGGTTTAAAAACTGGTCCATATAGAATTCAAAGATGTTCTTGGCTGTCTGTTCCCTATCTATGTGGTATTCATGATAAAACTCTTGATCTGTTATTTTTGCTCCATGGATCCATTCCATTACCAGCACTTTCTTTGTGCTGAGTTCTTCATAATACTCTGGGATACGAATGGTTTCTTCATCTTTATATCGTTCCTGAAAGTACTTCCCAAAGCCTAATTCTTGTTCAAAATCTAATTCTCGATCCATGACTTCAACTAGTTCTCTATATAATGCGTTCAAATCAGCCTTTTTTCCAAAGCCTGTAAACACCTTTAGAATCCAAAATACCATTCGAAGCGCGACAAAGTCCTTATGAAATACTTCGTTAATTCGATAGCGCCGTACTTTGATTGCTACCTCTGTTCCATCATTTAAATACCCGTGATATACCTCCCCAATTGAAGCAGAGGCGATGGAAGATTTATTTATGTATTTCAAATTCGTTTCAACTTGAGTTCCCCACTCTTCCTCCAGTGTTTTCTTTGCGTATTCATAAGGCATAGGTGGTACATGGTCTACTAATTCCGTAAGTTGTTTAATAAAAACCTCTGGCATAAAATCGGTTCTTGTACTTAAAAACTGACCGACTTTAATTAGGATCCCGCCAAGCTTTTCAGCCTTCATCCGGTACTCCTTAGCCATATTAACTAAAAGCTCATTCCATTTTTTCTTTGTTTTTTCATCCCAAATGGAAGTCCGGAAATAAAAAATATATATTTTTGCAATAAACTTGATAACCATCCAAACAATCACTGTACTGCGATAAACAAGATTGTACTTTATTCTCTTCACCGATTAACACCTCAGAAATCAAGCTTTTTCTATTCTTATAACCAATATGCTGTATCTATTCCTCTTTTAACCATATAGGAAACTTCCATTTATAGACAAATGAAATGATGCAAGTTTATATTGAATAATATTTCATCTCATTGTATAATTATGCAAGAAATCACCAAAGGAAAGTAGGCTAAAGTTATTATGAAAGACTTTAAGTTAAGTACACATATAAAATTCATTATTCCTTCCCTAATAGGAATATTTTTATTTATTATCCCTGTTTCAACTGAAGAAGGTTTAACTATTCCAATCGCCTTCTTTGCTAATTGGGTACAAGCACTGTTAAGCAGTCAGCTATCGGCTATCATGATGGTCATTATTGTCTTTACTGCTGTTTTTACGTTAATCGCTAAGTTCGGCGGTGAACAAACATTTAGTAAAACACCATTCTTCCATCAATTATTCCATACTAGTGTATTCTGGACGATTACTAGAGTGCTAGCTGCTATTTTTGCTGTGATGGTCTTCTTTAGACTTGGACCCGAAGCAATTCACGGACCAAATACGGGACAATTGTTATTAGACAGTTTATTGCATGTGCTTTTTGCAGTATTTTTATTCGCAGGTTTATTTTTGCCTTTATTAACGAATTTTGGTTTGCTGGAGTTTTTTGGTACGATGATGCAAAAAGTTATGCGTCCGTTATTTAAATTACCTGGACGTTCTTCTATCGATGCTATCGCCTCCTGGATTGGCGATGGAACAATCGGAGTACTCTTAACAAGTAAACAATACGAGGAAGGCTTTTATACAAAGCGTGAGGCTGCAGTTATTGGTACGACCTTCTCTATTGTGTCCATTACATTCTCATTAGTAGTGCTTGACACAGTTGACTTAGGGGAAATGTTTGCACCATTTTATCTTACTATTGTAGTTGCTGGTTTAGTTGCAGCACTTATTATGCCGCGGATCCCACCTTTATCAAGAAAGGCGGATACCTATGTAAATGAATCGTCGGAACAGATTGATGAAAGTCTGCCAAAAGGCTATAACGTCTTAACGTATGGTTATAAAAATGCCCTTGAACGCGCCAAGAAAGAAAACAGTGTCTACAAATTTTTTAAAGAAGGCGGACAAAATATCCTAGATATGTGGATGGGTGTTGCACCTATTGTGATGGCATTTGGATTGATTGCACTTATTATCGCTGAGTATACTCCATTCTTCCAATGGTTAGGGGCACCATTTATTCCGTTTCTTGAGTTATTGCAAATCCCTTACGCACAGGAAGCATCCGAAACGGTGTTAATAGGTTTTGCTGATATGTTTCTCCCATCAATTTTAGGAGCAAGCATCGAATCAGAGCTCACTCGATTTGTGATCGCTGCTCTATCTGTTACACAATTAATTTACATGTCTGAGGTTGGCGGATTACTGCTGGGATCAAAAATCCCTGTGACCTTCCTGGACTTAATTATCATTTTCTTATTGCGTACTATTATAACTTTACCAGTTATTGCATTAATGGCACATCTAATCTTTTAAAAAAACCCCCTTATTCGCAGTGAATAAGGGGGTTTTTTTTATAGTTGGTGCTGGCTATGATTCTCTTGCCATCTCTTTTTTAACAAGGAAGCTTTACATTCAATAATTGGCTGTGAAATGAGTCTAATTGGATTACTCGACAACAGAATGACAATAAGCGCCGAAAGGACAGCAAGACCTGTAATATCCAGTACATTACTAACATCAAAAAGATTCTTCTCACGGAACCATTGAATGAAGAATCCGTGTAATAAATAGACGTATAATGTCTTTCTTCCGATATCCGTTACCCAGCCGAAGTTCTGCTGTGGAACCCAAGCAAGGATACTTACGGTCATCAATGCTGCTGTTAAATAAACAAGCAGCCTTGCTAGCCCGCCTAACTCGACCAAACCTAAGTCAACATAGGATTTAGAAGCTAATAACCAACCAGAATTAAGATCCGGGGCAATGGCTAAGGAGATACCAACTCCGATTAGTATAAAGATCGACACTAATTTTACTGCTGGCCTCTTAACCATCAGAATTTGTTTTTGCGTCAACCAATAGCCGATTAAGAAAAACGGAAAGAATACAAGTGTCCTCGATAGACTGAATGTGTGTCCGATATCACCTATATAACCAACCAATAACCCAATCAGCACTGCAAGTGAAATCCCATATTGAGGTGCTAGTTTCTTAAACCCAATCAGCAGAATATGCCAGCTAAATAAACTAAACAAGAACCACAAGGACCATTGCGGATAAAAAATGCCGGTATTCCATCCTTCCTTACCTATCCAAAAGTAAAACAATGTATATAAAATTTGAAAAATGAGATATGGAACTAATAATTTCTTGGCAAGCTTAGCAATGTAGCCTTTATCGGACGCACCTTTCGCAAAGAAACCAGATAATAGAATGAAAGCAGGCATATGAAAGGTGTAAATCCACAGGTACAGAGTATTTACGATGTGTGATTCGGAAGTAAATGGCTGAATCATATGACCAAATACGACCAGAAAGATTAACAGTACTTTCGCATTATCAAAAAATGCGTTTCGCTCCATTTTCCCTTCTCCTCCAACATAATTTATAATTGTATTATACAATTTACTCCTTTTTGAAAGAAAAATCATCTATAACCGCCCATTGTCAACGGATTGTAAGGTTGCTGAAAAAAATGTGACAATATTGTAATTGAATTTCGTGTTTAAATAGTAAATGAAGGAAATTCCCCCTTTTATTGGTATATAATAACTAACACGCTATGTTGCTTTTCCTTTCTTCTATATGTACCCCAACGTCGGAATCAAAAACACTTACCTATAAATCGAATTAAGCAGATAACTTCTCTTTTTTTCAGAAACCCTACTGTTGCTCCTGCTGCAGCTTATGTAAAAAACGCCTCCATAATGGAGACATTTATGATGTTGCCTTTTTCTTTACAGCCGTTTTTGTTTTTCGTTTTGGGTTAGCTGGTTTCGGCTTCGGCTTTTCCTTTTTGGCTCGGTCTAGTGAAGCTTGAAGGGCGTCCATTAAGTTGGTTACATTATTCGGTACCGCTTTATCTTTAGCTGTAGCAACCTGCTCAGTATTTTTCTTCTCTTCAATTAAATCGAGCAGCGATGTTCGATAATCATCTTTATATTTTTCTGGTTCAAAAGCTGCGGTTAATTGCTCAATCAGCATTTTCGCCGTATCAAGTTCCTTCGTGCCAATTTCAGTTGCTTCAGGTACATTCGGAACATCCTGGACACTCCGAACCTCATCTGGATAATGAATCGTTTCGACAACAAGTGCGTTTTTATATACTCGGATAACGGCTAGCTGTTCCTTGGAGCGTATCATCATTTTTGCTATCCCTATCTTGCCGGTTTCTTCAAGGGCTTTTCGCAATAAACTATACGCCTTACTTCCACCCTCATTCGGTGACAGGTAATAGCTTTTCTCAAAATAAATGGGGTCAATTTCCTCAAGCTTTACAAAGTCGACAATTTCAACTGCTTTATCACCTTGTTCTTTTTTAATGGCCTTTAAATCCTCTTCATCTAAAATGACAAACTTATTTTTTGCATATTCATAAGCTTTGACGATATCTTCCTCTTTTAATTCCTGTTCACATACTGGACAAACCTTTTCATATTTTACCGGTGACTTGCATTCCTTATGCAGCTGCCTTAGCTTAACATCTTTATTCTCTGTGGCTGCATGCATTTTAACTGGAATATTTACAAGCCCAAAGCTTATTGTTCCTTTCCACATCGTATGCATGAAAGAACCTCCCTCCTGAATTTAGTTTGGCAATCTGATTCACCCTGTATGCTGTAAAAAAATGGTAATCTTTTACGTTCATCATTTGGTTAAGCTAAATTAGAGGAGGTATGTTCGGATGAATATTATGAAACCGATTGTCAGTGAGGACATCCCAAATGGAGAGGAGTGGGTGTATGAAGTGAAATATGATGGATTTCGTTGTATTCTGGATTGGAATGTCGACGGGAATGTAAAGTTAATCAGTAAAAATAACACAGATCTTACGGCACAATTCCCCGAAATTGTTACATATTGTCATAATAACGAAGCAATCATTAGCAAATATTTGCCTGTTCGTTTAGATGGGGAATTAGTGGTGTTAAATAATGCCTTTCAAGCAAACTTCTCTTGGATACAAAAGCGCGGAAGATTAAAGGATAAACAAAGGATCGAGAAAGAAAGTCAAAAACGGCCTGCCGCCTTTATGGCCTTTGATATGATAGCTGAAAATGGAGTATCTTATGAGTCTAAAGCATTCCACTTGCGAAAGCAGTCATTAGAAGCCTTTTGTAATAATCTAAGTGGAGAACAATTTATTCAATATGTAAAGGCATATTCAAATTCGAATGAATTATGGAGAAAGGTCTTTGAGTACAAAGGAGAGGGAATGATTGCCAAAAGGAAAAACAGTCTTTATACGTCAGGAAAAGGACATAGAGACTGGTTTAAAATAAAGAATTGGCGAACCATTCAAGGTTTCGTGACGACTTACAACCCAGATAACGGCTATTATTCTTTTCGCGTATTTAATCAGGATGTAATCGTAGAAGTGGGAAAAGTAAAACATGGACTAGACGGAGACGCAGCTGATACCTTAAAGCAGCTTTTCTTATCGAATGGTGAATGGGATGGCAAAGTATATACGTTACCACCTGCAATATGTGCTTCTGTCCATACATTAGATTTATATAGAGAAGAGCTGCGCGAGCCAGCATTTTCCTCTCTTTTGCCCGCTATTTCTGCAAATGATTGTACCAGTCTGCAATTAAAACTCGATTTAGCAATGATTCCAGGTGAAATTTCAAAAACAGACAAAATATTTTGGCCCAAGCAGGGATTTGCAAAAGGAGATTTGCTTGCTTACTTCCGGGAGATATCTCCTTATATGCTCCCCTATTTAAAGAACCGGGCATTGACGTTAATCCGCTGCCCAGATGGGGTCCACGGTGAGTCTTTTTATCAGAAGCATCTCCCAGATTACGCTCCTCCATTTATAGAAGGCGTACCTGTTGAGGGAGGAGAAAGGCTTATTCTTTGTCAAGATTTAGAATCGCTCATTTGGTTTGCTAATCACGGTGCTTTGGAATACCATGTCCCCTTCCAGTATGTGACTAGCAAGGATCCAATTGAAATTGTATTTGATCTCGATCCACCAAATCGGGAAAAATTTCACCTAGCCATTCAAGCTGCCCGTTTTATTAAACCTATCCTGGATGACTTAGGCCTTCATTCCTTTGTCAAAACTTCTGGAAACAAAGGCATACAGATTCACATCCCTATACCTGAAGGAAGTATGACCTACGATGAAACAGCTGTTTTTACCCAGGCAATTGCCTATACAGTCGAGAATACACATCCTGACATTTTTACAACCGAACGTATGAAAAAAAATAGACAAGGAAGACTTTACATTGATTATGTCCAGCATGGAAAGGACAAAACTTTAATTGCCCCTTATTCCACTCGAATGACTGAAGAGGCAACAGTTGCTACACCTTTGTACTGGGAGGAAGTAACCGATTCATTACATCCGACATCATTTACCATAGAAAACGTACTAGAGCGTGTACAGGAATTGGGATGCCCTTTTCATGATTATTATAAGGTCGGCCAGGAGCAGAATTTAGATAAGGTGCTGCAATTAATCAGATCTTGAGAACAGAAAGGAACCCTTACAATCCGACAAAATCTGCAGTTAAGTCTATTCGGGCGCAAAGGCTTAACGAACCCGAAAGAATAATTGGTGATTTTCTCGATATAACGGCGATTATTACGATATATCGGTGGTTTTCATAATATAATGCGATTATTAAAATATATCGGCGATCCGACACGAAAAGCGCACCCTCTTGTGGTGCGCTTCTTTTACCTCAATGTTGGTTGCAGCTCTAATTCGACATTTCCCATGATGGCTCTTGATATCATACAGCTTTTCTCCGCCTTCTCGACAAGTTGTGCTACTTTCCTGTGCTCTTCCTCTGTCGCATTTGCTTGTAAAGATACAGTGGGGCGATGGATTATTTTTTTGTATGTAAAAACGCCATTTGTAACATCTACAATCCCTTCTGATTCTAGGGACATTTCATCAAGAGGTAACTTTGCTCTCTCGATCATTGCTGCCAATGTAATGATATAGCAGGTTGCCGCAGCACCCAGAAGCATCTCATCTGGGTTCGTTCCAACACCAGGCCCATCCATTTCAGGAGGAATAGAGATTTTTGTTTTCAGGTTGCCGGCTTCAATATAGCCTTCACTATTTCTGCCACCTGGCCAGTCTGCCTTTAAATGAAAATGATGTTCTGCCAATATGATCACCTCCATTTATAGTTTAACGTATTTTCCTTTCATAAACGAAACCAAATGATTAGAGAAAACGTATAAAAAAATAAGGGAGGTATGAAAAATGCCAAAAGATAAAGTGAAATATTATATAGATATTTATAACGAATTGTCGAAAGTGATAAAGTGGAAGGTTCCGGATAAACGCATTATCATGATGGCTGCCTCTATATACGTAATGAATCAAAAAGAATTTCGTATGAATCACTATCTAGAAATTGCCGATGAGCTTAAACGCCACGCTGGGTTTTTCTCTCCGATGAAATCTTATTTGCGGTTTACCGTAGCTGCAATGCTAGATGTTAATTTCGACAATCCGTCTAAAGAAATCCCGGAGCTATACCATATTTATGAAAAATTCCGACAAAATAAATTCAGTTCCAGCTCCCATACTTATATTGCTTCTTCACTGGTATTAACGAGAAAACAAACGAGCACTTCCTCAGTTGATGATGTAATTAAAAGGTCGAAGGCAATCCACGATAAAATGAAAAAGAACCATGCCTTTCTTACAGGGTATGAGGACTACCCATTAGCAACTTTAATAGCCTACCATACTGAAACGAATATTAATGATAAGGTAGAAGGCTTTTACAACGAATTAAATAAAAATGGCTTTCGAAAAGGAAATCATCTACAATTCCTAAGTCATATCCTCGTACTGGAGGAGGATAAATCTCCTGTTTATCTTGTTAGTCGCTGTACTTCTATTTTTGATACATTTCGTCAAGCAAACATTCGTCCGAAAGCCTCACACTATTCTGCTATTGGCCTGCTAGCGCTACTACCTTCCAATGCATTTGACATGAATGAGGTAGTAGACCTATACCAAGCTTTAAACGAACATATTAAATGGCAAAAGGATATGAATTTGCTTTTAGCTGTTTGTTTATATGCAACTGAAAAATTGGATGCAAATATAACCGAAGCTGGGATACATACCGTTATGGAGGCTATCATTCAAGCACAACAAGCGGTTATCATTTCAAGCATCACAGATATTAGTTCGAGCACTTCCAGTGATTCAGGAGGCGGCGGGGATTAAGGACGAGCCTCTATTGTTCGTCCTCTATCAGCTCCTTCAGGATAACTGCCTGGTTTTCCTCCTTATCCTTCGCACCATAGAGTAAAATAATCTTTTCCTTCTCTTTTGCCAGCCGCTTCAATTCCTTTACATTCTCCCGTTGTTCCCCATTCTTCAGCTCCTCTTTATACTTCCTTCTAAATTCAGTAAAATCCATATCGCCTTGATGAAATGACTTTCGCAATTCATTAGATGGAGCAATTTCTTTCAGCCAGTAATCAAGTTTTGCTTCTTCTTTAGAAATCCCTCTTGGCCACAGGCGGTCGACTAGAATCCGTACTCCTGTCCCATTTTGATTTTTATCATAAATACGCTGTAACTCAATCATATAAACCCTCCTCTTTAATTTAGATTCTTACAACTAAAACACTACCTTAGAGAGTGGAGTTTTTCCAATAAGTGGCGCACTGGATCCAGAGCACTAGTCCATAGCAAATTCACTCAGCAAAAAGAATCAAGTTCAACGGTTAAACAAAAAGCAGCCCCCTATTCGGAGACTGCTTATAAATATTTAGTGCTGTTCTTGTTCTTTTTGCTCGTTTTTCTTCGGTCCAGATGCAAACCATCCAACGACAGCAATGAGAACTAGTACACCATAGAAGATTAACTTCCATCCGGTAGAATGCGGGAAATCATGAGGAATCCAAGCAATAGCCGGATGAGCCATTACCATTACCGCTAATTTCACACCCACCCAGCCAACAATCACAAATGCTGCGATTTCCAGTGCTGGTCGTTTATGAAGGATATCTACAAAGATATTAGCTGCGAATCGCATAATGATAATACCAATCATACCACCAGCAAATACGACTGCAAATTGTCCTGCATCTAGACTTCCAATTGTCCCAAGCCCAGTTGGTGTCAGAGCTACAGCAAGTGCCACAGCAGCTAGAATAGAGTCTACCGCAAAAGCTAAGTCTGCAAATTCCACCTTAACAACCGTCCACCAAAATTCGCGTGGAGATGCTTCGTGTACCTCTGCTTCTTTGATTTTCTTTTCTGCATCTTCAACACTGTCTTCTGGCTTCTTTGGCCGGAACCGATCATACAGGTTCTTAAATGACATAAATAGTAAGTATAACGCTCCAAGTGCTTGTACTTGCCATACATCAACAAGGAATGAAATGACAAATAATGATCCCAAACGGAGTACAAATGCTCCAGCTAAGCCGTAAAACAGGGCTTTTTTACGTTGCTTTTCGGGAAGATGTCGTACCATGATTGCTAAAACTAAGGCATTATCAGCTGCAAGTAAACCTTCTAAGGCTACTAGCACAACTAATACCCATAAATACTCAAGAATTAATTCTGCTCCCATATTCACTCTCCTAATAAAATAAAAATGGTCCTTACCAACAGGTAAAGACCATAAAATGGACAGACCTTTACCTGCGGGCGGTAAAGGTCTCGCTAACAACGAACGTTGCCAATCAAGCCGGAGATAAGATCTCGTAATGACGACTTAAATTGTACAGCTACTCCCCTTTAAGGAATCATATCTTCTAATATTAAACACGTAAATACTAGAATTGTCAATCTTGGACCTTACCATGGGATATTTATTTTACTATACTTTACCCCAATCCAAAATAATTATGCCATGACTGTCATTGTACTTTTTATAAGACTATCCATCTCCTGCTTCAGTTCTTCCAGCTTTACTTCAGCATCTTGTTTATCTTGTCCACAAACGCCATAATAATATTTCAGCTTCGGCTCCGTTCCTGATGGTCTTAAGCAAACCCAGGCATTTCCTTCTAATATAAACTTCAGCATATTTTCTTTAGGTAATTCCAGACGATCTGTTTGGTTATCACCTAATACGGTGCGCTCCTCGACTAGATAGTCTTCGATGGCAACTACTCTAAATCTCCCTATCGCAGCGTTCTCTTGAAGGCGAATTCCCTCCATCGTTTCACTTATCTGTCTAGCACCCTCTTTGCCATTTAAGGTAAGCGAGGACATACCTTCAAGGTAATATCCATGCACTTTGTATATATCATCCAGTGCATCTAATAATGTCTTTCCTTGCCCTTTCCAATAAAAAGCCATTTCAGTTGCAGTCACCGCTGCTTGAACGGCATCCTTATCTCTAACAAAGCCGCTGATTAAGTAGCCATAGCTTTCTTCAAACCCAAAAATAAACGTCTCGCCAGTGGAATCAAATTGCTGGATTTTCTCTCCAATATATTTAAAGCCTGTTAATGTATTTATTAACTCGACTCCATAAGAATCTGCAATTGCTTCCGCTAATTCCGTTGTCACAACCGACTTGACAATCCGGGCATTTTTAACGATTGATAAATTACTGTGCTTTAATATATACTCCAGAAGCAGCACACCTAGTTGATTACCTGTTAATACCTGATAATCTCCTGCTTTGTTTTTTACGGCTACGCCTAGACGATCCCCATCAGGGTCTGTAGCAAGTAAGATATCAGCATCTTTCTGTTTTCCTAAATCCATTGCCATTTCAAATGCTTGATGTTCTTCTGGATTAGGAGACTCGACAGTTGAGAACTCAGGATCCGGCACAGCTTGCTGCTCCACAACATGAACATTCGTGAAGTTTAACTGTTCTAACCCCTTCGTCACAAGGTCATAAGACGTCCCATGTAGTGGAGTAAAAACGATACTCAAGTCTTTTTTCTTAGATGCAAAGCTTGAGCGCATTTGAGAAATATATTTTAACCGTTCCAAATAGGCATGGTCGATTTCATTTCCAATCCAATAGAGCAATCCTTCTTTTTCCAGGTCACTTTGTTCCTTTATGCTTATAGACAACTCATCCTTCACTTGGTCGATATACTGAACAATTTGATCAGCTTCCTGCGGGATGATTTGTCCTCCGTTTTCGTTATAAACTTTTAGCCCATTATAATTTGGCGGATTATGGCTCGCCGTTATCATCATTCCTGCAGCCGTATTTAAGTACCTTACAGCGAAGGAAAGAAGTGGGGTTGGGTGGATGGATTGAAATATGTGCGCTTTAATTCCATACACTCCTAGTACTTTCGCGGCTTCTAAGGCAAATTCCCTCGACATATGTCTTGAATCATATGCGATGACAACACCACGGTCTCTCACGTTTACTCGATGTACAAGCAGATAGTTCGCTAATCCATCCACCGCTTTTCTTACTGTATAAATGTTCATTCGGTTTGTTCCAGCTCCAAGAATTCCTCGCATTCCGCCTGTACCAAATGATAATTCTTTATAAAAAGCATCTTCTAATGCCTGTTCACTCTTTTCTTGGTCCAATTCAAATTTAAGCTTTTCATCCAGTTCACTGTTTAAGCTCCATTTTTGATAGACTTGTTCCCAGCTTCTCATTCTAGCTTCCTCCATCAATTTAGATGCTCAAATTTTAACACATTTTCATCTATTAAACTATACTTCCGTTTAGCAATCCCGTTAATTGGCAAAAATATAATTAAAATCCGTCTCAATTCTTTCTATAAAGGTTGTTTATGGTTTATTATAATAGTGGTGATTATATCGGAAAGGGCTGACTGGTTTGACGCATAAACGTTGGTTTCAAGCATTAATCTTCTCAATTCTATTTTTTCTATTAATCTTGTTAATTTATTATACCAATTTCATCTTTATCCCTATATTTAAATATATCGGAGCCATTGCCTTTCCATTAATTGGGGCAGGGATTCTATATTATCTTACACGGCCGCTTATGGTTTTCTTTGAAAGGCGTTTACGAACAGGACGAATTGGAGCAATTATCCTCGTGTTTATCGTTATTTTAACGGTATTAACCGTCTTTATTACCTATGTATGGCCGATTATTGAAGAGCAAATAACCAATTTAGTATATGGCATACCTGGCATGATTGCTGTTGTTGAGGATATTGTTTATTATATACAAGCTAACTATGCAAGTATTCCTGATCAAATTATTGTAGCTGTTAATGATTTCATGGGAAATATACCACAGCACGTTCAAAATCTCCTTGATCATTTATTTGGATTTTTAGGCAGTATTATCGGTCAAGTCGTAAGTATTGTAGCAGGCTTAGTGATGATGCCTTTCTTCCTTTTCTTTATGCTAAAGGATGGGGAAAGATTAGTTCCATTCATTATCCAAATCTTTAAGAAGAAAAAAGCGGATAATATTAGAAGCTTGCTTAGCAAGATTGATCATGTTTTATCTTCCTTTATACAGGGCCAGCTTTTTGTAAGCTTCTGTGTCGGTGTCATGCTTTATATTGGTTATATTATTATTGATTTAAACTATGCATTGCTGCTCGCCTTATTCGGGTTAGTAACAAATGTTATTCCGTATCTTGGCCCATTTATTGCAGTTACTCCTGCACTATTAGTTGGGACTATACAGGACCCAATCAATTTCATATGGGTAGCTATTATTATGATTATAGCCCAGCAAATTGAGAGTAATTTAATTTCGCCAAATGTAATGGGGCAAGCACTCAATCTTCATCCAATGACCGTCATGACAGTGGTGGTTTCTGCGGGGAGTATAGCTGGCTTTCTGGGTATCCTGTTTGCGGTGCCAGTTTATGCTGTAGTAAGAACGATTATCGTTCATTTTTATCAGACCTATGTTGAATCTAAAGAAAATAAAGAAGAAGCCCTTCTTTAAAACATAACTGCAAATTAAGAGGCTGGGGCAAAAGTGTTTTATCAAAAGAAAGAAAAATCCGAACGATGCTTAGTGGAGAAATACCGTTCCGGAAATATACTTCGCTTTCCGCGGGCAACGTCTCAGCCTCGGGCCAACAGGACGTTGGTCACAAAGGCGTTGCCCCAGGATGGGGCGATCCTAGCCTTTGAACCTCCCACACTTCCTGCGGGGTCTTCGCTTGTTGCTTTTCCCGCAGGAGTCTACGTATATTTCCTCCACTAACTTGGTGCTTCGTTCGTTTTTTGGATTAAAACATTTCGTTATGTCCCAGCCTCTTTGTCATCGGAGCAACTATGGAAATAGGAGGGTCAACTTTCCTCGATGTTAAACAACTAAGGAGAATATAGAGTAAACAATTTGGATAAATGGCTGCTTGCATAATGAATCGGAATAACCAGATACTATTTTCTTAGAAGGTCGCCCTTTATTACAGAAACTCGAGCAGACTTCTATCATAGTTGAACCGAGATACAAAGAAGTTGAACAAACATGCTAAAAAGTCGAACCAGATTCTTTTAATGTTAATCCGAGTTTAAATAAGTCGAGCATAAGCCTCTTTAGTTCCTCATGCTCTTACTAATCCAAGTGAACATTACAAAGACGGTATATCCAAATCGGAAACTCGTGTGTATGTTAGTACCTCACTTATTTTCAAAGTGATATACAATAGATGAACCTACCACTTCATAGCCGATTTTTTTATAAATCCCATTAGACGTTTTATTTTCCCTGTCAGTATAGAGACTGCAGAAGGAAAATCCCTCATCTAATAACTTCTTACTTAATGCAGCTACCACATTTGTCGCGTAACCATTTCGCTTAAATTCATCAGGTGTATATACTGCATTAATCGTTGCTCCGTTTTTTGTTTTTCTTGATTGATTTGCCATTGAAACAGGCTTCCCGTCTACTACCCAGAAATACAATGAACCATTCTCGATATACTTTGTTGCCATTTGATCTGCCTTAATTTCTGACATTGGTTCATTGGCCTCTTTCCCAAAATGAATAAGCCATCTTTTGACCAAGTCGTGGTCCGCCTTGGCTGCAGGGAGCATTTCTCCATATCCATCTATCTGAACCTGCACTTTCCTTAGCTCGTAAACTAGTTGGTGCATATGAATCGCAGCTGTTACCCTTTTGCGTTTCGTCCATTCCTCTACAAACGCTTCCACCTTTTCAACTGGACCTAATACACCTGGAACCTTAATTCCTTTGTTATAAAAATTGGCTGCTAACATACTCGCTGATGCTTGATTTGGAGAATCAATATCTGCAAGAATCCAATTATTTGGAGGTGTTTGCATAAAGGCATCGGTAACTATGCCATTTTCTTCGATATATCCAAAATGCACATCCCTGCTTATCGTTGTTTTAAAGTAATCTAATAAGCCAAGAATGAGATTATTGCTTGCTTCTTTTTTCAATAACAAGGCTTCCACTTTTTCTATATATGTATGAATGTTTGGTGAGAACACAATCTTCATGGATTTAACCTCCCCCTTTTTCATATCATAACGAAAATTTCCCTTTTGTAAAGTCCGTAAGATTAGTAAACTTAATCCCTGCAACCTAGGGGTTTACAGCCTATTAATACATGATAGACTGGAAATAGAGGTGATTCAACGTGACAAAAAAAGAGCTGGAAGCAAAGTTAGCGGAGCTAAAGTCTGACTATGTCCGCATTCAGAGTGATTTGGACAAACTGGAATATGTAGAAGGACGTATTTCATCTGCACAAAAACAATTAATTCGTTTAGAGGATGAAATTGCAGAGGTTAACCGTCAATTAGATGAAAATGAAGAGTGAACCAAGCTGGTTCACTCTTCATTTTTGCGAACAGTTTCTAACTTTACTTTTATTTTCTCCTGCTCTTTTATTGGAGGTGTTAAGCTAACAATTTTATCACCAACAGAAGGAACAGTGCGCATTTCCTCTGAGAAGAATTTTAATACACCTGCAGATGTAATTAAATATAAAAACACAGTCGATTCATCTTTATCATCCAAATATTGCTTTAAACCATATTTCTCTGTTAAGGTTGTTTGTCGCAATACAAAGCCTGCATCTAGCTTTTCATTTAAGATATCTAATGAGAATTTTTTATCAAAGAGGATCCTGCCCCCAACCTTCGAAACCACTCCGCTTGAGTAACCATCTTTATAATGCGTATATGGACTGATTTTAAATACATTTGTTCTTCCATATTCAGGTAAGAATGTCGTACAGGCCAAGGAGTTATATGCATCGTCATCCGTGATAGCTAGCAGATAATCATATGGAATGGTATCCAGCATATGCTCGGTCTGTTCGGAGAGCATATCCCCATGGTAAAAAGGCACGGCCGCTTTTCTGGCATGACTAAGATTTTCCCAAGCGGAATCAACAATGATCACAGGGATGTTGGACTCGTTCAATGACTGAGCAAGACGAGCGGTAAATGGATTGCTCCCAATGATCAGGGCACCTGGATTGCCTTCTGAAGATAAATCCAGCTTTCTTGCTAACCAGCCGATGGAGAACCCATGAGCGAGAACAGTTATAAAGACTAATGCAAAGGTAAGTGACGTTAATATTTGAGCATCTTCATAGCCAGCATCAAGTAAGATGGCAGCGAAATAACCGGATACCGTTAATGCCACAATTCCTCTTGGCGCAATCCAGCCAACGAGCGCTTTTTCATTGAAAGAAAGCCCTGTACCAATGGTGGAGAGAAAAATAGAAAGTGGCCTAACTAGGAACATCATTAATAAAACATACCCAATAATGTTCGGACTAAAAATTTCTAATAGCGTTTCTACTTCCAGTGATGCTGTTAACATAATAAAAATAGTTGAAATTAACAGCACAGAAATATTTTCCTTGAAGTGACGCATATCAGAGATCGAGCTTATTCCCATATTAGCTAATGTAATCCCCATCGCCGTTACTGCTAAAAGACCTGTTTCGTGCATGACAGTATCTGCTAGCGTAAAGCAGAAAATAACGACAACAACAACAAAGGGTGATTTAAGAAATTCAGGAACATGCCCTGTTTCAAACATCCATCCAAGCCCTTTACCCAGCGCCCATCCTAGGATTGCAGCGAAAATAGAAGCTGCGAAGAATAAGAGCAGCTGCGTGCCATCTGGATCATCAGCCGTTATGACCGTAATAATTTCAAAAGCAAACACTGCAACCAACGCACCAATCGGGTCTACGACTATTCCTTCCCATTTGAGAATTTTTGCTGGCCTTGGCTTAAGCTTTGCCTGTCTCAATAATGGCATAATTACAGTTGGACCAGTTACTATGAATAGTCCACCAATAACAAAGGCTACTGCCCAAGATAATCCTGCGACATAATGTGCCGTTAAAGAACCGGCTATCCAGGCGATAAATGCCCCAAGAGTAGAAATTCGAAATACTGGTCTTCCTAATCCCCTTAGCTCTTTAAAATTTAAATTCAAGCTGCCTTCAAATAAAATAATAGCTACAGCTGCAGATATGATTGGACCATACATATCGCCAAAGTGTGCTTGCGGATCTAGAATCCCAAATATCGGCCCGACTAATAAACCGGTAATAGACATAACAACGATTGCTGGCAACCGAAATTTCCAGGCAACCCATTGCGAGCCAATCCCTAATATACCTATAATGGCTATTTCAAATAACAATGAAGGAACCATTCCATCCCTCCTTACGATTTTTGTATAAGGTTATTTTATAGATGTGGAGAAAGAATGTAAATTAATTATGTGCGATTATAAAAAATCCAGAAATAAGAAAAAAGTGTAATTTCCGATAGGACAAGCATTTAAATAGCTGTTTTTAACCGTCTCTGCTCCTCCTTTAAGGGAACCTAATACTTGCTTTTATACAAAATTCTTTTTCACCCAAATTTCTCTTAAACTGCTAGAATATGTGGTAGGATAAAGTAAAACTTTAATCAGGGGGTTCTTTTCCCCACTGTTTATTAGTTGAACGAATCAGGCTTTTAATGGCTGCCCGGTCCCCCACTACAATTCTTATTACTTTGATGTGGGGTTCTTACAGCCAGTTAGCACGTGAAAAATGTAAGAAATTAGAAGGAGCTTTTTTATGTTGGCAAAAGAACAAAAAATTCTACAAACCTACTTCGGCTATGAAACCTTCCGTCCTGGTCAAATGGAAACCATTCAACAAGTCATACAACTACATAACACCCTAGCTGTAATGCCAACTGGTGGCGGGAAATCTCTTTGTTATCAAATCCCAGGTTTGTCAATGGATGGTACGGCTATCATCATCTCTCCATTAATATCTCTTATGAAGGATCAAGTCGATGCCCTTGTTTCTCTGGGCATCACTGCAACGTTTATCAATAGTTCCCTATCCCCAAATGAACAGCAGACACGGTTAAAAGATATGGAATTAGGCAGATACAAGTTTGTCTATGTAGCACCCGAGCGTTTCGAATCTCATTCATTTATACGAGCACTTCGAAATATGAAAATCTCTCTCGTTGCCTTTGATGAAGCCCATTGTATATCCCAATGGGGACATGATTTCAGACCAAGCTACAGGTCCATTGTTCCTAATTTAAAGAAATTGCCAAACGTCCCTGTTGTGGTTGCCCTTACAGCTACCGCAACAAAAGAAGTGATTGCTGATATACAAGCCTTGCTCCAAATTAACCATGTGGTCAATACCGGATTTGAACGTGAAAATCTAGCTTTCCACGTGGTAAAAGGGAAAGATAAAACAAGCTATATAAAAGCATTTCTTGAGGAGCATAAAGAAGAATCAGGAATTATTTATACTGCAACGCGAAAGCAAGCTGACAGCTTATATGAGCAGCTTACAAAGCGGGGAATATCCGTTGAGAAATACCATGCCGGTATGACGGAAGTAGACAGAAAACAGGCCCAATCCGCTTTTATTCATGACGAAAAAACAGTGATGATTGCAACCAATGCATTTGGCATGGGAATTGATAAATCAAACGTCCGATACGTTATCCACTATGCCATGCCAATGAATATTGAATCTTATTATCAAGAAGCTGGCAGGGCCGGAAGAGACGGTGAACCAAGTGATTGCATTCTCCTCTTCTCTCAGCAGGATGTACAGCTGCAAAAGTTCTTAATTGAACAATCGCTCATGGATGAAGGATCAAAGCAGAATGAATATCGGAAGCTTCAGGAGATGATTAATTACTGTCATACCCATAACTGCTTGCAATCCTTTATCCTGGATTATTTTAAAGACACATACACATCAAACCAAGCCTGCGGAAAATGCAGCAACTGTGTCGGACTAAAGGAAAAAACAGACATAACCGAAGAAGCGCAAAAGATCCTATCCTGTGTAAAACGAATGGGAGAACGATTTGGTATTGGAATGACTGCAAAAGTATTAAAAGGCTCAAGAGATAAAAAAATAATCGATTTTAGGTTAAACAAGCTCTCTACTTATGGCATTATGGCTGGTTACACTGAAAAGGAATTAACCGAGCAAATTCATTTTCTCATTGCTGAGAAACTGCTCGGAACGGAGGAAGGAAAATTTCCAACTCTAAAGCTGAATCAGCAATCGGTTGATGTATTAAAAGGAAAACGTACGGTAGAGATGTTTACTGCACCAATCCCAACTAATGAAGAAGCAGATTACCATGAGGAATTATTTACTAAATTACGTGCCTTAAGAAAAGAAATGGCAGATGAAATGAATGTCCCGCCATACGTCCTATTTTCCGATGCCACGTTAAAGGAATTAAGCAGATACTTCCCTGTTACTAAAGAAGAAATGCTTGAGATTAAGGGAGTCGGAGAGAAAAAATACGAACAATATGGAGATGCATTTCTTCAAGTTATTCAAGAGTGGAGAGAGGCAAATCCAAATGTAAAAAGGAAAATTCGTATTGGTAATACGGCTTATCCTGTTAAACCTAAGGTCCGTTCGGTTACAGAAGGTCCAAGTCATATGTTGAGTTACAAAATGCTCCAAGCAGGTAAATCTCTTAAAGAAATTGCAGTGATAAGAGAAATGTCCGAACAAACAGTTGAAAATCATATTTTTAAAGCTTTTAAGGAAGGTCATCCTATAGCATGGGGAGTCTTCTTTAACGAGAACGAGGAAAAGATGGTGCTTGAGGCAAGGGAGCAAATCGAAGAGCCTCGTTTGAAACCATTAAAAGAAGTACTGCCTGATGATTATAACTATACAAAAATAAAAGCTGTTTTAGTGAAAAATAATCTCATGTAGCTATCATAAAATGGCAGATCCGAACGGTTTTCAATTCTAGTTCGGATCTCTTTTTAGATTACTCAAATATGGCCAACCGTAAGAAGCTATTTCGATTTTATTATCAGATATAGCATGCTAATAATTTACATATTTAAAAAACTCTGCTATTAATTAAAGAAGTGATTTACCAGTCTCTTTTTATTAAGTTACTGGTAAATTAATTTTTTTAGGATTGTTCAGAAATGTTTGATATAGACTTTGATTAAAAAGGAGAAAAATATGCCAAATTCATCTAAAGATAACTCACTACTCTCAGTCAAAGACCAAAAGTCACGTAGAAGATCACTTATAGGTGCTGCTTTTTTAATGGCAACATCTGCAGTGGGACCAGGATTTCTAACACAAACTGCAGTATTTACCGAATCACTCTTAGCAAGTTTTGGATTTGTTATTTTAGTCTCCATCATTTTAGATATTGGGGCACAGCTTAACGTTTGGAGAATCATTACAGTATCTGGAATGCGCGGTCAAGAAATAGCAAACACGGTATTACCAGGATTAGGCTATGTCGTAGCAATTTTTATCGTAATTGGTGGACTTGCCTTTAATATCGGAAATATAGGTGGTACAGGACTCGGAATTAACGTTTTCCTTGGACTTGATCCGAAAATCGGTGCGGTTATTTCAGCTGCAATTGCTATCTTTATTTTCTTATCGAAGGAAGCAGGAGCAGCAATGGACCGTATTGTTAATGTATTAGGTGCGCTTCTTATTATTCTAATTGGTTATGTGATGATTGTTAGTCAGCCACCAGTCGGAGATGCAATTTATCGCTCTTTTGTTCCACTGGAGATTGATATATATGCAATTATAACGATTGTTGGTGGTACCGTTGGCGGATATATTACCTTCTCAGGTGGCCACCGGCTACTAGATGCAGGAATTACTGGGAAGTCCGCGATACCTGAAGTATCTAGAACCTCTTACTTAGGGATTGGAGTGGCTTCACTAGTTCGGATTCTATTATTCCTTGCTGTATTAGGTGTGGTTTCAAACGGTGTGAGTCTTGATCCAAACAATCCAGCCGCAACCGTATTCCAATCTGCAGCAGGTGATATTGGTTACCGGTTATTTGGAGTTGTGCTTTGGGTAGCTGGTATTACTTCTGTTATCGGAGCAGCTTATACATCGGTATCATTTTTCCGATCATTCCATAAAGTGTTTGATAAATATTATAAATATTGGATTATTGCCTTTATTTCATTCTCGACATTGGTCTATGTAATCATTGGCCAAGCCGCAACCCTTTTAGTTCTTGCTGGCGCAGTTAATGGATTAATCTTACCGCTAACACTGGGCTCCATGCTACTTGCTACTCGCAACAAGAAACTTATGGGGGACTATAAGCATCCCGTTTGGCTAACCGTGCTCGGTGTCATTATTGTGTTGCTAACGGCAATATTTGGTATTAGGACATTATTCCAGATGCTTCCTCAGTTATTCTAATTCCTGATATTATATAATGAGGGGGGATAAAGTGTTTGAAATTCAAGTATATGGCGACAGAGGGCTTAGGATTACTTTGGGGGATTCCATTTCCAAGGAGACGAACGATAGAATCCGCAGTTTCTCTTCCCTTTTAGAAGATGAAAATATTAAAGGTGTAATTGAATGGATACCAACGTACACATCGATATCCATTTTCTATGACCCAGCCTTGATTTCATACGATTCTTTACGAGAACGTATGAATTCTTTATATGAAAATATATCGCTTATCGACGTACCACCTGCAGATGTAATTACTATTCCAGTCTGCTATAGCAAGGAGTACGGACCAGATTTAACAAATGTTTCTAAACATAATCAATTAACTGAGGAAGAAGTAATTAAGATCCATACGGAACCAGACTACCTTATCTATATGATGGGATTTTCACCCGGTTTTCCTTATCTTGGCGGAATGTCGGAAAAAATCGCGACCCCTCGTCTTTCATCACCAAGGGCGAAAATAGAGGCTGGTTCTGTAGGTATCGCTGGATCACAAACAGGTATATACCCATTGGAATCTCCTGGAGGCTGGCAAATTATTGGAAGAACACCATTGAAATTATACAATCCAAAGAGTGATCACCCAATTTTACTTCGTTCTGGAAATTATATTCGTTTCACACCAGTGACGGAAGAAGAGTATCAAACAATTGAAAATGCGGTGTTAATGGGAACATATAAACCAAAAAGGGAGCTGTTTAAAGGAGGAGAAAAAGGATGACGAAATACTATGTTGATTTAAATAGTGACTTAGGGGAAAGCTTTGGCGCTTATCACATTGGACAAGACGAATTATTGATGCAGTACATAACATCTGCTAATATTGCTGCCGGTTATCATGCTGGTGATCATAACGTGCTTCACCATTCCGTGAAAATGGCTATTACAAATACAGTCAATATTGGGGCGCATCCTGGGTTTCCTGACCTACAAGGCTTTGGTAGGCGTTTCCTTCAAGTAGACCCGAAAGAAATCTATAATATGATTGTTTATCAAGTTGGAGCAGTTCAGGCTTTTGCAAAGCTCTATAACCATGAATTAAATCACGTTAAGCCACATGGAGCCTTGTATAATATTGCTGCACAAGATAGTGAAAGAGCTCATGCCATTGCTCAAGCAGTGTATGATGTGAATCCCAATCTAGTTCTTTTTGGACTTGCTGGCAGTGAATTAGTGAAAGCAGGAGAAAAAGTTGGTCTCAAAGTCGCACAGGAAGTTTTTGCTGATAGAACCTACCAACCAGATGGAACCCTTACCTCAAGAACGGAAGATAATGCGATGATAGAGGATGCGGACGAAGCAGTATCTCGTGTTATCCGTATGGTGAAGGATGGAAAGGTAGAAGCGGTCGATGGAACGGATGTTGACATTAAGGCTGATACAATCTGTGTCCACGGCGATTCGAAGCAGTCATTAGCTTTCGTTAGGAAATTGAAAAAGGACCTAGAAAATCACGGTATCTCAATAAAAAGTGTGGGGAAATAAATGAATAATTCAGCAATTGAAGTGCTGCGTCCTGGTCTTTCTACCTCTATTCAAGACTTGGGACGTACTGGATATCAGCAATTTGGAATGGTTGTTGCGGGAGCAATGGATACTTTTGCTCTGCAAATTGGAAATATTCTTGTCGGAAATGAACGTGGAGCGGCTGGGATAGAAGTCGTCCTAATGGGCCCGAAACTGAAGTTTTTAAGAGATACGGTCATAGCGATTTGTGGTGCTAATCTTTCCCCAATGATCGATGGCAGATCCATTTCCATGTGGCGGTCACAGAGAGTATATGAAGGACAGATTTTATCTTTTGGAAAACCTGTCGATGGATCGTATGCGTATATCGCTTTAAGTGGTGGGATTACAACTCCATTGGTGATGGGAAGTCGATCTACCTATACAAAAGCTCAAACTGGCGGCTTAGATGGCAGATTTTTAAATAAAGGAGACGTTTTACCATCAGGAGAACCTAATTTTGATAAGTATGGTAAACAGTTACATCCAGAATGGATTCCCGACTATAATAAAACGGGAAAAATCCGTGTTATACTTGGTCCGGACGAGGAAGCTTTTACTAAAGAGGGAATACATAACTTCTTAACAAAAACATATAAAGTCACTACACAGACAGACCGAATGGGATCGCGGTTAGAAGGACCAGCCATTGAACATGTGGATGGAGCTGATATTATTTCGGACGCTATTTTCCCAGGGACCGTGCAAGTGCCTGCTAATGGGAATCCAATTATTCTATTAGCAGATAGACAACCAACTGGTGGATATACGAGAATTGCAACAGTAATATCCGAAGATATTCCACTAGTCGCACAGAGTCTCCCCGGAAAAGAAATTGCATTTGAAGCCGTGACATTGAACCTCGCAAATAAACTCTACCAACGCAGAGAGAACTTTCTGAAAACGCTCTCTAAAATTGTTTAAGAACTAAAGCACACCAATTTTTGGTTTTTGAAATTGAGAAGCAACTGTCCATATTGGCCTATAGAAGCTAAAGAGAGTAAACTATTATTCCCAAGTAACACTTAAAGGAGATGAGAGAATGACAGATTTAGTGGAAGAAGTGAGAATGAAAATTAGAGCAGGAGAATGGTCTAATCCAACTACCGGCGTAGCACCAGGTTATACACAAGCGAACCTTGTTATACTGCCTAAAGAATATGCATATGATTTTCTTCTGTTCTGTGTCCGTAATCCCAAAGCTTGTCCTCTCCTTGAAGTAACTGACTTAGGATCCTCTGTTCCTAAACAAACTGCACCTGAGGCTGACTTAAGGACGGATCTGCCAAAATATCGAATTTATAGAGATGGTGAACTTGTAGAGGAAGTTACAGACATTACAGCATATTGGCAGGAAGATTTTGTTTCCTTATTAATTGGCTGCAGTTTTACATTTGAAAAGCCGCTGCTCGAGAATGGTATCCCTATTCGTTATATTGAGGAAGGCCGAAATGTTTCCATGTATAAAACCAATATCGCTTGTGAGCCAGCAGGTATTTTTAAGGGACCAATGGTCGTCAGCATGCGCCCCATGAAAACACAGGATGCGATACGTGCTGTACAAATCACATCGAGATTTCCTTCTGTACATGGTGCACCGATTCATATTGGCGATCCAGCACAGTTAGGGATCAAGGACATTAAAAAGCCAGATTTTGGGGATGCTGTTACTCTTTATGATGGTGAAGTGCCCGTGTTCTGGGGATGTGGTGTGACGCCGCAAGCAGCAATAATGGCAAGCAAACCTGAATTAGTGATTACCCATGCACCAGGACATATGTTTATTACCGACCTGAAAGAGGAAGACCATGCTATCATATAATTCACGATGAGAAAATTTCAAAGCTTTCTATCAACCTGGGAAAATAGTATATCGCTGAAAGGCTTCGTATGATACCGTATAGAGTTATTCTAACTATTAGAATCCTTGGATCAAATGGAACTCGTAAAAACCGACTTCAACTTGGAAGCAACTTCCATAAAAAGACCCAGCAAGTTAAGCTTCACTTTTGCTGGATTCTTTTTGTTTTTCTTTAGAAAACCAAACACGCAGAACTGACGGAACTACAATAACAATGATCAGTATTCGAATTAATTGAAAAGGACTTACGATGGCTGGATCCCACCTATTGCATATGCTGTAAACACCATCTCAAAAAAATCCTCCTGGGGTCATTTCTAACATGGCAGTTTGGAAGTGCCACGTTATTAATAGGTTAATAATATGCCTAGAACAAATGACATACCAATCATTAAAATGGAAGATGAATGAGCTTTGAAGATATAACCGCCTATTCCAGCAACAATCATTGTCTCTGTTAATGCAAAGATGTTCTCCCCCATCCCTCGGTCCCCTTCCAAACAGTAAAAAACTGCAATTCCAATTAGAAATGAAATGCAGCTTTTTACATTTGTTCCTATTTACTCTGCCGTTATTACCATGCCCATGTTCCATTCCGGAATACAGCTTCCGTAGATCCATCTGCTTTTATCCCATCGATATCAAGCTGGTCAGAGCCAATCATAAAGTCGACATGGATAAGACTATCATTCACTCCATGCTTATCTAGTTCATCTTCACTCATCGAAGAACCGCCCTCTATATTAGTAGGATAGGCCTTTCCTAATGCAATATGGCAGGATGCATTTTCATCAAACAATGTATTGTAAAAAATTAAGCCAGATTGGGAGACAGGAGATTCATCTGGAACCAATGCAACTTCTCCTAAACGACGAGCACCTTCATCCGAATCAAGTAAATGGCGCAGTACTTCTTCGCCCTGTTCAGCTTTGAAATCAATAACCTTCCCATCTTTAAAAGTCAGACTAAAGTTATCAATCACACTTCCACTATAATTTAATGGTTTTGTACTAGAAACCGTACCATTTACCCCATATTTATGCGGCATAGAGAAAACTTCCTCTGTCGGCATATTCGGATTAAAGGTTACACCAGATTCTGCCACTGCAGATCCACCCTTCCATAAATGGCCTTTTGGAAGCTCTATTTCTAAGTTCGTCCCTGGTGCTCTAAACACTAACTTTTTAAAGTTTTTCTCATTAAGCACTTCACGAGCACTCTTTAAAGCTTGATTATGTTCATCCCAAGCAGCGATTGGGTCTTTCTGATCCACTCGCACAATTTTAATGATTGCTTCCCATAAGCTTTCTACCGCTGCTTCCGCTGTCTTTTCTGGGAAGATTTTCTGCGCCCAATCACGTGATGGTATGGAAATAATCGACCAAGTGATCTTATCATTCATCGTATACTTACGAAAGTTCTTCATCGCCTCAGCAGATGCTTTGTTAGCAAGTGCAACGCGCTTTGGATCTATATTTTGCAATAGGTCTGGATTTGTTGAGCGAATACTTAATACCGCTGCTCCATCTTCTGCATACATATCATGAAGCTTCACTCTCCAATCAGGGAAATTAACAAGAACCTCATCTGGAGCATTTTCATATTTCAGCAAAGTTAACTCATCATCAACCCAATTAATATGTACCTCTTTTGCACCCAATTCATATGCTTTTCTTGCAACAATTCTAGTAAAATCTGCTCCTTCGATTGGTGCATTTATCATTAATGCTTGATTTTTTTGCAGATTAACCCCTGTTTTTAAGGCTAACTCTGCATACTTCTCCAATGTTTCGAAATGAACCATACTCTTGCCTCCTATTTTTTTATCTTTCCTCATTATTCCACAAAATACTTGAATTACCAATTATTTAAAGTATAATGTATCCAATGACCTAGTAATATTTGCAATATTTAAAATTACTAGTAATACTATTTACTCAAGCTTGAAACTTTGATAATATAATAGTAACACTTACTTTTCGTAATTAACATGATAACCATAAATATAGTAAATACCAATATAGATTGAGGTGATCAGGATGGAGACTTTATGCCCTCGTTTCGAAAAAGCAATGGGTCTATTAAGCACACGTTGGGTTGGGCTTATTCTATTTGATCTGTTAGAAGGTGAAAAGCGCTTTTCGGAAATGGAAGCCGATTTACCTATCAGCGGGCGATTACTCTCTGACCGATTAAAACTGTTAGAAAAGGAAGGGATTGTCGATCGTAAAATCTATTCTGAGTTTCCCGTTCGAATCGAATACTCCCTATCCGAAAAAGGTAGAGCATTAGAGCCGGTTATCAAAGAAATCCAAAGCTGGGCTGATCATCATATTACGCATGAAGAAGTAAATGAAGAAGCACAACTAAAAGGATAATCGCTGTATCATTCATGAAAAGTTGACGCTAGTACATTACATTAATCCATATATCTTCTACTAATACAGCAAAAAAGCCCGTCCTATTTGACGGGCTTTTTTGCTGGAGTTTCATGGAGTTGTTTCTGAAACTGTCTAAACTTAATAACAGTCCTTTTCTGTCATTCTTGTAACCCAATCTTGTTTGCAAATTCCTTTGACTTCTCTCTTCTTCTCTTCCGTTGTTCCGCACGCGCCGGTGCGCTTTCGTTCATTCTTTTTTCCTGCTCCGTTTCTGGATATACCTCAGGTACGGGTGCAGGCCTGCCATTCTTATCAATCGCAACAAACGTTAAAAACGCCGTGTTACAAACGGTTCTTTCTGCCGTCATCAGATTTTCTGTGATAACTTTAACAAATACCTCCATAGAAGTATGATGTGTCCATGTTACATAAGCCTCTAAATGAATCGATTGCCCTACAGTAACTGGTGCTAAGAAATCAACTGAATCTGTTGAGGCTGTGACAACCGGCTGTCTTGCATGTTTAATTGCTGCAATAGAGGCAACGTCATCTATATGTGCTAACAGCTTTCCTCCAAATAGGGTACCATGATGATTTGTATCTGGCGGGAAAACAAGCGTTGTTTTTACTACTTTTGAATTTGAACAAGGCTTTCTTTCCATAATAATAAGGGTCCTCCTTAGGTTGTATTCTATAACACAGGTGAGAGTAAACGAGAAATTGATTCTTTAAAACGAACCCCAATTGTCCGCTTCTCATACAATTTATAAGTCATTTGGGTGGATTTCATAATATCGTTGTTAAATTCCTTTACAAGTTCATTTGCAATATTTAAATCATAAAGGAATGCATTTACTTCAAAGTTCAATCTAAAGCTTCGAACATCAATATTTGCTGTACCTACAGAAGCAATCTCTCCATCCACAACAATTGTTTTGGCATGCAAAAAGCCATTTTGGTAAATGTAGACTTCTCCTCCTGCTTTCAATAGATCCCCACAATGGGACAAGGTCGCCCAGTAAACAAATGGATGATCCGGTTTATTAGGGATCATTAACTTTACATCTATGCCCGAAAAGGCAGCAATGCGGAGAGCATCTAGCAGGCTCTCGTCCGGGATGAAATAAGGTGTTTGAATATAGATATATTTTTTTGCAGACATAATCATCTTAATATAGCCATTCTTTATTTGTTCCCATTCAGAATCTGGACCACTGGTTACAATTTGTATTCCAACCTCACCCTTGGATTCTACTTCATAATACCTATCATCATATTGCACTTCATTTTCTGATGCATGATTCCAGTCTAATAAAAATCGCGTTTGCATGCTTTGTACGGCATGTCCTTCAATCCGCAGATGGGTATCACGCCAGTAACCAAACCGCTTACTCTTTCCTAGGTATTCATCCCCAATATTGAAACCACCAATATATCCTATATCTCCATCAATAATGGTTAATTTACGATGATTTCGGTAATTAATTTCAAAGTTAATTCTGGAAAGCCGCGCAGGTGAGAAAGCTTCAATCTCTGCACCAGCATCTCTTAATTGATGGATAAACTTTCTTCTTAATAAGCGTGAACCCATATCATCATACAGAACTCGAACTTCAAGTCCTTCTCTTGCCTTTCTCCTTAGCACCTTTGCAATTCGTTCTCCTAGCTCATCATGCCTTAAAATATAATATTGCATGTGTATATGGTCCGTTGCCTTTTCCAAATCTTGAATAAGGGAACTGAATTTTTCCTCGCCATCTGTAAAAATCTTTACTGCGTTATCTTGAGTTAATATCGCTTCATCGTTGCGAAGATGCAAATAAACTAAATCAGAGAATTCCTCCATCTCCTTATGTCTAAATGCAAATCTCCCTTCTTCCAGAGCAAGTATTTGCTTTTGAACAGTTGTTTTAACCTCTATTCTGCTTTTTCTGTCCCAAGTGAAAATACGTCTTCGATTAATTGGTCTTCCAAAGATTAAATAAAGTATAAATCCTAGAATTGGGATAAAGAGAAGGACCATTAACCAAGCCCAGGTGGATGAAGGACTTTTTCTTTCTAGAAATACAATAGAAATACCTAAAATGATATTTGTAATTACAATAAATCCTAGTAAATAAGTTAGTATTACCACCGCTTAACTCCCTTCTAACTTTCCCTTAGCCTCAGCGATACTTTGTTGTGTGAAGTAAAAAAAGTAATACATGTTTAATATAGCACAGAAATGATGGTTTAGTTATTCTTTGGGCTTCCATAGGTATGCAGAAGGATCCATAACCAGAAGTCAGATTCACCATATATTTAATTTACTTTATTTCATATATAGCTTTTTCATTTGACTTCTGGCTCCATACAGGAGATTTCTTTCTAGTCTTTCACAATCCTTACAAACCATTACAATAATGGAATTTATTTTTCTAATGCCTGCTTTAAATCTTCCCAGATATCTTCCCAGGCTTCTAAACCAACAGAGAGACGGACCAGCTGGTCTGTTATGCCCATTGATTGCCTTTCCTTTTCTGGGACCACGGCATGTGTCATTGTTGCTGGATGTTCAATTAATGTTTCAGCATCACCAAGACTTACAGCGATTTTAATGAGGGAGAGCCTATTCAGAAATTGTTGCACATCGGATTTCGTTCCTATCATTTCAAAAGAAATCATACCTCCACCACGCGCCATTTGTTTTTTGCCAATTTCAAAATTGGGGTTTTGCTCTTCATGAGGATAATAAACATGCTTGATCTTTGGATGGTTCTTTAACTTTTCTACAAGTTTCTCTGCATTATCACAATGGCGGTCCATTCTTACATGCAGGGATTTTAAGCCACGCAGCAGAAGCCATGCATCAAAAGGAGAAATAATACCGCCTATATCCTTCCTTGTCGTCATAGCAACTTCTTCTATGAGTTTTTTATTACCAACTAGTAAGCCGGCAATAACATCTCCATGTCCTCCAATATATTTCGTTGCACTGTGAATGACCACATCACAGCCAATTTCAAGCGGCCTTTGTAGATAAGGTGTTGAGAAAGTATTATCAACGACGACAGGAATCGCAGCCTCTTTAGCCACCTTGACTACCTTTTCTAAGTCAATTAACTGCATGGTTGGATTAATCGGCGTCTCAATATAAATCACAGATGTTTCTGGTTTGATAAGAGAACGAACTTCCTCCTCCGTACGCATGTTTGAAAAATCGACAGATATACCGTACTTTTCTTTCATCATGGAAAGAAGCCCAAATGTACATCCATATAATCCTGCGGAGCAGATAATATGGTCTTGGGTCTTCGTTAGAAAAAGCAGAATTGCAGAAACAGCTGCCATTCCAGAGGCAAAGGCTAGTCCTCTTTCCCCTTTTTCAAGTGCAGCGATTTTCTCTTCTAGAATTTCTACCGTCGGATTTCCTAGTCTGGAATATATATATCCTTCTTCCTCTCCTTTAAAACGTTTCTCTCCTTGTTCTGCAGAATCAAATACATAAGTTGAGGTTTGGAATAGAGGGGGTGTCAGACTTCCAAGCATATCCCGTGCATTATAACCTTCGTGAATCACTTTTGTTTCAAATCTACTCGGTTTTTGCATTTCACTAACCTCCCATGCAATAATGAATTACTATTACTATGTATATGTTCAAATCGATTTAAATGTAAACGCTTTCTATATTATCTTATTGATTTATCATTGCTTTGGTCCTACACTATATTTAATCTAAATTAAAGAAGGTGTATTATGGAAAAGCAAGTAAGACTGGGGATTCTCTACTCTGCCCTTTCTTATATTATCTGGGGTATTCTCCCAATCTATTGGAAATGGATGGACGGAGTTCCCGCATGGGAAATTCTCGCCCATCGTATCGTTTGGTCATTTATCTTCATGATTTTTATTGTTTTTATAACGGGTAACTGGAATGTCTTTATAAAAGAGTCAAAAACGTTAATGAAGGATAGGAAGAAACTTTTCAGCATTACCCTTGCTTCAGTCCTTATTAGTTTGAATTGGCTCACCTTTATTTGGGCGGTTAATAGTAATCATGTCTTACAAGCAAGCCTTGGTTATTATATCAATCCGCTAATTAGTATTTTACTAGGAATGATTGTATTGAAAGAGAAATCTACTTGGAGACAAAATATTTCCTTTATTCTTGCAGGTATTGGTGTTCTTTATTTAACGATCAGCTTTGGTGTAATCCCTTGGGTGTCCCTCATCCTCGCTATTACGTTTGCTTTCTATGGTTTACTGAAAAAAACAGTTCAGCTGAGTTCCATGTTTGGATTAACTATTGAGACATTGCTTGTCACACCATTTGCATTGATTTTCCTGGCTTTCTTGCCAGAGCACTCTTTCCAGATAAGTAATGGGTTTTCCACTACAAATCTATTACTGATCGGTGCAGGAGTTGCTACTGCCGTACCACTATTGCTATTTGGAAGTGGGACCAAAAATATTCCACTATCCATGGTAGGATTCTTACAATATATTGCCCCTACCCTTATGCTGATCAGTGGTGTGTTTTTATACAATGAAGCCTTTACGTTATCCCATTTTATCGCTTTCCTATTTATTTGGTCGGCATTAATTATTTATATGGGAGCTACCTATAAACGTCCAATGCGTCAGCGTCATGTGTGAAAAATTAAGGCTTGACAAACTTAAATGAAAACTCTATACTAGCTTTAAATTCAGATAATTTTTATCTCTTATCAAGAGTGGCGGAGGGAATAGGCCCTGTGAAGCCCGGCAACCGGAAAAGTGAGTATTTCTAATTTTACGGTGCTAAATCCTACAGGTCACATAAGACCTGGAAGATAAGAGGAGGCATGCGTACATACCAAGCCCTCTTCTTAGGAAGAGGGCTTTTTCATTTAATTTATGGAGGAGGAATTATTATGACAAACTTTCATTATCAAAACCCAGAAACAACTTTACTACATGGAGGACAACAGCCAGATCCTACCACAGGCTCTCGAGCTGTCCCAATCTATCAAACTACTTCCTATGTTTTTCGTGATACAGAGCATGCGCAGAACTTATTCGGTTTAGCCGAATCAGGTAATATTTACTCACGAATTATGAATCCTACACAGGATGCTTTTGAACAGCGCATCGCACTTTTGGAAGATGGTGTTGCTGCAGTGGCTACATCTTCAGGAATGGCTGCCATTACTTTAGCGATTCTTAACCTGGCAAATGCTGGCGATGAAATTATTACAGACAGTAATTTATACGGCGGAACTTATAATCTTTTTGCCAACACCTTACCGAAATACGGTATTAACGTAAAGTTCGTTGACGGAACGAACCCAGAAGCTTTCCGAGATGCTATTACAGACAAAACAAAAGCCATTTTTGGTGAAATTATTACAAATCCAAGCTTGAATGTATTTGATGTGGAAGCTGTAGCCGAGATTGCTCACGAAAATGGAATCCCGCTTATTATTGATAATACATTTGCTACTCCTTATGTTGCGAAGCCACTTACTTGGGGAGCTGACATTGTTGTTCATTCTGCAACGAAATGGATCGGCGGCCACGGAACAACGATTGGCGGTGTAGTAGTCGACGGTGGACGTTTTAACTGGGGAAATGGTAAGTTTCCTGGATTCACTGAGCCAGACGAAAGCTATAACGGACTCGTATTTGCCGACCTCGGAGCTCCTGCCTTTGCATTGAAATTAAGAGTTCAGCTTCTTCGTGATATTGGGGCATGCTTAAGTCCACAAAATGCGTTCCTATTATTACAAGGGTTAGAAACCTTGCATTTACGTATCGAACGTCATGGTAAAAACGCACAAGAAGTTGCAGCATACTTAAAGAACCACCCTGCAGTGGAATGGGTCAACTATCCTGGTTTAGAAGATCACCCATCACATCAACTTGCACTGAAATACTTGAAGGACAGCTTCGGTTCGATTATTACTTTTGGAATTAAAGGCGGTCGTGAGGCAGGACGAACCTTAATTGACAACATTACATTATGGTCTCATGTTGCCAACGTCGGGGATGCAAAGTCCTTAATTATTCACCCAGCATCCACGACACATCAACAATTGAGTGCAGAGGATTTGAAGAAGAGTGGTGTATCTGAAGAGCTTGTGCGATTATCCATTGGTCTTGAGTCTACAACTGATATTCTAAAAGATTTAGATCAAGCTATCGCAAAAGCAACTGGTGAAGAACCAACTATTCAAGAAACAGAAGAAGATGCAGTTAGATGGTTACTATCTTCTCCATTCGACCGTACGGAAGGAATTCGTAAAAAAGTAATTGCAACTTATGGAGAGAAGAATGAGACTGCTAAGAGACTTGCAGCACTAGGCTACGAAGTAATTTCTTTTGGGGAAGAAGGAAATACAGATTATCAGTCTCTATCTGAGATATCCAGTGATGTGGATGCGGTTTGGGTAAATGGTAATGTACCTGGATCTGATATCTTACAATCTATTGATAAGCAGGTTAAAATTATCTGGTTAGAAAATACCGATGATGCAGAAAACACAGTTGAGAATGCGAAGGCAGCCGGAATTACGGTTATCACGAACAACAATCCATACGAAGAGGCTGTTCGTTTAAGGGAAAATAAAAAACAAGCAGAAGCATACGTATAATTAAAATTGTACCTTTTTAGAAGTCAGATTGTTTGAAATAGGAAAAAGTAAAAAATTAGTCAATGAAAAAACACCGAGGCAGAATTTGCCCGGTGTTTCTTTCGGTTTTCATAAGATAAATGAATGTTTAACTCAATGCAAGCAATTCATTAGCTCATTTGCACATTATGCAAGTGGGCAAAGATTCCACCTTGTTTCAGTAATTCTTCATGGCTCCCCTCTTCTTCAATCCCCTTCTTGGTTACCACCATAATTCGGTCTGCATTTTTAATAGTAGCCAATCGATGTGCAATCACAAGGGTTGTCCGATCCTTCGCGAGTTCATTCAATGCTCTTTGAATAATCATTTCTGTTTCTGTATCCAAGGCAGATGTTGCTTCATCTAAAATCAGGATTGGGGGATTCTTTAAGAACATACGTGCAATCGCAATCCGCTGCTTCTGTCCTCCAGATAGTTTTAACCCACGTTCACCAACCTGTGTATCATAGCCGTTCGGCAATTCATTAATAAACTCTTCCATATGTGCACGTTTTGCTGCTAATTCAATTTCCTCATCCGTAGCATCAAGTTTACCATAGGCGATATTCTCACGAAGCGTTCCTGTAAACAGGAATACGTCCTGCTGCACCACACCAATTTGCTTCCTAAGTGATTCTTTTGTCATATCGCGAATGTCAATTCCATCTATCTTGATACTGCCGTCATTAACATCATAGAATCGTGGAATCAGGGAGGAAATTGTCGTTTTCCCTGCACCAGATGGACCGACAAATGCTACCGTTTCTCCTGCATGTATGTCAAAATTAATCGATTTTAATACAGGGGTATTACCATGTTCATAGCCAAATGTAACATCTTTAAAGGAGATATCCCCCATTAAATGATTAACTTCGACAGCATCCTTTCTATTCCTCACATCAGGAGAAACATCCATCAATTCTGTAAATCGTTTAAAACCAGCCATTCCTTTCGGGTACATTTCAAGCAAGGCAGTTATTTTATTAATCGGTGTTGTTAACACATTGACAAATAAGATAAAACTGACAAGCTCGCCATATGTCAGCATGTTGTTAAATGTAAGCCATGCACCAGCAACTAGTACGACTAATGTCATTAACCGCATGAGCAAGTAGATATTGGAGTGGACGATTGCCATCACTTTATATGCACCGATTTTCGCTTTCCGGAAGCTCTTATTATCCGTTGAGAACCGATCCATTTCAAATGTTTCATTTGTAAACGATTGAACGACCCGTACTCCAGATACAGCATCTTCCACACGTGCATTCACTCCTGCAATATCTTCATACATTCTCTTCCACGCTTTATTCATTCGTATATTACCAAATGTAATCAGCATAATCAGAATAGGTACAGCGACTAATATAACCATTGCCAGCACAGGATTGATAGTAAACATAATGATAAAGGCACCAACAAAAGTCATCATGGAAATAAATAAGTCCTCTGGTCCATGATGCGCCAATTCTCCTAAATCAAAGAGATCGGTAGTAATTCGACTCATAATATGTCCTGTCTTGGTATTATCAAAAAATCGAAAAGATTGCTTCTGAACATGATTAAACAAGTCTTGCCTCATATCCGTTTCAATATTGACACCAAGTTTATGCCCTAGATAGGTTACGACATATTGCAAAAATGTACTTAGAATATAAACCAATAATAGTAGTACACCAACTGTTACAATGATATTCCAATCATCCCCCCGCAGCAGATCATCGATAAACCATTGGACAGCAAGCGGAAATGCAAGTTCCAAAATCGCTACGATTATTGCAGCAGTAAAATCGACAATAAATAAACGTTTATGCGGTTTATAATAAGAGAAAAAACGACGTATCAATAGCTGCACCATCCTTTTCTTCAGTCTATCTGAAATTATAAGGTTAATTAGAATCCTTGGCAATACTAGTTTCTTAAAGATCGGCACGGTCTCTGGCTTTTCGTCATCAATCTATTCGATAACTCGGAAAAATTCATGAAGCAAAGATTTTCTAGTCTAATCCTTCTCAGTGTGCAGATTAACATTTGTGTGTCAGTAACAAATGATTCCTCTATTAAATACCATCCTTCGTTCCATTTTCACAAAGGATAAAGTTTAACTTTTCCCTTTTTGTGTAAAATATGAAGTATAGCTCTACATGGACAAATAAAATGAATGGCCATATTATATAGTAAAACATCGCTAAATAGCATGGGTGTGAATAGAAGATGAAAAAAAGGTACTTCTTACTTGCTGCTATGATTATTGGATTAGTAACAGCATTTATTTTCATTCCAAAAGAATCTTCAAGACCGACATTAATCAACCCTACTCTCCAAGAATCACAAAGAGAAGAAAACGGGTTGGATGAAACGGAGATACAAATGAATGAACCCCAACCAATACCAGAAGGTGAACCAGCAGAAAATGAACAAGTCCAGCTCCCTGATCGAATTACGGAAGCCATACAGAACACCCTTCAATTCTTTCGAAAGGAAACTCAAGTAGTTGCCATTGGAGATTCCTTAACCCAAGGAGTAGGAGATGAAACAGAGCGCGGTGGCTATGTTGGTATTATTGAACGAACCATTAATTGGGATAGAGACATTGCGGAATTTAGCAATTTTGGAAAACGAGGTTCGAGATCTGACCAATTATTATCTCGATTGAATAATGATGAAGAAATGGTTTCTGCTTTAGCAAAAGCCGATATGATTCTCGTTACCATAGGGGCAAATGATATCATGCAAGTTGTTAAAGAAAATATAACCAATTTAACTATCAAGCAATTTGTTGAAGAGCGCCAAGTTTTCGAGAGAAATTTAGAAGAGATTATTAACCGCCTGCACGAGTTAAACCCAGATTCGCAAATCTACTTAATTGGTTTCTATAACCCTTTTGAAAGATATTTCCAGGATATTGAAGAGCTGCAAATGATTGCGGATGCTTGGAATGATACTACAAATACGCTTGCGGACCAACATGAAAACATTACGTACATTCCTACTGACGATCTGTTCCATGAATCGGAGGTAAACCTGTTAGCTGAGGATAATTTCCATCCTAATTACAATGGGTATCATCTTATTGCCGGGAGGGTTTTAGAGTATATTACAAATGAAGAGAGTTGATCACATGTCTACTAGAAAAGACATGAGAAAAGATAAAAGCAAATGGAAAGTATTTTTTTATAGCTTACTAGGATTAAACATCCTAATCATTCTAATTCTTATAAGTCTCATATTTTGGCCAGTACAGGAAAATAAACCAATTGTTGAACACGCTCCCGTAGAAGGCGAAAGTTCTTCATTCATCGTTCGTACAACAAAGCAAAATTTGAATGATTTGATCAACGCCTATATTGAGCAGGTATTAGATAGCTCAAAACATAAATATCGTGTTTCCTTAGAGGATGATGTTCATTTAATGGGAGAACTGCCCGTCTTCTCTTCAACCGTCCCATTATCGATTCATCTGGAGCCTATTGTACTAGAGAACGGGGATATTATTCTAAAGCAAAAGTCAATTTCGGT
This sequence comes from Oceanobacillus piezotolerans, assembly GCF_003665065.1. Lineage (GTDB taxonomy): Bacteria > Bacillota > Bacilli > Bacillales > Amphibacillaceae > Oceanobacillus > Oceanobacillus piezotolerans. Next base: position 186,038 of record NZ_RCHR01000005.1, on the reverse strand, counting down.
CGGATTGCTTGCATTGCCAAATCAAAAAATCATGGAATATATGGATAAATACCTAGATATGCCAGAATGGGTAACCATAAATCCTAAAAATGAGGAGATTTATGTGGCAGTAACGGATATGGATGTGAAGAGTAACTTTAAGGTCGCAGTGGAGCGGATTGATCTAGAGGCAAACAATCTGGCATTCCGAATTGATATTCCATATGAAACTCTTGGTATTGACAGCCTCCAGAATGATTAACCAATAAGAACAATGATGGTTCTTATTGGTTCTTTTATGCAACATCATCTGCAGGTTGATAATCTACTAGTTTCCCAGCATAGATACATTCTAATTCTTCATGCTTACGGATATCATTCGGTGTAATGAAACAAATTGGTTTACTAAACTGAAAGGCATTTAAATCCTTTAAAACGGTAGCAACAAATTGAGAGCAAAAATAAGCTGATTTCCGATGAATTTGAATCTGCAATAGAACACCGAATAATCCAATAAAATTATATCGATAATCATTTTTTCTTGCTTCTATGGCTTTTATATTATTAAAAATTACAGCATATTCTTCCTCCGTAAGCGTACAGCGATAGATAGCACAATTGGCCTTTTTAAAGAAGGCGCTTTGAACATCTTCCTTGATAAAGCCACCAATAAATGGATTCCGCGGATTTTTCCTGCCAAAGCTGTATACTTCTTCGAGCCTGGAATCAAAGCTGATGGAAACATGGTTTAAAGCTTCTTTTGTATAAAAATGAATTGCCCTTGACAAATACGTACCTGTATCTGTAAACAGTAAATAAATCGTTCTCTTTTTCAACGTGCTCCCTTCCCCCGAATAAGATGAAATAGATACTAATTCTCATTGTACAAGCTTTTCCAGGCTTTTCAATGCTTTTCTTGCATTTTAGACAATAATAGTAGGTACGGTTAAGATACGGAATGTTTTTCCATATATTCCTGTTGTATAATATATGACGGTTTTACATTGACGTAACTCCTTAAATAACGTAAGCTAACTTTGATTACCTATTTCATTTATTGGAGGAAATACTTGAATGATAACAGTTACAAATGTAAGTTTACGATATGGAGATAAGAAACTTTTCGAAGATGTGAACCTAAAGTTCACACCAGGAAATTGTTACGGCGTAATAGGAGCCAATGGTGCTGGAAAATCAACTTTCCTGAAAATATTATCTGGAGAAGTTGAACCACAAACTGGAAATGTTTCCCTTTCCCCTGGAGAGCGTCTTGCTGTACTAAAACAGGATCACTTCGCTTTCGAGGAGCATGAAGTACTGGATACTGTACTAATGGGACATGAACGTTTATACCAAGTAAAACAAGAGAAAGACGCCATCTATATGAAAGCCGACTTCTCTGAGGAAGATGGTATGCGTGCTGCAGAGCTAGAAGGAGAATTTGCCGAACTAAACGGCTGGGAAGCAGAATCTGATGCTGCTGTTTTATTAAAAGGATTAGGAATTGGTGAGGATCTTCATTCATTAAAAATGGCAGATTTAACAGAAGATCAAAAGGTTAAAGTATTGCTTGCACAGACCTTATTCGGCAACCCGGATATTCTACTACTCGATGAGCCTACCAACGGTTTAGATATTCAGGCTATTCAATGGCTGGAAGAGTTTCTCATTAACTTTGAAAATACCGTTATCGTCGTTTCCCATGACCGTCACTTCCTTAACAAGGTATGTACCCATATTGCCGATGTAGACTTTGGGAAGATACAAATCTATGTTGGGAACTATGATTTCTGGTATGAATCCAGTCAATTAGCAACAAAACTAGCACAAGAAGCGAATAAGAAAAAAGAAGAAAAAATTAAAGAGCTTCAAGCGTTTATTGCACGCTTTAGTGCGAATGCATCGAAATCGAAACAAGCAACTTCCCGTAAGAAATTACTGGATAACATTACGCTTGATGATATTAAACCCTCTTCACGTAAATATCCTTACATTGCCTTCACCCCAGAACGAGAAATTGGGAATGACCTTTTACGTGTGGAAGGAATTACAAAAACAATAGAAGGAAAGAAAGTCTTAGATAATGTTAGCTTTATTATAAACAAAGATGACAAGGTTGCCTTTGTAGGCAGTGATGATATCGCAAAAACGACCTTATTTAAGATATTAGTAGGAGAAATGGAGCCGGATTCCGGCACTTATAAATGGGGAGTGACTACTTCTCAATCTTATTTTCCAAAAGACAACTCGGAGTACTTTGAAAACAGTGATTTGCCATTAGTTGACTGGCTTAGACAGTTTTCTCCAGAGGATGAAACAGAAACTTTCCTGCGCGGATTTTTAGGAAGAATGTTGTTTTCTGGCGAAGAAGCATTAAAGAAAGCAAATGTCCTATCTGGTGGAGAAAAGGTACGCTGTATGCTATCTAAGATGATGCTATCACATGCAAATGTTCTTATTCTAGACGAGCCAACGAACCATTTAGATTTAGAATCCATTCAATCATTAAACAATGGATTAATGAATTTCAAGGGCTCCATCCTGTTTACTTCACATGACCATCAATTTGTAAATAGTATTGCTAATCGTTTAATCGAAATCACACCTAATGGCTTAATTGATAAAGAAATGAGCTATGATGAATATGTGAACGATAAGAAACTTCAAAAACAAATCAGCGAAATGTATGCGAAGTAAGAACAAAGGCGCAAGCGCCCGTTTAGCAACGTACAAAATAATTTCCTAGACTATGAAAAACGTGCTCTAATTAAATTAGAGCACGTTTCTTTTTTTATTTGTAATTAGAATTAATTCCCTCTAGTCTATATGAATTATTTTTATTATACTATTAGTAGAGAGACATAATTTTGGAGGGCATCAAGCATTGAGAAAGGTATTAGTGATACTGTTTGCAGCGATGATTTTGTCAATTGGTGTTTTTGGGGTTAAAGAATATGTCGAAGAACCAGAAGCAATTACAAAAGAGAACGGTTATTCTACTCCATTAAACTATTAATATAAAAAAGGAAAGCAACTAAGTGCTTTCCTTTTTTTCCGTTATTCTACTATTGTTACATCCACTGTACGCACACCCCATTGCTTTGCTTCGCTTGTTGTTGGGACATGTAAATCAATCTTGTTTCCTTTAATAGCACCGCCGATATCAGCCGCAGTAGCATATCCATAACCTTCTACATATACTTTAGATCCTAAAGGAATTACATTTGGATCTACTGCAATTACTTTTGCATTACGATTCTTATTTAAATCCACACCTGTATAAGTTACACCTGAACAACCTTCACAGTCTGCAGTATAAGCTGTTGCACTTACAGATATTGTTTTACCTTCAACATCTTGGTCTGTTTCTGCTTGATTATTTTCAGTTACTTCTTCCTTTGGAGCAGAAGTTGTTTCTACTGCTTCACTTTCTGCTGCTTCATTATTTGCTTCTGCAGAAGTCGTTTCTACCTGTTCTGTTTGTTCCATATTTGCAGATTCTGCTGCGCCCTTAATGGATAAAGCTTGTCCAATGACAATTATATCTGAAGAAAGGTTATTCCATTCTTTCAAATCTTGAGTACTTACGTTATTTTCTTTAGCGATACTAGTAAGAGTATCACCAGAATTTACGGTGTATGTACCGTTCAGTAAAAGTACTTGTTTTGGGTGAATCATTGTTTCTTTTAATTCATTTATGTTCATTAATTCTTCTACGGTTGTATTATTTTCTTCAGCTATATTCCATAAACTATCACCATCTTGAACTTCGTAGGACTCGGCAGAAACACTAACGGCCTGTGTACCAGCGATAAACATTCCAGCTATTAAAGCTGCTATTGTCTTTTTCATTTTGTATTCCTCCTTCAAACTATGAATAATACTATCACAGGATTTTGGAGAATACAGTAACAGGACAATTAAGAATCTATTACAAGGATTACTAAATCTCCTATATTTATTACAATTGTTACAAAGATGATATGTTTTACCTATTTACATTCTCTTTTATTACAAAAAAAGCTGTTTTTTCATATTTTAACCTAAAATATTACTAGTGAAACTTATAAAAAATGTTGCAATAAAGGGAATAATAGCTTTTGAAATACGTGGAAGGATTAAAATTCAAGCTATGTCAAATCCGCATCTAGGTACAATATTGTTCAGAGATACTAGAATTCGCTCACCTTTTCTACATAAATACTTCCTTGCTACTTTCCTAACGTGGGGCAAAAAAAGAGAACCCGCAATGGGCTCTCCTTGTGTTCTTTTCATCTATTTAAACAATCCGCCTAAGAAGTTACCTATAGCCGTAAAAATATCTGCGAAGAAATTCGCTACCTTCTCCCAGAAATTCTGATCCAGTCCTAACTCTTCTGCTTTATTAACGACCTGATTTGCAATATCTTCTAACTGATTAGCAACTTGGCCAAAGTCAATATTCAAATTTCGCATCTTATCAAATAAATCTATTAGCATTTGTCTATCTGCTTCACTTAAAGTAATCTCCAGGTTTTGTAATTGCTCGCTTACAATCTGTTCGACGTCTTCTCTAGTTGCCGGATTTTGCTCTGCAATCATTTGCTTAATTTCAGTTAATAGTTGGGATACTTTCTCCTGTGATAATCCTTCATTATCGGCTAAGCTCGTGGCAACATCCAATTCTTCATTCGCCAGCTCCATTCGTTCTTTATCAAGCTCTTCCCCTTGAACGTCATACGCTTTATAAATACCAGTTAATGCAGAATGTCCACTCACCTTTACCGGGGATGCAACATCGACCGTTGCATTCTCTACACCTGCTGTTAATAAAGCATTCGCATACATTTCTTCTGATACCTCTGTAATATTATCAGGCGATACAATGTTAATGGTTAATCCATTTCCCTCTTCTTGACGGGTAATTTTAGCAGAAGAGTAAAGATTTGCATCTGGGTTTCCGTTAATATAGGTAGCAACATCTTCTCCTAGCACTTCATACTCTTCGACCGCTTCCGGATTGGTAACACCTAACATCTCCCGAACCTGGTCTTTTTGCTCTTCAGACAATGTTTCCCCATAAATAACAACGGTTGGTCCTAATTTTTCATTTATACTTTCTGTGTTCGTCGCTCCTGTAGTCGCGTGAATGGGAAGGACAAACCCAACCATTAATGCCATCACAAGAAGCAGGGACAGAATTCTTCTAAAGTTCTTCATTCTCTTTCGTCTCCTTTTCCAAATGCCTAGACTCAGTATGCAGAAAAAATCCACATTACTTCATTAGACGTATTAATAATATGAAATGTTTCAAATTAATATTTTTGCTTGTACTTTATCAAGGATTAGTACTTCTTTATTATAACTGGTAGGAAAAAGCTTGAGTAGTTTCATCTTTATTTTATCACGTTTATCGTTGAGCAGGTTACTTTCATTAATCCTTCGTATGCTGTATATTTAGAGTAGCGAAATATTTTAGAAAGAAGGGTTACAATCAGTCAATCTCATTCCATTGTAAAAAGAAATGTGGCCATCATGTGGTTTGCTAACTTTTTCGTAGCTGGCAGCATGACGATGGTTATTCCATTTCTATCTTTATACATTCATTCTTTTGGTAACTTTACCGATTCTTATGTACAAACCTGGTCAGGTCTTACTTTTGCTGTGACATTTGTTACGGCTTTTATTTTCGCACCAATTTGGGGAAGAATTGGAGACAAATACGGGAAAAAGTATATTCTTATCATCTCTGCTGTTGGTATAGGGATCTCTGTATTTCTAATGGGATTTGCTACAAATGTCTGGCAGCTGTTCCTATTAAGATTATTCATGGGTATTGTAACAGGCTTTATTCCCATGTCACAGGCATTTATTTCAACACAGACACCTAAAGAAGTCGCCGGGAGGGTACTTGGAACGCTGCAAACGGGGAATATAACTGGTTCTCTTCTTGGACCAATGCTCGGTGGTTTATTAGCTGATACGTTTAGTTATGCCGCAACATTCAAGTGGGTTTCTGTAACTATATTTGTATCTGCTCTACTTGTCATATTTGTTCAGGAAGTGAAGCTGCCACTGTCTAAAGATAAGCGTGATTACCAATCCTATTCTAGTAAGGAAGTGATCCTTCATATCCTTCATAAGCCAGTTTTACTAGTTGTTCTAGTATTATCGACCTTAGTACAGATAGCTCACTTTAGTATTCAGCCAATTCTTTCCTTATTTGTAGAAGAGATTAACGGACCTCAGAATATCGCCTTTTTTGCAGGTATCGCCTTCTCTGCTGCAGGATTAGGAAATTTATTAATGTCCCGCAGCTGGGGGAAATTTGGAGATTCACATGGACATATAAAAATATTAATTGTCCTATTATTCGCCTCTGGAATTATTTATTTGCCAGGAGCATTTGTTACGGATATCACACAACTGATTATTATTCGTTTCCTCTTGGGGGTCACTATTGGCGGAATCGTTCCTCTGCGTATTGCTTATATTCGTGGGGAAGCACCATTATCCATGCAAGGAGAAGTAATTGGGTATAATACTAGCCTTCGCTTTCTCGGTAATGTCATTGGACCAGCATTAGGTGGATTAATTGCTGCCTTGTATGGTTTTTCTACCGTGTTTTTCTTTACAAGTGCATTACTGATATTAGCTGGCCTATTGATGCTGTTTACCTGGTATCGCTATGAATATGCTGATAAACATTCCGTTTCTTCCCATTCTCATTAAGGAACAAAGGCGCAAGCGCCCTTACAGGCTAAAAACGCGACGTCCTGTCGCAACGCCTGTACTAGCACGTCCTGTGCGTCGTAGCAACGTACAAACTGCGCCCCACAGGACGTGGGGTGGTTCGACGTTGGGACTGCGATTACTCGTCCCATCGAAAAGATTTGCCACGTGATGTGGCGTTCTTAATCGAACTTTTCCTACCGCAATGAGATAAAGGAAACATGCCCCTTTAGGGGTATGCCGACGTTGGCGAAAACCGGTTTTAGTAGGCACTTCCTTTATCTGAACATAGGTAGCTCGACTATGTCGAACTGTTATCGTAGTGGAGGAGTGTGAAGTTTGCTAGGACGTAACTTTTCGCAATGATAAGAAATATCCACAGGTCTTCCATTTATAAAAAAGAATGCATCACTTAAGTTAAAGCGATGCATTCTTTTTCGACTTATTTCCTAGGAAATTGTCATTTTCCTTTTTATCATTATAAGCTAGCTTTAAAAATTTCTATCGAATCTTGCTTATTTAACTTCTTGAACATACCATATTCCGACCTAAGAGTGACTGTTTTCTCTGCCATAAGTTCAATGGATGTATCATTGATTTCATAGTCTGATAACTTGGATGGTGCGCCTATACTAGTCCAGAACTCGCGCAGCCTATCAATTCCTTCGAGTGCCACGTCCATATCCGATTTTCCAACGGACGAAACGCCAAATACTCGCTCGGAAAACTGTTTAAAACGAGGTGCATTATGCTCGTCTAATACATGCTTCATCCAGTTCGGGAATAAAATAGCCAGCCCACCACCATGGGGAATATCATGAACAGCTGAGACGGCATGTTCCAAATTATGTGTTGCCCAATCTCCACGATAACCCATGTTTAGCATATTATTTAGCGCTAAAGTTCCTGCTAACATAATTGTCTCGCGATATTCATAATTCGTTAGATCTTCTATTAGTTTCGGTGCTGTTTCTATTACCGTATTTAAAATGCCCTCACAAAAGCGGTCCTGAATTGGTGTATTGGTTGTTTGATGGAAATAATGCTCTATTACATGAGACATGATATCAACGATTCCATACACTGTTTGATCTAATGGAACCGTATAGGTATGCTCTGGGTCAAGTATCGAAAACTTAGGATAGGAGTATGGCGAGCCCCAGCCATGTTTCTCATTGGTTTCCCAGTTTGTAATGACCGATCCGCTATTCATTTCAGAACCTGTTGCTGCTAAAGTTAAAACGGTACCAAATGGAAGAGAATCCTTCGCTACTTCTTTTTTTATGACAATATCCCACATGTCGATATCTGTTTTCGCACCAACGGCAATTGCTTTTACGCAATCGATGGTACTCCCACCACCAACTGCTAATATGAACTGTATCCCTTCCTTTTTACAAATCTCTACACCTTCTCTAACTGAGGAGATTCGAGGGTTAGGATCTACACCAGAGAGTTCAAATATCTCTGCATTCATCTCTTTAAGCTTATTGACAACATTGTCATAGATTCCGTTACGTTTAATACTGCCTCCGCCATAAACAATAAGCACTTTGTTTCCATATTTCTCTACTTCGTTCGGCAGAGCATCGAGCTGTCCCTTACCAAATATTAGTTTGGTAGGATTTTGGTATACAAAACTATCCATCGCCTTTACCTCCCCTTCTTACTTCGTATATGCAATAACATCCATTTCTACTAAAACATCCTTAGGTAAACGGCTTACCTCAACAGTTGCTCTTGCTGGATATGGCTCAGATAAGAAGCTGCCATAAATATCATTTACGGTTGCAAAGTGATTCATATCAGATAAGAAAATAGTAAACTTAACCACTTGGTTAAAATCAGTACCAGCTTCCTGTAAAATTGCTTGAAGGTTTTTCAGCACTTGTTTTGTTTGATTTTCTATTCCTTCTACCACTTCTCCTGTTGCAGGATCAATCGGTATTTGACCTGAAACATAGACAAAATCTCCAGCTTGAATAGCTTGGGAGTATGGACCAATAGCAGCCGGTGCCTTTGTTGTATGTATTTCTTTTGTCATTTAATATTCCTCCTAAGAAATTATAATTTTCTTATATCATACCAGTTTCTTTATTGCATGGCTAATGTACGACTATAATCAAGGACAGAATTTACATAGTAAATATCACCGTAGCATGCGTTATATTTCTTGGCTTCCTCTCTTAAACACGTATAAATAGATTTGTCTGGTGCATTTTCGTACATTTGCTGGGAGAAGTCAATAGCGATTTCTTGAGAGTAACTACCTGTTTCCTCAAGAACAAAATCAATAAAACCTCTACCGAAATTATAGGATTGAATGGCAAGTTTTAAATCTCCGTTTGCATCGTTCAACACTTCAGAGAAATAATAAACACCTTGTTTAATCGATAGCTCTGGGTCCTGAATACAACCTATCTCTCCGCAATAGCTCTCTGAAGACTGCATAGGATCACTGCCTCTTCCCCCAGACTCTTGCATCATCATAGCTAAAAGAATATCCACATGCCCCGACACACCATATTCTTTTGCATATTTTTCAACTGTAGAGCGATAATTTTCTACTTCGTTTGTTACTTTCGGATAGTTTTCTGGTTCCTCTTCCTCGACGATTGATAGGATAGAGATCCCGACAAATAATAAAACAAAGAGAAGTCCTACTACAATAGATTGATATATAGCTATTTTTGTTTTTTTCTTCTTTTTACTCATCTTTTATCTATCCTTCTCCACCCAAAGTTTTAATAATTTAGAAACGATAATTCCATATATCAAGTGTCCAACAACCCAGTAAGTAAAAGCTAAGTAATCTGTTACCAAAGGGGTTCGCTCTGAAAATGATGTCGTGAAATATAACATTATCCCAATGATAGAAATAATAATAGTATAAATTGTGGATTTCCTGTGGATATCTAATCTACTTATACACAAATATAAAATAATAACGAGGGCAATGGATACAATTAAATGTAGGGAGAATTCAACAAGTTCACTCAACCTATAGTCTTTTAATAAAGGAATATAATCAACATTCATTAGTAAAGTGTAGACTTTTTCCTCTGTTAATATTTCGATTAACTTTAGAAACAATCCAAGGCTTATTCCTGAAATGATACCTATAACAATAAGTTTTATCCACAATGTTATCGACTTTTCCACAACCCTTCTCCACTTACTCAACAGTTTATACACAGGTTATTCACACTTTCCATTTATTTTAAGTATCTCAGAAAATATTCTATCAAAATATTAGCAAAATCTCCTCTGCAAAGTCTTTAAAATATACTTTTATAAAATTTACATTTTCATCTTAGAATTATCCTTATTCGTAAAGAAAAAAGCCTTGCTACGCTACGTGTAACAAGACTCTTGAAGTTATTTATTATTAAGCTCATCCTTATATTGCTCAAATTCCTTCTTTGTACATCGTACCCAGTGCTTTGGTGCCACTTCTCTAAATTCTGGCTCCTCACTTGTATCATGCACAGAAGGATCATATGCATGACGTACACGAGAACGTTCATATTCTGGGTCAGGCAGCGGAATTGCAGATAACAGTGATTTTGTATATGGATGTAACGGGTTTTTATATAACTCGTCACTATCTGCTAACTCTACTAAATTGCCTAAATACATTACCCCAATACGATCACTTATATATTTCACCATGGAGAGGTCATGGGCAATAAATAAATAGGTTAAACCACGCTCTTTTTGCAGTTTCTTAAGCAGGTTAACAACTTGTGCCTGAATGGATACATCAAGTGCGGATATAGGTTCATCAGCAATAATAAATTCAGGATCAACTGCTAGTGCTCTTGCAATTCCAATACGTTGACGCTGTCCACCACTAAACTCATGTGGAAAACGGGTAGCATGCTCTTTGTTTAATCCAACAACTTCTAGCAGCTCTTCTACTCGTGCTTTACGCTCTTCTTCACTTTTTACGAGTTTATGAACATCTAAACCCTCTGCAATAATATCTAAAACAGTCATTCGTGGATTTAGAGAGGATGAAGGATCTTGGAAAATCATTTGCATTTTACGATTGAACTTCAAAAGCTCATCTTTTGATTTCTTTCCATGAACATCTTCACCATCGAATTTTACTTCTCCACCAGTTGCCTCATATAAACGAATAATAGTACGGCCTGTTGTTGACTTCCCACTTCCAGATTCACCAACTAGCCCAAAGGTTTCCCCTTTAAATATATCAAATGAGACACCATCTACAGCTTTCACTATTTTATTGCGACCAACACGGAAGTGCTTCTGTAAGTCCTTTACCTCTAATAATTTTTCTCTATCCTGCGCCATTATTCGTCACCCCCTGTTTTCGCAAAACCATGCATCCGTTTTTTTACCGATTCAGGTGGTTCGATTTTTGGTGCATCTGGATGAAGCAGCCATGTTGCTGCATAATGTGTGTCAGAGACCTTAAACATTGGTGGTTCCATAACACCGTCAATTTCCAACGCAAATTTATTACGCGGTGCAAATGCATCCCCCTTAGGTGGGTTCAACAGATCAGGCGGGCTGCCCGGGATCGTGAATAATTCATCTTCTGAACTATCAAGTGTTGGCATCGAACCAATTAATCCCCAAGTGTAAGGATGTTTTGGATTGTAGAAGATATCGTCAACTGTACCGACTTCAACAATTTTACCAGCATACATAACAGCAACACGATCTGCAACATTTGCCACTACTCCCAGGTCATGGGTAATGAAAATGATTGCACTATCTGTTTCTTTTTGAATGGATTTCATTAATTCAAGAATCTGCGCTTGAATAGTAACGTCCAAGGCTGTAGTTGGCTCATCGGCGATTAATATCTTAGGATTACATGCAAGGGCAATCGCAATTACTACACGCTGACGCATCCCCCCAGAAAATTGGTGAGGAAATTGCTTAGCTCTGATTTCCGGATTTGGAATACCTACTAAGTCCAATAATTCAATCGCTTTTTTATATGCTTCTGTACGATTCATATTTTGGTGCTTAATTAGTCCTTCCATGATTTGATTTCCGATCTTCATGGTTGGGTTCAATGACGACATTGGATCTTGGAATACCATGGATATTTCCTTCCCACGTATCTTTGCCATCTCTTTGTTGGACTTACCAACCAGGTCTTCACCTTGATACAAGATTTGTCCTGATTTCACAAATCCTGCCGGCTTTGGAAGGAGTCCCATTAATGCACTTGTGGTTACGGACTTACCTGATCCAGATTCTCCAACAATTGCTAATGTTTCTCCTTTATTCAGCTCAAAGTTCACACCTCGAACGGCTTGTACCTCACCGTTGTAGGTGTTAAATGATACTGCTAAATCCTTTACTTCTAATAATTTACTCATTTAAAAACACCTACCTTTCTATTTATGCATTTTCGGATCAAATGCATCACGAAGTCCATCACCAATCAAGTTAAAGGCAATCATAATTAAGGAAATCAGGATTGCAGGGAACCATAACATATAAGGATATAATAGTAAATTGTCGAATCCATTATTAATTAACGTACCTAAAGATGCATCAGGAGGTGTTATACCTAACCCAATAAAGCTTAGAAACGCTTCAAAGAAAATGGCATCTGGAATGTTAAACATTGTATTGATAATAATAATCCCACTAATATTTGGCAACAGGTGCTTCGTAATTACTTTCCAATTCGATTGTCCTAATGTTCGTGCAGCAAGCACATATTCTTGACTCTTCAATTTCAAAATTTCCCCACGAACAATTCGGGCCATCCCTGTCCAGCCTGTAATGGTCAAAGCAATAACAATGGATGTAATCCCTGGTTTCAGGAAGAGCATCATGAGTAGAATAATAACTAAGTTTGGTATACCCACTAATACCTCAAGTATACGCATCATTACGTTATCCACTTTTCCACCATAAAAACCTGCGATACCACCATAAGCAACACCGATGGCAAGACTAATAAATGCAGCGATAAAGGCAATTAACAAGGAAACTCTAGTACCTAGCCATAGACGCGTCCATTGGTCACGACCTAATGTATCAGTACCTAACCAGAAATACTGGTCTTCCATGTCTTTTGCATCATAGATATTGTAGGTTGCTTTTACCTCAGCAGAGCCTTCTGACCCATTCAATACCTCAATTTCAATAAAATCTTCTTGGTTATCATAACGAGCGTACGCATTGTTTGTCGCTTGCTCAACAGTTTGTCCTTCAAAGGTATCACTTAACGTACCATTGAACCCTAACCATGATATATTTTCTAATACTGGAACACGCGCAGGCATTTTCGCACGAGTTAAGTCCTGTTCATCTTGGCCATACTCGTTCATTGATGGGCCGATAGCACTCATTATGATGATAATAACTAGTGCTACAACACTAAACAATGCTAATTTATTCTTTAAAAATGCTCTTCTTGCATTTTGTAAAAACGTTCGACTAGGAGCAGAAATCTTTTCACTAGTATCTTCTTTCGGCTTCATCGGGACTAGAAGTTCTTTTGGTATATTGTTAGTCTGATTGTTGTCCATTTTATCTATCCCCTCCGCTAATTCTAATTCTAGGATCAATTAATCCATAAAGGAGGTCAGTTATTAAAATGATTAAAATAAACAGGAAGGCAAACATTAACGTTGTACCCATAATTGTTGGATAATCATTTACCATAACAGAGTTTACAAATTGCTCCCCAATACCAGGAATAGCGAAAATCTCTTCAATAACCATTGATCCAGTCATCAAACTTACTGCAAGTGGACCGATAACAGTAACCAAAGGAATCAAAGCATTTCTTAAGCCATGTTTAAATACGATACCCGGTTCACTTACACCCTTAGCACGTGCAGTTGTAATGAAATTGGATCCAAGAACTTCCACCATTTCTGTTCTAACAAAACGTGCTGCTGTTGCCATTGGGAATATCATTAAAGCAATGGTCGGTAAGATACTATGCTCAAAGCTCCCCCACAGGGCAACAGGAAACCATTCCAATTCAGATGCGAATACATATTGGAGGATACCTGCAAATACGAAGTTGGGAATCGAAGTACCTAATACAGCGATAATCGTTGAGGTGTAATCAAGAAATCCATTATGTGATATAGCCGCCACCAGTCCCAAGATAACCCCTAATATCGTTCCTAATACCAACGCCTGGGCACCTAACTGTGCTGATGGTCCGACTCGATCCATAAGGATATCGGTTACTGGTGTATTACTAAAAGCAAACGAAATTCCAAGATCTCCTTGTACAAGACCTGAAATATAATTTACGTATTGGACTGGAACAGGATCATTTAGCCCATATTTCTCTAATACTATTGCTCTTTGTTCTTCTGATAATTTATCTTCTGCGTTTAACGGACTACCCGGCAACATTTTCATTAGAAAAAAGGAAAATGTAGCAATGATGAATAAGGTAATTAACATATACCCTACACGTTTTCCAATATAACGAACCATTCTCGCACCTCCTAATTCATTCCTCTGATATCTAATAATATAAAATCTTCATTATTGTAAGACTCTTTTCTCAAAATGGAACAAGAGAGCATGTTTAAATACATACTCTCTTGTGAGATTAATGAACAACATATATCTATTTATCAATCTTGTATATTATTCTGCAGAGCCAACGCTAGCCCATTTGTACTCATATGTTGCTCCGAATGGGTTCATAAATACACCTTGTACTTTAGGTGAAATTAATTGAGCTCTTGCTTTTTGGTAAATTGGAGCAATTGCTGCATCTTCAAATAGAATCTTTTCAGCTTCTAAGAAGTTTTCATAACGTGCTACATTGTCTTGTGCAAGTGTTGTTTGAGCTTCTTCTAGTAATGCATCGTACTCTGGGTTAGAGTAGCCCATCTTGTTGTTTCCACCATCTGTAATCCATAGGTTTAAGAAAGTGTAAGGGTCAAGATAGTCTGGTCCCCAACCAGCAGTTTGGATATCATAATCCATGTTTGTATCTAGATCAAGACGTTGTTCAAATGGAACACTCTTTAATGTAATATCTAGACCTGGAAGGTTTGTTTCTAATTGGTTTGCAAGATACTCATCTGTAACTTTCGCTGTTTCTGTATCTCCACCAAGTAGTTCAAGCTCTACTGTATCTGTTCCAAGCTCTTCTAAACCTTTTTCCCAGTATTCTTGTGCTTGTTCTACATCAGTAACAACAAGATCGCCATTTACTTCACGGAAATCTTCACCAGTTTCTGGCATTGGTGCAAAGTCTTTTGGAACAAGACCATTTGCAACGATAGATCCGTTGTTTAAGATTTCATTTACATAACCATCTTTGTCATAAGCCATGCTAATTGCTTTACGGATATTTACATTTGCTAAAGCTTCATTTCTAGTTTGGTTAAATTTAAGGTAGAACACTGCAGTTTCAGGTGAAACAGCATAGTCTTGATGTGTAGAGTATTGGTCTACTAGGTCAGAGCTAATGTCAGCTCGGTCCACATCTCCAGCTTCATATAATTGAACAGAAGTAGCTGGGTCTTTAACTACTACATGATTAATACGATCTACTTGAACCGTTTCAGCATCCCAGTAGTTTTCATTTTTCTCTAAATCCCATTCACTAGCAGTACTTGTCCAGTTTTCTAGAGTATATGGTCCATTGAATAGTAGTGTGTCTGTACTAGTTGCGAATTTATCGCCTTGTTCTTCTACAAAGGCTTGATTTAACGGTAAGAATGTACCGAATGTTGTTAAGGATTCAAAATATGGAGTTGGGTTTTCTAACTCAACTACTAACGTATAATCGTCTTCAGCTTTAACTCCAAGCTCTTCTACTGCAACCTCACCAGTGTTTACAGCAGTAGCATTTTTGATTACTCCACCCATCATATATGGACCGTATTCAGATCCTGTGTCAGGGTGAACCGCACGTTGCCACGCGTACACGAAGTCATGTGCTGTAACAGGGTCACCATTTGACCACTTTGCATCTTCACGTAAAGTGAATGTCCAAGTTAGACCGTCTTCACTTACTTCATGATCTGTTGCTATACCTTCTACAGGTTCAGCATTCTCATCAAGACGATAAAGACCTTCCATCGTTGCACCTAAGAATTGGAACCCGTATTCATCTGTTGCCATTGAAGGGTCCATTGAAGGAATTGTGTCCCCATTAATAAAGTTAAGTACGTTTTCACCTTCTGTTGATTCTTCAGAAGTACCTTCTGTATCTGCAGAATCTGCTGAATCTGCAGAATCTGTTGATTCTTCATCTCCGCCACCACAAGCTACTAATACTGTTAGCAATAAACCAAGAGCTAACAATAGTGCCCAGTTTTTAAGCTTCATTCTCTTGACCTCCCGTAGTTGTTTTTTTCTGAAAATTACACGTTTAGATGCTATCTAAAAATGTTAATACATCAGATTATAACCCTAATATACTCTAATTGTAAATACATTATTAAAAAATTATTATTATTTTTTTACTAAATTCGATGAAAATAGCTAATTATTCATCTCTTTATTGCAAATTTATGACAAATTTTGGTAATATTTACTCATTTTTCGTCATAATATATTCATTGCAGTGTTATGTTATAATGTAATTCATGAAATTAATCTAAAAAGGTGAAATGATGACCAAAAATAAAGGTGTTTTTCTCATATTCAATCTCATCCTTACCATACTGCTAACATGGATCTTTTTCGATTCCTTCAGCTTAGTCAATTTAATTAATGCGCTTTTCTTTATAAGCTTTGCCTATCTAATGATTACCCTCTTCCTGTATACCGTTAAAGGCGGGTTTTATGATGGAGTGACATTTGGTTTTAGAAGATTTATTCATGTTATGTCCAGAAATAAGGATTATTTAGATGAATGGAAGGATAAACCAATGCCTTCCGAGACTACGAATGAAAAATTTTATCAGTTGATAAAGTACCAAGCCATCGCTTTGCTTAGTTTGTTTGTTATTTTATTAGTAGCTTATTATTTGGTTTAAACTTTAATCAACTACCGGGTGACTCCGCTCCGGAAATACACTACGCTTTCCGCGGGCGCTGCTGAGCCTCCTCGTGCTAACGCACTGCGGGGTCTCATCTAGGCTTTTCATCCCGCAGGAGTCTTCGTGTATTTCCTCCGCTGGTATGGTGTTATAAAAGGGAAACACAACTCCACATAAGAAGTGATTGGAGCGGAGGGCAGTCGACTCCTCGAAAAAGAAAAGCACTTTTTCTTCGTGCGATGCGTCGCTGCCGAAGCGTTCCTTGTCCTGCGGGAAAAGCAACAGCCGAAGACCCCGTAGGAAGTGAGGGGGTTCAAAGGCTAAGAACGCCCCATCCTGTGGCAACGCCTTTGTGACCAACGTCCTGTTGGCCCGAGGCTGAGGCGTTGCCCGCGGAAAGCGTACTGCCCGCAGCGGAAATCACCTGCACATATTTCCAGTGTGTTTCCGGGTTATGCACGAAAGATTGATTTAAATAGGTAAACTTTTATCTATTACTCTGCAAAACGACATTTCAACAAAAAAATACATCAATAGTAAAAGAGGTTATTGCACAATGTGCAATAACCTCTTTCTTATAGATTACTCTTTAATATTTGCCCACTTATACTCATATGTGCCACCAAATGGGTTGACATTTACACCTTCCACTTTTGGTGATACAAGCTGTGCTCTTGACGATTGATAGATTGGAGCAATCGCAGCATCTTCAAATAATATCTTCTCTGCTTCCAGGAAGTTTTCGTATCGTGCAACGTTATCTGTAGCTAATTCAGTTGCTGTCGCTTCTACTAAAGCATCATATTCTGGGTTAGAATAGCCCATCATATTATTTCCACTATCAGTCGTCCATAGATTCATATAAGTAAATGGATCAAGGAAGTCTGGGCCCCATCTGGAAATTTGCACTTCATAATTCATGCTAGTATCCAAGTCTAGACGCTGCTCTTTCGGAACCTGTTTAATATTAAGCTCTAAACCTGGCAAATTGGTATTCAGCTGATTAGCAATGTACTCTACCATTAATTTCGTTGTCTCATCGTCATCTGCTAATAATTCCAATGAAACACTGTCAGTGCCAAGTTCCTCTAAACCTGCTTCCCAATGTTCTTGAGCTGCTTCTAGATCATATGTCACTAAGTCACCACTTACAGCTCGGAAGTCTTCACCAGAATCAGGCATAGGTGTGAAATCTGCTGGTATAAGACCATTTGCAACCAATGAACCATTATTTAAAATTTCACTCACTAATGCTTCTTTATCAAATGCTTTACTAATCGCTGCACGGATATTTGTGTTTGCTAATGCTTCATTCGCTGTTTGGTTAAACTTAATAAAGTATACAAATGTATCTGGAGATACGAGATAATCTTCATGTGTCGAGTATTGGTCTACTAAATCAGAAGTTAAATCTGCTCTATCCACAGTTCCCTCTTCATATAATTGAACTGCTGTTGTAGGATCTTTTACTACCTCAAATGTAATCTTATCCATTTGAACTGTCTCTGCATCCCAATAGCTATCATTCTTCGCTAATTCCCATGAATTGCTTGTACTTGTCCACTCCTCAATAGAATAAGGTCCATTTGACAGTAACGTTTCAGAACTTGTCGCAAAGTTATCCCCTTGCTCTTCTACAAAGGCTTGATTTAGCGGGTAGAATGTCCCAAACGTTGTTAGGGATTCAAAGTAAGCCGTCGGATTTTCTAGTTCAACGACTAAGGTATAGTCATCTTCTGCTGTAACACCTAAATCTTCTACCGGTAATTCTCCTGTACTAATTGCTGTAGCATTCTTTATAACGCCGTTCATCATATATGGTCCATACTCAGAACCTGTATCTGGATTTACCGCACGCTGCCATGCATATACAAAGTCATGAGCCGTAACAGGGTCACCATTTGACCACTTTGCATCTTCACGTAAATTAAATGTCCATGTTAGACCATCTTCACTTACTTCATGGTCTGTTGCCATACCACCTACAGGCTCGGCATTTTCGTCTAAGCGATATAACCCTTCCATTGTTGCTGCTAAAGTTACAAAGGAAGTTTCATCGGTTGCAAGGGAAGGGTCCATTGCTGGAATAACTTCAGGACTTAGGAAATTCAATACCTTTTCTCCCTCTGACGAATCTCCACCAGCTTTACTCTCTGATCCTGCACTTTCTTCATTGCCGCCAGAACAAGCCGCTAATAAAACAACAAGCAGTACCCCAACTAATAGTAATCCATTTCTTAATTTCAAGTTTGTTTCCCCTCTCTCTTATGTAAATCAACTTTGTGAAAAAAATATATAATCTGAATTATACCTATATCAGGCGAATTGTAAAGAGTTTTTTTACATTTACTAATATTTTTATTAACAAATTGTTATAATAAAATACTTTATATAGACTAAGCATTCATCAAGGATATCTCTATACAATTGGATTGTATTCGTTTACAATTAGTAATATAACTACCGCGGTCTTCTTGACAATATTATGAAAATTCAATATGATGGTTGTAATACTAGTAAGGTTAGCAATTATAATATAAACAAGATAAAAGTATATGTTTTGGTATGCTGGATTATCTCTGCAACGTAAGATCTATGATGGTTTCCCCTTTTTAATCATAATAAATTCCAGATCAGAACTCCATATACATATACATATTCACAATCCATCACATCAACTTCAAGAATGACTCCTACCTCTGTTGTCCTTTCAGAAGACTATGGAAAAATCTCTAAAAAGCACTTTTATATCATAGGACAATAAATAATATATGTAGGTAGCTAAAATAGTTTATTAAAGGAGCAGTGTTTCTATGAAAGTAAAGATTGCTTTATTTGGAAGGAAAGAAACAATCTCAAGAGTTGAGAGCCGAGCTGAGATGCACTCTGATATCGAAATTGTCCCTTTTATATACGAAAATGAAAATGAAATCGTCAAATTATTTGAAAAGGCTTTCATGTGTGATATTTATCTATTTACAGATGCCCTCTCCTATTTATATGTGAAAGAGAAAATTATTAGGAAACGCTTGCCATCTGTTCAAGTATTGTTTGATGAGAGAATGGTTTTATCTTCCTTTTGCTATTTATTAGAAACCATTAAAAGGCCAATAGAAAGCCTATCCATCGATATAGAGAACAAAACTCATGTTCACTCTGTATTGCAGGATTTAGGGAAGAACAGTCAAAACATTTATGTCTATGAATACGGTAATTCAACAGAGTTAGATAAAATAGTGGAGTATCACGAGAAGCTATGGAAAGAAGGGAAAATTGAATATGTATTAACCTCCGTAAGATCGGTGGAGGAGAAATTAAAGGAGCTTGATATTCCAGTCCAAAGCATGACCATACCAACCGTTAATTTGGACGAGGCCTTAGAAGAAGCGAAATCAAGCGTGAAATTGAATCTTAGCAAAAGTGCACAAGTAGTCACCGGTTATATTCAAATTAAAAATCATGAAGCCATCCTGCATGAAAACACCTCAGAATACTTACAGACTCAAATGAGTAAGCTTCATCACCATCTCACTACTTTCAGCAAGAAAACCGATGTCACCTTTCATCAGATTAACAATCACCAATTTGTTTTGTTTGGAACAATTGCGATGATTAACCATCTAACCGACCATTTTCGTGATTTCCCGCTTTTGCGAGAGATTAGCGCGGAGATAAAGCATCCCATTAATATGGGGTACGGTTTAGGTTTAACCGCAAAACAATCTGCAATTAATGCGCAAATCGCATTAGAAACATGCAGTAAATCAGAAGATAGCAAGTGCTATATTGTAAACGAAAGACAAGAAACAATTGGTCCAATTGGAATAAAGAAAGAATTCGATGCCTCCAAGCTCTATCATGCTCTTATTCACAAAGCAAGATTAAACAATGAATTATCCTACAATTTCATTGACTTCATTCGAACTCGCAATAATGAACCTTTTTCTTCAAATGATATCGCAAAATACTATAATGTTACAAAGCGCAGCGCAGAGAGAACGGTTAACAAGCTACTGACAGGAGATGTCATAAAAGTGTCTGGAGAAGAAAGGCCGTATCAAAAGGGAAGACCGCGAAAATTATTTACATTGAATCAATGAATAAGGCTGGGACAAAATTGTTTTAACAAGAGATAAATCTGAACCTTAGCCAGCAGAAAATACTGCTGTAGATTCATCATTTGTCTTTTGAGTTAAACAGTTTTATGTCCCAGCCTCTTATATTAAATATTTAACAGTTCCCGCACATCTTTCTCACTTAAGCTTGAAAGCATCGCTTCTCCTGGTTGTATCACTTGGTCGATAAGTTCTCGCTTCTTCTGTTGTAATTCGTATATCTTCTCTTCAATGGTTCCTTCTGTTACTAAGCGGATGACCTGAACGACATTTTTCTGACCAAAGCGATGGGCTCTGCCTGTAGCTTGATCCTCTACTGCAGGATTCCACCATAAATCATATAATATGACAGTGTCTGCACCTGTTAAGTTTAATCCAGTACCACCTGCTTTTAGGGATATTAGGAATATATTTTTTTCTCCGTTATTAAAACGTTCACTCATTTCTACCCGATCTTTGGATGCTGTCTGTCCATGGAGATAAAAATAATCATACCCCTCATTTTCCAAACGATGAATAATAATTTCATGCATACTTGTAAATTGGGAGAAAATAAGCATCCTTTTCCCGTTCTTAATCGCACTTCTTACAGTATCCATCAGCTGTTCAAGCTTACCAGATTGCCCCTCGTAGTTTTCAATAAACATCGATGGATGACAGCAAATCTGTCTGAGCCGCGTCAAGCCTGCAAGGATTTTCATACGATTGCGATTAAAGCCACTTTCTTGCATCGATTGTGCCGCCTCCTGCTGCACTTGACGAAGATAACCAATATATAATTCTTTCTGTTCCTTCGTCAGTTCTGATACATGGACGGATTCGATTTTCTCTGGCAGCTCTTTTAAGACATCCTTCTTTAATCGTCTTAATATAAAAGGCCTCGTAATCATGGAGATTTTTTCATTTGTTAACTGTTTAAAGTTTCGTTGGTTTGGCATTAGGCCTGGTAATATCACTTGGAATATTGCCCATAATTCATCAATAGAGTTTTCAATCGGCGTCCCACTTAACGCAAACCGCCTTAATGCCTTGACCTCGCGCATTGCTTGAGAAGTTTTTGTTGCATAGTTCTTAATATATTGCGCTTCATCAAGAATGAAAGTTTGAAATGTCATTTCTCTATACCATTCAATGTCCTGCCTCAACGTAGCATAAGAGGTAATCCAAACATCTCTATCCTTCAGGGTCTCTAATCGTTGATGACGTTCCTCGGGTGGTCCAGTCATTATTTCTACCCGTAATTCTGGAACAAACTTTTCAAACTCATTTTTCCAATTATAGACAACGGAGGATGGAGCAACAATTAAATGTGGGCCTTGTGTTGCTTGTTCTGAAGCAATATAGGCAATACTTTGCAATGTCTTCCCAAGTCCCATATCATCCGCTAATATACCACCCAAATGATAATGACTTAGTGATTTAAACCACTGATATCCTGTGACTTGATAGTTTCTAAGTGTTGCTTGCAATTTACCGGGTAATTCATAATCCTGTTCCTCAGGCGCCTTCAGTTGATGCAATAGCTTCTTAAACGCTGGGTCATAGCGTTTCTTTGTATCAACCAATTCGTCAATTTGTGTACTGCGATAAACCGGCATCTGTACATTACCATGCTTTAAATCACTCTTCCCAATATCCATATCCTCGAAAAACTGCCTTATTGAGGAGAAGTCTTCCCCTTCCAAGGAAACCATTGCACCACTTTGCAGGCGGTAGTATCTTTTCTTTTCAATGACAGCTTCTAACATATTTTGAAGATCAGCTTCGTTCACTCCCTCAATATCGAAGCCAACTTCCAACAGGTTTGAGGAGCTATCCATGCGTACATTTGTGCTTGGTACTGGGTCTGTTTCCATAAACATATTGCGAATCTCAGATGTTAAAAATAACTCTACTTGTTTATCTAAGAGTGGGATAACATAATAAAGAAAGTCATACATATCCTCTTCGTCTGTTTCAATATAAAGCTCTTTTCCATTGTAATGGAAGTTCGCTTGTTCAATTAACTGCATAATTTGCTGCTCTTTATCGATATCCCGGATAATAATGACATCGCTTTGTTTCCGGCCATTAAATGGATCTATTAGATAACTTCCATAATGATATTCTAATCTACCACTAATATTATCCTCTGTTAGCTGGAGATAAAGCTTAGCACGTAATGGATGCTGAATAATTTCCGATTGTACAGTTTCTGATGCTTTCACTTCCCCAATTTTCTTTAGAGAAGGAATAACCTCTGAAACAAAAGCATCTGCTTGTTTTTTTGTGATAGGAAGTTCTAAATTCTCCAGACTAAAGCGGGTAATTTCTTCAACCACTGGGATTTGCTCTTTTGACGGAAAATAAAAAATCCCGCTCGAAAATAAAATTTCATAGGTCTTAAAGTACCTTGCATGCTCCATTTCATCCATACTCAATATTAACTCACCTTGTTCGTTTTTATTAAGCTTAAAATGAAATGGCAATTCTTCTGTTTCTATTCCGATGTTTGAATAGATCCGATCATTAAATTCGACTTTAAAGTCACGCTGCGTCAATTTCTCTAATAAAGATTTTGCAGCTAGCGGAGGGATAATGATCATGCGTTTATCATTTAGGTTTCCTTGTTGATAAAAAGAATATCCATTATATATTTCTTCATTTCTTCCGATGGACTCCAGCATCTCAAAGATTTCTATATCCTTTTGATGAAAGTAATGGTCTTCAGAACTATATGTGAATTTCTTTGTAAAAAAATAGTCGTGTCCAGCTAAGACGTTCCGAACAAAGTCATAGGCATCTTTTACAACATAACGATGTGATTCACCAGCTTTTATTTCTATTAATAGATTCCGATCAAAAGACCATTTACATATATATTCAACCTGCATCGGCTGTTTTCTTGGAATAATTTCTGCTCGTCTCTCCTTCTCACGCGCAGAACTAAGCGCTTGCATAAACCGATCCGTCTTCTTGTAATCAAATGAGGTAGAACTGCCTTTTGCACCTTTCTCCTTGTCAGCAATACTAATTAAAGCAGCCACAACATGCTTACAGGAACGGTACGTGTGAAAGGCTGGACAATCGCAATAGGTTTCGACTGAACCATGTTCGATATCTTTCATATCGATTTCAACAAAATAATCTTCCGAACCATGTACCGTCGCTGTCCAAACCTGATAATTGATATCGTAAAGAAGGTCACTTACTTTGTTTCTTTCAAAGTATTCTAAACCTCGTTTATATATAATTGGTGGAAATAACTTTTGGAGATTTACATCACTTAACTTTGTCACGATACTAGTAACCTACCTTCTAGAATCTTATTACCCTCTATTGTAAACGAGAATTGTAAGTTTGTTAAACCATTCATCGTATTAATAAGGATGGGAAAACAGATAGAATAATATACATAAGAAATAACAGGAAAGAAAAAAACTAACACATCGTGCTAGTTAATTATAAATAGATTGATTGGTTTATTCCATCATTCATTTAACAGAGTAAATATCATTACATTCGTCCTCATCTACCAAAGCCTAATTAGAATAAAAGCGATAATAGCAATCGTGATGACAACAGATATGGTGGTTGTCATATACGCGTTTTTCCGTCTCTCTTTCACTTCATACTTTTGAATATAAATGGTACCAACCAAGTAGAAAAGAATAACCAGAATAAGGCAAACCTGGAAAGCGAACGGTACCCCAATCAGTTCAAGTATCAATCCTGCAGACAATATATAGGCGCTAAATAAAATTAATTTTCCATTTGCTTTTATATATCCAGTTTTTTCCAGTTGGTTTATTTCTTCAGATGTCCGATTTCTGAGTCGCGAAATAAAATAATATTTTTTCTTTTTTAAAACAAAAAATGCCGAAGCATAAGCAAATATCATTGCAGTAAGTAATATGATAATTCCAATGGGATTCATTTGGTGTACTCCTTATAAGCTGTTTCACTCCCTATTCTACCATGCTCTTATCACGAATTAAAAGATAAACGTACAGCAGGATGGATATGAATACTGAACCTGCAGATAGAGTATAAATCATTTCATAACCAAGAAAGGCAAGCTGCCCGAAAACTATTGCTCCGATCCCTACCCCTAAATCAAAGGATGAAAAGAAGGTGGCATTTGCCATGCCTTTTCGCCCACTTGAGGCTTTTTCAACTGCCCATGCTTGCAGGGCAGGCTGCACTCCTCCAAAGCCTAATCCATAAAAAGCAGCAGCAATTAACAAACACCACATATTAGGCAGCCAAGCTAATAGTAATAGAGCGACGCAAACAAGCAATGTACCAGGAATAAATACGAAAAGGTGACCTTTTCTATCATAAAGCCGACCAGCAAATGTACGAGACAACATTAAAAACAAGGCGAAAACGAGAAAATAAAGTTGAATTCCCTCTACTCCTTTGTTCATTGTATGTAAGGGAAGAAACGTCGATATTCCTCCAAAAGAAATCGTGATAAAAAATAAAAGCAGTGAAGGTCGAACCGCTGTCCTTTCAAAAAAATCAAACTTCACTGTGGTGATATCTGGAGAAGCTGCTGCTTTCTTAAATCGAATCCGTGAAGCGAGTATGAACGCTATCAACCCAAAGGAAGCACAAATAAGGAACAATTGTTGAAATGATATATAGCCAACCAACATTAATCCAAGTGAAGGCCCAAAGGCAAGTGCAATATTACCTGATAGTCCAAAATAGCCCAATCCTTCTCCTCGCCGCTCCGCCGGGATAATGTCTGTTGCAATGGTTCCACCTGCTGTTGTGGACAGTCCCCATCCTGCCCCTTGAATTATTCGCAGCATAAATAACAAGGCAATGCCAGCCGCAAAAGAGAACCCACCAACAGAAATAATAAAAATAGCTAAACCAACGAGATAAACGAATCCCCTTCCCCTTGATTCTAAGGCGTGGCCAGCATAGGGGCGAATAATTAATGCAGAAAAAGTGAATATACCGACAACCATTCCAACTAACTTATCGCCACCACCTAAATTATTTACAAAAAGCGGAATAGTCGGCAGTGTCATTTGAAAACCTAAAAAGATGAAGAAATTCGCTAAGCAAACGAAAATAAAATCCCGCGACCAGATTTTTGATGATTTAAGATCACATTTAACTCCTGATGCAGATTCCAATCAATCTCCTTCTTTCTTTCTCTCATTAGTTAAAAGCTTAGTAAAACGTACAAATGGGCAGTTGGATGCTCTTAACGTTCAAGAGGATCGACCGCCCTTCTATTCATCTCATTCCATTATACATGAAAACCATTAAGATTGTAGGTAAGTTTACGATTATTCTGAATAGAGAAACTAGAAGAGTTCTCCAGAAAGCAAATAACTTAAAAACAGAGCGGACAGGTGGTTACCCCCAAAAGTTATTTTTTCACTCTTACTTTTGGGGGTCGGTACCACATCTGTCCACTCTGTTTATGTTCAGCTAACTTAAATTTAAGCTGCAACTGCTTCTTTTTTGTCTTTTACGATTGGTGTATTCTCTTTCAAGAATGGGATGACCCATCTATCTAATCCATATCTTCCAGCATTGTAACCAGCTATTATAACGAAGATTGTCATTAGAATCATTTGTCCATTTACGCTAATTGTTCCACTGAAAAGGAAGCTGAAGTTCATTGCAATACCCATTAACGCTGCAAAGTTAGTAAAGATTCCAAGAATTAATGCAATACCTACTAAGATTTCTCCCCACATTACTAGTGTGCTGAATAATCCAGCGTTAGGCAATGCTACTGTTTCCAAGAATGTTGCCCACCAGCCCTGAACGGTTGGTGCTTCTCCACCTGCATTAGCAATTGCTCCTTGAATAAATCCACTTGCATCAAAGGCACCACTTTGTAATTTACCAATTCCACCCATTAACCATGTATAACCAAGGTAAACTCTTAATACAGCTAAAACTGCAGCAACTAACTTATTAGTGCGAATAAATTCCATAATCATAGTAATTTCTCCTTTTTATTAGTTTTATTGTTCAACGTTTCACAATTTAGTTTGTGTTACTTCCTGGTACATTTGTATAATAGCATGGTCTTATCGTTGATACTACCTTTTGTTCATCGTTTCACAATTTAGCAACAAAGTTTTGAACGGATTGTGAATTATTTCACTTAATGTGTTTAATTTGTATGAAACCTTAGCCTCTTCTCTCCGTATAATCTAATGAGCCATCTATTCTAAGAAAGGGGCGATTTTAATGGAAGTACTTCTAACTGTCGAAGGACTCGAGAAATCCTTCAAGGAGAAAAAAATACTTAAAGGCATCTCCTTTGAAGTTCGAAAAGGGGAAATTATGTCGATACTAGGTCCAAATGGGGCTGGTAAATCGACGACTATCCGCAATATTATGGGGATTATGTATCCAGACGCCGGGTCGATCACGTTCCATCATCATACTGGAAAGGAAATCCCACGTAATAAGATTGGTTATTTGCCAGAGGAACGAGGACTATACAAGAATGTGAATGTCATGGATATTCTTCTCTATTTAGCCGAATTGAAGGATTATCCTGCTGATAAAGCAAAGGAACGGGCATTGCATTATCTAAAGAAGTTTGACTTAGAAGGAAAAGAAAAGGTAAACGTAGAAGAGCTTTCTAAAGGAATGGGGCAAAAAGTACAATTTATTTCCTCGATAATTCATGAACCAGAGCTCCTGATATTAGATGAACCTTTCTCTGGGCTTGATCCAGTAAGTCAGGAACTGTTTAAAGAAGAAATTAGGAGTTTAGCAGATGGAGGGACGGCAATTCTGTTATCGTCCCATCAAATGAATCTCGTAGAAGAAATGTGTGATCGTTTATTTATGATCCAACGCGGACAAAAAGTTATCTATGGCACACTAGATGAAGTGAAGAAAGAATATGCCAACTTTAAATGTACCATTCACGGAAAAAATAGCTACCAAGACTTAGAAGGAATTGAAGGTGTTCAGCGTGTTGAACAAAAAGAAGAGGTGTCCATTCTTTATTTAGAAAAAGATATTGAACCTGCATTATGGATTAAAAACATACCAAACAACATACATATACAGGAATTAAAGCTGAATCGCATCTCTCTTCACGAAATCTTTATCGACATTGCAACAGATAGAAATTTGTTAAAGGAAGCGAGTGAGCTGCATGCGTAATGCAATGAAAGTTGCCAAGTGGGAAATCAAAAGAAATATGAAAAATAAATCCTTTCTCATTGGATTATTCTTAACTCCTATCATCATTGTGGCGTTTATGGTATTAGGAAGTATTTTTGGAGATTCTGACAGTTCAGAAGCAGAGACTACTTATGTTTATATTAACGACGGGCTGGGTATTTTCCCCAGTTTACAAGGCACAGTAGAACAGGCAAGTTTTAATTGGGAAATGGAATTAACGGATATACCAGAAAAGGAAGTTACCAGTGTGCTGGAGGATACGGAAAACACGGCATATGTATTTGTTGACCAGCGTGCTTTGGAACAAGGCTCTGTTCCTGTTTTCACTAGTGAGGAAATAAATCCATATTTTATGGACCAGGTACAGCTTCTCGAGGCTCCACTAAAGGCAATGCAAATGCAGGAGTTGGGTGTCTCAAATGAAGTCTTAACGGTTGTATCAAGTAATATAGAATTAGAAGCTCATTCTCCTGATGATACAGCCGAAGAAGAAAGTCATTCGGATACATCTAACCCAGAGAATGAAATAGCCCGAATGATACCAGGCGCGTTTGCCGGGTTTATTCTGATATCTATCGTATTTACAGGGATGGCTATCTTCCAAAGCGCTTCTCAAGAGAAGAAGGATAAAATTGCCGAAATTATTTTATCTTCTGTCACCCCAAGTGAATTGATGCAAGGGAAAATCATGGGCTACTTTGTATTAGGGATTATTCAAACTGCCGTATCGTTAATGATTGTGCTCCCAGTGCTTGCTTGGAGAATGGACATTAATATGCTGGAGTACTTATTGGTTCCTGAGCTTGCACTATATGTTCTGATTGCCATCCTGGGATATTTACTATTTGCTTCTATCTTCGTTGGGATTGGAGCAACCATGTCCGATATTACAACAGCAGGTAATTTCCAAGGACTTGTGATGATGCTTCCATTCCTTCCGTTTGTTTTCATCGGACCAGTTCTAAGTGACCCTAGCGGACTCTGGGCACAAATTGGTACTTACCTGCCATTTACTTCTCCAGGTGTGCTGTTGCTGAGATTAACGATACTAGAAGAATGGCCATGGCTTGAAATTATTATTTCCCTGGTTATTTTAGTGGCCAGTATTTGGCTCTTTATGAAGTTGGCTGGGAAGATATTTAAGGTAGGAATTCTTATGTACGGCAAGAACGCTAGCCCAGCTGAAATATGGAAATGGATTCGCGCCTAAGTGAATCCTTTCTTTTTGGCTATCTTTAAAATGCCGACTTAGTTAAGTATCCGTATAAGGGGTAAGTCTTTAGTTTTTTAATCGTCTTTAACTTAGTATTCAACAATAATAATAACTATTGTAAGGTCAATTTTTCTCCGATATAATTTAGACAATTACAAGAAAGAATAGGAGAATGTGCCATTGAATCACGTTCATATACCATCAGCTAAAACGATTAATATTGCCTTGCTCGTCTCCATCATCGCTATATCGTTTTCTGCTATTTTCGTTAAATGGTCAGATGCACCTGCAACCATTTCCAGTATGTATCGAATGATATTTGCAGCGATCATCATGCTCCCGATTGTTTGGAAGAAGCGTGGAGAATTTCAGCATATGACAAAAAAGGATTGGAGATTGCTTTTATTTTCTGGCTCTTTCCTTGCCTTACACTTTGCCCTCTGGTTTGGCTCATTAAAGCTAACTACAGTGGCAAGCTCTACGATTATTCTGGCACTCCAGCCAATTATCGCCGTTATCGGGGGCTTCATTTTTTATAAAGAAAGAACTACAGCCTCCGCTGTCACAACCATGTTTATTGCTGTTATTGGCGTGATGATGATCGGATGGGGCGATCTTGCATTGAGCGGTCAGGCAATTTTAGGTGACATTCTTTCTTTTCTGAGTGTGATAGCTGTAGTCGGTTACCTCCTAATAGGCCAAAATGTTGTCAAAAAACTCTCTCACTGGATTTATAGTTTTACTGTTTTTCTCATTGCAGGCATCGTTCTTATTATCTATAACCTGTTGACAAATGTGCCGTTGACTGGCTATGACTCAAAAGAGTTCGGGATATTTTTCTTATTAGCAATTGTCCCTACCATCTCTCATGTCATTAATAACTGGTTATTAAACTATATTAATACAACAACAATATCCATGAGCATTCTAGGAGAACCAGTTGGTGCATCCACCCTGGCTTTTATCATGCTCGGTGAACAGTTAACAAGCTTGCAGGTTGCAGGAGGAGTTGTTGTTCTTGGTGGTGTATTCTTCTTCTTACTAAGACAGCAAAGACGACGCATTGCCACTGAAACTGTAATTGAAAGTGCTTAAGAGCCTAGGTCAAAAGTGTTTATCAAAAGAAAAATCCGAACGATACTTAGTGGAGAAATACCGTTCCGGAAATATACTTTGCTTTCCGCGGGCAACTTCACAGCCTCGGGCCAACAGGACGTTGGTCACAAAGGCGTTGCCCCAGGATGGGGCGATCCTAGCCTTTGAACCTCCCGCACTTCCTGCGGGGTCTTCGCTTGTTGCTTTTCCCGCAGGAGTCTACGTATATTTCCTCCACTAATTTGGTGCTTCGTTCGCCTTTTAGATTAAAACATTTAGTTATGTCCCATCCCCTTGTTTTTTTAGTAATTGATAAAGCTTAGGTACTTGCTCCTTCATCACTTTCTCCTCACTGCGCCATTCCATCAGCGGACCTACTCCACCATATTCAAAGGATGCGACCCAAGGAGTTGGCCATTTACCCTTTTCCATGTTAGAAATAACCCATTTTACTAACTCGAAATCATCCTCTGTCATTGGCATACTATCTCGTAATTTTCCTTTATAAGATTGAATTCCCGTCACATGTAACTCTTTTATTGCATGTACAGGCAGTTGATTAATGTAGTCATACACACTCATCTTCGTATACTTACAGGTCATTTGAGCGTGTGCAGTATCTAATAGCAATCCACAATTCGTTTCTTTTATGATGGCAGTAACGACATGAGGTTCGATAATCAATCGCTGCATGTTTCCATGAGGAATAAACACCACATTTTCTAAAATAACCTTGTCATTGCCAAATCTTGCGGTAACCTCGTTGATATCTTGAATCACATTTTCAATGATTGCATCCTTTAGCTCTGGGACGCCACTACCCGGATCGTAATGCGGATAATCCTTTGCAAATGCGACCATATGCATATTAATAAATGGCGTATTCGTTTCTTTAGCGAGCTTTTCGACTTTTCCCCAATCTACCTTATCTAACCTGTGATCTCCAGCGTTCACATCAAAATGGACGTAAACTTCCTTACTCTCCTTCGCACGATCTATCAGGTTTTCGTCAAAGTCTGGACACTTGAACATATCAATGGTAATTTTCCCTGTATCAACAAGCTTCTTCGCTTCTTCCGAATAATTCATCGCAAATTTCACTTCTGCACCTCCCCTGTCAGATGATTAAAAGAGACTTCTTTGGTAAGCTGTCTCGAAAGGCCTTTGACTAACTGCCCGTCCACCACTTTCCATTTATAACCACCTTAAATTTCCCACGATGGTGGTCATCAAATCCGTTAAAATGGATATTTTTCATGTTTTTCGATTCCTTTCATATATATCTAATAGGCTTCCTTTTGATGTATCCTGCTTTCTGCATTATTCTCTGAATCTAATGGAAAACCCTGCTTTTTTGTCTTATCAAGTGTAAACTTTTCACTAAATTTACATAAGGAGGGAACGTTTAATGAAAATCGCGGTTATTCATGGTTCGACTAGAATCAATGGAAATACCGAATATTTGACCTATCAGGCTGTCCCCAAGGAAAAAGGTACACATTTATATTTACGTGACTATAACATTAAACCAATTATCGATGAACGTCATACCGAGGAGGGATTCACGAAGGTTGATGACGATTTAAACGAGCTAATCGATAGAGTTCTAGAACACGATATCTTCCTTTTTTCTACCCCCATCTACTGGTATAGTATGTCTGGTCCGATGAAAACGTTTCTTGACAGGTGGTCACAAATTCTCAGAGACTCAGCTTATCCTGACTTCAGGGAGGATTTAAAAAAGAAAGTAGCGTATCTCATTGCAGTTGGTGGGGATACCCCAACAATAAAAGGCCTACCACTTGTTCAGCAATTCAATTACATTTGCCAGTTTTATAGTATGCCCTTTGGAGGTTATGTCATTGGAAAAGCGAGCAGGCCTGGAGATATAGTTCATGATAAACGCGCCTTACATCAAGCAAGCCTATTATTGGAAAAACATCTGCAGCAGGGTGAGTAATCATCCTGTTTTTTTATTAGTTAAAGTTACCCTTGTCTCGATTCTCAAACCATAATATGATAGATAGTAATTATTACCAGCATAATAGACAGATAAAAAAGGAGTAATCTATGAAGCAAACTAAACTTTTAATACTTTTTATTATTCTATTCATTTTCTTTATTCCTATGATTGGGCATGCAGATGAAGCGGAGCTTTATGAGGTTCATGCTCCAGTATTAAATGTAAGGGAAAAACCCGCTGCAGATTCAGAGGTTATTGGCGTCCTAACGAAAGGGAATCAACTACAAGGCTTTCAAGAGAAATATGGCTGGGTGCAAACATACTATGGTGGAAGTGAAGCCTGGGTTGCAAAGCATCATTTAATTTCACTAACACAAGATACTTCTGAAACGAATTATTCTGCCCATTCAGTTAATCAAGTTATAATCCAAGAGGCTAGCATGCACATAAGGTCTGGTCCCGGCACTGAATATAGAGTGGTCGCTTCCGCTTTTAATGGAGATTCGTTCGATATAATCGACAGGAATGGAGACTGGCTTCAAGTTTCATTGGGGAATGGGAATTCTGGATGGATTGCATCATGG
The DNA here is from genome assembly GCF_003665065.1 of Oceanobacillus piezotolerans. Taxonomy (GTDB): domain Bacteria; phylum Bacillota; class Bacilli; order Bacillales; family Amphibacillaceae; genus Oceanobacillus; species Oceanobacillus piezotolerans. The sequence goes on along the minus strand of NZ_RCHR01000005.1, from coordinate 153,249 downwards.
TTAACAGATATAGCCACAAGCGAGAAAAAGCCATCTAATGATTCTAGTCTTACTTCTCTTAGTGATACATCCGTTAACCGAAATGGAGCACTTTCGGGGTATACCATCGTTGTCGATCCCGGGCATGGCGGAAATGATTCAGGAGCGATCGGAATTGGTGGGGTTTATGAAAAGAATATCGTAACTTCAACTGCTAATCGTGTCGTTCAAAGTCTTCAAAATGCCGGAGCTAATGTAATATTAACAAGATATGGCGACTACTATGTCTCCCTTGAAGAAAGAGTTCGAATAAGCAACAGCAATTATACAGATGCTTTTATCAGTATTCATTACAATGCATTTCCTTACTATTCTGTCCAAGGGATTAATACGTATTACTATGGTTCCGCAGGCAGGCTATTAGCTCAGAATGTACATGCTTCTGTTAATTCTTCGGTACCACTGAATAACAGAGGTATTCAGCAAGCAGACTACCATGTGATTCAAAATACATATGCTCCAGCAATTTTAATGGAATTAGGCTTTATAACAAATCCGTATGATTTATCCATTGTACAAACAACTGGTTATCAGCAAAATGTCGCAAACGCGATTACAACTGGACTTATAAACTTTTTTAATTAACCTACACACTCCCCCTCTTCAAGTACGAGGGGGAGTTTTTTTAAAATTTTAATACTTTACAAGAACTTTATCAATAAATGTATTGAATTGATGCCTCTATTTCTGTAAAATAATTATATTGTCTCAATATTTTTAACAACGACTTTAATGATGCAATTTTTGTCGAAAATGCTCCATTAAAGGCAGCGTGTACCGACATAATTTCCTTCCTTCTTCTTTATAGGATGAGAATTAATTTAAAGGAGGCTCTTAACAGTAATGATTACAAAAGAGAAGAGTATCAACACGAAGAATAAGCAGGTAAAAGATTATTTGGAAAATGTCTATCAAATTGTCATTTCCCGTAATGCCAATGAACCTGAATTCCACCAAGCAGTACAACTATTCCTTCATTCCCTCGCACCTGTCTTAGAGAAGTACCCAATTTATATGGAGAAACGAATTTTAGAACAATTAGTGGAGCCAGAACGCGTCATTTCCTTTCGCGTACCATGGGTAGACGATCAAGGTGTAACCCAAGTTAATCGGGGATTCCGAGTCCAGTTTAACAGCGCTATCGGTCCATATAAAGGCGGATTACGTTTTCATCCATCGGTTAATTTAAGCATCATTAAATTCTTAGGGTTTGAGCAAATATTTAAAAACTCCTTAACCGGCCAACCAATCGGCGGCGGAAAAGGTGGTTCTGATTTTAATCCGAAAGGGAAATCAGACAATGAAATAATGCGTTTTTGCCAAAGCTTTATGACGGAGTTAGCTAAACATATTGGACCAGATGTAGACGTCCCAGCTGGAGATATTGGGGTTGGCGCTAGAGAGATTGGTTATATGTATGGTCAATACAAGAAAATCCGCGGAGCTTTCGAAGCAGGCGTATTAACTGGAAAAGGCGTCCACTACGGCGGCAGCCTTGCTCGGACAGAAGCAACTGGTTATGGTACGATTTATTTTGTACAAGAAATGTTAAATAGTCGGGATTTAACGTTCGAAGATAAAACAGTTGTTGTATCCGGGTCCGGAAATGTTTCAATCTACGCGATGGAAAAAGCGATACAATTAGGTGCTAAAGTTGTTGCTTGCAGTGATTCCAATGGTTATGTTTACGATCCAAATGGAATTAACCTTGATACCGTGAAACAAATTAAAGAGGTAGAATACAATCGAATAAGTACTTATGTTGACAAACATCCAGAAGCTGTGTACAAAGACCATTGTTCTGGCATCTGGTCTATTCCTTGTGATATTGCATTACCATGTGCGACACAGAATGAGTTAGATGAAGAAGCGGCTAAAACTCTTATAGCCAATGGAGTGAAAGTGGTTGCGGAAGGTGCTAATATGCCATCAACAGCTGAAGCAATTGATATTTTCTTAAACAACGGTGTTTTGTATGGCCCTGCGAAGGCTGTAAATGCCGGTGGAGTTGCTGTATCGGCTTTAGAAATGGCTCAGAACAGTATGCGTTTATCATGGGATTTTGAAGAAGTGGATGGTAAACTGCATATCATTATGCAAGACATTTATAAGAGCTGTGTAGAAGCCGCAGATGAATTTGGCTACAGCGGAAACCTTGAGGTTGGTGCAAATATTGCTGGCTTTAGAAAAGTTGCTGATGCAATGATCAGCCAAGGCGTCGTGTAAAAATACGTTTAATTTCTATCGTTCCCGAGCTTTTTGAGCTGGGAGCGTTTTTTCTTTTACAAAGGTTTTATATAGAAGTGGTATTGTGAACCTTAGCTATTTCCCATTGATCTTTATCACATTTCATTTAAAGTTTAGCGAATCCAAATTGAACTTTAGCACCCCCTATTTAAGCACACAAAAAGGGACGCATACGCATCCCTCTCTAACTTAATACCGCTCTGTCATCCCCAAATTGTTCTCCTCTAATTCGTTTAAACTCATGGAGGAGATCTTCAACCGTTAACTTCTGCTTTTCTTCGCCATTTACATCAAAAATAATCTGACCTTTATCCATCATAACTAATCTCGTACCTAAATCCAATGCTTGCTGCATGTTATGGGTAACCATTAGTGTCGTGAGTCCTGACTCGCGAACAATCTTTTCTGTAAGCTGAGTAATAAGTTCAGCTCGAGATGGATCAAGTGCAGCAGTATGCTCATCAAGCAATAAGATGTTTGGTTCCGTAAAGGTAGACATTAACAAAGATAATGCCTGCCGTTCCCCACCTGAGAGCAGGCCAACCTTTGCGTTCAAACGTCCCTCTAATCCAAGATTTAATGTCGCTAAATTATCCTTGAACATTTGCTTCCGTTCTTTCGTGACACCAAGCTTTAATTTCCTTTTTCTATTTCGTGAATAAGCCATTGCCAAGTTCTCTTCGATCGTCATAGATGGCGCTGTACCTGCCATCGGATCTTGAAAGACGCGACCAATATATTTAGAGCGCTTATACTCTGGAAGGTGCACCACTTGGCTTTCTGCAATATAGACATCTCCAACATCGGGGATTAACGCACCTGAAATGACATTCATTAGCGTCGATTTCCCTGCACCATTACTGCCAATTACAGTTACAAATTCCCCCTCTTGCAACTCTAATTGGATGTTGTTGAGCGCCTTTTTCTCATCGGGAGTACCCTCATTAAAAGTAACAGAAATATCCTTTAGCTTAAGCATTGCTCTTCCCTCCCGCTCTAAGTTGGTTTCTTTTCTGTATTCGGCGATTCTTTTCTCTTCTACTTTGTAAAATTTTCGGTGTAACCAATGCAATGATTACAATAATAGCAGTTATTAGCTTCATATCTCCTGTTTCTAAAAAGTCTACGCGCAGAGCTAACGTAACGATAATACGATAGATGACAGCACCTAAAATAACAGCTAACGTTGCACGTACAATGGTTTTCGTCCCGAATAATGCCTCTCCGATTATAATAGATGCTAAGCCAATAACAATAAGACCCAGCCCCATATTAACATCAGCAAAACCGCCAAGCTGCGCAATTAAACCACCCGCCAGCGCTACAAATGCATTCGAAATACCAACACCAGCAATAATTAATGAATCTGTATTAGCTGAAAGGCTGCGAATCATCTTTTTATTGTCACCTATTGCTCTTAATGCTAAGCCTACTTCTGTCTTTAAGAAGAAATCCGTAAGAAGCTTTATTCCAATCGTAACGATAATCATCACTAGAAGGATGGACCATGTACCAGGTAACTGCTCCAGCCCAATAGAAGACAACAACCCATTAAATAATGAATCTATCCCAGTAGAGGCCCATAATGCTTCCAATTGTTCAAAAACAGTTGTTTCATTGAGTAAAGATAGGGTTGGCTGGCCCATAATTCGCAGATTAATAGAGTAAAGTGCCGTCATCATGAGAATTCCGGCTAATAATGAATTAATTTTACCCTTTGTATGGAGCACACCTGTCAAACATCCAGCGATAAAACCTGCAATTGCAGCAAAAATGGTGGCCATTAGTGGAGGTACACCACTTACTATGGAATACGCAGCCACAGATGCGCCCGTAACAAAGCTTCCTTCCACAGTTAAATCAGGGAAATCCAGTACACGAAAGGTTAAATATACACCTAATGCCATAATTGCATAGATAATTCCCGACTCAACTGCACCAAACATTGAAATAAACATTTTTTCCATCCTCTCGTGTTTTGTTCATGAAGTCTATGAAACCATAAAAGAGTCAGCAATTTTTACTGACTCTTTCCAGTCACTCTTATTTCGGTGTCTCAATAAATTGAGCTGCATCATCCCATTCTTCGTTCCACTCCACACCTTGCTCTTCAGCAGCTCCTTTATTGATAAACAACTGAATTTCTGGCGGGTATTCAGGAGCAATTTCACTCGGAGATTTCTCACCTGTGAGAATTTCTGCAGCCATTTCGCCTGTACGGTATCCGATTGTGTAATAATCTATTCCAAAGGTAGCAAATCCGCCTTTTTCTACGGAGTCCGGCTCTCCAACGATAAGTGGAATATCCTGATCGTTCGCCACACCAACTACACTATCTAAAGCAGATACAACTGTGTTATCTGTAATAATGTAAAATACGTCAGCTTCTCCAACTAAGGTGGTAGCAGCTTGTTGAACCTCTGCTGAATTCGCAACAGTACGTTCTACAACTGTTAACCCTAATTCTTCAGCAGCTGCTTTTACCTCTTCTACTTGTTTAACAGAGTTTTGCTCACCAGCATTGTAAACCATACCTACAGACCCATCTGGAAATTCAGCATCAATAAAGTCTACTGTTTCCTTAATCGCATCTGGGTGTAAGTCTGTTACTCCGGTAATATTTTCTCCTGCCTCCTCCATTGAAGGCACTAAACCTGCATCTACTGCATCTGTAACAGATGTGAATAGAATCGGAATGTCAGAGGTTGCTTGTAAAGCACCCAATGCACTAGGAGTAGAATTTGCAAAAATTAAGTCAACTCCATCTGCAACAAAGCCATCCGAAATTGGTTTTACATTATTTTGGTCATTTTGTGCACTTTGAAAATCATATTCTGCATTAACTCCCGCTTCCTCCAAAGCAGCTTGGAAACCTTCATAAGCTCGGTCTAACGACGGGTGTTCCACAATTTGCGTTGCACCAATCTTATAGGTTTCTCCTCCTTCAGAAGCTGTACTATCCTCTGCATTACTTCCTTCTTCATCGGAACCACAAGCAGCTAGAAAAGCAATCATACTAATTAACGCTAAAAATTGTAACATTCTCTTCATTTACGCTTCCCCCATTTACAGTGCTAAAGTTTCTAAATATTTAAACGTGATTATAGCATAGATTTAATATATCTTCTATACCTTTTTTCCTAATGGTATAAATTTTATGAATTTTTCTTTAGAGTGAATTAGTCCGCGTTCTCCCTTTCTCGGTTAATTGTAAACACAGATTTAACTTTTGTTTAAATTTTCTTTAAATTAAGTGTTGGATGTTATTTTTATGGTATATTACATTTGAATACCCCTTGCCGCCTTAACATTGCTGTTTTTGGCGGCCTTCTTTTTATTTTACACGGCAGGGTAGGTTATTTTGCTGACCTTGCCATTATATATCCAAGATAATATTTTCCTGTCGGCGTGAAGAAGTTTCATAAAATAGAAGGATAATACCCTCCTGCCACCATAGAAAAAAGCTGTTGAATAGAATATTCAACAGCTTCTTATCATTTGTTCATACTTGAAAAGAAATCACCAAGCGGATCTGCATCCTCCGTCTCTTCCTGTTCCTCGGGCTTATCAAAATCTAATATGTCAGTGTCCATCTCATCTAGATCTGACAAATCATTTAATGATGGAGCGGGTTCTTCGGAAACCGCCTCCTCTTGATACGATAAACTAAATTCCTGGTTATTTGTCAGGGAGGAAAACAGAGTGGTTGCTCGCATTGGATCTGTCAGCAATTCATATAGTATGGTTCCTATTAATGCTTCAGAATGCTCATGTTTCAACCAGCTTTTTTGTTCCTTTGTAAGCTTTCTTGGTAAAGGTATTGTCACCGTTTCCCGCTCTTTCGAATATGATTCATTTACACCTTTTAAAACAAAACTTGCAATAGTACTTGAAAAGTTCCGTCTCTCTGTTTCTTTTAGCCTCGATAACTGCTTCAATAAGTAGTCTGGCGTATCTGAGGGAACTCGAAAAGTAATGGATTGTCCTCTTTCTATGCCTTTCTTTGTCATCTACTCACCTTATTTTGCTTCAGACGCTTTTTCTTTTTTAACCGCATTCTCCGTTTTTCTAACAAAATCTAAGATTAGTTTATAGTAAGCATTCGCCATCATCCAGATACTTTCTTGTTCATCTTCAAAGAATTCTATATTAAAGCCATCTAACTTGTTATTTAATGCTTTGATATAATCCTTTAGGACCGCTGATCCTCCACCTACAAAATAACAAATTTCTGATTGAGAGTTCTTAGACCAGACATTGCGTAAGTAGCGATATTCCTTCTTCGCTAGTTCTAACAAGATGTGGTCGGTAATATCATGTACATTTGTTCTGCTTCCTTTTACCATAATGTGGTTTCTGTCATTATTACGGGTAATAATGTCCACCACGTCTCTACGGCTATCTAGTTCAACCCCATGACGGCTTCTTATTTCTTCTCTAATTTGTTCTAACGATTCCGACACACCTAAGTTAAAGCCCTGCGCTTTATCATCATCTACATTACGATTTCTAATAACAGCAATATCTGTTGATAACCCACCAATATCCTGGATAAGTATTTGCTTATCTATTAGATCCTTATTAATGACTTTTAAATCATTATCCATAATTAAGTTTACATAGGCTGCGAAACCTTCAGGATATACTTTTACTTCCTCAAATTTAATGTTTACTCGCTTACCTTGATATTTAGGAGTAACTAAGAATTCAACCTGGTGAACAGAACCAAGAAGCTGGGAACGATAGCCAACATCCTTTCCTTCTTTAACTTCTCTTAATGGTAATCCTGTTCCTAAAATATAGTTTGCATCGATAACATCACTTTTCTCTTTGAAATCAGAGTTAGTTACAGAATCTAGTGCTAATGCCGCAAAAAGCATGACAAGAGTTTGATCTTCCTCTGATTTGCTGCTGCCAGGATCTAATTCCTGAGAGTTGGTTGTCTTCGTTGCTAGATTCCCAACTCGGTAAATTACTCCATTTTCTTCTAAAGCAGGAGAGTGGACACGGATATGTATATTGTCCAATACATCTTTATTATCTAACTCTTCTATTCCTATTACTGGACGATCCTCTAAATCCGGAGCGATCACATTAGGTATATATAATTCATTTTCTAGTTTGCCGAAAATTCCTTTTAACGCATCATTACCGACATCAACTGCAGCTATTCTAGCTTTTGTCATTTTTAAATACTCCTCTCTTTTCTACCAATCTATCTACTATTATAGATTACTCTTTTTTCATAAAATATACAATGAGACTATTTTCGTATTCTTTTTTGTTTTCATGTACACTTCATAGCGTATTCTTTTTTGTTTTCTTATATACTTTTTGCAAACGCTATTAAATCAACTCGCGTACGCTTTTGTAATCATGTTTACTTTTTTGTAAACATTTGTATACAATTATGTATTCTTGTATTCACTTTTGTGTTCTTAAGATTTTCGTCCCCTCCCCAATCATCTTGTTTTAAAAATAAATAAATTTAAATAGCATCGCACCCTCTTATATGATATAAAGGCATCTGAAGTTCTGAGTTAAGATATTGCCTATCTATAAAATAAACGTGAAGTTTTGGGAAAATTGTTATTCTTAATAACTCTAATTTATTTATGTATGGTATGATATTATAAAAACAGGGAAAATTTACTAGGTATTTAGAATGTACTCTTAAAGATTAGTAATGGTAATTCAACAGTCCAAATCAAAGGAGGCGAGGTTAAAATGCTAAGGTTAAGAATCTTTATCATTGGGTTATTTATCCTGTCGGTATTTGTTGCATTTTCATCTGGCCCAATAGAGATAGAATTCGGAATGTATATAAACGCATTACTTATTTATCTACTATTTACCTTCCTCTATTCTCATTTAAATACTACATTCAAAAAAGGGAACCTAAATTTGGAATATAGTATCTCATATGGATTATCGATAGCTATGTTTACAGGTCCCTTAGGTGTCTTTATATATGAATTTATTAGTCGTTTTTATACATATTTTGAGCGGAAATACAGTGATACAGCAGACGAAGATGAATTTTTGCATACTTTTTATAACATAGGTGCATTTGCGTTAAATCATGCAATTGGTTTTTATCTATTTCACTATTTTAGTGGCTTGATGGGAGACAGTAGTTTTGCATATTGGCTGATTGTTGTCCTGATTGTCATTCTCCTGAATTTCTTATCTGACATTTATCTCAGTGTTGTATTCTATTCCATAGGAGATATCAAATCATTTAAAGATGTAATAGATTTTATGAAGACCAGAAGCTTCAATGACACGCTAAAAAAGGCGGTGTCGAATGGATTACTTTATGTCTTTTTGCTGGAGCAACAATGGAATCTGCTGCTCGCATTATTTGTACTAAACTACCTTGTAAGCCGATCTTTAATCGTAAAATCACAAAGTGCGAAACACAAGTTAGAGCGTGATCGCTACGAGCAGATGGCATATACAGATTTCCTATCCAAAGTACATAATAGAGCCTATATGAATAAGATTATGAACGAATATAATCATTCAGGAGAAAATATTGCTATTGTCGTGGGGGATATAGATTCGTTTAAGAGTATTAATGATACATATAATCATACTGTAGGAGACAGTGTGATCCAGCACTTCGCTGCCACTCTTAAAAGTAATTTACAAGAAAATGACTATATATTCCGAAGTGGCGGAGAGGAATTTACCTTGATTCTTACAGAACGAACGTTTAGAGAATGCATGGATCTCGTTGAAAGCTTAAAAGATATAGTGAAAAATAGCGAAGTAGAGGCCGAGTATCAAACAAAGAATGTAAAATTGCCTTACACAGCTTCTTTTGGGGTTTATTACTATAAAGCTACAGAGGATTTCCATATTAAAAACGCTTATTCTATGGCCGACGATCTTTTACTAAAAGCGAAAAAATTAGGCAAGAATAGAGTAAACGGAAAGAACGGGCTAATTGGGCTCCCTCTTTCTGCTCGTTATAATATGAAATAAAAAGAAACCTGGCGATCTTTTATATCCAGGTTTCTTTTTATTTATACAGCTTTCGTTTTTTTAATCTGTTTACTTCTTAATTGTCCGCATGCTGCATCAATATCGGCACCATTTTCCCAGCGTACGCCACAATTAATGCCCTGCTCTTTTAATGTTTCGAAAAAGATTTGAATCGATGTTGAATCACTTCGCTGATAATCGATATGCTCATCCACTGTATTGTAAGGAATTAGGTTGACGTAGGCTAAATGACGGTGATTATGAATTAATTTAGCTAGTTGCAGCGCCTCTTCCTTATGGTCGTTGACATCCCTCAGCATAATATACTCGTACGTAATTCGTCGATTTTTCTTCTCTAGATAATATTCGACAGACTTCATTAATTTTTCAATAGGAAATGCTTTATTTATCTTCATAATGCTAGTACGGAGCTCATTATTCGGTGCATGCAGCGAGATAGCTAGATTTACTTGAATGTCTGTATCAGCAAAATCATATATCTTATGCGCAAGCCCACTTGTAGATACTGTTATGTGTCTTGCACCGATATTTAGCCCTTTGTCATCATTCACAACGTATAGGAATTTCATTAGATTATCATAGTTATCCAAAGGTTCTCCAATACCCATTACAACAATATGGCTAACCCTTTCATCTTTACCCATGGCATCTAAATGCTTCTGCACGTTCATAATTTGCTCTACGATTTCTCCACTAGTTAGATCACGACTCTTTCTTAATAACCCACTCGCACAGAAGGAACAGCCAATATTACAGCCTACTTGTGTGGTTACACATACAGAGAGTCCGTAATGAAATCGCATTAAGACTGTTTCTATCAGGTTTCCATCCTCTAGCTTAAATAGAAATTTAATCGTCCCATCCTTTGATTCTTGTCTAATTTCCTCATCAAGGGTGTGCAGGACGAAGTTTTCTGTTAATAGTTCAATGGTATCCTTGTTTACATTCTTCATTTCTTCAAAGCTTCCGATACGCTTTTTATAAAGCCAATTCCATACCTGCTCAGCTCTAAACCGTTTTTGCCCGTGTTCCATTAACCAATCTTGCAATTGGTCGTACGTTAACCCATATATGGATGTTTTACTCATTATCCGTTTAACCTCATTTCGATTCTTTTCATTCTATCCTACATCATACGATAATTAAGTATGATGTTGCAAATGGAAACTTGTGGCTGGTGGCCACTTTTCATACTCTATATTATAAAAACATTGCTTAATTCTTCATTCCGGACTGTATTTCATATGGATGGAATATATTTTTAACGGGAGACTATATTTTTTCGTGGACGAATTGTATTTCTAGTTTGCGGACTGTATTTTTCACAGCTTTAGACGTTTACCTTCGTTAGTGACTTCCATCTTTTGAGAGGCTAGTCGGCCAGCGAACTAGCCTTTATTCACGCTTTAATGTTAACACATTAATTTCCGGTGTATTAAACAAACGAAAATCTAAAAAGGAAAAGGCATCACTGCTACCGAGACCTGTACTTACGTATTGCTTTGTCCCCTCGTACTCCCATAACCCCTTCACGCGGTCATTAGGAGGAAACAAACCAGCTCGCTTATGCCAAGGCTCAGGTATAAACAAAGCCCCTACAATCGGTAGACGAATTTGTCCACCATGATAATGGCCTGCTATAATCAGATCCATATTTCTCCACTCTAAATCCGGATGACTTTTAATGGAATCTATACGATTATCGGGGACAGGATAATGATTTAATCCAACCAGCACATCCGAGTCACTCATTTGGTTAAAAGCTTGCATCATTTCTTTCCATAAAAATTCTTGGTGTTGAAGAAAAGCCTCTTCCCTCGCATATTCAGGGTTGACCACACCCGGCACACGTCCAATATAGTCTGGATTAGATATAATAGATAGATCTAGATTAGTAAAGTAGAGTTCCCTATCTCCAACTGTTAAGCTATCCATAGACTCTAGCAAGGAAACCCCTCTTTCTTCCATCCCTTTAATAAACTCACTTTTTTCTATCCTTTTGCCAATGCTATAACTCTCTGGATCTGTATTTCCCGGGACGAACCAGGCAAATTCCTTGTTATTGATTCCCTCAATTAACGCATAGAAAGAAGTGTAATTCTTACTTTCTGTGTCGTCTAACATATCGCCTGTAAAAACAATGACATCATATTCAAGCTGATTAATTGCTTTGATTAGCTTTGTTTGCCCCTTACCAAATTCCTTCTCATGCATATCTGAAATTTGAAGGATACGTATCCCTTCTAACTCAGGTGGAAGGTTGTCTATTTCGATTTCCTCTTCAACGATAATAAATCTATTATTATCCCAGATCGTATAGACAACCACCATTATTAATAAAAGTAGGACTACAAACCAAAGCTTTTTCATCATAAACTCGCTCTCCAATACATTTTATCCCTCGACCTTAAGAAACCGTGAAGTTGCTCCTAAAGTATAGAATCTTGCCCTACTTTTGCTAGAAGTTGCTCTACCAGCCTTGATAGTAGTCCTAACAGCAGAAAAATTTACTCCTTCTTTCTGTAAAGTCGCTCCTTAGTAGTATTTCTTACTCCTAAACTGCACTACATACCGGTTAAAATACTTTTATTATATATACGAATCGATTCTCTTATTCCTTACTGTTCGAGAGAATGAATTGATTATCTCAATCTGATTATTTACTAACATGCAAAATCCTGGAGGAAGCTGATTGATGCTTACGTATGGTGTTAGCGATTCATCAGCTACCTCCATGTCTTCATTCATATGGGCTTCAAACCATCTTGTATCAAGCTGCTTTTCTATAAAAGGCAGTGTCAGTAATGCCTCCATTTTTGTACAAAACGCAAATTGATTTGGATTAGCATGATAATACAGCATTCTATTTCCTGATACATCTCTAGCTCCAAAAAGACTTTGCTCTCTCTCATCCCAAATCATAAAAGCATATTCACCGGCAAGCCGAATAACCATATCCTTTTTCCATTTTTGATATGCTTGTAAAAGCAGCAGATTTCCAGACGGCTCTTCAGATCGATCAAAATCTAACTTGATAGACAATTCATCGAGATTATCAATACTAGAGTCAGCTGCAATAACCAATTTATATCCATCAGAGTCATGTAACACGGACTCTGTACTATTATCGCTCCATCCAAGGAAAACAGGGCCTTCCTGCCAAAGCATGGCATTTACTAAGTTATTGCTCGTCTTTTTCATCATTTCAAATGCAGTATTACCTGGGACGGGGTCTTGATTAAAATGATAGATTCCGGCAATAAATGTCATCGCTCCGCTCCTTCTATATTTACTGTAATCATTAAAGAACATTAGTTTTTAAAACATAAAAGATATACTATTGTATTGCTTCCAACTGATGGCGTAACAAATGGCTAAATACTCCTTTCTTTTCTACAGAGAGCTTAGCAAATGCACCTTCTTGAATGATTCTCCCCTCTTCTAGTACAACCACCTTATCTGCATTTTTAATCGTAGATAGGCGGTGTGCAATGACGATAATGGTCATTCTCCCTTTCAGTCGCTCTAATGCACCTTGGATTTTTGCCTCATTTTCTGTATCTAATGCACTTGTCGCTTCATCCAATACAAGGATGGAAGGATTACGTAGGATTGCACGAGCCAACACCAGCCGCTGGCGCTCCCCCCCAGATAACTTTACTCCCCTATCGCCAATGACAGTATCGAGTCCGTTCGGAAGCTTCTGGACAAATTCCGCTGCTGAGGAAAACTCTAAGGCTTCCCATATCTCCCCTTCTGTTGCCTTTCCGTTCACTAATTCCAGGTTTTCTCTAACGGTCGTATTAAACAAAAATGGATCTTGCGGCACATAGCTAATCGCTCTTCTTAAAGAAGTGAGCTGATCGCTTCTTAAAGGCCTTCCATCTATCAGTACTTGCCCTTTCTCGGGTTTATTTAGTCCCATTAAGATATCGATTAACGTACTCTTTCCCGCGCCAGACCTGCCTACAAACGCGGTCATCTGATTTGCTGGAATAGTAAGATCAATAGATTCTAAGGCATATTGCGTTTGACTATTATATCGAAAAAAGACATTTTCACACTGGATCTGATAGTTGACTTGAAGCGCATGCTTATTTTCGCTGCCGATTTCAAACTCCGCCGATTGCCTACATTCGTTTTGTAAGGAAATCACAGCCTTAAATGAAGGTATGGTGGTCGCAATCTGCTCCATCGATGCCTGTATCCCAGCAACTGTCGGCCAAAGCCTAGAAAAAATGGCGATAATCAATAAAAGCTGTGCTGCCTGCGCCTGAAATAGCATAAGTGCAAAATAGATAAAGGCGGCAATTAAAACAGCGGACGCAATTTTATAATAGAGCTGTGAGGTAGATTTTAACCTCGTATACTCTACTTGTTCCGCTTCCATTTTTTCAGTAACCGATTCAAACCATTCTATTCTCGAGGCTTCTAATGTATTACTCTTAATATCCTTAATTCCGTTTACTTGATCCGTAATGCCACCTAGATATTCTCTTCCCAGCTCATAATTACGGCTACCTAGTGCTAGTGAACGCTTGAGGAACTTACGATTAAAGAAAATAAGGACTAACCCACATAGAAGCACAAAGGTCGTAATACTTGGCGAAAGTACAAAGGCAAGTGTAATTTGGATGAAAGAAAATCCAAGTGATGCAATAAACTGCAGGACGGAATAGGCTCCAGCACTGGAACGAGCTATCTCTCCTGTAAGAATATTAATTAAATCTGACTTTCTATGCTTGATAAAAAAAGACCAGTTGGCATGTAGTAAGGAACGATACGTTTCCACACGCATATAACGCAGGAAACCTTGCTGAATAGACGTATTTTTTACGGTTAATTGGCGCTTAACGATATTCTGTCCGACCACAAGAAATACATAAAATATAAGAATAATAGGAAGACCTACTGAGGCCGGAATATTTTCCATAAAGCTAAATACTTGAAGGAGAGGAATCGTATCTATTCCTAAATCAATGACTCCACTCATGCTGATTAACGGCACTAGTAATAGAATGGCCACCCCTTCTAGTAAACCAATGCTAGCCATGGCAGTTAAATTGATATAGATAATCTTTCCTGAATAGGAGTGAATTTGCTTTAAAAAATAGAGAATGGATTTCATTTCGTAATCCTCCTAGGATACAGCTGGTTTTCTTGTTTTTCTGTATAGCCATAAAAATGGACGTAATGGGAAGTAGAGAAAATGAATTGCCTTTGGCAATGGCAATGTGTCTCTATCTTCTGGGTATGGATATAAAAAGCTTAGGATAAAAATCAGTTTCTGCTGCAGGCTCATAACCGCAAACAAATACTGTCTATGATAGTGTGATACCTCTTCTGGTACAGGGTCGGTGTGAAGATTGACCATTCTTTCGAAATAAAAAACAGCTCTCTGTGCTAATTTTTTTGCAGAAGCTGTTCGGATAAAATTTTGTATGTTTGAGTTTATTGTGAACTGGAAAAGATTCGTTGCTAATAGGATTCCTTGTCCCAATGCGCGGTGACAGTCATATTTTACTAAAAGATGATTAACTTGCTTCCAGTCTATTTCTTGGTGTATCAACTCTTGGATATCCGCTAACCAGCGAAGACGCGACCAGCCATGGCGAGAACCATGCATGATTAAGAATAGTAATAAATCTTCTTTTCCTAATAGATAGACAGGATAGCTAGTAAGCTCACTAACAGACTTTCGCTGCCACAATTCTTTAAAGGCTGGCTCTTTTGAAGGACCTGGGTTTAGTCGCCAATGAAGTTCTACCTTTGTGCCTTGATCTGGATGAATAAAGGTAACATGATGATGACGCCATTTCCAGTCGTTTAACACCGTTTTAATGTAATCATCTTTCTCATAGCCTAATTCCTTCAGTAACTTCTCTGCGCGGTCAAGTTTCTGAATCGGAATCAAGAAATCTAGATCACTTGAAGTTCTAAGGGAGATATCCCCATACAAATAATGAGCAAGTGCAGGTCCTTTTAATAAAAGAAGCGGGATCTTTTGCTCCGAAAAAGCCTTGCTTAATTGTTCTGTTACCGCACTAAGCCTTAACATTTGAAAGGTATTTCTTTTGTATTGATTAGCAAAGAATTGGAGCACTCCACTTGGTACAGTGCTTTCCTTCTGCTGTTTTAGCTTTAGGTATAGAACTGGGAATAAACGATGATGTAGGGCAAGGTCATTCAAATTGTTCCAATCTATTCCTTCATAGGGAATTTGTTTCTCTCCCCTTAATAGT
Source organism: Oceanobacillus piezotolerans (assembly GCF_003665065.1). Classification (GTDB taxonomy): domain Bacteria; phylum Bacillota; class Bacilli; order Bacillales; family Amphibacillaceae; genus Oceanobacillus; species Oceanobacillus piezotolerans. The sequence goes on along the minus strand of NZ_RCHR01000005.1, from coordinate 137,710 downwards.
GCTAATATAACGTTTAACTCTTTTGGAATCGCTGTTAGGTTTAATGTGTTCATGTTTTTCCCCTTACCTTATACATTTCTGGCAAAAATACTAACGACCGTAAACCGCTCTCTACCTGCTGCACCAGTCACATAAAAAGGTCCACTTCTCAGCCATGCATGGGCAATTAGCTTTCCATTTTCGTCCTTTGCCGTCCCTAAATAAAGCGTGCTTTCAATTTTTCTCTTTTCTAGCATTTTCAATGCTGCGATTGCTTTAACAAGGCATTCACTTTCCCAGAATGTATACTTGCTCATGGTATGAATTGCTTGAGAGATTTCTGCCAATGTTTTTCGGTGTGCGGACTCGACATGCGTTGACGTTTCTATCATGTTTTCCCCGAGGGTTGGGGCGACTTTTGAAAATGGGAATAGCTTAAGAATGCGAGCCCAGGCTAAATATATATAGGATTCTAATAAGAGCATTTTTATTCGATTATCCATCATTAATAAAAGTTTTATTTTTCGCATGAGGCTCTATCCTTTCTATGCATTTTCTATTTTAATTAGTCCCTCAGCAAGCAACTGTTCAAGGAAGGCCGTTACCTGTTCCGTACATTCTTCCTTACTAACGTCATATTGTGTTTGCAGGTATTCCACAATTTCTTCCATACCCTTAGGCTGCTTTATCTGGTCCCAAATCTCCCCACCAATTTCGCCCAAATTGTAGTATTTTCCGTTTTGGATACTTAACATGACTTTTTCCCCGTCCATATCGCTGACGATATTGCCCTCTACTTGACTATATACCTGAAGCAAGGAAAGACTATTATTCATATCACTTTCTCCTCCTTTTGAACATTCATTAATATAAGATCCACCAATTCATAGGCCGTAAAATGAGACTCTGGCCTTCTTATTTGAAAGAAATCAAGTTTATTGACCATTTTTGCGGATGTATTAAAGTGCCACTCCATTATTCCGAAGCGTTGGATTAGGAAATTGCGGTATGTATGTGTGAATATCTTGTGTAGTCGCTCTAAATCCTGGATAGGCATAATTTCTGTTTGTCCGCTTTCTTTTTTTGTTAATTCAATAACACCTGCTAGAGGCATTGGACGAGAGATAAATTGAGACTTTACTGGAACCGCGAACTTCGTCTCACGTTCAATAATGGGCCGTAGTTTCTGTGATTCCATTCCAAAATGATTTAAACTCTCTTGCCATAGTTTTTGCTGAGGATACGAAGGTGTAACAATTGGGATCTCTCTTTCATTGAGTGTTAGGGCAATGACATCATCACTTAGTAATTGGTATCCACGTTTTAAAAATGCAGACGCAAGTGTGGACTTTCCTGCACCGGAATCTCCAACAATGGCATATGCTTTGCCGTTAATAGCAATTGCGCTGCCGTGGAGCGGGAGTATGTTGCGTTGCATGAGTATTGCACCCATACATGTTCCTAAAAGATAAAGCCGTATTTGATCATCATGTGTATTAGGATATGGCGACACTGAGATGGTATTGCCATTTTCAATTTTGAAAATAGCTACTTCAGGGACTTGGAATAAACAAAGTTTTTCAGATACATAGAAATAACGGTTTGGCTCAGAAAATTGTGCCCATTGCTTGGTTAGATCTTGTTTTATGATGGTGATGTCTGGTGTGGTCTTATTTGTTAAATATAGTTCTGGTAAATCATATATACTTGATATATTTAGACCAAAGGCTGTATACATCTTGATATCTTTATCTTTCATTATTCTCCCTCTTTTTTAACAAGAGTCCTTATATAAAATAAGGACTCTCTAATTAGCTAGCTGAAATTATGCCTTTAACTCTGCAACTCGCATTTGATCTACCATTATGAGTTTCGTGCTTTCCATCAGAAACATCAAAGCAATCTGCATTGGCATTACCAGGACCATTCATGGTCATACTTACATCTAAGATCTCTAATTTAGGTCTGTTCCAAGTCCTTTTCACCTCTCTCCACCCCTCCCTTCACTAAAGTCGTTTCAAAAATCGGTATACGATTAAACTTCTAGTTAGTATTTTAAATTCATTCGTAAAAAGAATTTCATCTTTAGGGTTCTTACCAATGAAGGTTATAGCATCCTTTATTGTTTTTTCTTTTATGAATTCTTTCATCCATGAATGATTGGATAACTCCTCTAATTCTTTCATAAAATTATTCCACTCTGGTTTCATTCGATGGATAACATCCGCCCCTTGAATTCCTCGAATATGGTGATTTAACCTAACTTTCTCTGGCAGAATTCCTTTTGTAGACCTTCGAATAATGGATCTTGCCAATCCATCGGTTACAAACTGTTCCTCGGGCAACGCAAGACAAAAGCGAATAACATTAATATCATTCGTTGGATCTCGTTCCCAAACCCCGTAACGTAAAGAAAGCTTAGTTCCTGCCACTCCACTTTTATTCCAAACAAATAGTTTTTTGAAATATTCTTTACGATATTCTGTCATATCACTTGGATTCGTTATGGAGCTAAGGCCATACGCTTCTAGCTTCTCAAATACTTTTGTCTTCTGGGCAAACATAGGATTAATGAAAGTTGGAAATGAGTTTTCTGTTTGCTCCTTTTTATGAAACAAGCCGGAGAATGCTCTTTTAGCTACAAATGGCAGCATTACAGATTTGCCAGTATAAAAGTTATAGCAATATCTATCAAGTTCATGAATTAGTTTAATTAATCGTATCTTTTTCATTAATTCAGCATAGTAATTGAAGGTTAAGGTCATTGATCCCCATGATATTGTATGGTTTCCTCTAGCACCATTCAGGAGTATTTTTATCCCTTTTTTATTTGCTTCCTCAAAAATTCCTTTTAACCAAAAGGCGTTTTCAAAGAACTTATATGGCATTTCCATCATATCCATGAAAGAGTCAATTTCATTAACTGGGCTTTTTCCCTTAAAATCCAGATAATTGTCAGAGATATTTCCAGCGAAGTTTACCGTTTCTTTAATATATGGCTTCTCATTGGCTAGATAATAATTTGGTGTAAAATCCACAAAATCTTCTTCTGGAATATAACTATATGTGTGTAATAGTTTATTCTCCTTCTTTAGCTCCCTAGAAGCAAAACTGACTACTGAACCAGAATCTAGTCCTCCACTAAGGTGGGAGCCAACTTCCCCATGTGTTCGAAGCCTTGTTTGTACAGCTCTTTGAAAGACCTCCCGAAAAGCTTCTTCATACTCCTCATTGGAATTCAGCTTTAATGGTTTCTTTATTTCAATTGTGCAATACCTAGAAAGAGATACCTTACCATCTTTAATCGTAATACTATGTGAGGGAGGAACTTGATAGATATTCCTATAAACCGTTGATTGCATATCCACCGCTTCAACCATAGTTGGAATTGCTAAATATTCAGCAAGCCATTCTTCATTTAGTTTTTTTTCAACATATGGTAACCGCAATAAGGATTCAATAATGGTTGAAAAGGCAAAATAGGACTGATTATGGTGATAGTATAGAGTTCTTGCTCCAGAGAAATCCCTTGCTCCGAATAGATGCTTATTTTTTTCGTCCCAGATCATAAAAGCAAAATCACCTTGGAAGTATTTGGGTGCTTGCTTTCCCCATTTATAGTAAGCTAGTAAGATGAGTTTACTGTCTGGAATTGTCTTTTGTTCTGATTTACAAATTTGTAATTGCTGAAAAAGTTCTTCTCGATTATCAATGATAGCGTCAGATATGATGGCAAGCTGTCTTTGATAATCGTAATATGGAAGCTTTTCACCAATAGATTCTGTTGTGATCCATTGGTTGTGGCAGGATAAGAAAATATTGTCTTGATAGAAAGTATTTATAGATTCAAAAGGAAATTGATTTAATGCTTCCATAAATGTATTGCAAACTAGACTTTGTGCTATACTCCCGGAATGCATAATTCCCTGAATTGCACTCATAACATCTCCACCTGCGTTCTTAATAACGACATTAACTGCTATAAAACAAGTATGTTAAAATTAATATGTTCTTTATAAAGAACTATATAGGATAAATTTACTGTTTTTCAAATATAAAGTCAACCTATATTCGAAACCTTTCTATCGGTTGATATTAAAATAAGGTCCACTTTAGATAAAGAGGACCTTATTATCTCACTAGCTGTAATGTACTACATCATGCTCATGTGCGTCTGGATCTGGTTGAACTTCATCAGGAGTTTTAATTCCTGGTCCTGCCATTGTTAAATTAATATTAAGAATTGATAATTCAGGATTTCTCCATTCCTTTTTCATTTCATATCACCTCCTTAAATTCTTTTTTTAGAAATCTATATAAAATGAGACTTCTCATAAGGATTTTAAAATCTAAATCTAGGATTAGTTCTGGCTGGGGGTTATCCTTCACTTTTATAAATGCCTGTTTTATTACCTCTAGATTTAAATACTCACCCATAACGGGACTATCAATCATATTTTGAAGTTGTTTTATGAATTCTCCCCAATTGGGTAGCATCCTTTGTATTCCGTCGGCACCTTGAATTCCTTTATAAAGATGATTTAACCTTACTTTATCTGGTAATATATTTTTCGTTGCTCTCCGAATTAAAGCTCTATCCCAACCATTATGAATATATTGTGAATTGGGTACTGACAAACAAAACTGGGCTACTCGTATATCATTTGTTGGATCACGATTCCATATATTGTCTCTTAGCGAAAATTTTGTATCAATGGCTCCATTACTTCGGTAAAATAATTTCTCAAACTGGTTTCTTCTAGCAGTAAACGTATCGGGGATGTCAGAACCATTCGCATGAATATCGAATTTCTGAATACGTTCATAAGCATTCACCTTCATTGCGAAGTCTGGATTAATAATAATTGGCATTAAGTAATCACTATTCGTTTGAGTTAATTGTGGAATGGCTTTTTTCATTAAAACCTGTATTACTCTCTTTCTACCTGTTCCTTTTACATGAATAAACTTGTTTATTTCCTTGTATAAATAGAACCATTGAAAGCTTTTTAACAGCCTCGTATAGTAATCTAAAGCATTCCCCCACGAGATGGTATAATTACCTCGGGCACCATTAAGCATCACTTTTATCCCTTGTTGACTAGCCTCTTGATATATTCCAGAAATCCAATGTGAGTTTTCAAAAAACTTATATGGCATTTCTAAAACCTCTAACCACTCATCAATTACTGAAAATGGACTTCTTTCTGGGAAACTTAGCAGATTAGGTTTAATGTTTCCAACATAGTCAATCGTTGACTGTATATATGGTGTTTCATCGGCAATTTTACTTTTATGTGTCCAATCCTCAAATCCATCTAAAGGTACATAACTATACGTATTCAATTCTTTGTTTTGCTCTTCTAATGTTCTAGCTGCAAAACTAACTACGGAACCAGAATCGAGTCCTCCACTTAATCGGGAACCTACCTTAAAATCGGTTCTCACGTAGTTATTAATCGTTTTTCCAAATACATCTTTAAATGCTTCCACATATTCATCATCAGATTTTAAAATTAGCTCTTCAATTTCTGCCAAATTACAATATCGTGCGAGCTTAACATTACCTTCTTTTACTGTAATAGTATGTGATGGTGGTACTTGCTTTATAGATTCATAGACAGTTGAAGAAGGATCAATTGAATCAAACATATCTGGAATAGCTAAGAAATCTCCAACCCACTGTTCATTCAGCTTCTTTTCAACATATGGAAGTAATAAAATCGGTTTTATTAACGTACAAAAAACGAAATGCTCAATGTTATTGAAATAGTAAAGCGTTCTCGCTCCTGAATAGTCCCTTGCTCCGAATAGCTTCTGTTCTTTTTCATCACAAATAAAAAAGGAGAAGTCACCCACTAGATACTTTGGACAATCTTCTCCCCATTTCTGATAGGCTAATAAAATTAATTGGCTATCAGGTATTGTTTTCTGTTTTTCTTTTGGTACTTGCAGTTTTTCAAATAGCTCCTCTCTATTATCTATGATTGCGTCAGCTGTGATGGCTAGTTTGCTTTCGGTGTCGTAATAAGGAAGTGGTTCTCCTATTGATTCTGGTGTGATCCATTGGGCGTGGCACCCTAAGACGTTGTTTGCTTTGTTCCAGATTTTTGTATCGTCAGCTGGGAACCTTTTTAGGTTATTCATCATAAGAGAGATATGATCGATGTTGATAGGTTCTTTGTTTATGTTGCAGATGCCTGTTATGGCGCTCATTTGTTTCACTTCCTATTTAGTTTTTATCTTTTAAATAGACAACCTTATTTTATCTTCATCTTTGGTTAACCCATTGCTTGAGTTATCCTTTACACTAACTAACTCCCCTTTATTAATCGTAAACACAATATCACAATTCTCTATCGTACTTAATCGATGAGCAATAATAATAAGCGTCTTTTCCCCCTTCAATCCATCAATAGCCTTCATAATCTCTCTTTCCGTTTCATTATCCAATGCAGAGGTCGCTTCATCCATAAATAGTATTTCAGGATTATGATATAGCGCACGTGCAATTCCTATTCTTTGGCGTTGACCTCCTGATAACCTAACCCCTCTTTCACCTACAGCTGTTTCTAACTTATCAGGAAGTGCTTCGACAAATTCTTTCAATTGAGCTTGCTCTAATGCCCTCCACACTTCTGTATCATCAATCTGTTCGCTGTTCATCCCAAAGGCTACATTTGCACGAATTGTATCATCCGATAGAAAAATAGATTGTGGAATATAACCTATTTTTTGTTGCCATATTGTTTTTTGATCAATTAAATCTTTACCATCAACAAAAACACGACCATTTTCTGGAGAATATAGCCCAAGAATAATGTCAACAAGGGTTGTTTTCCCAGCTCCTGACTCCCCTATAAAAGCTACAGATTGGCCGATTGGAATAGTAAGAGACACATTGTTAATTGCATATTCCTTTTGACCTGGATACCGAAAAGAAATTTTACTTAACTGTATCGAGTTATGATAATGTTTTGCTCCCTTATTAATCTCTACTGGAATCGTATTGTTTACATGATTAACCTTTTTATCCAAAAACAAATCCTCATAAACTACATGAAGAGCAGGCAAGCTATACCGTATTGTAGTTATCAATGCAACGAGGCGATTTATGGAAGGCATAAGTCGCATAGCTGCCATCGCGAATAGTGCCATAGTTGACATTAGTTGTGACATATTTGTTCCTTGGAAAATAATAATTAACATCACGATTAGAACGATAGCGACTATCAATGTTTCAATAAAAAACCTAGGTATTATTTCTAACATTTTTATATACCTGATATTGCTTGCATTCCTTTGGCTTTGTTCTGTATAAGAATTAATAAAAAACGACTCTTTTCCCGATACTTTTACTTCTTTACTTGCTCCAAGTCCTTGATTCACCCACTTTATCATCTTACCAGTAACGGCCTGTTGTTCTTTTCCTAATTGATCGATTTTATTTCTTTGAAGTTTAAAGAATAAAAAAATACTTCCACCTAATAAGATAGAAGCAGTTAACAATGCAACAGGAGAAGTTATTAACAACAATATAGATATACATAGTATTACAAGTATTTCAGTAAATAATTGAAATCCAGATATTACAATTCCCTGAAAAACCTTAGTGACTTCTCCATTTACATTTCGGAGTAAGTCTGCTGTATTTCGTTGTAAATGAAAAGTATATGGTTTTATTAAATACTCACTAAATAAACTCCGTGATAGTTTAACTTGCTGGTTTGTAGTCACTCTAACTTGTAAATAGTTAAATAAAAGTAAATATAGATTTTTGAAAACAAATACCGACAGGAGGACTAATACTAGGAATACAATAAAAGCATTTGTTGATTGAAAATTAAACCATTCATATACAGAAGCTAATAAAGCATGTTCCTGAATAATTACTGGATTAGTTATAACTCCAACAAAAGGAGCAATTAACCCAATCCCTAATGTTTCTAAGATTGCTGCTAAAATCATCATAAAAAAAAGAACTATCAGCTTTTTCTTTTCTTTCTTATTAAATAATCTTAATAGTTTATTAATGTTCATTTTCACTTCGAAATAAACTCCTTTAGTAAAAATAAATAATATCTTCTGTTTTTGCATTTACTTTTATTTCTTAGTGTAGTACTAACATTTATTGGTTGTCTTTCCTTTTTCATAAACATCTATGATTTTACCTCAATCATTTTCTATTATATTTTATGAATAGCTATATTTGTTTCTAACCTCTGAATAGGTAGGATGAGGAAGAATTGCAACTGTTTCATCGCCTTCACTCACCTCCACAATATAATTCTTGAATTTCCACCTCTATACTCTCACTAAATTTTTATCTTGAAATATAGTATATTCATGGATTTCCTTTTCTAGATTATTCCATTTATGCATAACTATTTCTAGAGACTCATTACTCTTATGTATAACTATTTCCATTTCTATGGCCTCTTTGAAATATAATAGGTCCATTATTTTATTTATAAATACTCAAATAATCCTGTTACAAATGTACCTTTAGTTTCTTTACATGTGTACTAATGAATACTTTCTATAACTTCGTAAAGTTTTTCCATCTCTTTTGATGTGTCAACAATTTGTTTAGATAGACCATTTATAAGTTTTAATTGCAGCTGTTTATTATCTAATAATTGTCTAATAGCGTTATAGAACTGTTCTTTCTGAAAATCCACAATCAGTCCCGTTTCTCCATGAATAATCTGCTCACTTGCTCCTGTATTAGTAGTTATGATTGGTTTATTAAAAGCCCTAGCCTCTGCAACAGTAATGCTAAACGCCTCATGCCGAGATGGTTGTATATATATATCACAGTCCTTTATAAATGGGTAAGGGTTCTCTTTAGTACCAAGTAAAATGATGTTATTTTCTAAATGGTATTCTCGAATCTTATCCTCCAGTTGCATTTTTGTGCTACCGTCCCCAATTAAATACCAACGAATATTAAATCCCTCACTTACCAACTTTGACATGACACTGGGAATAATATCTTGACCCTTCTCTTCTGACAACCTCCCTACAGTCAGAATACGAGTTCCATCATACTTATCGCTAAAACCCTCACTTTCCTGTGACAGAATTGCCATTTTTTTTTCCACTACAACATTATTAAAGGTGCATGTTTTTTCTTCAAGTATTGGAAATATTTCAACAAACTTTCGTACAGAGAAATCGGATACACAGAATATCTTATCGAATTTAGCATAAAAGCGTTCACCAATTTTTCGTAGAGATTTTTCATAATAGGAGGCATCACAATGTATCCAAAGTACTTTCTTCTTAGATTTAATATTATTCATTACATATATAGTTGGAAAATTTAAGGGACTATGATATGCAATAGCTAGGTCATAAACCGTATTATCTTTAGGAGCCATTCTAGAATAGTATTTATTTTGTTTATAATGGTTAGCATGTTGAATTAATTTAGTGTAAAGACCTGTTTTAAAAGCTGTTGTAATGTCGCCCTTTTTTATATAATTCCACATCCTTTTTGCAACTGTCTTTTCATTACCAAAGATGTTTCTTATTTTTATATATTGTGGTATTTCATTATATAATTCTCCTTCACTAGTCATTAGTTTCACTGTTATTTCATACTTTTCTTTGGGAATATTTTCTAACATAGCAAGTAATGCCTTCTCTATCCCCCCCATTTTCATCCATTGAGTTACTATTAATAATTTTTTTCGCATTTCCATCCTCCTATAAATATCAAATATATTAATTGCTTAGTGATCTTTTACTTTTAATCACTTTTTCGAGTGCTTGATATATCTCATTTTCACTTGTCCCAACAATAAATCCTGTTTCAAAATTAGTTAATTGCTCTTTTGCACCAATAAAATCTGTTGTAATAATGGATTTAAAAAAGCATTTTGCTTCCGCTAATGTTATACAAAACCCTTCATGTCGAGAAGGTTGGACATATATATCGCATTGCTTCATAAAAGGATACGGGTTAGAATAAGCACCCAATAGAACAAAGTTTTCCTCAACGTCATATTTCTTAATAAGCTTCTCATAATCCGATCTGGCTTTGCCTTCGCCTATACAATACCATCTTACTTTGTATCCTTTTTTTCTTAACTTTGTTAAAACTGGAATTACTAAGTCCTGACCCTTTTCCTTACTTAATCGACCAACAGTTAAGATTCTTATCCCTTCAAAGTCGTCTTTAAAACCCTGTCCTTCACCAGCAAGCTTTAATATTAAGTTAGTAGAGATTTTATTTGGATATGCTTCTATCTTGTTTATTAGATTCGGTAAAATATTAGTTAGCTTTTCCTTTCCTTCTTTAGATACCACATATATTTTGTTGAATTTAGGATATAATTTGTTTGCAAATCTAAAATCAAACCCAATCTTAGTCACATCAAAATGAATCCACTGCACTCTTTTCTTTGCTTTAATCTTATGAACAACAAAATAGCTTATGAGATCCATTGGACCAGCATAAGCTACTGCAGTATCGTATCCTTTTTTTAAAGCAGGAGTATCTTTTAAAATGTATTTAAAGAACAGCCCTTTGTTATTTAAGATTTTGGAAAGTAATATTACAATAGAAAATGTAAATCCCTTAATTATATTTCCGTTTACTATATAGCTTTTGAAAGTTTCTTTTGGCGGATTTTGATATATATCCTTGATCTCAGAATAACCATCCACATACTCGACAGTAACCTCTTCTGGTATCTCCTCTAAGAACCCACCATATTTTTCTAACATTAAAATCGTAATATCATACTGTTCTTTCGGCATCTCCGCTATCATATTTAATAATGCCTTCTCTGTCCCTCCAATATTCATATTGATTACCATATATAAAACCTTTATTTTCATACCACTTTCCCACTCCCTATAGGAAGCTGTTCTATTAGACTATAAAACTTTTCAATCTCCTCTGGATTTCCTTTTTTCTCCTTTTGTAAGTAGTTAATAATATTGCCTTTTAGTTCATTATCATTTATTACGCGTAAGATAGCATCACTAATGGCATCTGCATTTATATCTACAACAAGACCATTTTTCTCATGTATCATCTGGTTAAATACTGCGTCAAATCTAGTTGTGACCACTGGAACGTTAAGCATGCGGGCTTCAGCAATAGCCAGGCCAAATCCTTCAAATTTAGAAGTTTGAACATAGAGATCTGCATCTCTAAAATAAGGATAAGGATTAGTCTTTACGCCTAATAGAATAAAATGTTCACTTAAACCATGTTCCTTAATATACTGTTCTATTTCACTTTTTAATGGTCCCTTCCCTAACACGTACCATTTAAAATGAATGTCTTTTTCCTTTAGTTTCTTGCAACTTTCCAGCGCTATATCAAAACCTTTCTGACTGGTTAATCTACCAACTGTTAGAATTCTAATTCCATCAAATATATCAGAAAAACTCCCTCCGATATTTGCCATTCTGTTGATGAAATCTGGATTATTTATATCGTAGATAACCTTTATTTTGTTTTTATAATATGGAAACCTAAATCCTAATTCTTCTCTTACTGAATCTGATACAGCTATAATTCTGTTAAATCGATTGTAGTAATTTTTTTGATATTCAATATCATCTTTATCTATACTATAAATTGCATTAACCCAAGCATACTTTACTTTTGCATTAACTTTTTCAGCAACATAATAAGTAGGAACACCCTGAGCGTAACTAATTGCAACATCGTATAATTTAGGATTTGTTTCTATCACTTTAGAAACACTCTTCCAATATACAATTGCTCGTTTCGTATTATGAAAGTTTCTTTTATATATACCCATAGAATATTTAACTCTCGACTGTAACATTAGAAACCCCTGCTTAGTTAATCCATATTTTATTGATTTAATTAAACTTTTTTGTGCGAAAGTGGTGTATTTTATAGGCCTTAAAACATTAACATCTTTTGGAAGTAATTCTTCTAACGGATTACCATAAGAAAATAACTGTAAATCAACGGAGTACTGTGAGTAATCTAACATGGATAATAATGATACTAGGCTCTTTTCAGCACCAGCAATATCTAAAGAATCAATTACAAATAACAACTGCTTTTTTTTCATTAACCCTCACTCCTAATTCACAAGTTTTCTTTTTGATTTTCCATTTTAGTAGAAAATAGGATATGATCAAAATATTTCTTGGATTTTCTAATATCACCTTGTAGAATAGATTCACTCTTTCTATAATCAATAGCCTTCAATAGAGCTTTTATATTAAAATCAGCATTTATTAGCCTGTCTTCTAAACCTATATCCGCTAAAAAATCTCTCATTCTAGTATTAATCGATTCCTTTCTATTAACAATTGCAAAGTTTCTCTGAAATACCACCGAAAAGACTGCTGCATGAAAGGAATTAGAAAGGATAAAGGATGCATCCCTTATTAAGGAAACAAAAACTTCCGGCCCTACATATTTAAAATATTTATCGGCATAATTTACTTTTCCTGGGTTTATGCTATAGATCTTTAATCCTTTTTTCTCTGATATCTTTTTAGCAAGTTCTCTAATTAAATCATTATTATCAAAATCATAAATTAGAATGTAATCTTCCTTAAATTCATACTCCGCTATTTGATTCCATTCCTCCATACTTAACAAGAGTGTAGGATCAACCACGTGGATAGCATCCTTTATTCCCAACTTATTCAATATAGCAACTCCACTTTTTTCTCTAACACTTACAGTATCAAGGCTTTTTACAGCCTTTCTTACAAAAGGTATATATTGCTGGTCAATCTCTTCAGTAGAAAAACTAGCAGCATAGGAAGCTTTTATACTCTGCTTAGGTGCAAAGTCTAAATAAAAAGCTGGATCCTTCCCATTTTGAAAAACAGTGTTCCAAATTTGATCACTACCACAAATATATACATCTGCAAAAGGCAATTTATCCTTTAATTCTTCGTTTGATTGATACCTTTCCGGAGATAACGTTAAATAAGTTGAGGTAAAGTTATCAAAAGCTTTCTTTCTTTTTAACTCTGGTATTCGCATCGGTACTTTTAGTAACAGATATATCAATCTACTGAATACATTCTGATCCCATTTTGGGTTTGCAATTTTAAATATTTTGTAATGATTACTTAAATAACTCGGTTTATAGTTAATTATTTGAACATTATGCCCCATATTATTTAAATATTTCATTAGAGCATATGCTTGCAAAGAAGCTCCATGGTTATATACATCATGGCAAGTTATTGTATAAATTTTCATTAAATCAACTCTTTCATAACATACTAGTTGGCAGTAAATAGGGTATCCAGTTTACCTAATTCTTTCGCGCCATTGAAATAATTGCTTTTACCACAATTGGATGCAAGTCGCTCCATTAGAAGTTTGCTATCATAGAAACGTTCAACTCCATCAGCAATCCCATCCACCGACAATTCACAAATTATCCCATCCACCCCATTATTAACCTGGCTTTTAGCTGTAGGGTAATTAGTAATTAGTACAGGTTTCCCTAATATTTGCGCCTCCGTAACGGTTACTGCTTTTCCCTCATACCTCGATGGTTGTACATACAAATCAGCAGCTTTCATATAAGGATATGGATTGACTTTTTTTCCAAGTAAAATGAAGGAACTCCCTAAGTTATTTTTCTCAATCAGATTTCTTATCCCCTGTTCCTCTCCACCATACCCAACAACATACCATGCAATATTGTCAAAGCCCTTATCTTTCAATTGCTTTAATGCCAAAACCGCTTGGTCAATACCTTTAGCATGGGATAATCTAGCAACCGTTACTACCTTAAATCGCGAATCTTGATTCAATGGATTTTCAACCTTTTCATTAGCTAGAGTTTGAATCATCTCCGGAGATGTAATATTTTCAATTACTATGGTTTTCTTCTTCAATAGGGGATACTTCTCTAAAAAAGCATTCCTGCAATTCTCCGATACGGATGCAATATGATCAAATTTACTCCAAACGCGAAAATCCCTTTTATTATCAATCTCTAACTTACTGTAATCCGTATGAACCCAAGCAATTTTCTTTTTGGCATCTACGTTATTCGCAACAATATCATGTGGCCATGCATAACTAATAGCGACATCATACTTTTTAGTCAGCTTTGCAATAAGCGGGATAGAGTATTTTAGTACAAGCTGCATTTGAATATAACCTGATCCTTCTGTTAACTTCATCCTTTTAGATTTTATATTTGCCCAAGCTTTGCTTAGTATTCGAACCATAGATAAAGAATATTGTCTTTCTTGTAAACAGGTAGAGATAGACTTTCTAAAAACTGTATATTCTCCCATTTCAGGCAAAACATTTACCTTGCTGGGTATATATTTTAAGAAGTCACCAGTGTGATGGCATATGAATAAATCCACCTCATATTTTCCATAATCAAAGCTTTCTAACATATTAATTAAGCTTCTCTCTATCCCACCTATTTCCATATCAAACATGGATATTAATATTTTTTTCTTCACGATTATCTCCTCAGATTCAAACTGTATCTCGCATCACCTTAGCAGGGTAATGTACAAATTTGTTTTCTCTTTTATTCATATACAATGTGTTACTAGGAATATCGCCTTTTACGACACTTCCAGCAGCAACAATTGAATTATCCCCAATTACTGTATCTCTTAGGATGACAACATTCGCTCCTATCCACACATTCTCACCAATGATAACTTCTCCGCGAAGCAAATGATCCCTATCTTCACCTTTATAGTTATGATCGTGATCATTTATACAAACGTTCGGAGCGATTTTTGTATGTTTCCCAATCCTTATCCTATTCACGCAGTTTATATTGCAATTATCATTGATAAATACATAGTCCTCTATGTCCAGCTGACCACTAAAATCAATACGTATACTAGCATTCTTTCTTATATACACAAACTTCCCTATTCTTACTTTAGATTTCTTATTAAAGATTTCGATTCTACTATTTGCTTGAAGAGAAAAAATAGAAGATTTCATGCCTTTCACATAAAGCAGTTTATAGAAAATAGCCCTAATAATACCTATCACGTGAGAAAGATTCATTAAAAATGTGATATAAATTCCTCTCTCTTTACTCTGTGATTGGATTGTATTCCATATCTTTTTCAATACGTTAAACATTATTTTCTCTCCTAAGGCCGATTCATTTCAATTGCATTTCTAATTCTTTCAATATTATTCCCACCAATTACTTTGGACGTTATCTTTTTCAGATTGCTTTTCAATTTTTGCTTTGGCGACAACCAACTTTGATGAAAATGGTGCATCGTATAGGTTTTGCTCGTTCTAAAACTTCTACAATTTATGTAATCATAAGGTGAAAAATAAGACTGAGGGTAAAACACGCCAACTTCCTGAATCTCTTGATAATGTCCATTTAACTCCACACCAAGCGACTCTATTAATTTAGAAACCATTGCCACATTGGTTAGTGTATTAATGGTCCCGTCTTCTTTAACAAACAGAATGCCTTTATATAAATCTAAAAACTGTTTAATTAACTTATTACCCTTCGCCGCGCCAATTGTACTAGTTGCAATATAATTCCCCTGTTCAAAGCCCCAAAATGAATCATGGTGCAGCAAATTATCAAATGGGAGGAAAACCTCTACATCAGTATCTAAATATATTCCGCCCTCTTCGTACAAGGCTTTAAGTCTTGCATAATCACTAACGAATGCATATTTCTTCTCTTTATATGCCTGCTGAACATAAGAATTACTATTTATGTCAAAATTACTTTCATTCCACTCTACTATTTCATAATCCCATAAAACATCTTGCCAGTTTGCTAGAAATTTCTGAACTTGCTTAGGCTTTTCGTTTCCACCAAACCAACAATAATGAATTCGCTTTGGAATCTTATTTGTACCCATACGGTATTTCTCCCCCTTTAACCGGGATACTAAATATTTGTCTTGCCCTTTTCATTCTGCCACTTCGCAAACTCAATCACAGTCCTAAATCCCTGAAGGTGATGTGTCTTCACACCCGATTCCTTTAATTCCTTCACAAAATCCAACCATTCACTTTCTGTCGGTTCCTCATGAGTTGAATTTGTAGAGATTAACGAACTTACCTCTACCCCCAAAACTAAAGCGACTTTCTCTATAATTTGAATGGAGGGATTTTGATTTAAGTTTCTTTCAATATTACTTAAATAAGATTTAGATATATTTGCTCTCTCTGCACACTCTGATAATGTCATCCCTCTGCTCTTACGTATTTTTTGTATCTTATCTCCAATCATTAGCTATACCTCATATTCTAGAAATTTATAATCCACCCTTTTACTATTAAAATGAACCATCACATCCTTGATACATTGAATCACTCTTTGTTGCTCAACTTCCGTTAAACTTGAACCTGACGGAAGACAAATACCTGTTTTAAACAATGATTCCGCAATATGTTCTCCCTTCTTATGTGCAAAGTATTTCGCCTTATGAAAAAGGGGCTGTAGATGCAGTGGTTTCCATACTGGTCTTGCTTCTATATTTTCTCTATTTAAAGCCTCTAAGATGTTCTTTACTTTTACTCCTGCTCCTTCATTAATCGTAAAAGTACTAAGCCACCGATTACTGTGGGTATCTGTTAATTCTTCCATAAAATGAATGTCTGGGAACTCATTCAATTTATTCTTGTAAGTTTCAAAGATCATTCTTCTTGCAGCAACTCTTTCTTCTAACACCTCTAGCTGGGCTCTTCCAACTCCTGCTAATAGATTACTCAATCGGTAATTAAATCCCATCGTACTATGTTGGTAGTGTGGTGCTGGATCACGTGCTTGTGTTGCTAAAAAACGTGCCTTATCAAGCTCTTCTACATCATCAGAAATAAGTACTCCGCCTCCGGATGTCGTAAGAATCTTATTTCCATTAAAAGAGTAGATACCAAACTTCCCAAAAGTACCACTGGCTCTCCCTTTATAAATCGTTCCAAGAGACTCAGCAGCGTCTTCTATCATTGGCACTTCATATCGATTGCAGATTTCTATAATTTCTTCCATTTTTGAGCTTTGGCCGTATAAGTTCACTACGATTACAGCTTTAGGAAGCTTCCCTTCTATAACGGACGCTTGAAAAGCCTTTTCCAAAGCCCTTGGTGACATATTCCATGACACTGGTTCAGAATCAATAAAAACCGGCTCGGCTCCCTGATAAAGAATGGGATTAGCGCTGGCAACAAAGGTTAAAGTTGAACAAAAAACCGTATCTCCCTTTTGAATATGCAATAAAGAAAGAGCAAGGTGAATGGCTGCCGTACCAGAACTTAATGCCACAGCCCCTCTTGCTCCTACTTTTTCCGCTATTTCCTTTTCAAACGCATCGACATTTGGTCCAAGTGGTGCGATCCAATTAGTGTCAAATGCCTCTTTGAGATACTTCCATTCTTTCCCACTCATATGTGGTGGGGAAAGGAAAATTCGTGATTCAGACATGATGACCACCACCTCTCTTCTATAGAATGACTTTATGATTGATCCTCTCAATAATTCTTGTAGGGCTGCCGACAGCTTTAGTATATGCCGGAATATGTTCAATTACCGTTGATCCAGCTCCAATAATAGACCAGCTTCCTAGATGCTTGCTTGGAATAATGGTTGCAGAAGAACCAATATGGACTCCTTCTCCAGTTGAAACATTTCCGGTTAGTGTGACATTTGGTGAAAGATGCGTATAATCCCCAATCCTGTTATCATGCTCAACGATAGCACCTGTATTAATGATACAGTGGGATCCAATCTCTGAATTTGCGTTGACTACTACGTTGGGCATGACAACTGTCCCATAACCCACCTTAGAAGTTGGACTAATAATTGCAGTAGGATGAATAAGGGGTGCATAGGCTTCTTTTGGCAGCGCCAATTGTTGTACAATTTTTCTCCTTATTAGATTGTCTCCAATTGCAATTACTAGTTTGATATCTTCTTGCAATAATTTAACTAGGAAGGATACGGGTGCATGAATAATCCCTCTGGTTTGAAATCCATCGTGATATTTATCATCCAGCACTGCAATCACTTCATATTTCCCACTGACAAAAACCATTTCCTGTATCACTTTGCTGTGCCCGCCATCTCCGATAATGATGATTTTCACACTACATCACTTCTTTCGACCCTTGAAATTTAATAGCTGTCACCTCGTCCTGCGCACTTATTCCTTCTCTTTTCATTACTTTTACGATAGTTAAAAGTAAAATTTTGCAATCTAACAGCAAGCTCTGATTTTGTACATACCAAATATCGTGTTCAAATTTCTCCTCCCACGATATTGCGTTTCTCCCATTTACTTGTGCCCAACCTGTTATTCCTGGCTTAACATGGTGCCTGGTAAATTGCTCTTTTGTATATAACGGTAGATATTCCATCAATAAAGGTCTTGGACCAACAAGGCTCATATCTCCTTTTAGTACATTAAGAAATTGAGGCAATTCATCTAGACTAAGCTTGCGAAGGAGCGCACCTAAAGGAGTTAGTCGTTTTTTATCAGGTAATATTTCTCCCCGACGATTCACTTCATCCGTCATCGTTCTAAATTTATTAAGCACAAAGGGCCTTCCATTTAGACCAGGCCGTTGTTGTTTAAATAATACAGGACTCCCCATCTGCCATTTTATTGTGACTGTGATAATCAAATAAACTGGTGACAAGATAACGATCATACAGAAGGAGATACAAAAATCCATCAGTCGTTTCAGATTTCTCACCCCTTAAACTGAGTTTCCTCAGAGGTATACATGATAAGTAACTGGTTTCGAAGATCATTTATCATTTCCGTTGCAGTTACTTCTTTTGCTTGAATCCCTTTTTCGTAAACTTTTAGCAATACTTCTTGCAATTGACTGGGTGTAATTTTATTGAATGATTTTTGCATGGTTTATCCCTCTTTTTATGGTCTTTCCTATGCTGGAAGTTGGTGAGACTCATCTTCTGTTTGGAGCAGTTTTAAATGAGTTTACATTTTAGCCATTAAAAAAACCGGCTGCTTGCTGCACCGGAGTTATATCCTTGCTAATTTGATTATGACTTCTATACCCATCTGGATTATTACTCTGCCACTTCCAAGTATCTCGACACATTTCTTCTAACTGTTTTTCTGCTTTCCAACCAAGTTTTAGGCTTGCTTTCATTGGATCAGCATAGCAAGTGCTAATATCTCCCGGGCGACGTTCTGTGATTTGATAAGGGATTGTAGCATCTGTTACCTTTTCAAAGACTTGGATTACTTCTAAAACACTGTATCCCTTTCCCGTCCCTAAGTTATATGCATCGATTCCAACGGTTTCCTGCACTTTTTCTAAAGCCTTCAAATGCCCTATTGCAAGGTCTACCACATGGATATAATCTCTTACACCTGTACCATCCTTGGTTGGGTAGTCATTACCAAATACCTGAAGTACTTTTCGTTTACCAGTTGCCACTTGGGAAATATATGGCATTAGATTATTTGGAATTCCAGATGGGTCCTCGCCGATTAAGCCGCTAGAATGAGCTCCAATTGGATTAAAATACCTTAACAAAGCGATACTCCAAGCAGGATCAGAAAATGCAATATCCCGTAGCATTTCTTCTATCAATAACTTAGTTCTTCCATATGGATTCGTTGCTTCAAGCCTCATATCTTCAGTAATTGGCACCTTTTCTGGCGTACCATAAACCGTTGCCGAGGAGCTGAACACCAACTTCTTCACACCAAACTGCTGCATCGTTTCACATAAATTCATGGTGCTTACCATATTCGTTCTATAGTATTGAAGTGGGACAGAAACAGACTCCCCAACCGCCTTTAAACCAGCAAAATGAATGACTGCTTCAATATGGTTCTCTGAAAAAACGTCCAAAACTGCTTTTTTATCTAGTAGATCTGCATGATAGAATTTCAGAGATTTTCCAGTTATCTCTTTCACTCTATTTAACGCCTCTGGATGACTATTCATAAAGTTATCTAATACGATAACATCGCATCCCTGATTTAAAAGCTCGACACATGTATGGGAGCCAATGTATCCTGCTCCACCCGTAACCAGAATGGCCATTGATTTCCCTCCTTTACCTGAATTCACCAAATGAAATAATCACTTGTATAATTAATATTTAATGCAATAACACTTTCATAGTAATAATAAGCAAGGTAGCAAATGATGATAATGAAATAAATGAGTTTTTGGTCCTTTTCTTTGAACAACTTGGGCAA
The DNA here is from genome assembly GCF_003665065.1 of Oceanobacillus piezotolerans. Lineage (GTDB taxonomy): Bacteria > Bacillota > Bacilli > Bacillales > Amphibacillaceae > Oceanobacillus > Oceanobacillus piezotolerans. Next base: position 117,553 of record NZ_RCHR01000005.1, on the reverse strand, counting down.
CCAAGAAATTAATATGAGTGAGTATAATTGAAAATAGATTGAAACCCTAGCAAATATCCATTGATTCGTTGATATTGCCATAAAAACAAACCCAACTAAGGCCATATTTACAATAACGTCACTTTTCGGGAAAATGTGCCTTAATTTCTTCCTCCCCAAATAAGCTACAGCAAGAGGGGCCGCTTCCACCGCAACTCTTACGATATTTGCTCCACCTTCATTAAAATCCACATATCCGCTGTATTGTGTGTCTTCCAGAGCAGTGAATAAGATGGAGGAGAATTGTTCGTAACCAAACACAATGATTACAGAAAAGATTATTAAAGAAACAGTGGCAGTAGACCATGCTTTAAATCGTACAAAGAAATAAATAGGCAGTAAGATCAGTGCGCTTTGATGAAATAATGATGCAACAACTATAATTAACGCATATCTTATTAAGTTTCCCTCGATTAAAAACTTTATAGCGGCAAAAGCGATTGCTGCAGCTAGTAACTGTCTTATTCCATTCATCGATACTAAGAAAAGTCCGCCTGTGATATAGACGTACAAGCTTAACTCAATCATTCTTGAATAGTGGAACAGCACAGAGATAATGATTACATTTGTCAGCAAAGCCGCTGTGAATATTAGAACTTGTGAGTCTTGAGACACATAATTTTTGAGAAACATCTGAAGTATTCCAAAGCCAATATCTTTATCTGCTGAAATAAGCTCCCACGTAAATTCCTTATTTTCAAAGCTCTTACGATAAACAAATGTATCCCCAATCCCCTGTCTAAGCCCTGAAATTAAAACAAGGGAAGAGAGTGATCCCAATATTAAAAGTCTATTAGGTTTTATTGTAAGGCTCCCTATCTCACTAGCCATTATAGGTGTGGCAAAGTACCTTGCAAATAGAGCGAACAAAAATACGATGCATAAGTTTATCCAAAGTAATGTCATTTGCATTAACCCTTTCGACTCACTTAGAGTAAATCTCAACCATTAAGCTACTTTATTCCTTTTCATGACAGTTTTATTATTTGTATGATTAATATAGAGATTTAATAAAACACCAAAGGGCGTAGCCAATAATGTTGTTAGTTTACATGGAGAGTCATTAATGTAACGGTAGTTTTTTAACATTAAGTTACTCGATACATAATGAATAGCTTCCCTAAATCTATCTTTATATGTTGGTGAAAATTTCATTGCAACTTTTCTAAATGCAGAAAAACCCTTTGGATTTCTTCTATACTGATTAATCATATTTAAACTTGAACCATCTTCTTGATACTCAACGTGACATAGAACTTGATTTAAGATTAATAGAGGGCATTCCTGGTCAATTAATACATATTTAAAGCTCAATGGACAGTATTTTTCATCTGCGTACAAGGGATACGCAGGTACTTTATTTGTCAACTCCGTTCTATACACTAACTTTTTATCTCCTTTCACATGATGCTTAGCATATAAACCGGTTAATGTAGAAGCCTTTATTTCCCGTGGTAACTCTGTTCCAATAACTTTTCCATCATAAGTTGCATCCAGTCCTACAATACCAGCATAGTTTTGATTACCATGCTCCTTCCAGAATGTAATGATCTTTTCAATAGCATCTTCTGCAAGGTAGTCATCAGAGTCAATACATGTATTTAATTCTGTTTCGATTCGCTTATATGCTGTATTATGTGCCCCATGCATTCCCTGATTTTCTTGGAAAAAGTACTGAATAGTAATTCTATCCTCATTAATCCATTCTTTGACTAGATTATTTGTATTATCTGTAGAGCCATCATCTATTACTAACCAGATAAAATCCTTACATTTTTGGTTTACTAAGCTTCTATATAATTGCGGAAGTAAATGAGCTCGATTATATGTTGGTGTAAAAACTGTCAAAGGGGGATTCATCACTTCTCTCCTCCCGCTGCTTGCTGATAGTAATAGTTTGATAGCCATCTAACCGAAGTAGAGATATCGTAACCACTCTCTTCTAGCATCTTAGATGTGTTTGTATGCTCGTAGGTGGTATTTAGAATAATATCCGCCCATTTCTCAGGAGTTTCATTTAAACTAACAAATTGCAATTTCCCTGTTTTATCAACCTCATCTGTAATTGTATTTGATACAACACAGGTTAATCCGGCGGCTTGTGCCTCAATTAATACTACTGGCAATCCTTCAAATAGGGATGGAAATAAAAAGATATCAAAAGCTTGCATAAACTCGTGAATATTACTTCTCACTCCAAGGAATATCACATTAGTTTTTAATCCTAATTCAAACACTTTCTCTTCTATTGATCTTCTTAGGTCACCATCCCCTGCCAAAACTAATACAGCATGTGGGTTTCTTTTTACTACTTCCTTAAATATTTCTAGTAAGAAAGAGTGATTTTTTTGCTTGTTGAACCTACCGACATGCCCAATAACGAATTTATCCTCTATATTCAACTCTTTTCTTAATTTAACTCGTATATCATCGTTTGGTGTGAATTCATTTACATCCACCGCATTATTTAACACAGTTAGCCTCTCATGAATATGATTACCAAATAACCATTCACCAGCTTTTTTTGAACAAGCAAAATAACTAGTAGGATTTTTCCTCATTAAGAATCTTGCGTACAGTCGAAAAGGTATTTTGTAATCTAGCGATAAGTCGCTTAAATGACTGTGCGCAATACGGCAAGATATCCCAGCTTTCTTAGCCGCTCTAAGAACAAAACTGCTATTTTCATTAATGTGTGAATGAACTACCTGATACTTATGATGAGCAAAAAAATCATCTAACTCTTTAAAATATCTTTGGTAATTCCCTGGTCTAATTGGAGGCATTCTATAAATCCTTCCTCCTAATCTTTCTATCTCATCGTCATAATCACCGCGTTGGTCTCTATGGACCATAAAGTCAAATTGAATTTTATCCCGATCGATATGCCGATAATAATTCATCAGCATCGTCTCAAGTCCACCACGATTCATGATTGTCACTACTTGCAACACTCTAATGGCTTCCATATTTGTCACCTCAAAGTTATATAATCTTTCTCAATCTATCTATCCCAGATAACATAAAATAGACTGCTAGCGCCCTTTTGGTTTTTACACATATGTAGAATAGTTTCCAATGAATTGCTAGATACTTAAATTCAAATTCATGGATTGCATTTTGTATGGATTTATTCGTTAATATTCCTTTAATATTTTTAACCTTTGATGGAATAGAAGATGTATTGTCCTTACAAATTTCATTAAACCCCAGGCCTAAGGTAGTAAGACTAATTCGATTTTTCAATGCTGTATGATATTCTATTCCTAATTTTTTCTCTTCAATAAAATCATAGATTAATTGATAGAGGTTGGAATACTTATCTATTAAATCTGGTTTATATTTAGTAGTAATAGAGTTTTCATTCCCTCGCCAATAATGGTAATAAGGAGTATTTAAAAAAATGAATTTCTCTGTGTGATATAATGCCTTTATATTAAAAAAGGTGTCTTCATTTGTACCTATTGTTTTCAAATCCATGAATCGAAGTTCATTCTTTTTGATTAACTCCGCTTTGTAAATCTTTGACCAAACAGTTCCCCATGCATCCAATAGCTCTGGATTCGCTACCTCTTCCTTAATCGGTCCAATTAATCTCCTTAACATCTTTTCTCTCACATCAAGTCCCTGGTAGATCGTCTTTTTTGGGTGATGAAAGTCTTTTTCCTTCGAGCTATTTTCAAATTCACTCTTATAGGAACACATGACAATGTCTGCATCTTCCTCAATCGCCAACCTGTACATTTCTTCGTACATGTTGCCGTCTACCCAGTCATCAGGATCCACGAAGCCTATAAATTCGCCTGCTGCGTTTCGGATACCGGCATTTCTTGCTGCAGATACTCCATTATTTTGCTGATTTATTACCTTTATACGTTTGTCTTTGTGTGAGTAGTTATTTAAGATTTCTCCGCTTTTATCCGTTGACCCATCATTTACTGCAATAATCTCAATATCCTCTATTTCTTGTGACAGTAGACTTTCCAAGCATCGTTTAAGATAAGCCTCAACATTATATATAGGCACGATGATACTTATTTTTGGTTTCACTTTCATCCCCCATATAGCTAGAATAAGTACTAAATAATTCCTTACTAACTCGATGAACAGAAAATAGGTGTATTATTTCTAAACTTTTTTCCTGCTGTCCTTGCTGAAGTTCTGGAGAATGAAAAAGCTTTAATATACAATCTGCAAAGTGCGTTCTATCTGCTCTCTGTATTAAGTAGCCATTCTCCCCATTCCGAACCAACTCTCGATGCCCCCGATTATCCACTGCCACAACTGGCAATCCACAAGCCATTGCTTCCATAATGTTCACCGGCAAGCCTTCCCGCAAACTGGACGCTACCGCAACATCACACATCGGCAATATCGCATCAATGTCTTTTCTAAATCCTAGAAAATCCACCATATGCTCGATTCCAAGTTCCCTCGCTAGTTGCCGGCACTTCTCAAGCAATGTACCCTCACCCGCCAATAGTAGCCTTGCAGAAGGAACTTTTTCTTTTATGCTGGCTAAAACATGAAGAAGGAATTCCTGATTCTTATTTTTGTTAAATTCTGCCGCGTAAAATAACAAAAAGTCATCCGCTCCATATCCGAATGACTTTCTTGATTCTATCTTTTCTTTTTCAGTAATAGGCTTAAATCTATCTGTGTCTACGCCTACTCCGTGCACATGCTCAATGACCCCCGCATGAAAACGATGCTTCGTTGCTAATTGATAATCCTCTTGATTAATCGTAATCAGTGTATCTGTATACTTTGATAAAAATCTCTCTATTGGATAGTAAATCATCCAATTTGCTAGTGGTGCCCCTTTGCAAAAATGAAATCCATGAGCGGTGTAGATCACCTTTGTGCCATTTTTTCTTTGCCCTCTCGCAGCAAGTCGAGCTAGAACACCACCTAGTGGCGTATGACAATGAATAATATCATAATCATAGTTATCTACTATTTTTTTTAGCATCTTATAAGCTACTATATTTTCACGACGAAAAGGAGAGCGCTGAATTGGAATATTGTATTTTCTGTCTGTATAAGGCAACTCCATCTCACCTGAGGCAGCTACCTCTACCTCCCAACCTTGTTCTTTAAACCATCTCATATATGGCAGGTGAAAAGCTTTGAAGTGATAATCGACGGTTGCACAAAACAATATCTTCTTCTCCATTTCATCACCCTTCCCTATATCGTGATAACGACCTTTTCCGTAGGTTGTGTTGGTAAAACATTATTTGATAGGTTAAGCAGCTCTTCTCTTAATATAGCTGCATTCATAGTTTGATAGTTTGTGATGATCTGATGAATCTCATCTATATATAGCTCCGTAGGTTTTCCTACATAAATCTTTGGATAAATTTGTTCCTGCCCAACTTCATGGTCTTGCAGTAACTCTTCAAAAAGCTTTTCTCCTGGTCGTATTCCAGAGAACTTGATTTCTATATCTTCTAGAGAATGTCCAGATAGCTTAATTAAGTTTCTGGCGAGATCCACAATTTTCACTGGCTCACCCATATCTAGGACAAAGATTTCTCCACCCTTAGCCAATGCACCAGCCTGTATCACTAATCGTGAAGCTTCTGGGATTGTCATAAAATATCGGACCATATCAGGATGGGTGACAGTTACTGGCCCACCCTTTTCAATTTGTTTTTTAAATAATGGGATAACACTCCCCCTGCTCCCTAATACATTGCCAAATCTCACCGTAACAAAAGTGGTATCACTTTCTCTATTCATGTTTTGAATCAGCATTTCAGCCAGGCGTTTGGATGCCCCCATAACACTGGTTGGATTGACTGCTTTATCGGTTGAGATCATGACAAACTTGGTTACACCGTTTAAACTAGCTGCCATTGCTGTATTTAACGTTCCAATTATATTATTCTTTACCGCCTCATCTGGATTACGTTCCATGAGAGGAACATGTTTGTGTGCAGCAGCATGATAGACAGCATCTGGCTTATGTCTCCGCATGATGGTTCGCATTTTTTGGGCGTCCTGTATATCCGCAATTTCTGTAATAAATTCAATACTTGTATCTTTGAAGGTATCCCTTAGCTCTAGTTCAATAGAGTAGATACTGTTTTCTCCATGCCCTAGCAATATGAGCTTGATCGGGTGGAAGCTTGCAATTTGCCTGGTAATTTCAGACCCTATCGATCCCCCAGCTCCAGTTACAAGAACCACTTTATTTGTTACAGATTGAGAAATCATATTCATATCTAACTCTACTGGTGGTCTTCCAAGTAAATCTTCTACCTGGACATCCCGAAACTGATTGACAGCTATCTTCCCTGTAATAAGATCCTCTAGTAGTGGTAATATTTGTGTCTTTGCACTTGTTTTTGCGCACTCTTGAAAAATAGTATTCAAATTTTTCTTGTTTAACGAAGGAATAGAGATAATAATATGCTGTATATCTAAGTCATTTACGATCTTTTCTATACTGTCTACCCCACCAATGACCGGCAACCCTAAAATATCCATTTGCTGTTTATGTTTATCATCATCAATAAAGGCCACTGGCAGTAAATTGCCCTCATTTTTCTTTTGTAACTGCCTTGCTACCATTGTTCCGGCAGATCCTGCGCCAACAATAAGTGTGCGGACCTTACTTTCCGATTTGTTAATAAACGTATCTCGATAAATACGCCATATCAGTCTTGATCCTCCAATCAAAAACATATGAAGGAGCCATGTCACCGCAAATAGTTTAAGTTGTGTTTCTTGTAAAACAATAGAATGAATGATCATAGCAATGAAGATAGAATAGGTGACGACTTTAAGAATGATAATGAGTTCTTGAATGCTAGCATATTCCCACAATTTTTTATATAGCTTAAGTCGAAGTGCAAATAAGTGATGAGCAGTCACTAGAGTCAGACATCCAATTATTAATGACATAATCTGTTCATAGCCTGGTGAGCTCATTAAGAACATACTAATAAAAATGGCGGATAAAACGATGCAGGTGTCTACGAAAACAAAAAGGGATAAACGTTGTCGATAGGTCATGACCGGCCTCCTTTCATAAAATTGATTAATAAAGAATTATGTATGTAAATTGGGCATCTAACCCATCCTCACATCATACTATCGACAACGAGCGCGTCTAAGGTCTTTCAACCCACAGCATGACCGAGTGCCTACATTGATACTGGTAAGTAAGGCTTCACCAAGACATTATTACGTCTATTTCATTCTTTATAACGAACAATTTATTTAAAAAAATTTACTTATCATTTAAAATAACGCCGATTAAATTCGCATGGGCCAAATCCAGCAATCTCTTTGTTTTAACTGCTTTATCCATCTCCGTTTTTCCTTTTTGCAACAGCAGTATTACCCCCTGACATTGATTGGCCAGGACTCGAGTTTCTGTTGTTTTTAAAACAGAAGGGGCATCAATGAGTATGACATCATACATACTTCCTAATTCCTTTAATAAATCTGTCATCATTTGACCGCCTAAGATCTCCGTTGGGTTGAATACTTCTGGTCCACTTGTGAGAATATCTAAATGATGTACATCGGTTGGATATATACTCTCATCTATATTACTTATCCCTTTTAACAGGTTAGATAGTCCAGATTGGTTCGGCACTTTAAAAATCGTGTGCAGACTAGGGGCACGTAAATTCGCATCAATCAGAAGAACTTTCTCTTTTTGCTGGGCCATAGAAACAGCTAAATTAGCTGCAGTAGTGGATTTGCCTTCTCCATTCTCTGGAGAGGTGATGAGAAAAATGGCATTTTTATTCTTGTCTCTTAAAAATCGAATATTTTCCCGAATCTCCCGGAATTGATCTGATATATGAGAGTCTGCATGAAAATAAGTAACAAGCTGTATCTTTTTTGCCTTTGATTTAAGCATTTTGCTTAACACCAACTTTCTCGCCTCCCACTCTTATCTCATTTTGCTTTTTACTTGCCGTGGTATACTTTTTCTTGTTCATATTAGAGATAGTTCCAAGTATTGGTACACCTAATATCGCTTCGACTTGGCTCTCTTTTCTTAGCTTCATATCTAAAGAATCTAAAAGAAATACAAACCCAATCCCTGTAGCAAGGCCAAATATAAAGGCTATAATGGTCACTCGATTTGTCGATTCATTCATAGGATTTGGATTCACTTTTGCTTCTGATAATAACTGCACATCGGTAAACCCAAGAATGTTTTCCATTTCTGACTGATAAATAACTGCGGTAACATTTGCTATTCTAGCAGCCAATTCTAGGTTTGTGTCTATTACAGATATATGTACGACCTGGGATTCATCCAGTCTTGTCACGGTAATTTGATTTGCAAGTGCTTCAGATGGGCGTTCTAATTGAAGTTCACTAGACACCTTCTCCATAATAATAGGATCTTTCATCATCACCATTAATGTATTCATATCTTCACTGCCTGAGCCTAGAATGACCCTTCTAGAGGATTCATAAAGAGCAGTGTAGGTGCTTGTACTATAAAAATATCCAATTGAGGTGGTAACCATAGTGATCAATACAATAATCCAAAGCCGCTTCTTAATTAAGTAATAGTACTGTTTTAAATCGATTTCTTTTATATCCTTTTGTTCCACAATGGAACGCGAGAAGTCTTCTCTCATTGGAATCACCTTTACCTTTACTTAGTGTTTAAACATAAAGCATTCTTTATTAAGAACAATCAATGTAAAAAAATATTCCCACTGCTTCTGGATATATTTTAGTTCTTTATAAAGAACATGTCAATAGGTGATTTAGGAAATTAGACTAACTTTACTTTATTTTTACAGTTACTTTTTCATTATTATAATGCCCTTTTCTTTATTAAGAACACAAATCCATAGTACAACATACCCACGACTTTTTCAAGTATTTTTTGAAAATTTAACAAACAACCTATCCCACAAGCCAAAAATTGGACTCGCAAATAGATAATCTTTATTATTGCTTATTAAGAAAGCACTTTTTTATTTAAAGGAGTGAATAGTTTGGTTAATGATAATACAAAGAAATTCAATGGAATCCCACTTGCAATTCTTGATTTGGCACCAATCAAAGAAGGGAGCAATGCAACGGAATCATTTGAGGAGAGCGTGGAATTGGCACAGCATGCAGAGAGCTGGGGATACAATCGTTATTGGTTAGCGGAGCATCATAATATGCCTGGTATTGCAAGCTCAGCCACTTCTGTCTTGATTGGTCACATTGCAGGGAAAACAAACCATATGCGCATTGGTTCTGGCGGAATTATGCTCCCAAACCATGCAACCATTGTTATCGCAGAGCAATTTGGCACACTTGAATCTATTTACCCGGGAAGAATTGATTTAGGACTTGGAAGAGCTCCAGGAACGGATCAAGCAGCAGCATATGCGTTGCGCAGGACCTTACACGCTGGGCCAGAGGAATTTCCAATGCAGGTGAATGAGCTGCAAGACTATTTTTCAGAAGAACCCGTTTCACGTGTTAGGGCTATTCCAGGGCAAGGGTTAGATATTCCTATTTGGTTACTCGGTTCTAGTGACTTTAGTGCCCGTCTTGCGGCAGAAAAAGGTTTACGCTTTTCCTTTGCCAGTCACTTTGCGCCAGCCTACTTACTTGCAGCATTAAAATTATACCGAGATAACTTCAAGCCAACAGAGAAGCTTGAAAAACCTTATGCAATGGTCGGGGTCAATGTGATAGCAGCCGATACAGATGAGAAAGCACAATATCTTGCCACTTCACATCAATTACAATTTTTTAATATCCGTAAAGGGATTTCAACAAAACTACAACATCCCGTTAAAAACATGGATGAGATTTGGACACCAATGGAAAAAGCTGCTGTAGAAGAGTCGCTTGATCCAAACACAACCATCATTGGCGGACCTGAGACGGTTAAAGAAAAACTAAACAGGATTCAAGAAGTTACAAAAGCAGATGAAATTATCATTAGTTCACAGATTTACAGTTTAGAGGATCGTTTACGCTCTTATGAAATCATTTCTGAATTAATGAGTTAAGCTTCTATCCGAAAATAATAAGGATCATAGAAAAAGCGCCATTGCTATATTTTAGCAATGGCGTTTTCCTTCATCTTAACTCATCTGCTTTAGTAATCAACCTTAACCAACAATTTTAGAAGCAATTTCTATCGTACGCTTTGCTTGATGTTTAACGGCAGCCTCTACGTCCTCTACCATTTTCCCATCCTGCCCTTGGGTTACACTTGTTCCATATGGATTCCCACCAGCGCTAAATAGAACCTGGTCCGTATACCCTGGCGGCACAATAATTGCTCCCCAATGCATCATTGAAGTGTATAAGGCTAAAATAGTCGCTTCATGTCCACCATGAGGGTTAGAAGCAGCTGTCATTGCACTAACTACTTTATTTACCGTCTTCCCAGATGCCCACAATCCACCTTGTGTATCCAAAAACTGTTTCATTTGAGAAGCTACATTTCCAAATCGTGTTGGTGTGCTGAAAATAATTGCATCTGCCCACTCAATATCCTCTGAAGAAGCCTCTTGCACATCTTTCGTCGCCTCTACATGTGCTTTCCATCCCGCATTCTGTGCAATAGCAGCCTCAGGTGCTAATTCATGTACCTTACGAAGTCGAACCTCAGCACCTGCCTCTTTAGCACCTTGTTCAGCCCATTGCGCTAATTGATAATTGGTACCTGTGGAGCTATAGTAGATGATCGCCAATTTTACTGATGTCATTTATGCCTCTCCTTTTAATAGAATTCACCAAAAAACGTCGGCATCATTACTATTTGTAAAAAGGCAATTTTTTATTATATTATTTAAACCAACCCTTTTCCTTAAATCGGGAAATGGCTTCAATTCGATTGGTTACATGCAGTTTATCCAAAATCGTGGATACATAGTTACGAACCGTTCCATTTGTTAAAAAAAGCTTATTTGCTATCTCTTTTGTGTTCTTTCCTTCAGCAATTAAGCGAATGACTTGTTGTTCTCGTTCTGTTAAAGGATTTTCTTCTTCATAGGCGAGATCGATCAACTCGGGGGCATATATCTTCCGTCCATCCATAATCACACGAATCGATCGCGCTAATTCCTCACTAGGACTGTCCTTTAACAGATATCCACTAATATTGGCGTTTCTTGCACGCTCAAAGTAGCCAGCACGTGCAAACGTCGTCAGTATGATGACCTTACAATGGTGTCCTTTCAGTTCTTCTGCTGCATCTAGTCCACTTTTAAGCGGCATTTCAATATCCATGATACAAACATCCGGTTGATGCTGATGAACGAGTGAAATCGCCTCTTCCCCATTTTTTGCCTTACCTACTACTTCCATGTCCTCTTCTAAATCCAATAAAGAGCCTAATGCACCAAGCAGCAATTGCTGATCCTCTGCAATTACAATACGTATCATATTCACCCCTCCTAATTGGGAACCACATTACAAACGATTAGCTATTTCTGGGACACGAATAATAAGTGTTGTCCCCTTCCCAGATTTAGTATCTATCTCTAACGTTCCATTAATAAAACCGAGCCGTTCTTTCATTCCCTTTATACCATTTCCTTTTAGTAAATCCTCATCGTTAATTTCACCAATTCCATTATCATGAATTAGAATTTTTGTCCCATTCAAGTTTTGCTCGACATGAATACGGCATAAGGTAGCTTTACTATGCTTGACCATGTTTGTTATTGCCTCACGCATACACATGCTGACCACATGCTCAATTAATAATGGAATCTGAGGAAACGTACCTTCTATAATGAATTCCATTTGGGCCGCTTCTAAGACCTGCTTAACCCGAATGATTTCATCCTTCCACTTCACACTTTTCATGGTAGAGACTAACTCTCGCACTTCCATTAGTGCTGTTCTTGCTGTTTGGTGGATATCATTTATCTCTGATTTTGCCTTATCAGGATCCTTTTCCACTAACTTTCCTGCTAAATCACTTTTTAAGCCGATCAAGGAAAGCTTTTGCCCTAAAGTATCATGAAGGTCTCTAGCAATTCTCTGACGTTCTTCCACAATCAACAACTCCGAAATACGCTCATTCGCATCTTCCAGTTCATCTTCTAGCTTCTCTCGTTTATTTCGATTATACATATTAAATGGCAAAAGTATGACACCGATAAGCGTAATAATAATAAATGGCAATTGACTATAGAATAGTTGAATATCTATGAAAAATCCGATTGTAATGGCCGCAATCGTTGTCACCAGATGCACGACATACAAAGAAATAAAACCAGCCTTATTTCGGATATTACCAATAAAAAAGGCTAAAAAGAGTGAGAAATAGGCATAGCCAAAATATAAGGTCATTCCTATACTAATAGCCATTTCTATCCCAACAGAGACATAAACAGTCCATCCTTGCTTGATGAAAGATAGCCGATAGGATGCAAAGAATAGCACTATCATAAGTATTCCAATTATTATTTCCATAAAAGAAGATGATCGGAAAATAAAGTAAAAGGGAAGCAAGCAAAAGATAATCCAAAGGTATAAACTAAGCCCTGTATTCTTAGGAAATATATGAAACCAATTTTGCATGCCCCTTCCCCTTCCGTACGAACCTTGTTTTAATAAGTATATCAAAATATCAAATTAGAAAAAACGTGTATAGAATTAAAACCCTTTAACAGAAGTAAAGGGTTTTATTGCAATTACCTATTTTCTTGAAAACTAGGGTGATTTGTTTTTAATTTCATGCCTGATTTGGTTTTTCTTTGCAAATTCCTAAATTCCCTAAAACTAACAAAGGATTTACTAGCTTCATCAAACAAACGAAAACGGATGGATTTTAAACTTGTCAAAAGGGTAATGGTCGTTGCCTTTTGTAATGGTGGAGTAGATTCGTGCGCCTTCTCCAAGTGATAATTAGGCACTCTTGGGCTTAAGTGATGAACATGGTGGTAGCCAATACTGCCTGTTAACCATTCTAAAATTCTTGGGAGTTTATAATATGAGCTGCCTTCGACGGCTGCCTTTACATAATCCCACTCCTCTTCATTCTCGAAATAAGAATCCTCAAACTGATGCTGCACGTAAAACAGCCAAATTCCCAGCGCTCCTGCCATCCACATCATTGGGAGCTGAATGATTAGAAATGCCTGCCAGCCTATTGCCAAAATTAACAAAGCATAAATAACAATAATCGATGCTGTAATCAGATGGGTATTCCATCTTTCTCTCCCCTTTGCTCCTTTGCGATTCATTCTGTTTTCGATAAGAAAGAGGTAGAATGGTCCAAGACCAAATAAGATGATTGGATTACGGTATAAACGATATGACAGTCTCTCCCAGAAGGAAGCTTGTGCATATTCTTCAACCGTCATAACCCAGATGTCTCCTGTTCCACGTTTGTCGAGATTACCACTTGTTGCATGGTGAATAGCGTGGCTTCTTTTCCACTTTTCAAATGCAAAGTGGGTGACAACACCTGTTACGGTTCCGAGAACTCGATTTGCTTTACTGTTCTTAAAAAATGACATATGGGCACAGTCATGAAAGATAATAAATATTCTTATCACGAAGCCCGCATTTACTACAGAAATTGCAATACTTAATAACACTGATACCTCTAAGCTTAAATAAGCAAGAAACCATAGTGCGAAGAAGGGAACAAATGAATTGAATACCTGGATTACACTAGTTTTCGTATCTGAATTTGCAAACGCTGCAACACTTTTTCTTAATTGTGCTTGTTTTTGTTTACTCATCTTTTCCTCCTACAGAATCTTTTATATTTATCATAGGGTTATTTGGCTGTTAATATAAGTAACAAACGTAAACGAATGAACATGACAAATGTCATATGTAGCTCAAAAAAAATAGAGTAAGCTTAAGAGCCTACTCGAAATTAGATCATTTATTCCGCTTTAAATGAATGTAGCGGTGGTGGGATTAACCATCCCTTTTCCTTGTTTAATCGAAGAACCTTTACTCCGAAGGCTGCTTTTTGTGTATGAAAAGAACCAAACATCATACCGATATCTTCTCTAATTGATTCACCCATAATGGAACTGCACGCAACTAAACTTGCCGCCGTGTCGGCCGAAAGCATTGCTGCAACTTCTTGGTCCATAAACCTTGCTCCAGTAGGAATATCATTAAGCTCTGCCGCTGGTCTATCAGGAGGTGTTGGAGGCAGTCCCACTCCGTTTTCCTTAAGGAGCGCTTCCATTTCATTCAATTCCTGCTGACCTTGTCGAATAGCTTCCTCTACCAGTTTCTTTAAATCCTCGTCACCTACATGGTTTTTCAGGGCTTGATAACCGGCTACTTTGCCTTTCGTTGTCATCACAGCTGTCCAAATCCCAAATACCTCACCATAATGCATTGGTTCATTTTTTGGATCTCCACTTAGAATACCCATACGAATCCTCCTATCAATTTGTAAAATATTACTAGACAGTGATATGATTTGCTAATACGAGAAGTATTATTCAAAGAAACTGCTTTTTAAACTGTTTGTATTGATAAGAAGTATAGTTAACTGCTGACAAATTTAATTCACAATAGTTGATAGAAACACTGAGGAAAGTCACCCGTGTTATGTAGTGCTTTTTAAAGAAAAATAGCGAAGGAAGACCGTTCATCCTTGTTATGAAGAGCTTGTTGAAGTGAAAACAGCAAAGAAAAACCGTTCATCCAGGGTACGAAGGGCTTTCTGAAGGAAAAACAGCAAAGAAAAACCGTTCATCCAGGGTATGAAGGGCTTTCTGAAGGAAAACAGCAAAGAAAAACCGTTCATCCAGGGTATGAAGAGCTTCTTGAAGTGAAAAAAGCAAAGAAAAACCGTTCATCCAGGGTATGAAGAGCTTCTTGAAGTGAAAAAAGCGAAGAAAAACCGTTCATTCAGGTTATGAAGGGCTTTCTGAAGTGTAAACAGCGAAGATAAGCTGTTCATCTATGCTTATGAAGAGCTTCTTGAAGGAAAAACAACAAAGAAAACCGTTCATCCATGCAATGAAGAGCGCAAGAGTACTGCTGAACGGGGAATCTCTATCAACTGCAATCATCTGATAAAATAAACCTACTATAAAAGCTGTTTCCCCAGAGGAATAATATAGAAGCCCTCTGATCATACACTCAAAATTTTCATTGAACGGTCAATTTTATGTATAATGGTTATAACAATGAAGTGAACACGTAAAGGGGGTGAAAGTGTGGATAAAGATACAATTATTAATCAACTAAAAAAACGGAAGCCCAGAATTTTAGGTGAAGATACTTTACGAAAGTCCGCTGTGTTACTCCCACTTGTCGAAACCAATAATGAAACCCATATTTTATTTGAAAAACGTGCCATGCATATGCGCAGGCAGCCTGGAGATATCTGTTTTCCTGGTGGAAGAATTGACAAAGAAGATACTAACCCAGCTGCATGTGCGATTCGGGAGACAACGGAAGAACTAGGCATACCTGCCACTTCTATTACCAGTCTAGTACCCCTAGATTATCTCGTTTTTGATATGGGAAGAATGATTTATCCCTATGTTGGTATCATTAACCACCCTGAAGAGATCATCCCAAATAAGGAAGAAGTCGGTGAAGTATTTACAGTACCTTTAGAATTTCTATTAAATACAGAACCTGAAATACACAAAATCCACTTACAAGTCATCCCAGATGAAAAATTTCCTCTTGACTTAATTATTGGTGGAGAGAATTATCAATGGCAAATGCGGCAAATTGATGAGCTCTTCTATCAGTACGAAGGAAAAGTGATTTGGGGTCTAACAGCAAAAATCTTACATCATTTCATTACCTTAATACGTTAAAAAACCATCCTGTCATCATCGACGGGATGGTTTCCTATTTAGACTGGCAGAATCTCTTTTATCGTGGATAAATACTTCTCCTGCTCAGCTTCTGTAAGCCATATGCAAACAACACCAGCATCTTCCTTTGTACGAATCAAGCGGCCAATTCCTTGACGCAACCTAAGCAGCATATAAGGGAGCTCAATCTCCTTCTCTGGGTCCAATGCGTGTTTGCGCTTTGCTTTAAATACAGGGTCTTTTGGCGGGAATGGCAATGATGTGATAATGACCTGTGATAAAGCCTTTCCAGGCACATCGAGCCCCTCCCATAAATGATGGGCACAAAGAACAGAGGATTCATCTTTCTGGAACTTCCTCACGATTTCACTAATCTCCTGTTCTCCTTCGTATAGCATGGAAAAAGGCCACTCCTGATTTTTACTCCACTCTTGAAAGTGGTTCATCTCTTCCTGCGAAGCAAATAACACCAATGAGCTTCCATTGTTTTCATTTAGTTGCTTGGCTATCTCCAAGTATTTTTCCTGCCTATTGGTTTCTACCAGCAAGTTGACCTCCATTTGCTCTTTATAATCAAATGGTGAATCTACAGAGAAGGAATCATAACCCTCTATCCCTAAGCTAGAAGCAATATAGGAGAAATCCCCACCTTGTGATAGAGTGGCAGAAGAAAATACAAACGGCATATCCTTAGAGAATACTTCTTTCTTTAACACATTTTCTACTAAACGCGGCATAATGACTAAAGTCGTTGTCGAGTCGTTTTCCTCTATCCAATAAATTCCTTCATCATCTTTATTCAGTAAAGAAAGTCCATATGCAAAAAACTCCAGGTATTCTTCTATTATTTTGATATGATAGTCATCCATGGTGAATAGCTCAGAATCAAATACAAGCTCTTCTAACAGCTTATCCACTTTTTCATGAAGCTGTTCAATCATGCTCTTGAGTTCTTGTGTGATTTGAATCTCCTGACGATTCGATCCTTCCACAGGTACAGCTATATCTCCCAGAATATCGAAGAATTCATCATTTAACATCAGAATATCCTCAACTAACAGAAGCGATTTCTCGCGCGCATCCTGTCCCAGATAACCAGTTAATACATTCGTTACGGTATTCAAATTATAACGATAGGTTAAACCCTTCTGTGCAGCAAATTCCAACAAATGCCCTTCATCAAAAATAACCGAGCTCGCTTCAGGGAGAAGTGGCATTTGCCCCTCTCGTTTTCTTGATTCCTTTGTCCAAATGTGCTCCATATAGAAGTCATGCGAGCAGATGATTATATCGGATGCATGTCGATAATACTCTCTGTTTAATGTCTGGCCGCTGCGGTGACGGAACTCACAGGTAGAGCACTGTTCAAGTGGATCCCAAGCAATAGTTTCCCACTTCTCGTTGGAAACCCAAGGATATTCTTTGCGGTCCCCATATCGTTCAAAAGCTGTCATCGATGACCCTTTATCAAAAACAAACTCCGGGATTTCATCAAGGACGCGCATGATGTCTTCATCATCCGTGGTGTCAGCAATAGCATCTAACTTCCTTACACAGACGTATTGCTCTCTGGCCTTTGCAAGTCTTACGTCTATTTCAAGCCCCAATGCCTTCTCCAGCTTTTCGATATCTCCGTTCTTTTTTACTAATTGTTCAATGAGTGTCTCATCGGCACAAGAAATAATTGCAGGCTGCCCTTTGTACCTTGCATAGCATATTGCATATAACAGGTAGACAAATGTCTTCCCAGTACCAACACCAGCTTCTGCGAAAATAGTTCGCTTATTTTTAAAGGCATTCTCTAATTGGAACGCCATATAGATCTGTTCATCTCTAAGCTCAAAGCCTTGCTCTGGTAAAATATCATAAAAAACATCGCCTACATATTCTCCTAAGCGATCAAAAAAATTCTCTGTTTTTGATACCGTAAATGGTAATGCTCTTTTCCTTGTCATCGAATACTCCTTTTATATGTTTGACGAATAGATTCATTATCTCTTTCTACATGTAATACTTTTATGTACATCTACAAATGACATTATACATTATTTTATAGCATATTCTTATTTTTAGACCCTCTCTTTATTTATCGCTCTTTTCAAATGTTTTATTGCATTAATTCTCTGTATTCGATAGAAAGGGTTAAAGGGTTAATTAACTTAATTCATAGTTTATTGTGCCACACCGAAAACACACTGGAAATATATGCTGGTGATTTCCGCTTCGAGCAGTACGCTTTCCGCGACAACGTCTCAGCCTCGGGCCAACAGGATGTTGGTCATAAAGGCGTTGCCACAGGACGTGGCGTTTTTAGCCTTTGTTCCTTCGCACTTCCTGCGGGGTCTTCGCTTGTTGCTTTTCCTGCAGAAGTCGACTGCCCTCCGCTACAATCACTTCTTATAATGTGTTGTGTTTTATTTAAAGTACTAACCTAGCGGAGGAAATACACGGATACTCCTACGGGAGGACAGGCCTAGGTGGGTCCCCGCAGAGACGACAGTCTCGAGGAGGCTCAGCAGCCGCCCGTGGAAAGCGCAGTGTATTTCCGGAGCGGGTTTTATGCACTACACTGAATTAAACTATTCAGGAGTCTATGTATTTAGTGTCACAAGTAACACCCTTTTAGAATCAGCCCTTACACAATCATAGATAACCAAAAAGCCGATTTCCTCTCCCCCAAGAGAAAATCGGCTTTTACCGTATATATATGATACCCCTTTTAATAATTCACTTTCTGTCCCTAAAAAGCAATTAATTTGTATGTTCTACAACTTGGCGCATGGTTCCTTTTTCTTTAAAATTCGTATGCCATGAGAATGCTTTTTCCAGCACATGAGGGGTCTGCCCACCACGTTCAAGTGCCTCATTATAGTAATCCCATAGTTGTTCACGATACATTGGGTGTGCGCAGTTCTCAATAATAAGTGGTACACGCTCTCTTGGCGCTAATCCACGTAAATCGGCATACCCTTGTTCTGTTACAACAACGTCAACATCATGCTCTGTATGGTCAATATGAGAGACAAATGGAACAATACTGGAGATGTCCCCACCTTTCGCTATTGACTTCGTAACAAAGATGCCCAGTCTAGCATTACGAGCGAAGTCTCCGGACCCACCGATCCCGTTCATCATTTTCGTACCACTCACATGTGTGGAGTTAACGTTCCCATAAATATCAAATTCTAGTGCAGTGTTAATGGAAATGAGCCCGAGTCGGCGAATAATTTCTGGGTGGTTCGAGATTTCTTGTGGTCGTAGGATTAACCTATCTTTATATTTCTCAAAATCCCCAAAGACCTGCTTCATCTTTTCCTCAGAAAGCGTGAGTGAGCATGCAGATGCAAAGTTTACTTTGCCTGCATCCATTAAATCAAACACTGCATCCTGCAGAACCTCTGAATAAACAACAAGATCCTTGAAATCAGATTGAATCATTCCATGCAGCACGGCATTAGCAACCGAACCGATACCAGATTGAAGCGGCATTAAGCTCTCTGTTAATCTCCCTGCTTCTACTTCTGCTCCTAAAAAGTCTAATAAATGATCCGCTATCATTTGTGTTTCTTCATCCGGCGGAACAATAGTCGATGGAGAATCCTCCTGATGGGTAAACACAATCCCCTTGACTTTATTTAAATCTAGCGGAATACCGATTGTTCCAATTCGCTCATCTGGTTTAGTTAATGGAATCGGCTGACGCTCTCCTTGTTTTCCAGGACTATATAGGTCGTGCAGTCCCTCTAACTCCTTTGGTTGAGCTGTATTTAATTCAATAATGATATGATCCGCAAACTCTGCAAATGCCAGAGAGTTACCAATAGAAGTACTTGGAATTAACATCCCGTCTTCTGTAATAGAAATCGCTTCCAAAATTGCATAATCAATAGAATCAATTACACTTGCCCTCAACAATTCAGATGTATGAGATAGATGCTGATCTACAAAGAAGTGGTCTCCAGAGTTAATAGTTTTTCTCATTGCTGGCTCCGCTTGAAATGGCAATCTTTTATTTACTATTCCAGCCTCTGCAAACATTTTATCAATGTTTGACCCTAGTGACGCACCAGTGTATACGTTTACCTTAAATGGTTCACCATCTTCCGCTCGTTTCACAAGCGCAGTTGGAACTGCTTTTGCATCACCCGCACGAGTAAAGCCACTTAATCCAAGCGTCATGCCATCTTCAATCCACGATGCAGCCTCATGTGCAGAAACTACTCTTTCTCTTAGTTGAGGGTTCTTAATAAGTTCAAATTGTTCTTCCATTATTATCCCTCTTTTTTATATAGATTACTTTCATTTTAACCCATTATAAAGAATTATCGGATAATTAGGATTAAAAAACGATATTTTTGATTAAAAGCTAAAACTAAATGATTTAAACAGAACATCAGAATCCAAGTAGTTTACGAAAATAACTGGAATAAGATTGACTTACAGGTATTTTAGCTCCATTATCCATTTCAAGGAGGAAAGTAGAATGAGTGTCTGGATAAATATGATGAATGTGATTTACATTTACAATAAAGGAGCGATGGCAACGAATGAACTGGTCAATGGGGAGAATAAACTCGAAATCCTGTAAAGAGTTGGAATGGGCTCCCTCATATCCATCCGTAAAAACATGTGTTTTTCTTTCTTTTGCTTCTATGTACTGTACGTCCTGAAAAGGAAATGGCTTCCAACCATCATTTGTTTTTATTGTGACGACTGATTTCCCATCTGTATAGGCAGGGTAAATAGCTAATACACAACCTTCTAGCTCATTCCCCTTATGATAAGGAACAGCCATTCCGTGATATGGAACTCCTAGTACATCACGGTGAATAAATTCCGATACCTTTTTTCCTGTTGTGATAGCTTTATAGGCTAAGGTTTTCTCTTTAATCGGGTCCCCTGGTTCAATTTTAAGATCAATTCGTTTGCTTGGTCGATAATAGATATACTCTTCCTTGTTTGCTACTGCTATAGAAATTTCATCAGAAAAAAGCTCTCCAATTACATTTAATATTTGCACACTGGCTCACCTCACTGACGTTTATTCCCTAAATTAAAAGCTTTAAATCTTATCCACCATTGTACCAGATAGAAACCTGGAATCGACATATTTCGTCGTGACACGCAAGCAAAACTCTGCTAATCTAATATGTGGAGCAAAACGTTACGACTACGGATAAAGGGGGGGCTTTACATGAGAAGATTAGTCATCTTAGGGGGAGGCTATGGTGGAATTAAAGTTTTAAACGGTCTATTAAACCATCAATTACCCGAAGATTTAAATATAACCTTAGTGGATCGAAATCCATTTCGTTCATTAAAAACAGAGTTTTATACCATTGCAGCAGGAACGTCTGCAGAAACAGATGTCCGTGTAGAATTTCCTGATGATAAACGCGTAGAGTATGTATTTCGTGAAATCCAAAAAATTGACACCGAAAACCAGCAAATTATCTTTGCTGACGATCCAAAGGATGCTTTGCCATTTGATTACTTAGTAATTGGACTAGGCTGTGAAGATAATTACCATGGTGTTCCTGGTGCGGAAGAGTTTACACAAAGCGTTCAAACCTTTGAAAAAGCTCGTAATACAGGAGTAGCGGTGGGGAATTTAAAGGCTTACGGGAAAGTATCGATTATAGGAGCAGGATTAAGCGGGATAGAAGTCGCTTCTGAAATAAGAGAATCACGTCCGGATTTGAATATTCGTTTACTGGACCGTGGTCCAACTGTATTGAAAGCATTTGATTCAAAGATCCAGCAATACGTTGAGAATTGGTTTGTTGCCAATAATGTTGATGTGATTCATCATTCGAATGTAGAATATGTTGAAAAAGATGGAGTATGTAATAATGGTGTTTGTTATTTAAACGATGTGACCATCTGGACTGCTGGTGTAAGACCGAATTACCTAGTAAGAGAGCTTCCGTTTAATAAGGATCGACATCAAAAGATTATAACAAATGAATATTATCAAGTTCCAGAGCAACCAAACATTTATGTCTTGGGAGACTGTGTTGCATCTGAATTCTCTCCAAGCGGCCAATTAGCTGGACAGCAAGGAGAGCATATTGCTGATATTCTCCTCGCCCACCTTCATAATAAGAAACCAAAGAAACCAAAAGCAATCAAGCTAAAAGGTACATTAGGGTCACTAGGAAAGACAGATGGATTTGGTAACATGATGCAGCTTCCAATGATCGGATTCCTTCCTAGACTAGCAAAATCTGGTGTGCTTTGGTTAAGTAAACGTCATTAATATAGAACGTGAAAAAAGGAGTCAGAATCAATCTGATTCCTTTTTTACTTAATCTTTACACTGCTTTTATACTAAATTCAATATTCTTTATTATGCTAGAGTTAGAACTTCTTCCTAATATTAAAAGATGGAGGTATCTAACCCATGGACTTTCTTAAAAAGTTAAGCATCTGTCTAGTAGTGGCAATGTTTTGGTTCTTTTAATAAGATTCATTGTTTAGATTACTTTTATTTGATTTAATTACCTTCATTGTTTGTTAAGCGGATGACTATACAATACATAAGACACAACGTTGATTATGTGTTACTTTCCGCGTTTTTTGCTAGCAGATGAATAAAATTAATTCTCTTTTTAATGGAATGAATTCCTTCCAGTTCATTGAATCGAAATACCCCATAAAGACATCTCCTAATTATAAAAGAAAAAATAAAGCTCTTGGACTTCCAAGAGCTTTTTCACGTCAAGATATATTATTTAGGATTTGTACCTGATTTGTGATCCACAACTTACTATCATTCAATAAATTTGTAATCGTATCTATTTGTTCCTCCACACGATTTTTAGCTGTTCCTCCGGCAACATTTCGAGCGTTCACAACAGTTTCTGGTGTTAGCTTGGCGAAGATATCTTCTTCCACCAAGTTAGAGAAAGTCTGGAATTCTTCTAAAGACATATCCAGCAGATATTTGTTATGGTTAATGCAGTATAATACTGCTTGACCAACCACAGCGTGGGACTCTCTAAATGGCATTCCCTTCTCTACCAGATAATCTGCTAGATCAGTAGCATTTGAGAAATCCTGGCGTACCGCATTGTACATACTTTCCTTTTTAACTTCCATTGTTTCCATCATTGGAGCAAATAGTGCTAATGCCCCCTTCAGCGTTTCAACGGTATCAAACATACCTTCTTTGTCTTCCTGCATATCTTTATTATATGCAAGCGGTAGTCCTTTTAATGTTGTTAACATTCCTATTAAATGCCCGTATACTCGACCTGTTTTCCCGCGAACAAGCTCCGCAACATCCGGGTTCTTCTTTTGTGGCATCATGCTTGAGCCAGTTGAAAAAGCGTCATCTAATTCAATGAAATTGAATTCAGCACTGGACCACTGTACAATTTCCTCACATAGTCGTGACAGATGGGTTGAAACAAGGGAGGCATTCGCTAGAAATTCTACCACAAAGTCCCTGTCACTTACTGCATCTAAGCTATTCTCACAAATGCCATCGAAACCTAATCTTTCCGCAACATACATCCGATCAATTGGAAAAGTAGTACCAGCTAGCGCTCCTGCACCAAGTGGAGATTTATTCACTCGCTTATAACTATCGATCAATCTCTCGATATCACGTTGGAACATGAAAGCATATGCCATCATATGGTGTCCAAATAGCACTGGCTGTGCGCGCTGCAGGTGCGTATAGCCGGGCATAACCGTATCTAGATTTTGCTTTGCTTGATTGGTCAAGGATTCCTGCAGCTTGACAAGGAGATCCATTAAATCAACTAATGCCTCCCTTAAATACAGACGCATATCAAGTGCTACCTGGTCATTCCTGCTTCGCCCAGTATGAAGCTTCCCTCCAACAGGGCCTATTTCCTCGATAAGCAGCTTTTCTACATTCATATGAATATCTTCATTTTCAGCAGAGAGCTCGGCGACTCCACTTTCTATTTTTGCTGCTACCTTTTTTAAGCCTTCTGCAATTAAATCTGCATCCTCTGCGGGAATAATCTCACATTCTTTGAGCATCGCTACATGGGCAAGACTGCCTTGAATATCATATTTTGCTAGTTTTTTATCAAAAAAGATAGACGCAGTATATTCATCTACTAATTCGTTGGTAGGTTTTGTAAAACGTCCGCCCCATAATTTCACGGTTTCACAGCCTCTTTTACATCTATTTTTACTTTATCCATTGATTTATCTTTAGAAAAAGCATGGTTGACTGCTGCATGCACTTTTGTCGGTAAGCCCCATAGCTTGATAAAGCCAAGCGCTGCCTCATGGTCAAATGCATCATCTTTATTGTATGTTGCTAAATCAAAATCATATAGAGAATGAGCAGATTCACGGCCGACCACTTGGGCATGCCCTTTATACAGCTTCACTTTAACTGTTCCGGATACGAATTCCTGTGTTTTTTCAATAAAAGCTTGTAATGCTTCTGTTAATGGTGAGTACCATTGTCCATAATAGACAGCCTGTGCGAATTTTTGCTCTACAATTGGTTTGAATTCCGCAACTTCTCTAGGCAAAGTTAATGCTTCTAGTTCTTGGTGTGCAGCAATTAATGTTAATCCAGCTGGTGCTTCGTAAATTTCACGTGATTTGATTCCAACTAAACGATTTTCCACATGGTCAATACGACCAACACCATGTTTACCAGCTATTTGATTGAGTTCCAGAATAAGTTCGTCTAATGGTAATGCTTTGCCATCAATAGAAACTGGTTTCCCTTGATCAAATGTAATTTGAATTGTTTGCGGTTCGTTTGGCGCATCTATCGGATCTACTGTTAATTCATAGGCTTCCTTTGGCGCCTCTACCCAAGGATCCTCTAGAACTCCACATTCATTACTGCGTCCCCAAAGGTTTTGATCAATACTAAATGGATTATCTAAATCTATTGGAATTGGAATTCCATTCTCCTGTGCATAAGCAATCTCTTCTTCTCGAGACATTGCCCACTCACGAACAGGGGCTACAATTTCAAGTTTAGGATTCAAAGCAGTAAAGGAAACATCGAAACGTACCTGGTCATTTCCTTTTCCTGTACAACCATGTGCTACAGCAACCGCACCTTCTTTTTCCGCAATATCCACAAGAATTTTCGCGATTAAGGGACGAGAGAGTGCAGAAATTAACGGGTATTTCCCTTCATATAGCAGATTCGCCTTTAAAGCTGGTAGAACATAATCCTCTGCAAATAAGTTTTTCGCATCCACTACATACGATTTAATCGCACCTACATCTATCGCTTTCTTTTTCACAAATTCAAGGTCCTTACCTTCACCCACATCAAGTGCCACAGCAATAACATCGTAATTATATTTATCCTGTAACCATTTAATTGCTACAGAAGTATCAAGTCCTCCAGAATAAGCTAATACAATTTTCTCCTTCACGATAAATATCCCCTCTCCGTATATGTGCTATTAATGAATTATTATGCATCATATTGTATAATAATGCAAGTGGTTTTTTATACTTTTATTAATAAGTTCTTTATTCTTTACTTAGAAAACCTGAATGGCTAGCGGATTCATGCTCCACCATCTACATGAAAACCACATAATATAAATATGAAGAGGGTTTTTGCTTAGTTCTGCCTTTCATCACCTTTATGAAAAACTTTTCTTTTGGTTATTTGCCTTGTTTTGTCCTTCATCGCCTTTATGAAGGACTTTTCCTTTGGGTTTCTGCCTTGTTTTGTCCTTCATCGCCTCTATGAAGGACTTTTCCTTTGGATTTTTGCTTCGTTTTGGCCTTCATCACCTTTATGAAGGACTTTTCCTTTGGTTTTCTGCCTTGTTTTGTCCTTCATCACCTTTATGAAGGACTTTTCCTTTGGGTTTCTGCCTTGTTTTGTCCTTCATCGCCTCTATGAAGGACTTTTCCTTTGGATTTTTGCTTCGTTTTGGCCTTCATCACCTTTATGAAGGACTTTTCCTTTGGTTTTCTGCCTTGCTTTGTCCTTCATCACCTTTATGAAGGACTTTTCCTTTAGTTTTCTGCCTTGTTTTGTCCTTCATCACCTTTATGAAGGACTTTTCCCTTGGTTTTTGTTCTACCAGCAACAATTCTTCATTCGATGAAATCCATCTGCTATTTTTATTTTCAATCCCTAGTTGATCCATCCTTGTTTTATCTTGTTCACACCTTTTCAAAAAGTTAAATCAAAAAGGTGGATGCCTCCTTTTGCATCCACCTTCTCATTATATTTGTTTTAATGCATCTGCTATTTCAAGCTCACCAGCTATTAAGTCGAATGAGCGACGATACGCGTTCTCTTCCGCTAATGAGGTAACTACCGTTCTTGCGACATCTTCACGGGGAATATTGCCTCTTTCTAGATTCTCGGAGGCTTTAACTTTACCTGTGCCAGGATCATTCTCCAGTCCACCTGGACGCACAATCGTATAATTCAAACCACTTTCAACGAGTATTTTATCTGCGTAATGCTTAGCTACCATGTAAGGCTTAATTGGGCTATCCTTCCAGCTATCCCGGTTATGCGCTTGATGTGCACTTACCATTACATAACGCTCGATACCAGCCTTTTGTGCAGCCTCCATTGATTTAACCGCTCCATCTAAATCAACTAGCAGGGTCTTGTCTGGGCCTGTCTTTCCGCCTGAACCTGCAGAGAAAACAACAGCATCACTGCCTTCCATTGCAGTGGCTAACTCATCCACACTTCCCTCTAGGTTTGCAACTACTGCAGTAACCCCGTCTTCTTTTAGTGAAGCTGCTTGTTCCTCTGAACGGACCATTGCTTTTAACGTGTGCTCTTTACTCTCTTTTAGGATACGTACGATATGCTTTCCAACCTGACCATTTGCGCCAATTAAAAATACATTCACGTCTATCTATCCTTTCTTTTTTGGAGTTAGTGTTATTGTTTCAAATGTTAATATATTTTTCAAAATATTTGCTTTCAAAATTAACGCAACTTAACCCTGTCTTCATTTCAAGACAGGGTTAAGCATTTAATAACTTATTTTGCAATCTTAACACGTATAAGCTTAATGACTTCCATTAAGATAACCGCTGCAAATGCAAGTGCAGTTGCAATCAGCCATTCATTCCAGCCAAACTCTGGCGGGATGTTAAATATATCTCTTGCAAACGGAAGCACCGTCAATCCATATAACAGAAAACCAAACAGCACTGCGCCAATTACATATTTATTTTCAAAGAAGCCTGCACCAAAGGCTGTTTGTGTATTGGAACGCGCTGCAAAGGTTTGTAATGTTCTAGATAGAATAAGCGTTGTAAATGCCATTGCAACTCCCATTTCTGCAGACTGACTAAAGCCAATATACATGGAAATGATTACAGCAATACCAATTAACACACCACGTGTAATGATCGCTGACATGGTTCCACCTGCAAATAGCCCTTCATCCACCTTACGTGGTTTTCTGTTCATTACATCAGGCTCCCGTTTTTCCATTCCTAAAGCAATGGCTGGAAGAGAATCATTTACAAGGTTAATAAACAGTAACTGTATTGCTGTAAATGGATTTGGCAAAGCAAAGATGACCGCATAAAGAATAGCAATAATTGCACCTAGGTTACCAGCAAATAAATAACTGATTGCTTTTTTAATATTGTCATATACGGTTCGGCCAACTCCAACTGCATTCACGATGGATACAAAGTTATCATCGGTTAAAATCATTGCAGAAGAATCCTTAGCGACATCTGTTCCACTGCCCATCGCTACTCCAATATCTGCTTGCTTCAAAGCTGGCGCATCATTGACACCATCTCCGGTCATCGCTGAAACCTTGCCTTTACGTTGCCAAGCGCGAACAATACGTATCTTATTTTCCGGTGAAACACGCGCATATACGGAGATTTTCTCTAATTTCTTATCAAGCTCTTCATCTGTTAAAGCATCTAATTCTTTCCCTGTTAAGGCAATATCGTCTTCTCCCATTAGACCAATATCGCGGCCAATCGCTTGTGCGGTTGTTTTATGATCACCTGTAATCATAATCGTCCGAACGCCAGCCTTCTTGGCTTCCTCAATCGAGGCATAAACCTCTTCACGTGGAGGGTCAATCATAGCCGTTAGACCAACTAGTACAAGGTCATGCTCATCCTCTTCACTTACTTGGTCTTTCCCTTCAGGCAGTCGTTTATATCCATACGCAAGTACCCGCAATGCTTGATTGGAGAAATCTTCATTCGCCTGTTCAAATAATTGAAGAAGCTCATCTGACATCTCTTCTTCCTTGCCATCCCAATAAACATAACTTGCACGGTTGAACATGACGTCAGGCCCGCCTTTTGTCAGCATTAATCGTTCCCCATTCATTGTATGAACAGTTGACATCAGCTTTCGATCAGAATCGAATGGTAATTCCGCTTCTCGCTTATAGGTATTTCGGATTTCGTTATAATCTTTATTGTTATTGTTGGCATAGTTGATTAATGCAACCTCAGTAGGATCCCCAACCTCTTTCCCCTCATTATTAATGTAAGAATCATTACACAGAACAGCTATATTTACTAAAAGCTTTTGTGCTTCCTTCCAATCCTCTGGGTTATCAGGTAAATCGCCACTTTGATCACCAGGGATAAATTGATCGGTTACTGTCATTTTGTTTTGCGTTAATGTACCTGTTTTATCAGTACATATAACACTTGCCGAACCAAGCGTTTCTACGGCAGGGAGCTTACGAATAATGGCATTCTGTCTCGCCATTTTATTGGTACCTACTGATAGAACTATCGTAACGATAGAAGACAAAGCCTCTGGAATTGCCGCTACTGCTACTGCTACAGAGAACATCAGTGCTTCTAAGATCGCTGTACCTGTGTCAACATTAGCATCTCCAAACCAAATACGCCCCGCTTGAATGGCAAATATTAAAATACATAGTAGTAAGATCACTATACCTAGCTTCTTACTAAACGCGTCAAGTTTTCGTTGCAGAGGAGTTTGTTTCTCTTCAGCGGTAGAAATTAAGTTGGCAATCTTCCCGATTTCCGTACTCTCCGCTGTACCTGTAACGACAAATGTACCGCGGCCATACACAACAAGAGAGCTGCTAAAGACCATATTGAATCGGTCTCCTAATGCCGACTCCTCTGAAATCTTATCAGTAGATTTTTCTACTGCTTCGGATTCCCCTGTAAGCATACCTTCATTTACTTTCAAAGAACCACTTTCTAATATTCGACCATCTGCAGGTACATAATCACCCGCTTCTAGCAAAACGATATCACCCGGGACTAATTCTCGAGCGGGGATCGTTTGCTTGTCCCCATTACGTATGACCTTTGCTTCAGGTGCAGACATATCTCGTAAAGCATCCAATGAGCTTTCTGCTTTTTTTGTTTGGACAACACTTATAATGGAATTTAATAAAAGAACAATAAAAATAATAATGGATTCTACAATTTCTCCTAGTAATAACTGAACACCCGCAGCAATTAATAAGACAATAACCATTGGATCTTTAAATGTTTCTAGAAAAAGCTTCCATGTTGGGACCTTTTCTTTATCCTTAATTTCATTATATCTATATTCCTCTAGTCTTTTATTTACTTCCTCTTTCGTCAACCCGTTCTCTGTGGATTCGATTGTTTTTAATACATCTTCTGCATCCTTACGGTAAAATTCCATAATCCCTCTCCTTCCAGACTTCATTCTCTTTTGAAATTAATTCTGACTGGCGCTTGTGGATATTCAGTTATTAAAGCAAAAAGCGAGACCTCTGCCCCAATGGGCAAAGGTCTCGCTTAGCAAACTAGCTGCCAATAAAGCCGATGGTTATAGAAACCATGTAGTGACGACTTTATTTTGGAATTGGTTCCAACTCCAACGCTACTCCCCTTTGACTATTTGTCAATGGTTATATTCTACAAATAGTATATCACGCCCATAATTTCCTGTCATTTTACAAGTTAGTTTGTGTGTATTATTACCCTAAATAGCATAAATTATTTGTATTAGGGTAACTTTTAGTAGCTTGGTATTATAAATGTTCTATGCTAAAATAAAGTGAGATCAAGTTGAATTATCATTAATGAAAATATTTAAACCGTTAATCCCACCTTTACTTTATTCCCTTTTAAAAAAAGAAAAAACTCTAAGTCGGTCATTATCTTATAATTAGGAGATAATTAATAATTTCCTAACGTTGTATAAATCATTCCAAATCTTATCGAATTAGGTGTTAACTATGTCACCACTTTCTAAAAACAGAGAAATTATTATTCAAGCATTGCAATTTAGCCTTATTGGAGGCTTAAATGCACTTATTGACATTGGTTCCCTTAATTTAATGTTATTATTCTGGCCAACCGAAAACAGCCTATATTTACTCTTGTTTAATACTATCTCTTATACACTTGCAGTAGCTAACAGCTATCTCTGGAATTCAAGCTGGACGTTTAAAAATACGTCCTCTAAACAAAAGCAGGAAGTTTTCTTTTTTGTATTGCAAGCCCTTGCTAGTCTAGTGATAAGCAATATCGTATTTGTGGGAGGATCTTTCTTATTGGGCATCTCACCAATACCAGCTATTGCTGAACAAAACATTGCCAAAGGAGCTGCAATGATTATCTCTTCAGGTGCAAGCTTTTTCTTCATGAGATACTTTGTGTTCCGTAAAAACCGTAGTAAGTTCAAAGTGAAAATTAGACTTAAAAGGTCTCATCCAATGTTCTATACTTCTATGAAGAAAGCCAAAATCCAATCCAATCGATTTCATTAAGCACTATTTATAAATTGAAAAAGGCTAATCTATTAGGGGGATCTCCCCTAATAGATTAGCCTTTTTAATTATTTATCCAAAACGTCCTGAAATGTAGTCTTCCGTACGACTATCATTAGGATTTGTAAAGATGGTATTTGTATCATCAAATTCCACAACTTCTCCATTCAAGAAGAAAGCCGTTTTATCGGAAATACGAGCAGCTTGCTGCATATTGTGTGTCACGATAATAATAGAGAATTCCTTCTTCAATTCTTGAACGAGCTCTTCAATCTTAAGAGTTGATTTAGGATCAAGGGCAGAAGTCGGTTCATCCATTAAGATAACATCTGGTTGGATTGCTAAACAGCGAGCGATACAAAGACGTTGCTGCTGCCCACCAGAAAGACCATAAGCATTCTCGTTTAAGCGATCTTTTAATTCATCCCAAATATACGCTCCACGCAAACTTTTTTCCACGATCTCATCAAGTACTTTCTTATTGCGGATACCATGGATTTTTGGACCATAAGCAATGTTTTCATAAATGCTTTTTGGAAATGGATTGGCCTTTTGGAATACCATTCCTACTTGTGTTCTAAGATCTTCCACCTTAAATGACTTATCTAAGATATTCTTATTTTTGTACGTAATGGTACCAGTTGTACGAACACCAGGAACAAGCTCAACCATCCGATTTAACGTTTTAATATAAGTTGACTTTCCGCAACCAGAGGGGCCGATAATGGCAGTTACTTCTTTTTCATTTATTTCTAAGTTGATGTCTTTTAATGCATGAGTATCGGAATACCACAAGTTTAAGTCTTTAGTATCATAAACTACACGATGTTCTGAATTAATATTATTCACCGCCATATCTTTATTGTTCAGTTTAACATTCATTTTATTTTCAGATGAGAGACTCATTTTTCCACTCCTTAAAATTCGCCTTGTACCTATTTGTTTTATTATATCAGGAGATTAATACCTTTGTTGGAATTTATTCCGGATAAAGATTGCTACTGAATTTAATATGAACAGTAGTAACAACAGTACAATAATTGTAGCTGCGGCTAAGTTCGCATACTCTGCAACTAATGATGAATCAAGTGTCCAATAGTAGATCTGCATTGGCAATGCAGTAAATGTATCAAACAGACCATTTGGGAAAGGAATTAATAATGCTGGAATTCCTAACACGGTTAGAGGGGCTGTTTCTCCAATGGCACGTGACAATGCTAATATGGAACCCGTTAATATACTAGGGATCGCAGCAGGTAAAACAACTCTTCTTATTGTCTGCCATTTAGTAGCACCCATTGCTAAAGAAGCTTCAGACAAGTAACCAGGCACTGCGCGCAGCGCTTCCTGAGCGGAAACAATCAAAATAGGTAGTACAAGCAATGCTAATGTTAACCCACCAGCCAGAACTGCATTTCCTAATCCCATCAAGCGTGAAAACACGGTTAGACCTAATAAACCATACACAATTGATGGTACCCCAGCTAGGTTAGAAATGTTTGTTGCAATAAAGGATTGGAATTTACCCTTCTTAGCGTATAACTCTAAGTATATAGCTGTCCCTACACCTACAATTAGTGTTACCGGAATTACAACAATCATAACCCAGACAGTACCAAGGATTGCACCCATTATACCCGCACGTTCTGCACTAGTAGAGAGTCTCCCAGTTAGAAAATCCCAGTCTAACCATGCTAGGCCTTGTCCTAATACTCTTACGATTAAAATTGCGAGTACAACTAAACCTACAAGAGTAGAGAGGAAGAATATCGATTTCCAAATTGAATTTTTACGTATACGAGCGTTCATTTTGCTACTTGACTTAATTGATTCTAACTTATCCATTAATATTCCTCCCTAAATTTACGAGAGACATATCTTGCAAGTAAATTCATTATTAATGTAAATACAAACAATGTTAATGCCACGGCATATAAGCTGTAATATATCGTTGTTCCAGCAGCAGCTTCCCCACCAGAAACCTCAACAATGTATGCAGTCATTGTCTGCATAGATTCGGTAATGTCAAAGGTAAAGTTCTTGGAGCTTCCACTTGCAATTGTAACAATCATTGTTTCTCCAATTGCGCGAGATATTCCAAGTACAAATGAAGCAATGATTCCTGAAAACGCAGCAGGAATTACCACTTTAAAGGTTGTTTCTAACTTTGTTGCTCCCATAGCCAGCGATCCTTCACGCATCGCATTAGGAACTGAAGTCATCGCATCCTCTGATAGAGATGCAATCATTGGGATAATCATAACTCCCATTACAAGTCCAGGACTTAAAATATTAGTAGCCTCCACTTGAGGCCAAATTGCACGAATTATTGGTGTTACAAAAGTAAACGCAAAGAAACCATAAACGATTGTTGGAATACCCGCCAACACTTCTAGTAATGGTTTTAATACTCTTCGAACTCTGTCTGATGCATATTCACTTAAATAAATTGCAGACATCAAACCAATCGGTCCTGCAACAAGCATCGCAATAACCGATGAAATAATAGTACCATTTAGTAATGGTAATAAACCAAATTCTGGATTTTGACTAAGAGGTCTTAGTTCTGTTCCAGTAAAGAAATCCCAAATCGGAACTTCCATAAAGAAATGAATAGCCTCCGTTATTAATGTATATAAAATTCCTATTGTAGTCAGAACGGTAATGGATGCAAGAAGAAAAAGAATAACTGGGACAGATTTCTCAGTGAAATTAGATAGATTTTTCTTTTTCTTATTTTGTGCAATCATTTCACTGACATTAACAGCAGTGTTATTGTTTGAATCGCTGTTTGCCATTTCTTGGAGCACTCCTTTTAAACTCACAATAAGATGAGAGCATACTGGGCCCCCATCTTATTGAAGTCTTATTTAAATTGGCTTAAATTATTATTATTGAATTGCTTGAATTTCTTCTAATTGTGCTTGAGCTTCTTCTTCAGGAATTGGAGCGAATCCAGTTTCTCCAGCGAATTCATTTGCACTTTCAGCTACGTACTCAGCATAGTTTTTAACTTGAGCTTTTTCTTTAGCATTGTTTACATTCAAGTAAGTAAATACTGGACGAGTGTAGTCAGCATATGGACCTTCTTCTCCAATTGTATCAAGAGAAGGAACTACAGCACCTTCGCCAAAGTCAATTCCTACAGCTTGTACTTTGTCTTGGTTAGCATCATAGTAACCAAATCCGAAGAAACCAATTGCATTTTTATCTTCAGAGATTAAAGTTACAAGAGTTGAGTATTCTTGTTGAAGATCGATATCACCTACTAGATCTTGCTCTTCTAGGATTTCTTCATAGAAGAATTCATAAGTACCATGGTTTTCGTTTGGACCATAAGTTTGGATTTTTTCATCTGGCCAATCAGGATTGATTTCAGACCATTTTGTAACATTACCTAAGAAAATATCTTGAACTTCTTCTGCAGTAAGTTCCTTAGCAAAGTCATTTTCTGGGTTAGTAACAATTGTTAAACCATCTAAAGCTACTTTAATTTCCATTACTTCGATTCCAAGTTCGTCAGCTTTTGCTTGCTCTTCTTCTTTGATTACACGAGAAGCATCGTTAAAATCAGTTCCATTTTCTGCTAGGAATTTTTCAAATCCAGCACTTGTACCTGCACGGCTAACTTCTACAGATACGTTTGGTTGTTCGTTAATCATATATTCTTCAGCTAATCTAGACATTAATGGATAAACTGTACCAGATCCGTCAATTACTACACTACCTTCTAATTCTTCAGAAGCCTCTGCATTTTCTTCTCCAGCTTCTTCTCCAGAAGTATCTTCAGTACCTTCTGTTTCATCAGTGTTCTCTTCATCTGCTCCACTGCCACAAGCTACTAGCATTACTGCAAGAGCTGCTACGAAAAGAAGCATAAGCAACTTTTTGATATTCATTAGTAATTGTCCTCCCCAATTTTCAAGATAAATTTTTGAACGAACTTTTCTCTCGCTCACAATACATAGTATAGACAATAATTATTAAAATTGTATGTTGTAAATGTAAAGGTTTTGTAAATTTGTAAATAAAAAGGCTCAGGAATCTTGACGCATACCCTCGAAAAACGTTGAAATTATAGGGTTTCATGTCACTTAGTAGGGAATTTAACACCTATGAATATAATACTTGTTCTAGTATAATAATGAGATATTAATCAATATTGGAGTGGCAAAACTTGTTAAAAATCTTCCTCATTTTTATCCACATCATCATCCTTTATGCATTTTATCAAATAGGAAATTGGATACAATTTATTTTTAACTTATTAATACCTGGTAGTGTCATTGGTATGATACTGCTATTTCTGCTTTTGGCAACGAATGTTATCAAGGTTAAATGGATTGAGGCGGGAGCAGCGATGATGAATAAACACCTTACTCTTTTTTTCATACCTGTCACCGTAGGAATTATGAACTATTTCGATCTCTTTAAAGGGAGAGGTATTATATTGGTACTCATAACCATTATAAGCACCATAATAGTGATGATTAGTTCGGGACTAATCAGTCAATGGCTCGCAACAAGAAAGGAAGCTAAACAGCATGAATAACATCATTATTGCAGTTCCTGCGATCATTGGAACTATCCTTATATACATATTCTCTATTAAAATTCATAAACGCTATAATTATCCATTTACATTGCCAATATTAATAGCTACATGCTTGATTATTTTAATATTACTGCTTACTAACGTTCCCTATGATACCTATATGTCAGGGGGAAATTGGATTAGTGAACTATTAGGACCAGCTGTCGTGGCATTAGCCTATCCACTTTACAAGGAAAGGATGGTTTTAAAGAATCTGTTAATACCCATCCTTAGTGGTACGCTGGTTGGATCCTTATTCGGAGTGGTGACAGGTGTTTTGTTAACAAAAGGCTTTGGCTTTGATGCTGAGATTATCTACACCATTAGTTCCAAATCAGTAACCACCCCAGTTTCGATGGCTATCACAGAGTCTCTCGGAGGAATTGTGCCACTCGCTGCTGTTTTTGTCATGATTGCAGGAATTAGTGGAGGAGTTCTTAGCAAGTATGTGTTTACATTCATAGGCATTCATCATCATTTAAGTAAAGGAATTGCATTAGGAAGCAGCTCACATGCGATTGGTACAGCTACCGCACTTGAAAGCAGTGATTTAGAAGGGTCTATTAGTTCCATAGCAATGATCATTAGTGCCATGGCGGTTAGTGTGATGACACCTTGGTTACTTACTATTCTAATATGAAGCCAGAGCTTAAATGGAAAAGATATATCCATTGAGAAAGACAAAAAAAGAAGATCTGGGACAAGTGTGAATCAAAAGGTGAACAATGCTCAATATTTCCGTAGCGGTATACTCCGCTAGCCAAAGTTCATGTTTTCCTTTTGTCAAAACACTTTTGCCCAAGTCTCTTCTCTTCTTCTAATGACTTTCTCCATCGTTAGCCAGCTTTTTACTTATCTAAATATTCATTCGGAGTCTCTCCGCCATGTGGATTACTATTCTTAAATGGACTCTTTCTCCCATTTCTAGTTTCTCCATTGTTTTTATTTTCCTTAAATTGATTGTTTTTCTGTTCCTTGTTTGTCATTTCAAATCCTCCTAATACAAAATGTTCCTATAATAGCATTTGAAAAGGCTCCCTTTTTATACAAAAAAACAGCTGATTTTCAAAATCAGCTGTTTTAACGTTTTGTATCTTTTAACTGCTTAAACCTCACTAGCTTCTCTAACTTTTCCAGTTCATTGAACAATTCAATAATGCCGTTTGCAACAGGAAAGACATAACTCCATCTTGTAAAGTCAGATCCTTGAAGCTCGTCAATTAAATTATTAATGGTGAGACGCATCGCTGTTTTTGCTTCCTTTTGCAAATCGGTATCCAGTATAATCTTGTCTTCATACATTAAAAACACATTTTCACTGTAACTGTTTATTTCCGCAACCAATTCCTTGATTAAGTAAGGATGGTCACTTGATATCTTTTCAATAGCTTCTATATTTTTTTCTAATTGGATAACCAACGTATATTGCTTCTGTATAACTCGAATCATATGCTTGTATATTATAATATTTCTTAAAAAGTTAAGCTTATTTCGAATAAATAATCTTGTGCGTTCATCTGAGATAATTTCATAGTAATCTTTTGATTTTGTGATAAGCTTTTCAATTTCCCTGTCTTCTTCCTTTATCTTTGGTACACTCATGGCTTTACTAGGTAAAACGCGCATAAGGAAGTTAATCTTTTCCTCCGCCTCTTTAATCATGCCATAAAGTATCTTTTGATGATTTGGGGGAAACACCGCAATATTTACTAGAAACGCTGAAAGGACACCGATAGCAACTAGAGAGAGCCGTTCGTAAATATACACTAAATCAAGGCCGGCATCGCTGGAAAGCATAAGAGTAATGATAGTTAATACTGTTAAACTAACTGTCTTAGTTAATCCCAGCTTTATGTTAATCGCTATGGAAATGATGACTACCGCCCCTACAGATAATGGGTGGTTTCCAAGTAAAAAAGTCCCCAAAATAGAAAAAACAAGGCCAATTAAATTTGAAATCACGACTTCTTTAATGTACTCAAAAGAGCGCATAATAGACGGTTGCATTGCCAGAACAGACGCAATTGCTGCAACAATTTCAAGTTCTAGATTCAGCATGCCAGTAATAATTAATGTTACAGCAGCTGCAAGTCCTGTTTTTACCATTCTAGGACCAATATTGAATTCCATGTTTACACCTCTGATATACATCTAATATTAATAAGTATCCCTTCCTTTTAGGAATGGTTACTCTCTTTATAACAAGGCTTCTTATAGTCACTAATTATAGCAGTTTATATTTATCTTTAGTTACTTTTATATAATCATCTACTTATACAGCATCTTCCATTCCTAATAATGGACTGATCGAGGAAATAAAGATTCTATGGCCTGTCCATTTCAGGGTATCTTCTGTGAGAAGTAGTACACATTAAGAATTGTATGTTGGGATGTCCAGCAAGTCAAACTAACGTTCCAATTATCCAGATTTTACAGGTGTTAGAAGAAATTGTATTTCACCTCTACGATTAGTGCTATATTTCCCTCCTATTCTAGAACTCTAGTAGTAACCTCCTTCTATATCTATATTCTGATTTCATATTTAAATGCCCCCTTACCTAATGTCCATTTCGATTATAGAAGTGAACAGAGGAAGGAGTGGGGAGTTATGGAGCAATAGATAATCAAAATGTTGTGATTAGAGCGGAAGGACAAGTTATTACTAAAAAAACTTAGGAGGATGTATACGTATGAAACTTTATTTAGATCCGGGACACGGAGGAACAGATCCAGGTGCACTAGGAAATGGGTTAAGAGAAAAAGATGTCAACTTAGATATCGCTCTTAGAATTCGTTCCCTGCTAGTGACAAACTATGAAAATGTCAGCGTCATGATGAGCCGAACAACTGACAGCACAAAAGACTTGCAACAACGGACAAATGAGGCAAATAACTGGGGAGCAGATTATTATGTATCTATCCACTGCAATGCCTTTAACGGAACAGCGAGAGGTTATGAAGACTTTATACATGACGCATTAAGTGATGCGACACAAACAGCTAGATACAGAGATATTTTACATGAGGAAATCGCCAAGGTGAATCAATTAACAAACCGAGGAAAGAAAAAGGCAAATCTCCATGTTTTACGTGAAACAACCATGCCAGCCGTCTTAACTGAGAATGGATTTATTGATAACTCACAAGATGCTGCCTTGATGAAACTATCCACTTGGAGACAAAATGTCGCTCAAGGTCATGTAAATGGAATTTCAAGAGCATTTAACTTGCAGCCGAAGCAAACTAGTAATCCACCAGGAACATTATATAAAGTTATTGCAGGTTCTTTTACAGACAAAACCAACGCTGATGAACGTGCAGTTTTCCTTCAATCTAGAGGAATAGATGCCTTTGTCATTACAACAACTATTTCTGGTCGGATCTGGTATCGCGTACAAGCAGGCGCTTTTAACACAAGGGAAAATGCAGAACAACGATTACAAGAAGTACTCAATACAGGTGTCGACGCTTTTATTATAGTTGAATAGTTTAAGAGACGCCCCTATCAGTTATTCTGATAGGGTTTTTTTCTTAGAAAGCTATTTTTTTTATTAAGAAACCAGATATTAACTTTGACTACACCTATTTTTATAGTCTATAATACTACCTTGTACTATACAAAAAATTTACATTAAATTTACAGAGGTGAAGAAAGTGAAGAAAATAATATCCACGAAGATGGGGTTCTTCGCGATCGCTCTATTTCTATTCTGGATAAAAACGTATTTAATATATGTCGTTGAATTTGATTTAGGTGTAAGTAATAAAATCCAGGAATTCCTATTATTCTTAAATCCACTAAGTTCAGGTCTTATCCTGTTAGGTATAGCACTATTTGCTAAAGGAAAAAGTGCTGGAATTTGGATGATGGTCATTTATGGGTTATCTAGCTTTATTCTTTATGCAAATGTTGTTTTCTATCGTTTCAATAGTGACTTCATTACATTAGCAACTTTAATGCAAACTGATAACTTTGGCAGTTTAGGTGGAAGCATTATTAACCTAATGTCCCCTCATGACCTTTTATACACCATTGATTTTATTATTCTTATCCTTCTTTATAATAAGACCAAAAGCCATTGGTCACAAGAGCGTACGAAGAAATGGAAACCAGCTGGGATTATTGTTGCAGGTATTCTAGTATTTGCTGTAAACCTTGGATTGGCAGAATCTGACCGTCCACAGCTTCTTGAACGTACGTTTGATAGAAATTATTTAGTGAAGTATCTTGGATTATATAATTTTATTGTCTACGATACAATTCAAAGTACAAAATCTTCAACCGAACGAGTTTTCGCCGATAGCGACGACATTACTGTTGTAGAAAACTATACGAATTCTAAATATGCAGAACCAAATCCTGAGCTGTTTGGTGCAGGTGCTGGAAAAAACATCATTAAAATCCATTTGGAATCCTTCCAATCCTTCTTAATTGACTATGAGTTACATGGTGAAGAAGTTACGCCATTCTTAAATTCATTGGTTAATGATGAATCTATGGATTTTACGTATTTTGATAATTTCTTCCACCAGACTGAGCAAGGAAAAACAGCCGATGCAGAATTAATTATGGATAATTCCTTATATGGATTGCCACAAGGGTCCGCCTTTGTAACCAAAGGGAATAATACCTATCAGGCCTTTCCTTATATTATTGGGCAAGCCCAAGGTTATACTAGCGCTATCTTCCATGGAGATGGAAAGTCCTTCTGGAACCGTGATGAAATTTACAAGAGCTTTGGAATAGATGAGTTCTACCATGAAGATTATTACGATATGAGCGAAGACCAAGTTATTAATTATGGATTAAAAGATAAGCCATTCTTTGAAGAATCAATGCCTTATCTAAAAAACATGGAGCAGCCATTTTACGCGCATATGATGACATTAACGCATCACCATCCATACTTGATCGATGAAGAAGATGCGACAATTGCTCCAGCTGAAACAGGAGATAAATCGGTTGACCGTTATTTCCAGACAGCTCGATATTTGGATGAATCATTAGAGCAATTCTTTAATGACCTCAAAGAATCAGGATTATATGAGGATTCCATTATTATGATTTACGGAGATCACTATGGCATTTCTGATAATCATAATCAGGCAATGTCTGAAATTATCGGCGAGGAAATTACACCACTGAAAAATGCTGAGCTGCAGCGTGTACCGTTTATGATACGAATTCCAGGTGTAGATGGCCAAGGAATTAATCATGAATATAGCGGAATGGTTGATGTTGTACCTACCATGCTTCACATTCTTGGCATTGATGCAAAGGACTATATTTTATTCGGATCAGATATGTTTTCAAAGGACCATAAGGAGTACGTACCTTTCCGTAATGGTGACTTTATAACACCAGAATACAGCTCTATAAATGACATTTACTATGATAATCAAACAAAAGAAGTAATTGAAGAGCCTACAGATGAGATGCTGGAGATGAAAGAACTTGTACTCCATGAACTGGAACTCTCAGATAAAGTGCTGAATGGAGATCTATTACGCTTCCACCAGCCAACTGAAGATTGGAAACCAGTTGATGTATCTCAATACCGCTATGTAAAGGGACAAGAATTAAGTCCTGACAAAGAGTAAATGAAAAAGCTACCTTACATAATAGTGAGGTAGCTTTTTTTGTTATCTCCATTATCTATTGACGTTTGGTGGTTCTTTCATTTTTCCAGTTACAACATCGTCTGTAACATGGACTTGACATGTCTTTCCTTTTTTATTGACAAATTTAAAAATCCCATTATTAAAGTCTGTACCAATTTCCTTATAGAAAATTCCTTCATATAAATTGTCCTTAGACCGTGTAAAGGAGAGGCGATACTTTTCTTCTTCTTGTCTCAGAAAGCCTCGCACGCCTTTTTCATATAACGTGTCATCTTCTCCCTTTAGTGTGCGATCAATAGAGACAATATGAATATCTATAAATGTCATTTCTCGAAGCAATACATTAACAAAAGAACCTCTTGTGATCTCTTCCCATCTGTTTTGCGGACTTTGACCGATTACAATCTGAGTAATGTTTAAATTATGTGCTACTTCTTTAATTGCTTTTACGGACGGACGGTTCTCGTTATCACGAATAATAAACTCGTCTGCCCCTAATTCTTCACATAATTCTTTCCATTCTTCGATATAACCAGATTTATCAGCATCAAAGTCATCTAATGGTTTTTCATCAACCGTTAACACATACAAAGGGCAGTTCATGATCTTTGCAAGTTTATGACCACGTCGAATCAGGCGAGCACCATTTGGACCATAGTAAACACAAACCAGAATACTCTCATCCATTCGACTTTTTACTTTCCTCATTCCGTTCTCACCTCTTTGATATCAAGCCTAATCATTTCCTATAAGCTGTATTATTTTATCATGTTATCTAAATTTAGTGAACCATATTCACTCTATATAAAGAGAACCTTCAAATAGTGGGGTTTTCTGCGATAAAAATGAGTGCTTAGTAACAATCTCCTATAGAATAGGATAATTTGCAACTAATTTCAATATAATATATAAAGTAATGGGTTTATGAGATGCATTGGACTTTTAATTCATGTATAATTATCTTGTATAAAATTTTAGAGTCCTTTTACTGATTATTTGCCTTTTTTCATCCCTTCTATCTTATTAAAATAGTTACTGTCTATATAAATAATGCAATTACGGGCTGCCTTTCTTAAATGATTGGTGTTTCATACAACCAATCCACCATTTTATCCCATCGAATGATGTAATTCATTTTCATCCTCAAACCAAATCTGAGGATATCATTCATCCCTTTAATATCACTATTAAATTGTATGTATATTGGTAGAAGTTGGTTCTGGTTAAGATTAGAGTAAGGACAATAAAAGTATGAAATGGAGGACTTTATTTGTTCACAGTAAATCTTGCAATTATGATTCCCTTTTTAGCTGCTGCATTAGTTCCTTTGTTTCGTAAAAGAACGCTTCGCATCCACATAGGGTGGTTTGTGTTTCTCGTTCCAGCAGCATTGTTTGTCTATTTACTTAGCTATATACCTAGCGTATCAAGTGGGGAAACGTTTGTCCATACCATTAAATGGATTCCTTCCTTTGATATTAATTTTACTACGTATTTAGACGGATTAAGCTTAATCTTTGCCCTGTTAATAACTGGTATTGGGGCACTTGTTACCATCTACTCTATCTATTATTTATCTTCTAACGAGAATTTAAAGCATTTTTACGCTTACCTTTTACTGTTTATGGGTGCAATGCTTGGAGTTGTCTTCTCGGATAATATGATGGTTATGTATGTTTTTTGGGAATTAACAAGTGTATCTTCTTTCCTTCTAATCGCCTTTTGGTATCATCGTAAAAGGTCTAGAGAAGGGGCTCAAAAGTCACTCCTCATCACAGTTAGTGGTGGTTTTGGCATACTGGCCGGTTTTTTAATGCTATATGCTATTACAGGAACAATGAGTATTCGAGAAGTGATACATACTGTATCAGTTAGCAGTGAACATGCATTGTTTGTTCCTGCCATGTTTCTAATCTTGCTTGGAGCGTTTACAAAATCAGCACAATTTCCATTCCACATTTGGCTGCCAAGTGCAATGGAAGCTCCAACTCCAGTAAGTGCATACCTGCATTCTGCAACAATGGTTAAAGCAGGTATTTTCCTCGTTGCCAGGTTCACTCCCGTTTTCGGTGGGGAGGCTCTATGGCTCTATACAGTAACAAGCATTGGATTAATTACCTTATTTTGGGGATCCTTCAATGCGATACGTCAAACTGATCTAAAGGCATTATTAGCATACTCCACCATTAGCCAGCTCGGTATGATTATGAGTATGTTTGGACTTGGTTCCGCTGCATTGCAGAATGGGGCTTCCAGCCAATCTGTATTCTATACGCAAGCTGCCTTTGCTGCAGTCTTTCATTTAATTAATCACTCTACTTTTAAGGGCGCCCTCTTCATGGTAGTGGGGATTATCGACCATGAATTAGGAACGCGCGATATTAGAAGACTTGGTGGATTAGCATCACTTATGCCAATCACATTTACCATTGCTACGATAGGCAGCTTTTCCATGGCTGGACTTCCACCATTTAATGGATTCTTAAGTAAAGAAATGTTTTTCACTTCGGTGTTAAGGATTTTAGAGTTTGATGCAACTTGGCAAACATGGGTAAATGTAATTCCATATATTGCTTGGATTGCCAGCGTACTGACTTTCGTATATTGTTTGTTGTTCGTTGTGAAAACTTTCTTTGGAGAATACAAGGAAGAAAAGCTAGAACATCCTGCACATGAAGCACCTTATGGAATGCTGTTCTCACCAAGTATTCTTGCGGTTCTTGTTGTTCTTATCTTTTTCTTCCCAAATGTATTAGGTGAGCATTTAATCACTCCTGCTATGGCTAGTGTCTTTCCTACTATTGCTGGACAGGCAGACCTTGGAGTTCACATATCACAATGGCATGGGTTTAATACAGAACTATTTATGACCATAGGTGTCGTTGTTGCTGGTATTGTATTATATTTGACGCTTCCATATTGGAAAAAAGTGTATCAGCTTTTTCCGGAAAAATGGTCTTTCAATCAACTCTATAGCAACATTTTGGAACAAACGGAGAAACGTTCTAAAGCAATTACAAATTCATACATGACTGCATATCTGCAGGATTATATGACCTACATTTACCTATTCTTTATCTTGGCTGTAGGTGGATTACTGATTTCTTCCGGTTCTTATATCATTGATATCAAGCAAAATAATCCAATTAGTGCTTTTGAATGGATTATTGCCATTTCTATGATGATTGCAGCTATATCTATTCTTTTCTCAAAGTCTCGATTAACTGCTATTTTAGTAAACAGCTTCCTTGGATATGGCGTGGCCATCTTCTTCGTTATATTTAGGGCTCCTGATTTGGCATTAACGCAAACGGTAGTCGAAACGGTAACTACTGTGCTATTTCTGGCTGCTTATTATTTCTTGCCGGACTGGAAGAAAGAAAAGGAACATAGACGTTCTAAAGGCTTGCAGATGGCTATTTCGATAGCAGTAGGTACGATTTTCACGATTACAGCCTTAGCAGTACAAAATGGGAAACTGTTTGATTCAATCTCTAGTTACTATGAGAATTCCTATGAACTGGCTGGAGGCAAAAATATCGTAAATGCCATTCTGGGAGATTTCCGTGCTTTTGACACGATGCTTGAAGTTGTCGTCCTTCTAATTGCGGGTATTGGAATCTATGCCATTATTAATTTAAAGGATAGAAAGGGGGATGCGCATATTGAAGACAAATAATGTTATTCTACATGCTGTTGTAAAGCTTGTAGTCTTTATTATCTTGACATTATCTGTATACCTCTTTCTTTCTGGCCACCATAAACCTGGTGGAGGATTTATTGGCGGTCTAGTATTAGCATCGGCCTTTGTATTACTATTTATCGCTTTTGATATTGAAGCGATAAGAAAGGCGATCCCATTTGATTTCAAAAGAGTTGCAGCACTTGGTGCCTTTATTTCCGTTGGGACTGGATTTGGCTCTCTCCTTTTTGGAGAGAACTTCCTAACACAAGCATTCGGTTATTTTGACCTTCCATTTTTTGGAACAACGGAGTTAACCACAGTTACTATTTTTGAAACTGGAGTTGCCCTTGTTGTTGTAGGGGTTGTAGTAACAATTATTCTAAGTATTGTCGAGGATGTGTAATCTATGGAAACGTTAATCACCATCCTAACAGGTGTATTGGTAACAGTTGCCACGTATTTTATTTTATCAA
Source organism: Oceanobacillus piezotolerans (assembly GCF_003665065.1). Taxonomy (GTDB): domain Bacteria; phylum Bacillota; class Bacilli; order Bacillales; family Amphibacillaceae; genus Oceanobacillus; species Oceanobacillus piezotolerans. Next base: position 72,656 of record NZ_RCHR01000005.1, on the reverse strand, counting down.
GCAATGTACAGAAAGTTATATTAGGGTCGGCAATTCTTTCACATGCTGCCCATTTACTGATTATGACTATGGGAAGTGGCTTAAAAAACGGAAGGATCCCTGTTCTAACAGATGAAACAGGTTCTTTTGTAGATGCGCTTCCACAAGCACTTATTTTAACATCTATTGTTATAAGTTTCGCAGTAACAGCAATCTTGCTTGTCGTTGCGTACCGAACTTACCGCGCAACAGGATTAGATAATTTTTATGATTGGAGAGGGTATAAGGATGAATAATTTGCTTGTTATGCCTATGGCTCTCCCAGTACTAGCTGGTATCCTGCTTATCTTTTTCCGAAATCATATTCAGGTACAAAGATGGACCAGCTTCATCATCATGCTGGTGAATGCTGGAATTGGATTATATTTGTTACAGGTCATACAAACAGAAGGAATTTTGCGATTAGACTTTGGTGGATGGGAACCACCATTTGGAATCCTTTTTGTGGCAGATTCCTTTTCCATTTTACTCGTTATTACTACTAGTATTGTTGCAGCAGTTTGTCTACTGTATGCTTTTTCTTCTATAGGCGAATCATATGAAAAAATGTTCTTTTATTCATTTGTTAACTTTTTAGTTGCGGGTGTTAATGGTTCATTTTTAACTGGGGACTTATTTAATCTTTATGTATGTTTCGAGATTATGTTGTTAGCATCCTATATTTTAATTGTACTAGGTGGTAAAAAGGTTCAATTAAGAGAATCTATAAAATATATCGTAATTAATGTCCTTTCTTCATGGTTCTTCTTAGTGGCCATTGCCTATCTTTATGGCTCAATAGGTACACTGAATATGGCTCATATCTCTGAGCGCATTGCTGAAACTGGACAAACCCCGTTGTTAACCGTCATTAGTATGGTCTTTTTAACGGTATTTGCCTTAAAATCTGGGTTATTACTTTACTTTTGGCTGCCACGTTCCTATATTGTTCCACCTGTAGCCGTTGCTGCCTTATTCGGTGGATTATTAACAAAGGTTGGTATTTATGCAATGATCCGTGTATTTACCCTATTCTTCTACCATGAACCTTCGATTACACATACTATAATTGGGGTAATGGCTGCTGTTACGTTAATAACCGGTAGTATAGGAGCCGTTGCATATAAGGATATCCGCTTAATCGCAACATATAACGTTGTTATTGCAGTTGGATTTATTCTAGTAGGTTTAGCTGTTGGAACACCAGAGGCGATAGAAGGATCCATCTATTATCTTATTCACGATATGATTGTAAAGACGCTCCTTTTCCTATTAGTAGGTACAGTGATTGCTTTAACAAGTACCTCAAAACTAGATGAAATGAGTGGTTTAATTCAAAACTATCCAGTTCTGGGGTGGCTATTCTTTATCGTCGTTTTCTCTCTAGCAGGAGTTCCGCCATTAAGTGGGTTTATTGGAAAGCTATTAGTAAGTCTGGGGGCAATAGAAGCAGGATCTTATGTTCTTCTAGCATTAGCCCTTATCTCTAGCATTTTTGTTCTCTACTCCGTGCTTCGTATCCTGCTTCATTGTTTCTGGGGTGAAACAATGATTAGCTCAGAAGACGAAGTACCTCTCAATAAAGGACGGCTAATTCCTTGTTTAATCCTAACTGGCTTAACCATTGGACTAGGCTTAGGGGCAGAATATCTTTCCCCATATGTCGAGAACGCTGCGTACACGTTATTGAACCCTGAAGTTTATATTGATGCTGTCATGTATAAAGACTAAACATATGCAAATATAAGTAATTTGCAAGGAGGTGCGAAAGATGCCAGCCCAATTTCTCGTCAATATTTTTATTGCATTCTTGTGGGTATTGTTCCAGGATGAGGATCAATTTTATATTACAACATTCGTTACAGGATTTTTAGTCGGTATCGGTATATTATATGTCTTGCACCGTTTTTTCGGAGAGCGTTTTTACTTAACGCGGGTTGTATCGATTATCAAATTAATTTCCCTTTTTATTTCTGAATTATGTCAATCGAGCATTCAGGTCTTGAAGTTGATCTTAAGTCCAAAGATTGAAGTTACACCCGGAATAATTAGATATGAAATTAACGTGAGAGGTGAATGGGAAGTTCCACTTCTCGCCCTTCTCTTAATATTAACTCCAGGATCGGTTGTTGTGGAAGTAACCCCTGAAGGAGATGCATTTTATATACATGCCATCGATGTAACGGAATCAAGGGAAAAACTGATTAAATCACTAGGCAAATATGAACGAGCAATCATGGAGGTGACCAGATAATGATTCAAACTATACTTTATTTTGCACTTACATTATTTGGTATAGCAATTGCCATTGCTTTGTTTCGAATTGTGTTCGGGCCAAGTTTACCAGACCGAGTTATTGCTTTAGATATGATTGGTGTTAATTTGATTTCTTCAATGGCAATCATATCCATTATTATAGGTACTACTTTCTTTTTGGATGTCATTCTTATTATAGGAATCATTGCATTCATCAGTACCATCGCCTTTTCAAAATACATTGAAAGGGGAGGTATCATTGAACGTAAGCGAGATGATTGAATGGATTAGTGTCTTCCTTATCTTAATCGGTGCCATTTTGGCTGTAATAAGTGCCACTGGTATTATTCGATTTCCTGATGTCTATACTAGGTCTCATGCAGCTACAAAGTCATCTACTCTAGCCGTTTTATTAACTTTATCCGGTGTATTTATTTATTTCTGGGCGGTGGAATCTTATTTTAGTGTAAGGTTTATTTTAGGAATCCTATTTGTGTTTTTAACATCTCCTGTTTCAGGGCATTTAATAACACGTGCGGCGTACCGCAGTAAAGTGAAAATGACGGAATCTACGGTAGAGGACCAATTAAGTGATGCTATTCATGAAAAAGAGCAAATAGAAGGAAAAGGCGAGTAAAGCTTATGCTTACTTGCCTTTTGTTATTTACGAAAAGAACTTTTACTTAATGTCCTTTTGTTAGCCATTTTGCAAATTGGAGTAAATCAGGAAAGTATAAATCTGCATTTGCCCTTTCTTTGCTAACTCCTACAAGGACAGTCTTTACACCAGCCTTTTTCCCTGCCTCAATGTCTGGCTCCCGGTCTCCAACCATATAACTTTTATCTAGATCTATTTGGTGTTGTTCAGCCAGCTGCAAAATCATACCAGGATTTGGCTTTCTACAAATACACCCCTCATACGGCTTATGAGGACAATAGGCAATATCGTTAACCATTGCACCATAATGGGCTAAATCTTTTTCCATCTTTTTGTGTACGTCAACTAACATAGACTCCTTCATATAACCAAGTCCTACTCCACCTTGATTCGTAACGACAAATACAAGGTATCCAGCCTGATTTAATAGCTTAATTGCTTCCCCTGCCCCTTCTAATAAGTGGAAATCCTTTGGCTTATTTACAAATCGTACCCGTTCACTTAGGACCTCATTAATAACCCCATCTCGATCTAAAAAAATTGCTATACTCATGTTATTTTCTCCTAGTTTTAATATTCATTTTTTCCCATTCACAAAAATAATAATCCTCTATAATGTTGTTCATGATAGATCGCGTTGAAAATGATTATGAAAGGATAAAGCAATCCGATTGGGAGAAGCTGATGAGGGGATCCCCTTTTCTTTGCATTAAAAAATGGACAAAACAAATAATAAAAAGGAAATGCTTTTCAAAGCTCCCATGGAGAGCTTTCACAGCCAGTTATGATCTAAATACATTAATTCTTAAGGAGGTTACTTAAATGGACAAGCAGCGTGCATTAGAAATAGTAGAATCACCTGAATTAATTCGTGTAACTTATAACGGCAAGCAAATTTATATTCAACATGTAGATGAAAACACGGATAAGGCAAGAATATACCCTCTAGATGATCCTCAAGAAGAATTTGATGTTAATCTTAGTCAACTAATCGAACAGTAGCCTATAAAATCTATTTGCAGTTTAAATTGAAAAACGCAGATCGGCTAAATAGCCGAAGCTGCGTTTTCAATTTAATGATGAATGATTTTATTTTGAACTGGGAAAAATGGGTTAATAATAATGGAAACTAAAAAGGGGTGTCATATGAAGTGGAAAAGGAAAGGGCAAAAGAGATAATTCAATCCCAAGATTTCATCCCTGTACAGTACAAAGGGAAGCCTGTATACATAAATAAACTTGATGAACAGAGTGAAGTGGCTTGTGTCTTCCCCCTTGATAATCTAAACAGTTCCTTTAACGTCGAAATTTCCAGCCTGCATGACTTTAATCCATAAAAAAGACGGGTAGTATCTCCGTCGCTTTTTACATATTAAAAAAGCTGTCAATAGATAGCTTGACAGCTCATATGTTATGCTCTTAGGTCTTTAAATGCATATCCCCAAGAAATGATTTGATCTAGCATTTGGTTTGCATTTGCTTCGTGGTAATCTGCTGGCTTAAACACACTCATATTCTCAAAATCAGACATTAATGAGAATGTTACTGCAGTACGTACGTCTGCTACTTGTAATTCACCTAAGATTAGACGAAGGTTTTCATGTGCACGAGTACCACCTAAGCTGCCATAACCTACAAATCCTGCAACTTTGTTGTTTAATTCAGGGTTTAGATAATCCAAAGCATTTTTTAATGCCCCACCAACTGCATGGTTGTATTCTGGAGCTACGAAGATGTATCCATCAAATGAAGCCATTTTCTCTGACCAGTTTTTAACTGCCACTTCTGCTTCAGATTGTTCTGTTTGAGAAAGAGCTTGACCGAGCTTTGGCAACTGATAATCCTTCAGGTCTACAATTTCGTATTGAACACCTTTATCATTACGCTTTGTTGCAAAGTCATACATCCAGGTTCCAACTGCTTCAGCGTTACGTCCATCACGGACACTACCTAAAACAATTCCTACTTTTAATGTTTTTTCAACAACAGGTTCTTCTTGCTTAACAGACTTTGACTTACCAAATAACTTTTCGAAAAATCCCATTGGTACACCACCTTTATTCATCATTTATGATATAGGAGAGTGGGTGTTTAATGTAACACCCACTCTGTTTTGTTCTAGTTATTAACCACGAACTGTTTTTAATGCTTTACTCCAAGCGATAACTTGGTCTAACATTTGGTTTGCATTAGCTTCATGGTAATCTGCTGGTTTGAATACACTCATGTTTTCAAAATCAGAGATTAAGGAGAATGTTACTGCAGTACGTACGTCTGCTACTTGTAACTCACCTAAGATTAGACGAAGGTTTTCATGTGCACGAGTACCACCAAGGCTACCGTATCCTACGAAACCAGCAGCTTTGTTATTTACTTCTGCGTTTAAGTAGTCAGTTGCATTCTTTAATGCTCCACCGATTGCATGGTTATACTCAGGTGTTACGAAGATATATCCATCAAATGATGCCATTTTTTCTGACCAACCTTTAATTGCAGCTTCCGCTTCAGCTTGTTGTGCTTCTGGAATAGCAGCTCCTAAGAATGGCAGGTTGTAATCTGCAAGGTCAACAATTTCATATTGAACATCTGCGTCATTGCGTTTGTTAGCAAAATCCAATGTCCAGTTTGCAACTGCTTCCCCGTTACGTCCTTGACGTACACTACCTAAAACAATACCTATTTTTAACATAATAATGATTCCTCCCTAGTTTATAAAGAATTATAAGACTTAGTTTTAATTAATAATATCTTATTTAAATATAATTTACCACGAATGCTCTGCTATTGCAATAGTTTTTACTTGTTTTTTATTATAAAGTTACTAAAAGTAATTAGCAAGCAAATTAACTTACTCAAAAATTATCTATTCGATATAAGTCTCACAGCCAGTTATCTACGCGGTAGAAGGAATAATTAGCTCAAGTGCTCAAAGCCCCCTTTCTAATACAATAAGGAAGAATATGGCGCCATCAGGCCTGTCACCCCCTCTAGGTATTTGTCTATTTTTAAAAATAGTAACCATTTGACTACGCATCCTTCAAAGACCTACATAAAGTATAGTATTACGGGGAGAAGGAGGGCTAACCATGCCAAGATCTAGAAGGAAAAATAATGATGTTAATGAAGAGTTTGATAACGGTCGCGATATAGTGATTGAAGCAGATACAATAATTATCAAGGGTGATAAGATATTTGTGCAGGAGGATGATGATCACCATAGATTCTCTGATGTAGAAGGTGATTCTGTTTGGAGGAATGATCATCATGATGAGGATTCTGTTTGGAGGAATGATCATCACGATGAGGATTCTGTTTGGAGGAATGATCATCACGATGAGGATGTTGCTGGAGACTTTGATCGCAGGAAACATCGTCGTGATGAGGATGATCGTAAGAGAGATCATCGTGATGAGGATTTTGCTGGAGACTTTAATCACAGGAAACACCATCGTGATGAGGATGATCGTAAGAGAGACCACCGTGATGAGGATTTTGACCGTGAAAAAGATGATAGACACCGAAGAAGAGAAAGAAGACACCCTTGGTTCCGGTAATATAGAGTTTTCACGAAGCGTGAATCCTTCTGGGTGATCGTTTCATTTTTATTGAATAAAACGCGATAGACCTTCAGAAACTAATACTGCTATTCTGAAGGAGGATGACATGGACAGTAAACGTGCTCAGCAAATTATTGATTCTACTACAATGATTAATGTCAACTACCATGGGATTCCTGTTTATATTAAAGATATAAAGGAAACTGAAGGTACAGCAACCGTATTTCCACTTGATAACATGGAACATGATCAATTAGTCGACCTAGAAGGATTAAACGAAGTTGTTATCAAGCCAACTAATCATAACTGAACAAAGGCGCAAGCGCCCGTTTAGCAACGTACAAACTGGAGCGCTCCGCAATGAGATAAAGGAAACACGACGACCGTAGGGAGTCGATGTTGACTTATCGTAGTGGAGGAGTGTGAAGTTTGCTAGTTGCTGGGCGCTGGAGCCGGACGTGGCTTTTCTTATGATAAGAATTATCCACAGGTCATTCACTTTATAATTTCCCAAACTAAATAAAAGGCATAGAAACAGCTTGTTTCTATGCCTTTTTCTTTCATTACCCTATCATCTTCTTTCCGTCTTTCATATAGACCCGTGGCACGCGCTTTCCAATAAGACAAACAATCTCATAATGAATTGTACCTACCTGTTCCGCCACCTCCGCTAGAGATATATAGCCCTTTGAAGGTTCCCCGAAAATGGTAAACACACTATCTAAATCAACGGAATCAATATGAGTAATATCAATCATGGATTGATCCATACAAATTCTACCGACAATTGGTGCCTTTTTGCCTTTCACAGTAACATTTCCTTTATTTGATAATGACCGCGAGAAACCATCTGCATACCCTACCGGAATGGTTGCTATTTTTGCCTCTTCTGTTGGAGCGTACGTACACCCATAACTAATCGGCTCTCCTGCTTCTACCGTTTTAATCATAACTGGTTTCGTTTTGAAGCTCATTGCTTGTTTTAGTTGAATTTTTGATTGCAGGTGCCCACTTGGATAAAGGCCATATAAACTAATACCGACACGGACCATATCCATATGCATTTCCGGATAAGATATCGTAGCCGCACTATTGCAGCAATGTTTAATTGGTATATATATTTTATTTTCTTCTAGAAACTGAATGACCGACTTAAAAAATTCAAATTGCTTTCGTGTGTATGTTTCGTCTTCGCTATCTGCATCTGCAAAGTGGGTAAAGATCCCTTCTACCTTAACAAATGGAGAACCAAGGATATTGGCTAAAGCGAGGATATCCTCTTTGTTGCGAAGTCCTATGCGATTCATACCGCTATCCACTTTTATATGTACCTTAATCTCTTGCTTTTCCCTGCTTGCAATTTCAACTATTTTTTCTGCTATATCCTTTGTATAAACAGTTAATGTTATATTTTCTTTTATCGCATCCTCTATTGCATTAGGCGAAGCCAGACCAGTGTAGCCTAATACTAATATTGGTGCCTCTATTTTGGCTTTCCTTAACTGGATTGCCTCATCCAAGAGCGCTACAGCTAAATAATCAGCACCTGATTCCAGTGCCGCTCTTCCAACTTCTACAGCTCCGTGACCATAACCGTCGGCTTTAATTACAGCCATAAATTTGCTCTTCCGTTGAATATGCTTCTTAAAAGCACGAACATTAGCTTGAATAGCGTCTAAAGATACTTCCACCCATGTATCTCGATAACTTCTGTGTAGCATGATGGTCCTCCTTAGCGTTGATAGAACTATTTTATCACTTTCTGATCAAATTGCATTTCTATGTGCAGTTGAATTCTTATTTTAAGAAGAGGTTCTTCCGCAGTCATTCATTTCTTAATTGTATATTAAGAACAAAGGCGCAAGCGCCCGTTTAGCAACGTACAAACTGGAGCGCTCCGCAATGAGATAAAGGAAACATGCCCCTTTAAGGGGTACGCCGACGTTGGCGGAAGCCGGTTTTAGTCGGCGCAACCTATGACTGGACATAGGAAGTTCAACTAAGTTGAACGTTATCGTAGTGGAGGAGCGTGAAGTTTGGGACTGCGCAATGCTCGTCCCACTAAAAGATCTGCTAGTTGCTAGGCGCTGGAGCCGGACGTGGCCTTTCTTATGATAAGAATTATCCACAGATCATTCATTTATAATTTTCTAGACTATAAAAAAAGCAGAAGTGATACCTAACAATCACTTCTGCTGCTATTTTTTATTTTCCTGCTTCCGTCGAATAATAAGGGTTTTTTGAAGCTCATTTTTCCCATGGAGTGATTGCAGCAGATAAGTGGAAACATCCTCTATTTTATTAGATAAATAATTGGAACGTTCAAAAAGGATAGAACGGAAATGGTCAAGATAACGGATGATTTTTTCAGATAATGCTTCCTGTGTTTCTAATCTTTCAACGACCTCCTTTTGCTTCTGTTCATGCTTAGTAATTCTACCCATTAATTGTTTTTGTGAGGAGGTTTGTTCCTCTATTGTTGTCTTTATTTCCTGGCGTTCATTTGAGTCCTTCTTTAATTGCTGAAGAATGTCCTTTTGTACTTCTCCTAATTGATCTAATTCCATTAAGACTTCTTGGTGGGCAGCATTTTTGACTGATATTTTATCCTCCATTTTAATCTGATTTGCTTCTAATATTTTTAATTGCTTCATCATGTTGGACTCTACTTTTTGATGCTGTTTATTCAACAAATTTAAATGGGATATATTTTCTCCCAGCTGCATCCATTTTTTATCCTGAGCAGCTGCTGTTTCCTCATATATTTTCTTTAATTCCGAATAGGAATAAAGTAAAGACTGATATACTCGTTTTTGTTCTTTTATCATCTCTTCTCGATAGTTCTTGACAAAAACCCCTTGATTTGGTTCTAAAGGAATATTGTCATTTCTATATATGCTACCATGGCTATCATTCATATATAGACCCATTCTAACCCTCCTTTAACGTTCATAATGTTATCCTATGCACTAAAAAGAGGGAACGGTACTTTTGTCTAGATAATCAACTGTTACTTTTTAAGCAGCGGCATTTCTTGCTATCTAACATCTCAGAATACGAAAAATAAGACTGGAACAAAACTAGACTGTTTAATTCAAGAGACAAATAAAGCTCAACATTTCTGGAGTGATTTTTCTCCGCTGTTTAAAGTTCATCTTTCTCTTAATAAAACACTTTTGTCCCAGTCTCATCTTTTTGATCGTTTTTATATTTGTATAAGAGTTACGAGACTTTCTTATGAAGCAATTTGAGTGGTTTATGCTTTTATATGATTTTTAAATTCTTCTATAAAGCGATTTGGTGATGATTTAACGGTGTAGGAATATACTCCATTCGAAGTATGCAAATAGAGGAGTCCTCCCTTACCGCCTACTATCCGATAAGACATATCCATGACATCTTTAATATGGAATTCGCGGTGTTCGGTGACAATCTTCTCGTTATACAAATACATGGTGCGCTCGTGCTCAATGTTGATCTGTTCAATACTTCTTACAATCCGCTCCACCTTTACATAAGGCTGCTTTGCTATTAAATACATGTGCTTTCCTCCATACCGGGTTCCCCACTATGTATAATGAACAACCTATTCGTTTCAACCTTCCGCAAATTGGAAATTATTCATTCTCCATTTCAGCCACTGATATTCACGGGTCTTCCTTGGTAAGAACTGTCTGATATCATCCTCGTGATAACCTACTTGAAGTCTTTTCTCATCAACAATAATGGGACTCCGTAATAACCTAGGGTGTTTGTGAATAAGCTCAAGTAACTCTTGTAATGGAAGCGAGTCTACATCTAACTTAAGATCCTTATAAATCTTTGATCTAGTAGAAATGATTTCGTCTGTTCCATCCACTGTCATACGAAGAATTCCTTGTAGTTCATTTACTGTTAAAGGCTCTCTTAGAATATTTCTCTCTTCAAATTCAATATCTTGATTCTTAAACCATTGTCTTGCCTTTCTAGTTGAAGAACATGCTGCTCCATAAATTCTAACTGTCATATATCATTCTCCATTCTTGTTATTATTTATTCCGGTAAAAATCCTCAAGTATTGTTTCTCCTTCTAAATACGAAAACATGGTTTGATTGGATTCATTCTCTTTTGTAAAGTCCTTGCTTTAATAGATTCATTTCAATGACAAAGTGCTCTATCGCTGTTTCATCAGACAGTTCTTTCGAAAATTTTTCGACGAAATTTCTAAAAGCAACTGCAGTAATAATCTGGATAATGTGATGTATCTCTTTATCATCTTTGATATTTAATTTCTCTGTATTAATTAGTTGTGAGATTTGGTTCATGCTCTCACTATTATTCCCTTCAAAAATAGTCATAAACACATTTTCCAGCTTATGGGTAACATTCAGTAAGGCATTTTTAAAGAAATCACGTTCCTGATCATCTGGCATCTTTTCTAAAAAGTCCCGATATACCGCTGTCATAGCAAGAATAATGTCACCATTATGCTTTTTTAACATGGAAATGAATAATGAATTTCTACCTTTTGCCTCTTCCTTTAATAGATAGAGATATAGGTCTTCTTTATTTTCAAAATACTGATAAAAACTGCCCCGAGGAATATGAGCTTCCTTAATAATATTCGAAATAGATGCTTCGGCTAAGGGTACTCTTGAGAATTCTTTTCCTGCTGCTTCTATTAAAGTGTTACGTTTATGCTCAGGTAAGTTAAAAAATGTTTGCTTAGGCATGGTTTCTTCCTCCAAATCCCATGATGTGACATGTTGTCATATTTGTATATTATTATATTAAATGACATCGTGTCACTTGTCAATGATTTTGTGACACCCTGTCACTTTTTAACTTTACCTTCTATCTTAAAAATTACTATAATTTTGTGGCATTTTTATGGAATTAAGATGGCAGTTTTTCATTTTTTTCACTTTCCCACGATTTGTTCATAAATTCTTTGATCCAAGTCCCCTCCATTTTCCTAAGAATCTATTAACAATAGGTTCACCAAATATTTACAAGAAAGAATGAAAAAAAACAATTCCAATCTGACACTTTTCGTGTATAATTATTTCGGATATGTATCATAAAAACAGCATAGTCTAAACTAGAAGGGCTTGATATAACCTAAATCAAGGCCTTCTAATCTATGTTTCTAATAACAACGTAGTATATAAGGGAGGTAGTGCAAATGAGCAACACAATCATACAATTCCAGAATGTATCAAAGCAATATGATGAAGATTCATTGGTACTGGATGATGTAAGCTTTGAAATTGAAAGAGGAAAATTCTATACCCTGTTAGGCCCTTCTGGCTGTGGGAAAACGACGATTTTACGTTTGATTGCTGGGTTCACAGAAGCAACTAAGGGGGATATTCATTTTAATGGTAAGAAAATGAACCATATACCTGCCAATAAACGTCAGGTCAATACGGTATTCCAGGATTATGCACTATTTCCCCATTTAAATGTATTTGAAAATGTTGCTTTCGGATTACGTATTAAGAAAATGAAAAACAGTGAAATAAAGGCTAAGGTGGAAGAAGCGCTTAGCTTTGTAAACTTAAGTGGCTACGGGGATCGTGAAATAAAGGATATGTCAGGTGGACAACGGCAGCGTGTAGCCATCGCACGGGCAATTGTTAATCAACCAGAAGTGATTCTATTAGATGAACCTCTATCTGCATTAGACTTAAAACTGCGCTACCAGATGCAGGGTGAATTAAGAGAATTACAACGCAGACTTGGAATTACGTTCATTTTTGTTACACATGACCAAGAAGAAGCGCTGGCAATGTCAGATGAAATATTCGTTCTTAACAAAGGAACCATTCAGCAAAGCGGAACACCAAACGATATTTATGATGAACCTATTAACCGATTTGTCGCCGACTTTATTGGGGAATCCAATATTGTAAGCGGGACGATGATCCAAGATTATCTAGTCGAATTTGTTGGTAAACAGTTTACTTGTGTCGATAAGGGAATGAATAAAAACGAACCGGTTGAGGTTGTCATTCGACCTGAAGATTTAGAGATTACATCCCATGAACAAGGGATGCTTCAAATTAAGGTAAGCTCTCAATTATTCCGAGGCGTTCACTATGAGATAACTGGAAACGATAAAGATGGAAATGAATGGCTTGTACACTCTACAAAAAGTGTAAATGTTGACGATGATATAGGTTTGAAATTCGAGCCAGAAGCAATTCATGTTATGCGATTTGATGAGACAGAGGAAGACTTTGACAAACGCCTCGATTCCTACTCGGAGGGAGATGCAAATGAACAATCATAAGCTCACGCGTAACCTGTACATGGTTCCATATGCGGTATGGATTCTATTGTTCGTTATTGCTCCTATACTATTAGTCATCTATTATTCATTTATTGATATTCAGGGGAATTTCTCGTTTGCAAATTATGAGAAGTTCTTTACTCCTGTGTATTTAAAGATGACACTAAGCTCGTTCTGGTATGCGTTTTTAATTACATTGTTCTCTTTACTTGTAGCCTATCCGACAGCATACTTGCTAACAAAAACAAAACATAAACAGCTCTGGCTGCTTTTGATTATTGTTCCATCTTGGATTAATCTACTGTTAAAAGCCTATGCTTTTATTGGGATTTTCGGAACATATGGGGTTGCAAACAGCTTCTTAGAAGTAATTGGAATTGGTACACAACAACTCCTTTTTACAGATTTTAGTTTTATTTTTGTATCTGTATATATTTTTATTCCATTTATGATTCTTCCTATCTTTAATGCGATAGATACCATTAATCCTGTATTGCTTGATGCTGCGAGGGATTTAGGTGCGTCAAAATGGGACACTTTTCGTCGGGTCGTATTTCCATTAACAATGAATGGTGTTAAATCAGGGATACAAATCGTCTTTATCCCAGCATTATCACTCTTTATGCTGACAAGATTAATTGCAGGGAACCGTGTAATCACACTCGGTACTGCTATTGAACAGCATTTCCTTGTTACCCAAGACTGGGGAATGGGAGCGACCATTGCTGTATTCCTAATTATAGCCATGTTCCTAATTATGTTCCTAACCTCTGGATTTAGAAAGCGAGGTGCATAAGATGAAAAAAAAATCATCACCTTTTGCTAATCTATTTTTAATCATTATCTTTCTCATTTTATATGCACCTATTTTCTATTTAATCTTCTATTCCTTTAATAGTGGAGGAACCATGAGTGGTTTCGATGGATTTACGCTTGATTGGTATCAAGAACTATTCCAGGATACAAGACTGTTTATTATTGTCCTGAACACTATTGTTGTTGCACTATTGTCGGCACTAATCTCAACCATTATTGGGGTATTTGGTGCGATAGCGATACGCTCATTTAAGAAGAAACAACAAAATACATTGCTTTCCTTAAATAATGTATTAATCGTAAGTCCCGATGTTATTATTGGTGCATCATTTTTGATTCTCTTTACGATTGCTGGATTCAGATTAGGATTCTATTCTGTACTGCTTTCTCATATTGCCTTCAGCGTACCGATCGTTGTATTGATGGTGTTGCCAAAGCTTTATGAAATGAGCCCTAGTCTGTTAGATGCAGCACGAGATCTTGGAGCAAACAACTGGCAGGTTTTGACAAAGGTTATTCTGCCATATATTACACCAGGAGTTTTTGCTGGTTTCTTCATGGCGTTAACCTATTCATTAGATGACTTTGCTGTTACTTTCTTTGTCACTGGTAATGGATTCTCAACCCTTTCTGTAGAAATTTATTCAATGGCAAGACAGGGAATTTCATTAAATATTAACGCATTATCAACGATACTATTCCTCGCTACAATTCTGCTTGTGGTGATTTACTACTTCATCACACAACGGAGTGGCACGAGAGGAGTGAATTTTAGAAAATGAAAAAATTAACACAAGCTTTTATAGCTGTATTGATTGTCTCTGTTTTATTGCTTATTGCCATTAATCGATTGAATGCTTCAGCAGGATATTCTGGCAACAACACGTTAACCGTTTTTAATTGGGGAGACTATATTGATGAAGAGCTCATCGATCAATTTGAGGAAGAAACAGGCATCACCATTATATACGAAACGTTTGATTCTAATGAAGCAATGATGACAAAAATTAAACAAGGTGGGACAACTTACGATGTTGCTGTTCCATCTGAATATACGATTGAAAAAATGCGTGAAGAAGATCTACTGGTTGAACTGGATCATTCCAAGCTGCCTAATTTAAACAATATTGATGAACGCTTTATGGATTTATCCTTTGATCCAGGAAATAAATATTCTGTTCCATACTTCTGGGGAACAGTAGGAGTCGTTTATAACAAAGAAATGCTGCCTGACATGGAGTTTACAAGTTGGGATGACTTATGGGACCCCCGTTTAAAAAATGAGATTCTGCTTGTAGATGGTGCAAGGGAAGTACTTGGTATGGGACTGAATAGTCTAGGATATTCCTTAAACGATACAAATAAAGACCATCTGCATGAAGCATTAGAAAAGCTTCAAGGCTTAACTCCGAATATAAAGGCAATTGTCGGGGACGAGAATAAGTTGCTTATGGCAAATGAAGAAGCTGCTGTTGCACTCGTCTGGTCTGGAGATGCATCTGAAATTATGTGGGAAAATGAAAACTTGGATTATAGCGTTCCAGAAGAAGGCTCCAATCTATGGTTTGATAATATGGTTATTCCCAAAACCGCTCGAAATATAGACGGGGCACATCAGTTCATCAACTTTATGCTGGATGCGGAAGTAGCTGCACAGAATGCAGAATATGTAAGCTATTCTACACCAAACAAAGCAGCACTTGAGTACATGCCTGAAGAGATGGTAACTGACGAAAGGTTCTATCCTTCCCCTGAATTAACCGATAAACTTGAGGTTTATGAGAATCTTGGAAAAGAGAATTTAGCTTATTATAATGATATATTTTTGGAATTTAAGATGTATCGGAAGTAAAACAACAACGCAAAGGTGATATTTTCATCTTTGCGTTGTTTTGTCTAGATAGACTTCTGATTAGTTTAATTCAACATAGTGCATAAAAACCGCTCCGGAAATACACTGCGCTTTCCACGGGCGGCTGCTGAGCCTCCTCGAGACTGTCGTCTCTGCGGGGTCTCATCTAGGCCTATCCTCCCGTAGGAGTCTCCGTGTATTTCCTCCGCTGGATAGTGCTTTTAAACCTTCTAACTATGAATGGAGAAATCTCCCCTTTACAGGAAGTGATTGTAGCGGAGGGCAGTCGACTCCTGCGGGAAAAGCAACAAGCGAAGACCCCGCAGGAAGTGCCCTTCTTCCGAGGAGGCTGAGACGTTGCCCGCGGAAAGCGACTGCCCGCAGCGTAAATCACGAGCGCATATTTTCAATGTTTTCGGTATGTAAAGAATTACTAGTTTGAATTCAGTTAATCAGCATTTTTTATCGACTGTGCAAATAATTGGCAATAAAAAGGAGGTATTAAGTAAAATGTTTTACTTAATACCCCCTTTTACATATTAATCGACCATTACCTTACAGATATCATTCGTAAATTCTACTGGGTCATTAATTGGCAGCCCTTCAATAAGTAATGCTTGATTATACAGTAAGTTCGTATATAATCCTAATTTTTCCTTGTCTGATTCAAACGCTTTTTGAAGAGATTGGAACACTTCATGGTCAACGTTTATTTCTAACACTTTATCTGCCTTAATCTGTTGATCATCTGGCATTGCATTAATTACTTTTTCCATTTCGATGGAAATATCACCTTCTGCTGTTAAACATACAGGATGAGACTTCAATCGTTTGGAAACGCGAACGTCTTTGACTTTATCATTTAAAATTTCTTTCATGGCAGCGAATAAGTCTTTGTTTTCTTCTTCTTTTTCCTTACTCTCTTTACTGTCTTCCTCATCAATTCCAAGGTCACCACTAGAAACAGATTTGAATTCTTTTTCTTTGTAATTCATGAGCATCTTAATCGCGAATTCATCTATTTCATCTGTGAAATAAAGAATCTCATATCCTTTATCAGCAACAAGCTCTGTTTGTGGCAATTTCTCGATCCTGTCAATAGAATCACCTGTTGCATAATAGATATACTTCTGATCTTCCGGCATTCTGGATACATATTCTTCTAAAGTCACAAGCTTCTTCTCTTTGGAAGAATAGAACAGCAATAAATCCTGAAGCACTTCTTTATGCATTCCGTAATCACTGTACACTCCATATTTCAGTTGCTGACCAAAGGCTTTAAAGAAGGTCTCATAGTTCTCACGGTCATCTCTCAAGATATTAAGCAATTCTTTTTTGATCTTCTTATTGATATTTTTTTCAATAATTTTCAGCTGTCTGTCATGCTGCAGCATTTCACGAGAGATATTTAATGAAAGGTCTTCCGAATCAACCATCCCTTTTACAAAGCTAAAGTAATCAGGAAGCAAGTCTGCGCATTTTTCCATGATTAATACACCATTGGAATATAGCTCTAAACCTTTTTCATATTCTCTTGTATAGTAATTATACGGTGCACTTTCAGGAATATAAAGAATCGCATTATAACGAACTGAACCATCAACATTAATATGAAGATGTCTTAATGGCTTGTCGAATCCATAGCGTTTTTCATTATAGAAATTCACATAGTCCTCGTCGGTTAGTTCGCTCTTGTTCTTCTTCCATATTGGTACTAAAGAGTTGATTGTTTGCTCTTCTATCACATCTTCGTACTCATCTTCTGTACCTTCTTTTAACTTACGCTCGGTTACATCCATCTTAATTGGATAGCGGATAAAATCAGAATACTTCTTAATGATTTGTCTTAATGTATATTCTTCCAGGAACTCATCATAATTATCATCATCTGTGTTTTCCTTAAGGTAAAGCGTAATTTCCGTTCCAATCTCTGCTTTTTCAGCAGGTTCAATGGTATAGCCGTCTGATCCTTGTGACTCCCATTTATACGCTTCTTCACTATCCAAGGATTTTGTCACAACAGTTACTTTATCGGCAACCATGAAGGCAGCATAAAAACCTACCCCAAACTGACCAATGATATCATAACCTTCTTTTAATTCATTTTCATTTTTAAAATTGAAAGAACCACTTTTTGCAATCGTCCCCAAATTGGATTCCAATTCTTCTTTTGTCATTCCAATTCCTGTATCCATTACTTTAAGGGTGCGTGTATCTTTATTCGGGTCGATTTTTATGTAATAGCTGTCTTTATTAAATGAAATATTGTCATCTGTTAAAGCACGATAATAAATCTTATCTATTGCATCACTTGCGTTTGAAATCAGTTCTCTTAAAAATACCTCACGTTTGGAATAAATGGAATTGATAACCATGTCCAATAGCTTTTTGGATTCTGCTTTAAACTCCTGCTTTGCCATTATTATCTCTCCTTGCCTCTTTATATTATTAGCACTCTGCTTCGCCGAGTGACAATCTCTATACTTTTAAATAACACATTCTGATCAAGCATGTCAACCAAATTAGCAACCAGCTCAATTGAAGTTGTATAATGTAATTAAAACTTTATTTGGAGGAATGAGCATGTTAGAAAAATGGTTACAGACTTCCAATTATTTTGTCGTATTTACAGGTGCCGGAATGTCAACAGAGAGTGGACTACCAGACTTTCGCTCTTCCACACACGGACTTTGGAGAAAGAAAGATCCCAGTAAACTTGCCAGTACCGAAGCCCTGAATAATAACGTAGACGAATTCATCCAGTTTTATCGAGAAAGGGTCCTTGGGGTAAAAGAATATAAACCACATAAAGGACATCACATTCTTGCAGACTGGGAAGAACAAGGCATCATTAAATCGATCATTACACAAAATGTAGACGGATTCCATCAGCAAGCGGGAAGTAAACGTGTGGCTGAGCTTCATGGAACCTTACAAAAGGTACATTGTCAAGCCTGCGGAAGGGAATATGATAGTGAAGAATACGTGAACAAAGAATACTTCTGCAGCTGTGGTGGGGTGTTACGTCCAAATATCGTGCTATTTGGGGAAGTATTACCTGAGGACGCTTTCCAGTTTGCTATCAGGGAAGCAGAGAAGGCAGATCTGTTTATCGTATTAGGCTCCTCCTTAAGTGTTACCCCTGCCAACCAAATCCCATTAATTGCAAAGGATAATGGAGCAAAATTAGTAATTGTAAATCAAGAAAAGACAGAGATGGATATGTACGCAGATGAACTCATTCATGATAGAAAAATTGGAGAACTTCTTGAAGCTTTAAATTAGCGATAGAAATTTCCGCATAATATGTCCTAAAGCTATTAACGCAGTATGGAGCAACTTTTAATAGACTTGGAGTGACTTTAGGAGATTTCCGCTCGACTATAAGTGGAGTTGGATTAACTTTAATTGATTTTTGTTCAACTATTAGTGGATTACTGGACTCTGCTTTAAAGGGAACCTTCCTGCTGTTAAAGAAAACAGGTCACTCCTCCGAGTGACCTGTTTTCTTTCATTATTATTCTACGTCGCCTTCCCAAGCCAGCATTCCACCAGCCATGTTCGTTACGTCGTATCCTTGTTCGTTAAGAAATTCTGTGGCTCTTCCACTTCTTGCTCCAGAACGGCAAACCATGTAATATTGCTTATTCTTATCAAGTTCCGTATGACGCTCTGGAATCTCACCTAAGCGGATATGTTTAGCACCTGGAATAATCCCTTGTGCTACTTCATCATCCTCACGCACATCGACAATGTTAAGCTCTTCTCCATTTTCCAGCTTTTCCTGCACTTCTTTTGCAGAAATTTCCTTCATCTTTATTCCTCCCTATCGTTATGCCATCCATTTCGGTGGTGTGTTTTTATCCCAATAAATTTCTCCAATTTGGTGGTGGGTCCTAAATCCATCATTACTTAAATGGTAGTGGAAATTAAAGTAATATCCCTCTTGTGGGCGATTATCACGTCTAATATGAAATCTTGCAATATCTTCTTTTGATTCTTCATTGTATACATGGAAAATTCGTTCTCCATATCCCTTTGCAGGAGTTTCTGTCATCCGAAGATATTTACTGTCTTCTCCAGCTTGCTTAATAATAGATTCCAGCACGGTTTCTATTGTAGGCAATATGAAATGATCAAATTCATCTTCTACTTGTTCCTGCATTCTAGGACCAAACTTCATCATCGTTTGTTCCTTTGCTTTTTCGGTCATATCATTAATAAGATACGTTTCACTAAAACGGTTTTCTTCGATTGGTAAGCTAGCCTCTTGGGCTTCTCTAACTTTAACGACCGCATTTGCATTGTTATCGCCAGATTCAGAAAAATTATCATTCTTATCTTCTGCTTCAACATCTAATAGATATGCGGGCGTATACATTCCTAAGGTAGCTACTGTTATTAATGCAACAAGGAATTTCCTCATCCATAGCTTCATATCTTAGTCACCTTCTTTACGTACGTCGTCTACTATTTTATTTTAACACGTTGAAGCAAAGTATGTAGCTTTTTTATTATCAATTATCTAAAAAATCTAACGTGATGCCAATTTCTCATAATGTTTGTAAAGGGAATGAAACTTGCCTATATAGTTACCCTGCCAAGGTTTCCTCTTTCCGCAAAAATGGATAATGGCCGTCTGTTTCATAATAAAATCCATATCTACCTTATTTACTAATTTATAATATTGATAAAATCTCGCATCAAAGTTATAGATTAACTCATCTATGTCCTTGATTTCCTTGGAGTAAAGTCCATTTATTACGTCTTGATCTGGGAGGATTAATTTTTTCCTATTTTCCTCTACAAATTTGTAGATTTCGTCTTCCTTTATTCTAGTCCTTTGTTCTTCTAAATTCATTAAGAGTACACCAGAATTATAATAAGCTTCTATATCATATTGCTTTAAGCGTAGCTTGTTCAGTTCTTTCACTGAAGCACGATCATGGTACGCAGCTGCATAGAGGTACCCATTCAACTCTAGATTGTATAATTCACGGATATCATTAATAACTAGAATATCAGGATCTAAATATAAAATCCGATCCAGATCTATCGGTAAATACTTAAAAGCTAGTAAACGATAATACATTTCTATGGAATAATGCTTTAGCACTGGCGCATCCGCAAAATGCTCACCCTTAACCGTAATAATCTGTAATTTATGGTTATTCTTTTCTGCAAAGAACGAAAGCATTTCAAGCTCGTGTTCTTGAAGAGAGGAATGCATCACATAGATGCAGAATTTCTGTTCAGGGTTGTTCAGGAAAAGGGATTTAAGCATTACTTGAAGAGGCTTTATATAATTGGAATTTAATGTTACGAGTATATTCATTGTATTAGGACAAGCATGAGACTGTCCCTTTTTGTCCTCCTTTGTAGTACAAAATATCGTATTTCACTCCATTATCTTAGTTATTGGCTCCGCACCAATAAATGCCAGAAAGCAGAGAAAAGGCATGCCTGACACCTTTTTCTCTGCTTTCTTAGTAATTCCAGGAATTAGCAGAGGTTCGGTAAGAGTTCACCGGCAACTAATAGAGCTCCATTTTTATTTATAGATTAGCGCACCATTTATCCGCTTTTTGATTCCGGATTCCAACGTCACTATTATAGGAGAGCAGTATTTTTACCCATCAAAACGTTTAAACAGCAATGACGCATTATGACCACCAAAACCTAATGAATTAGACAATACTACCGTTAAATCTTTCTTCTTTGCCACATTTGGTACATAATCGAGGTCCAATGCTTCGTCTGGAGTTTCGTAGTTAATCGTTGGAGGCATGATTCCATCTCTAATAGCCAATACAGAAAAGATTGCTTCTACAGCACCCGCACCACCTAGTAAATGACCTGTCATAGACTTTGTAGAACTTACAGACAAGTTATAGGCATGATCACCGAACACAGCTTTAATTGCATTTGTTTCAAATAAATCATTATATTGAGTGGAAGTACCATGTGCATTAATATAATCTACTTGTTCCGGAGCAAGACTTGCATCCTCTAAAGCTAGCTTCATCGCTCTTCCAGCCCCTTCCCCGTCAGGTGCTGGCGAAGTAATATGATAGGCATCACCTGTTGAGCCATATCCAACTAATTCTGCATAGATATTGGCTCCTCTTGTTAAAGCATGTTCAAGTTCTTCTAAAATAACCACGCCACATCCTTCACCTAGCACAAATCCGTCCCGATTCTTATCAAATGGGCGACTCGCCTTTTCAGGATTTGGGTTTTTAGATAGAGCTGTCATATTAGAGAAACCGGCAACTGTCATTTCTGTGATAGCTGCTTCGGTACCGCCAGTAATCATGACGTCGGAAAGTCCATTTTGAATACTGCGAAAAGCATCGCCAATCGAATTGCTTCCTGTTGCACAAGCCGTAACAGAGCAGTTATTGATCCCCTTTGCCCCCAATTCAATCGAAACACGCCCAGACGCCATATCCGGTATAAACATCGGAATAGTAAAAGGACTCACACGGCGCTGGCCCTTTTCAAGAAATTTCCGATGTTGGGTTTCAAACTCCCCCAAGCCACCAATTCCAGAGCCAATCCATACACCTACCCGTTCTGGTATAGCATTTTTGCCAATTTCTATTCTTGCGTCCTCTATTGCCATCTTACTCGCTGCTACTGCAAACTGACTAAAGCGCCCCATTCGCTTTGCCTCTTTTTTATCCATATAATCAGCAGGATTAAAGTCTTTCACTTCTGCCGTTATTTTCACATCTACTTTCTCTATATCAATTAATGTTGCTTCGCTAACGCCTGATACGCCGCCTGTAGCATTCTCCCATGCTGTAAATGCGTTATTTCCTATTGGTGTCATTGCCCCAACACCCGTTATCACTACTCTTTTCATTAATTTTATTCTCTCCTAATCCACTTTTACTGTATATTGTAATATTTCTATTATATCTATTAGGAAGGACAAAACAAAATGATTGAGCAACCTTTTGTTCCTAGGAAAAATGAACCAGCTTATGATTCTGTATTAGAATGCACTCTCTCATCTTTCTATCAATAGATTCGAAATAAAGTTATTTAGTTAACAAAGTAATAAAATGGATACACTAGGGATTGTGTTTGTTAGAATATTAAAATAAGTATTAGAAGCTATGCTAGGATAAGAAGTAAAAGAAGCATTAGAATCTCATAAATAAAGGAGGAAGTGCAATTGGCGACTTTTGAAGACTTTATGAAATTAGATCTACGAATCGGTACAGTAATGGATGCAGAAGATTTTAAAGAGGCAAGGAAACCGGCAATAAAACTAAAAATCGACTTTGGAGAAGAAATAGGAATCAAGCAATCTTCGGCGCAAATTACCCAGCGCTATCAAGCTCAGCAATTAATTGGCAGACAAGTTGTCGGAGTTGTGAATTTTCCGCCCCTTAGAATTGCAGGATACAAGTCTGAGGTTTTAGTTATTGGCGGAGTTCCTTCAGACGGGGATGTTGTACTATTAAGGCCGGATCAACCCGTAAAAAATGGTACACCAATTTCATAAAATAATGAGTAAGACTTCTTTCTTGTTTTGTCCGCTTTACAGATAAGTCCAATGTATTATTCTTTCTAATTTCTAGGAGAAATGTATGATTAATTGTTTGTATTTTCAAACAATTAACACTGCATTCACACTTCCTTAACAATTAGTCACTACAATGGAGGAGTATTCAAATCTGTCCAAGCGAGGTGATTATGTTGAAAAAGCTACTAATGATTCTTATGACAGCCATCTTTTCAACTGCAATCTTAGTTGGTTGTGGAGCAGGAGATGAGGAAGAACCAGCAACAACAGAACCTACAGAACAAGAAGATACAACTAACGAGGATACTCCTGATGAAGGTACTGATAGTGAGGAAGCACCAGAAGAAGATAGTGAAGATGATAGTGAAGAAGACGAGCAATAATACTTAGAAATGAAAGCCTGAAGCATTCTACATTTGCTTCAGGCTTTTTTAGATCATGCTTCTAATGCATATTTCTAATCCAGGAGAGTACGGATTGGTTGCCATTTATTTTCTTTCTTATGAACAAGCCAGAAGGATATCTATCCAATTTCATCCTCCTTTTCAGGACACACCCTATTAGTAATAATCGGGCATGTATTTAAGAGGCACAAGAAGGAATAATCAAAAGATACTTACATTTAGAATATATACTGCATGATACCTCCTATAGTGGTAAAATACTTAAGAATGATGAATACGCTACTTTTGGAAAATCCTTCCATAACTTTCTTGCGTAAGCAAAACATCGATTGGCCCAAACATCTGGTAAGGAGATTTATGCATGAAAAACTTAATTGTGATAGCTGGTTCACTTGTAGTCGCCTTTGCGTTTAATTGCTTTTTGGTTCCATATGGAATCTTAAGTAGCGGGATAAGTGGAATCGCGATTTTACTTGGAATTATTACCCCTTTTGATACCGGATTAATGAATTTCTTGCTTAATCTGCCTTTAATTATCCTTGGCTTCTATAAGCTTGGTAAGGAGATTACAATTAATACCATTATTTGTGTTGTCTCTCTATCCTTCTTTTTATACATCCTTCCAGTAGCGACTATCACAGATAATATTCTGCTATCGACTATTTTCGGTGGTGTGATTGGCGGACTTGGTATTGGCCTCATTATGAAGTTCTCTGGTACCTCAGGTGGATTAGATATTATTGCTATTATTGTGTCCCGGACAAGTAATATGAGTGTTGGTCTACTGCTAACTGGAATGAATGGTGTGATTGTTCTTATATCTGGATTTGTTTTTAATTGGAATATTGCGCTTTATACCTTGCTTTCCATCTATCTAACAGGGAAGATGATAGACAGCGTACATACCAATCATATAAAGCTTACAATGCAAATTATTACTACGGAAGGGGAAGCCATTCGTAATGAATTGCTGCAATCCATCTATCGCGGTATTACGATTACAGACGGGTACGGCGGATATACCAATGAACCTAAGCAAATCCTTATGATGGTGGTTACAAGATACGAAACATTACAAGTAAAAGAAATTGTTCGCTCTCATGATAATAAAGCCTTTATTAACGTTTACAAAACGGTAGAGGTGGATGGGGAATTTGCTAAGAACTAAACAAAGGAAAAGCTAACTGTAGTAGCTTTTCCTAATATTTTATATAAGCAGGCCATTCATGACCTCTCTAGCCCACTTCAGCACTTTCATATAGATATCGAATAATGCTTGTTTATCCATGTCAATCTCTTGAATAAGGCGATCAATTTTGATCCATTCTACCCTTTCAAGAGAGACTGCTAAATGAAAGATAGAACTGTATCTCGTATCCTCACCTAATATCGTTTGCTTAATGTCCGAATCCAGCGGCAATCCTTCCATGAGGCTTTCTGGGGATTGCTTCATAAGCGTATCCATAAGTGATAGCAATCCAACAAGGAAAAAACTTGAAGCTTCTGTTCTAAAGCCCTTGTAATTAGCAATTTCTTCACATGTCTTCGCTCTTATAAGGCTCATTCGGATAACCTCATTATAAGAATCCTCTCTATTTGGTTTTTCACGCAATGATAAAAGGAAAATCCACTTTTTCAATTCTTTAAATCCTAGAATGACAACAGCTTGTTTTATAGATTTAATATCATACTTACGCCCGATAATCGGTGAATTAATGAAGCGCAATAGTTTATAAGAAAGGGAAACATCTGCTTCAATGTACTTGGTGATACGATCTACACTTGGCTCAGGCTGTGAAAGCTCATTTAAGATAAGGAGAAAGCTATGATTCTGAATTGGTATATCTTTCATCGATAGGACAACAGGCTTACTAAAAAAGTAACCTTGGAAATAAGAATAACCTTCCTGCAGGCATCTTTCGTATTCTTCTCTAGTCTCTACTTTTTCTGCCAAAAATTCCACGTCATGAGATTTGAAAGCACGCAGGATTTGCTTTTGCAGATCACGTGGTGTGTTATGTATATCTACTTTAATTATATCCACTAATCCAATAATGTCTTTAAGGTAAGGGTTATCTAATTTAATTTGAAAATCATCTAATGCTAGTTTATATCCCATTTCCTTTAATTTTGTACAGCCCTCAATAATAGAATCAGTAAGTTCAACTGACTCCAATATTTCTACAACGATTGTATCCTGTTCGAAGTGGCTTGGAACATGATTCTCAATTAATTGATCAGTAAAATTAATAAAACTTGGTTTTCCTTCAGATAATGAATCAATTCCCATTTGCAAAAAATTATATATAACATGAGAAGTAGCTTCGTTTCCATCTATATTTGGAAATTCATTCTTGTTACTGCTCCGATACAATAATTCATAGGCAACAACCTCTTGGCTCCGATTTAATATCGGCTGCCTGGCTATATATATTTCCACTCTCTCACCCCAAGATTACTATAATGTTCTTTTACTACTATTTTACTATAACTATTAAGATAGTGGTCTATTTTTCTTTTTCAATTTTTCTATTATTAAATCATAAGACTGCATTATGCAGATAAGATATCTTCTTTTTGAAAATAAAATGCACCATACCGTGAAAATCTACGATATGGAGCATTTCTATGTTTCTATAAAGTTATATTTTTCCTTTGTCCATTCCTAAAACTGCGAATACCTTTATGCTGGTGTACGAACGACTAGCACATCACAATTAGCTGAACGGATTATTGCTTCTGATACAGAACCCATAATAAAACGTTCAACTGCATTAAGTCCTGTAGCACCACAAATAATTAAATCTGCATCTACTTTCGTTGCTATATCTTTTGTTATCATTGTCTTTGGAGAACCATCTTCAATCACGATGTCGACGTTTTCTAAACCTGCTGCTTTCGCTAGCTTCATATATTCATTTGTAAGATTTTGAGCTTCTTTCTGTGCCTTTTCAATATTAAAGCCATCGTAAGCAACGTAAGCACGTGTATCAATAACATTTACAATCGTTATGGCAGCACCCTGGTTTCGTTTTGCTACATCAATGGATTTACGAAACGCAAGATCCGCTTCTTTAGATCCATCTACAGCTACTAATATACTTTTATAATTGTTTGCCATTCCGTTCATCTCTCCTTTGTACATGTTATATACCCTCTATCTATCAACACCAAACAACAGAATAGGTAGTTTTACTTTACAGACTCTGTATTGACGCTGCCAACCGCTCCGCTATTATCGGAGGCTTCTTTCGTTACAGTAACTTTCTTCTTAACAAAGAAGGAACATACTAAAGTCACTGCAGAGATTCCTGTAATAAAGTAGAAAGCATATTTAATTCCAGCTGCTAAAACTTCTGGATCTGTAGCAGCAGGATTAACGCTGGCAAAATTTTCTTGTCCAGCAGTGAATACTGCAATTGCTATGGCTGTACCAGCTGCACCAGCTACCTGGTTCAACGTGTTCATTGCTGCTGAACCATCCGGATATAAATTCGGCGGTAATTGGTTTAATGCGTTGGTTTGAGAAGGAATGGTTACCATCGTTAAACCAAAGAATAATACCATAAAGGACACAATAATTTGCCAAATTGGTGTTGTTGAAGAAATAAACGTAACAAACATTAAGTTACCTAATAAAACAATAACAGATCCAGTAATTGTAAGCACACGTGCACCAAGCTTATCAAATAACGTTCCCACAATTGGTGACATAATCACATTCACTGCATTTCCCGGAAGTAATAATAAACCAGCTACAGCAGCAGCAAGCAATAAGGCACCCTTTAGATAAATGGGCAATAAAATACCCGTTGATAAAATAACTAAAATACTAAGAAACATCATCAATGTTCCTAATGTGAACATTGGATATTTAAACACACGTAAATTGACCATAGGCTGTTCCATTTTCATTTGGCGTACTCCAAATAATACAAGTGCAACAATACCTATCACTAATGGTACTAATACTTGAGGGGAAGAAACTGCCTTTTCTGCCATCGTACTCAAGGCAAAAATCAACCCACCAAATCCAAATGTAGATAAAATAATGGATAATACATCAATTTTAGGTTTCGTAATTTCTGAAACGTTTTTCATTTGCGCAACTGCATAGAGTGTCAATAATACATATAGAATACCGCTAATCCAGAATATATAAGGCCACCCTAATGAGCTGATTATAACTCCAGAGAGTGTTGGCCCTAAGGCTGGTCCTAACGTAATAACTAGACCCATAATTCCCATTACAACCCCGCGTTTATGAACCGGGAAAATAATTAGAAGAACGCTTGTCATGACAGGAATTAAAATACCTGTTCCTATTGCTTGTACTAAGCGACCTAACAATAGAACAGCAAAAGATGGAGATAGAGCCGCTAATACTGCACCCGCAAGCGAGATAACCAAACCTCCAATAACTAATTGCCTAGTCGTAAACCATTTCATTAAAGATGCTGAAATTGGTACCAGAATGGCTAATACCAGTAAATAACCTGTCGTCAACCATTGTGCAATTCCCGGGGATACCGAAAATTCCTCCATAATATTTGTTAATGCCATATTTAATGCTGTTTCGCCAAATAATCCCAAAAATGCACCAAACATTAAGATAAATGCTATTGTTTTAGGATTTTTAACTTTCATTTGTGTGTTCATAATAATCTCCTTTTTCATAAATTAAAACTTGTTTTCGTTAATACATTTGCAATTTCTCTAAGCGGTTCACTTGATTTTTTCGTCAAACAAAGCATAATTCCGCCCTCTATGGAAGCTGTCATTGTAAGAGCAATCGAATTCGCTGTTTCCAGCGAAAGGCCATCTTCTACTAATTTATCGCAATAGATTTTTTGTATGTTTGTATATAGTAGTGAACAAGCATTTCGGACTGATTCACTAAGAGAACCCATCTCACTAACAATACTGGTAAATGTATAACTAGTTATCGTACCTTCTGTTTCAAAATGAATAATTAACTGGTTAACCATGGCTTTTATAGCTTCTTCAGTTGTTGGATGCTTTTTAAATATTTGCTTCATATCCATCGTAATTTTCTCAGTTAATGTGTGAAGGCAGGCAATTAATAACTCTTCTTTCCCATTTGGAAAATGGTGATAAAGCGAGCCTTTTGAGATATTACACTCCTTTAATATTTCGTTTAATCCAACTCCCATATATCCTTTCTCCTGGAAGATCTTTGTTGCGACTTCTATAATGAGCGATTTTGTATCCATACCGTTAGTAACCTCCTCCATACCAACCGGTCTGTTTATTAATATATCAAATAGATTTTTAAAAAAACAAGCATTTTTTTTGTGAAATTCTCGTGAAGACAATCGTACGGTAAAACTTAAAATCAAGTTTAATTATTGCAAACGTTGTATTTCGATGAAAAAGCGACCTTTTAGGATTTTAATTAATTGTCTATTTATTTAGACTCTTAATTCACAGTATAGTTTTTATTTTATTTCTTTTTGACATTGGTTCTCGAACACCCCTACCAAACTTTCCTAACTCTTTATAGCTAGAATCATTATGCTTCTTTCACCTATCTATTCTTAACAATCGGAGAATGAATATAAGAATAAATAAAAATAGCTCATAGCTCACTGGGCATACATATTTTTCTCTGCAAAGAACAAAATAGTTTTGATTACGAAATGAGGAGGATATTCTTTTGCAAAATCAAAATATGAATGTGAACCAATTAGGAAATCAAATGCAGCCTAATCAAGCAATTTCTACTAATCGTGGGGGGCATGAATTAATTGATACACATGAAGTGCTGTCATGCATGATTAATATGCTTGAACAATACCAATTGTATGATCAGCACATTCAAGATCCAGAGTTAAAATCAATTGTCCAAAGACAATCCGCTTTCGCCACGCAGTTGTACAATACGATTGTGGAATCCTTCCAGACAGGGCAAAAGCCAACTGTTTCTACACAGGTGTATAATATGACACAGAACCATCAGTTTGAATATGGTATGAAACCGGGGCAGCCGAAAAAGCCAAAATCATCCGTAAGTGAACTAACTGACGAATGCTTTTCTTCTTTTATGTTAGAACATACAAAGTCTCTTTCTCCTTTATTAGCAACGACTGCTTTGGAAATGACAAACCCTGTTCTTCGTCGTGTGCTTGCCGATAGTGTTCCAAACTTCATTGAAATGAGCTATGAAATTTCTTTATATCAAAATAAACATGGTTATTATCAGGTTCCACAATTAATGGAGCAGGACGAACAGCTTTTATTAAATAGCTATACAAAAGCACCACAGCAAGGAATGACACACTAACAACTATAT
Organism: Oceanobacillus piezotolerans; assembly: GCF_003665065.1. Classification (GTDB taxonomy): domain Bacteria; phylum Bacillota; class Bacilli; order Bacillales; family Amphibacillaceae; genus Oceanobacillus; species Oceanobacillus piezotolerans. The sequence goes on along the minus strand of NZ_RCHR01000005.1, from coordinate 42,970 downwards.
TAATGAGTACTCTCGTTTTCTTATACTAGGTACGGTAAGGATTTTCATTTGTTCCTATACACGTGAAAAAAAAGCATTAGGCAAGTTCCTAATGCTTTTTTTAGTTGCTTTTATTATTCAATTTGGGGAGGTCTAGGTTTTTGCATTAACTTGTTACTCGTTTTAAAAGATAAGACTAATCAAAAATCCAATTACTACAATGGCTCCTATGATCATTAATATAGTACGAAGCATATTATTTCCACCTTTCAAGTTAGGTTATTGCTTTAATAGCTTATTACCCATTTCTAGCCCTATATTAAACCTATCTATTGGAGTTACAACGGGATGGTTTATATTAATCCATTTTTGGGAATTGGTACATAAGCAAACAGACTAATCCTAACTGGGAAGGATGTTGAAACAGTGAGGGACAGAGATGAAAATGTTGAAATAGAACATCGAGAAAAGAAAACAGACTCCAGCAAAGTAGCGTCTACTTTTATAAAATATGCAGCATATGTAGTTATTCTACTAATTGTATTATGGTTCCTAGCCAATTATATCCTACCGATGTTTTAAGATTAATTTACTCAGCCCATTCACTTACTAAGAAAGCCCCTTCAATTAGAAGGGGCTTTCTTATGATTTACTTGATAAAGAAAGAATCTACACGAGATTGCACTGATTGCGGCAACAGCTGGTATACTAATCCCTTGAATTTGATATCTAACAATCCAGCGATAAAAAGAGTGATAAAAAGGAATGGCAGCAATGGATTAATTCTTTTAATTAGATTCATTTCTATGACCTCCAACTCCATCATAATAGCCCTATTATAGCATTTTATAGTATAGCAAACTTAACTTTAATCGTTGTCCATGGCAATATTACCTCAGGCAGGGTAGTAATAGCACCAACCCCTAGTTAATATCGAATACTTTCTGCTCACACTGCTTGTCCATTATAGGCAAGGATTCTCATTTCACTACAGTGCTTACATACATCTGTTTTAATCAAAGTGTTAAAGGGTAAAGAACTATAGACTTATTTGGTAAAAGAGGAGGAGAATCATGAGCAAAAAAGAAAATCAGAACAAAAAGAACGAACAACTGGACCAATTTAGAGTACAGGACGAAGGCAAGGCACTAACAACTAATCAAGGCCTGAAAATGGCAGAAGATGAGTTTTCATTAAAGGCTGATGAACGGGGACCTACCCTTTTAGAAGATTTTCATATGCGTGAGAAAATCACTCACTTTGACCATGAACGGATTCCGGAGCGAGTGGTTCATGCTAGAGGGTTCGCTGCACACGGGGATTTTGAACTATATGAATCACTCGCTCCTTATACAAAAGCGAAATTTTTAAATGATACTAGTAAGAAAACGCCTGTTTTTGTTCGGTTTTCTACCGTAGCAGGATCTCGCGGATCGATGGAATTAGCTAGGGATGTGAGAGGATTCGCAACGAAATTTTATACCGAAGAGGGTAATTATGATTTAGTCGGAAATAATATCCCGGTGTTTTTCATCCAAGATGGAATTAAATTTCCAGACCTCATTCATGCTGTGAAACCCGAACCACATAACGAAATCCCTCAGGCTCAGTCGGCACATGATACATTTTGGGACTTTGTTGCCAACAATCAGGAAACCGCTCATATGATCATGTGGCACATGTCAGACCGCGCCATTCCACGAAGCTTCCGAATGATGGAAGGATTCGGAGTGAATACGTTTCGATTCGTCAATGATAAGGGAGAAGCTTTTTTTGTGAAATTCCATTGGAAGCCAGTGCTTGGTGTACATTCAACGATTTGGGATGAAGCCGTGAAGATAAATGGAGCAGATCCTGACTTTCATCGTCGAGATCTATATGAAGCTATTGAGAATGGGCAATATCCAGAATTTGAGTTAGGTCTTCAAATCATCAAGGAAGAAGATGAATTTAACTTTGATTTTGACATCTTGGATGCAACAAAAATCTGGCCTGAAGAAGACGTACCAGTGAAAATCGTTGGGAAGATGACACTAAACCGCAACGTGGATAATTACTTTGCGGAAACGGAGCAGGTTGCTTTTCACCCAGGGCACGTGGTACCAGGCATCGACTTTACCAACGATCCCCTTCTCCAAGGGCGATTATTCTCATACACGGATACACAGCTCATTCGCCTAGGTGGCCCTAACTTCCATGAGTTACCGATTAACCGCCCCCTTTGTCCATTCCACAATAATCAGCGTGATGGTTATGGACGACAAACAATTAATTCCAGCAAGGTCGCCTATCACAAGAACTCCCTTGCCAAAAATACACCAGAACCAGTCAGCGAGGCTGAAGGCGGATACAGCCATTACCAGGAAAAAGTGGAAGGGCGAAAAGTTAGAGCTCGCAGCGAAAGCTTTAAGGATCATTTTTCTCAAGCTATTCTATTTTGGAACAGCATGAGCGAAGTAGAGAAAGAACATATTATCAATGCATTCAGCTTTGAACTTGGCAAATGTAAAGAAGTCTCTGTCCGTGAACAGGTACTAGAGATGTTTTCCAATGTCAGCCATGATCTTGTTTCCGCCATCGCAGGTAACCTTGGACTTCCTGTTCCTGATAAGAAAGAAATTAATTATACGAAGTCCTCTCCCGCTGTAAGCCAAGCCAATACAGTGAAAAGGCCAGCTACACGTAAGGTTGGGATTATCGCTGCAGATGGTTTTCCTGCTGAATTAAATAACGTGATTGCTGAATTGAAGGGAGCAAACATCGTTCCTGAGGTCATAAGCGATCATCAAGGTATGGTTAAGGGAGTGGACGGTACGGAAATTACTGCGGATCATACCTTTATGACTGCTGAGTCTGTGCTGTTTGATGCGATTCTGATTGTCAGTCAGGAAGGCAACACTTCACTATTCAGCAAGGAAGCCCCAGAGTTTGTAAAAGAAGCCTACACGCATTATAAACCAATTGGGGCATTAAAAGAAGGAGCATCTGTGCTTAAGGATCTTGATATTTCAGGACAAGATGGTGTTGTTGTAGATAACAGCGAGAAGTTCATTGAAGCAGTTGCAGAAGCAAGATTCTGGAATCGAGACGGTAAGTAAAAACAAAACCGTGCCTCTAGTCTTTCACTTAGGCTAGAGGCATTGGCATTTTTAACGGAGTTACTTGTGAGTATGTAAAGTACTATATAGAATGTAGATCTAAGATTTAATAATACCCTGAAAGAAAAAGGCGGAATAGCATTAAAAAATGGCAGTAGATTCTATTTCAGATATCACCGCCATTCTGTTGCACTCTAAACGCTTTATTATGTTTCTCTAAATTACCGATGAAACTAGACAATGTGAAGTGAAAAAAAAGCTCTCTGCCTCTTTAGTGCGGGGAGAGGGGGAGCTAGCTCTTATATTAATTTCTTACCCATTCAGCAGCTTCTGTTCTAATTTTTCTAATCGGTCTTTCAGCTCTTTATTTTCTTCCTTCAGTTGATTTTGCTCTTGTTCTGCGGCTTTTGAGTTGAGGTAAGGATCTGATTCCCACCAATCCATTCCGATTTCTTTTGCCTTATCCACCGATGCTACGATAAGCCTGATTTTAATGGAAAGCAATTCTACATCAGCGATTCCTACTCGTATATCGCCTGCAATGACAACACCTTTGTCTAAAACCGTCTCTAATACATCCACCAGATTGCTGGATTGCGTGGTTGTTTGCGGTGTATTTTGCATAGCTGTATATAACCTCCTTTATTTTAAAGTAAGTTTCCAAGTGGTCCAAGGTCGATATTTAAATCATCATCATTTAGGTTAAAAATCTCTTTTAACTCATCCATTTTTATATCGAGGTTCATGAGCGCAACTCCGAGCTTCTCAATCTCCTCCTCTGTTAAATTTCCACCTTCTACACGGCGAATAGCTTGCCGCTCCACAAGTTGTCTTAACAGTTCGATTACCGTCAGAACCAGTTGAGCAAGGCCTTCCTCCGCACCTTCAGGATCTAATTCAATTCTTCCGCTTTTTTCTGGACGATAATCAAGATTTGTCATTGATGTTGATTGGTTACTAAGATTGATGGATGACATTGTCAAGCTCCTCCTTCTCCCGATCAAATTGTTTAGATGATAGCTGTGCGGCCGTTTCCTTATTGGATTCGATTAACGTTTCTACCGATGCAATCAGGACGCGCAAATCCAGATACACCAGGTCAATGCCAGCAATAGAGAGGATTAAATCCCCTTTTATGGCCACCCCTTTATCGAGTACAACGTCCAGTACATCGATAAGACCTACTTCTTTGTTTGCATATTCGTTACGTTCAGACATGTGCAGCCTCCAATCTAGCTAATTGCCGAAAAGTGGTACGACGGCCATGGCCCAGTAACTTCTAATTTCCAGCCATCGTCACCATGCTCGTTCTGTATTGCTTTGACTCTTTTTAAGAAATCATCTACCTTGGGCTTTTCCAGCATATATACACTGTTCCAGCACATTTCTTCTTTTCTCCCTGTAACATCCTTATTCCAATTTCGTTTCACTTCTGTGTTGGCACTCATATCGGCTAATTCCTGATGAATAGTTTCTCCAAATGCCTGTTTTTGCTTATGTGCTTCCTGCTCAATAAGTTGACCAAGCTTTTTCTTCTCTAAGTATTGTCGTCCGGGTGACATAGCGGCAATTTCTTCTTTTCTTAATTCAATGACATCACTATAGCTAGCGACACTTTCCTTTACTTTATCCTCGTCACAGTATATTTTCAGGATCCATTCCTCTTTGCCTTTAATGCTTTCCAATACCTCTATCATGCGCTGTTTGTGTGTTTCCAAAGTTGTCAGCAGATTATCCATACTGGCATAAATGGTACAGAACTTCATCGGAATAATTGGATATTTAGCATATAGGGACATGAGGACTTCATGATGGTGAAAAGCCTTCTCATGAAGCCACGTTGGATTATTCGTCTTCTTCTCCAGCTGCTCTTGCCCATACTCCCGCTCATCCAGATTGCAAACTACCGCTGTAATTTCACCAAAGGAGACGGTATATACTTCGTGCTCCTCATCTATTCCCTTAAATGCAGGGATATCCTGCTTTTCTTTTTCGGCAGTAGGAATGACACCATATAAATAAATCAGACTATCCATGTTTTTTCCTCACTTTTCCTCTTTTTCTCTAGTCAGCTCTTGAACTTGCTCCATTTCCCGCCTTTTAGCTATTTCATAACGGCTAAGTAGTTCTATTTCTGATGCCTTATACGTATCCTCATCTATTTCCTCTAGCTCATACATCATCTGTAAGTGGATAAGCTTCCTTTGAATATGCTCCAGATCATAGAATTCTTTATCCACCTCTTCCTTCACCTTCTTTCCGATATTAACGACAATATCGATTGGAAAGGTGAAAAGCTTATGAATCATGAAGATTCTTTCTCTTCCACTTTCAATTTAATATTAATAAAGTTATAGGCAGGCCAAGGACCTGTATATTTAAAATCCACTCTGTCCTTCCACTGGTCGTGAAGTTGATTCACCTTTTCATCAAATGCCGCTTCCTGACCTTTATCTATCAAATAGGCTGCATTCAACAGCATTTTCTCGCCTATCGGATCATTTAGATGCCATGCTTCTGTAAGGGGGATTAATTCTTCATGAATTTCCGATCTAATCTTATTTTGGATAGATTGAAAGAAATCCTTTGCCATTTCTCCAAGCTGAATACGGTCAAAGTAACCTGCTGCCTCTGATTTAGATTGCACGACTTGCTTTTTATTTCTGACTGCTTCGTTCTGATTAATGTTCTCGGAAAGCCATTCTTTGCGTCCAATGACTTTTAAACCAACTTCAATCTTTCCTTCTATTTGTGGGAAGAGCTTCTCCAACTGTGGGTATAAGCTTTTTGTTAAAGCAATCAAATCCTCTTCACTGTTAAATACATTGCCAAAACTAACAGGGACAACAGCTTCCTCCTGTTCCATCACTCTAGAAATCACGTCTTGATGCATCATTAAGTTTTCTTTTACAGGATGATAGATTTTCATTGGAACATTGGCCGCAACCATTGCTGCGTCTTTATAATGAATTGTATAGACTTCCCTTTCCTCTCCCTCAAATGGAATGGAACCAAATGATTTCGAACCAGTTGCCTTAATACAGCAAAAAACATAAATTCCTTGCTCTTTACTCATTTTACTCACCTCTCAGTAATACTTTTACATTCTCTTTCCAGTTGCCTTTTCACTCTCTGTTGCTCCTTCTCCCCTATAGATTCTTTTAACGGGAACCAAGTTATGTCCATACAAAGCTGGAAAAATTCATCATTATTCCCGTCGACTGGGAGTTGATAGCGATGAACCATATCGGCAATCATAATTGAGGCGCGAAGGCTTGGTATACCGGAATCCTGTTTATTGGAAGCTAATTTGCGAACTTTCTCTATAAAGTCAACAATCACTTCCGCCTTATTTCTTTCGATTGATGTTTTGTTTACGACCGCAGAAATCTCAACCTCTTTATCCATAGCCTCCATTGTCATCGTAATCATTCGATCTAATAGAGCATCTTGGGATTGGTAGACACCTGCATATTCCTTTGGATTACTTGTAAAAATAACGGAAAAATCCGGATGTACCTTTATAAAAGATTTCTTTTGCTTCGCACCATATAACGGCAAGATTCTTTCCTCCAAAACCGGAAGAAAGATGTTGTTAGTTTCCGGCCTTGATCGTGTAAATTCATCGTATACAAGTGTATAGCCTTTCCTTACTGCTTCTAGAAGCCTTCCTTCTCTCCAGGATTCACTCACTTTTTCCTCTATTTTTTGAACAGATCGAACATAATTATCCTTCAGCTTGTGTCTTTGATAACCGGAGAATGATCCAATCAGGTCTTTAATGGTGAGATCTTTGTTTCCTTGAATGAACATCATTGGTTTCTTTCGTGCTTTGGCGATATACATCGCAAGACTCGTTTTTCCTATTCCTGATGGCCCAGTGAAATGGACAGGATATCCTGTTTCCAGGTATCGCAAGGAGCGCTTTGTCAAATCCTGAAAGTTTGGAGCTGCTTCAAATACATCTGCTTCCTGTTCCTTTATTTCTGTCTCCTCCATGTTGAGTCCCCCTTCACGCCTGTTCTTCCAGATCACTGCGAAAACGTAAGCTTATCCGGGAAAACCCTGTCACTTCATTTTCTTTATCAAGAAATACCTCATATAGCCCGATCATTTGGTCATGCCCATATCTCTTCATGTATTCTTTTTCTTCTATAATTTCTACTAGCGCTCTCCAGCCTTCTTCTTCGCCATCTTTTTGTTTTTGAACGGAAATAATTTTGTGTGGGGGAGCAATATGTTCTCTAAAAAAGTCATTTACAGCCTTCATTACCTTCATTTCTCCACTTCCTCTGAGACAAAGATTCTGTCATTATAAAGGAGCCAGAGCCATGAGACTCTGACTTACCTTTTTAATTGTTCTGTTCTTCTATTTCCACATTGTCCGATCGTGCGGATAATCTGTCCGATAAGCCATCATCCTCGAAGTCATCCTGCAGTAAGCCAACCGCTTCTGCATATCTCAGCCATGTGTCTACACTGGCAACAACTACCCTTGCTTCAATTGTAATTAATTCAATCCCCACTACAGAGACACGGGCAAATGCGTCAATCACGATACCCTTATCAAGAATTCGGTCAATTACTTCTGCCAAGCCAGAACTGTCCGTTGATTTTTGAATAGCCATGTTTTATTCTCCTCTCCTATTTATTCATCATTGTCAGTTTGATGTTTAATATTGTTGTGGCCTTTTATATTGGCCACGCTCTTAACGGTTGCCGAGCTCTTAATTCGACTTGCGCCCTTTATTTGGTCTGCACCCTTTAATTTTCGATTCTGGGCAGTTCTATCCTTTACTTGTTTTTGAAATGATTCACCGGCTTCTTTGGCACCAGCTACGTTATCTTTTACCTTAAGCAAAGTATCTTGCATAATTCCCTCAGCCTTTTTAGCATTGTTATGAACTTTTTCGGCATTTTCCTTCTTTTTCTTACGAAGTTTACGCTGCACGTTTTTCAGTTCTGACTGAATGCTTTCTACAAACTGTTCTCGAAACTGCTCTGCCATCTCCTTCTTTAGCTCGCTTTTTGCTTCCTCCTCAAATTCAACTGGCCCATCCGCTCGCTTCAGAGCATCTTTCACTTTTGGAGCTATTTTCTTCGCCCCATGTCGCACTTTTGGAACCAGTAGAGGTGCAGAGATCACAAAAAACAAGGTAGCCCCAGCAGTCAGTGCAGCCGTTCTGGTGTGGTTTGTTTTCCTTTCTTGAGGTGTTTTCATTTAAAACCTCCCAATCTCGGATGATTTGACCACCCTTGTGAATCGATACCCTATAAATTCCTTTAGGAAACTAGAAAAATTATCCTATTTTACAATGCAATTCTTTATTCAATAAGAAGGAATTTAGGTCTAAAGTTGTTTACGTTAAATGAATTTCGTTTACTGGTTTGATGGCGGGGTTTCTTGCAGATTATTTAAGTCCATCCTAGTTAAAATAAGGGGATAAAATGTTCATTGAACAAATCATTACATTGTTACTAATTAGCTATATATTTACACGATGGATAGAAAACAAGTAAGGATTTCCTCCATGCGGACTGCGAGATTATTCGCTCCAATAGAATGTACTAGGAGAGGTAGCTGTTTTAGGTGGGATTCAATCTTCATTATTAAAGGGTGATTCGGATTAAAAAAAAGTTATTCAGTGGGCGATAGCCCACTAAATGAAGCTATCAAGTCAATCTTTTACGTGTAGTATCGCGGGATAAAATTAAAAGATATAGAAATATAAACAAAACAGAACTGTCCCTTAGAATCGATCTAACAGACAGTTCTGTTTTCTTTATTTAAAGAATGCATTAAACTTCTTTAAAATCTGGCATTATCTCCTAATGATCGTTGATTCATCTGATTTTTTTCAATTTCTCTCAGTGATGCTCTAGTTCCAAAAGGAATTGCTTCCTTCACTTCATCTCTGTTATATTCCGTAAAATTTTGTCTCCCCATTGTCTTATATCTTATTTCAAATTCTTCTTGGTACTCAGGCTGCTTTGTTTCTGAAGGTGACTGTTTCATGCCAGAAATCCATGTTTCAAAATCATTCATTCCTCTATCAATGATACCGCATAGTTCTTCCAATGATTGAGTCAGCTCCATCAAGCAATCAAGTCCATTGCGTAGAATAATTCCCTTTCTCTTAGCTTTTTGAACAGAGTGTTCAAGTCTGTAAAAATTTTCTTTATAATGAAATTCAACAAAACAGCCGGTACGATCCCAATTGAACTTGTAATTTTCAACTTTTAAACGTTTCATAACTTCAGTAAGTTTTTTTTCATGCACGCTCTGCTCACTATTTGGCATCATATTTAGTAAATTTCTCGCAAAATAATTTTTTTTAAACATTTCATTCACCTTCCTTGTAGAAATGATTTTATATTAAATATTTCTACAAAGTAGACGAAATTCCTTTAATAATCGTTTTACATTTTTCGACGATATTTAAAAATAGGAGAATTTCTTCTATGAAATGCAGCCTGTGTCAAATCATCTTAAAAAAAACCATATCCAAACATGGACATGGTTTTCAATTCAAATTTAACGGAGAAATACCGCTCCGGAAATTTAGTTCATATTCGTCTTTTGATTCAAGCTGTTCAGTTTTGTCCCAGCCTCTTTCTATACCATTAGCTATATACTGGTAATTCTTCTCCTAGTCCCAGTGCTACGGTAGTAGACGCATGAATCTCTTGGAATAACTCTGGGTTTTCTACTAGTGAGATGCCATAAGATGGAACCATTTCTTTTATCTTTGGTTGCCAATCCTCGATATAATGCGGGAAGCACCTTTCAATTAAATCCAGCATTACATGGACCGCAGTAGAAGCTCCTGGAGAAGCACCTAACAATGCGGCAACGGAACCATCAGCTGCATTAATCAATTCTGTACCAAATTGCAATGTTCCTTTACCGCCAGCCTCCGTATCTTTAATTACTTGTACACGTTGGCCTGCAACAACAATATCCCAATCCTCATCTTTTGCTTCTGGGATAAACTCACGCAATTCTTCCATGCGTTTTTCATTAGAAAGCAACACTTGCTGAATTAAATATTTTGTTAATGGGAGCTCTTTCACTCCTGCTGCCAACATGGTAAAGGCATTATTAGGTTTCACAGAGGTTAACAGGTCAAGGTTGGAACCTGTTTTCAGGAACTTCGGTGAAAACCCAGCGAATGGACCAAATAATAACGATTTTTTATTATCGATATACCTTGTATCAAGATGTGGTACGGACATTGGTGGAGCACCCACTTTAGCTTTTCCGTATACCTTTGCATGATGCTTCGCTATTACCGCCGGATTGTTACAAACCATAAATAAACCACTTACTGGGAAACCACCAATATGCTTGGATTCTGGTATTCCTGTTTTTTGCAGCAATGGAAGACTTCCTCCCCCAGCTCCGATAAAGACAAATTTCGCTGTATGATATTCTATCTTTTCGTTCTCCAAATCTATTACCTTAACTTCCCATAAACCATCACTTGTGCGTTTCATATCCTCCACACTATGATTGTAGTTCATTTCAACGCCTTTACTTTCTAGATGATTAAACAAGATTCGTGTGAGGGCACCAAAGTTAACATCTGTTCCAGAGTCTATTTTTGTCGCAGCAATTGGTTCGTTTGATGAACGCCCTTCCATTATTAGTGGCATCCATTCCTTTAGCTTTTCAGTGTTATCCGAGTATTCCATTCCCTGGAACAATAGTTGATTAGACAGCAAGTCAAAACGCCTTTTTAAAAAGTCAACGTTCTTTTCCCCTATAACCATGCTCATATGTGGTAAAGGCCGAATGAAGTCCTGCGGTTGGCGAATCAAGTCTTTATTTATTAAATAAGACCAAAATTGTTTAGAAAGCTGAAATTGCTCATTTATTTTAAGTGCTTTGTTAATATCAATCGATCCGTCTGGCTTTTCAGATGTGTAGTTAAGCTCACAAAGTGCGGAATGCCCCGTTCCCGCATTGTTCCATTCATTAGAGCTCTCTTCACCTGCAGTACTCAATTTCTCAAATACTTTAATCTCCCATTCTGGTGCTAACTCTTGTAAAAGCGCTCCCAAAGTTGCGCTCATAACTCCGGCACCAATTAAAATCACGTCTGTTTTTCCTGGTCTGTTACTCATAGTCTCCCATCCTTATTCCCTAAATTTACATAAAAAGGCAGGCGCTGGCTGCACTTTTCAAAATGCAAAGAGCGACCTAAGAAAGTAACTTTTCACCTTCTTTAATAATCATAACATAAATTATAATAATTATTTATAGAATATGTACTATAATCAGAATAATTATGGAGTAAAATCAGTTATTTAACCAACGTACGCTGTATGAATCTAAAAGAATTAACCAACATACCTCTTAACAATTCGATCTACTGCATTTCCGTAAGCTTCTCCAAACATATTTAAGTGGACGAGGAGATAATATAATTGGTAAAGTTCTTTGCGATCCTCGTATTCAGGAGATAAAGGAAATACAGATCGATATGTATCATAAAAGGATTCCGAGAACCCTCCAAATAGCTCAGTAAAGGCAATTTCAAATTCATGATCCCCATAAAGAATAGAAGGATCGATTAAATAAGGTTTTCCATCTTCTCCTGTAATCCAGTTTCCTCCCCAAAGGTCACCATGAAGTGTACTCGATAAAGGCTTATCCGGAATCCATTTGTCTAGCAGTTCCAATAAACTCATAAGCTTTATATATCTTTCCCCTGACATTGTTCCTCTAGTTCGTCCTAGTTTTATCTGTTCTTCAAGGCGAATTTTACGGAAATATGCTAGCCAGCTAGAGGATAGATAATTTTCATGAGGTAGCTTACCAATATAACCTCTTCCTTCATAGCCATAGCCTGGACCCTCCTTCAAATGAAGTGCTGCTAGTTTCTCACCTAAAACTGTTTCTGTATTTTCTTTTTCATTTCCATTAACCCATTCCATCCATAACATTGGAATTTGTGTCTGTCCATCTTTGAGTACACCATACACAATTGGAACATCAATTGTACCTGTATTTCGTATGATAGAAAGTCCTTCTGCTTCGAAATCAAAAAAGGACTTCCCCATTTGTTGATTCAACTTTACAAAGTATTCACGTTGTTTAGAACGAACATAGTAAGCATCATTGATGTCGCCCCCAGGAACCGGCTGGATTGATTTGATTTCCCCATTTTTTTCGACTTGATTTAGTCCTTTTTCAATTATATTTTTCATCGTGGTCCTCTCCGCCTCTCAGTAAATAATATTAAACTCCTATGCATATTGCTATTCCCTAAATGAATATAACGGTAACTGTACAGATTTTGGCTTAAAATGTGTGGCTCTCATAAAGCATACATGCCGTATGATATACATTCCGTTATAAACTAATGTTTTTTCCCTTATATCTGTAATTTTCCAAATAAAGGTTCAAATTCCCATCCTTTTCCCTTACTTTACACAATAAGTTATAATAAAGCCTGCACAATCAAATAATAAGAGAAAAGATACTTTGCGGCAAAAGCTTGATTGTGTAGCCCGCCTAATATAAACAATAGCCAGCCATGAGAGAAGGTAATAACATGTTGAAAAAATTAACAGATAAAGTTTACTATATGCCCCATTATTCGGAAACGGATAGACCTGCTTTAGGTCTTATTTGCGGGGATTCCTTTAGCCTGATTGTTGATTCTGGAAATTCCCCTGGTCATGCACAGGATTTTCTGAATCTGGCAGAAGAAATGGAAATTTCACCCATCAAAGGGGTAATCCTTACACATTGGCATTGGGATCATGTTTTTGGCATAAAAACAATGGGTCAATTCACCATCAGCCATGAAAAAACAAAAGAAAAAATAGAATATATGAAAACACTAAAATGGGATGATGCCTCTCTTGATCAGCGAGTAGAGACTGGTGAAGAGATTGATTTCTGCAGGAATATGATTAAACTTGAAATGCCTGAAAGAGATCATTTGGAGCTTCAAGCACCGGATCTAACATTTAATAATAAGCTGGAAATAGATTTGGGTGACATTACCTGTGTTGTAGAGCATGTTGGGGGCGTCCATGCGGATGATTCATCAATCGTTTATATCCCTGAAGAGAAAGTGATGTTCTTAGGGGACTGCGTTTATCAGGATTTCTATAGCGGAGAATGGAGCTATGACTTGGAAGAATTTAATACTTTATTAAATAAAATAGAAAAATATGATGCAGAATACTATGTGACAGGACATCAACATCCAAAAACATACAAGGATATGTGGCATGTTTTGAATGAAATTAAGAGGATAGGTGAATTAGTGGATAAGGAGCATTCCTTTGATCAAGCTGTTGCCAAATTCAGCGAAATACAAAGGAAAACCCCAAACGAAGAACAGATGGAGTTTATTCTGAACTTCGTAAACGGAAATAGGAAGAAAAAGGGGATGGAAGGACTACCTTCTGCCTGATTCTATTCAGCTCCATTACTTTCTTTAAATTGGTTAAAGGGGACAGGCTGCATGGAGGTACGTCTCTCTGAGATAACGGCCATGACCCAAATAGAAAGCACGCCAACAAAGACCTTTCTTTGAATGGTGTGCTTTCTATATAAAATATAATCATTCAAACAATCACTTAACCCCAAACCTCATCTGCTACTTCTTTAATTAAACGAAGTTTATTCCATTGTTGTTCTTCCGTTAAAATATTACCTTCTTCTGTTGAAGCAAATCCACATTGTGGGCTGATGCACAAATGATCCTTATCCACATATTTTGCCGCTTCTTCAATACGTGCTTTGATCTTTTCTTTATCTTCTAGTTCTCCTGTTTTAGATGAGAATAGACCTAGAACAACGGATTTTTCATTTCCTACATGCGCAAGTGGTGAAAAGTCCCCGGCACGATCTGTATCATACTCCAAATAATAGGCAGAAACGTTTTCTTTCTCAAATAATATAGATGCGATTGGGTCATATCCACCAGAAGAGGCCCAAGTAGAATGATAGTTTCCACGACAAACATGGGTCGTTACGATTAAATCCTCTGGGACGTTTTCGATAGATAAATTGTTGACACGTAAGTAAAGCTCTCCAATTCCTTCAACTGTTTCCGTATCTTGACGTGCTTTCCAATAATTCTTATCAACAATCATTCCCCATGTACAATCATCTAATTGTATGCTTCTGCATCCAGCAGCATATAAATCCTTGATAACCGTTTGATAGCCTTTCGCAATATCTGTAATAAGTACTTCTATATCTGGATAAATTTCTTTAGTCGCGTCGATATTTTCAGGACGTTGTAACTCTGCTAAAAATTGAGCTGGTGCCGGAATCGTTTGCCTTGCAATGACACCATCTTCTGCATACTGCTGGATAAACGAAAAATGGTCCACAAATGGATGGTTTTCTCCGCTAATTCTTCCTGTTAGGCGAGCCGTTTCTGGGCGGGTTTCTTCATCATGAAACTTATAGCCTTGTTCAATCGTTTCTTTACTTACACCATTTAAACCCCACATGAAATCCAAATGCCACCAAGACCGACGGAATTCACCGTCTGTAATCACTTGAAGCCCTACATCTTTTTGCTTTTGGATTAAATCAATAATACATTCATCTTCTATACGTTTTAACTCCTCTTTTGAAAGAGTCCCCTCCGCAAAAGAAGCACGTGCTTGCTTTAACTTTTTAGGACGCAAAAAGCTTCCTACATTATCAAAACGAAATGGGGTAACAGCCCTTTTACCTGTATTAATTTCGATTCCCATCAAAACCACTCCCTTTTATTGGATTAACTTAAGGTAAGTGTAGCATGGGACATTAATCATAAGGTAACACTTAAAATCTTTCACTTGCTATAGCTTTAAACTCTAGCGGAAGTTGACGTAAACCATCGTCAATGGATTCTTTTAAGTAGTCAATATAAATTTGAGCAAGTTTGCTGGTTGTCATATTTTTGTGCTTAATATAGCCAACATGGATACTCTCATTTACCTTTAAGGGGACAGCGATAATATCTTTACTATTAAGTTTATGACTAATAACTCCAGTTGAAATCGTATAGCCATTTAATCCAATGACTAGGTTAAATAAGGTGGCACGATCACTAACCTTTATATTTTTCGGCCTGGAAAGGGTACTCAATATCTCCTCTGAAAAATAAAAGGAATTATAATCCCCTTGTTCATAGGAAAGATAGGGGTAAGGATCTAAATCAGATAATGTCACATATTCCTTTTTCGCCAATGGATTGCTTGAGCTAATAAAGACATGAGGTTTCGCTACGAAAAGCTCATAAAACGCTAGATTTCCTTCCCTTAAAAACTTAGAAATTACCTTTTTATTAAATTCATTGACATATAGCACACCAATTTCACTGCGTAGGTTTCTCACATCCGCAATAATTTCATATGTCCTTGTCTCCCGTAAAGTAAACTCATATTCTTCCCGATCATATGCTTGAAGCAATCTAACAAAGGCACTTACAACGAATGCATAATGTTGAGCGGATACGGAGAAATGCTGCTGCTTTGTTTGTGTATCTGCATAGCGATTCTCAAGCAAATCTGCCTGTTCAACAACCTGCCTCGCATAGCTCAAAAATTCTGAGCCATCTTGTGTAATCAAGATCCCCTTATTGGTTCTTGAAAAAATCGTAATCCCCATTTCAGTTTCAAGCTCTTTGATTGCATTCGAAAGACTTGGCTGACTAATAAACAAATTCTGTGCTGCATGACTAATGGAACGACTCCTCGCTACTTCAATCACGTATTTCAATTGTTGTAATGTCATCTTTATCCCCCATTCCCTCTATACGATATATTCTGAATTATACACTATTTTTTGTATCTTTCTATCTCTGTACAGATGAAAATCTATATTTGAAATAATATCCAACAAAACGGGTATAAATAAGATACGGAGGTATATACAATGAATAAATTATTTACATTTTTGGTTCTCATTGGTCTACCACTCTCTATCATCGGCTCTATATTTCATTGGTCTGCCGTAATTATGTTTATCGTATACTGTTTGACGATTATTGCTTTAGCTGGTTTTATTGGTCGGGCTACGGAAAGCTTAGCAATCGTTTTAGGACCAAGAGCTGGTGGATTACTTAACGCAACTTTTGGAAATGCGGTTGAACTGATTATCTCTATCTTTTCACTGAAAGCCGGGTTTATTGGAATTGTGCTAGCGTCATTAACAGGTTCCGTATTAGGAAACTTACTTCTTGTAGGTGGTCTTTCCTTTTTTGTTGGAGGCCTGAAATATAAACGACAATCTTTTAATATTTACGAGGCACGACATAATGCAGGTCTCCTTATGTTTGCTGTCATTGTTGCCTTTGTTATTCCTGAGGTGTTTACACATACGATGAGTGAGCAGGATACCATGGTTCTAAGTGTTGGGATTTCAATTGTCTTAATACTATTGTACTTGGCTGCTCTTTTATTTAAATTTGTTACCCATCGTGGTGTTTACCAAGCAGATAACACACAAGGTGAAGCTGCTCATGCAGAAGAACCGGAATGGGGTAAAATGAAAGCGATAGTTATTCTCGCGATCGCAACAGTAGCTGTTGCCTATGTTTCGGAACACTTAGTGTCCACATTCGATGTCGTTGGAGCAACATTTGGCTGGTCCGAATTATTTATCGGAGTGATTATTGTCGCAATCGTCGGAAATGCAGCAGAGCACGCATCAGCAGTCATTATGGCTTATAAAAACAAAATGGATGTGGCTGTTGAAATTGCAGTCGGTTCCACCTTACAAGTGGCTATGTTTGTTCTGCCAATTCTTGTTTTGCTCTCCCTTTTGTTTCCAACGTCTATGCCGCTTGTCTTCACATGGCCTGAATTAATTAGTATGGTGACAGCCGTATTATTAATGATTACGCTATCGAATGACGGGGATTCCAATTGGTTTGATGGACTCGTCCTAATATCGGCATATATCATTATGGGAATTGGGTTTTATTTCATTTAAATTAAAAGGCCAGTACCTTTCACAGAAGAAGGGTACTGACCTTTTGTTTTATATTTTTTTCCATATCCTTAGCTCACCCAAGACTGCAGAGAAAGTCTGCTTCTTTAATGGAATCCGCACATCTCAGCTCCTTGGCCAACTTCTCTCTCACCTGATAAATATAAGACCGTATTTCCGATCTCGGGGTATGGAGAACCTCACTAATCTCTCGCTCTGATAAGTGATAACAACAGTTTAAAATAATAGCTAGCCGCTTTTTAAAAGGAATATTTAACAAGTAGAGTAGAATGCCTTCAGTAGAAATTTTCATTTTCGCATCACGTTTATTACAGCCTTCCTCTAATTGTCTTTGTGCTAAACTTGCCATCGATTGATATAACCATACGGAAAACTTCATATCCGCTTTAATATAGTCATTGATATGCGAATAAGCATATAGAAACGTTTCCGTCGCAAGGACTTCTGCTTTCTTCTCGTTTCCGAGCATCAAGATACTTAACGTATAAATCGAATGTTGATAGTGCTGAACCAGCTTTTGAAAAGCTTGGTTATTACCTTTCCTAACCCGCTTTATAATATGATTTCCAATCTCCTTCAACCTTCTCCCCCGCTTTCATCATGCTAATAAGCCTCCGAATTCCGTCTATTTACAACACTACAGATATAGAAGTTCCAACCGTCTTCTCGGATTCAACGAAGATTGAACCTTGGTGCAATTTTGCTATCTGCAGGGCAATACTCATACCAAGACCAGTCCCTTCCTTATTATCTTCTGTATTCGTCCCCCGGTAATAACGACTAAATAGATTCTCCTTCGTTTCCTCATCCATTCCAAAACCATTATCAATGACACTGATTTTCAGCTCTCTATCATCTTTTGTTTCTTCAATCCGAATAATAACCGAAGTTCCTGAGGGGTTATGTTTCAATGCATTATATATTAGGTTATCAATCATCCGCTCAAACAATCGCTCATTTATGTTTACTACCCGCTCCGTTCCCAAAGGCTCGCAAGAAATGGTATAGTCTTGAAATGTAATGTCATTTGTAAACTTTTTCAATATTTTCTCGATAAAGGCATTCATTTCGACAGGTTGAAATGAAACGAGTGCAGCATTATTTTTCAATTGAAAACTTAAGGTAAAATCTTCAATCAGTTTCACCATATAGTCACTTTTCTCGTGTATGGTTTTTCCAATATCCTCCAGTTCTTGCTTGGACCAATTATATTCCCCACTTTCCAGTAGTCTTCCATATCCCTCCATTGTCGTTAGCGGGGTACGTAAATCATGTGAAATCCCTGCCATCCATTCTTCTCTAGTCTTTTCCAATTGTTCTCTTTCTTTTTTAGAAGCATCCAGCTTCTCAGCCATATCATAAAAGGCATAGAAAACTTCTCTGTACAATCGATACCTCCACTTTGTCTTTCCGTTTTTCCGGAATATTTGCTTCCTCTCTCGCTCTGTTAACACTTCTTCGTATTTACCATTTCCCATTCTGCTTAACCAGTTTGCAAAGATTAATAATGGATTCCCATATCGGAAACCGTTCCAAACCGAAATGACAATGGTTACCAGCAGTACAATTGCTCCAGTAATAACTAAACCGATTAATGTTGCCTGATAGGTTCTAAACCGAATTTCCCCTTTGTTTATATTTGGTGTATAAAGGATCCAAACATTACCAGTTTCAGCGTCACGATACACATGTTGTTCCATCGAATAAGTATCAGGAGATATTTCTCTTTTAAAAACGTCTAACGGCAATTCTCTTTCACGGTTTTCTTCTCCAATAGACATTCTTTGCTCTCCATTACTGTCATAAATATCTAGCTTTCCCCCAACTTGCTGCAATTTATTATTCATTTCCGGAACATCTTGCTTAGCGATCCCTCCATTTTGGTTATATGTCTGAACAAGTTCATCCAGTAAGATGGCTCCTTCTGCTTCATACCCTAAAACAAACAAATAATCTGTCACATAAAACGTTTCCAGATAAAATGCCAAAGAAAATCCTTTATATTCCTTGGTTTCTTTCATCGTCAATAAATCATGCATACTATACTGTTCAGGAAAATCACTTGGCACGTTTCCAGATTCTATTACTTCACCTTGTTCATTGATGATTTGTACCCAAATATTTTCCTCTGCTAATCCTTCATCCCAACCTTTATTCATCGTTAAATCTTTAAATGAGTATGTATCCATTGTTATATCTTCTAGTTTCGTATAATAATAATTATGTTCAGCTTGTTCTTCTGTCATCAATCCTACTGCAACGATTAACGTAATAAAAGCAACGATGATCATTAATATAGCAATCGAAATAAACTGAATGGAAAAATGCATAAACAAACGTCTTCTTATTTTCTTCATCCTGCATGTTCCTTCACTAATTTATATCCCAGCCCTCTCACAGTAGTTAAATAGGTTGGTTTACTAGGGTTTTCTTCAATTCTCTCTCTTATTCTTCTAATATGTACGGAGACCGTATTTTCATCTACATAATGGTCAAATCCCCATACCGCATCCAATAGTTCTGACTTTGAGAATACTCGATTCGGATGCTTGCAGAAGAAAAGTAATAATAAATATACCTGTGTTGGACAGGACACTACTTCTCCATTTACGATTAGCTCTCCTGCATTTTCATCCAGTCTAAAGCGACCAAAATCATAACATTTTGATGCAAATGGACTTTGTTCTGCCTTGGGAAACGATTCAGTTCTTCTAAGATGCGCTTTTATCCTTGCAGCAACTTCCAATGGATTAAATGGCTTTGTCACATAGTCATCCCCGCCTGTAGCGAATCCGGTAAGTACATCCAAATCAGAAACCCTTGCAGTTAAAAAGAGAATATAAGCATTGGTAAGCTCCCTAATTTTCGGACAAAGATCAAATCCACTTCCATCTGGAAGCATCACATCGAGAATAACAATATCAATATGATTTTCACCTAAACAGGTTAATGCTTCCTTCCCTGTATAAGCGGTATATATATGTGCAAACCCTTCTTTTCTCAACATTAATTCCAGCATTTTTACGATGGCTTTTTCATCATCAACTATTAAAATATGCGCCTCATGTCCCATAATCCCACCTCAAAAGTATTCTACCACGGTAAGATTACGATTAGTTGAACAATATTAAGGAATACGTTATGAACGGTTAAGATTCTGTTCATTTTAAAGAAAGTTTAGTCTGATAACTTAGAGGTACAATGAACAGAGAGGAAGAATAATCATGAAACAAAGAGTAAATACAATCGATGCTTTAAGGGGTTTTAGTTTACTAGGAATTCTAATCGCAAACATGCTGATTTTCCAATACGGGATGTTTGGAAAGGATAAACCCGAGCATTTTCAATTATCTTCTTTCGATACCGTCAGCTACGTTTGGACGAAAATTTTTGTGGAAGGAAGCTTTCTTCCAATTTTTATTTTTCTATTTGGCTATTCTATGATGAAGTTAAAAGAAAAACTGGAAAAAAATAATATGAAGGTAAAGCGACATTTTGTGCGCCGTTTTATTCTATTCCTGACTTTAGGACTTCTTCATTCCATTTTCATTTGGGAAGGAGATATCTTGCTGATGTATGGTTGTATTGGCCTCTTTATGCTAATGTTTATAAATCGAAAGAGGAAAACCCTCCTTGTTTGGGCTATTGCGTTACTCTTCTTAAATTCTTTCATGGGATTTGGCAGTTATGAAGAAACCGATAAGGAAATTGAAAAGATGGAATCTTATATTGAAAAAGAAACGGTGGCCTATTCTAGTGAAAGTTATGCGGATGCCCTTGGATTTCGGTATAGTGACGAAACCCCGTTTGATTTTCCGGATTATTTTTATATAGTGTTCCTTTTTATTACACCACTCATCATAAGTCCACTTCTTTTGTTTGGCATGTATGGTGCAAAAAGCAATTGGTTTACGGATCCTAGAAAGGAGAAAAGGTTGTATATTCGAGGTGCAATTATTTTTGGGATAGTTGGCTTATTGCTCAAGAGTTCCCACTATATTATGAATGATTTAAGTTGGACCACAGGTGCTTATAGTGTCGGTGCAATATTATTAGCGATTGGTTATATTTTCGGCTTTGCCATTCTTTATACAAAGGTCAATAGGAAAGTGATGTCTTATATTGAAAAAGTCGGAAGGTTATCTCTGACCAATTATTTAGTACAAAGCATCATTTGTACCTCTCTTTTTTATGGATATGGCATGGGGCTCTTTGGCAGGCTTGGAGTGTTCCAAGGGATTCTATTAGCTTTCTTTATTTTCGCGATGCAAATCCTTTTCAGTCACTATTACTTGAAGTTCTTTAAAATAGGGCCTTTTGAAAAAGTAATGCGTATCTTCACTTACTTGTCCTGGAATGGACAGCCGAAGCGGAGAAAAAAGAAAGTAGTTGAAGAAGTAGCGTAGAGTTATGAGGTTGGGACACCTACCGATGAAGGCATCTGCTTATATATGTTGAAAACGTCATATTTTCAGAGAATAGCCCATATCTTTTCCGTCAGTCCTCTGAACAAATGAAGCTAGAAGAGCCTAAAGCACTTTTGTCCCAGCCTCATTGCTTGTTACAGCAAAATCACTGACAATTACAAGTGCAAATCTACAAAACAGGATTCATTTTACTTATTTGCTATGCATTCCATCTTTTATGGGAAGTAAAAACACCATTATGCACGCAATGAATAAGCTGAACAGCATAATACCGTCGATATCTCTTTGTATTTTTTCACTGTGTTTTTTTCATCCTTTGGTATAAATAATGTCCTCCAAAAGATTCCAAATGTAAGGATGATAGATTTACAAAAAAATGACCGCCCCCCATATTGGATTACTTTGGTCATTTCATTTCTTCTCAAAGTATCTTCTCCGCACATTCCATATTTTAATGTTAAAGCAAAAAAACGCCCATTTCTGAGCGTTTAAAGTGAAGTTTTCTTCACTTTTTCTTATTTCTCCTAACTAAATATCAACAAATATATAAAGAAGAGAACCATAACGATTAAACCAAAAGGTACCCCCATCTTAGCCCATTCTTTACTTGTTATTCCAAGTTTATTTGCAGCGATAATATTTGGGATATTTCCTGGTATAAGCATTCCACCACTAATAATAAGCCCTAATAGTAAGAATCGGATGGTTTCCGCACTCATTGCAGGACTGATTTCTGCAGCAGCTAAAGTAGCATTATCCAATGTAGCAGAAATAATATTAATCCAATATAATGCGCCCGGCTGTAAATCCAGTAAATATTGGTTAACAAGTGGCTCATAGCCCGCTCCAAGCAGAGTTAGGCCCATAACAAATAAATATATTTTAAAGGAACGAATAACAATTTCCCCGTAACTCTCGGCCTCATTGCCACTGTTCCCTAACCCTTTTTCTACTTTTTTCGGCTTTAGCACAAAGTAAGAGATAATTCCTATGATTAGAACGGAAACAATAACTTCAGCACCAATTAATTTAAATAAATAAAAGAACTCTTCATTCAACTTATTTGTAGCAATGGTTGATAATGGTTCACCAATTGGTGTCAATACAGCTCCAAGTCCAATGGAATAACACGCGAAGATAACCGCATAAATTTCCGTTTTTCTATCTAATTTCAGCACGCTGATTACAGATACAAGGACGATTGCTGCAATAATAGCGGTAATGACACTTGATATTAGACCAAGGACGATAATAATTAATGCCAGGAATAAACGCATATCCATCTTTTGGCTGACATTGAGGATCGCTCCCTCTATTGGGGTTTTCAACCATTTAAATAGCAACCCTGCAATAAGGACAGCTAATGTAATGACGATAGGGTCTTCCAGTGCCGTAATGAATAATTCCGTATTTAAAACGCCGCTAACAATCGCAGCCAACAGACCCATTACGAATAAGAAGGCCTCTAAATTATGTTCAATAGGCTTCAACAAGAATGGCAAAAATAATACTAATAATAATATGATAATCAAACCTGCGACCATTTTTCTCCTCCTCTTTATACCTTATCTAACTTTCTCTATTTATATGTAAAAAAAGTAATTCTACTTTTCACTATTTAGTATAAACTATACAATGAAATAATGGCAAAATTTAATTTAATTTCATAAAGTGAAATTTCACTTATTGGGCATCCCTCGCTGCCTCATAGGTATTAGCAGCATAAGGTTACTAGTCATTTAACTTGCGATAAATGATGGTAACACATTAGGAATGCGACATGGAGCGTTTTCGATGCTGATAGTTCGCAAATATCACACCACCTACAATTAATAGCGATCCTGCCATTTCCGGGAGAGTAATCGGTTTATGCAGAAGGAGAACACCCATAGCCATAGCGACAAATGGTTCTAAATTAGATAAGATCGATGCCTTTGAGGCTTCTGCATAGCGAATATAATGGTTCCAGATAAGGTTCGCCAAACCGTGAACAACGATAGCTGTTACAATCAGGAGGCCCCACCCCTGCCAGTCTTCACTTACTCTCACAGGGTCGTCCATCACAATAGCGGCCGGCACAGATATAATGAAACCGATAACGTTAGAGTAAAAAGTTGTGACAATAGGGATTATACGCTGGGATAAAATCCGAGTAATAATAATCATAATGGCAAATGTCACCATTGTAACGACAATCCATAATAGACCACGGTCAAATTGAAGCGTCTTTCCTCCCTCGGTTGCAACAAAATAAATACCTGTAATCGCAATAATGGAACCAAGAAGCATTCGGATGGTAAATGTTTCCTTTAAAAAAACTGCGGCAAGAATGCCCGTCATAATTGGAGCTGTAGCAATGATCAATGCTGAAGTAGTGGAATCAGCAGTAACCAGCCCTTCAAAGAAGGACCATTGGTTGATAAATACTCCTACTACACCGAGCAAGAAAATCCAGCCCCAATCACCTAGCGAAATTTTCTGTAGTCCGTGTCTTGAAAATATAAATATAAACAGGAAAATAACAATAAATAATAATCTGAGTGATGTTAAGGCTGCTGGTGAAAAGTCATTTAAAAGCATTTTTCCAAAAACAAAATTGCTTCCCCAGACCGTTACACAAAATGTCAGCCATAGATAGGTTTTTAGCATGGAATTAATCCTTTCTATCTTCATGATGTAATAACTTATTTTAGCAATTAGACAGGAAGCTTACAAATATCCATGATTTCCCTCGAAAACTCACAGGCTATTCATAGGTAATGTATGAAATGGCAGGGGGTAGGATTGCTCCATAGCAAAACTAATCACCCGGGTGAATGAAGTAATTAAATTATGTTTCTATTATTTATAATATAAAAAACCCACTTCCAAATTTAAAATGGAAGCAGGTAGTTTAAGTTGCATTTACTGCCACAACTACAAAGTCCTTTATGGCTTGAAAATCACCTTTATGGATCCTTCTTCTTTCTTGTCAAAAATATCATAAGCCTTTGCAGCTTCATCTAAACCTACGCGATGTGTGATAATATCTGTTGGGTCAAATTCGTTGTTCTCAATCATGTCGTAAAGTTTTGGCATGATATGAATGACAGGAGCTTGTCCCATTTTCAAAGAAACATTCCGTGTGAAAAAGTCTCCGATTGGGAAGTTATTTGCCTCTGTACCATAAACACCGGTTATTTGGACCGTTCCGAATTTCCGTACAGCTTTTGATGCGGTTATAATTGGGCTGATGGTTCCGAATTGATTATCGCCTTCTGATCCGAATTTTGTGTTTGGTGGGACGGTACCATCCATTCCAACACAGTCTATGACGACATCTGCTCCCCCCTTTGTTTCCTCATGTAAGAGCTCACCGATTTTTTCATTCTCTTTAAAATTATAGGTTTCAACGTTATTTGTTTTTTTAGCATGTTCCAATCGGTGCTCTACTTGATCAACGGTAATGACACGCTTTGCTCCTTTGAGCCAAGCAAATTTTTGAGTCATTAGACCGATAGGACCACTTCCTAAAACGATGACCGTGTCCCCTTTTTTAACACCTGCATTTTCTACACTCCAATATGAGGTAGGGATGACATCCGATAAGAATAGTAGCTGTTCATCATCCAATTCACTTGACTCTGGAACTTTAAAAGATGAAAAATCTGCATAAGGAACCCGTAAATATTCTGCTTGACCACCAGGATAATTCCCAAAATCTCCGGCAAATCCAAATAAACCACCAGGTTCACCATGTGGATTGGAATTGTCACATTGACTCTCCATCTGATTATTACAGAAGAAGCAGTCTCCACACCCGACATTAAAAGGGATTACGACACGGTCTCCTTTTTTGAGATTTTTTACATTTGGACCGACTTCCTCTACTATCCCCATTGGTTCATGGCCAACCACGTAATCCTGTTCCGGGACAATTCCACCATGGTATAAGTGGAGATCCGATCCACAAATCCCACTAGCTGTAATTCGTACAATCATATCATTATTTTCCTGAATTCGAGGGTCATCAACCTTTTTAGTTTCCATCGCTTCTTTCCCTTGAAACGTTACAGCCTTCACTATATTCACATCCTTTTTATAATTATTTATTAGGTGTCTCCCCCAAATTTCTTACAGCTAAACTTAAAACCTCTGACTCAATCCCCCTTAACTTTACTGGTTTTATACATTAGGATTTTCGAGACTTTAATGAATCACAAAAAGTATAATCGATTTAGTATTTCGTTCATAAAACGCTATTCTAAAATCAGAAAAGAGATGTCCCAGTAATGGACATCTCTTTTCTCTATTTCTCAGGAATTAAGGAAGTGTACACTTCACCCTTCAAGCGAGTCGTAAACTCTTGTTTTGCTTCTTTAATTATCGATGGATTCTCCATACAAGTAATCGCAGTACGTGCCATAATTTCTGCTGCATAGAGCATTCCCTTGTGGCCTATCGGCGTATTGCCTACAGCTACTGCCTGCCATGTATGGGCTGGGGTCCCAATTACCCAACACGCAGTTGTACATTGCACTGTTGGCGTCTTCCAGCTAACATCACCAACATCTGTCGAGCCATACAAAATCGATTCTGGAGATAATGGTGAAATAAACTCACGCAACTTCTTGCCCCCTAATAATTTCTTTTCTTCATTGGGTATATTTTTACTTTCCTCATCTAATGATTGATAAATTTGCTCAGCAAATGCTAAGTCTTCTTCACTAAACTGTAGTGGGTGTGCCTCGTCAAATTGCTGCTGCATTATTTTGGCAAGCGTTGTATTTGGAATTAAATCAGATGCAGCACCAACAAATTGTTCCTCAAATGTCGTTTCAGTCATCAATGCCGCACCTTGGGCAATCTTTCGCACACGCTTATGAATATCTACAACTTGTTGCTTCTTTGGGGCGCGAATGAGATAAGTAACTTCAGCATATGGCTGTACCACGTTTGGCGATGTACCACCAGTATGGAGTACTGCATAATGGATCCGGGCGTCTTGAATAATATGTTCACGAAGATAGTTTACCCCAACATTCATTAGTTCCACTGCATCCAACCCGCTTCGACCTAAGTGCGGAGCAGCTGCTGCATGAGCGCTTTTCCCTGTAAATTTAAAGGTTGCCGCGTAGTTTGCTAGGGAAGTCAAATTCATTGTTGTATTGTGATTCATTGGATGCCATGTAATAGCCATATCTACATCATCAAATACACCATGCTTTGCCATATATGCTTTACCTGAGCCATTTTCTTCTGCTGGACAGCCATAAAAGCGAATGGTAAATGGTGCATTTGTTTTTTCAATGTATTCCTTTGCAGCGACCGCAGCTGCAAAGGCACCTGTACCAAGTAAATTATGTCCACATCCATGGCCATTACCATTCTCTTTAATAGGGGAAAATTCTGCTTTTCCACCTTCTTGACTTAAGAACGGCAGAGCGTCGTATTCCCCTAAAAATGCAATGACAGTTGGTCCATTGCCAAAGATCCCCATAATTGCTGTCTCAAGATTTGCTACATTCTTTTTAACCGTAAATCCTTCTGCAAGTAATGCTTCTTCCAGGACAGAAACAGCATACTTTTCTTGAAAGTGCAATTCCGGGTTTTCCCAAATTTTATCACTTATAGCTGTAAATGTATTTTGCTTATTTTGAAGAAGTTCTGTCACATTAAACCGGCCCAATGTTAAATCCCCTTTTCAGAATATTGGTCTTTCAAGGATATAGTTAGAATGGAGCCCACACAAACAATCGAGATTACCATTAACATCCATACAGCAGCATTATAGGAACCATTAAATGCATCTACCATCAAACCAATTAAAGTAGGTGTTACAAACCCTGCTAGTTGGCCTCCAGTATTCGCCATTCCCATCGCTGTTCCTGCATATTCTGGAGGAATTCTTTTTAATATGAACGAAGGCAGCAGCAACATAACATAAGTCGCCAGAAACATAACGATACACTGATAGGTGATAAATAATGTGATGGATTCGGCATTAAACATCAAAAACAAAAATCCACCTAAAAGCAAAGCACACAAAGCACCGATAATTTTATTTACCGTTAAATCTATTTTATCGATTATATAACCAGCACCTAACATAGCTACAATAGTAATCACACCAGGAATGATTTGTACCCATCCAATGGATAGAATATCAAGCCCACGCGCATCTGATAAATAGGTTGGAATCCAAGTATTTAAGCCCCAGTTTACTGCATAAATGGTAAAGTAGCCGATAACTAGACTCCACATAAATGGCATTCTAAGTAATTTCCCTAATATCCCTTTTATCTGTGGCCTTTCCTCGTCCGATTGTTGTACCTTATCCTTTGGTACATACTTCCAATAAAGAAATGCAATTATCACTCCCAATAGACCTGCAATAAAAAAAATCGCACGCCAGCCAATGGTAACTAATAGTGCAGCAGAAATAATTGGTACAAGCATTGCCATAATCCCTGAAGAGGAAAGCATGATAGACATTACTCTGCTACGCTCATTTTGTGGGAATGAAGTTGAGATAATCTTTGAAGCAGAGGGTTGAAATCCGCCTTCGCCAATTCCGAATAGGAAACGAACGATTAACATAACACCCAATGTTAAAGCAACCGCCGTTAAACCGGTAAAAATCGACCAAACAATAACAGATACCAGTAAAACTCGTCTTGCACCAAATTTATCAGCTAAAAGCCCCCCAGGCAGCTGCATAAGAGCATACCCTAGGAAAAAGGAACTCAGGATTAAACCAGTTTGGGTGCCTGTCAGAGAAAGATCATCGCCAATATAGACTACTGCATAATTAATAAGATAACGGTCCAGGTTACCTAGCGCCCAGCCTAAAAATAGTAAAATTACTAATGTTTTACGAGCATTTTTCTCCAGAGTCTTTTCTGTCATAAAAGCCCTCCTATCGTTAAATTATGGAGTTCACTAAATAAAATATTTGTCCAAATCCCTGCTCAGACTGTGTTCTTGAAATATAAGCAAATACCATATCAGAAAGAATGTTTTCCTTTTGTATTATTTCACCAAAATCAACGGAAGATGAAATAACAAATTGCCATTTACCCCAGTTTTTTACAAACGGAAAAGATGTAAAACAAAAAGACAAGGCTCCAATTTGAGCAGCATATGCTTGGAAACCTTGCCTTAAGTTCAATTTTTCACATGATTGGTCGATGTATCTGACTATTCACCAGTCCTAATTTCCAGTCTAACGGGACCTTTTAATAAGATTTTTTATTATACAATGAATGATTTTCGTTGGAAATTCTGATCAATGTCGTTTATTAAACATAAACATTTCTTACTTTTCTTCGATAATATAAAATATAAAGAAAAAGAGGTGCACTTAAATGCCAAAATACAATAAGCTTGTAAGGGACGGAATTCCAGAAATCATCAAAAGCAATGGTAAAAAGGCAAAAGTAGAAATACTTCAACAGGATCGCTACATCCTTGAACTAAAGAAAAAATTAAGAGAAGAAGTAGAAGAATATCAGAGTGCTTCAACGAATCAAGAGGGTTTAGAAGAACTAGCAGATATCTTGGAGGTCATTCACTCTCTATCTCGTGTACATCGGGCTTCCATTGAAGAACTAGAACAAATTCGCTCCAGTAAAGCAAACAAACGAGGTAGCTTTCATGAAAAAGTCTTTTTAATCGAGGTAGAGGAATGAGGGAATTTCAAAGCGATTATCTGGAGATAATCCAGGAAGCCGTTCGTACGGATATATTAGGGAAGATGCTGTTCTACTTAAATTAATCCGGCATTACCGAGGAAGCAGCCGCTTGATCCGCCTTCACACAATCAATGGCAACTACTAGTGCAATCATGACTGTCTCCATCTCTTCCTTTAATACTTGAATCTTGTAGCTATCGCCCCAAGAGAGCCACTCTTTGCTCACTTCCCCGACGTTTTCGCCATCTTGGTAAACTTGGAAATCCATATCCCACCAATTTCCATGTACTTCCATACCTGCCGCATCTATCGTATAACGAGCCTTCAGGAAGGATAATTCCTTCTTAATCGTTAACACGTCTTGACCGTTTACCTCAACCAAAAACTTAGGTAAAAAGCTGAACATCTTTTTAGTAATAAGGGCAACTTTATCTCCTGCTGTATTCATAATAGTGAACGTTTTTGGAATCCGCATAAAACTTCCCTCGACATAATATACATCCTTCTCATCCTTATCCTTAACCGTAAATTTGCCACTTAAACTGAATACCTTTTGCTTTAAATAAAGTTGTTTCATATTATACCTCCTTAACGTTTACTTCATTATAATAGAGACTAGAAAAGATGGATATTAAATTAAAGTAAAACCTCATTCAAAATGATATACCTCAACCAACGGAGTTAGTCTCCAAACCCTTCACTTTCGTTTATACTTCCTACAAACTTTCTCGCGGCTTGTGATAACGGAACATCCTTTAAATAGCAGATCCCAATGCTTCTTTTCGGAATTTCCTCCTCCAGCCTTACTTCGTATAAATCGCCTCTATCTAAGTAATCCTTCGCAAATTCTTTGATCACACAAGAAATGCCTAAATTGATCTTAGTAAACTCCAAAACAAGATCATAGGAACCGAGTTCAAATACAGGTGATACTTGGTAGCCCCTTTTCTTCAAAAACCTTTCTACAAACATTCGGGAATTAGATTTCCTCTCTAAGAAAATTAACGGCAGCTTCATTAATTGCTCTAAGCTAATTGGTTTTTTACTTAGTTCTTTATATTTCTTACCACAGACAAATGTATCTTGAATTTCTTTACATGGGATAACTTCTAACCCCTCGTCATGGATAGGCAGATTGCATATTCCGACATCTGCTTTTCCGGATTTTATGAGATTGATGATTTCGGATGTCGTTCTATTTAAAATATTTAAGTTGATTCCAGGATACGTTTGGTGAAACTCCTCCAGATAAGGCAACAAAAAGTAGCGTGAGATGGTATCCCCAACCCCAATGCGCAATTGACCGGTCTTTAATGTTTTAAACTCTGATAATTTATCTTCTGCAACTTGAATCATTCCTAGCGCGGACTTAACATGTTCATTTAGAAGATTCCCCTCCGTGGTTAGTTCGACGCCTTTTGATGTTCGATTAAAAAGCTGGATGCCTAATTCCTTCTCCAGCTTCGAAATGGCCTGGCTGACAGCAGATTGCGTCATATACAATTCCTGTGCTGCTTTGGAAAAACTGTTATTTCGGCTCACTGCATGGAAGATGCGATATGAATCCAATTTCCCTATCATATTAACCACCCTTATAGCATATATTATTAATATTAATTTTACTTATATCAAACTATAAGTTATAGTATCATAGTAACTACAAATAATATACCCATTAGAGGTTAAGTCCAATAAGAGGAGAGATCACATTGGAAAGAGTAGTCGGAACAGTAGTACGCGGGCTTCGCGGACCAATCATTAACACTGGCGATAATATTGAAGAAATTGTAGTAAATACGGTATTACAATCTGCAAAAGTAGAAGGATATTCCATTGAAGACCAAGACATCGTTACAATAACAGAATCTGTCGTAGCACGTGCACAAGGAAACTATGCAACCATTGATGACATTGCAGCTGATATCAAAGCAAAATTTGCTGACGAAACAGTTGGAGTAGTTTTTCCCATCCTTAGCCGCAACCGGTTTGCAAACTGTCTGCGAGGAATTGCAAGAGGAACAAAGCGCATTGTCTTAATGCTGAGCTATCCAGCTGATGAAGTAGGTAATCATCTTGTGGACATCGACGAATTAGATGTGAAAGGGATTAATCCATGGGCGGATGTATTATCTGAAAGTGATTTCCGTACGCACTTTGGATATAAAAAGCATCCATTTACTGGTGTAGATTATATCGAATACTATAAAGGGTTAATTGAAGCAGAAGGTGCTACTTGTGAAGTTATCTTCTCCAACAATGCGAAAACTATCTTAGACTATACCAAGCATGTATTGGCTTGTGATATCCATTCCCGTTTCAGAACAAAACGCATCCTGACAAACCATGGTGCTGAAACAGTATACGGACTTGATGACATTCTTAAAGAATCAATCAATGGCAGTGGCTTCAATGAAGACTACGGTCTACTTGGCTCCAATAAGGCAACAGAGGAAAGTGTTAAATTATTCCCCAATAACTGCCAGCCAATCGTGGATGGTATTCAAGCTAAATTAAAAGAAGTAACCGGCAAGACCGTTGAAGTAATGGTTTATGGCGATGGTGCCTTTAAAGACCCAGTAGGGAAAATATGGGAACTGGCAGACCCAGTTGTATCTCCTGCTTATACAGCAGGATTAGATGGTACACCTAATGAAGTAAAATT
Source organism: Oceanobacillus piezotolerans (assembly GCF_003665065.1). GTDB lineage: Bacteria > Bacillota > Bacilli > Bacillales > Amphibacillaceae > Oceanobacillus > Oceanobacillus piezotolerans. The sequence goes on along the minus strand of NZ_RCHR01000005.1, from coordinate 11,156 downwards.
AAAATATTTAGCAGATAACAACTTCTCTCATTTGCGTGGAGAAGAGTTAAAAGAAGCTATTTCTGAATATATCCAGAATAAAAATGAAGATCTGGTTGGTGCCATGGAAGCTCAAGGTACAACACCGCGCAGACTTACTGATCTAATTGGATCTTTATCTGATTTAACTTCTGGAAGTGGGGATAAAGGAACGCCGATGATTTATATTCAGGGGTATTTTGATAATTATACGAAGTAATGTAATTAATTATAAGTTTTACTATCGTAAAAAGCATAAAAACGCTTGGATTATTATTATCCACGCGTTTTTTTTGTTTTAATCTCTTTATTCAAAACCAATTTGAGCAAAAGATAATACTGAATTTCTAAACTCTAGTAACGGGTCTTTATTGATATGGTCAAGATGTTGGAGTAATTTTACGGAATTGGAGACATAAGGACCTTTATTCATCATGATACAGTCCGCCCTTAAGCCCATATATGCATCGGTTAGCTCAGCCCTTAGTGGTATTCCTTTCTTATTCATGTTGTGGAGGATACTAGTTGCCCAAATTACAGGAACATGAGCAGCCCGGCAAATCTCCAAGATTCCTTCTTGTGCCTTTGCCAATTGCTCGTAGCCTATTTCAATAGCCAAATCTCCTCTAGCAATCATTACTCCAAACAAATCCAGATTTAAGCCTTCAAGAATAATTCGGGATAAAGACAAAAGTGCATACTTTGTTTCTATTTTGGCGATGACACCGATCTTCCTCCCTGAATGTTGATCCAAATAGCCCTTTAATATTACAATATCATTTGGCTGATGAATAAAAGAAATCCCAATTAAATCAACAAAAGGGATAATTTCCGGCAAAATTTTAATATCCGTTTCTGTAATAGCTGGAACATTTAAGTAAACTAATGAATCTGGAAAATTAAGCCCTTTATCAGGTTTAATCTCTTCTCTCTTATTTCTAGTAAGTGTAATCTCCACCTCCACGTATTCATCTGTAATTCCCAATACAACCGCACAGATATTGCCATCATCTATAAAGACCTTGTCTCTAACTCTAACATCTCTTAATGCTTCTGGTATGGTAATTCCAATAGAGGCCGGCTCTCCCTTACTTCTTGGTTTCCCAAGATAATGCTGGCTTTTATAAATTCGTAAAATATCTCCTTTTTTAACCTTAATTGTAACTTTCCTTTCCAATAGATTCGTTAGTTTGCACTTATTTTCTTGGCTCAGCTCTATAATCGTTTCCTCATTTAAGATTGCCGATTTATTTAATTCTACCTTTAGGCATGTGGAACTTATTATTTCCCGTACTGTAAAATTCCTTTTTGCTCCATTGGAATCAATAAAAGGGATGATTTGCCCGGTAGCAAAGTTGGTAAATTCATCTATATTGATGTTTATTTGAAAGTAATCTGATTTAAGACTGTCTTTGCTATTATTACTCACTAAATAACCAATTGGGGAGGTTTTTTCCGTATTGATTTTCAACGGAACGGTGATTTTCTTAAAATCATTCACACGAATTTTAGGCCCTGGAAGATCCATGTATATCTTGCACTTTCTATTCGGATCTAGACCTAACTCTTTTTCTGCAGCTCGAATGTTTTCAATTAGCTTTTTCCAAACAGAATAATCACGAGCTAAATTTATTCGGGCAATTGTCATTCCAGCCCTTAGTAATTCTTTAAAGATTGCTGGCTTTTTCAACATCGTTTTATCTAAAGTAACCATAATGGAAATTGGATCTTCTTCTAATTTCCCTAATACCTCCTGATTTCTGTGGTTTTTTAAGTATATTGCATTTTTGCGATCAATATAATTTTCATTCTGCTGAACACCATTAGAGGACAAATGGCTAATCATTTTATTTAACGAATACAGAACATGCGGACTTATAGAGTCTATAGATGAAAAACCTTCTTCCACTAAATAAGAATGGAGAGCTGGATTTGAAAACTTTTGTAAGGCCAAAAATGCACCTAAATTTTGTTTACTTCCATCCGTCATATCGATATGTTGGCTGTCAGCAAGATGAATTAAGAATTGGTCCATCTCGTCTCGTAGCCGGATAAGTTGATGTACGCTTTCACTTTTATTGGAATTTGTAAACTTTTCCATAAGGGTTACCCCATTTCGTTAAATACGCTTTGCTTTTTTAATGTGATCATCTAGATAGAAATAGGCAATTCCTCTATAGCAAGTACTACAATTAATGCCAAATCTACAATAAAAAAGGCAGCAGCAACACTAAACAAAGAATACAAAGACATATCCGGAGTTTCGAATTAAATAGTGTTCCTGATCTTTGGTTTTTCTTTTATAATCAATTATTAATTTATGCATCTATTTATCGTGACGTTCCCCCTGGGACAAGTAGATAGGTGCTCGGCTCGAGGATTCGATTCTTAGCATTTGTTGACGAGATTTCGAACCTTCTTATAACCACAAAGAATCTGCACTAAACTCAATAGCAAGCAGCTACGTTATGGTTATGCACAAAACGGTAATTTTCAATTCCATTAAAAAAGTGAAGATAGACTAGGAGACCATCTTCACCCTCACTTGAACGAATGGAATGAGTTTCTTTTATAAAAATTATAGATCCATTATATTTTCTCGATTGATTGTTATATATTGAACAAATCCTTGTCTTGAATATTCCCCAATGAGATAGTCATCAAAAATATTAATGGAGTAAATGACAGTTCCTAAATCTTGTTTCTCTTCCCCATCTTGGTTCACCTTATATATCGACCGATCTACTTCTACAGTGGTTGTTGAATAATAGATCGTATTTCCTTTTACATTGAAATAATCTATTTCTTCCGTAATAACATGTGAGGTCTCCTTATCTAGCAATGAATATCGATATAGGCCAGATTCCCCTTCCAAGATAGTAAAATAAAGGTTATCCCCTTCTACGATCTGCCTGAACATTAAAAGAAGCCATCGTATGAGAATTCATTGCGATGGCTCCTTTTTGAGGATTACATATTGCTTTTCAAGCGTTTTAAAATACGCTGATAATCATCACGGTCAATTCCCGGAGCAAATTGCTCTGGAAGTTCTGGGAAATCAGGTACAGGGGCGCCCTCAGGCATCCCGTCAATTACTCTTAGCCTTTCACCTGTTTCTGGATTGGCCCCTTTCCAAATCTGGTTGATATCGCGGTAATCCGATTCTCCCCATGTATACAATACATTATATAATCCTTGATCCATGAACTTTTTGGCATAGTCAAATTTATTATTATCTAAACTTGGAACAGGAAGCATCTTGCCTACCTCTACCCCTGTGGCTACCTCGATTGCTTTCGCATAGGCAATGATGTGTGTGCCACCTCGAACGAGTAAGTAGCCAATCATTTCTAAGGCAGTAGGATGCGTTGTCATTTCATACACACGCATTTTATGATTTCTTGCACCAATTTCCAATAAATAATTAGCTAGGAGGTCTTCAACGAGTGTTCCACTATTATTTACATATGTTCCATTCCATGGTCTCCCCATCCCGTCTCCTGGAAAAGCCGTTTGTGCTGTTGTAGTAAAGTGTGTCGAATAACGTGCATCTTTTCCATTTTGAAGTGGGGCGGTGTCAGGGTCGCCAGGAACCGTATTACCGATAGAAAGCAGATTGATGGCATTCGCCACTAACTCCACATGACCAAATTCTTCTGCTGTTATACTTGCGATTAAATCATAGAAGGGCTTTAGCTTTTTTTTACCACGGAAATTAAAAGATTGGAACATATAGTTATTTAAGGTGGACATCTCACCGAATTTGCCTCCCATTAATTCCTGTACAGCTGCAGCAGCGTTCATATCACCATGTTCTGGGTATGGTAACTCAATGGCGATCTTATTCACTCGTTTCATCATGAGATTTACGCCTCCATCCGTATATAATAGCCATAGTCATCATATGTTGGACGGAGCTTGACCTATTCACCCTTGATGAAACCATATGATTTGGTCTGTACGAACATAGAATGGTGACCCACCCATTTCGATGACGACATGATCAGGCATGACGTGTCGCAACACACCCCGAACAGAGCCGCGCGTCGTTTGAACAGCAAGGGATTTATTTTCAAACCCCATTAAGGCTTGATAAACATATGGATCACTAAGATTCCATTCTTCATTCATTATTCAACACTCCTTTTCTCCGAAGCCCATAGCAGTATATGCAAAGAAGTGAGGATGTGTATTTGTCTAATTGAATTTTTGCTTTGAGACGTGAGGGCTGTCCGAATCGCATTTTAACCTGATTAGATTAATTTGGATTGAGTTCTGAAACGCTGCGGCTTTATGCTGTTTTATTCCACTTTTATATTGGAAATACTAAACTAACAAGAGAAAAAGGAGTTGTAGCAGGATGAAGAAAGAAATACTTTGGATAGGCAGTATGATGATTCTATCTTTAGTGCTCGTTGCCTGTGGGGATAATGACGAAGTAGAAAATCCTCCACAAAACAAATCAAGTGAAAATCAGCAGCAAGCAGATGGGGACAATACCAACACGAATACCAATACAGATACGACCACAAATTCCGACTACGGTTTTAAGAAGTTTGAGCTTGATGCAGATTACCAAGATAACAACGATGCTCTTGATGTGGACTTTGAAAATGAGCAGAATGATAAAATGGAAGCATCCTATCGTGATAAATCCCAAGATATAGATTTAAATGATGATGCGGCAATGGAAGAACTGGATAAAATATTCTCCTCTTTCAACTTTGATGAAAATACATCAGACGAAGAAGTTTTAGATAGTGTTGCAGAGGCTTTTAATATACCAGAAGACGCACAAAATATGGAACTGGAAATAGAATTCAGCAATGGTACGGAGAAAGCATATCAGAGGTAAGTTTCAAGAGCTGGGAAAAACATTGTTTTCCCAGCTCTTTGACTTTCTTAGGAAACACCTAAGAAACCCAGTCAATGAATCAACCCTTGTTGAAAAGCATAGTTTGTGAGTTGCACTCGGTTTTCTAAATGAAGTTTACTAAGAATGTTTTTAAGATGGCTTTTAACCGTATGTTCTGATATGAAAAGGGTCTCTGAAATTTCTCTATTGGACAGACCTTTAGCTACCAATTGCAACACTTCTAGTTCCCTGGAGGATAAAGGAGTTTCCTCTTTCGTTACTGCTTTATTTTGCGGAAATTCCTTTAGTATCTGAAAGGCAATCTCTTTGGACATTGGGACTTCATCCAAGGCAAAGGCTCTTAAATGGTCAACCCAGGCCTCCGATTGAATATTCTTTATTAAATAGCCTTGAGCCCCTTTTTTCAATGCATCGAATAGGTCAGTAATATCGTCCGATACAGTTATCATCACAATTTTGACATAGGGGAATTTAAGCTTAATTCTTTTCGTAGCTTCCAGTCCATCCATTACTGGCATTTGAATATCCATCAAAATAATGTCAGGCATCAATTCTTCCGTAAGCTTCATTGCTTCTTCTCCATTCTTCCCCTCTCCAATAATAAGGAAGTCTTCGTGTTCCTCTAAGATTTCTCGAATGGCTTCTCTTGCATGTGCATGGTCGTCTACAATTAATATTCGAAAAGGCTGCATCTACTTGCTCTCCTTTTTTATTTCCATAATCGTTTCATTAGCTATATTTTTCAATGAAAATTCCCATTCCATATCCCTTGCTCTGTCTTTAATAATTTGTAACCCATAACCCTTATTAGATGAAACTGCTTCATTTGTGAATCCTATTCCTTGATCCTTAACTCGGCAAATCCATCCATTATTGGTTTCCTTAGCCTGAATCCATACTTTATTTGTCTTTGCATGTTTAATGACATTCATAACGGCCTCTTTAATACAAGCAAATAGCTCTACTTTCTCTTTCGATGATAACGCATTTTCCCGTATTTCCCATTCTAAATGAACATCCATCAAATGCTGATTCTTTAGATCTGTTACAAACTGATAAATCGATTCCGTCCAGCTAAATGAACCTTCTTGAGGAATGTATTTCAAGTTAGTAATAGCTTGACGAGTATCCTCGTGAACATGCTGTAGTGTTTGCTTAATCTTTTCAAAATCCGGGTCGTTTTCAAGAGCATTCTTTCTGCCGAATTTATTCATTTTTACCGATAATAGAAATAGAGATTGAGCAATTCCATCATGCAGCTCCCTTGCCAGCTTTTCCCTCTCCAAACGAGCTGCTTCCTTAGCCTTTGCAAGCCTTAACTCTTCTTGCATCCTTTCTAAAATAGAAAACAAGTGCCGCAAAAAGACAAGTGTAACGATAAAGACAAATATAGGGGAAAGAAAATTACCTACTTCCATTGAAATATACGAAAGGAGAAATTCATGACGAATGTACTCCCATAAGGCAATAGTAAGGGTTGGAATAAATAAGATAAGCCATTTAATTTGTTTGTATTTCAAGTCTCCACCACTTTTCGCATGTGAAATGTGTCTATATTTTATCATTTAATCACCTATTTTTATTAAATTTGCTTTAAAATCACTCTTTAGAGGTATTATGTTAAATATATATTGGATCTATAATTCTTTACAGGTGACTGAAAGCTATATATATCTAACAGTTGCTGAGACATGTAAACAGGAGGTATTATTTTGAAACGTATATTTATTACAGCAATCACAGTACTACTAGTAACATGCTTTTCTAATAGTGCGTTTGCTCATTCCAATTTCCAGGGATCAAACCCAGCAGATGGTGAGGTAGTAACAGAGCCTATCCAGGAAATTATTCTGGAATTTAATGGTCAAATCGAACAAGGAAGTTTTATAGAAGTAACAACGACAGAGGGACAAGCGGTCGAAACACAAGATATTATGATTGGTGAGGGTGCATTGACAGGCACTTTTGCTGAGCCTCTTGCAAATGATGATTATCAAGTAAGTTGGAGTATTATAAGTGCAGATGGTCATCCATTAGAAGGTGAATTCTTCTTTACAGTCAACGCAGATGCACCTGATGCACAGGTTGAAGAAACGGAAGATTCAGCTGGAACAGAAACAGTCGAAGAGGAAGAAACCGAACAACCTTCTGAAACAGATACAGTTGAGAATGAGGAATCAACAGAGTCAGCCGAGCAAGTGAATTCAGAAGAAGGTTCGTCTTCTATGCTCGTCATTATAATGATTACTCTAGTTATCATTATAATTGCTGGTTTATTCCTGCTTAATAAAAGAAAGAGAAAATAAATGGACGTATTCGTCATTATTAGTCAGCTGCTTTTATATCTTTGCTTTTCTATTTTAGCAGGAAGTTTTCTTCTTATGCTTGTACCTAACAGCCATCGCCCTGACTTAAAAATTCCAAAGTATCTCTTACTTATTAGTACCATACTGGTGCCGATTTTTGCTTTTGTTCCTGTACTAGATATTACATTATTCATCGCTCCCCGCTTAGGCTTATTGGAAGCATTAAAAATTGTTATTACCACCTACACTGTTGGGAATGCTTGGATTTTTACCATTATCGCTTCCATTTTACTAGTATTAGTTATTGCCCTAATGAGGGCAAATGAGAAGCGTATATATACTCTTATAGCTTTATTCCTAACATTGGGCTTGATTTTAACAATTGCTTGGTCAAGCCACGCAGGCGCAATGGTTCCCTCCACAGGGATTATAGGCCACTTTATCCATTTAACAGCAATCAGCATTTGGGTTGGTATTGTATTTATTGTTGGCTGGTATGCCGTCAATCATCATAACTGGCTTCGATTTTTAAGCTGGTTTTCCAAGGTCGCCATTGGCTGTTTAGCCGCTACTGCCCTTAGCGGTATACTGTTAACGAATGTATTAGTAGATGGATATGTTGATTCCTGGATGGTTTCGTATGGGCATGGTTTATTAATTAAACATCTATTCCTGATTCCACTCATTTTTTATGCCATGTTGAATGGTTTAGTTGTAAAATACCTAATATCAAAAAATGAGATATTTAATCCGATTCCTTGGATTCGCCTAGAGGGCTTTATCCTGTTTACCATTTTTGCAATTACAGCTATTTTCACACAGCAATCTCCACCACAGGGCGGCCATATTACGAATGATGCCATCTCGCCATTATTCAGGCTATTCCACAGTGGTATCATAGATTCTGCTAACTCACTTAGCTTAGTAATAAATATCAACATCGTATTTTTCTTTTTCCTATTCTTACTATTAGTAGGATTAATTATATTATCGATTTATAGAAAAGCTTCGATTATGATCACTTTTCTCTTGAGCTGCTTATTAGTAGTGAGTATATATGTCATGTTGATGATTTCTGTTGTAATTCGTTGAGGAATTGTTGAATTACTGTATCGTAATATGCTTTGATGACCGTAAGCCTAATCCCTGGATATATAGGGAATTAGGCTATATTTATTTGTAATTGGCAGGACTTATATTTTCTTCTCTTATCCTTATACATTCCATAATATAATAAAAGAAAGGTTTGATAGTAATACGTGATTAAATGGATTTCACAAGAAGCATCATTAAGTTCTAGTATAGTAGGAGGAAATGAAAATGGAAGCTATCTTATTAATAGTAGCACTTCTTTCAGTAGTTATAGGGGTAGCCTTATTAATAGGAAATGCAATAAACCATGGTTTAGGTGTGTTATTAACTTTTAAGGGGATTAAAAAGTCTTTAATATTTTTTGGGATCTATGCAGTCTGTTATATCATTTTTCTATTTATATCTAACTAGTCCGTTGATATACGCTGTTTGGAGCAAGTACTAGTTTATAGTTTCCCTGACGGAATCTGTTCTAGTGTATTTTTTCATATCTAATGGAACTGCGAGATAGCATTGTTTCTTTGCGGCAAGTTAAATAAGATACGTATACAATTTATCCTCCAGGTATTCCCTATAAGGTACACTCTCGTTATTGTGAAAATAAAAAAGCCCCAGAGGGACTTATATTTTATTATGTATGTAATAGCGCTATGTTGATGATTAATTTAAATCCTGGAAAAAAACGCTTATATCCAATTTCAAATTATTAATTGAAATAGTAAAATAAATGGCTCCACAGGTAGGATTCGAACCTACGACCGATCGGTTAACAGCCGATTGCTCTACCACTGAGCTACTGTGGAATAAATAAATATAAAATATACGCGCCCTAGAGGATTCGAACCTCTGACCCACAGCTTAGAAGGCTGTTGCTCTATCCTGCTGAGCTAAGGGCGCATCATAAAAATTATATTACCATACCCACGCAGGGGGTTACAACTTCATAACAAGCAATTTGTAATGGGCCTGAGTGGACTCGAACCACCGACCTCACGCTTATCAGGCGTGCGCTCTAACCAGCTGAGCTACAGGCCCATTTTAGTAATGGAGCGGGTGATGGGAATCGAACCCACGACATCAGCTTGGAAGGCTGAGGTTATACCATTTAACTACACCCGCAAATGATGAAAAAATTCTATATTAGATGGTGGCTCGGGACGGAATCGAACCGCCGACACAAGGATTTTCAGTCCTCTGCTCTACCGACTGAGCTACCAAGCCAAATGTGATATGGAGGAGGTAGAGGGATTCGAACCCCCGCGCGGTTTGACCCGCCTGTCGGTTTTCAAGACCGATCCCTTCAGCCAGACTTGGGTATACCTCCAAATTATAATAATAGTTCTCAAAGTGGACCCTGCAGGACTCGAACCTGCGACCGATCGGTTATGAGCCGATAGCTCTAACCAACTGAGCTAAGGGTCCCTAATTTTGAAAAATGGGGCGACCGGTGGGAATTGAACCCACGAATGCCGGAGCCACAATCCGGTGCGTTAACCCCTTCGCCACGACCGCCATTATAAAATAACTATATACTATGTAAAACAAATATGTAGATGGAGCCTAGCGGGATCGAACCGCTGACCTCCTGCGTGCAAAGCAGGCGCTCTCCCAGCTGAGCTAAGGCCCCACATAATGGTCGGGAAGACAGGATTTGAACCTGCGACCCCTTGGTCCCAAACCAAGTGCTCTACCAAGCTGAGCTACTTCCCGTTAGATGGCGCGCCCGAGAGGAGTCGAACCCCTAACCTCTTGATCCGTAGTCAAACGCTCTATCCAATTGAGCTACGGGCGCATATGGTGCCGAGGACCGGAATCGAACCGGTACGGTAGTCACCTACCGCAGGATTTTAAGTCCTGTGCGTCTGCCAGTTCCGCCACCCCGGCAAAGAGTTTGGAGCGGAAGACGGGATTCGAACCCGCGACCCCCACCTTGGCAAGGTGGTGTTCTACCACTGAACTACTTCCGCATAGGCATATTAATAAATGGTGCGGGTGAAGGGAGTCGAACCCCCACATCCGAAGATACTAGATCCTAAGTCTAGCGCGTCTGCCAATTCCGCCACACCCGCAAAAATGAGCCATGAAGGACTCGAACCTTCGACCCACTGATTAAAAGTCAGTTGCTCTACCGCCTGAGCTAATGGCTCATGAAATGGTGCCGGCCAGAGGACTTGAACCCCCAACCTACTGATTACAAGTCAGTTGCTCTACCAATTGAGCTAGGCCGGCAAAAATGGCGGTCCGGACGGGACTCGAACCCGCGACCTCCTGCGTGACAGGCAGGCATTCTAACCAACTGAACTACCGGACCAATGGTGGAGGATGCAGGGCTCGAACCTGCGACCCCCTGCTTGTAAGGCAGGTGCTCTCCCAGCTGAGCTAATCCTCCATAATAATGGTGACCCGTACGGGATTCGAACCCGTGTTACCGCCGTGAAAGGGCGGTGTCTTAACCGCTTGACCAACGGGCCAGTTATTTTTTTTGCGAATACACAGATAGACTTCATATCTAAGACCAATGACTGCCTGCTAATACTCTATCATTAAGTACTGTGAAGCTATCACAAACAAAAAAATTGCCTGGCGGTGTCCTACTCTCGCAGGGAAAACCCAACTACCATCGGCGCTGGAGAGCTTAACTTCTGTGTTCGGTATGGGAACAGGTGTGGCCTCTCCGCCATCACTACCAGACAAATATGAAATTAGAGTTTGTACCCTAAAAACTAAATAAGAGTAAACAACGATTAAAGAAGTTAGTTAAGTCCTCGATCGATTAGTATCCGTCAACTCCACGTGTCACCACGCTTCCATCTCGAACCTATCAACCTCATCGTCTCTGAGGGATCTTACTCACTCGAAGTGAT
>NZ_RCHR01000004.1 GCF_003665065.1 Oceanobacillus piezotolerans | reverse complement strand
TAGTACGAGAGGACCGGGATGGACACACCGCTGGTGTACCAGTTGTTCCGCCAGGAGCATAGCTGGGTAGCTACGTGTGGAAAGGATAAGTGCTGAAAGCATCTAAGCATGAAGCCCCCCTTAAGATGAGACTTCCCATCACTTCGAGTGAGTAAGATCCCTCAGAGACGATGAGGTTGATAGGTTCGAGATGGAAGCGTGGTGACACGTGCAGTTGACGGATACTAATCGATCGAGGACTTAACTAACTTCTTTAATCGTTGTTTACTCTTATTTAGTTTTTAGGGTACAAACCTTAAAAGCGTTCAAGGAAGTTCGGTTAAAACCGTTCACCTCCTGTGAACAACACCGAACGACCTACGTCGTGTAGGCCTGGTAGTGATGGCGGAGAGGCCCCACCTGTTCCCATACCGAACACAGAAGTTAAGCTCTCCAGCGCCGATGGTAGTTGGGTTTTCCCTGCGAGAGTAGGACACCGCCAGGCAATTATTTTAATTAAACGCTTCACAGTACTTTAATGATAGTTCATCGGCTGTTAGTCGATGGTCGAGATTTGAAGTCTATCTGTGGGGTTATTTATTTGCAAAAATTTAATGGTTTGTTGGTCAAGCGTTATGACACTACCCTTTCACGACGGTAACACGGGTTCGAATCCGTAAGTTACCATGAATTTTCAAGTCGGTTGGGCGACACCATTATTTATGAATAAAAATAAACCTTATAGTAAATAGTATAAATGTGTTGGTTAGTTCGAATCCGCCCTCCACTATATCGATTATTGGGCTATAGCCAAGCGGTAAGGCAACGGGTTTTGGTCCCGTTATTCCCAGGTTCGAATCCTGGTAGCCCAGCCATAATTTTCTAGAATTGCGCACTACTTTTAAATCAGTGCGAAACCTAGGAGAGCATTTTCATTCCACAGTAGCTCAGTGGTAGAGCAATCGGCTGTTAACCGATCGGTCGTAGGTTCGAATCCTACCTGTGGAGCCATTTTTAAACTCTAGACTAGGGGTAAGGCATCGGGTTTTAGATCCCGTGTAACACCGGTTAATCCTACCTGGTAGCCCATTTTATATACATAACAAATTACGAGCCCTTATGGGGCTTTTTTATTTGTAGAAAAAGAAGCAAAAGTAAAACGAATAAACAACCCCTTGTTGGGCTCCTTCTAAATTAGGACCAAAATTAAAGATTCGTCTTTATATGCCTCATAATAAGAAACCGCTCTAAATCATACAGACTGACTCTAGTTATAAAAACTTTCCTGTTTAGACCAATTGCCCCTCAGATCCCCTAAAAGAGTTTTTCGATATGCATAAATTGGACCAAGATATACAAAATCGCTAGTACAAAGACGAGAAGCAAAAACAGAGAGCCAAATATAACAAACAGGTAAGAAGATTGAAAGTACTGCGCTTGAATTTGTTTTCTTTTCTTCAAATACTGAAAAGCTGCCATGATCATGACAGCAACTCCACACACGCTGGATAAGATAGTAAGCAGGACAGCGAGTAAATCACTTAAGGCATGACTTTGGCCGATTGTTAAATGGAAAGTAATCGTTATAAAACCGACGCCAATGATGGCGATTGCTGTCCGTATCCAAGCTAAATACGTGCGTTCATTCGCTAAATGCTGCTGTGCAAACTTTAGTTGATTTTCTTCTTTTTCTTTATTCCAATCTTCACTTGCCATCTCTTACAACCCACCTAGATAATTAGAAATTCTGTATCCTCTAATAGATATGAGGATCTGCGACACAGCGAAACCCAGTATTTCCTGTAGAACTGTCTGGTGTATTGGATGACCTTGCCGCCACCCGGTAACGATTACAGTATGAATGATGACAAAGATACGACCCTCCACGTGTCACCCTGCTTACGCCGAGCTTCGGCCCATTCGGATTATCATTTCCGCCTTTTTGACCAGGTTGATCCGTGAACCAGTCGTTGCACCATTCCCATACATTTCCAGCTGTTTGATATAGTCCAAAGCCATTCGGAGGAAATGATTTCGCGGGGGCTGTAGCAAGGTAGCCATCCTCTTTCGTATTCATCATTGGAAAATCTCCTTGCCAAATATTACAGACATGCTTTCCTTCTGGCATTAATTCATTTCCCCAAGGGTAACGCTTTTGTTCCAATCCACCTCGTGCCGCATATTCCCATTCAGCCTCCGTTGGCAATCGTTTCCCTGCCCAGTTGCAATACGCAACCGCATCATTCCAGGACACATGAACGACTGGATGGTCCATTCTATTCTCAATCGACGAATCAGGGCCTTCTGGATGATCCCATGCTGCCCCTTCAACAACCACCCACCATGGTGTATTTGCTACAGCATGACTAGCATGCAGCAACGTTGTTTCTGATAAAAGTAAATGAAATACAAAAGTCCAGCCGAATTTCTCAGCGTCTGTCACATAACCAGTGTCCTCTATAAACGCTTTGAATTCCGCATTGGTTACAGCACAGGCATCGATGTAGAATGGATCAACTTTTACCTCACGAATAGGACCTTCCGCATCTGCGGGAAACCCCTCTTGATCTTCTGTACCCATTTTAAATGTTCCGCCTGGGATAAAAATCAGTTTATCTCTTTCTATCTTATTTGCTGATTGTTTTACTTTTATACTCTCCGATTCTTTTGCCTTGTTTGTCTGCAGGCGACTGACACTGCAGCATGATGTTTTTTTCATTTACGGTCACTCCCAATCTCCCAACCTTTACCCTTCATACCATTCCGGTAAACATAAAGAAAATAATGATACTTATATTCTTAATAGAAGCTGAATGCATATAAGTCAAAATGCTTTGTTCTGTAAAATTTCGGGTATAGCTAGATAGTAGGTAATAGGTAATTTAACGGAGGTGGATTATGTTGGCAAACAAAAAACCAAACATTGTACTTATTTTTGCAGATGACTTAGGATATGGGGATGTTTCTTGTTTTAACCCTGAGTCAAAAATTCAAACCAAAAACATCGATACACTAGCAGAAGAGGGGATGCGATTTACGGATACCCATGCGACTTCCGCCTTATGTACCCCGTCTCGGTACGGATTGTTAACTGGGCGTTATAATTGGCGTTCCAGCTTGAAGAGCTTTGTCGTGCCAGGAGATTCTCTGGCCTTAATTGAACATGACCGTAAGACAATTGCCCATTTACTAAAAGAAAACGGATACAACACAGCAGCTATCGGAAAATGGCATTTAGGTTTGAACTGGCAGTTGAAGGATGATTTTGATTATGAAAAATATGGATTAAACCCAGATGAATTTCCTGATATAAAAACGCGAATGGGCCGTGATGGCATTTTTGATATTTCTGAAGGCCGAATGGACTTTGAAGGATTGGATATTGACTATTCCAAACCTATTACCTTTGGGCCGAATCAGCTGGGATTTGATTATTTTTATGGAACACCTGCATCGCTTGATCAGCCACCATATGTCTATATTGAAAATGACCGGGTAGTAGAGGAGCCGACTGAAGTAACAGGGGTATTCAGGCTTGATCGGTCGGGACCAAGTGAACAGCAGGCATGGCAAAATGGCGTAGCTGCATCTAATTTTGTTCATTCAGAAGTTCCGGATAACATGCAGAAAAAAGCATTAGAAGTGATTGATATGTTCGCAGAGGAGGATAAGCCATTTTTCTTATATTATCCAACTCATTTGGTGCATGGTCCGCTACTGCCGAATGAAGACTTCGAAGGGAAATCAGGTCTTGGGCCTTACGGTGACTTTGTCCTTCAGCTCGATCATTATGTTGGAGAAATAATGGCTAAGCTGAAAGAAAAAGATCTCTTTGAGGATACAGTTTTTATTTTTACAAGTGATAACGGTGCTTCAGGTATCTGTGATTTTGATGCGTTGAAGGAACATGGACATAATCCAAGTTATATATTTAAAGGACTCAAAGGAGATATTTGGGAAGGCGGACATAGGGAACCAACCATTATTTCCTATCCAGCAATGATCCAAAAAGGCAGCGTTTCCAACCATATGATTAGTTTGGCTGATATATATCGCAGTATTGCAGAAATCATTGATGCCGAAATACCGGATGATACTGCAGAGGATTCCATATCCAATGTTTCCTTATGGCAAGGGGAAAATGAGCCAGTACGAGATGAAGTCGTACATACTTCCGCCAATGGAGGATTTTCCATTCGACGTGGAGATTGGAAGCTCGAGCTGGTTAATAATGGGGGAGGGCTAGCTGATTCCCGTAAAGGAGCAGGAGGACAATTGTATCAGCCTACCGAATTATACAATTTGAAAGAAGACATCAGTGAAACCAACAATGTCATTGATGAGCACCCAGAGCTTGTGGAAAGCCTCAAACATTCATTGACAAAATACATTGTAAATGGCCGCTCTACTCCAGGGACTCCACAGGAAAATAATCGAAACAACCCAACAGGAGAATGGCCGCAGATTAGGTGGATGGAAGGGTATGAAGCGTATATAGAAAGGTTTAAATATGATTGAACGAAGACGGTATATTTCATTAAGAAGAATAAAAGTTGTTCACAAAAACTCACTAACATTTATAGACGTAGTGGGTTTTTAATTGGACAAGGTTTAAGTGTTCACTAAAAAAGAAGTAATCGCAAAACCTGGTCACAGGGGCGATTACTTCTTTTTATTTAGAAATTTATTTGGATGGCAATTCCTCAATACTGTCAATATCCATATATTCCGGTACAACAAAACCTTGTTGTGCTCCTTCTAAATTAGGGCCTAAATCAACAATCTCATCTTTATATGCCTCATAGTAAGATGCCGCACCTACAGGAAGCCAAGCGATTAACATTCCATCCACTTCTCCTTGAGAAAGACTTTCAAACGCGATTCCCATATCAAGAGGTGTTAATTCGACGGTATATCCCAATTCTTCAAGCACAAGCGCCACGACATTTGTGGAAGCAATTTCTGTTTCATAATTCGTATATGCCAATTCGATGGTCTTATTATCAACCGGTTCAATACCTTCTATCCAAGCATCGACTCTATCTCGATTGTTTTCGATCCATTCTTTCGCTGCATCTTTTGGTTCAACCGAATCATCCTGTCCAAATTTGGACATCACTTCATTCATGTCTTCTACTTCCCAGTAGAAGTTGTCTAAAAACTGATATGCGGATGGATGCTCCTCCTCTAAACCGAGACGAGTCATGGTATGTATATTTTCAGATGCACCTAATGTCCCTTTTGGGTCCTCTAAAAATTTCAAATCATATTCACTGAACATCCAGTGCGGCTGCCAGAGGGTAACAACAATAGGTTCTTCATCTTCAATCGCTTGCTGTAATTCCGTTATCATTGCTGGTTCTGTACTTGGCAATAGTTCAACATCCAAGTTGTATGATTCAATTGCTTTTTCTGCTATATTCATCGTTCCGGACCCCGGCTCAATCCCAACGATTTCTTCAATTTCAGCTGCCGCGTTTGCTTCGGTTGTATTCTCACCGGCAGATTCTGCTTGGCACCCTACTAACACCAGAACAATACTGATGCTTAGGAGAGTTATTGTTTTCTTTAATGACATGATTCTAGAAAAGCTCCCTTCTATAGATGTAACCTGTTATGTATTTCATTTCCGTTAAACTTTTCGGAGATAGTTAGTATGTTAAAGGAAGATTAAAAATAGCACAAAGCTTTATTACATCGATTCTAGGGCATTTTAGCGGATTAAAGTTATTTATTGGGAGTAAGGGCTTTTATTGTCAGAATAACTCTGGAATGATGGGGAAAACTTGGGTTTGCTGTTTTGCTTAAGAAAGAACTATCTTTGAAGTTACAACTATTCTTATTGAATGAATGAAAAAAAGGGCAATATAATGTTTGCTAGAAGTGAGGAACAGTTCTCCTCATTTAAAAGAAACACTAAGCCCCAACATGATCCCTTATTTATTCTTCTGGCAGTTTTGAATCAAACCTATTGCTTACTTGTATTTGAACTTTGTCAGTCTTTTTGTTAACTGACCTTTCCATCTTGGGGGCGTTTCCTTTTCTATGCTCATTAGCAATAAAGGCAATAATAATCATCAATGCAACCACAAAATACGAGGATATTGCCAATAAGGCTGTTCCAAGTCCTGCCTGCATTCTCCCGCCATAATAAAGCAATGCCCTCATCCCATCTACCATATATCTCGTCGGTAAAATTAAGCTGAAGATGTGGTGAATGGCCGGAAGTGTTGATAAAGGAACTGCTCCTCCACTTGAAAAAATGCCCATAATATTTACCGGGAACATGACCAACATTCCCCAACCCCCAAATAACAAAGCAAGTGATTTAAATAAAAATAACATGGTTAGTGAACAGAAAAAGCTGAATAAGAAAATAACCCAAATACTTGAGGCATGTGAGCTTCCGAAAAAGCCAAAAACCGCTAACTGTGAAACAGCGGCTACAGAAAAAGCTAAAATAATGATTAGAAGCAGTTCTGTTTTAAGCATTTCCGCCCCACTTAAAGAAACTCCCTCCTTTTTCAGTGCGCCGTTTCCACGAAGGAGATATCCGTGTATCATATTTGTGCCCATTATTCCTGAAATAGAAGCAATAAGAATCAGGACGAACGGTGTCATTCCGTTATAAAGATGAACTGGAATTCCCAGTACATTTTTCGTTGTAGCTCTTACAGGAACTTCTGCTAAAGCTATCTGGTCAGCAGGTATGGATCTATCCTGTTGATTAAGTTCCTTTTTCAAGTTACTACTAAGTTCGCTGGATGCCGCATAGACGATCGTTTCTAGAGCTCTACTCGCAATCATAGATGCCGATTGGCCGATCCCTTCATTCAATAATATTTCTAGGGTTGCCGCTTCTCCTATTCCGTTTCCATTAATAAGCAGATTGTTAATCTCGGAAATATGCTTAGAAAAGTCCTCGGGAATAACGAGTGCACCATATGCTTTATTATTCATTAAATCATGCAATGCTTCTTCTTTATTATCAACTACACTCCATTTAAATGAACTTCCATTTTGTTTTTCAATTAAATTTACTAAAATAATATCTCCAGCAGGTCCTTTGTCTTCGTTTGCAACAATTAATGGAGCGTTTGTTAAATTTTGGATACCACCACCAAATACAGGTAAATAAATACTTATCATAATAAACATAAGAAGTGAAATTAACCAAATTGGAAACCAGGTAGAACTTAATTGAATGATTCTTTTCACGATGGCTCTCCTTAATTTCAATTTCTTGTTGAAAAAATCTTTCACTAGACATAAACGATTTATTTTTCAACTATACCTTTTCTTTTTTTGTATGTATGTAATTTCTATTATGTTTCCGTTCGTACTATTTATTTATCCTATTTATTTTAAGGACCTGAGAGACTGGTACTTCTGCCAATTTAATCGATAATTAGATTACAACCGCGAAAAATAAGATAAAATGTGAAGTAAGATATTGTACAGCTCATACTTCGCATTTTACTTTTTTATTGTTAAACTATAAATATATCAACGAGAGTTAATAGCAATAGCGAAGCGCAATTCATACGCAGGAGAGTTAACTAAGAAAATTGTGCAATACGATAAAATATAATAATAATAATATAAAATTTCACTTAGAATCCATCGTTATCAAGCGCCAATATTAAGTAGGCTTTACGATTGCTTAAATAAAGACTATATTAATAGATATCAAATTGGCGGAAAAGTCTTCCAATATATCTAACTCGCTCGTACTATTAATAAATTCTTAGGTGGGGGAATATGAAGTATGAGATTAAAATTGTATATTCTTATCGTAATAATGGCTTTAGCTGTCCTTGGTTATGGTATTTATTATACTGGGACACAGGCGGCATCGGACAAGCTGATGGAAGCATTATCAACTGAATTGATAGAAAGTGGAGAGATGGAAAACATCAAGCAAACGATTGAAAGTGATCCTGAGTTAAAGGTTTTTTTAGATGACGACTCCAAGTCAGTTGATGAAAGTAAGTTACCATTTACCACCAAAGAAGAAGCCACTAGAGCAGTAGTTAATAAGATAGGAATACCAAAACTCCAAGACATGCAATCCAAAGTACAGCAAGGTCAAATGACGAAGGAAGATCTCATACAAGAAGCCGAAAGGAATTTTACTGAAGAAGAAATAGCAGCATTGAAAGTAATAGCTTATAAGGAACTTTATAATAAATAAGTTTTATCGCATGTATAGAGTTGGTAAGGCTTCTCCATAGTGATGTCTTTTTCATTAAGGTTATATTTTAGTGGTGGTTTTAGTTATGAATAGATTAATCGTTACTTGGCGGTATCTAAAACACAATTGTAATAGATATTACAGATTCTGTTTTAACCTTTCCCAGTTCGTATGTAAACAGTGTACCATGAGTTTTCATGTAACCATATTAAATCAATCCATTAATATTCTTTTTAAAAATGTAAATACAGATGAGAGTATGTAGCTCGCCGTGATTCGGTAACTATTGTGCAATTATCTGTAACTTATTTATATAATTTAGCGATTGATTTAGATGACAGAATTCTTTAGGTTGGACCCCAATCAGATATATATGTCGAATAGCAGTTCAGGGTACTCCCACAAACTGCTTTTTTAATTTGCCTTTGAAAATTTGCTAATGATTCCTGTAGTAGTAAGTCCAATTGTAATGACCATGATTAACGAGTAGCTAAAAGAAACTTTTTGTATCGTAAACCATCCAAATAGTAAGACCATACAGTCTATAAGGAAAATAAAAATTCCTGCGTTAATAGCAGTTATATTCGATAATATTAATGCAAGGAGATCTGTTCCCCCTGTACTAATGTCGTTTAGTAACAGTATCCCTACACCAGTTCCAATAAAAACTCCACCGATAATGGCTCCAGTAAGAAGGAATCCACCACTAGGATTCCAGTATGAGATCGGATGGAAGAAATCAATGAAAAGGGCGGATACTAAAAGACCGTGAACCCCGTTATAAAAAAAGCTTCGATTATAAAAGAAGGCAATTAAATATAAAGGGGTGCTTAGTATTATAATCGTTAATCCAGGTTTAACTCCCAATGCGTATTTTGCAATTAAACCAACTCCCATAATACCGCCATCCAATAGATGATTTGGAATCACAAATAAATTAATTCCCGTAGCAATCAATATACTTCCAAGAAGGATGGCAATTGCTTTTTTTAACATGTAAATTCCACCTTGTCCAAATCGTCTCTGATATTAATCATATGATAAAAAGACTAAGGTAGAATTTAAATTTGGTGGGTGCTTTCTCTAAAAGAATTCAAATCATAGCCCTTTTCTATGATGTCACCTTACATTTTTGAGTAATCGGAAAATAGTATGGAAAGAGGGTTAAAAGGTACCCTCTTTCCTAGCAGTTGCCATGCTCCTAATAAGGAATATATAGAATTTTTCACGATAATTTTTACGTTTATAAACTTTTTTCTAATTTAAAACTATTTTTTACCATTTTAATGTTAAGGACCGTTGAATTCATGTTCTCTCCCTTTTACTCAATAGAATCCCTTAATTTTCTTCTCATTTTATCCATCCATGTTTTTTCTGGAAATACTTCTAGTAATGAGTCGGCAAATTTGGCGATATCATCCCCGACTACGTCTCGTACACTTAAACCATCGCCTGCACTAATCTCAAACATCTCTAAAATGTTTTTTAAAAGCTCCAGCATTCCTGAACCTTTAGCATAGCTCCACATATAGTTTTCAACTGCTTCCATACACTTTGAATCGAATGGAACAGCTTAATAATAAGCAATGACTTCTTGGTAAAAAATAGGATGAATAACTATTGAAAATAAAAAAGACTGGACCTATATTGGATCCAGCCTGAGCTATGATTATTTGTTGTTCCATTGAACTCTCTTGTGTTGAAGGGATTTATTCACAAAGAAGCATTATGATAGTATGGAATAATAATAAGTGGCAGCTTGTTTACAGACGTTCTGAGAGTAAATCATCATTCCATACTATCCTTCTAGTGAACTTGGCCCTCTGACGAACTTAATGTTGTATTAAGCCTTCTATAATGAGAATGATTTATAATCAAACCCGTTCATAGAATTGTTTTAACAGTAACATACATTGTTTATCCAATAATGAGTCGCTCTTTTGGATAGTGATGCTTATGTTTGACTGTCTTGCCCCCTATAAAGAATAAGAAGGTAAATATCCCGATTTTGCCTATAAACATTAATATCATGATTACGACTTTTCCGCCAGTACTCAGGTCAGGTGTAATACCGAGCGAGAGCCCCACAGTCCCAAAGGCAGAGGCAACTTCGAATAAAATTTCCATTAATGAAAAGGCTGGCTCCATACATACTAGAATGATAACTGATACAATGCAAAGCAACATCGCTGTCGTAAAAACGATGAATGACTTGATGATATCTTCATCAGCAATTTCCCTTTTGAATACTTTTATTGTTTTGTCCCCCTTCGCAAAATAGTATATGGCGAGCAGCATAATCGCAAACGTGGTTGTCCTGATCCCACCACCAGCACTGCTAGGGGATGCTCCTATAAACATAAGAAAGCTTAGAAAAAAATGAGTAGGCAGCGAAAATTCGCTGATGTCGGTAATGGCCATCCCACCAGTTCTCGATGATATAGAATAGAATAAAGAATACATAAAAGATTGATGCCAGGTCTTGTCTGCGTAAAATTGACTGTACTCCATAACAAAAATGACAATCGTGCCGATTACAATCAGAAGTAAAAAAGTAACCGTTGTGATTTTCGTAAACAAACTAAACCGGAATGGACTCTTTTCCTTATGCCTAAGCCATTCTCGCACTTCCATTAGAACCGGGAATCCAAGTGAACCGATAATATAGAACACCATATTAAAGGTCAGGACGAAATAATCTTTTGCAAATGGGATTAGCGATTTCCCTGTAATATCAAAACCAGCGTTTGTCATGGCACTTACTGAGGCAAAGAACCCCTGTAAATAAGCCTCTTGCCAAGTTGGAAAGAATTTCATGAAATAGGTACCTATGACAACAGCCCCTATTAGTTCCATCGCTACAAAGAAAAGGAAAATCATTCGTATGAACCGGACAATTCCGGCAACATTGATGCGGTTCTGCTCTGTTGTCATGAGTATTCTTTCCCTGATTCCTATTTTCTTTCCTAACACAAGCCATACCATCGTTCCAAAAGCCATAATTCCAATTCCACCGAACTGAAGAATGACGGCAAAAATAAATGTTCCAGGGACACTAAGCAGTTGACTTATATCAATTGGAGATAATCCAGTTACAGTTACGGCGCTAATCGAAACGAATACTGCATCAATAAATGTTAATTCTGCGTTCGGCTTTTGAGTTATAGGTAACAATAATAAAATGGTTGAAACCATCACGGCTATCAGGTAATACATTACAATGATTTGAGCTACTGTTAATCGTTTTTTTAAGTTTTTTATATTATTCATACTTATCCACTTCATTATTTTTTATTAAACCAAGTTTGGTTAATCCTCATTACAAATCTTCTACTTTTTCTTATTCAGTTAAACAAAAGCCATTAAGTATAAATGATGCTTGAATTACTCTTCTTTCCTACAGACGTATTTTAGGTGATAATATCTTCAATTAATAGGATGGACTTAGATTAATCGAATACCACCTGTGTGATTGTAAGATATCATCTTTTATATGTCTTACATCCCTTTTTCCTGAAAGCGTACAAGATCTACTTTATGACCTATAGCTACAAGTAAGTCTCCTTCGGAAATCTTTTCATCAGGAGAAGGAGAAACCACAACTTCCTCCCCTCTTTTGATAGCCAATATGGTACATCCGTATTTCGCACGTATATCTAATTGTTTTAACGATTTATTATCATTTTTTTTAGTCGCCTCCAACTCTACGATGCTATGATCCTTTGAAAGTTCCACATACTCGATGACTCTCGAAGAATCCAGCTGATGAGCAATACGAATCCCCATTTCATATTCAGGCTGGATGATACGGTCAGCGCCAATACTTTCTAGAATTCTTACATGTTTTTGGTCATGAGCTTTTACCCAAACTTCCTTCACACCTAATTCTTTAAGAATTAATGTACATAGGATACTTGGCTGAATGTTTGCCCCGATTGTGACAATGACTTTTTCAAAATTTCTTATCCCAAGTGATTTTAAAGCATCTTCATCGGTTCCATCTGCATTCACCGCATAGGTTGCATATTTTTCAATATTTATAACCCTTTCCTTGTTAATATCAATTGCTAGGACATCATGGCCCAGCTGATATAACTCTTTGCAAATACTGCTGCCAAATCTCCCTAACCCAATTACTGCATACTGCTTCCTCACTGTTTCTCCTCTTTTCTGTGTGCAACACCAATAAAAAAAGACCACAAAGAGTGGTCCTCGGCTTAACCGTTGACCCTTCTCTCGGAATTGCAAATTAACGCCTACGAGGTTAGCTGCCGGATTAGGGACTGAGAGTATCCCTTCTTACCAATCAGTAAGATTCACCCCTGAATAACAACCTGTTATTCGATGGTTCCCCCGCTCATAAAAATAATTAAGCGACTAAAAGGTGCTTGGATTTTCGTTTTGTTTTAATAAGATATAATCTACTCCGATTATTTTCCGTTGTCAAACTCTTCTTTGGCTAATTCTTTGGTCTATTAGGTGTATAAGCAGGAGATTTATGACATCTTAACGAATATTAAATGAATGTAAAAAATAAGTAAGCGCTATACAGCCGGAATAATTTTTTTTGAGAGTGTAAAGGTACTTGTCATTTCCATCTTATTTACCCAAATACTAGGATATAGAACCATTCTATTAACCATGAATCTAAGTCAGATCGCACACTAGTAACACACATCCGATACTTTAGGTCCAAATGGAGATTGTTAAGTAATATGATGTTTTGTTGTTATATTGAGTAACATAAATTATGTGTTGTGAGTATATTCACAAATAAGACAGAAGAAGGTAATAATGTCATTAATAAAGAGTATCCTACGAGGTGATGGGAGATGTTGAGTAATATTGGTGTTTCAGAATTAATTCTAATTCTTGTAATTGCATTAGTTGTATTTGGTCCATCTAAATTGCCGGAAATAGGAAAGTCAGTGGGAAGAGCATTAAACGAATTCAAAAGTGCTACAAAACATATCATGAATGATGTTGACGAATCATCTAAAAGAGAAGAAAAAAATAAGTAGTCAGAGTTGGAGGAAGGGCTATAACTTTAGATAAAAGAATAAATACAAAAATTTCTTATAAAAATGATGTTTATGTATTTGGACAGGGGGTATATAAAAAGTACATCAAACCGTAAGAGGTTTGAAAGCACTTAGCAACTTAGATGGCAACGGAAAAAGTGGTTCATGATCATCGCATACCGACAAATGTTTGGAGAGAAAAAGGATAGCTGGTTTTCTGTATATATTGCAGGGGACAGCTATTCTTTTTATTGTTTGAAAGCAGCGGCAACACTTAAAAATATATAGAACACCTACTAACCGTATTTTGCCTTTGGAGCTAGTATTGTTGCTGAAGATATGGTAAGTGCCTACACAGAAGTTTCGCGTAGTGAGATTTTTGATGACTACGTAACCGTCTCTTCCTGGCAATCTCGTAATGAGGTGTCATTTTCATTGCATGATTTTCCCAACTCAACCATAATAAATTCATATTCTTACTATGAGGAGGATATGTTTGAAGAAGGTTTTGATACTACTGTTTATTATTATCATGTTAATGATTATAATAATTACTGCTTGTACTGAAGATGAAGTAAGTGAACCGGTCGAGGTCGAACAGAATGATTCTCCTGAACAGGGTACAGTTGAACCGACCCAAGAAGAACGGAATGAACAATTAAAAGAAGAAGCGATTGAAGCAGATTTTGAAAAAATTAATGGAAATGAAGTTGAAGAAGGTACCAAGTTAAAAGCTTCTGGTGAGATTACAAACATTTTTCCGGAAGACTTACGAGGCGGGGACTTCATGCTATCCGTTGAAGAAAGTGAAAATGAAAATGGTGTGTATCATGTAGTTGATATGAAAACTGAAAAAATCCCTATAGAAGAAGGTCAGGTTGTTACAGCGTATGGTGTATACGATGGCAAGGATGAATCAGGTATGCCTATCATAATAGCAACGATAATTGAATAGAAATACAAGAGGCATTCACATTGTGGGTGTCTTTTTTATATGTAAAGGAGCGTGTTAATCAAGACAACAAATATACTCAGCAATAGATACTAATATGCAACTGTCTGAGGAAGGGAAACTAAAAGAAGTAGTTGAGTTAGTTAAACAATGTCTAATCAATGATAGTATCTTTGTTATTTCTTAAGACTCGAAAAAATAGTTTGTAAAAATTCATAATATATTATAAATTTAGACTCGTTTTATAGTACAATGGAGAAACCAATTCAGATTATTTAATATCAAGTGTTATTTACAGCTGTATGAACATATACATTTTATTTTAAAGAAGATAATAATTTAAGGGGATGAAAAGATGAAGACACGTGATCAATTTAGCAAGGAAATTATAGCGTTACATAAGGATATTGTTACCTTAATGAATATGTCGGGGCAAGCACTCATTGATGCAATCGAATCCTTTTACAATCGGGATATTGATAAGGCTAAACTAATCATTGAAAATGACAAAGATATTGATCGACTCGAAATGGAAATCAATGATAAGACAATACTGCTGATTGCAAAACAGCATCCTGTTGCGACTGATCTTCGCAGAATCATTGTTGTGCTTCGAATTGTAACTGATATTGAACGAATGGCAGACAATGCCAAAAATATTGCTTGGTCTACCATTCACTTAGGTAAGGATTATAAAGCTACAGGTGTTCATGAAGAATTAAAAAAAATGCAGATATTGACTCTGGAAATGCTTGATCAATCGATTCATGCATTTGAAAATGATGACATTATGATTGCAGGACAACTTGGAATCATGGATGACCAGGTCGATAAGATTTACAAGGAAATTGTCAGTGAACTATTAGGAGAGAAAGCAACAGATCCTGATCAAATCCAATATGTTATGCAAGTAGTTTTAATTGCTCGATATCTCGAAAGGTTTGCTGATCACATTACAAATATAGGAGAAAGCATTATTTATCTTGTTAAGGGTGTAAACTTTAGTTTAAACTAAAAAGCTAGAACACGAGCGTAGATACCCGAAACAACGTAACAAAAAAATGAATGTTAATTTACTTTAGTTTTAAATAATGGCGCTTTCCTGTATTGGGAAGGCGCCTTTTCATGCTGTAAACTATCAAGAAACCTGATAATTTTTATGTCCAAACACTGTCTTATTCCCTTTAGGTTATACCCATGGAATGGTTAAAGAACAAGAGTAAGAGAAGATACCTCCAAAAACAATGATTATGATGTTCTTTTCTAAGGATAAGGTTCTTAAAAAAGGAAACAAATAAGTGGGGATAGAGATTATTAAAGTGAGGTGATAGAGATGAAATTGAAAAAATTAACTATGGGTATGGTTATTGCATTCCTATCTACAGGGTTATTGTTCGGGTGTGGGACACCAAATGATGAACAGGAGCCAGACCCAACTGAAGAACCTTCTGAACAACAACAGCAAAATGAAAACGATATGGATGGAAATGGTAATCAGTAATTGATATTCAGTGTATACTACCTATGTCTGTTGACTACAACAGCAGGATACTACAATCTAAATAATGTACTGAGAGTATGTTTACTTTGGCGCCTACCTGCACAGGAAGGCGCCTTTTCATACTATAGCCATTAGAGTAATTTTTATGTCCAACGACTGTCTTACCCCTTCAAACTCCGAATTAGTAGTGTTTTCAGTAACCGATACGATAACTGAATTCTCATAGATCTTTTCAACAATACTTTTTATCTCGGGCTTAAAAGAAAATTTCATCACCAATTCCTGCAATATTCTTCTTCTCCATTGTTTGTTCCACCTTTACATAAAGAATCTGTTGGATATTAGATTTTTTTACAATAATCTTTTTTTTACGAAAGAACATCCTATCATTATTGATGTTTTGTTTGTCGTAATGCACAAAAAGTTAGGGTGATGTTAAAAAGAGGCTGGTTTTAAATCAGCCTCCGGGATATCTTATTGTATATATTGCGGTTCCTCTTGTTCCATTTGCTGGATTATTGGCTCTATATTCTGTAAGATTTCCTGTGTTTGCTGGGCAGCATTTTGATACAGCTCTTGTGCTTGTTTGTTATCTGTTTCAAGTGCAAAACCTGAATTTCTGTATTAACTTAGTAAATTATTTTTTGATGGTAATGTTTTTAAAAATGAAAAAACTAGTTGACAGGTAGGAATAATGGGATTAAAATATAAATAATTTTAATGGCCTATAAAATAGCTTTATGGGTTTTACTCTCCATCTTGTGCACATGGTTGAGTACAGTTAAACAACTGTCATTAAGGGGTAATTTCTCTTTTTATAAATTAAATAAGGCATATCCGATTGGAAAACCAAAGGATACAGAAAAATCGTTTTATACGATTTCTGTGTCCTTTTTGTTTTTAATGAAGAGAATTCGGATATTATTCATAGCTCAGAAGTAAAAATTGGAGAGAAATTAAAGGGGTGTGAGAGATGGTTCAACTAAAAGAGGTGTACATGGAAAAAAAGAAATTAGTAAACGATAAAATACCAAGGAAAAAGAAAAAGCGGCATAAAGTATGGAATATAGAAACGCTAATTACTATTTCCACATTTACTTTCATTTTACTTGCTTGGTTTGTGTTAACGGAATTAGAATTCGTTTCATCGTTAATTATGCCTTCACCGGCCACTGTATTACAAAGCTTTCAAGAGGTGATAACGACTGGATATAAAGGAAATTCATTATGGGTTCATATACTCGACAGCATGACACGTTTACTAACTGGATATTTTTTAGCAGCTGTTTTAGGTATACTGCTTGGGCTGGCAAGTGGATACAACAGAAAAATACGAGCTGTTTTCGACCCAATCGTTGAATTTTATCAATCATTACCACCACTTGCTTATTACACCGTATTAATCATTTGGTTTGGTATTGGTGATTTATCCAAAGTCGTATTACTATTTCTTGCTGCTTTTGCACCAATGTTTATTGCCTCGATGTCAGGGGTGAAGAATGTTAAAACAGAGTATATTCAAGGAGCGTATAATCTAGGGGCAAATAAATGGCAAACGTTTTTCTACATTATATTCCCAGCAAGCTTGCCTTATATTTTCACAGGTTTGCGAACTTCAATGGTTGCTTCTTATGGAACGCTTGTTGCTGCAGAGATGGTAGCAGGTGTAAGTGGTTTAGGCTGGATGGTCATTGATGCAAGTCGATTTATGCGGAGTGACATCATCTTCATGGGATTAATTGTTATGGGAATTATTAGTATTATTTTAGACCGTTTATTGAGATTTGCAGAAGGAAAAATAGTCCCTTGGAAAGGAAAAGATTAAGAGGTGATCAGATGGTAAACTTAGAAGTGAAAGCGAAGGTATTAGAACTTAAGGATATTCAATTAACCTATGGAACAAAAGGAAGAGATGTGCTGGCCCTTCAAAATGTTAATTTAGACATAGAAGAAGGAGAGTTTGTGTCTATTTTAGGTCCATCGGGGTGTGGAAAAAGCACTTTACTAAAAATTATAGCTGGCTTTATAGAGCCAACCGATGGTTCCGCACAAATTGATGGTTCTGAAATTAATGGGATTGATTGGAATCGTGGGGTGGTGTTCCAGCAACCTGCGTTATATCCTTGGTTAACCGTCGAGCAAAACGTCCATTTCGGATTAAAAATGAGGAAAAAAGAAGATAAAGAAACGGTCCGTTATTTTCTGGATAAGATCGGATTATCCCAGTTTATGAAAAGTAAACCGTATGAGCTATCTGGAGGGATGAAACAACGTGCAGCCATTGCTCGCGTTTTGGTAAACAATCCCCGAGTGCTGCTAATGGATGAGCCTTTTTCCGCACTAGATGCTTTAACAAGGGAACAAATGCAAAATTTACTACGTGATATTTGGAGAGAAACGAAAAAAACAATTATTTTCATTACTCATGATGTGGATGAAGCCTTATTATTGGCCACAAAAGTCATTGTGATGTCCAGACGTCCAGGCCGTATCGTAAAAGAGTTACTTCCAACATTTACAAATCACATCACTGCGGAAGATAATAGTGTTCGCTTTACAAAGGAATTTCAAGAATATCGAGAAGAAATTCTACACCTCATTAATAGCCAATCGTAAAAGAGAGATTAGGAGGAATACATGATGAGATTAAAAAAATGGAGTGCTCTATTACTTTTCATACTTATAGCCACTTTAGTTGCTGCTTGTGGGAATGCAAAATCAACAGGTACAGCTGGATCAGAATCAGCATCTGATGCAGAATCAGAACAAGACTTACCCGAAGTTTTAAATATCGGTTATTTCGAATATATAGATGACAGCTTAATTGTAAAACAACAAGGCTGGCTGGAAGAGGAGTTAAATCAATTGGGGGTTGAAGTAAACTGGATCTCATTCCAAACCGGTCGTGATGCAAATAACGCGTTATTATCAAAAGCGATCGATATCCAAATTGGCATTGGAGATCCTCCTGTAAGTATTGCGGTCGAATCCAAAACTCCTTATGAAATTTTCTGGGCAGGTCAAACAGTAGGTGAGGCAGAAGCGTTGGTCACTAAAAAAGATTCAGGTATTGATAGAATTGAAGATTTGAAAGGGAAACGCGTTGCAACAACGATTGCATCAACTTCGCATTATAGTTTATTAAGTGCTTTGCAATTAAATGGCCTAACAGAAGCAGACGTACAAATTGTTGACTTAACGGCACCAGATATATTATCTGCATGGCAACGTGGTGATATTGATGCTGCCTATACATGGGATCCAATTTTAACTGAAATCTTAAAAGATGGTACTAGGTTAATTTCCAGTGCTGATTTAGCAGAACAGCGCCATCCAACCGGAACGTATGGTGTCGTTCATACTGAATTTGGTGAAAAATATCCAAAAATCGTAGAATTATATATTAAACAACTAATTCGTGCACAACAACTATATACAGAAAATCCGGATGAAGCTGCAAAACTCTGGGCAGAGGGGCTTCACATTAGTGAAGAAGAAGCAGCGAAACAGGCAAAAGGTTCAATTTGGTTAACTCCAGAACAGCAATTATCAAAAGATTTTCTTGGTACTTCGGGGAATATCGGAAACACTGCGGAATCCTTAAAGAAAATTGGAGACTTTTTAGTTGACCAAAAATCATTAACAACAAAATTAGAAGTGTCTTCTTATGAAGCAATTATTAATCCCGTTTATTTGGAAAACGTTGTAAACAAAACAAATAATTAATAGGGGGTTAGGTAGTGGCAGAGAAGCAATTGAAATTAGGCGCATTCTTTATGCTGCCAGGCCATCATGTATCCTCATGGCGCTATCAGGGGACAAAAAAAGAACACTTGTTTAATTTGAAATTTTTGGCAGCACAAGCAAAACTAGCAGAGAAAGGGAAATTTGATATGATTTTTTTAGCAGACCAATTAAATATCAATGACCCAACCTCCACTGGCTTTGAACAAACATTAAATATAATGTATGAGCCATTCACTTTACTAGGCGCATTAGCAGCTGTAACAGAAAAGATTGGATTAGTTGGAACCGCCTCTAGTACACATAACGAACCATATAATGTGGCACGTAAATTTGCTTCGCTGGATCAACTGAGTGAAGGACGGTCAGGTTGGAACGTTGTAA
Organism: Oceanobacillus piezotolerans; assembly: GCF_003665065.1. Classification (GTDB taxonomy): domain Bacteria; phylum Bacillota; class Bacilli; order Bacillales; family Amphibacillaceae; genus Oceanobacillus; species Oceanobacillus piezotolerans. Next base: position 440,534 of record NZ_RCHR01000004.1, on the reverse strand, counting down.
CAAGTGGACAGCTATTAGAATCCAAAAACTTTAGTGACGAGCAACCATTAGCACATAGGGAACGATACGAGCGTGCAGAGGAATTTGTAGAGGTAGTAACAAAACTTTGGGATAGTTGGGAAGAGGACGCAATTGTTTATGATCAGTCCAGTGGAAAAGCCATTGATTCCTCAAAAGTACATTCGATTCATCACAAAGGGGAATGGTTTTCAGTACGCGGCCCATTAACCGTTCCAGCGTCGAAGCAGCATCGTCCAATCATTATTCAAGCAGGGTCTTCGGAATCAGGTAAAGAATTAGCAGCTAAAACAGCAGAAGTAGTCTTTACCGCGGCACAAACGATTGAAAATGCTCGAGAGTTTTATCGAGACTTAAAAGGTCGGTTAGTTAAATATGGACGACAACGTGATGACTTGAAAATTATGCCTGGTGTATTTATAATCATCGGCAGAACAGAAGAGGAGGCAAAACATAAAAAACAACAATTGCTTGACCTGGTACCAGAAGAAGCAGGATTAGCACGGCTTAGTGAACATTTAGAATTTGATTTGAAAGGCTACCCATTGGATGGACCATTACCTAAATTACCTTCCATCGAGAAAGTTTCAGGAACACAAAGCCGAGTTGAATTATTAAAAAAGGTAGCCGAGGAAAATAATTTTACAATCCGTCAACTATACCAACATATTGCTGGTGCACGAGGGCAACGGGAACTTGTGGGCACTCCTGAACAAATTGCTGATGATTTACAATTATGGTTTAAAACAGAAGCAGCTGATGGATTTAATATTTTACCATCCCATTTCCCAGACGGATTCCAGGATATTGTGGATTTATTAATCCCCGAACTTCAGCGCAGAGGTCTTTTCCGTAGAGAGTATGAAGGTGATACGTTACGTGAGCATTTGGGGTTAAAAACACCTCCAAACCACTTTATAAGGTTGTCAGAATAGATTTTTATTTTGAGTATAATAGTCGGAATTGATTTTTTATCTACCAGTCGACTGGAGATATTTTTGGGTCTTTGATTTGATCCGGGAATATCTCTTTTTTTGTTAAAATAGATAGGAGGTGACGATTATTTCGGCCCCTAGAAGAGTAGCCTGAAAGGAAAACAGAGGAATAAAAAAGTAGGCCTTGTTGTTTTGGAGTGGCATTTATAAATAGGAAAGAGGAATAGTTATGGGCAATATTGTAATTGTGTCAAGGGGAATCCATCTTGATTATCGAGATCAGAACTTATTCTTTTCTATTTAGGAAACCTTGCCAAACAGGAGTGATTTTCTATTAATTACATTTCTGTAACTGAATTAAAAAGACTTAAATTTCATAACGGTTTATGACGATGAAATTACACAAATAGTAACAACCGAGAAAAAACAACGAACTAAATGAGTAATGCCGATTAGACAACTAAAGGCAGCCTTTGATTCCGACTGGAATGGAAGGCTGCCTTTTGTAATTAAATCGTTAAAGAAACTGGAGGGAAAAAATGAAATTTAAACTTGGAATTCTTGATCAAAGTCCGATTTTCAAAGGAAAGACAGCTGCTAATGCATTTCAACATACCATTCAATTGGCAATAAAAGCAGAAGAGTGGGGTTATTCCCGCTTTTGGGTGTCGGAGCACCACAACATGGAACAGGTAGCAGGTTCATCTCCTGAGGTTTTAATTTCACATTTAATAGCACACACAAATACAATCCAAATTGGTTCAGGCGGAGTGATGCTGCAACATTATAGTCCGTATAAAGTTGCAGAGAATTTTAATGTTTTATCAACGCTCGCTCCTGGAAGGGTAGACCTTGGAATTGGGAAGGCACCTGGTGGATTACCATTATCAACAAAAGCATTACAAAATGGAAATATAAATAAAGGAAAAGACTTTAATGAGCGCTTAGCTTTTTTAAAAGATTTGATTGACGACTCCGTTAAAGATAATCACCCACTATCAGGTATTCAAGCTTTACCAAAGCCAGAAAAGAAACCAGAAATTTATTTGCTTGGAAGAAGTACTAATAGTGCATCCTTTGCAGCTGATTTAAAAGTTAATTTTGTTTTTGCTGGATTCTTAAATAGTGATGAAAAGGTACTTCAAGAAACTGTTTATTCCTTTAAAAGTAATTTTAAAGAAGGAAAATTTATTGTAGCTTTAGCAGTCCTTGCAGCACCTACTCAAGAAGAAGCAGAGAAATTAGCAGAAGATCATAAATTATTCACACTGCATCTACATGATGGTCGGACATTAACCGTTCAATCTAAAGAGCAAGTAAAGGCATATGAAAAACAAGCAGAAGGACCATTTGAAGTACAAGAAAAGGCAGCGGATATTATAGTTGGAACTCCAGAATATGTAAAGGGAGAATTAACACGACTTCACTATCTTTATAAAATTGACGAATTTATTTTGCATACCCCGATTCGTAGATTAGTTGAGCGTTTTCGTTCATTCCAACTATTGAGACCACTTGAGATTACAGCAAAAGTGGAATCAAAACAATCTTGATTGATTATGAAAACTCTGCAATGGAGGGTAGTAGTAATGAGCAATTTAATGAGCAATCCAATCTATGTCAGTGAGTTGGTTAGTGAGGATTTTGAAATCGTTCGACATGTTTTAGTGGAAAGTTACCAACAGTATGAAAGCTATTTCAGCCCTCAAGCGTGGGAGGATTATTCAAAGAGAATCTTTTCATCTATCGATAATCCGAATGTAGATAAAATTCTAGTAGCCAAACTTGACCATGAAATTCTAGGCAGCTTGCAGCTATTTCGGTCTGGAGAAAAGGCATATGAAATTCCAGAACTGCAAATCCAGGCACCTACTATTCGGTTACTCGGAGTTCATCCTCGTGCAAGAGGTCGTGGTGTTGGCAAAGCTTTATTAAATGCCGCCATTCATGATGCTAAATCTCTTGGTAAATCGAGCGTATATCTGCATACAACTGATTTCATGGATCATGCAATCCGAATTTATGAAAAACATGGTTTTAATAGAGATGAGTCAAAGGATTTTTCAAGAGGAAGTATTGTATCGAAATGCTACAGGTTAGATCTTTAGGGGGGGAATTGGCATGTTTCAATGGAAGCTTTTTACTTCCTCTATGAAAGTGCATTGTCATTATTAAATGAAATTCAGGTTAATCAAGATGTAGGAATAAACCGGATTACCGTAGAGAAGTAATTCAAAAATAGGAGTGGAGAAAATGAAAATTAAAAATGTTTTTCTTTTAGCGATGACCATAATTGGATTATTTGTAATAACAGGTTGTGGAACAGGAACAGAGTCAGCTTCCGAAAATGAGGAAGTGACATTGAAAGTTGGTGCATCTTCTATACCTCATGCAGAAATATTGGAGTTTGTTGCACCAGATTTGGAAGAAGATGGGGTGAAACTAGAAATTGTGATTACTACGGATGGTGTTCAAACGAATCAACAGACTGCGGATGGCGATTTAGACGCCAACTTCTTTCAGCATACACCATATTTGGAACAAGTTAACGCAGATAGTGGGTTAGATTTAGTAGTCGTGGAAGGTATTCACATCGAGCCGTTTGGAGTGTATTCAAAGGAAATTAATTCGATTGATGAATTATCTGATGGAGCAGAAATCGCTGTTCCAAATAATCCATCGAACTTCTCAAGAGCACTCTTACTTTTTGCAGACAATGGAATAATTAAATTGGATGAAGCTAAATCAGGTGACTATGTACTAGAAGACATTACAGAAAATAGTAAAAATCTCAAATTCATTCCGGTTGATCCACCACTCTTAGTTCATTCACTTGATGATGTAGAAGCTTCAGCAATTAATACAAATTATGCGTTAGAAGCTAATCTTAAACCTCAGGAAGATTCATTAATTATTGAAGGAAATGACTCGCCATATGTCAATGTACTAGTATCTCGTCACGACAACAAGGATAGTGAACCTATACAAAAGCTTGCTGATGCACTAAAAACTGAAGAAGTTAGAGAGTTTATTTTAGAAAATTACGAAGGAGCCGTCGTTCCAGCATTTTAATGTAGATAATCGTAATAAGGAGGGTTATGTTTGATAGAATTTCACCAGGTTTCAAAGGTGTTTGAAAGTAATGGCAATAAAGTCGAAGCATTAAAAAATATTAACTTAACCGTTGAAAAAGGCGATATCTTTGGAGTAATTGGTTTCAGTGGAGCTGGGAAAAGTACGCTCATCCGCACCGTAAATTTATTAGAATATCCGACATCGGGTAAAGTGATTGTTGAAGGGAAAAATTTAGCAAAACTGTCTCAATATGAAATACGGGAAGCGAAAAAAGACATAGGTATGGTTTTTCAACATTTTAATCTTCTAAACTCTAAAACAGTTTTCCATAACGTAGCAATGCCTTTATTGCTAAGTGGATATAACAAGAAAGCAATAGAAAATCAGGTATATGAGACCCTTCGTTTTGTTGGATTAGAGGAGAAGGCAAAAAATTATCCGGACCAGTTATCAGGCGGGCAAAAGCAACGCGTTGGAATCGCTCGAGCACTTACAACGAATCCTTCCATATTATTATGCGATGAAGCTACATCGGCACTAGACCCGGAAACTACAAAATCAATCTTAAATTTATTAAAACGGATAAACGAGGAGTACAATATTACGATTTTAATGATTACCCATGAAATGAAAGTAATTAAAGAAATTTGTAATCGGGTTGCGGTAATGGAAGATGGCCAAATTATTGAAACAGGAAATGTCTATAATGTTTTTGCACATCCAAAAACAGATACAACACGAAACTTTGTCAAATCCGTCATTCGAGATGAAGTGCCTAAAAGTGTTTATCAACTGTTTAAAGAAAAGGATCATTTTAGTCGTATCTTCAAAATTGAATTTTTCGGAGCAGACTCCGGACAACCGATCGTTTCTAAAACCGCAAAGATTTACCATGTGGAAATCAATGTTCTGTTTGGGAACATTACGGAATTACAAGGGATTCCTTTAGGTAACTTAATTGTGGAGTTAATTGGAGATAATTACGAAATTAGACGGGCAATTGAATTTATCATTAATAAAGATATTGAAGTGAAGGAGGTTTTCGAGGATGGAAGTGAGCACAGAGTTGATATTGAACGCGTTGTGGGAAACGATTTACATGGTTAGTGTTTCACTATTCTTTGGAGGAATCATCGGGATATTCTTGGGCGTGTTATTAGTAGTAACGAGGGAAGGACACATCCTGGAAAATCGGTTGATTTATTCAATCGTGAATCCAATCGTTAATATCTTTCGTTCGATTCCTTTTATTATCTTACTTGTAGCAATTATTCCTTTTACAAGGTTAATTGTAGGTACATCAATTGGAACAACAGCGGCGATTGTCCCACTTGTACTTCATATTGGACCCTATTTTTCAAGGTTAGTAGAAAATTCGTTATTAGAAGTAGATGAAGGAATTATTGAAGCAGCAAAAGCGATGGGGGCGACCCCACTTCAAATCATTTATCGTTTTTTAATGCCGGAGGCTTTTTCATCACTAATATTAAGTTTAACAACAGCGACGATTGGATTAATCGGAGCAACAGCAATGGCAGGAGCAATCGGTGGTGGAGGTCTCGGTGATGTCGCCATAACTTATGGTTATCAGCGTTTTAGTTCCATTACTATTCTAGTAACCGTTGTTATTTTAGTAGTCCTAGTTCAAGTAATTCAGGAGGTAGGGAATAGATTGGAACGAACGGCTAGGAGAATGTAGTTAAGAAAATAAACCAGTGGGGGTCTCCATAATGAGAAAATGGATTTTTCCTATCTTTCTAGTTTTCGGTGTGTTATTAGTTGCATGTTCAACCGATACCAGCGTAGAAACTGAACAAACCAAAGTTAGAGTAGGTATTCGAAGTTCGGAACTTCGAACATGGGAATATGTAAAGGAGCAAGCTTCGAAAGAAGGAATAGAAATTGAAATTGTTAATTTCTCCTCTGCGTATGATCCCAACCAAGCCCTGATTGAAGGGGATATTGATATAAATGCATTTCAACATGTAGCATATCTAGATTCATTTAATGAGAATACGAATTCGGAAATTGTTCCAATTGGGACAACAATTATTGCTCCGCTTGGATTGTACTCTAGTAAGTATGAAGCTGTAAGTGATATCCCAGATGGAGCACAAATAGCTGTTCCAAATGATGCACCTAACTGGGGAAGGGCATTATTACTATTGCAAGAGGCAGGACTATTAACTGTTGTTGCAGATTTTGATGGATTAGGTGGAAAAGACAAAATTAAGGACAATCCAAAAAACATTGAAATTGTTCCTGTAGATAGTGCAAATACACCTCGTGTAATGGAAGATACAGCTGGTTCGATAATCAATAACGGGGTCTCTTTAGAGGCAGGACTAACATTAAAAGATGCGCTTATTTATGAAAACCAAACCTCAAAACCATATATAAATGTTATCGCGGCTAGGAAACAAGATAAAGAGAATGAAACGTTTCAAAAGATAGTTAAAATTTATCAGTCAGATAATACAGCCACATTTATTGAAGAAACTTATAAAGGAAACTATCTTCCAACAAGTATTACTTTAGAAGAATTAAGTACGTATAAAGAAACCTATTCGAATAATTAAAGATTGGTATTGATTATCCTAGAAGTAATATAAAAATCGTTTAGGGAGAGAAAAAATGATAATAAGACAAATGAAATTAGCAGCATATTTAATTGGAACAGGTATGCATGTTGCCTCATGGCGACATCAAGCATCAAGTCCAAGTGCAAGTATTGATGTGAAGGTCCTGCAAAAACTAGCACAAATTGCTGAAAAAGGGAAATTTGACCTTGCGTTTGTTGCAGATAGTTTAGCAATCAATCATGAGTCACATCCACAAATATTAAACCGATTTGACCCGCTTATACTAATAACAGCCTTAGCTTCGGCAACAGAGAAAATAGGTATTGGGGCCACAGCTTCGACAACATACAACGAACCATATACACTCGCACGCCAGTTCGCTTCAGTCGATCATATAAGCAACGGTCGTGCTGCATGGAATGTAGTGACAACGGCCGATGCAACGGGACAAACAGCATTAAATTTTAGTCGAGAAAAGCATTGGGAACATGATCACCGCTATGAGCGAGCGGAGGAGTTTGTAGATGTTGTGAAAGGATTATGGGATTCCTGGGAGGACGACGCTTTTACTTATAACAAAGAAACTGGTGAGTTCTATGATCCCGATAAGGTACATGAGCTTCATTATAAAGGTGAATATTTCTCAGTAAAAGGACCACTAAATATTACGAGGTCGAAACAGGGTCAGCCAGTAATTATTCAAGCAGGAGCGTCAATTCCAGGACAAAGACTGGCAGCCCGTACCGCAGAAGTTGTTTTTACTCATTGGGATAATATCGAGGAATCCAGACAATTTTATCAAAAATTAAAATCACAATTAAAGGATTTTGGCAGGAGTGAAGAGGAACTTCACATCCTCCATGGGATATCACCGATTGTAGGTGAAACGGAAGAAATTGCACAGGAAAAACATAATGAGTTACAAAAATTGATTGATCCACATGAAAGTTTAAAATTTGTTTCTGGATATATGGGAAACGTAGACTTTTCTAAATACTCCCTAGATACACCGGCAAGAGAAGTGGATTTTCCAAAAGTTAATAGTATCCAAAGCCAATTCAATGAAATGAAAAAGATTATTGAGGAAGAAGATCTCAAAGTTGGTGATTTATATACAAGATTTTTTGGTGCAGCTAAAAGAGATAGATTTATTGGTACACCTACTCAAGTAGCAGATGAAATGGAAAAATGGTTTAACGAAAAGGCCACAGATGGTTTTATGATTCAGTTCCCTCTATTACCAAGGGATTTGGAGGATTTTGTTGAATTAGTAGTTCCCATATTACAGGAAAGAGGTTTATTCCGACTTGATTATGAAGGGGACACATTACGCGATTATCTTGGTTTAAAGAAACCAGAAAATCAATTTGCAACAGAAAAAGATACGATTTAGATTAAAATACTTTGTCTTAGATGCTTTATTGTTAAAGGTCGTTATCAAAAAACTTATATGAAATAAGGTTAACGTATGGAAAAGGGATTAAGGAGGGTGTTTCTAAAAAACGTCTAATGAAGACCTTTTGTAGTCACCCTCTTTTTGTGGTTGCTTTTTATAATTGGTCATCTATTTAAAATAAGAGACTTTTTTCAAAGCAACACAAATCGGAACAGCAATGATAATTCCTAATACATTTTGAACGAGATCCCCTGGAATAGAAGCTAAAGGTGCAATCCAATTACCGTATAGAATGCTTTCGCCAATGTAATATACAGCAATCATAAATGGAATGGAGACAATGGTTGCCACTAAATTTAAAACGATGCTATTACCTTTATGACCATTTAACCAAGCAATTCTACCAACGATGTATCCCTGCAAACCACGGGCTACAATAGTAATAGGCGCCCACAATACCCAACCCCCAACCATATCAAATAACCCCATACCTATCGCACCAGCAAGAGCTCCTTTTTTAGGACCAAATAGGATAGATGCAATAAACAACATAGCTGTTCCTAGATGAACTAGACCCCCATTTGAAGCAATTGGCAGTCTGATATTTAAAAAGACAGTAGAAACAAACACAAGTGCAATTAACATAGATGTTATAATTAAATCTAGAGTTTTTTGACGTGAACTTAAATGACTTTGAGTATTTTGCATATCTTTTACCATCCTATTATAATTTCCTATAAATTTAGCAAAAGACTGGTATTTATGAAAGTGCCAATTTAATTAAAAACGTTGGGGTCAGTTTGGGTGTTTTCTACATTCTTTTCTTTGTGATAAGATAAATGAAGTTTATTTTGGCCAAGTCTATGGAGGTTAGTATGAAAAAAGTTGCTGTATTACAGGATTTATCATCTTTTGGAAAATGTTCATTAACAGCTGCGATTCCGGTGCTTTCGGTAATGGGAGTGCAAGCAATTCCTTTACCAACGGCTATACTCTCTGCACAAACCGGTTATCCAAGTTATTTTTACGAAGATTTTACATCTAAAATGAATTATTTCACAGAGGAATGGAGTAAGCTCCATGTCACCTTTGATGGAATCTATACCGGCTTCGTTACTGGCAGTGAGCAAATCAATAATATTTTTCATTTTCTAGATAAATTCTATACAAAAGAAACGAAATTACTTGTTGATCCGGTAATGGGTGACGTAGGAGAAGTCTATAAAATTTTTACCGATGAATTGCTGGCAGAAATGAAAGAATTGGTAAAACTTGCTGATGTCATCACACCGAATGTAACGGAGTGCTGTTTGTTATCCAGATTGTCTTATGAGAGACTACATAAGTATTCAAATAAGAAGGACTATATGAAAGCCATAGAAGAAGCGGGGAATACCTTGCAGCAGGAAACAGGTGCACAGGTTATTATTACTGGAGTGAATCCGCCATCAGCGGCTTATAATAAGCAGTTTATCGGAAATATGTATTTAAATGGAACTAAAACCTTTTATCGTGCGATGCCGTACAATGGCAAAAGCTATTCTGGCACTGGTGATTTATTTGCATCGGTGGTTATGGGAGGCATGATGCGCGGAGAGGACCTGGAAAAAGCTGTAGAGCTTGCGGAGGGGTTTTTGGCGGAGGCTATCCATGATGCTTCTTTGGAGGGAATTCCTGAAATAGAAGGGGTTAACTTCGAGAAGTATTTGGGGATGTTGTTATAGAAAAGGTTCTCTAATTAGAAGCAGTGATCGATATCGATAGCCATGTAAAAACCTTAGAATGGACTAGAAATTGAGATAATGGTACACGGTGATAAGCACCGTGTACCATTTTGCTATAAATGGGGCAACAAGAGTTTCGTTGGGCCATTTTTGTCTAAAATTCTTAAATATATAGCAATATAGTTTGAAGGATGTAAGAATATTAGAAAAAATGTATCTTGTGAGGTAGAAAGGAAAATGAATAACATTTTGTTTAAGATTATGACTAAATACAATTCCCACAGCGAAGAAGAACAACAGGATATCGTTCAAAACATTTCTTATAGAAAAATATAAAAAGGGAACAATGCTCCTCAGACAAGGAGATGTCCCAAGTAAATGTTATTTTGTATTAAAGGGTTGTATAAGGCAGTATGCTATACAACAAGTAAACAAACGCATGTAAATACATCATTAAATGTTTAATTAGTGTTTAGCATCATTAGATGATAAAAAACAATAGAACTGCAACATTAGATGGTTAATAAATCAAAGCCGTTTACTTCTCTCTATGGATTAGAAATGTGAATCAACCTAATCTTATATGCAATTTAACTAAAAAGTATCAATAAATCAGATTTTTAAAAAACGTACTTGACTTATCGGATTTGTTGGGATATATTATGTTATAACATTTTAATAATTCTTATCAAGAGAAGTTGAGGGGTCTGGCCCTATGAAGCTTCAGCAACCACTGACATTGTCGGAAAGGTGCTAATTCCAGCAAGATTGATTCTTGAGAGATAAGAGTGGAATACATATACGGTAAACACCCTCTTTTCTCTATTTACAGAAAAGGGGGTATTTTTTTATTGCATCCGGCATGGGCAAAGACTTGCTGGTGAAATTACTATAGGACTGGCAGTAAGAATTGTTGGCAAATGACAAGGGTTTTCACGATGAGGAGAGTCTAGACTTTCATGGCAGGTGAGACTGTATACTAGCCCGAGTCCAATACTGGCAAAACCCTACAGTAATTATAGGTTACATAAATTCAAGAAAAACACCTAAGATGCGCTTAGAAAGAAAGCGATCAAAAATTTAAATTAAAAGTTAGGAGCTAATAACATGACAAATAAAAGAATCTACTTAAATGCATTCGATATGAATTGTGCTGGACTTTATTCACCGGGATTATGGACGCATCCTGCTGATAAATCCTCAACCTATAAAGAAGCCGATTATTGGGTACATCTGGCTAAAGTGTTAGAAAAAGGACGTTTTGACGCTATTTTTCTCGCTGATGTTTTAGGAATATACGATGTTTATCAAGGTTCACGTGACGCCGCTGTTCGTCAAGGGGCTCAAGTTCCGGTTAACGATCCTGCTTTTATAGTTCCTATCATGGCTCAGGCAACAAAGCATTTAGGTTTTGGTTTAACCGCATCGACAAGTTACGAACATCCTTATATCTTTGCTAGAAGAATGTCTACATTAGATCATTTAACCAATGGACGTATAGGCTGGAATGTTGTTACGTCATATTTAAATAGTGCTGCTGTAAATATTGGGTTAGATCAGCAAATTAGTCATAGTGAACGTTATGAAATTGCAGATGAATATATGGAAGTAGTTTACAAATTATGGGAAGGAAGTTGGGAAGAAGACGCTGTTCTTGTAGATAAGGAAAGAAAAATTTATGCAGATCCAGAAAAAGTACATGACATTAGACATGAAGGAAAGTATTTTAAAGTTCCAGGAGCACATTTAAGTGAACCTTCTCCTCAAAGAACACCAGTTATTTTCCAGGCTGGAGCTTCAAGTAGAGGAAGAAAGTTTGCATCTAAACATGCTGAGCTTGTATTTATTAGTGCTCCAACAGCAGAAATTACGAAAAAAACCGTAGACTCCATACGTGAAGAGGCAAAACGTGCCGGACGTCATCCAAATGAAATCAAAATCCTTTCATCACTTACACCAATATTAGGTCGAACACAGAAAGAAGCAGAAGAGAAATATGAAGAATATCAAAAACATATTAGTTATGAAGGTGCCTTAGCACTACTAGGTGGATGGACGGGCATTGATTTTTCGGTATATGATCCAAATGACAAAATTGAATATGTCGATAATGATGCAATGAGATCTGTAGTTGAAAACTTCACAAAAGTGGATCCGAATAAACAATGGACAGTAAAAGAATTAGCTAATTTCGTAGGTATAGGTTCTGTTGGTCATGTTGAAGTAGGTACGCCAGAAAAAATCGCAGATACAATGGAAAAGTGGATCGATGAAGTTGGAATTGATGGATTTAATATTTCTTATGCAATCACACCAGGAACCTTTGAAGAATTTGTAGATGGTGTAGTTCCCATTTTACAGGACCGTGGTCTCGTTAGAAAAGAGTACGAAGAAGGCACTTTCCGAAACAATCTATTTGGATATGACCGTTTACCAGACCATCATACTGCAGCTCAATATCGTGAGATTAACTCGAAATTAAAATTATAAGATTTCTATAAATAGAGATTTAGAATAAGCATTTTAATAAGCTATACAGATAAAGCTAGAGGGGATTACAATTTGCCATAATCCCCCCTCTTAAATTAACTATTAACTTTTTAATAGCAATGAAATTTTTTTCGGAGGTTATTTAAATGCTCAATATCAATTTAAAATTAAAAAATATTATATTTTTAATTTACTACTCTTTAATAACTATTTGCATGACATTCCCGGGGATATTTGATTTAGCTAATAAAATCAATCCTTGGGTCTTCGGATTACCGTTTGTAATATTTTATCTTTTTTTATGTATTGCTCTTTTATGTGCAGGACTATGTATACAATTTTTTATTGAAAGCAAATTAGGTGAGCTGGATATTGAAGTTACCCCGATAGATAACAATGATGTTAGTGGAGGTGAGAATCGTTAAATATCATCCCTTTATTAATGATTTTTCTTTTCTTTGCAGTTATGCTTTTCATCATTCGGAAAAATTTAGGTGTCAGTTCTTTTGAAGATTATGCAACAGCAAGTCGTTCTTTTGGTTTTTTTGCTTTAACCTTTTCCGTTTTAGCAACATGGATTGTAGGAGCCATGTATACTTCCTGGGCAGGAATGGCTGTAACTTATGGATTCACAGCTTTATACTGCATAGCATATGCAATAATCACAATGATTGTAATGTATTACGTTGCTCCAAAAACATATATATGGGGTGCGAAGTATGGCATTAAAACTCAATCCGAATTATTAGGGTTTAGGTATCAAAGTAAGACTGTACGTATGCTTACTGGAATTTGGGGAATTGTATTTACGATCCCCTGGCTAATTGTTGAAATTGTAACACAAGGATATGTTTTTGAGTATGCTTCCGGCGGCCTCATCCCTCAATTTTGGGGCATGGTTCTAGGTATAGTTGTAGTAGCAATATTTGTTTCACTGGGGGGAATGCGATCCGTAGTAACAGCAAATGTCTTTCAAGGGTTAATACTAATCTTTGGTGGTACTGCCTTAATGATTTACTTTATATATAAGTATTTCGGTGGTTTTTCATCAGGATTTGATATGGTAGCTAATGAGTATCCTGAAATGCTCACTTATCCTGGCCCTGGCTGGGACCCGCCGACCCCGTATTGGACATCTATAGTGATTTTAAGTGGTTTAGGAGGTTTTTTGTGGCCATGGGCGTACAATAAGCTATTTGCAAGTGATAGCATTCGAACAATAAAGATTTCTGCTTTGCTAGCGCCAATTATATACGCAATCTTCTTCTCTATTTTTGTCTTTACTGCTATCTTTATTCATTCTTATGATCAGACTCTTTCTGATGTGCAAGGTGCCTTTTTATGGTTAGCCAGTGAATCTGGACCTATCGCACTCGGATTTCTAGGTGTCATAATTATGGCAAGTAGCGTTGGAACAGTTAGTGGTATAATACAGGCCATTAGCACAACTGTGTCACGAGATTTCGCCCAAGTGATAAATAGGAACATTTCAGATAAGAGAGCAATAAATATAGCAAGGATCTCAGTGATTGCTATATCACTTATTTCTTTGCTTATCGGTACCGCTGACTTGGGATTAATGGTTTTTCTTGCTTTATTCACTTACGATGGAATTATCTTGCTTTTCCCAGTTGTTATTTTAGGTTTGTACTGGAAGCGTGCTAATAAAGAAGGAGCAATAATAGGATTGATTGCTGGTACAGCACTATCCATGTTCCTTCGCTTCTTTAATCCAATCTTTATTGAAAGTTGGGGCTGGCAACCGGGAGTTTACGGCTTAGCTCTATGTTTTATTATAATGATAGTTGCTGGGTACATGAAGAAACCAGGTGTTTTTGTAGAAAAATTATGGCAAGACACAGAGGTTCTTTATACAAAAAATGTAAAAGTTCCTACATCAAAGTCAACTTCCCGTGTCAGCTAAAAGTGCATTTGGGCTAACATTTAAATAATGTTTTTAGTCTAGTCAATATAGACTTCTAAAATATTGCCTAGCGCTATAATTCTTCAATATTTAGTTGTAACGACGTGTTTAGTATCAATGTTAATTAATTTCCCTTTTATATTGGTAAGTCATGATTGTAAAAATATTTAGTAACAACCGTTAAATCAATATGGATGCGCATTGCAGTTTGAACAAAAAGAATCAATTTAGGAGGGGGTTTTGTAATGGATGTAAGAGAGTTTCGTAATGCGATGGGTAATTTTGCCTCAGGAGTGACTGTGATAACTTCTAAGGATGAGAATGATAATTTTGTAGGATTAACAGTAAATGCATTTTCTTCACTGTCCCTTGACCCAGCGCAGATATTATTCTGCATTGATAAAGGATCAAGCAGTTTGCCAGCGATTAAAAAGGGAAATGCTTTTGTAGTTAATATCTTGCAAGAAAAACAGGAGTTGGTTTGTCTTGGTTTTGCAAAAAAAGGCGGAAATAAATTCAAAGATGTTCCAATTTCTTTATCTGATGAGGGAGTACCGGTGTTAACAGACAATTTAGCAACCATTCACTGTCATGTTTATGAAATTTACGAAGGCGGCGATCACCTTATTGTTGTAGGGGATGTAGGTGATTTCTCTTATGATGAATCTAAAACACCACTTCTCTTTTATCGTGGGAAACTAAACCCTAAATTTCAAGAAACTATGGCTTAATTTTAAAGCAAAAGGCTGATTAAATTACAAAACTTTGCTGATTTTTTCAGTCTTTCACTTATTTAGGATACGTATGTACCAAATCTGCATCATTTGAAACCCGAATCCCTTCAGATTAATTAATGTTTGGAATTTGTTTAAGCCCATGCTATTATGAGGAACATTGTTTTTATGAGAACAGTTAAACTTAAAAGGCTGGAACTAAAACATCCCCATAAAACATACAAACTACGGCCTTCTGTGTAAACTCAGCTGGATCAATAGCGACTAACATATGATCTGTATCAGTCTCTCGAATAAATTTCGCCCATCGACTTCCATTCTTCCCTTTAATATAATGGAATAATGAATAACCATTGTTTTCCTTGGGTTGAGATAAGTAAGTAGCTCTGCTGCAACTGTATATATCCTCGGAACTCCTCCACTAAATAGACTTTCATTCCATAATGAAACCTAAACAATATAGTCACACCAGAAGAGACAGCAGGCCTTCTCTCTACATGAGTTATTACGAAAGCTTGGTGTCTTGGGTATTAAGGGTCAGTCCCCGCCTCGTTGATTCATTTGTTAACTATCATTAAATTGTGATATCAAGTAAAGGTTAAACCTTCAAAGGGAGAATGGGATCCAACGTTCCTTATGCTTCATCTTCGTATTTCCTAATCCTTCAAAATACTGCTAAACTTAATGTAAGGAAAATCAAGTGGTGATGATATGACGAATGTGATAAAAATATCGGTGCGACATTTAGTGGAATATGTGTTTAAAAGCGGGGACATTGTGTCTGGATTCCGGACCACCACTGCTTTAACAGATGGTACAAAAACGCACCAAAAAATACAGAAAACCTATAACGAAAAGGATCAAAAGGAAGTGTACGTAAAGACGGAAATTCCTTATGAAGATATGATTTTACAAGTGGACGGGCGCTGTGATGGTCTTCTTTTTGACGAAGATGGCCTAGTGACGATTGATGAAATTAAATCGACTTCGGGTTCATTGACGGTGATAGAGGAGGATTCGTATCCTGTACACTGGGCACAGGCTATCTTTTATGGATACATTTATGCCAATGACCATGAGCTGGATAGAATTGACATCCAGTTGACGTACGTTCAGGTGCAGTCTGAAGAACAGAAAAGGTTCAGACGCAGCATGTCCCGACAGGAGCTTGAGGACTTTGTGCACGATGTAGTCAGAAAGTATGTACCATATGCGAAAGCGCTAATAGAGCATAAGAAAAATCGAGATAGCACAAGCAAGGAGCTTGCTTTCCCTTTTGGAACATATCGGGAGGGCCAGCGCAAACTAGCGGGATCTGTGTACAAGACGATTTTGGATAAAAAAGTGCTCTTTGCCAAGGCTTCTACTGGAATTGGGAAGACCATGTCCACTATTTTTCCAGCTGTCAAAGCGGTTGGGGAAGGGCTTCTCCAGCGTTCTTTTTATCTAACTGCCAAAACGATTACGAGAACGGCGGCAGAGGATGCGTATCGGCTGTTAATAGATAAAGGACTCGACATGAAAGTGGTCACGATTACAGCAAAGGATAAAATCTGCTTTCAGGAGGAAACCATTTGCAAGGCAGAGCATTGCCCTTTTGCAGAAGGATATTATGACCGGATTAATACTGCCATATTGGATATCTATGAAAATGAATCGTTGATGACGAGACCGGTAATCGAATCTTATGCACGCAAGCATCGCGTTTGTCCTTTTGAATTTTCGCTGGACCTCGCCTATGCTGCAGATGCAGTTATCTGTGATTACAATTATGTCTTTGATCCAAGGGTTTCATTGAAGAGACTGCTGGAAGAGCAGAAAAAGAAAACCGTTCTCTTGATTGATGAGGCACATAATCTAGTTGATCGGGCCAGGACCATGTACTCTGCAGAACTGAACAAGGAAATGTTTGTAGAGGTGAAGCGGGAGTATAAGGGAAGAAATGATAGCATAGCAGAAGCGGCAAAGTCTATCATTGTTCATCTGGTAGGAAAACGGAAGCAGGATAGTTTTGTAGAGAAGAAGCTGGACGAGGAGCTTGCCTTACTAGTAGAGAATTTTGCAGAGGAAGCGGAGATGGAACTGATTCGCAATGAAGATGCCAGTGAGATTCTGCTGGATGCCTATTTTGCGGCAGATGCCTTTGCAAAAATCTGCAGATTATATGACGAACGGTTTGTCACCTATGTGGAAATAGAGGAGAAAGAGGTAGCAATCAGGCTTTATTGCCTGGATCCGTCCTATCTTTTACAGCAGTTTGGAAAAGGGTTTCGGGCCAAGATTTTCTTTTCAGCAACCCTGGCACCTGGAAACTACTACAAAAATCTATTGGGTGGAAAGAAGGAAGATTATGTTCTATCTATTCCTTCTCCATTTGCAAGAGAGAATACAGAGATCCTGATTCAGCCGTTGTCCACCCGCTATCGTGACCGAAAAGAGACGCTGCACCCAATGGTACGCTTTATCCAGGATGTTTTGAATAAACAGGAAGGAAACTTCTTGGTATTTTTCCCTTCCTACAGCTATATGAATATTGTGCACGACGCCTTTCGAGAGGTGGCTCCTGATGTGAGGACGATTATTCAGGGTACTGGAATGTCGGAAAGTCTGAGAGAGGAGTTCCTGGCTGCATTTGAAGAGAAAGCAGACGAAAGACTGGTAGGATTTGCTGTACTCGGAGGTGTCTTCTCCGAGGGAGTCGACCTAAAGGGAGACCGGTTGAACGGTGTCATCATTGTGGGAGTGGGACTACCGCAAATTGGAATGGAAAGAGATATTATCAAGGATTATTTTACATCCATCGGGCATAACGGGTTTGATTATGCCTACGTATATCCTGGCATGAACAAGGTTCTTCAGGCGGGTGGACGGCTTATTCGATCTGAGTCCGACAAAGGCACCATTCTGCTCATCGATGACCGATTTCTGCAGCCGAAGTATCAGGCGCTTTTGCCAGAGGAATGGCGGCATTTTAGGGTGGTGGGAGATGGGCTGTAACTATTAGTGTTAGCCTGAGATGTGGGGGTCTCGGGAGTAACGTGGAAATTTGCATGAGAATTTGATGGGTCAAGAGAAGGCAGGTCTATGGCGGGATTTCTATGCATAGAAGCATTGTCGTCTATCTAAACAAAAAGAAATAGCCACCCTGCCTGCCATGTAAGGTGAGCTATTTCTATAAATGTTTACCTATGCCAGCCGCTATTTAGCGGCATGTATGTTGCTTAGGATGAGTGTTCCAGCACTCATCCTTTATTTTATTATAATTCTATTTATACTCTACATGATACTTTATTATAATTCTAATTATTAGATGTTGAAGTGTTAATTAATGGGTAGGGTTTATGGGTCAGTCCCCCACTGAACTAAAGGCTCAGTGAGGCGGACTGACCCTATGTGCTTTTGTGCTATCAATCTTATATTAAAATGCTAAATTCCTATTAATATCCTGCACCATAACCCCAACCATATCCATGTCCATGGTAGTGTGGATAATGTGGGTAATGATGATAATGAGGGTAATGATGATAATGCGGGTAATGATGATAATAAGGATAATATGGGTATGGTCTTGGTCTAGGATACGGATACGGGTAGTAGCCTGTTTGTGTTGGGAATTGTCTTTCTTCTTGCTCTAATTCGTTTCCAAACTCTTGTTGATTTTTTTGGGAAAATGATTCTTCTGGATTAAATTCTTGAAAGCTCACAAAAAAAATACCTCCTTTATAATGTGTACACTGTATCTTATGAAGCTTTTTAAAATGTGAAGTTTGTACGATTAAATTTCTTAGGCAAATATACTGAGGTTAAAAAAAGGGTGGTTCTTTCGCTTCATTTTGAAAATAAGATGAAGCCAAGAACCGCCCTTTTGGCGTTTATTTATAATAAAAAGTTATGCTGTTGCTTTATCTTGTTCTGCAGTTGGCTCCCATTTATCAAGCATTGCCGCATTGGCTGTATTGCCAAGAACATTTAATAGTGTTCTGAATCCCTCGGTTAGGCGATCGATACCTGCTACGATGGCGATTCCTTCTAACGGCAGCCCTGCAGCGGTTAAAACGGTTGACATCATAATGATTCCAGCACCGGGAACACCTGCTGTACTAAAGGAGACAATAACCGTACTAACCATAATGCTAATAATGAGAGTAGGTGTGATCTCTACATTGAAAAGCTGTGCAACAAATAGGGCGTTAAAACCTTGCATGATGCAGGCACCATCTCGTTTTAATGCCGTTCCTAAAGAAATGGCAAAACTAGCTATTTCCTTTTTCATCTTAAATGGACCCTGAGCATTTTCGATTGCAACTGGTAAAGCCGCATTGGAGCTTGATGTACCAAACGCAATACCGAAAGCTGGCAGGAAGCTTTTCCAAAAACGTATGGGAGAAATCTTCATTAGGCTTAAGAATAAGAAATAAACAAAAATCATCACGATAACTGCTAGAATTAAACCAATAATATACATAATTAAGTTTTGAACAAGTTCGATTCCTTGGGTTGCAATGATCGAACAAATGAGGGCAAAAACCCCAATTGGTGAAAGTTTCAAGACTACGGATGTGATTTTTCCAACAATCTCATGAAAGCTTTCTACAAAGGTTATAAATGGATTTGCCTTTTCTCCAGCAAGACGAATACCAATGATGATCAGAATGGCTGTGAAGATAATTTGCAATAAGTTCCCAGAAGAAAAAGATTCAAATGGATTTGTTGGAATGATGGAGACCAGCCAATCTATGATTCCTTGACTTTCAGGTGCTTCTTGCTTGCTTAATTCACCAATGTTACTTACGGAGTTGCCAGGCTTTAAGATGGCAGCAGTTGCAATCCCAATTACAAGAGCAACTAAGTTCGTTACAATATATAAAGATAATAATTTCCCAGTAAGCCGTCCGACTTTCTCCGGGTTTTTAATACTTGTAAAACCAACAATCAGTGAAGTAAAGACAATTGGTACAACCACAAACTGAATACTTCTTAAAAATATTGCCCCTAATGGCGATAATACATATTGGTCCAAATTTGGAACAATATTTGGGAAAAAGAGATTAAGAATAATTCCTGCAATGATACCGAGTAGTAAACTGACCGTAATTTTGGTTGATAGTTTCATATAAAACACCTCGTAATTCCAACTAATTTCATAAGATTAATAGTTAATATAGATGAACCAGTATTTTTTGTCAAGACAATTTTTGACAAAAGATTCAATAATGCTGGAATCGGAGTTGAAACACGAGTGAGGAATTAACGTTTAGGAATGTGGAAGATTGCTGGGGAATGGATGCAAGAACATCTCTAATAAATATACTAAAGAGAGATATCCTACTGAATAGACAGAATATCCCTTTTCATATTTCATCTAGCTTCAACTTCTCAATAGTACTCATATTTTTTCATGCCTATCATAGGGCGTTTAAGGAGAGTAGTAGTTATCCGAAGTGTAGGTATACGAGGAAGTTCCTTCCGTTAGATGTTCTGATTTATAATTTCCACGGCAAATATGAACGTAAGTCTTCATATCATTAGGAGTAGCAGATAATGTTTCATTGGTTGCATATTTGAATAATTTTAATGCTAACTCCCTATCTATACCTTTAACTTCTAATAATCCAAAATCCGTGAAAAATGAATTCCAAGCTGTATCATCAAATTGTATTTTCAAACAGGTAAGCTGTGAAAGTGGGTTCCTCTATGAGGTTAAATCTTTGCTAGGCGGTATCCTCTGTAGAATTGAAAAAAGATCAACTTTTCACGTTCTAGAAGGGTCTTACCAGAAGTTTCTGTGTTAGATGGACCTTTCAGAAAAATAATAAGGTACATACATAAATTGGAAAAAATGGTAATATAGTACTGTGCTATTCTACTATTAGAACTAAGAAAGGTATAATGTATTACTATGAAACTAGATAAAATTAAAACATTGGGCCTAATACAAATTTTTTTAAAAACTAATAATTCTAAAAGTACTTTATTCGAATTACAAAGAGACAATTTAGTTTATTTTATTATTAAAGATATTATTGGTGAAAATAATGATAGGGTTGTAATTATTAAGGACAATTGGGCTTCTCCTAGAAATCGTGCTGAGTGGATCCGCAAATACCTTTTAATTCAAAAGGACTCTCGAATAAATAGAAAGTCTATAAAAAAATGGTTCCAAGCTAATGAGTCGCTTGAAATAGAAGAAAAATTGAATCTCGGCATAATTGATCTTTCAAAAGAAACGGAAAAGACATTTAAGTTGCTCCTATATGAATCTGATAAAAACAAAAAATTGAAATATATCGTTGAGGATTATTTAAGTGAAAGAGTTACGATTTCTCCTAAAGTAAAGTCTAATTTGATTCGTATGTATCATAATGCTATTGATCAACATTTGTTTAATAAGAAAAAGACCAAAAGAATCGGTGTTATCAGTCCTTTCACTTATGGAAAATCTGCATTAATCAATAGCTTACTTCAACTAAACTTGTTACAAGAAGATATTTTAGTGAAAACAGCTAAAATCACAACGATAACACATAATGAGGATTATTGGTTGAAGAAAGAAAATCCAACGATGTTTACTATAGAAAGATATAAAAATGAGTTGAATTTTAAAGAGAGACTTTCCAATTTAAGTACATTGAATGAAAAAGGAAGTCACTTGATAGATACAACAATAAATAATTTAAAATTAAAACAAATAACTTTTGTAGATACACCTGGCTTGTTCGGGAAATTCTTTGAGCATGATGAGATTACGGAAAGTATGATCAAAAATTTGGACTATATTATTTACTTGTTAAATCCAACACAACTTGGATTCGAACCATATACTAGAAAGATTGTAGAATGGCAACAAAAATATCAAAAACCATGCATTTTTGTTATGAATAAAATGGATTTAGTAAAATCGAAGGAAGACAGAGATAAACTACATAAAGAGTTTAACAATACATTAAGTCGTAAGGTCCATCATGGTGGGATTTTTTACGTTTCAGCTTACTTAGCGCTAAAAGCACGTCTATACAAAAAAGGTGAGATTGATCTATTAGCATTAAAAAAAGACCCTTTAATATATGTAACGGATGGAGAGTGGGTAATTAGTGGTCGTAGCTTTAAGGAAGAACACGTTGATATTCTTGAAGAATCTAGTGGCATTTTACAGTTAGAAAAATTTTTGAAATCGGTATAAAGGAGAAAATGCTATAATGCGATTACATATTTATTCTTTACAAGAAACTACTTATGAAAGTTTTTTATCCTTTATTGATCAAAGCCTTCCTTTTAAGATACATTGGTATCCACTAAATGAAGAAGTGACAGTAGAGGGAATTCCACACTTTTCCATTTTCTTATTAAGCATTCAAGGTGCAAATAGTATTTGGTTAATGCAACATATTGAGAAACTTAAAAATATGGGGGCACATGACCAAAATTTTTACTTTGTTTTATATAATAAAGAGTCTGCACCACGACAATCAGATATAGAATTAGTGGTAGAAGATTTACATAATAATTTGTCAGAAATGCTTGTAAAACCAATGATTGATACCATTTCAATACGAGCATACGATGCATTTGTGCAAGGTGAATCTCGTTTTCTGTATTTTGATGACATATTAAATGAACATCGAACAATTAAACAACTCGAAACAAGCGATTCAGCAGATTACTTGAATTTTCAAAAATATATTGGGAAAAGACAGGTTGAAATCATTCTAGAAGAATGGTCAAGAAGCCCATTTCTACTATTTTGGAAAAAAAGTAATTTAAAGACACTACTCGTTTATGATGTACCAGAAGTTGTTGTGAGTAGTCTTCTTATGCATTACAATTTCAATTTAATAACAGCTAGTAATGAGGATGAATTTTTAAAAATCCAACAAGATAAAGAAATCATTTCAATTACATCAACAGATCATGACGAAGCAACGGATTTACTCCCGAATCAATTTATTCTAAGTAATTCATGTACTAAGTCGACAGGGAACAAATTGTATTTTAATGAAGAAGTATACACTTTCGCAAAATTACCTGTTGAAAACATTATTGAAAAAGAAGACTTAGTGTTCCTTGATGCAAAAGGTTATCCAAAACCAAAGTCTAAAATTAAAGATTGGGATACAGAAATTGCTAATATATCCGGATTAAAAACAGTAATTAATAGAGTAGGAGCGTGTATCCAGTGATAGAGTCAACAAGAATTAAATTTGAGAAAACAAATGAATATGTTCAAAATGTTTTAATCGAAACAAATCTATCAGAAGAAGTAATGAAATCTACTGAAATAGAATCAAGCTTGGAACGTTTAAATAACGGAATCTTTAGAATCGCTGTAGTTGCTCCATTTAGTGCTGGTAAATCAACGTTTATAAATAGCTTATTAGGATTTGATTTACTTTCTACAAGTATTTTAGTAGAAACTGCTGCTATTACAACCGTTAAATATGGCGAAACACCTCGTGCCGATATCAATTATCATGACGGTTCACAAGTTGTGATTGAAGGGAATCCAGATGATTTATATGGATTTAAAGCAGAAATTAAACGGTATACCACTGTAAACCGTGAAGATGATGAATTTGAGGTGGAAGCATCTATTGCTAGTGTGGATGTTTACTGGCCAATTAAGCTATGTAAAAGTGGTGTGGAAATTGTGGATACACCTGGATTATTTGCTCAGCATGAGTCACACAGTGGTATTACCTTTAATATCTTAAATTCTGTTAATGCTGTTATTTTCATTATTGATCCAACAACTGTTGGAGAAGTGAATTTTATGAAAGTCATTCGAGAATATGTAGATAACGCAAAACGTACAACACTAGATAATTCAGACAAGCATATTTTCTTTGCAGTAAATAAAATTGACCAATACCCAGAAGCAGAAGTTGAAAAAGCTTTTGACGAATTACTAAAAGTACTCGATGGTATTGTTATGGCACCAAAAATCTTTAAGGTTTCTTCTTATTTTTGCTTAATAACAAAAATGTATGAACAGGGCTTTATCGATATTAACGACATTCGTCGAGATGAAACAATCAAGTTTGTGGATGATGAAGGTTTCCCTGTAGCAGGGCGTGCCATTGAAGAAAGAGATGTCCCAATAATTCGTGAAATCAGTAACATTCAATCCGTGTATGATAGTTTAGGAATCTATTTTGAAGAGAAAAATGGCTATTTAATTAGTGAAGTATTCCAAAAACTAAATCGTGCAGTTGAACTTGAATTGGAATCTGTAGAAAAAAATACTGAAATTGAAAAAAAGAAATACACTGAAGACAGTGGTGTATTAAAAGAAAAGGTCGATAATCTAACTAAGGTATTTAAATTAGAAATTACCAAACTGCGCATTAATATCGAGGAATTAGTGGAGGAACGTTTGAGTAATTCAAGTAACAGAAAATCCATTATGTATAAAATACGTAAATTATATAATTCAAATGTACTTGATATGGTAGAGAACTTAGATAGTGAATTAATAAGAGAATGGCGTAGTAGTAAACGACAAATTAAGAAAAATAATGCAGAGGAAATCTTGGATAACTTTTTTGGTTTAGTAGATTTAAAAATCGAGAACATGAAGTTTCAAACAAATCAAACAAGTTTCAGCATCATCTCAAAAGGAATAGAAAAACTTGTAACCTCATGTGAAGAATTAGTCCATGAAATAGAACAAAATTTTAATCGCTTATTTGAAATAGAATTGGGTATTTCTCAATCAAAAAATTCTTTCTTTGATTTCGATGAATTATTAGAGGAGTTAAAACAGGAAATTGAAAACCTTTATAAAGGGAATGCTGCTTCAGAAATAAAAGAGAATATTGATAGTAATTTAAGCTCATTAAAAAGTAAAAATACAACAATCCGTCGGGCACCTGGAGTATTTAACTTGATAAAAAGTATTTTCGGAAAAGAAAAGAATATAAAAGAATTTAATCGTGATGATTTTGTTGTTGATATTGAAGTAGAAGTAAAACTTGCTTTAGAAGAATTAGAAGCAGAATTGACAGCTATACTACGTCAAATGTCAACTAGGTTGTATAATAAAATAGATACGATTATTCCAGAAGTTATAGAAGAGCATTTACTAGAAGTAAGAGTACAAAACTATATAAAATGGCAACAGAATCAATTAAATCAGCTTGCTACGGAACAAAAACGTAGCAAGGAACAATATGAATTATTACTTTTAGAATTAAACGAAAAACAACAGGAACTCAAGCGTTTAATTCAAAAAAATCGTTCAGTATACGAAGAAATCAATACATTAAAAGAAGCGGAGCTGGTTGGATGAATTTCCAAAAATATGAAAGAGAAATGAATAACTTCTTAGATGAGAATTATCAAAATTTAAAAAGAATAAAGGTTGCAAATTCAGAGTTTGCCTTTAAAGAATTAGTACAAACTGAACAAGCAGATATTAATAACTACACTATAAGTCTTGTTCGTAAAATCGCAATTGATGTGCGTAAAAGTTTCGTAGAAGAATTAGGTGATGAAAAAGGATATGAACTGGGTGAAAAATACAAAACGTCAATAAAACCGCCTGTATTTAATCAAATTGAGGTGATTTTTAAAAAAGAAATTCCTATAAATAAACAGGACATTTTAAATGCAACCGAACAACACACAGTACAGCGAAAGACAGTTCAAAAATTTGAATCAAAATCTCCTGCAAATCAATATCGTGCTAGAAATTTTGCAGTCGGAACAGGTACTGCTACAGCTATTATCGTATATCCTGCAGCAAGACTATTAACAAGGGCCTCTTTTGGAACTTCATTATTTGTAGTTGGTCTTTCTGCAATTGTGGTAGCAGGTATTGTGTATACGGTAATAAAATACGTGGATGATAATGGGAAACAACAAAAAGAATATGTGCCACAAACCCAAGTTCAAGCTCCGACACCAAAAACAAAACCTTCTGCAAATGCAGGAAGGAAAGCAATTGATCAAGCATCAATGAGTAATTTACTTGATGTCAGGAAAGCGGAGGCCAAAAAAGTATTATTAAAAACAATTAAAGATGCAGAAAAAAAATACATACAAATGCAAGTACATACAGTTTAATATAAGTAGGTGAAATCATGCTGAAACGTAGTGATATTGAAAAAATTCAATTAGCTCAGCAACGTCTATACAAACGTCGGTTTAAAAATATAGAAGAAGGACTTTTATCCGAAAGGAATATAGTACCATACAGCTATACTATTAAAGAAATATTCATTAAGCAAGATGAGAATGTTTCACTTACAGAGCAACTTCAAGGGAGTGTAGAGGCTCTTGCAAAAGCTTTATATCATGTTCGCGGACGTACTATTTTTTCTGTTTTAGGAAAAGGCAATGGACAAATCTCTTTGACTATTTCTAATACCCAATCCGATAATCAGGTTGCAAGCTTAAATTCTACTTTTTTAGGTTCTATTCGTGTAGAAAAACAAGCTATACAATATAATAAATGGGACAAATATGCTGCTATTACATTTACACCTGCTCTTAATAATGAAGAGAAACAAAGCTATATCAGTGTATTTGATAGTTTTTTAAAAGCTAATTCATATAAACCATTTGAAATTAAAATGGTGATACAGCCAATAAATATGGATGAAACACTATTAACCTTGTCTTCCATGTATGAGGAAGTCTACCCTCTTCAAAAAGTGCAAACATCCAATACAACTTCCGAAAGTATTCAAGTACAAGAAGGGGAAAATACAGCGAATACAGAATCAGCTATTTTAATTTCACGTAATAATTCAACCAATACAAGTACTACGGAGAGTAAGGATACTTCATCAGATGAATCATTTGAATATGCCAGTTATGCAATAGAAAAATATTGTGAACAACTACAGTATTTAATAGACCGTCAATTATTAGCTAGTTCAATTGGACAATTCCAAGTAGCAGTATATATTGGAACAAATGAAGATATGGTGTTAACGAGTCTTCAAAATAGTATTCAACAATCTAGTTTTGAACAAGAATTTGGAGAACCTGCTAAATTACGATTCGATCCTAAAATCCAAACATATTTTGACCAAGCTGCATTTCCACCAGATGAAAATGATTTATCTGCTTTTTTAGGATATGCATCTTCTTGGACAAATGTATTAACATCAATAGAATTAGCGCGATTAATTCAATTGCCAAGTCAATCCTATGATGGATATGAAGTGAAACAACAAAATGACTTTGAAGTGTCAACCATTCCATATGAACATTCAGATGCCAATTGGCAAATGGGGAAACAATTTGTACGTAATATTTTGACTAACACGGATGTCTCTTACCCTTATAAGAATCTACGTCAACATTGTTTAATTAGTGGGATTACAGGGAGTGGTAAAACGAATACGGTTATGTCGTTATTAGAATATAGCCCTGTTCCATTCCTAATTATCGAACCGACAAAACAAGAATATCGTCACTTGCTAAGTACAGATCAAGAAATCAAAGTATACACACCAGGGAATGAAAGACTTTCTCCGATTCGCTTGAATCCATTTTATTTCCCATTAGGTATTTCTGTCATGAGCCATATTGATTCATTAAAGGCCGTATTTATGTCTGCTTTTTCCATGTATGCTTCCATGCCTAATATACTTGAACAATGTTTATATTCGATTTACCAAAAAGTTGGCTGGGACTTAAATACTTCTATTAATGTATTTTCGACAGAGGAACTTAC
The DNA here is from genome assembly GCF_003665065.1 of Oceanobacillus piezotolerans. GTDB lineage: Bacteria > Bacillota > Bacilli > Bacillales > Amphibacillaceae > Oceanobacillus > Oceanobacillus piezotolerans. The sequence goes on along the minus strand of NZ_RCHR01000004.1, from coordinate 412,974 downwards.
ATACGAGCATTTCCCAACATTAACCCTTTTATATGAGGAAATTGATGATTATTTAGATAACTCCGGTTATGCAGAAGAACAGAAATCAAATATTCGTGCGGCCCTATTAACTCGTATTAAAAGTTTGATGACTGGAAGCAAGGGGAAATTATTAAATACGAATGAAACGATTGATTTTTCTGATTTGCTTCAATCAAAAACGATTATTGAATTAGAAGAAATTGCAGATGAAGACGATAAAGCACTAATTATGGGGTTATTCTTTATTCGTTTATCCGAACAGTTTAAAATAGAGGCAGATTCATCTTTAGATGCGGAATTAAAACACTTTACCATTATTGAAGAGGCACATCGTTTATTTAAAAATCACCATGAGAGCCAAAATCCTGAAATAGCGAATACAAAAGGAAAAGCAGTTGAATTTTTCTGTAATATATTAAGTGAAATTCGTTCTAAAGGTGAAGGTATTATTATTGTTGACCAAGTACCAACGAAGTTAGCGCCTGATGCATTAAAAAATACAGATACCAAAATTATTCATCGACTAGTTTCTCAAGATGATGCTGAATACGTAGCGCAAGCCTTAGCGATTTCTAACGATGAGGATTTATTATTCTTATCTCAACTTAAACGCGGAGAAGCTTTATTCTTTACAAGTGGCATGTATAAGGCAGGCCATGTATTAGTTAATCCTGCTAAGGAAAAATTGAGTTACGTTTCTTTTGATCAATTAAGAGGACTTGCTCTTACTTACAATACATTTGTACAAAATGAAGAGCATATCCATCCAATAGCTGAATATTTACTAAATCAAAATGATCGTTTCGTTGAATTTGCCTTGCTTCAATTTAGAAAATTCTATCACAATGCTTTATATGGTGATGCAAATAGATTAAATCATGTTGTAAAAGTATTTTCTGAAGAATTATTAAAATACACCGTTAAAATTGGATATATTATTCCATCTCAACAAGAAAACGCATTTTTAGTTACTTTTTCTAAAGGGTTATTAAGTAAATATCTTCAGGAAAAAGTCTATTTTGCTAATTATAATCTTATAAAAGAAGAAGTTAGATATTACATGGAAGTTTTATTATCGAACTTAGACTATTCATGGTCTAAAAAAGAATTAGAAGTATTTCACAAACAACGAGAAAATTGTGTATATCCATTACTGAACGTAGCAACTGATAACATACTATTTGATGAACCCATATTTAAATGGATGGGAACAACACGAAAAGTGATTGACGGCGAGATTTACAATTTACTTAACTTTATCGATATTATTAGCAGTTTATTTGATGTTGTTAACCCTGATATAGAGACAATAGAAAATGCTAAAAATGTGTATGCAAAAACTAAAGAAATGATGGCTAACGAATTCATAGAATGGCATTGGAATAAACAAACAAAAGCTTTCATACTTCGAACAGTCGCACATATCTTTGGTAAGAATCAAAAACCTTTATTACAACAAATGGAAGTTTGGATGGAAAGGGATGCTATGGAATGGAAATCTTCACAACTGTCGCTACAGGTCTAGAATCAGTTGCAACGGGATCTGAAAAATTATTCGAATCAGCAGAACCACTTTTTAATGAAGGGATATATCATAATTTAGAAAATTCCAAAAATATGGAGGCAACTCTTAATTTGGAACCCGTAAAGATAGAAGCTGTTACACTAAAGTCAAATGAAGTTGTGATCGACGAAGGGGTAAACTATAAAACTTTGGAAGAGGCGTTAACAGAGGCTAGTCCAGAAGAGATAAAGATTTATGAAGATGCCCCATTAAAAGAAACAACTGTTAATAGTCGGGAAGTTTTAACTCGAACAGATATTGATTATGAAGCAAAAGATCAATTTGGGCGTACTAATTTAGAACGTATGGAAGAAGGACTTGCTCCGTTAGTAGATGGAGAACCAATCGAATTACATCATATCGGTCAAGAAATGGATTCCCCATTAGCAGAATTAACACGAACCGAACATCGTGGTGAAGCAAATTACTCTGTTTTACATGATGCTGCAAAAGATAGTGAAATTAATCGTACAGTGTTTAACCTAGAAAAGGAAGCACATTGGAGAGCACGTGCAGAACAAATTAAAACAGCTGGAGGTATAGGATGAATTTAAAATCATTATTTGAAAATAAGAAGGTTCTCTCAACAGGAGGCGTTGATAGTCATACGGTTGAACAAGCGGAAAGTAAATTATCATTCACAATGCCTATTGATTATAAGGAATTGCTATTAAATTATGGAGCAATATCGGTAGGAAGTCACGAAATTGCTGCATTAGGTGTTAATGGTTACCTAAATGTAGTAGAATTAACATTAAAAGAACGTGCATTAGCTAAAAATCAATTAGATAATTATATTGTAATTGAAAACTTAGCCACAGAAGGGTTATTAATTGTTCTTGATGAAGAAGGACAAGTATACGAATATGAGAATAACACTATTGAGAAAATTTATTCGGATTTTAAAGCTTACTTAAAAGAAGAAGTTCTTTAAAAATTGAGTGACAAATAGGGGGTTCAGAAAGTCAGTGAGAGCTGATTTTCTGGAAGTATTTTTTAAAATAGATGGAAATGCAACCATTGAAAGAAACGTAACTTAAATTAATATTATATATAAGCTTGAGAAGCTATATCTTCCGTATGTTTTAAAAATCACCAAAACAATGAAAAAGGCTCATTTAAAATAAAAAATATAAAGCCAGCTAAAAATATGGTGTCCCCTAAGGATGTAAATATGACATAATTGTACGGACGATATTTTAAAAAGAAATTACATAATCATCAAAAGATAAGAAAGGGGCACTTACCTCTCTCTTTTTTTGATATTGTCATATTCAAATAGCGTTTTTCAAATTATCAAAAATACTATATTTCCCTGGGGGACTAGTGAGTTTTTATTATAAGGTTTTTGGCCTCGAACCCACGAGGCGGGAACTGACCCTATCAACTTACGGTTGCATTCTATCCCATACTTGATCAACGATGTTAATTACATGTTTTAGCTTATTCCACTGTTCTTCTTCTGTTAAGACATTTCCCTCTTCCGTACTAGCAAATCCGCATTGAGGACTTAAAGCTAAGCGATCGAGTGGTACATATTTTGCAGCTTCATGGATTCTGTTGGTGATGGAATCGATATCTTCCAACTCGCCAGTTTTAGAAGATAGTAGTCCTAAAGTGATGATTTGGTTTTCTTTTGTTGCATATTTTAGAGGTTCGAAATCACCACTGCGTTCATCATCGTACTCTACCATCAAGTAATCATAATCTAGCTGACCAAATAGAGTTTCAGCAATCGGTCCATAGCTTCCTTCTGTTAAATGCTCTGATTTATAATTTCCACGGCAAATATGAACGTAAGTCTTCATATCATCAGGGGCAGCAGATAATGTTTCATTGGTTGCATATTTGAATAATTTTAATGCTAACTCCCTATCTATTCCTTTCACTTCTAATAATCCGAAATCCGTAAAGAATGAATTCCAAGCTGTATCATCAAATTGCAGATGTCTACAACCTGCTTCATATAACTGTGGGATTAATTCTTTATACATTTTAATAATATCGTCAAAAACTTCTTCCTCGTTATTATAAAACTCTCGCTCGGTTTCCGTCACATCTCTATATGTAATCAAGTTTGGGCTAGGAATGGTTAGTTTGACTTCGACACCATACTTCTTAGCAATTTCATTCGTTGCTTTGAATTCGTCTATGAATCGGTGCTTGCCTAATTTAATCTTTCCTGTGATAGAGAAGTTGATGGCATCCGTTTCTGTATTGTTATTAAATACTAAAGGATCACTTTCCACAACATCAATTCCTTCACATGCAGTAAAGAAATCTAAATAATACCATGCGCGTCTAAATTCTCCATCTGTTACAACGCTAAACCCTAGTTCAGCCTGTTTAGAGATAATCTTTTCAATTTCGCTATTTTCAATCTTCGTTAATTCTTCATCTGTAATTTCACCAGAGGCGTGTTTTATTCGTGCATCCTTAATCGCTTGAGTTCTAAGAAGACTCCCTACATGATCTGCTCTTAATGGTAATTTGTTTGTCATAGTTATTCTCCTTGTCTATCTAAAGTTGTAATTCTATTGAATTATTTGCAAATTATCAAATATGTGATAAGTATAACACAAGCAAGTTCGATAGCTTTAAACTTAAAAACTATCATTTGATATAGTTTTAAGCTATAGCAGAAGAAAGAGATAAAACGGTAGACCCCTCCTATGTTGGTTAGCTTAAAGGTCTTTAGGAGTTGTTATTAAATCTTATAGGACTGGGGTATATTACCAATATAAATTGAATTTTTTGATGTAGCTGTTAACGTGTATATTGAGAGCTAAATCTTACTACAGACCTTTACATTTAAGTAAGTATATTTCAAGAATTAAAGGAATGTTATACTCATATAAAAAGTTCTGCTTTGAAGAAGACAAAGGGGTGGAAAAATTGAATCTAGTAAATGTAGAAAAGCATATATTAAAAGATGATTACTTAGACGTGGCATTTCGCCGTTATCAGGAATTCAAGAAAACAAATACATATAATGAATGGTATAAACAGGAGATTTTATCTGAGCTCAATCATTATATGCAGCACACCGAAATCAAGAAAGAAAATATAGTTGGAATTATCAAGAAGATTAAAGACAGTAATCCACAAGAAGGAAGTTTTGTGCATTGGAGCAATACAAGTGACTTACTTGAGTACACCAATGAAAAACCCGAAGAGGTAGCAAGTCTATTGAACGATCTATATAAAAATGATAAAAAATCCATCCAAGATAAAATTGAGGGATTTCGAAATCATGGAAAGCAAAGTAATTCGACAATTCGCTTGGGAGCCCCTTTATTCGGATTCCTTCTAGCTGCGTATGACTATACGAAATATCCTTTATATAAAGAAGAAGTTTTTAAGGATATCAAGAAAGTATTACTGATAGATACGAAGTTAGGAACTGTAAGTAAAAATTATCAAGATTTTTATGATATCTGTTTAGCCACCCATCGTTACCTTAAAGAAAAAGGCCATTCTATAACCATGTTGGATGTTCAAGACTTTTTCTTTTGCTTAACTCAGTACGAGCAACCAAAAGTAGAGAGTGCGGTGGATTATCTTTCTTCAATCGCAAAGGAGCTGGCAAGGTATAAACAGAATGATCAAGCTTTCCTAGATGCCGTTAAGCAAATTGATCGAGCAGAATTAGAGAAGAAAAGGGAATCATATCGGAATTCCCAAAAAGTAAATAAGATACGATTTAACATTATTAATCAGATTCTACATGGAAATGATTTGGAACTTGAGGATATAGAAAGAATGAAAGAGGATATAAGGCAAGAAAATGAAAAAAACGTTTTACGATCCTGGACAAATTTCACAATTCTATTTTCTATTTATTACGAGCCGATAAAAGAAAAAGTGAAAAATGAGCTTGGTACGATTCATCATTCCATAAGAAACTTAAACAATGTAACTGATCTAGATTTAGTAAAGGACGATGTATTAAACGGGTTTGATTGGAAACAGCACTTTGGTGATACAGAAAGTTGGCTTGCAGTTTATCCCGCTGATAAGCAGTCACATAAGGAAGCTGCTCAATTGTTTCTTTCGATTGAAGAGAGCCGTATACGTTACGGTCTTGTCTATGGTACGGAACATCCCAAGCGAGGAGAAGAAAATATAGACACCTTGCAAAATTCAGAGCAATTTACTTACCAGCAAATGAAAGAAAAATTTATGGAAGTATTACCACAATTTCTCGAGGGAAATCAAATGTCTTCCGAAAATAATCCATTTGAAACTTTATCAGAAACATTCTCCGGTATTTTTCGTTCGGTAGAAGAGGCGAAATGGGCGTTTGATTTTTCTTTTCAGACATTAGAAAGAATTGGTATCACTGAACCAGGAGATCCAAGGGTCGCGGTTACCTTTCCATCGAGAAAAAAGTTACATATCGATTTCTGTAATTGGTTAATATTGGGTTTTAGAGAAGGTAAAAATGGTCAATCAGAAATTCAGTTATCGTTGATAGAGGATAAAATAAAAGATACTCCTTATAGTAGACAAATGTTTACGACAAAAGAACAAGAATTGCCAATAGCTCTTGTGCAAATCCCGCTTCAAGAGTTTCAAACCAATAGGCATTTACAGAATGTTTACGAGGAAACTTTGAGATTCGTTAAAGTTAGATTCCAAGGGTATACTCGATCCCCATATAGAAAATTCAATATAGAAAAATTAGAAGAAGCTGTTTTTGATCCGGACAAAAGGATTAAAGTATTTACTGAAGAAATAATCAACATCCCAATGGAAATAGAGGAAGAGGAAACGAAATATTTTTGGCTAACAGCTAATCCTTCCATCTGGAGTGTGGATGAAATTAAAGATGGAGGAAAAGTGAATTATACAGCCTATAATGAAAAGGGGAATAAGCGTAGGATATTTACAGCATTTGAAAATGCCAAGCCAGGTGACAAAATCTTGTTCTACGAGTCGACACCACGAAAAGAGATTGTTGCTCAAGGGGAAGTAGTAGAAGGGCTACACTTAGTTGAAGAAGAAGGATTTGTTGAACCAACAGAAGGTGTATCTTTCCGGTATGTAGAAGATATCACACCAATCAGCTGGGAAGCTGTTGCCGAAGTGGAGGAGCTACAGCTTAGCTCTCCAATTAAGAATGGTGCTCAAGGCAGTTTGTTTGAATTAACGAAAACAGAATTTGAAACGATTCTGTCCTTGGAAGAACCAAACATCGTAGATAACGAAGTCGAGATACCTCCTATTAATTTTGAGCAGGAGATAGATATCAAAGGTTTATATTTTGAAGAGAAAGATTCTCTTCTAAGACAAGTAAAGACAGCATTAGCAAACGGGAAGCATATTATTCTCACTGGACCTCCAGGAACAGGGAAGTCAAAGTTAGCTAAGGAAATCTGTCAGTCCTTTGATGCCGATTATAAAATGGCAACAGCCACTTCCGATTGGTCGACGTATGAGACAATTGGTGGATACCGGCCGAAAAGTGATGGAACATTAGCCTTCAATCCCGGTCTCTTCCTAAGGTGCTTTAAAGATAATTATACGAATAAACCAATCAATAAATGGCTGATTATTGATGAAATGAACCGTGCTGATATCGATAAAGCGTTTGGGTCTCTATTCTCAGCTTTAACAGGAGATGCCATAACCTTGAACCTTCAATCAGAAAGTGGACAACCCATTGTATTACGTCCACAAGTGGATGAGGAAAAAGTGATACCGAATGATCTTGAATATATCATTCCTAATGACTGGCGGTTGATTGGTACGATGAACACACTTGATAAGGCTTCTCTTTATGAAATGAGTTATGCTTTTATGAGAAGGTTTGCTTTTATACCAGTTGGTGTACCTAAAAAGGTTGACGAGACACTTATTCACGAATTTCTGGAGAAATGGAATATAGAGGATTATGCGTTTGCAGAAGAACTGGCTTTTATTTGGAAACAAATTAATCAATACCGGCAAATAGGACCGGCCATTGTAGAAGATGTAGCCAAGTATACAGCAGTGGATACAGATTTCACATCAGCGATTATTTTATATGTTCTCCCACAGTTTGAAGGATTGTTGGAACAAGAAATCCTTGAGTTTATTGAACGATTAAGTGAATTACCAGTTATTGAAAAGGAACGATTAACGCAATTTGCTCAAGATTTCTTTCATATGAAGGGGTAGCTTATGAAAAGAAGTGCTGAAGAATTATTAGAAGAAATAAGTGATTTTTTAGTGATTTATTTGAAGTCAGGACAGGTGGGGATTAATTCTTTTCTTAAAAAGACTGATCTACCTATTTCCCAAATGGATCAACTATTGAAAGTTCACTTTCTATTAAAGGATGAAGTAAAACAATTTGTCCGGGAATTGCCAAAGCTAATCAAACGATTTAAGACATCCACAACGTTAAAGCAGGAGACCTATCACGGACTTGTTAAAGGGCAAATTAATTGGAACAGAACCATCAACGATCGGTTTCGAATAAATGCAAAAGATAAAACGATTTTCTCAGCCAATGAACGGAACCGGGAGTATGCAATCAAAGAAAACCTTGTACTGCTGGAAGTAGTACAAACGTTATATACTATCTTATTTAGAGAAGTGGACAGTAATTATCTAGAAAAATACGCATGGTTTAAAGAATGGGGCGTACTGAAAAGTATTGTTAGCAATACCCTTTATAAAAATATTTACTTGTCAAGGGTGCGAATGGTAAAAGGTCGCGTTACCGATCGAATGATTCTGGATACTCTTAAACATCGAAACCCCTTATACCGGAGTGCAGCATCTATCCTCCAGCAGTATAGAAAACTTCTATATGGGGAAATCGATGAGCAGGAGGTACAGACCCTATTAAGAGAGACATTTGTCTATCCGAAAGAAGTGGATGTGCTATTTGAGCTTTATTGGGTGGTGAAATTAATAGAAGAAAATACGGAAAACGCCGACCTTCAATTAATGGATGGAAGAAATAATCTGGTTGCCCAATGGAGTGATGATTATTGTTTATATAAGGTGTATCATGACTCCACTGGCTCAAATCAGATTAAATTCCATATTTCTACGGATGAGTTAAAAGAGCATGAACATCCGTTTATTTCTCGTAGATTAAGTTCAATAGAAGAAGCCGACACTACTGCAAAGAAACTATTTAATCAAAGTTTTGACACGAAGACCTATTGGAGCGGAAGACCGGATATCTTAGTAGAAATGTATGACAAAAAGACTAATGAACTGCTTAAAGTAGTCATTGGTGAGGTTAAACATACAAACAGAATTGAATATGCGATTACTGGATTACGGGAATTGGTGGATTATATGAAACTTGTTCAAGATAAGAATGGACTATTCTTGGAAGATAAGATGGAGTTACAGGGAATTTTATTTACTGGACGAGTGGATGAAGAGGAGAATAGGGTGAATAATCTAAGTATTGGAGAAGGGAGAGATGGGATTAGTTGGTGTGTTGATTGATGTTGAAACTAATTGAGGATGGAGGGACAGGTGCAGCATCCGATGGTTACGCTATAGCGGACATTTTACCTGTCCCTGTAAAATAATAAAACCTCAAATTCCTAAACCCACGATTTCTTGCTTTGCGCAGATTGTTAAAATCTACTTTCGCAAGATTTTATTCAGACCCGTATGTTATACAAATTCTACTTATAAATAATGTTTATTTAATAGGTATGTTTTAAGGCAATTCTCTAATCCAACGAACCCAACCACGAATAGTTGATGCACGTCTTCCAAATGTGCTTTCTTTGCTTATGTGATATAGTTTATGATATTTCATTCTTGATATTATAAAATGTGTAGGAACAATTTTTCTTCCTTTTTTCTTTGTGCTTTCTATCTTTACTGTCTCATCATATATTTCCTTAAAGATTTTGTGCTGAAGTATCTTTTCAGCTAGTGTTAAGTATTTTTGTCTAAAAGGTAGTTCCATAACTCTCCTACCTTCTTCATTCAAAGCAATATAGGTATCTTTTCCGAGCGAATAACTTTCAGCTAACCCTAAATAAATACAACTATTTGCATAATAGTCACTTTGTCTTTTGTGAAAATCAAATAGGTCTGAAATTTCTTGTTTATTAATATCCCTATCATATAGAAATCCTAGTAAATCTACTACTTTCTTAAATTTATCCGCTTGTGGGAATGGAACTTCTGGCTCTGGTACAAACTCAGTAGCATTTTGAACAACAGCATCTATATCCTTTATGGTTATCGATTCGTGTGGGATAATATAATCTTTTTGTTTAATTAATTTAAACGAATTAAATGTTTCTTCATTTGAAAATTCATACATAAAAAAACTAAATTTATCATTTGAATATGTAAAAAATACCGGCACAACATCTTTATCTATCTTATTCTTCCATACACGATAAGGATAGAATAATTGTCTTACATTGAAATCTGTAACGGTTTCATTTTTGGCTTCTATGACTGCAAATTTAGTTCTTCCCTCATAACCGCCATCAATTTCAATCTGGGCCGATTCAACATTGATGAGTGTGTGACCCACACCATTCCATATGCGGAATTTGAACTTACCAGAACCCATTCTATTACTAACAGTATGTTTAGTCTCTTCACCTAAAAAGTCATCAATCATTCCACTATGATATGCAAAGTGTAAAGACGAACTTTCACTATACAGGTTTTTTGCATCAATCGTTTGAATTGTATAAGGAATGTTTAACTCTACTGGTTCCATTTTTTTATATGTTACATCAGCAAACATTTGAAAACTACCAATTATATATTTACTTCTTGAAATCGGTAAAATACTTAAATTATTTTCTTTAAAAATATCTGGTAAATTATTTTCGTGGTCAAACTTACACATTAATCGAGGTTCTCTATACTTTCGTATAGAAGACGCCTCAATAATGTAATAACCATCTTTATCGATTTCAACAAGAATATTGTATTCTTTAAAAATTTTGTTCCAGGCTTTATCGTTCTTTGTTTGTGCCATCTGCAATCACCATTACCTCTGTTATTTTCCCTCGTCCTTCTTTTTTTGAATTTACGTTTCTACTTGCTTCGACTTTAATAATTTGTACACCAGGATAATTATAAAGTTTATTAATAAATAAGGTATCGCTATTACTTAAAATTACATAACAGCCCTTTTCGTACAATTTAATAAATAAATTCCTTAACCTTACTTGATCCCAATCACCGAAGGAATCCTTAGTATAACTTGTAAAAGAGGATGTTTCATTCAAAGGGTCATAAGGTGGATCAAAGTAAATTAAATCTCCGGCTTTTGCCCCTTTTACAGCAGACTCAAAATCTTTATTGGTAATACGAACATTATTTTTATTTAGGTATTCATGGCATCTTCTAAGAACTGATTCGTTAACATAATCAGGATTCTTGTATTTACCAAAAGGAACATTAAAATACCCATTACTATTTACACGATATAATCCGTTATAACCGGTTCTATTTAGATAAATAAAACGAGATGCTCTATCTACATCACTTTTAGTAAAATAATCATCACTTCTGTCTTCTGCTCTTACCTTATAGTAATATTCTTCCTCGTTTCTATGCTCTTTTAATTTCCTTATTAATTGTTCAAGTTTTCTTTTACTTTTAATAACTTTATATAAATTAATCAGCTCTGCATTTGAATCGTTAATAACCGCATTCTTTGGTGCTAAATCAAAAAGCACAGCACCCCCACCAACAAAAGGTTCGTAGTAAGTGCCAAAAATAGACGGGACATATTTTCTTATTTCATGTAAGAGCTGACGTTTTCCTCCTACCCATTTAATAAATGGTTGTAAATTGTCCATCTTCGTACCTCTTCTCAATAAAAAAATTGGTAATTCTATACATTACCAACAAGTGACTAGTTTTATTATTTTATTATACAGTAAGATTATCTAGCTAGCAAAGGAAACGGAACTGATGTTCGTTAATCGTGTATTAGTATGTTTGAAAAAATTTGATTTTTTCATGGTTTTAATAAGGTTATTATATTTTTACTAACCTTCTAGAAGTTCCTATTCTGTCCCAATTAAAAATTACTGTAATAGTGGTAAGTATAAAATAAAAATACTATATTATCAAAAATTAGACTAACGTTAAGAAGTAACTATTAATTTTTACTAAAATCTAATGACTCTGTACATCTTTAAGTTAGAACTTATACCTGAAGCTAGATACTTACTCTCGATGAACAAATGGGATTTTAAGGTGGTCTTCTTGATTAGGAATTAGTATGATAAAATGGTTGTTGAGCGAATTCCTTTTACATAAAATAGAGATAGGAGAAGGTGTGCTTTGTTGATAGATGTATTAAGTATTGCGTATAATACGGTCTCAAAAGAGGAAGATCCTAACATTCCATTTCCACAAGCTGATACTTTCGATAACATAATAAAATTATTAAATCTTTTATATAAAGGAGATTTAAATAAGTACAAAATAACTGACCATTTTAAATTCACTTCAAGACAAACAGATTATTATACTAACTCTGCTATTTACTTAGGATTTGTAGAAAAAAGACATATTGAAAAATCGGTATATTTTACCCTTTCAGAAAAAGGTTATCAAACTTTTTCTTTACCAGAAAAAGAAAAACACTTGGCAATCATTAAATCAATCTTTGAGCACTCTGTCTTTAAAAGGGCATATATAGAGTGGTATGAAGAAAAATTTATCACAAAAGACCGTGTTGTTGAAATTATGTTAGAAGAAGACTTGAGAGTAGCATCTGATTCCACTTTATATAGAAGAGCAAGAACCATTATCTGTTGGATTGAGTGGATTAATGATATTGAAAATAAAATGATTAATAATTCTAGCTTGTAAAACAATTGTTTTCAAGCCTTTTTTAATTCACTGAGTATGAGAGGGTTGACTACTTTATGTACACCCAAGATTAAACTCCCAAGTTTTTTTTAATTATATGTTAAAATAATTATATACTTTAGACCTAGAAATTTTATTAAGCTCAATGAGGGGTGAGTATTTGAGTTTTAAGGAATTAGATATTTCATTCCAATACCGTTCTGACAATGAAAGCGGTAATATAATAAATGACTTTTATATACCTGTCCTTGCTAAGTCAGTTAATTACAAGAGAGCGGTTGGTTACTTTACTAGCCACTCACTTTCACTTGCTGCTAAAGGAATTATCGAATTAATGAATTGTAATGGGAAAATGCAATTAATTGCATCACCGAAACTCAATGAGGAAGATATAGAATCTATACAAAAAGGGTACGCAGCAAGAGAAAATATCGTAGAGAAATCTTTATTAAGGGAAATAAACAATATAACAGATGAATCATCTCTAGAACGTTTGAACTACCTGGCTTGGTTAATAGCAAATAATCAATTAGATATTAAGATTGCAATGTTAAGAGATAAAAATTCCTTTGGGATTTTCCATGAAAAAGTAGGGATATTGGAAGATAGGGACGGAAATCATATCGCTTTTACTGGATCTTCTAATGAAACAGAGGGAGGGCTTCACAGTAATTTTGAATCAATTGACGTTTTTTGTTCATGGAGAGGGAATGAGTTGCACAGAGTTGAAAAGAAACTGGAAAACTTTCAATCATTATGGGAAGACAAAACAGAAATGGTTCAAGTATTTGAATTCCCAGAAGCTGTAAAAGAAAAACTGTTAACATATAGAAAAACAGATTATAAAAAACTTGACCCAGAAGCAAATAGAAGGAACGAATTGAAAATAGAAGGTCTAAATCATCCTAAAATTCCTGATGTAATTAAGTTACGAGACTATCAAAAAGAAGCCATTATCAGTTGGTTTAAAAACGATTGTCAGGGATTATTAGAAATGGCAACTGGTACTGGAAAGACTATTACTTCTATTACAGCTGTAACTAAACTCTTCGAAGTAACAAACAGACTTTGTGTCGTTATTGTCTGTCCTTATACTCATTTAGTAGACCAGTGGGTCAAAGATTTAAAACTTTTTAATATGAACCCAATAGTTGCCTATCACTCTAGAAGCTTATGGGAAGAAGAGCTAAGGAATAATATTTCCGCTTTTAATGCGAAGGTAACTGATCATTTTTGTGTTATTATGACGAATGCGACTTTTTCATCACCAACTATGCAAACTTTACTAAACGAATTACATGCTGACACAGTATTTGTCGCCGATGAAGCCCATCACTTAGGTGCTGTTAATCAGAGAAAAAGATTGATTAAATCTATCCCGTATCGACTAGCTCTAAGTGCTACCCCAAACCGCTGGTATGATGAAGAAGGTAGTAATGAATTGTTGGCATATTTTGGAAACAAGGTCGTTTTTGAGTTCGGCCTCGAAAAAGCTATTGGAAAATTTTTAACCGAATACTTTTATTATCCTGTCCTTGTAACATTAGATGAAGACGAAAGTGAAAAGTATTTTGAAATTACTAGAAAAATAAGTAGAATTTTTAACCAAAAAAATGAGGATAAAGAACAAATTCTAGAAAGCTTATTGATAGAAAGAGCAAGAGTGCTAAGTGCAGCTCGTAATAAATTATATAAGCTTAAAGATTTGTTTAGCGAATTTAAGGATAGTAAATATAACATTGTATATTGTGGGGATAGTACAGTTGATGATGACAAACAAATTGACAAAGTAGTAAAAGTATTAGGGAGCACTCTAGATATGAGGGTACACACGTTTACTTCTAGAGAAGACAAAGAAGAACGAAAAGTTTTACTCAATAGATTTGAATCGGGTGATTTACAGGCATTAGTTGCAATTAAATGTTTAGATGAGGGCGTAGATGTTCCTGCTACACAAAGGGCCTTTATTCTTGCAAGTAGTACTAATCCAAGAGAATTTATTCAAAGACGTGGGAGAGTTTTAAGAAAGTATCCTGGAAAAAAATATTCCTATATATATGACTTTATTGTAATTCCTAGAAATTTGGAAGAAATTCAGAGGATAGAGCCCGAACTCTTTAACACTGAGCGTAATTTAGTCAAAAGAGAGTTAACAAGAGTGGTAGAATTTGCAGATTTAGCAGTAAATGGGCCAGTTGCCCATGAAACCCTTAACACACTGAAAAAAAGTTATAATTTATTAAATTACTAATGGGGTGCTTTAGATGGAAAATGAGAAGGAAAGAATACACAATCTTTTAAACGAATTACCTGATGAACATACACTAATATTAAAAGAAATCTTACAAGCAGAGAAGGACCTTCTTCATAAAAAATCGCTACAAGGAACAACGATAGTAAGTGAAATAGTTAATATTATTAAAGAAAGGATAAAAGAATAATGCTTATAGAGTCCATTAAGTTACATAACTTTCGACAGTATTATCAGACTCAAACGATTGATTTTTCGACCTCTCTCACAAGAAATATTACTGTTATACATGGTGAAAATGGTTCCGGTAAAACTGCATTATTAAACGCGTTCGGCTGGTGTTTATACGGTATTTTAAATTTACCTAACGAAGATAAAATCATAAATGAACATGCACTTAGTACTGCTAGAAAAGGCGAAATAGTTGAGGCCTTTGTATTGATAAAATATAACCATAATGATAAATCATATACTTTGAAAAGAAGTGTTAAGGCTGAAGTCGGAGAAAACGAAGTTTATTATTTTGAACCTGAGCTTTTATTAGAATATAAAAATAATGGTTTATCAGATATTATAAACAATCCTCAGATTGAAGTGGAAAGAACTCTACCTTCGGATTTACGTTCCTACTTCTTCTTTGATGGTGAGAGAATTGATAATTTATCAAAGGAAAGTGGTACAGATGATATCAAAAATGCAATTAAGTCCATTATGGGGTTAGAGATACTTGAGCGTGCTATATCACATACTGGAAGTGCAAGGAAGAAATTTAGAAGTGAAATGAAGAGATTTGGTGATACAAAAACCAATACCTTAATAGAGGAAATAGAAATTCTAGAAAATAGAGAAAGTGAAATTCTATCCGATTTAGACTTACAAAAGCAGAATTCTATTCTTAATGATAAACATATCAAAGAACTAGAAGCGCGCTTAAAAACAATTGAGGGTGCTAAACAACTTCAAGAACTTCGAGATAAAAAAAATCTCGACCTTAATGATGTCAAAAAAGAAATTTATGGTATACAAAATCATCTTAATGAGGTAATAGCTAAACAAGGTTACTTAGCGTTTAGCTACCCTGCTTTACAAAAAGCCGAACGAATTCTTAAAGAGAAGAAAAGTGATGATGTTATTACAGGAGTTTCAGAAGACTTTATTGATAATTTAATAGAACAAGGTACATGTATATGTGGAAACCATATTAGAGAAGACTCTGTTCACTATAACCATTTGATTACTGCAAAAAAATTAATTAATTCTACTCCTATTGAGCAAAAGGTTATGGATTCCTTAATGAATCTTGGAGTTATTCGTGAGAAGAAGGAATCATTATTTAAAGAAATTAAACAGCTAAAAGAAAATGAACTAATTAAAATCCAACAACAGAAAAAGTTAACTGAAGAAATTGAAGAAATTAGTCTAAAGTTATCAGAAAAAGATTCTGAGGAGATTAGTGAGTTAGAAACTAAACGCGTGAAATTAACTCGACAAAAATCAGAGATTGATAGAAAAATTGGCCAGTTAGAAAATGAACAAAGGAATGTTCAGAGAGAATTAAAGGAAAAGAAATTAGACCAGTCAAAATTAGATAATCAGGCAGACAAAGCTAAGTTAACGCAAAAACGCATAAGTGCTTGTGAGAACTTAGAAGAAGTTATGAAGGAAATTTTAAGGATCCGAGAGGGGTTAGTCCGAGCTGAACTACAAGATAAAATAAATGAAGTTTACAATAAATTTCTTCGCAAAGATTACAGTATTGAGCTAACCGATAATTATGAACTTCAAGTTATTAACCCAAAAGGAAATATTGTAGGGATGTCCCAAGGAGAAAGACAGATAACAAGCTTGTCCTTTATTGGAGCTATCGTAAATATTGCGAGAGAACAACATAAAAAAGAAGTGAAAAATGAATTTGAAGATGGTGGAATATATCCTATAGTAATGGACTCCCCGTTTGGAGCTCTTGACTCGGATCACCGAGAGAGAGTTGGGCAAAACATCTTTAAACTAGCGGACCAGATTATTGTTATTGTTTCTACTTCCCAATGGCGAGGAGAAGTGGAAAAGCAAATGCATAGTCAAATTGGCAAGGAATATAATTTGGTATATAACGACCCTAGGATTAATAAGGATAAACCATATGAGTTTACTGCTGTTAAGGAGGTAAAATAAGGTGATACGACGACGAATTAAACGCCCAAAAGAACAAGATTCTACCTATCGAAGATTAACAGATAAAGATGAATTCGGTTTATTTAACTCATATAAAGAGGTCTTCATGCTTGCTGGAACGATTGGATTCCTTGAGAAGAAAAGAAAACCTTTTACATCTTCAGCTGAGGGGCTATTATGGGATAATTTTAGTTTAGAAACAGATGAACCTACGATTAATATGGTTGCCCTTACTGAAACACAAGATGTAAACATATTGCAAGATGATGATGAAACGTTTGATAAGAAATTAAGGATATTTGAGGAATATGCAGCTGGTGGAATTGAAATCCTTGAGCAAAAACTATTAGAACAACCAAAGTACATGTTGAATAACCTTTTTGACATGATTATGAATATGGAAAATGATGCTTCTGAAAAAGAGAGAAACTTAAAGGGTATTGCAGATATGATTTTTTAGTTAGAGTTGGGAAGTTTATATAACTTCCCTATATCATTTTGTGATTGGAGAATGATATGGATATTTTAGATATTGTGAATAATTTTATTAAGAAGAAACAGGAAGTTAGCCCAGAAATTATAATTTCGAAACTAAACAATGGTGTTTCAGAAGAAGAACTCCTTAAGGAGTATGATATGACAAAAGAAGCGCTTGCCAAAATGTTTAGTGAAGCGGGCTATTTTTTTAATTCATCAAAGAGAATATGGTCTAAGAGAGCTGATACTCTCACACTTGATGATTTATGTAACATTGTTTCAAAGATGTACAATGAACAAGTTTCATTATCTTATATTGCTGAGAGCTATAAATTATCTGAAAAACAACTAATACAGGTACTAGAAGATAATAATTTTAGAAATAGATGGACCGTTACCGGAAATACCTTACCAATAAATGATTCTTTCGGAAAGGCAATGCGTTATCTTCACCAATTAAATATTGAAAGAAAAAGTGTTGAGGAGATAGCTAGAGGTGAAGGCAAACCAGTCTCGTATATTGAAGAACAATTAAAAAAGGCAAATTATAGGAAATTCTGGGTCTTAGAGGGTAATACTACTGCTAATTATGCAATACCTACTATAAAAGATAATAAAGTTCTCTTGGATTTAAAAACTGGTGAACCGAATGTTTTATATATAAATGGAAGAAACTTCTTCACTTTAAAACAAGTAGCAAGAACTTTAGGAATAAATGCAAAATTAATAAGAGAAAAATACAATGATGAATTTAATAACAATGTGCATTACGTGACTCCTATGAAATACTTTAATACTGATGAAATCGAAATCTTTAACGCTTGTCCCCATATAAATTATATTCGATTTGAAGCATTATATACTGAGATAGGATTATCTCTTTTCGCTTCACTTACAAATACAACAAGCTTATCTCGTAGAAAAATTGTAGAATTAGAAAATCTATTAATGAATTCACGAGGACAAGAACAAACAGAAGAAAAGTCTACGTTATCAAACGTGGCTACTATTTCTGATAACCAAGGTAGTAACAAAACATCTGATACAAATAATAGTGATAATGAATTAAATCCGAAAATAATTGTTCAAACAGTAAATGCTGGTGAAAGTCTTACAGTAATAGCAAAAAAATACTCGGTTCAGGTAAGTCAAATTACTAAATTGATAAGAAATGCTGGATATCAATTTAATTCATTCTTTAAAGTGTGGACCGAAAAGAAGGAGAACACACTTATAGAAGCTTCGATTAGAGAGCTAAACAAGGGTATTACTCTATACGATTTCTCCGATAAATATGTGAAAAACAAAAAAGAGAAAATTCTATTTGCAGACGAGTTAAGAAGAAAAATTGAGGATCTTGGTTATAATTTTGACCAAAAAACTAAAAGATGGGTCTTGAAAAGTAATAAATCTTTAACGAATCAAACAGTTAAAGATGCAGCTACTAATTCATCACCATTTAAGGAAACAACAGGTGAAAGATTGGTTAAACCAAATAATACACCGTTAAAAAATGAAGAAGATGCTAGCGGGAATAACAAGCCTATAATTTCTACCGAAGAAATTATTGGAAAGTTGTACAGTGGGTCTACTTTAAAGACTATTGAGGAAGATACAGGTATTGCAGCAAATCAGTTAAGAATTCAACTGAAAGCAGATGGATATAAATATGATAGTTTTTTCAAGACCTATATAAATAGAAACAAGGCAGTATTCCTTAAGAATATTGCTGAAGATATCATTAATGATAAAACCTCTGTTGAGCAAGTTGCTTCTAAATTTGGTGTATCAAAAGACGAGCTAGAAGAATTATTGGAAGCATATGGATACAATATTAAAAATAAAAATGAGCCAGAAACAGAATCAATTGAAGGAACAGTAGTTGAAACTAAAAAAGCAATTCAATACCAAGAGAATGAAGATGATGCTGGTTTAGTAGAAAGTAAAGATATTATTAGAGCTACTGAGACTGTCATTGACATGAGTCTTTCTCGGGAAGAAATACTTCTTATAAAAGAGCTTTTAAGGGATAAAGAGAAGGAAAAAGATGAGGTCAATTCCGGTAAGCAATCAGTTAAAATTTATTTAAACCAAAAGCTACTTGAGAAGGTTGAAGAATTTACAGAGAGAAACAATATTACAAAATCAAATCTTGTTGCAAAGGCCCTTGAAGAATATTTGGATAGGTTAGATTTTAAGAATGAATTTTAGGAGTCTCAAACTATAGAGATAACGTTCAAACTAAATTGAATATCAACACGAGATCCATTCATCTATATCTTCAAAGACTATTAATCCTAGAGATTGAGATAAGGTTAAGAAGAATTTTCACTTTAATGCAGTGTTAGAAGGGACACGTAGGAGCCGAACGCTGGGTTCTATTATTGTAGAGGATTTAGGTAGAGAGATTGGAATCCCAGCCTCAAAATGACAGTCTTATTGGTACTCCTATGCAATCAAATCTGCCAAAAGGTTCTAGCCTTAATCAGGCAAGAACCTTTCTTATATCTTTTAATATAACCTAAACAACTAAATTCTCCTTTTCCATCATCAAAATCAACTCCAAAGCAGACATCTCAGGCAAGTAACTTAAAAATTGTTCTGCTTCATTGAACGAAGAGAAAGAAAATACTTGTAACTCTGCTTGCGAGTAAAACTTTCCATCTGTTTCTTTATTTAATCGATAAACTCTCAGAATAACATTCCGTGATACTTCATGATAATTTTCCCCTAATATCAAAACGCCAAGAGTTGTATTGCTTGGACTAAAAAACGTGGATAGAAGGGCATATTCTTCTAATAATTCGTTATCAATAACTACTATTGGTTCCATAAGGCACCTACCTTTAATTTTAAGTATGTACTCCTATATTCGGCAGATTATTAGAGTATCCTTCAAAGAGAATGTAAATTTAAATTAATATGTCTAAAGTGAATCTTAAGATATTAGTAATCCTTCCATATTTAGACAAATATCCTGAGAATTACTTAAAAATAACTCCAAACACATTTCTGCTCTTTTATATTGTTTTCGTAAAATATAAGGTGAAACATCTATCAAAAGTTGGGTGTCGTTAGAAAAAGTGATGATGGAGGAATCAGATTGGTTCTTAAGAGGATGTTTTTCTATCTCTTTTACATGCTTATAGAATATCCAACAACAATTGGAGTGGGAAGTTGAGTGAGTAGGAAAGGAAATAATGTGAAGGCTTGGATTAATTGGAATAGGGATTTTACGTTTATAATTCATTTGGTGCATTACAGCTTTTCTTCTTCCTTCATAGGTTGAAAGATAGACTAGGCAAGCCTTTTTAATTAAATCTATTGGTGTTTGATTAATGAAAAGCTGTTTGTCTTTTTCGATAATAATGGTCTTATAATCTTGATGCATGATTGGTATTAGAGCTGCGGTTTGCGGGTTAATGCTGTAATCAAGGATAGTTTGCTTCATTTGAGGACACTCCTTATTTTTGAGGTTTTTAAACAGGAAAGAAAGAGGAAGTGTTCAGGTGATTATTCATTTCTGTGAATCGTTTCGAACACTTTTGTGGTTATATTTAGGATTTGCAGATGTTAATAATAGACTGGAAAGATCAATCGTCTTCGGCTTCTCTTCTTGCTTTTTCAACCACCCATTCAAAATGGTCGGTTAATTCCTTTAGTTGTTTAGCGTTCAGTTTTTGCCATTTCTCAAGATGGAGAATGTATGGAGAAGTGATGCCTACCTTTTGAAAAATGGCAAGCAGTTCATTCAATTTATCTACCTTAGCAGCTTCTTTCTCGTCTTGCTTATACTCTACTCCTGTAATCAACTTATCCAGAGAAACGTTGAAAATCTCAGATAACTTGATAAGGGTTTCGATATTAGGAGTTCGTTCTCCCTTTACATATAAGCCAAAAACATTGTCGGAATAGCCAAGCATTGTGCTTACTTCTTTTTTACTATAGCCAAACTGGTCCGCTAACTTTTCTAATCGTAATCCTAAGTCATTTACCATTCATACCACATCCTGTTTGACTAAAAACTACCATAATCTTCTATTAATATTCGGAAAACACACAAACTGTGAGTTAATAGATTTTTTTCTTTAAAAACACACAAAATGATATTTTTTTTAAAAATGCTCTAACTTAATGATTTAGGTACAAAATTTAATTTTGTACCTGCTTTTTTGTGCCTTTTTCTTTTTTTGTCAAAAGAACGAGAAGTTAGGCGATTTGTGATAGGGATGGTATTTTTCTATGGTATGGGTAACAACGAGAAATACAACAGGATAGAAAAAGTAATAGAAAGGATGATTGAATGGACAAAAACAAGGTAACATTTGAAGAGGTTTTTAAACAGAATGAAAACAGAATCCACTATCATATCCAAAAGCTAGGTATTCGTGATTCAAACCGGGAGTTTTACACGGGAGGATTATATGCCATGTGGATGGCTTATAAGAAATACGATCCAAACAAAGGACCTCTCTCCACTTACTTTAACTACACCATTCGTAACCATCTCATCGATATGCTCCGGAAAGAAACCATAATCCATGAGAATAACAAAAAGCTTAAGCAGGAAGTTATTACAAAAAGATATAAAGGGAATCACAACAGTAACACCAACCTTCCAATTATGAATCCCTCTGGTATGCATATAAAAGGGCAAGATGAATGGAAACCACTCTTTTCATTGCTAACCCAAAAGCAACGAAAGTGGGTGAATTATCACATTATATTAGGACTTTCCATAAAGGAAATTGCGGAACGAGAAAGTGTAACTGTAGAAGCAGTGAAAGGATGGGGAAAAGAAGCTAGGAGGAAATTAAGAACTTGGGCAAAAGATAATGAAAATATGCTGAAATAGGGAGTGAAATGGATTACCTACTCCCTTTTAAAACATCTAAAAATTAATATTCGGAACTCGGAAAGGATGTAAGATATGAATTATTTAAAAGAACTCAAAGCTTTTAAAGAATGGGTCACCTATCAAGAGATTTCAACAAATTCGATTGCACTATGGCATACGCTCATGTTAATTAACAATGCAACGGGCTGGAAAGAGCGATTTAATGTACCTAGTATAACAATTACACAGCATTGTCGATTATCAAAGCAACGCTTGTCTGAAGCAAGATTACAGCTTGTAGAACTTGGTCTTATCAAATACGAATCTGGTAGAAAAGGGAAAGCTCCTGTATATGAAATGATTCCTATTGAAGAGCCTTTGTACAAACGGGCAAGTGACCTGTCCGCTGATCAACCTCAACAAATTTCTAGTGAAAATGCTGGACTAATATCGGACAATTCTATACTTAAATTGCATCAAACATACGGAGCAAATTCGGATCAATCCCGGACTATACTTAAACATAAACCAAAACAAGACAAAAACAAAAATAGCAGCGACAGCAATGGGCCAGAGAATAAAAATCCTTTTATCGTCTATGAACAAAACTATGGAATCCTTCGACCTTATTCAAGAGAAGCAATGATTTCATGGTGCGATGAGATTGGGGATCAAATTGTTATTCATGCTATTGAACTGGCAGTGAAACGTGGCGGGAGGTCTTTTAGCTATATAGAAGAGATCTTGAAAGACTGGTCAAATGCAAAATTAGAAAGTATCGATCAGGTCCTTGCTTATGAGCAAGAGAAAAAATTAAATAAGAAAAATATGAGACCTTTTGAGCAGCGTAAGAGTGGCAAGCAGGAAGCACTTTTCACAGAGTTAAGAGAGGAGGCGAAGGTAAATGATGCAAAAAGAAGCAGTTGAGATTTTAGAAACAATTTCTGAGTTTTATCCAACGTTTGAATTAACTAAACGTAAAGCAAAGGTATTGATCTCGCATTTATTGCTAATGGATTACGAAGGGGTAAAAAACAACTTGATTATCTATATTGCTAAATCTCCATATGCACCGAAACTGAGTGATATTGCAGTGTACCCACCAGAACCGAATATGCATCTAGAGAAGTGGAAGAAGTGGGAGGAAGAAGCAAAAAAAGTACCTGAAGAAGTAAAACAGAATTTTCGAGAGCAATTTGACAAATTACTGAAGGAGATCTCTCCTAATGAATAACGTAAATTATGAAGCAGAAGCTGCAGTGCTTGGAACAATTCTAATTGATGGGACACTTTTTCAAACTTTGGAAGTACAAGAGGAACAGTTTTATTTTACAAAGCATAAGCGAATCTATCAGGCTATGAAACAGGCTATTGTTAAAAGAAAGTTTATTGACTTGGTAATGGTAACGACAATGCTCGGTGATGAAATCAAACAGGTGGGCGGTACAACCTATCTTCTCGAAATGGCAGAATCTGTAGCAAGTACAGCTAGCTTGAAACAGCATGAACAACTACTCTTTGACGCCTATCGAAGAAGGCTATCGCTATCTGCAGTGAAAAAATATACAGATGAACCGAGTGATGAAGCATTAGATATACTTCTTAAAGAGTTAGAATCCTATCGGGACATTGGGGCGTTTTATGAAGAAAAGTCAACAAGAGACCATTTACTAGAAATCAGTAAAGAATTGAGCAATCCAAGTCCTGAAGAATTGGGATATAAGACAACATTATCTTCCTTTGATTTAATGACGGGAGGATTACAAAAGGGTGACCTTATTATTATTGCTGCCAGGCCTTCTGTGGGGAAAACTGCATTTGCACTGAATCTCGCGGCGGGTCATTGTAAAAATAGGGGAAGGTCTATTATTTTTAGCTTGGAAATGGGGGTCAAGCAACTGTTAAGAAGAATGATTTCTGCGGAGGCAATGCTAGATGGATCGAAATGGCGTAAAATCCATTCTGTGTTTTCAGCGGAGGATTATGAGCATGCAATAAGTGCCATTGGTCTTCTTTCTACGTGGAAGCTGGAAATCATCGATACCAAACGCACAATAGCAGCTATTCGCTCAACTATTCGGAAAAGGTATCATGATAACCCCAAGGAAAATCAACTTGTTATTATTGATTACTTACAGCTAATCACCCCAACAACTAATCGAAAGGAACGGCGTGACTTAGAGATTGGTGAGATTACAAGAGAACTAAAACTGCTTGCTGTTGAGTTGCAAATCCCCATCATTTTACTTTCACAATTATCTAGGGGCGTGGAATCGAGAAATAATAAGCGCCCACTCATGTCAGACCTTAGAGAATCAGGCAATATCGAGCAAGATGCCGATCTCATAACCTTCCTTTACAGAGATGATTATTATGATAGACAGTCAGGAAAGGCGAATATTGTTGAGGTTAATATAGCAAAGCATCGGAATGGGCCTACTGGGACGGTGGAGCTAAAGTTTAGGAAGGAGTTTGGGAGGTTTGGGGAGTTGGGGGAAGGCTAGAGTTTTAGAAAAAGATAAGTTCTTTGATATATTTTGTTCAGTCTTAAATGAGATTTTTCTTATGAATTTCTTTCTAATCAATTAAAAATATAAATACAGCTCCATATAGAATTTCATAGTGAGTCCCTTATTAAATCCCTCCATTTAAACATTTCATTGGAAATATTAAACTTAATTCGGCAAAACGTGGGTAGGCTTTAAACGAACAAAGCTTTTTCCCATAAATACATGATTTCGGATTTGGAGTTTCACAACTTTTTAAGCTTGATATCACGTTTTTAATATATTTTTTGATTTTACTACTACAAATATCAGTAAATTTATCCAACAAGCTAATTAATCGAACAAAGAACCGTATTTTTGGTACAATAGATATTACTTAGAAAGACAAAAGGAGAAATATAATGTACAACATCATAGATTTGTTTTGTGGTAGTGGTGGTTTGTCATATGGATTCAACTTAGCTGGATATAACACTTTATTAGGAATAGATAACGACAAAGCTGCAATTAAAACATTTGAAGAAAACCATAAAGGAAGCAAGGGTATTTGTGGAGATATTACGAAAATAACTACCGAGGAAATTTTAGAAGCGGTGGAAGGGCAAGAAATTGATATAATTGTTGGTGGTCCACCCTGCCAAGGCATGTCTTTAGCAGGTCCTAGAAAACTACAAGATCCCAGAAACAAGCTTTATCTTTCATTTATTGATAAAGTTAGAGATATTCAGCCCAAGGCTTTTGTAATTGAAAATGTTCCAGGTATGATTAGCCTATTTAAAGGAGCAATCAAAGATAGTATAATAGAAGAATTCGAAAAGCTAGGTTATACCGTGAACTACCAAATATTAAACGCTGCTGACTATGGGGTACCACAAACTAGAAAGAGAGTGTTCTTTGTTGGACTAAAAGATGGAGAAAGATTCTCTTTTCCAGAACAAGAAATTCTTTTTGAAAACGATTGGATTACTGCAGAGCAAGCTATCAGTGATTTACCACTCCTAGAAAGCGAACTGGGTGAGGATATACAGGGTTATATATGCCCACCTCAAAATGATTTCCAAGAATATTGCCGAAAAGAGTCAGACGTTGTTTATAATCACATTGGAACTAACCATAATGAACAAACAAAGAAGATAATTAGCCTAGTTCCTGAGGGGGGTAACTATAAAAACCTTCCTGAAGAATATAGGAATACTAGAAAATTTAATGTTGCATGGACAAGATATCATAGTAAAAAGCCCGCACTAACAATTGATACTGGTCATCGTCACCATTTTCACTATAAAGCTAATAGAGTTCCCACCGTTAGAGAGAATGCTAGATTTCAGTCTTTTCCTGACCACTTTATTTTTTACGGTAATAAGACTGAGCAATCTAGACAGGTAGGTAATGCTGTACCTCCTCTACTTGCTAAATCAATAGCAGAGCAGTTACTTCAATTATTAGATAAAGAGGTGTTAATTAAAAATGGCGGATTACAAAATACCAGATGAGTATTTTTTTCGACTACATCATCCTAGACCTCGCTTTAAAACTGATATTGAAAATGTACTAATATATATAGCGAATGAAATAACTTCCATAGGAAGAAAAAATGCAGATGAATTTGTCCGAAAACTTAACGCTTCAATCAGAAGATATCCTGGTAATCTGTCAAAAACTCAAAAGACAATTGATAATTGGAGAACAGAGATAGATGCTTTATTCTGTTTTATTGAGCAGGATGGGTTATTCTTACAACCGAGTAACAGAGCTATTGAACTAGCAGCTAATCAGGATCTTGTCAAATTCTTTAAGCTTTTCTGTTATCATTTCCAATATCCTGGAGGTTTTGTAAAACCAAAGGTAAACCTTAAATATTTGAAAGCTGGCATAAATTTTCGCCCTGCCTCATATCTGCTACAAATGATGCATTTTGTTGAAAATGAATTCAATGTAAGGGCAGGAATATCAAAATCTGAAGCAACTCATTGTATTTTTAATGATCTAAGGGTGACAAGAGACGGCCGTTCAGTTGAGAAAACATGGGACTTAATAGTTAATAATAGAAGAAAAGAACTCGATTATGATTGGACTGGAGATGTAGTTCGTTATGCTGGAGACATACTTGATTACATGACTCAAGCCAATTTGCTTGTTAAAAGACCTAACGGAAAATATTATATTAATCATGTTGAGGATTTAGCTGTACAAAGATTTATTAATCATACAGATGATCTTTTTGATTATTACAATTACTTACCCTCCTCCATAGAAAATATTACACTTAGAGATGTAAAAGAAATAGAGAACGAATGGATTCAATATTTTAATACAGAACGAGAAGATAGCTTTTTCGATACAGA
The DNA here is from genome assembly GCF_003665065.1 of Oceanobacillus piezotolerans. Lineage (GTDB taxonomy): Bacteria > Bacillota > Bacilli > Bacillales > Amphibacillaceae > Oceanobacillus > Oceanobacillus piezotolerans. Next base: position 385,979 of record NZ_RCHR01000004.1, on the reverse strand, counting down.
CATTCTAGCCTTGATGACAGAATCGTCCGATGAATACAATGAATTAAAAGCATTGGTCGATCTTGATAAACTTATCGAAGAGAACGATTTATCAACAACAGGTGCTATCGGGTCTATTGGTGAGAGTTTAATTCTTAACCATGAGAAAAAGAACATTTGTAACATGGGACGTTCAGATTTAAAACACTTAATACAGCGTATTCCTACAATTCTAGCAATTGGTTATGATATTAATTCACGGGAAATTGATGAAAAGCACAAACATATTGAAGTTAAAACAACTGCTAGTTCTACCCCAGTTGATTTTTATAGATTCCACTTAACGCCTAATGAATGGACGGCAGCTGAGAGTAGTAATGATAGATATTTTGTATATAGGCTTATGGTTAATAAAACTGGAGCAAAATTATTTGTGATCCAAGATCCGGTTGCCGAATACAAAACTGGTAATTTATCTGCTTCACCTCGTAATGGCATGGATATATATTTTGATCCAAATAAATGTGGTAAAGAAGTAAAGTTAATATTGTAAGATAGGAATGATAATAGAATGTATAACGTAGTTTCATTATTCTCTGGTTGTGGTGGTGGAGATGTTGGTTTAAAGGGTGGATTTGAATTTCTCGGCAAAAAATACGAAAAACTACCGTTTAAACACGTTTATGCTAATGAATACGATGCAAAAATTGCTGAAATATTTAATGCCAATTTTGATATAGAAGCTGATGTTAGAGATATCAGAGAAGTACCTGAGGAGGATATCCCACAACACGATATTCTCGTCGGAGGCTTTCCCTGTAATTCCTTTTCTATAGTAGCGCAAAATCCAAAAAGATTAGGAATTAAAAATGATGATGGAAAGCTCTTTTTTGAAATGGTTAGAATGCTTAAAAAATGGCAACCAAAAGCATTTATTGCTGAAAATGTTAAGGGTATCTTATCTGCTAACAAAGGAGAAGCATTCCCTCTAATAATAAAGGAGTTTGAAGAAAGTGGCTATATCGTTAAGCACTGTGTTTTAAATGCTGCAGATTTTGGCGTTCCTCAAAGAAGATATCGAGTTATAATTGTAGGCATTAGAAAAGATATTGAGACTGAATATGAATTTCCCCTGTTCACACATTCAGAGGATGATGGTTTATTTGGAGAAAAACATATCCCATTAAAGGAAATTATCTTTCCCGAAGAAGAAATAGATGAAAAATATTATTTTAGCGAAAGAGCGGTACAAGGCATGTTGAGGGCTAAAAAAGAAATGAATAAAGGGCGAGCTCAAGATATAAATAAACCCTGTAATACTGTCGGAGCTCACTTGGCAAAGGTTAGCTTAAATAGTACAGATCCTGTATTGAAGATTAACGGCCGTTATAGAAGGTTTACTCCTAGAGAAGTTGCTAGAATTCAATCGTTCCCAGACACATTTAATTTAGTTAGAGCTGAAGGTACTCAATACAAGGCTTTAGGGAATGCCATTCCTCCAGTGCTAATGTGGCATGTTGCTAAGAAGCTTGCAGAAGCTCTAGGAAAGGAAAATATTATTCGTGAAGCAGCAGTCCTATAAGGTTCTGTTGCTCTTTTCATATAATTATTAATCATCTGTCTGCTATCCACTTTTGTATAAAAGATAGAGAAAAGCCAACTTCCTATTATGGTATATTTAAATATGCGAGGAAATAATTTAAAAAGAAGTTTAACAACTGCTCATATAATACTTGTGTATATAACGGAGATAGATTGCATTTTACCTTTGAATGCGGAGATATTAATTCCAATAGCAATTGAGAAACTTCCTTTCAAACTATCTTTTTGAAAAAATCTAACATATGAACGAGTTTGTTATGAGAATGCCAAAATTGTATTGAATTTATTATTCACAGCCATATGATAACAGTTAGCGCCAGCTCAAATTGATAAAAGAACAGAATAATTGGGTCTTAATAATGATAATGGGGGAAAAATATGCAACCGATTAATCACGATATTAAATTGGAGTTATTGAAACTAGTTAAGAGAGCTGAGAAATATTCTAAAGATCATTTAGTAAATACATTTGTTGATACAGGAGCATTGGCCACCCTTCTTACAACGATTGATAATCAAATCCTCTATGGTCGAAGAGGTACTGGTAAAACACATGCTTTAGCATATCTATCCAATGTTGCCGATGGACAAGGAGACTATGTTGTTGACATAGATATGTCAAATATTGGTTCAACAGGTGGAATATATGGAAGCTTTGATATTCCTGTGACTGAAAGAGCTACCCGTTTATTAGTTGACACCCTTATACAGATACATGAGAACTTATTAAATAAGGTTATGGATGATGTGAATAAGGAGCTTGATCCAAATCTCCTTCCTTTACTTGATGAATTAGCAGATGCTTTATCACAGGTTTATGTTGAAGGAAGTACTGAAATAACACAGGGATACGATAGAGAATATCAAGATACAACTAACGATAGCATAGATGGCAGTGTGAATAAAAAGGGTATAGAACTAAACCTTTCCATGCAACAAACAACTAACCAGAGACACAACCAGAGTGTTAGCAAAATGCAATCAGGGGTTATTAGGCATAGAGTACACTTTGGAAGTGTGCAATCTGTTATGAAGAAGATATTAAAAAAACTTAATGGTAAAAGGCTCTGGATACTAATTGATGAGTGGAGTGAGATTCCCTTAGAATTACAACCATATCTAGCGGATTTATTAAGGCGGTCTATTTTTCCGTTATCCGATATTACTGTCAAAATTGCAGCTATAGAACAAAGATCTAAATTTAAATCTAAAAGTACGAATAGAGATTACATTGGGTTAGAAATTGGTGGAGATGCCTCTGCTATCCTTAATTTAGATTCAATTATGGTATTTAACAATGATCAAGAAAAGGCCAAGGATTTCTTTGAGCAGCTGCTTTATACACATATAAAAGCATTAATCGAAAGTAAAACAGGTGAAGCATTTGAATTAAATAGTGAGAAAGTAATTAATGAAATATTTACACAACAAAAAGCTTTTGAAGAATTTGTAAAAGCAGCAGAAGGAGTACCTAGAGATGCAATAAATATCATTGGAATAGCGGTACTAAACTCGGGAGATAACAAAATTTCTATACCAAATATACGTTCAGCTGCAAAATCATGGTACAATCGTGCTAAAGAAAGAGATATTATTAATGCCGAATCAAAAAAATTATTACGCTGGATAATTGAAGAAGTTATTGCACATCGTAAAGCGAGAGCCTTTCTTTTAAAAACAGATACTTATGATGAATTAATAAATGATTTATTTGACGCGAGGCTCATACATGTTTTAAAAGAAAATGTTTCAGCAAGGGATAGAGTAGGAGAACGCTTTGTCGTATATTCAATAGACTATGGGTGCTATGTTGATTTACTTCAAACAGCAAATGCTCCTCAAGGGTTATTTGAAGCTGTAGTTGATGATGAAAGTGAAGTATACGTTGAAGTTCCTAGTGATGATTATAGATCAATAAGAAGAGCAATCCTTAACTTAGAAGAATTTTATGAATCAACGAGTGAGCAAGAATAGGTTGCGTGCAAATATAAATTATCAATTAATATTGGTCACCAAAATGGTCACATACATTAAGAAACATCAGTTAACAAATAATTATTTTAAGGCTCTTTGGGTAACTGCTAGTAACTAACGGAAATATCACAATGTAAATTGACAGGGTAGAGGTAGTTGGTTCGGGTCCAATCGGAATCACTAATCTAGAGAAGCGTCAATCCTCTGTATAGCAAGGGGATGGCGCTTTTTCTTTGTTTCTTGAAAATGTAATTTTCAGCCTGTATATTTATGCATTGTACAAAAATTGTACATACCATGCTCATAAGGTTAGCTCATCCAATGATTCCATGCGGTTTACCCGGGTCCATTAATTCCAGAAATTCTTATCAAATCTGTCCGCCGATCGTCGCTGCATTTCTTGATTCGTGTGTGAATAGATATCTAATGTGATACCAACTCGCGTATGGCCCAACCGTTCACTGACGATTTTTGGATTTTTATACATTCGCATAAGGATTGTTGCATGTGTATGCCGCAAATTGTGAAAGGGGATATAAGGGACATTTGCTTCCTCAATCAATCGTTTATATTTCCGAAGCAGATTTCTTGGATCAAGATAGTTACGATTTCTCAAAGTAACGACTAAATCAAATTCGGTAGTCTATTGATGTTTTTATCCCCCACAGACCTGTTCACTTTCCTCTCCTGCTGTGTTTAAAAGGCTAGGAAGGACCAGATTTTTATTTAAACAAGCTAGTTCCTAAGAAGCAATTATAAGACCACCTGTTTGATTTTATGCACAAAGGGAATTGAATAATAAGAGCCAAAAACACTAGAAAGGATGATTTCATGCCTAAGAAAATTATTGGCGGTGTATTCGCAAACGCTCAAGATGCAGAGATGGCAATAAATCAATTGAAAGGTCTTGGATATCAAGGAGAAGATATCTCTGTTTTTGCAAAAGATAAGGACGAAGTAAAAGATATCGAGAATCACACAGATACAGACGTAACACCAGAAAAAGGTGGGCGAGGCAAAAATGCTGGGAAAGGGGCAGGTATCGGAGCAGTTTCCGGTGGTGTACTTGGCGGGATTGTCGGGTTAATTGCGGAAGCTGGACTGTTAGCCATTCCTGGGATTGGACCTCTGGTAGCGGCAGGACCAATCGCAACGACACTTGCTGGTCTCGGAATTGGAGCAGGTAGTGGAGGAATAGTTGGAGCGCTTGTTGGATTAGGAATTCCGGAAGAACAAGCGAAAGAATATGAAGGATTCTTAAAAGACAACCGAATCATCGTGATGGTGGAAGCAAACGAAGAAAATCAAAGTGATGTATACCGTATTTTCATTTCTAACAAGACAGAAAATACAAGCATGTATCCGGAAGAAATACTTATTACTGAAAACAGAACTTACTAGACATCTGTAAAAGCAAAGAAGTCAATTAATATTCTTGGAGAGATTAGCGGAGATGCCAGCAGTCAGCGGACTGCTGGCATCTTTATGTTTAAGCGAAAATGGATGGTTTAACAAAATTGTAGATACCTGCTTCGATTTGTTTTAAAATTACATCTTAATAAAGAACCCGGGCTTTTTATCAGCCGGGATCTTATCTATTAAGTAGTTATTCTCTTATCTGAACGTTTATTAAGGAAGAGACAATCCTACATTAGGACTAAATTCCTCATTTTAAGGCAATATCCCATGTTTACTTGTCATATTATACCCTCTTCATGTTTAAATGCCACTTTTCCTCCTAAAGTAACCGTTTTTATACAGTTTTAACTGTACAAACGGTATTTGTAATATTTGCTGAAACTGTTAGAATAATAAGGTGATTAAATATTTTGGGAGTAGACAACAAATATAATTTTGTTCAATATTTCACTATGAACTAAAAGAGAAGAGGCAGCAGAAAATTTCTTAGCAGGAGGTGTTAACTATTATCGATTTCTTTCAATATTTTAGTAATAATTACAGTCAAATTCTGGAATATACGGTGGAGCATGTTCAATTAGTGGGACTTGCTATTATTGTTTCCATCCTTATTGGTGTGCCACTTGGTGTTTATTTAACGACAAATGAGTACTTAGCTGAATCTGTGTTACAGATTTTTTCTATTATCATGACTATTCCCAGTATCGCTCTATTTGGTGTTATGATTCCTATCTTATCCACCATCGGACAGGGTATTGGATTTCTCCCCGCATTTATTGCACTAGTTTTATACTCTCAATTGCCTATTATCCGGAATACATACACAGGTATCAATGAAGTAGATCCAAATATTCGAGATGCAGCGAAAGGGCTTGGGATGACGACGCTCCAACGACTAATAAAGGTGGAGATTCCAAATGCAATGCCACTTATTATGGCTGGAGTTCGTACAGCAACCGTTCTGAACATTGGGGTTGGTGCAATTGCAGCATATATCGGAGCTGGTGGCCTTGGCTCGTTAATCAACCAAGGAATCTCAAGATCAAACACAACGATGGTCCTTGTAGGTGCAGTTGTCGTATCCATTTTGGCCATTGTCGTTGACCAGCTATTAAGATACTTCGAGAAAAGGTTTACTCCTAAAGGAATATAAATAGGAAGTTAGGTGATAAGGTGTTAGAATTCAAAAATGTTTCAAAGATATATAACGGAAATAAAAAAGCCGTTGATCATGTGAATTTCAATGTAGATGAGGGGGAACTTGTTGTCTTGCTCGGTCCTTCTGGTTGTGGAAAAACTACCCTCTTACGTATGGTAAATCAGCTGGAGTCCATTACAGAGGGAGACATTCATCTGAATAACAAAAGTGTAAAAGAATCCAACAAGATTGAGATGCGCCGTAAGATTGGCTATGTCATTCAAAGTAATGGCCTGTTTCCCAATATGACGATTGAGAAAAATGTCATGATTGTTCCTGATTTACTAGGCTGGGACAGGAAAAAGCAACTGGACCGATTTAATTATTTAATGGAGCTTATCGGTTTGCATCCTGATGAGTATCGCAAACGCTACCCTCACGAATTATCAGGTGGACAGCAACAGCGTGTCGGAGTTGCACGGGCACTTGCAGCGGATCCGCCAGTCATGTTGATGGATGAGCCTTTTGGAGCACTGGATCCAATTATTCGTACAAAGATTCAAGATGAGTTTTTACAGATTCAAAAGGAAATTAAGAAGACTATTTTATTTGTTAGTCATGATATCGATGAAGCGGTAAAAATGGGGGACAAAATTGCGTTGTTTCGTGATGGGCAACTGCAACAGTACAATCATCCTTTTGAAATACTTCATCGCCCTGCCAATGAGTTTGTTTCCGAATTCGTTGGACAAGATCGAGTATTAAAAAGCACTAGCCTATATTCCGTCAAAGACCTTGTTGACAGTGTTTCATTGACTGGCTATCAAAAGGCGGGCAGTGTACAAACGGTTCAGGAAGATACTTCATTGCGTATTGTCATTTCAAAACTCTTGAATCAAGAGGCAGAACAATTAGCCGTAGAGGATACCAAAGGAAAAATTAAAGGGATTCTAACCCTCGATTTAGTAGAAAAATTCCTTTACAAACAAATAAAGGAAACTCCTAAGAGGACGGGGTGACATCGTGAAAACTAAGAAAAGAATCGCTTGGATTGTAAAAATTCTGTTTTGGCTGATTGTCATCACCTTTTTTACATGGACCATCATGAATGATATGTTTCGCCCTATTGTCGAGGACTTTGGTGAATTTACCCATTTACTTGGTCAGCATATAATCATTGTTTTTATATCGGGATTACTAGCTATCTTGATATCCATTCCACTTGGTATTTTGGTAACAAGGAAAAGCTTCCAGAAGTCCGAGTTTTGGATTGTAAATATGGCAAACCTTGGCCAAACCATTCCGAGTTTAGCAGTTTTAGCACTTGCGATGGGATTTTTGGGTATTGGGATGAAAGCAGCGATTGTTGCTTTGTTCATCTATTCCCTGCTGCCAATTTTACAAAACACCATTGCAGGTATACGGTCTGTAGATAAAAATACGATTGATGCTGCTCGCGGAATTGGATTAACCCCTTTTCAAATATTAATAAAAATTGAACTACCAAACGCGGCATCATCGATTATTGCTGGAATCCGTACTGCCCTTGTCATCAACATTGGAACGGCAGCACTTGCCTACCTTATTGGTGGTGGCGGACTTGGTGCATGGATTTTCACTGGAATTCGGTTATTTGATAATGCTTTCTTAATTTCTGGCGCAGTTCCAGTAACATTGCTTGCTATATTAGTTGATTACTTCTTTAAAATCATGCAGCAAGTTCTTGTACCAAAAGGATTGCGACTAGCTAAAAAATAATATTTTGGAGGACGAAAATGAAGAAATTAAAATTACTTATTACGCTATTGATAGCAGGTCTTGTACTAGCAGCCTGTGGTGGCGGCAGTGATAAAGAAATTACAATTGGATCGAAAAACTTTACAGAGCAATACTTACTTGCAAAAATGACGACATTTATATTAGAAGATAATGGATTTGAAGTGGACGAAACCACCGATCTTGGTAGTACTGCCTTACGACAAGCATTAGAGAACAAACAAGTCGACCTTACTTGGGACTACGTTGGTACCGGTCTTGTTACATATTTAGGTGAGGAACCAATGACAGATCCACAAGAGGCATATGAAAAGGTAAATGAAATTGACCAAGCAGAAAACGACATTATCTGGACAAATCTAAATGATGTAGATAACACATATACTCTTATGATGCGCCAAGCTGACGCAGAGGAGTTAGGAATCAAATCGATTAGTGATCTTGCTGCTTACATTAACGAAAATCCAGGCGAACTTACTATGGCTTCTGATGCTGAATTTTCTAACCGTGATGACGGTCTTCCTGGTGTAGAGGAAATGTACGGATTTGAGTTCCAAAAAGGGAATGTCATTGACATGGAAACAGGCCTTAACTATAATGCACTACGCGACGGCGAAGTGGAGGTATCTGTAGGTTTTGCAACCGATGGTCGAATTGAGGCATTTGATTTTATCAACCTAGAAGATGATAAAAGTTTCTTCCCTTCCTATAACGCAGCGGTAGCCATGACTACTGAAACGAACGAAAATTATCCTGAACTAGAAGAGATTCTTGCACCTCTATCCCAAACACTAGACAGCGAAACGATGAGAAAGTTAAACTATGAAGTCGACATTGAAGAAAGAAGCGTCGACGAAGTAGCTAAAGAGTACTTAACGGAAAATGGATTGATTGAGAACTAATTTATAATTATAAGAGAATGAGATGGAAAAATGAAAGGGTAGTCGTCATTATGACGGCTACCCCTAATTTATTATTTTTACTTGGATGAAATTAGTTCTGCGACGAGGATATAACGTTCCGGTGCTGCTCCGATAAAATCAAACGGGTAACAAGTGGAAACAGTTAGTGTTGCTCTGGGTTTGGGTACGATTACGGTCCTGTCATTCGCTTCAACAATCCGTACTTTTTTCACTTTATACGTAAATTCTCCAGCAGAAGTTTGAACTATAAGCAGGTCACCTTTACCAACCTCACCCAGCTCACGAAATATGGTATCACGATGCCCTGACAGGACTGAATTATCTTCTTCACCAGGCAAAACACTACCTGCGAAATGTCCTACTCCTTTTTCCAGTTCATCTTCATCTGTTCCATGATAGATTGGCAGCTTTGCCTCCAACTTTGGAATAATGAGCTCACCAATATTTTCTCCCTGTTCAGGACGTTCAGAGTAAAGAGGAACCTGTTCTTGTTCTTCAATTTGTTCCTCCTCGATAGTTGCTGCTTTCAAATCTGACTTGATTTCATAGTCTTGAGCATCTACTTGACCTGTTTTAAAGAGCAAATAACCTTTTAAAAAAGTATAGGCATTCGTACTGCCAAACCATAGTCCAAATACAATCAACATAATAGATAGTGAAAGAAGAAGAATGTGCTTGCTTCTTCTTCTTTTGTTTGGCTTTCTCATTCTTTAGTTTCCTTTTATACGAAGACGTCGGAATAAGAAAACGCCAGCTAAAACAAATGCAAGTCCAACTAATGCATTTCCAGCATAGTCAGAAGCTGTCGCTGGAAGCTCGCCGCCTTTGACTGTTTTAACAGGTGGTTTAGCAGTTTTCGCCTCTTTTGCCCCTTCAGCTGCTTTTAAGGCTGGAGATGCTTTTTGATTTTCCGTCAGGATTTCCTCAGCTTGCTTTATGTCTTTACCAGTTTCCTGAATTAGGTCGGAGCCAAACATGTCTGCTGTTAACAAAATATCAGCAAGGAACTCTCCTTGCTTGTTGTATATTTCGATTAACAGATCATAACCTTTTGTAGTGTCCATTGTCATCAAAGTCTCAAAAGATACGGTTTGTTTTTCACCGTCTTTTACAAGATAATACTTCGTTTCTACTTCAAAGAGATTCAGCATGTCATAAAAAATATCAAAAAGCTCTGCAATTTGTTCTGCCGAAAGTTCTCCAGCAGTTTCAAAATCTTCAAACGCCATCATTCTTTCGCTTAGCTCTATTAGTTTATCTAAAAAAGCAGGGTCTTCATAATCAAGCGTTTCAAGATGTGCAAACAGTTTCTCCAGTTCCTCATTAGTTAGACCAATTTCAGTGAAAAGACCATATATTTCGTCTAAATCTAGATCGTCTAAATGAAAATCAACAGCAAGGTAAAGGTCTTCAATATACTCATAGTTTTCAATTGAATCGTCATTTTCATTTAAAAATTGTTCTAATGCCTCTTTTGACTCAAAGCCATAATCATCTAGAAGCTGCTGAAGATTGTCTTCATCAATCGGAGTACCTTCCCATCCGTTTAAATAAAAATCAACATATTCATGAAGTTCTTCAGAAAATATAATCCATGTGCCTTCCAATACATCCTGTCCTTCTTCTAAATCACCATACTCAACAAGAAGTTCATTTAACTCTTCCCGACTTAGGCCGAATTCTTCTAGTACTAGCTGTACAGATTCTTCCGAAAGTGGTGTACCAAGCTCGTCCACTGACTCAAAATATTCTAAATCCCATTCTTTGCTTTCTAAATAATCGACATAATCTTGCTTATCCCAGCCAATATCCTTTAAAAACTTTTCAAACTCTGGTTCATTAAGCTCAATTGCATAAGTCATAACAGGTAAAACACCAATGCCAATAACAATAGTCAAAAGTACTGAAAATAAGTGCTTCATTCCTTGCCCCCTAGTTTTTATATCATTTATAGAGAATAGTATAATTCAAAAAAGTAAATTTTGGTATCATATTTTTTTAAAAATCAAAAAATAATTTATCTAAGGGAAAAAGAGTCAGACGCCCGCCTCGTTAAAAGTGAGGCGGGCGTCTGACTCTGTCAACCTTCAAGGAGTTATAAGGGTCGGTACCCCTATCATCTAGTAATTGCAAAGTAGGGGAATGATACCAAAGCTAAAGCCTACCTCTCCCCAACAAACCTAACCGCAGCAATATGCGTCCGCGACAACCGAATAACCTCCTCAATAAACTCCTCCTGAGAAGTCTCAAACCCCGTACTAATCCAATTCGATAGTAAACCAAAAAATCCATATGCCGTGTAACGTTTAAAATAATCCATATCTACCGGCAAATGATTAATCGTCTCAAACTCAAACTTTTCCTGATAGATTTTTAAGATTGTCTCTGGAAATCTGGTATGCAAATCTGGTATGGTATCCTGATAGGTAATCAATTCGAAAAAATTCCGGTTCTCATAGATATAGGAAATAATGTTAAAGGATTTTGCCGTCAGATGATCGGTATTTACTTTTTGTTTCAATTGATAAGGTTCTCCGACCGCTTCCATTAACCCATCGAGCAGGCTGCAAAGTAGATCTTCTGCTAATTCGTATTTATCCTGGTAATGCGTATAGAAAGTGCTTCGGTTGTATTTTGCCTTATCGACGATATCTTTGACGGTAACAGAATGGAAACCTTTTTGTTTTGTTAAGTCAGTAAGTGCTAATTGAAAATGTTCTTTTGTTCGGTTTTTTCGTGGAGTGGATAGTTGTTCTATCATTCTTGGCTGCCCCCTATAACATTATGATATTAAATATCTGATAAATAGACAAAAACGCATCAATTGTCTATTAAATAGACAGAAAAGAAAACATTGATGGTTGGCTTACTAATAGTAACCTACTATAATAAAGATGTAAACCTTTTCAAAGAGGAAGGTTCATAATTTTATTATAACAGGGAGGATCAACAATGGGAAAACTACAAGATAAAGTAGCTGTTATTACTGGTGGAGTATCAGGTATTGGGGCGGCAACAGCGCGTCTATTTGCGGCTGAAGGAGCGAAATTAGTTTTAGTAGATTTTAATGAAGAAAAAGGTGCTGCATTTGAAGCCGAATTAAAATCTGAAGGTACAGAAGCTGTTTTCGTGAAAGCGGACGTAACGAATGAAGAAGATGTTAAAAATATATATAGTACTGCTCTATCAACATATGGTAAAGTTGATGTTCTATTCAACAATGCTGGTATCGGTGCAGTAAAACCAACCGAAGAATTAACGTATGCTGAATGGAGAAAAACGGTAGAAGTTGACTTAGATGGTGTATTCTTAGTTGCACAAGGCGCTATCAAAGAATTCTTGAAATCTGGTGGCGGTGTTATTGTCAACACAGCTTCTATGTACGGCTGGGTAGGATCACCTGGTAGTGCGGCATATAACGCAGCTAAAGCTGGTGTGATTAACTTAACTCGTTCACTTGGCTTAGAATATGCTGAACGCAATATCCGCGTAAACGCACTATGCCCAGGATTTATCGAAACACCAATCTTAGGTGAAACAGATAGACAATTCCTAACAAACGCAACACCAATGAAACGTCTTGGAAAACCAGAAGAAATGGCGAAAGCAGTATTATTTATGGCTAGCGATGATTCTAGTTTCATGACTGGTAACAGTTTAATTGTTGATGGTGGTTATACAGCACAATAATAGATTGATAAGAGAAAAGAATCCGTTCTGAATTTTATTCAGGATGGATTCTTTTATTGGGAAATAGTAGTGAACGGTCTTCGGAGGTAGGGGGCAGATTATCGTAATCACAACCGTCAACAAGAGATAATGAGTTTTTCAGTGTCTCTTTTATTCAATAATTGATTATAGTCAACGCAAGGTATCATCGTTGACATAGTTTTTACCACTGAATGATGAAAAATATACCAAAGAATGGCAGGCTGTTACCAATTCAAATTTCTAGTGTTAAAAATATAATTTGAGAAATAAAAATGTTCTACTAGTTATAAAAATTTGACTGATTTTCAATTAGATTAGTCTTCCACAAACGGGCCAGATAACTTACCACTATATGTTATATATATAATCCTCAGGCAAAACTCTTTTAAGAAATCGTTGTGTTCTTTCTTCTTTCGGGTGTTGGAAGAATTCATTAGGTGGGCCTTCTTCTACTATAACGCCACCATCCATAAATATAACTCTATTTGCTACATCCTTTGCAAACGACATTTCATGGGTCACGACAAGCATGGTTGTTCCTTCTTTTGCGATTGTTTTCATTACTTCTAGCACTTCTCCAACCAATTCTGGGTCGAGTGCTGAGGTTGGTTCATCAAAAAGGATAATGTCAGGATTTAGAGAAACGGCTCTTGCAATGCCAACTCTTTGCTGTTGACCACCAGATAATTCTCCAGGATAGGCGTCGTATTTTTCGAATAAACCAACCTTATCTAATGCATCTTTTCCAATTTTATTTGCTTCTTCTTTCGTCATTTTTCTTCCGATGATGAGTCCTTCTGTTACGTTCTCCAATGCTGTTTTATTATTGAAGAGATTATAGTTTTGGAAGACGAAGGCCGTTCGTTTTCTTATTGAATAAATTTGTTTCTTAGACGCTTTTTTGAGATCCACCTGAGTATCTCCAAAAATGGCCTGTCCTTGATCCGCCTTTTCTAGAAAGTTGATGCACCTTAGTAATGTTGTTTTACCAGACCCACTTGGTCCAAGGACGACAACGACATCCCCTTTTTCAATCTTTAAATCTATTCCATTCAAAACGATATTATCTCCGAATGATTTGTGTATATTCTTAATCTCTAACATGATTTCACCTCCGAAAATAGATCTATGCAGTAGGTGCGATTTGGTATTTCCTTAAACGTTTTTCCAATCGTTTAAACAAGTATTCTACTAAACTACAAATGATGAGATAAATAATAAAGATATCGAGATATGCTTCAATATAGTTATAGCTTGCATTTGCTGCGACTTGGGCTTTTAACGTAATTTCTGGTAAGGACATGGCATAGCCTAATGATGTTGCTTTAATTAGATTGACGGTTGCATTACAAATGTTAGGTAATGCAACAACTAATGTTTGCGGAACGATAATTCTTCTAAATGCTTGAACGGTTGTTAACCCAACTGAATGGGCAGCTTCCAATTGTCCTTTACTAACAGTGTTAATGGCAGAGCGGAATACCTCAATTAATGTTGCTGTCGTATTTAATGAAAAAACGATAAGTGCATACCAAATTGGATTTACATCATATACATCCATTTGGATGTTATATTTTTCAAAGATGGATGCAAGCAATAGGGGGACACTATTATAAATGATAAAAATTTGTACGATGACAGGTGTCCCTCTTACAAAGGAAACGTACACACGGGAAAATTGATTTAAGACCAGCATTTTATTTATTCTTGTTAAGGCAAGTATAAAGCCTAAAGGCAAGGCAATAGCTAATGAAACTACTGTAATAAGTATTGCAACTGGAACCCCTGTTAAAGCTACAAAAAAAGTATCTATTAGAAACTCAAAGTCCAATCCATTTGACACTCTGTCACCCCCTGCTTATGCTGCTTTTAAGCCTTTATTCCCTTTACTAAACACTCTTTCCAATTTTAAGAAAAATTGTTCGATGATAATTGACAGTACCCAGTAAATGATAGAAAGTCCAATATAGATTTCAAGTGCATGGGAATTGTAGTTACTCGCAATAATAAGGTTTGCTTTACCCATCACGTCAATTAGCCCGATAGTGTATGCTAGGGCACCTTCTTTCATTAATTCTAGCAGCGCATTCCCAAAGTTAGGTAAAGCGACAACAAACGCTTGAGGGAAAATAATTCTTCGGTAAGCTTGCATGTTACTCAACCCAACGGATACAGCCGCTTCATATTGCCCTCTATCAATAGATTCATAAGCTGAACGGATGACTTCAGACATTAATGCTCCAAATTGAAGGGTGAACGTAATCACAACAAAAAAGACAGAGCTCATATCGTTGAGATTGACACCAAAATTCATAGCTATAGCTGGAACACCGTAGTAAATTAAGAATAGTAGAACGATCGATGGTGTACAACGTAATACAGTTGTATAACCATGGGCGATGTTTTGAAAAACTTTATTTTCTCCGAGTTTCATAATGGCTAAAATTAACCCTAGCAGGCTTCCGAATAGAACGGAAAGGCCTGCCACGAAAAATGTCATTTTCAAATAGGGAAGTAGCGCCGGAATGGATTCCCAAATATAAGTTGAATCGAAATATTCCTCCATTTTTGCACCTCTAGTTTTCGATTATCTATCCACAGATTCTAATACTTCAAATAGGTCTCTGCCATAGAATTCTGTACTCAGTTCACTTAGTTTCTTTTCTTCCTTAAGCTGTTTGATTGCTTCGTCATAGGCAGCTGCAAATTCTTGTTCATCTAAATTAAATAATGGCCATGTTTTAATCACGTCGAATTCATTATAAACAACGTCATTTATTAAATTATGATATGGACCATCCTCTGCTATTACTTGTTTTTGAAAAGGCCCCTCTATGGTGACACCACCGTCGACACGACCTTCATTCACCCATTGAATAACGTCAACAGAGAATTGGTCTCCAGCTTGTAATTTGACCGGATTGTCTGGATTTTCTTGATTGTATTCCTCAATCACTGTGTACTGTGCATTGTTTGCTGCGATTGGTGCTAGTGTAAAGCCTTCAGAGGCAAAATCTTCCAAAGTTTTTATATGGGCGTTTTCATTCGTTAAAACGAGACCTATACTACTTAAACCAAGAAATTCCTCAGGATAAAGAAAGTTTTCAGTTCTTTCCTCTGTCCAAAATGCATTTTTAACCCCAACTTGGAATTTCCCTTGTTGAACACCGATTAGTAAGTCTTCACTTGTTGTCCCAACATACTCAAATTCATATTCTGGTAGTAATTCATCAACTAATTTCATCACTTCTACATCATATCCAGTTGCGTTTCCATTATCGTCTAGGTAAGAAATAGGCTTTGACGATTGATCATAGGCAACTTTTACCGTTCTAACTTCCGAAGCACTATCCCCATCTGAACTAGAGGCAGTACCCGACTCACATCCCGCAATGAATGTAACTAATGCTAGACCTGTTACGAAACCTTTTAACAATTTCCCTTTTTTCATTGATCATTACTCCTTTGCACTTTTATAAAAAACTTAATAACAATTTCATTCTTAAAAAACAGCTATTTAATCGAATCAATAGAAAGAGGAGACAGGCTCTCTGTCCCATCATCTATTGGAAAAACTTACAGATGATCTTTCATTGATTTTCCAGCAAGATTTATGATGGTCATGTCATCCATTGGTGGGTTGTGAAGTCCTGCCCGAACATCACGGTAATAGAGTTGTAGATTATTTTTCTCGGATAAGCTTCTTGCACCAACAACTCTCATTGCCAAATCAACTACATGAACTGCTTTGTTTACAACAGATAATTTAACTGCTCCAAGTTCAGGTCCCATTGTGTTCCGTGTTTCTTCGTCGCTTTCATCCCACTTTTTGGCAATGGAGTATAGGAAATGTTTTGCTTCTAATATGCCGAGTTCGATTTCCCCAAGCTTTTGTTTCACATTTGGTAATTCCGAAATGGTTCCCTTAATGCTGTTAGGGGAATAAGTGGTTGCGAAATCTAGTGCAGCTTGTTGTGCGGCTTGTGCAATCCCTAAATAGCAAGCAGGAATATGTAAAAGCCAGCCAGCAGGTTTCTTTTTAGCAGATGATAGGATTTCAACCAGATCGTTTTTGTCAACATGAACATTTTCTAATACAAGATCATGGCTGCCAGTTCCACGCATTGCAATGGAATCCCATGTTTCATCAACTCTTACACCATTTCTTTCCCGTTTAATTAAGAAGTTTCCTACATCATCGGTTCCTTCTATGGAAGCACTAACTATAAAGTAACTAAGAATAGGAGAAAGGGTGGTGAATGTTTTTCTCCCGTTAATAACCCATCCCGTGCTATCCTCTTTTGCAAAGGTTTCCGGTTTACCGCCACGAGTGGGGCTGCCAGTAGCTGGTTCTGAAGCAGCACTGTTAAGTAATGCACCATTTTCTTTAACGTCTTTAGCAATGGATGCAAATTTTTCCTTCTCCCAAATTTCATTTTCTCCAAAATGTTTCATTAGCCCCATATGCCAGCCAATCCCAAGCGAGGTAGAGCCATCTGCTTTTCCGATGATTTCTTGATGGCGTATCATTTCGTACAATGTAATCCCCAATCCCCCGTATACTTTAGGTAATGTTAATGCTGGATACCCGATTGCTATTAATTCTTGAAAGTTTTCAAAAGGGAATGTTCCATTTTCATCATGTTTTGATGCTCGTTCTGCAAAAGGTTCTACGGTTTTAGATAATAAATGAATTCGTTCCTCCATCGTATTTAAACTTAATAAATTCATTGCGGTTCCTCCATTGCATAATTATATTTAACCATATAAACCTTATTGGAATTATATGAATTATTATTCCTAAATTCGGTGATGATGTCAATAGTTTTTTTATTTTTTAAAAAAATTCAGTAAAATTTGTGTGTTATTTGACAACCGGGAAGGGTGCTGATGTTAAATATATTGTTAAGTATGTATGAGATTCAGAAGTGAAGGGGACAGTGGTTGGCATGAGTAAATTTTATGAATTTGTGCCTATGACTTATACAGTTGAGATTCGTGTTAGCAATAATGGTTCAGCACCACCGAATCCACAAGCATATATCGAGGACATATTGCTTTATGATAAAACCATCATTTCGATAGGGATTAACGGTTGTTTTTGTATCCACTCTGGTTCCTTTAATAGACATATTTTTCTCCTCGATTTAAGTGATAGATAAATGTAAACTCTATTATTCATCACCATAAAGTTAAACTCTAGACCATCCATATCATAGGAAATAACAGGATCAATAATTAGATCCTGGTATTTATGACGAATTCCTAATGCATTGGATATCAATTGATTTAAGTAGATTCCTAGTCCGCTTGAATAGATGAGCCAATTCTTAATTTAACAAAATATCCTTGAGCATCATATCTTGTATTTAATTTGCCGGGATTAATAAATGTATCCCCATGTGTCATCACTTTGATGAAAGCTAAACTGGAGATCGTCTGCTTGTAAAGTAACTAATGAATCTACCCAATACATTTGTGCACACCTTCTTTTGCTATTTTATTAATCGAAAAGGAAGTGATTGTACATCACAACTGTTTGGACCGACATAGACTTCAAATGTACCTTCATCACTTTCAAAGCTTAAGTCGGAATGGTAATAACGTAATTGTTCTTCGGTTATTTCAAACGTTACGTTTTTCTCTTCTCCTGGTTCTAAATGAATCTTTTCAAACCCTTTCAGTTCCTTTACTGGTCGAACCACTTCACCAACTAAGTCACGAACATATAATTGAACGGTTTCTTCGCCAGCAATATTTCCCGTGTTTTTTACAGTAATCGATACCTCTAATTTATCATCGGGTGTAATTGTATCGGTAGATAGTTTCATATTTTGATAGCTGAATGTGGTGTAACTTAACCCGTATCCAAATGGGAAAAGGGCTTCATTTGGGATATCGAGATATTGGGAAACATATCTTACTTGCGCATCTTCGGCACCTTGTGGGCGTCCAGTATTATAATGGTTATAATAAACTGGTACCTGACCTACAGAATAAGGGAAAGACATGGATAATTTTCCAGATGGATTAACATCCCCATATAAAATATCCGTAATAGCTCTACCACCTTCCGTTCCAGGGAACCAAGCCTCTAATATCGCATCTGTTTTATCGTAGACGCCATGTAAATCAAGAGGTCTGCCATTGAATAAAACGGTTATTGTTGGTTTCCCTAATCCATGGACTTTTTCAACTAATTTCAATTGGGAGTCAGGTAGTTTTATATTGGAACGAGAACCAGCCTCGCCACTCATATCGGAATGTTCTCCTAGAGCTAATATAATAACGTCAGCTTGTTCTGCAGCTGTCATTGCATGGTTAAGCTGTTCATCTGTAATAGATTCTATTTCGCAACCTTTTTTAACGATTAATCGATTGTTACCTAGTTTCTCTTCTAGCCCTTTTCGTAGTGTGATAGCAGCATTTTTATCACCCTTCCATGACCAAGGGCCAAGGATATCATTGCTCTCAGCAAATGGACCAATTAGTGCTATTTTTTGTGAAGGGTTGATTGGTAAGATGTTATAGTTATTCTGTAACAGAACACAAGATTTACTTGCTAACTCTCTTGTTGCTTCACGATGCTCCTCACTTAGAATTACTTCCTTTTCTTGTACTTCATCTAATCCGCGGTATGGATTTTCAAACAATCCTAACTCGTTTTTTAACTGTAAAATGCGAAGGGCTGCTTCATTTAGTAATTCTTCCGCTACGTGACCGCTTTCAATAAGCTCTTTCAAGTGGTTAGGGTAGCACGTTGTCATCATTTCAATATCTACCCCAGCTTGAATGGCTTTGTAAGCAGCTTCTCTCTCATCCTCAGCTACTCCGTGTGGAATAAGTTCTTTTACTGCACCCCAATCGGAAATAACAACCCCATCAAATCCCCATTCATCCCGTAATAGATCACGCATCAGCTTTTTATTCCCAGTTGCTGGGATTCCATCTACCGTATTAAAGGCTGTCATCACTAATTTACTTCCAGCGTCCAGTGCTGCCCGGTAAGCCGGTAAATAAGATTCTCGTAATTGGCGTTCAGACATATTGACTGTATTGTAATCTCTTCCGCCTTCAGGAGCACCATATGCAGCGAAATGCTTCACGCATGTAGCTAATCGATTAGGGTCGTTCTTAAGATCTTCTCCTTGAAAACCTTTTACTTGAGCCTTTGCAAATTCACTATTCAAATAGGAATCTTCTCCAGTAGATTCCATTACGCGTCCCCAACGTGGGTCTCTCACTAAATCAACCATAGGAGCAAATGTCACATGAGTACCAGAAACGGCCCCCTCTTTGGCCGCAATTTCTGCGCTTTTTTGTGCCAAATTTAAATCCCAGGAGCAACCGATAGCTAACGGTATTGGAAAAATAGTTTCATAGCCATGGGTGATATCTGCCATAAATAATAAAGGTATACCTAATCGGTTATCTTTTAAATGTTGTTCCTGAATACTACGAATTTCTTTTGCTCCAGAAGCACCTAGTACAGACCCTGTATTCTTCACGATATCATCAGAAATCTTTAATTGTGCTAAAGGTCCAGTAATTTTGCCGTGTTCAGAAGAACCCTTAAAAAAAGGAGGAGTAAGTTGTAATAATTGTCCTATTTTTTCATCCATCGTCATTTGTTTTAGTAACTCTTCTATTTGTTGGTTTTCCAAAGATATTCACTCCTTACTTTGTTATTACAGTTATTTACAACTAAATCGAAACGCTCCCATGGAAGTATTAAAAGGGACATAAATATATCTTGCTTTATATGAAGGTATGATCATGATATCCATTACGAACTATTTATTTGACGATATAATTAATGAATACTTTCATCAAAATTAAAATATTCAATTCCTTGAAGATTTGTTGATAAGAGAGAAATTTTTGTTCTTATAAAGTTTCTTCATATTTAACTTTCATAAAATCACCTCCTAGTTAATTGTATCTAATTAATGTATACAACCTTTTGTACGATTTGTTAGAATATTTATAAAGGTTGATAATTTTGTTAGAGGAATATTAATTAATTGCAAGTCAATAAGGAGTGGCTTAATGAAAAAGCAAAATCTAGATTTAATGCAATTTTACGAAGGTTATGTTCGCAATTATAGGAGGTTAAACTTATCCTCTGAACACAATCGTTCTATGTTTACTAAAAGAGAAGTAGATTACTTCGCGAATGTAGGTGAGTACCTGGGTTTCTATACTTTTGTAGAGGATTCGAAATACGACAGATTAAAAGGAAGATCTCGTCCTATGGATTTATCTTGGTGGAAATGGGATCAGAGGAAAGACAAGGTTAATTATTTGTATCTTGCTTTACATCTTGAGAGGGAAAGTTTACCTAATAAGGATTTGGAAACAATTGAAAAGCTTTTCTCTGAAACAGAAGATGGATATGTTCCCCATAATGTCATTGGCATACAGTACATAGAGACATTGGAAAAGATAACTGTTTTAAATGAAGTGATTAAAAGGAAAAACAAGTTACAACAATCTAATGTTCTAATGATTTATCGATGTTATGACTCTATGGGAAGCATAGAGAGGGTAGAAGCTTATTATTTTAATTCCTCTGGTTTAAAAGAAAGCAGAAAAGCAATTGCAAAAGTGGATGAAACAGGTCATTGGTTTATGAGTTTTGAGGAAGAATGGTTGGATAAACAAAGTTGAATATATATGAAGATGTTTAAATAAGAAAAACAGGAGGGTGCGCTGAAATGAAGAGTAAACTTATCACTCATGAGACAATTATGACTTATTAAGACTACACTCCTTAAACGAATAGCCCTTCATAAATTGATGGATTTGAAAGTAGATTATGCTTTAAACAACTTTTTGGAAATGAGCAGAATAAAGCGATTACAGTCGTATTTTTAAATGCTATTCTACAAAGAACGGACAGAGAGCGCATCAAAGATATTTCTTTTTCAAATACGGAATCAGGTGGTGAGTATGTAGAAGATAAACAGTCCCGGTTAGATTTATTAGTTGTTACCGACGACGGAGAAAGGATGAATGTAGAGATTCAGTTTACCAATAAATATGATATGATTAAGCGTTCTATTTACTATTGGTCTGGGATATACCGTAATCCATTACAAAAGAGGATGAGCTATAAAGAGTTGTCTCCCGTAATCTCCATTAACATTCTGAATTTTAACGTGTTTCATCAAACAGAACGATTTCACACAACGTATCATCTATTTGAAGATGAAGAGAAATTCAAGTTGACAAATGTGATGGAATTTCATTTTATCGAAATGCCTAAGTTAATAAAATCCTGGAAAGAAGCAAAACTGGATCCATGGAATGACATTTTGGCCAGATGGCTCTTAATGCTTGGTATGGTTGATCACAGAAATGAAAAAGTTTATGAAGGTATTTATCTTGAATTGGAGGAATTAGCCATGAAAGACGAATTACTTAAAAAAGCCTTTCAAAACTGGGAAGAGCTAAGTATGACTCATGAAGAATATCTTGCTTACGAATCACGTTTGAAACATATTATGGATGAAGAAGCTGCCAAACGCGAGGCAGAACTTCGGTTACAGGAAGTAAAAGAAGAAGCTGAGAAAGCAATAAAAGAAGGAAGAGAAAAGGGATTAGAACAAGGATTAGAAGAAGGTAGAGAACAAGGAAGAGAACAAGGAAGAGAAGAAGGAAGACGCGAAGGCGAAAAAATAGGGATGGAAAACGAAAAAGAAACAATTGCCCACCGGCTTTTAGAAACTGGAATCAATATTGAAATTGTGATAAGTTCGACGAAGCTTCCAAAAGAGAAAGTGATGGAAATTCAGCGTGAAATCCGTGAATAATATATAGGAGCGGGAGAGGTAATTTTAACTGTGTAAGTAAGAGAGCGTACGGCTCTTACTTCGCAGTTTATTTTTTTACTGTTACTATAAATATATATTAGGGAGTTGTTTATAATGGCGAAATCTCAACGTAATCAAAAATCAGGAGAATTAGCTAATAGAATTATAGAACAATACCAACCAGAGTCCGTATAGGACATACAAATGCTACGCTAGCACTATAGAACAGTGGAATCTGACCTTTTAGCTGCGGGCCCCGATTGGTTTAGCTATTATTGGGTTCTTGCCAAATGGAATGTTTGACGGGATGGTTCGTTAATTAGCGCTACTTTTAACAAGAGTAATTATATGACCTCTGGGTTATGATTTACTCTTTTTTGCATTGAAATTAAATTTTTCTCACTTACCTATTGAACCACACGTAACGTATTGTTTTATACTAAAGAAAATAAAGAAGGGGTGGGGAAAATATATACGATTGGGAAATTGTCAAAGAGCACAGGGGTAACAGTAAGAACATTAGATTATTATGATGAAATTGGTTTGATTAAACCTTCATCAAAAACGAGTGGGGGGCATCGTTTATATAGCGAAGATGATGTGATGCGTTTAGAGCGAGTTTTAGCACTAAAATATATGGGATTCTCACTGGAACAGATTAAAGACATATTGATAAATACAACTTCGAACTGGCAGGAGTCAATCCAACAACAATTAGAGTTGGTGAAACGAGAACAGGAACGTCTAAAAATGTTAGAACAAGCACTTCTTGGCGTATCGTATTCAATTGAATTTGAAGGGGAAATCAATTGGCCTATTATTTTCAGTATTATTCAGTTGTATCAACAAGATCCAGAAGATGCCTTACAGCAATACAAAGAGTACCTAAGCGAAGATGAAATGAAGAAAATTATGGACATGAATGCCGGAAACATGAGTGAGGAAGACATCAAGGAATGGTTAAAGGTTGTTGGTGATATTAGAAACAACCTGCATCTTGATCCATACTCAGAAAAGGCAGAGCAACTTGTTATAAGCTGGGCAGACCAAGCAGATAAAATGTTTGGTCAGGATGAAGAATTACTAGGAAATATGTGGGAAGCTCTACAAGACTTAAAGGAAGGTATTGCATTTTATCCAATGGACAAAGATGTAATTGATTTTATCAAACGTGTCGCCATTGCAAAGGGGGAAGAATAATGATTCTTGATGTAAATAGTGTAACAAAAGTGTTCACTGGTCGAGGGAAAAATAAGATGGTCGCTAACGATAATATCTCCCTTCGTATTGCTGAAGGTGAAGTATTTGGACTTCTCGGACAGAATGGAGCTGGGAAAACGACATTGGTGAACCAGATATTAGGGTTAATAACTCCTGATTGTGGTGATATTCAGTTGTTAGGGAAATCGGTACTCGGGTCACCTGCTCGTGCTCGCTCGATATGTTCTGTACAGCCACAGTCCCAAGTACCACTAGGTTTTCTTACTCCGAAGCAGGCAGTTACATTGATTGGAAAAATGCGTGCAGGGAAACGCTTTGATCCGAGGCGGGTGGAGATGCTTTTTGAGGCGTTAGATATGGGGGAATGGGCAAATAAAGAAGGCGAGAAATTATCGGGCGGTGCTAAGCGTTTAACCGCTTTTTGTATGGCAGTCATTGCCCCTGGTAAGTTAGTGATTCTGGATGAACCTACAAATGATGTGGATCCGGTTCGTCGGCGTTATCTTTGGCAGGTGATACGCAATTTAACTAATGATGGCACTTCTGTTATTTTGGTGACACATAACGTGCTGGAAGCTGAAAAAGCGGTTGATCGTGTGGCGATTATCAATAAGGGGAAAATTCTAATGCAGGGGACCCCATCAGAAGTAAAAAGCTCAGTAAGTAATCAAATGCGTATGGAGCTTAGTTTAGCTAGTGAGTCAGATTTTGAGATTCCTAGCTGGGCACTTTCCTCTCAAAAGAATGGATCTCGATTAATTATTGCTATAGATCCCCAAGAAGTAACATCAACGATTGAATGGGCAAAGGAGCATGTGGATAACGGACTTATTATGGACTATTCCTTATCTCCAGCTACGATTGAGGATGCTTATATTGAGTTAACTTCTAAAAAGGTGGTGGGATTATAATGAATTTATTAAGCCATTACAAGTACGTATTTCAAATGCAATTTCTTAGGAATGCAGGCTTTTTAGTGTTTATGATCCTTATTCAAATATTGATATCGATTGGAATTGTTATCGGCTTTACCTATCTCATCCCCGTCCCAGATAAGGATACGATTCTATTTTTAGCAACAGGAGCTCCAACGATCATTCTAATTTTTACGGGCTTAGTGATTTTGCCACAACAGATTGGTACTGCAAAATCAGATGGATATATGGAATTCATGCGTACATGGCCAGTGAATCGTGGTGTTATTCTTGGAGCCGATACAACCATTTGGTTAATCATCACGATACCAGGGATTATTGCTTCCTCTGTTGTCGCACACCTTATGTTTAGTCCAGGGTACGACATCTCTTGGACTGTAATTCCAGCTCTGCTTATGATTGCCTTAACTTCCATTGGTGTTGGATATGGTTTTTCTTATCTCTTGTCACCAACAGCTTCACTTGCTCTATCACAAGTAATTGTCTTTGGTGCCCTAATGTTTTCACCGGTAAATTTCCCAATGGAGCGGCTGCCAGAATGGCTGCAAGCACTTCATGAGATATTGCCAATTTACTCGATGGCAGAAATTATGCGAGCCTCTCTTGCTGCCTCTACTTTTGAAGCGACTGCAGGTAATTATATTAACTTAATGATATGGTGTGTATTGGGGTACGGTGGAGCTATTTATATTTTGAATAAGAAATGAAAATCAAGGGGTCATTTTTCCCCATAGCTTGTAAAGACTTTTAATGGATTAATTTTCATATAACGGAAATCAGGCACTTTTATCCGAATGTATAATTCTAATATTAATCATGCGCCATACAATCAAGTAAGCTTTAATTAAAAAAGTCTAAATGATATAATACTACTAAATTTACAAAATATTGGTGAAGAATAAAAGTTAGTTATAAAGGTTGAGGCAGAGGAAATGAAGAGAGTATCATTACAAACAAAGATTCTAGGATTAGTATTAACCCTAAGCTTATTTTTAGTTTTTCTATTAACTGCGTACTTCACATACATGGAAGCCAGGCAAATTATTGAAGATAGGGGCCTTCTGGCTTTAAATCTTTCCAAAACCATTTCTTTCATGCCTTCCATTATAGAAGCATTTGAGTCAGAGGATCCCCCTAAAATTATCCAGCCCATCGCGGAAAGAATCAGAATGGAAACAGGTGCTGAATTTGTTGTTGTAGGAAATAGAGATAGAATCCGTTATTCTCATCCAGTAGAATCACAAATAGGAAAACAAATGGTTGGCGGTGACAGTGAGAGAGTATTCCAAGAAGGGGAATATTATATTTCAAAGGCTCAAGGGTCACTAGGTCTTTCTATTAGAGGAAAAGCCCCTATATTTAATGAGAATTCACAGATTATAGGAATTGTTTCGGTTGGTTTTTTAGTAGAAGATGTAAGAGAACTTGTCGTAAAGAATATTTCTAAAGAACTATATATTTCCGTAATCGCTGTCATTATATCCATCCTATGCAGTTATTTTCTTGCAAAGAGTATTCGAAAAGATATATATGGGCTAGAGCCCTTTCAGATTGCGAATCTTTATAAAGAAAAAAGGGCGGTTTTACACGCTGTAAAAGAAGGGATTCTCTCTACGGATCACCACGGAATAATTACTTCGATGAACCAGCAGGCAAAGGAGTTATTAGACATTAAGGGATCCGCCAGAAATATCAAAGTAGAAGAGTTTCTTCCTGCAGATTATATATATAGAGTCTTACAATCCGGGGATCCGGAAATAGATAAGGAAATCCAATGGAAAGATAAAATGATTATAGTCAGCTGCACTCCGATTTTTGGCGATAAAGGGGTAA
Organism: Oceanobacillus piezotolerans; assembly: GCF_003665065.1. Classification (GTDB taxonomy): domain Bacteria; phylum Bacillota; class Bacilli; order Bacillales; family Amphibacillaceae; genus Oceanobacillus; species Oceanobacillus piezotolerans. Next base: position 359,653 of record NZ_RCHR01000004.1, on the reverse strand, counting down.
GTGGTGCCGTCGCATCTTTCAGGGATAAGACAGAAATTGTTCAAATGATGAATACGTTATCGGAAATGAAGGAGTATTCGGAAGGATTAAGAGCTCAAACCCATGAGTATGCGAATAATCTATATGTGTTATCAGGTTTATTGCAATTAGGAGAGTATGACGAGGCGCTCACAATGATCCAAAGCGAAACAGCAGAGCTTAAAGAGCAGAATCGGATTGTTTTTGAACAAATAGAGGATATAAAAGTTCAGGCAATCCTATTAGGTAAGTTAGGAAAAGCGTCCGAGAAAAAGATAAAATTCGAAATTGATGCCGAAAGCTATATTGGTAAACTTCCTGAACATATTCAAATGTCTCAAATAACCATTATTCTTAGCAATCTGATTGATAATGCATTTGAAGCAGTATATGGTTCAGATGAACCTATCGTAAAATTATTTGCTACGGACCTTGGGGACGATATCATTTTTGAAATAAGTGATAATGGAAAAGGGATAACAGACCAAGAGGTACAAAAACTTTTTGAACGCGGATTTACCTCAAAAAGTGGTGAATTGCCAAGAGGGTATGGATTGCAAAATGTAGAACGAGCTGTTAAAGAACTCAAGGGTATTATTGAAGTAACAAATGGAACAAAATATACTGTATTCGCAGTATATCTTCCAAAAGAGTTATAGAGAGGGGAGAAACGTGTACATTAGGACAGTTATTGCAGAAGATGATTTTCGCGTAGCTAACATCCATGAGAATTTTTTACAACGATATGAGGAAATTCATGTAGTAGGGAAAGCGTTGAATGCAAAAGAGACGATGGAGATTTTAAAAAAAGAAAAGCCAGATTTACTTTTACTTGATGTTTATATGCCTGATAAATCTGGTGTTGATTTGCTTCCGGAAATTCGTAAGGAGCATCCTGATATAGATATAATAGTAATAACAGCATCCACAGATAAAGATATTCTAAATAAAGCTCTTCATTATGGGGTAGAATCTTTCTTAATTAAACCGGTTAAGATGGAACGATTCTCTGAAAGTATTGAACAATACCTTAGAAAAATCAGTGTTATGGAAGATAAACAAGAAATAAATCAGGAATTGGTAGATATTATCTACAGTAGAAATACACTTTCTATTACTGAAAAAGAAAAAGAAGCGGACCTGCCTAAAGGAATAGATGAGATTACTTTAACTAAGGTAAGAAACGTACTTGACGGAAGTAAGGAAGGATTGTCTGCGGAACAAGTGAGTGACCAAATTGGTGCTTCAAGAACTACAGCAAGGCGCTATTTAGAGTATTTAATATCGAGTAAAGAATGTAAAGCTGAGGTCGTGTATGGATCCATAGGCAGACCACAAAGAAAATATTTCAGACCCTAAAAGAAATGTCCGTTATGACATTTCTTTTTTTGTTGATTCTAATCTCTATTATTTCCAAGCGTGAACATTATGAACAAAATGGTCGCAAAGAAACTTATATATTATATGTTGCAAACGCTTACAAAGAAAAGGTTATCGATTAGAATTTATAGTATATTGAATGTTTTAAAAAGTTTAATTAATAACAGTGGGAGGAATTAGATGTTAGCTGTCTTAGGTTTTTTAATGATTATTACTTTTATGATTTTAATTATGACTGGAAAACTTGCTGCCATGATTGTACTTATTGTTATTCCAGTAATATTTGCAGTGATTGGTGGCTTCGGTCTAGAAATTGGACCTATGGCTCTAGAAGGAATACAGAGTGTTGCTCCAACAGGGATTATGATTTTATTTGCAATCCTTTACTTTGGAGTTTTAATTGATGCTGGTGTATTTGACCCAATTATTAATACCATTCTAAAAGTTGTAAAAGGAGACCCTGTAAAGATTGCAGTAGGAACTGCCGTATTAGCTCTTTTTATTTCATTAGATGGAGATGGTACGACTACCTATATGATTACGATTTCTGCAATGCTTCCGCTTTACAAGAGAATTGGAATGAAACCACTGATATTAGCGGGAATTGCAGTTTCGGCATCAGGTGTTATGAATCTACTTCCTTGGGGAGGCCCTACAGCACGGGTAATGGCTTCTTTGAATCTAGAGTTGTCTGAAGTCTTTACTCCAGTTATCCCTGCAATGATTGGAGGAGTTGTTTTTGTTCTGATCATGTCCTATATCTTTGGAAGAAAAGAAAGAAAAAGAATTGGTGTAGCTGAAATTGATACTAGAACAATCGCACAGCACGCAGCTACAGTAGAAGATGCTGCTCTTAAACGTCCAAAACTGATTATTTTTAACTATACATTGACCAGTATATTATTAATTGCATTAATTTCAGGATTACTAGCACCAGTGGTCTTATTTATGGTTGGATTTGCAATTGCAATTACAGTAAATTACCCAAATTTAAAAGAACAAAAAGAGCGTATAGCAAATTATGCTGACAATGCTTTATCTGTCGTTTCTATGGTTTTTGCGGCAGGAATATTTACAGGGATCCTTACAGGAACTGAAATGGTTGATGCGATGGCAAATGCACTCATTAATTACATCCCAGTATCAATGGGCTCACAAATGGCAGTCATTACCGGGATTTTAAGTGCTCCACTTACTTTCTTTATGTCAAACGATGCCTTTTATTATGGTGTCCTACCCATTCTAGCTGAAGCAGGTGCTGCATATGGAATTGATCCTGTCTATATTGGTAGAGCATCACTCTTTGGGATGCCTGTCCATCTATTAAGTCCACTAGTTCCATCCACCCTTCTTTTGGTTGGAATGGTTGGAGAAGATTTAGGTGACCTGCAGCGCACGTTCTTGAAATGGGCATGTGGTTCCACACTAGTTATGATTATTGTTGCAGCTTTATTAGGGATCATTCCTTTTTAAACTATGGAGGGAGATATTCCGGGCAAGGATAAACTCAGAATCTGTTTGGGATCATTTCAAAAAATTAAAGAGCAGATACTGGGTAATCGATTTTCCCAAGGTACTATTAAAAAGACTATGGAAACTTCTGGTATTGCTCGATTCGATTTACACTCTCACATGCAGGAGGAATTTAAAACAACCAGCCAAGTTGTTGTTGATACAGCAAAAATAATAGATAGAAGGTATAGAATCCATTTCGAATTTTAGTTCTGAATGGGTTCTATTTTAGTTTAAATACCACTAAAAGATTTTATGTTGTGGTATTAAAAATTTTTATCCTAATAATTTGTTAAAAATGGAAAAGAATAGAAGAGGAAAGGAGGGATACATATGTCTATAAAAAATAGGTTGACAGGATTAGCTGTTTTACTTGCGATGCTGATCGTGATGTCTATCTCAGGCCCACTTCATGCACAAGCAAATTCCAATATTGAAGAAGAGCCTATGCAGACGGAAAATGAAATAGTGGTCGAGTTGAACGACGATTACTTCAATCCCAACGCAATCACAATTTCCAAGGGGAAAACGACAAGGCTGCTGCTGAAAAATGCAGGTCAGAAAGAGCATACCTTCACCGTGAAAAAGCTTGGTATTGATGTCGAACTCCGACCTGGAGAAGAGAAAACCATCACTGTAAAACCGCAAGCGATTGGTACGTATCAATTGATATGTCGATACCATCAACAGGAAGGTATGGTTGGAGAAGTGATTGTGAAATAGGATTTTGTTTTGGAGTAAAAAAATTGCAAATAGAACCCTAAAACGCAACTGAATTAGCATCCAACATAACATGAGAAATCACAATATAATTAGCATTAAAAACGCTTAGAAGTGAAACCAAAAAGTTAGACAATTTTTTATAGTAAGCAGCTTGTAGGGCAAGAGTTCGGTATTGTATTGGACTCTTGTCTTTTAATTTTGCCTTAATACGTTTGTTGTTATATTAATCCATATATTCCTCAAGTTCTATGGTCACCCGAGTTGCTGTATCATATATGACACGACCTAAGCCCGGCCGAACAAGCACCAGTTAGTTGAATAGTGTATAGTGAATATATATAATATATAAAGTAAATACGCGAATTGATATATAAATTAAGTTGGTTACAAGATAAAAGTTTATTTTAATTATATTTTCAACGTTTTCCATGCCCATGTACAGTAGATACAAATATTGATGAAAAGGAGGTATCTGCATGCAAATCATTATTTCTAACAGTTCAAAAGAACCGATCTATGAGCAGATTTTCAAACAAATACAAACTAAGATATTTTCAGGTGAGTTAAAAGAAGGAACAGCTCTGCCTTCCATCAGACAATTAGCCAAGGATTTAAGAATTAGTGTTATCACTACAAAACGGGCATATGAAGAGTTAGAGAAGGCGGGGTTCATCTACTTAATTGCTGGGAAAGGTTCATTTGTAGCAGAGCAAAATTTAGACGTGATTCGAGAAAAAAAACTGCGAGTGATTGAAGAGCAATTAACTGCGGTTATCTCCAACAGTAAGGAAATCGAATTATCTTATGAAGAATTACAAGATTTATTAAAGTTGCTGTATGAGGAGTGATGGGAATGGAAAATGTAATTGAGTTACATGGCGTTTCTAAAAAATTTCAGACATTCTCTATTGATGATATAGATTTACAGATGAAACAAGGGTACACAACTGGATTCATTGGTGCAAATGGTTCTGGAAAGTCAACTATCATTAAGTTAATGATGAATCTATTAAAACCGGATAAGGGAAAAGTAAGAGTATTTGGAATGGACTATGCGAACCATGAAAAAGAAATTAAAAATCGAATAGGCTTTGTCTACGATAGCAATATATATTATGAATCTCTGAACTTGAAAGATATTAGTAGAATTGTTGCTCCGGCTTATACACAGTGGGATGATAAGTTGTTTATTAAGTATGTTAATCAATTTGAGCTACCTATCAATAAATCTATGAAACATTTTTCTAAGGGAATGCAAATGAAGGCTTCTATAGCTATTGCTTTATCACATCATGCAGATTTAATTATTATGGATGAGCCGACAGCAGGATTAGATCCAACGTTTCGAAGAGAATTATTAGATATTTTTCAAGAAGTTATGGTAAATGAGGGGAAAAGTATATTTTTTTCAACGCATACTACAAGCGATTTGGAACGTTTTGCTGATTATATTGTATTATTTAATAAAGGGGAAATCCTTCTTAATCAACGATTGGATGAGCTGCAGGAACAATATATCTTAGTAAAAGGAAGTACGGATTTACTTGATCGGGACACGGAAACACACTTCATCAACATAGAACGCTCCCAAGATGTCTTTCAAGCTTTATCAAAAAATATTCAAGAGGTACAAGAAGTATTTCATGATCATGTTGTAATAGAGAAAGCTTCTTTAGATGAAATGATGTTCCATATGAAATCTGCACACAGGAATCAGGGTAAACAATTAAATATATAAATATATAACAATAGCTGACCATAATACCTCTATTTTTCTATCAACTGATTCTCAGATAGTTTAGTTACCAGTATTTAGACCATTACATAAGTAAATGCAATTGTAGTAAATAGGAACATGCTTTAAAGACTTTAATAAAATATTAGGGTCTTTTTTTGTTAAAAAACCAAGGAATTAAAATTCACTATTGTACATACTGTTAATAGAGTATATAATGTATATATAACAGATATACACCTTTTTATTTATGAAAATATAAGTGGGAGAGGTTTCTGTACAGCACAATAGGAGTTAAATGTTAACAACTTTTTCAAAGCCTAATTCTAAAAAAACAAAATTAATTTGAAAATGATAATAAGGAGTGAGAAAAATAGAAAACATAGTAGAATTTAATAACGTAAACAAATATTTTAAAGACTTTTCTTTAGAGAATATTAATTTACAAGTTAAACAAGGCCAAATAACTGGTTTTGTCGGGGCGAATGGAGCAGGGAAATCAACCACCATGAAGCTAATGATGAATCTTTTACAACCAGATACGGGCGAAATAAAGGTATTTGGAAAGGATTATGCCAATCATGAAAAGGAACTCAAGGAGCGCATAGGATTTGTCTATGATAGTAATGTCTTTTATGAAAGCTTAAATCTAAAAGATATTCGTAAAATCATTGGCCCTGCCTATAAAAATTGGAGCGACAGTAAATTTTATGATTATATCAAGAAGTTTGAACTCCCATTAAACAAGGCGATTAAAACCTTTTCTAAAGGAATGCTGATGAAAACTTCTCTAGCAATGGCTCTATCTCACGAAGCTGAATTTATTATGATGGATGAACCGACAGCTGGTTTGGACCCTGTTTTTCGAAGAGAATTGTTGGATATTTTAAAAGAAATGATGGAAGATGGAAGACGAACTATCTTCTTCTCCACTCATATAACCAGTGATTTAGAGCGGATCGCAGATAATATTACCTTCATCCAAAGTGGAAAGATTCTTTTCAACGAGTCAATAAGGGATATACAGGAGCGTTATGCCTTAGTTAAAGGAAATGCCAATCTAATCAACCACGACATTGAAAAATATTTTATAAGCATGGAACGTTCTTCGACTGAATTTCAAGCTATAACAAATAATGCAGAAGAAGTAAGAAGCTTATTAGGAGATCAAGTGGTTATGGAAGAAGCCTCCTTGGAGGATATTATGTTTTATACGAAAGGAGCTAGCCGACAATATGTTTAACTTGATAAAAAAAGATTTCGTTATACAAAAAACACAGATACTGCTTTTTATTCCGTTTATTATCTTCTTTGCCATTTTTGGTGATCATATGAGTCCAGCCTTTATATTTTTGTTGGCCAGCACGTACATACCTTTGAATGGATATATTTATGATGAACAGGTAGAATCTAATATCCTTCTTAATTCTTTGCCATATACGAGAAAAGAGATTGTTTCCGCCAAATACATCGGTGCGATTGCATACATGATTTTAGGAATAGGGGTAGCTAGTGTCATTCTATATCTATTTAATTTTGGCTTTATGATAAGGGATATAACCATCGCAATGGGACTATTCTTCGTCTTTTCAGCATTTGCTTTTCCTTTATTTTATGTATTAAAACCCGGTTATATAGGTGTAGTGGTTATATTCGGAATGATCCTTCTAGCAGGTGTTCTGCCGCCCCTATTCCGATTGCTGACAGAACATCTTACCACTATTACTGATTTTCTTACAAGCTTATCTACAACAACACTTTACCTTAGTGGCGCAGCTATTTCTATTATTCTTTATCTAACCTCCTGGATGGTCAGCCAACTTATTTATCAGCGGAAAGTGTTTTAAAATTAATTCAATTACTCCCTTATTAGAGAAGCAGTTACAAAATTTATTATAATAAATGAAAAAAACGGCATCCATCTAATCTGGAAGCCGTTTTCGCTAATAACGGGAACATAGAAAATCTAATCTGCATGATTACTTCAATAACTTGATTAGCATTCATTTCTTCTCCACAATCTGGCCCGATTGTTGAACGGAGCAATCTAGAATCTTTGGCTGAACTGCTTTTTTATTACGCAGTAAACCTAAAGTATGCAGTAAAGGGGGCGAGATTAACAGAGTTATTTATGAATAGAAACACTAGTTCCAATTGGAACTCTAGATGATAATTCTAGAACATCATGATTAAACATTCTAATACATCCATGTGAGACATTCCTACCGATTGAAGCTGGGTTATTTGTTCCGTGTATACCGTAATGAGGTTTTGACAATCCCATCCAAAGCACTCCAAATCGTGCGGGTGGATGGAGTTGTTTATTGATAATCGTGTATGTCCCAGAAGGTGTTGGTGACAATATTTTCCCAACTGCAATTGGGTAAGCTTTTATAAGCCTATTACCATCAAAAAGTTTTAATTGATGCTTTGATGTAGATACGTCAATCCGTCTCGCCATGAAGATCAACTCCATTTTATTGAATATTGTATGAAGTAACTCAGGCATTTGTTAATTAACAGAGACTGATTGAACAGTTAATGAGAAAAGAAAGTAAAACTGCTTAATAAACAGTTCGACGAAAATGTCCATCTTCAAGTAAACTGCCCCTTGAGTACACTGACTTCTACATAAAATAGCGTTAATCCTTCTAGAATTAACGCACCCGTTAGTTGAATAAGGCCTATACACAAATTTTAATAATTTAACAGAGCCAAAAATAGCCTTCGTCTTTTTGATGATAGCCTTTACGAAAGGCAGTTATTGGAAATTGTTTTTTTCTCGATTTATACACTCACTATATGAGTTGACCATTAAATTTTTATACTTTGGTAAATCTTCTATACTTTGTAATGCAGATTTCCATTGTATCTGAGTTTTCTTTTTCTGAGCTTCAAAGAGTGGATTATCTTTATAAGCTGCACGGTCAGTCTTTGAAAGATTTAAAGCTATCCATTTAGTTCTATCTGTAAACTTGAATCTTACAAAATCAAAATCCCAATCATTCCCACGCAAAACTATAGTCGCATAGCTGTCACTCTTTCTAGTAACTTCAAGTTTGTCGATATTAATAACAGTGTCTTCTAACATCTCAAATATTAATTTAACTGCTTGGGTTTCATCTTCATTTAAATTAATATCTCGTTCTTCACCATAGTGACTTAATTTTATTCCCGAATCCATTTTTTTACCTCCAATTCTTGTATTCTAACTAAATGATAAAGTAACTTCCTACTGTCATCAAAGTTAACTCAGCAGACAAAAAGGTATTCCTTACTGTATTTTAAATTCTATGTATCAATTAGTAATTCCTTTTACATTGAACTAACCTGCCCTTTAATCAAAAAAGAGCGCCATAGTGAGGATCTTGTTGTTGTGTTAAAGCCCCCGATAGCTGAAGAGTAACTATTGCTTATTGCTCGGACAAATTAATTGACAACCCATATTGTAAGCCCTATCATTTAATTGTAATTAATAATTAATCAATTAAATATATAAAGAAGGGATGATATGATGGGAATTTTAGATGGCAAAGTGGCTGTGGTTACAGGTGGATCAAGAGGAATGGGTGAAATTCATGTTAGAGAACTCGTAAATGAGGGAGCTAAAGTGATTATTTCTGATTTAAATGAAGAATTAGGCGAAAAAGTTTCTGAAGATATAGGGGATAATACTATTTTCGTAAAACACGATGTAACTAATTTTGATGATTGGGAAAATATAATAATCAAAGCTAGGGAAACTTTTGGATCAATAGATATTTTGGTAAATAATGCAGGAGTCGGTGGTCCACATAAAAAAATTAATGATTTATCAATTGCTGATTATAAGACTACTATTGATGTAGATTTAAATGGAGTATTTTTAGGTATGAAAGCTCTTATTCCTCATATGATCGATAACAATGGGGGTTCAATAATAAATATTTCTTCTGTTGCTGGACTAAGACACGATGATGTTACACCTAACGCTGCTTATACAGCCGCAAAACACGGCGTAATTGGATTAACAAGAGCTGGTGCAGTAGAATATGCAAATAAAAATATAAAAATAAATGCTATTTGTCCTGGGACAGTTCTTACACCATTATTAGAAGAAAATTTGAGTGAAGAGGAATTAGAAGCAGTAGGATCAACCTCACCAATCGGCCGATTTGCCAATTCAAAAGAAATCTCTCAAGCAATTATTTTTCTAGCTTCAGATAAATCCTCTTATATTAATGGGGAATATATAGTTGTTGATGGGGGAACTGCAGCTAGTTAAAACAATATAATTGCTAGAATCATGTTTACTAAAAGTTGGAATAAGTACTAAATCTAGAATGTAAAAGTATGTAGAATGACTTAGTTTAACAAAAGAGCCATTTTATTATGAATTTTAATTGTGAAATTCTATTTATATTTAATCTACGAATCAATGGAAATAAAAAATCCCAACCTTAATCATAACCGCTTATGGTTATAAATTAAGGATGGGATTTCCGCGGTACCACCTATATTCATGTTTTTTTTACAAACAACAACTCTTTAAGTGCTCAAGATAAACTCTTTTTGAGAACTCCGGCTATAATAGGAAAATTTAATTGCCTTGCCTATAACTTAACAATCCCACTCAAAGATCATTTTCCAAATGATACCCTTTCCACATTTCACCTAAACTGAGAGTTTCTATGGGTTCATCAATTTGAACTTTTCATATTATAGTGCTTACTTTTTTTCATTTATTGTTTAATACAATACATTGATTTAAAAACCTAATAGGCGACTTATAGCTCTTATTTATCATCTCAAATACTTGGTACCTAAGTGTTTAAGGCATAGAATATGATACTTTCCTATGCATCAAAAATTCCATTTCCTAGCTGGTTAACAGCTAAGAAATGGAATCGGTAACCAGAGATGAATTTATATCACTTTTCTTTAGGGATAATTGGTAAAAGGATGTGAGAGTTACCGAAATGAATCTTATGTGTTACAGTTTTCATGAATGGTAACATATAATATCCCCAAGTTCCTAATCTACTCAATACGTCATCTTGATTTCTAATAATCACTTCAATTGAGTGTCCTTTTTTAAAGACGTTGGCAGTTGGCATCATTTCGATAGAATACTCAGTAACTTCTCCAGGTGTAACAGGTTCAGGTTCTTGACGTGGATGAATTGGTTGCCAAGGTTTTGAATTCTCTTCGTCTAAAGCTCTAAATTGTGCTTTTAAGTACCCTTGACTAAGCAATTGTCTATTTCCATCTGGATCTACATCAACAAGGTCAATCATCCAGTTTGTGTCATCTGTGTCAATAGATGCTTCAAAATGAATAGCGACCGGCCCGGTTACCTCTGAATCTTGCTCCATAGGAGGTGTTAGATATCTTAAGCAATAGACAGTCGGATCTTCATAGGGAGCCGGCTGAGTAAGCGTGTCCGGTTCAGGGCTGCCTTCTACTTCTTCTGTTGAAAGTTTACCTTCTGGATGTAAGTAAAATTTAGTATATTCTGTCCTTCTTAGTGGCCATTCATTCTCAAACCTCCATTTATTAATTCCCATCACAAACATTTTGATTGGAGGTTCGTCCATAATTCCATTATCAATGCCTTTAAGCCAATAGTCATACCACCTTACAATCTCATCGTGATATAGAACATTCGGTCTTGGAGGGAAACCAGGAGGATACATAATCATTTTCTTTTGTTCCTGTGGTGTACTAGCTTTATCTAAAACATGGAAAGCACCCCATATATAAAGTCTATTACCCCATGATGTCCCTAAATAAATAGGAATGTTTATACGATGAGCCTTGCTTTCTACAGATTCTGGATGAAATGAGTTCAATAATCTGTCAAAAGTTGAAGGGTCTTTATATGGATACTTAAGAAAAGAGTACCATTTCGAATTATATTTAATATCTGGATGATCCAATGCTTCTTGTAGTCTTTGGTTCAATTCCTCTTTCGGCAAATCAAACATCTTAGGAGATTTTACTTCATACGGTCGATTTGGCCTTGGAAACGTACTGTCATTTCCATGTCGACCAGATTCTATATGATATGGTAGAGTGTCAAACATACCATGGAAATGAGGGCCATTAAAGTAGATTTGCTCATCTGGATGAATAGCGATTAGTGATTCAGGTGGGTCATTCTCCGCAATACTTGCCTGAGAAACAGAATAAGAAGATGGACCTAGCATTCCAACTTTTCCATTAGACCAAGATTGATCGGCTATCCATTCGATTGTGTCATGGATATCATCTGGATTATGGACAGATTCAAAATCTGGCATAGTACCGTCTGAATTTCCAATTCCTTTTGGATCTGCAATTACATGAATGTATCCTCTAGCAACTAAATATTCAGAATGGCCTGCTTCCATCACTCCATCCCAAAATGGACTGTTATAATAAGATTGTAATTTATCAGCATTCCAAGCTACGGCCTGTTGGGCATCTTTCCCCCAAAGACCCCAAGATAATAACACAGGGAATTCCTTATCCTCCTCAATATCAGGTCGATAAATATCTACTACAATCTCTTGCCCGTCTCGCATTGGCACCTTAACGTTTTTTTCTATTTTGACATCATAAATTGGTTGAGACATTTTCTCTTTTTCAATTTGTGGATAACCATCAAAATAGACATTTTTAACGTCTGTTCCATAAGGTACAGCCTGACCTGAAGGTTTGTCATAATCCGGCATGGTTAAGTTTAGGGAATCTCCCTTGTAAATGGATTTCCTCGTAGTTGACATATATTTATTCCTCCTTAAATCAAATTTTCTCTAAAACAATTATTCTTTCAAAATGTCTACAGAATTTGTAATTTGTATTTAGACGTATCTCATTTACGTTTTACAATATCTACCTTACTCTCTCTTTTTCGTCTTCAAAATATGGTTCATTACAATCATTTCTGATGTTTTTCACCTACTGATCTTCACCGTCCTTAAAGTTAGAAGGCCAAATTCCATGACTTCCAGGGGAAAGTATCCCTTTCGGATCGAGAGCATCCTTTATTTTTGTATAGAATTTATGCAAGGCATGGTCATTAAAGTCCAATTCTTTAGCGATGTCATCCATGAGTGAAACATGAGCACGATATTCTGTATACCCTAATTCTCCGACTTCTTTAACCAACCGCTTAGCTGCTTCGTATCCTGCTTTCACTTGATTTGGATCATTAGTATCGAAGTATATCATTGTAATCGGCACCAAGCTGCGCGTATGCATGGCTGTACCAGTCATACCAAATAATCCATACTCTTCAAGAACATTCTGAACTACTTCTTCAACTTCCAGGAGTTCTTTGCCATCGAATGGAATGACCGGCGCAAACTCAATGTGCCCTACACTGTCTCCAAAGCTGTTTTTAACTTGTTCTAACATTAGCATATTTGGGATACCAGCAGGCACAAGATGTTCAGGTTTAACATCCTCTTTTTTCACATTACCAACATAGGTTTCAACTTCGATTTTAACTTCAGGTAAGTTTTCAAAAGCTTTTTTGACATTCTCAACTCTGGCATTTACCATGTTTTCTTGACCATAGAACTGAATTCTAAAGACCCAGCGAGCAGGCATTCTCATACCGCCATCTTCAGCTTTTTGGAATAAATCTTTACGATTATCTCCAACTTCTCCAATTATGAGATTTGAATAAAGAAGTGGTACACCTTGGATAGTTTTATCCATAACTAAAGGCTTAATGACATCAACTACTTTTTCAATATCTTTACCGTCATAATAAATATAACCTGCTGTAATTTTTTCTGGTTGAGGTTCTAACCTAACTCCCATTTTTGTGATAATTCCAAAGTTTGATTGTTTAAATAAATCATCTAGATGAGGACCAAAACCACGGTCATGTCTTTGCCACATTTTACTGTCTGCCTTAGCTCCTTGACCCGTACGTAATACTTCTCCGTTTGCTAAGACCACTTCCATTCCATTAATCGCTTTAGCATGTTCCCCATTAATGGTATAGCCATAACCATGTTGAGAGGAGTTACCAACGATACTTCCCCATCCTAAATCAGGGACTGACATCATGAGTTTGTATCCTTTAGATTGAATTTCTTTATATAATTGATCAAAACTAACTCCAGGTTCCACTAAAGCATATCCATCTTCTTCATTAATTTCTAAAATCTTATTCATCCGTCTAAAGTTGACAATAACGGACCCACTGACTACTGGAGATGACCCACCGTACCCAAAGTTACGGCCTTGACCTGAACTCCATAAATGAATATCCAACTCATTAGCCAACTTGACAATATCCTGAACTTCCTCAACAGTACTAGGCTGAACAACCAATAAGGGTTGATATTTATCCGAGTCATTTGGTCCATATGGATCTTTAAATTCTTCAATTTGTTCTTCCTCACCAAGAACAGCATCTTCACCAAGTATGCTAATAAATTGATCCATTAATTTCTTTTTATTAGTATCATTATTTTCATTCATATTAAATCCTCCTGTAATAATTACTTTTAATAAGCCTAATTTTTCATTTAGAAAATTAAGAAATTAGGTTCTATTTTATTAACAATGTAAAATAACTCTCAAAGTTACATCAATTAAGCCCCTCCTTATACATAATGTAAATAAGTGTACTACGAGTTCACTTATGTACCCATATTAAAGCTGGATATAAAAAAAAATCAAATAATCTAACGATGAACGAATAAAAATCATTAAAAATTACTTCATAACTTTGATTACTAGTTCTATAGTAGTAAAGGGTATTGATATTTAATTTAAAGTGTAGTAATGTAAGATAAAAACAAAATTGTACTGGTCGTACATTTTTAAACGGAATAAAAAAGTTGATTATTACTACTCTTCTTAAAAAATAATTGTAAGGAATGAGTTTATGACGGGGCCATTTTCTAGAAAACAAATCCAACTAAACCGTGAAAATTATATTCTTCAAGTTACAGAGGAAATACTTCAGGAAAAAGGATTTCATGATATGTCTATGGATGAAATAGCATCTCGCGTAGGAATTAGTAAAGTTACAATTTACAGGCACTTTAAATCAAAGGAAGATATCGTTTTTTGCCTATTTTTCCGTGACCTACCTGATTTCCTTCATAACATTGACCAAGTGATAGTGTCTGATCGCCCACTTCTTGAAAAAATAGAATCCATTATATATATGAGTATCTTAAAGTTTCTGCAAAAAGAATCGGCACTTTCTCTTAGCGTTATCTCCGTTTTAGGAGAACTTCCTATTTTCCTGAAAAGTAAGCAAGAGGAGATTGAGAATGTTCAAGATACATTATCGAATCATCTAATGCCCTTACTTAATGAAGGACAATCAGAGGGTCTATTAGATTCGTCGATTCCTTCCATCCTTCTTTATAAGTTATTTTTTAGTATCATTCCTACAATCAGTTCGCGACAGCTTATGGAAAAAAGTAATATGAGTGAAGATGAATTAGCTAAAATAGGAACTCGTATGTACATGAAAGCAATTACTATTTAAATTTACAGGGACAAATCTTACTGTAATACCTTGCTTAAGATAGCAACTAATATAATGAGCATTAAAACGAAAAAAACGCCAATCTCTTTAGCTTCAAATGATTGGCGTTTTTTTATTTTTTAACGTTTATACATCTAAAATGAAAATAAACAGTTTAGGTTTCTTTAGAATCCTTTTATCTACTAATTTTGAATTTTTGTTCCTCTGTAGTAACTTCCTTTTTACCGGCCAAAAAATCAGCTTATTACACTAACCTGCCTCGTTACTTCAATAAAAAGCAGCAATGCTTGTTGAAGAAATGCTACCCGTTTGTTTAAGTATATTTTTTCATAATCTTGTCGAGCGCGTCAGACCAGCCGTCGTACACGTACTGATCGCCAGGGTGACCGGCGAATCCGCGCAGATGAAAAATCATCTCGGTGCTGTCGCCGTGTGCGGTGAGGGTTAGGGTCACGACAGGGGATTTCTCGATGGGATCATCGGGGTAGCCCCAGGTGAAAACAAGCCGTTCAAATGGTACGACGTCGAGAAACACACCTCCGGTAGGATACTCCTCGCCGGTCTTGATGTTGACCATCGTGTAGCGGTAGCGTCCGCCTTTGCGAACGTCGAAGGAGATGGTCTCCAGGGGGGTCGAAGGCAACCAGCTGGCTAGTTCCTTCTCCACGGTCCACGCGCGCCACACGAGTTCTTGGCGGGCATTCAGGGTGCGGGTAATGAAAAACTCCGGTACAGATGTGGACATATTCATTGTTCCTCCTTTATGGTCAAGTCAAATATTTCTCACCATATTTGATCTTATTTAACTATTCTGCCCCGTTAATTAAATAACTTCACCTTATAATAACATAATATTCAAAAAATATTTTTTTAAAAACAAAGGCAATCGTATTAATGATTGCCTTGTTTTACTTTTCCACCAGTTAGCTCAATATATATTTAGAACCATTAAATCCTCGTCAAAATACTGACCATTAAATTTAAGGGCCTTTCTTTCTACACCATAGACCTCGAATCCTAAGGACTTGTATAGCTTCTTTGCCGACTCATTTTCAGATACAACTGTTAAGTTTATTTGTTCCAAGCCATCGAAGTTTTTTACCTTCCCTATAAGTTCCATCATTAGTGATTTTCCTAAACCACGTCCTCGACCTTCTGGTGCTACATACATCCCGAAAATATTCCCTTTATGATTCATTTTAAGGCTGCTTTCACGCATAAAAGTAACGATTCCAACTAACGAACCACTATCATCAAAAGCACCTAAAACAAATTTGTCTTTAACTGGTTTTAATCTCTGCCCAACTGTTTCTATTGAGAATTTAACTTCTCTTTCATATGTTGAACCAAATGCTTCTGGATTGATTTTTAATGCACTTAATCGTAATTCTTGATACAAAGGGGCATCAGACTCATTTAAAGTACGAATATTCATTAGCAATTCTCCTCAGTTCCTTTTGTTTCCCTATATACTACAATCTAAGCAGAATATATCCAAAAATATATTTACTAAATAAAAACCGATCGTCTTGATGAAAACCTTGTTCTAACAGATCGCTCCTTGGAAACGTAGTTACTGAAGCTTTCTTTCAACATCCATAAAATCCTCCAATGCATTTGGATAATATGATCCTAAAAAGGGATATTAATGAAGAATAATCTACCAACTATAATTGGAGTGAAGAAGATGCATACACGTTACATAAGGAACACCGTTTTATGTATGTTGGTGTTTGTTTTAGCATTCCCAATGGAGCTGCTAGAGGTACAGGCGCAGAATAATGTAGAAGTTGAAACAAGAACGAAGGCTATCTTAACTATTGAAGGGAAAAGATATCGCGATTTAAATAATAATGGCAAGCTTGATCCATACGAAAATTGGGAGTTGCCTACCGAAAATCGAGTGGAGAATTTATTGTCTCAGATGACATTAGAAGAAAAGGTAGGATTACTGACGATAAACGAATTTCCAGAAATTCAGGATAGTAAGGTCGTTTTCCCCAACAAGTTTCTTGACCAGCATACTCGCTATTTTATTTATCGGGAAATGCCGAGTGCCGATGTTATCGCCAACCATACCAATCAATTACAAGAAGCGGCTGAGGCATCAAGATTAGGAATTCCTGCTGTAGTTATTTCAAATCCAAGAAATCATCCTTTAACTATCCCAGTTATTGAAGAGGCAGGACAGTTTTCTCATTGGCCAGATACGTTAGGTTTAGCGGCCACTCGTGATTCGGGCTTGGTAAGAAGATTTGGTGAAATTGCTGCAAAAGAATGGAGAGCAGCAGGAATCCATAAGATGTACGGCTATTCTGCGGATGTTGCAACAGACCCTTTATGGGCAAGAAATCAAGAAACATTCGGCGAGAATCCAGAACTTATCTCTGCTATGATCTTTAATGTTATTAAAGGGTTTCAAGGTGACGTATTAAATAAAAATAGTGTCTCCATGACTACGAGACATTTCCCCGGTGGGGGAGCGCGTGCAGAGGGGAGGGACCCTCATTTTAAAGAAGGGCAATATAATATTTATCCAACGCCTGGCAGCTTGTTAAAGTATCATATTCCGCCGTTTAAGGCAGCCATTGAAGCAGAGACAACTTCCATTATGCCTTATTATGCCTATCCAAGTAACGAAAGCGCAGAACAAGGATTGCCACATTTTAGTGAAAATCAGCAGTTTGAAGAAGTTGCTTTTGCACTAAATGAGCCATTTATTAATGGATATTTGCGAGATGAACTGAAATTCTTAGGCTATGTTAATTCCGATACAAGCGCGGTGATTGATCGAGCGTGGGGCGCAGAGGATTTACCGGTAGAACAGCGATTTGCAAAAGCAATCAATGCGGGAACCAATATTTTCTCCGGGGTACCAAATCCAGAACCAATCTTAAACGCTGTCAATCAAGGTTTGGTGGGAGAAGAACAAATTAATCGTTCAGCCACCTATTTACTAACAGAAATGATGAAATTAGGGCTTTTTGAAAACCCATATGTGGATTCTGACCAAGCATTAGCAATTGCCGATAATCCCGAATCCCAAAAGGTGGCAGATGATGCGCATCGCAGGTCGATTGTTCTGATGCGAAATGATAATAATCTATTGCCATTAAGGGATGAAAATATGGCAGAAGTTCGTCTTTATGTGGAGATGTTCCCTGGAGGAGAAAATGGACAAAAGACCGAGGAATTAAAGCAAAAAATAAGAAATCACGATAATTCTATTACCATTGTAGATAATTTAGCAGATGCTACACATGCCTTTGTTTGGGTTCAACCCTTCCAAGATTTATTTGCCAATAACCCAACGGTTGTGATTGGTCCGGAAACGGGTGTGGATCAAGTAAATCGAATTGTGGAAATTCAAAAGACGGTTCCGACGATAACGGCTATTAATTTTTCCAACCCATGGCTTATTAATACGATCGAACCGAACGCAGGAGCTGTCATAGGAACGTTTGGTACAAAGGCTGAGGCAGTTGTAGATATGATCCGTGGAAAATATAATCCTGTTGGAAAACTCCCTATCACCATCCCTGCAAATCAGGAAGCAGTGAACAATGAAGCCGGTGATGTACCAGGATATGATGAGGATCCCTCCTATCCGTATCAGGATAAAGCAGGGAATAGGTATCAATATAATTTTGGACTTTCTTATTGAGAATAATTTAAAGAAAAAAGGGTCAGTCCCCCACTTAACTAAAGTGATAGAGAAGCAGGGGACTGACCCTATTTTTCACGATTCTAAAACAGGAGGCAAGAAACAAAGAGGCCTTAGCCTAATAAGCAGGATGGCATCGTTCTGAGCGTAAATATGATGGTCATTCGTACTATTGGAAGGAATCTTCTGCTTCTAATTTGGCGAATCATTAGAAGCGCCCTTGTGTTTTACAACAGATTATCTTGTCCATCATTTCTGATAAACCAAAAGTGATTCAATTAAATAGCTTATGACATTCCTTATCCTGTAGTAATTATTTGAATCTTTTATCGTATGGTTATTGACAAAAACATGAAACTGTTATATATTACAATCATAATATAATACTGTTATACAACAGAAGGGAGGGTAAAATAATGGAAAATATCTGTGTTGCAGCATACCGTGGTTACTTGTCGATTTGTGAAAGATATGGAATGCAGTCAGTTAGCTTTTATCACTTTATAGGACAATTAACAGAAGAACAAATCAATGAGTATAGTAAGTTGGATATTTAAGAAAAGGACGTGTTGAAAACGGAACTCCCATTAGAATCAGAAGTCGAAGTCAAATAAAACCCTTACTTGTAATGTATTCATATAAGTAGGGGTTTTTAGGTGGTTTTTAAATAGTCACATATTTAAATGATGAAAAAATCATCCTAAAGCCTATTAGTTACCACGTTATTCCCCATTAGTTGATCCAGTTCTCACGTATTAAAATGCGAGGAGTTCCTGAGTGGAAAGCCTATGAACGGGGAAATAGCCGAAAAGGTTACTGGCTTATTTCAAGCAGTCCTATATTACATAAAACCCTTGGAAACTCCTATTGGAGTGATCAAGGGCTTAAAAGTCTACAAGAACGTTATGAGTTCTTGCGTCATATATCTCTTGATTGAACGGCCGTATACGGACCCGTACGTACGGTGGTGAGAGCGGTCGTGAGTTTTAACCACTCCCTCCTACTCGATTTATGGTATAAATTCTAAAATCTCCCTTTCCCATTAGCCGAAACGCTTGAAACCGCTTGTCCTGCATCCCACAACTACAATTTTTTCGTTCGCACACCGAAAGATATGTACGACTGTGACACCTAGATTATCAAAGTTCTGCTTTACTAGGGAATGAACTGCTACGATATTTCCATACCGAATAACTAATCCGCCATGTGGAGCTTTGAGTATTCGGGTTATAATTATTCTTCTAAAATAAAATGCACTTCTGTATTATAATTAGCAAAATACTTTGGCGTGGTGTATTTCAATTCGAGATAAAAAATCATTTAATACAACCCAGTATTCCTTATGCATATTTTTATTCATTAGAATTATTAAATTATTCAAAAAAGTAATTGACAAAGATAAATAGGCAGAATATAATCAACTTAAGAAATTTGAAAATCAAGTTTTACATTATAAAACAAACTTCTTCTTAGTAATAGACTTCAATGGTATTACACAGCACAGCAACATTATAAATGTTTAATTGAAATTTATTTTTTATTCATTTATAAAAACAGAGTTTTACATTATAAAACTGTGACGTGATTCCATAAGAAGAATGGGAAGAAGTTTTTTATTTGACACCATGATAACGCTTACAACAAAAAAGGAGGGTCTTTATGAAAAAAAGGAAAATCTTTAAAATTGCTGCAAGTATCACGTTGGCAGGTGCAATCTTTCTTGCAGGCTGTAGTAGTGCAGGAACAACATCTAACGGATCTGAATCTGAAAAGAAAACGATTAAAGTTGCACACTATTTTGCTGATAATCACCCGCAAAATATTGCTTTAAAGGAAAAATTTAAAAAAATAGTTGAAGAAGAAACCAATGGTGAATTAGAAGTAGAAATCTATGCAAACAGTACATTAGGTGCAGAAAAAGAATTTTATGACGGTGTTAGAAATGGAACAATTGAAATGGGAATTCCAGGGTTAATCATGCAAGCAGATATTCCAAAAATGAGTGTTCCTGAATGGCCTTTCTTGTTTAGAGATTTTGAACATGTCAAAAAGGTTTTGAATGGACCTATTGGCGAGGAAATAACAGCAGATTTAGATACGAAACATGGGGTTACACCACTCGCTTGGAGTGCGAATGGATTTAGAATGATTTCAAGTAATCGCACAATAGAAAGTATGGAAGATTTTGAGGGATTACGACTAAGAATGCCTAACATTCCAAACTACATAAAGTTAGGTGAGGCACTTGGTACAAATGTCAATCCACTGCCTATTTCTGAAATTTTTACTGCACTTGAACAAAAAGTGGTGGATGCACAGGATAACCCAGTTGCAACATTGAGAAATTCTGGATATTACGAAGTTCAAAGCGATGTTTTAGAATCAAAACACATGTTCAGTCCTAATATTTATATCATCAACAGCGAGTTCTTTAACAGTTTAACAGAAGAGCAGCAGCAAATTATTCAAAAGGCCGCGGAAGAGGCAGCAGCATACGAATTTGATTTACTAGAAAAGAGCTATGAAGAAGACAAAACATACCTTGAGGACAATGGAATCAAATTTACAACGCCTGATGAAGGATTTACAGAAGATATGATAAATGCGAGTCAATCTGTTTATGATGAAATATTTGCTGAGAATGATTGGGCAGAGGAACTAGTTGAAAAAATTAAAGCGGAATAAATAAAGGCTCTTTAAAGGGAAGGGAGAGATTAGATGAATAAACTATCGATGTTATTGGAAAAGACGTTGAACATTTTTATGGCTGCAGCTCTAGCGATCATGGTCGTTCTCGTTTTTGGGAATGTAGTTCTCCGTTATTTCCTTAATTCAGGGATTACCTGGTCTGAAGAAATGTCTCGTTATTTGTTTATATGGCTAACATTTCTAGGTGCTATCGGCGCTTTCAATAACAAAGAACATTTAGGGGTAGATATGCTTATCAAACGTCTTCCTGCCAAGGCGAAAAAAGTGGTGCTTATCATAGGAGATTTATTGATGTTATTTGTCCTTATCCTTATCTTGGATGGGAGCTGGAAGATGACATTGATTAATATGGATAGCACTGCACCTGCTACTGGGATGCCATTAGCTTTTGTACATGGTACTGGCATTCTTGTAAGTATATCGATGGGGTTAATCATTATCAATAATTTATATCGAATCATCTTTAACAAAATAAAAGATGAAGATTTGGTTCAAATTAGTGAATCCGAAGAGTTAATTGCTCTCCATAGCAATGCAGACAACGCTGAAGTTTATATGGATAAGAAGGAGGAAAAACAAGGATGATTGGAATTTTTGTCGGATCCTTACTCGGTGCTATGGGACTTGGAATTCCTATTGCTTTTGCCTTACTCGTAAGTAGTGTCGTTTTGATGTATTTCCTTGGTATTTTTGACAGTCAAATCATCGCTCAAAACCTAATCAGTGGTGCTGATAATTTCCCTCTAATGGCGATTCCATTCTTTATGTTAGCTGGTGAAGCAATGAACCGCGGGGGATTGTCAAAGCGGATTGTTGAAATGGCGATGACAATGGTTGGTCATATCAGGGGTGGCCTTGGTTATGTTGCAATTATTGCGGCCGTACTTTTTGCAAGTTTATCTGGATCCGCAGTTGCTGATACAGCTGCTCTTGGCGCTATCCTAATTCCGATGATGGTAAAGGCTGGTTATGATAAAAATCGTTCAAGCGGACTAATTGCAGCAGGTGGAATTATTGCTCCAATTATCCCACCAAGTATTGGATTTATCATTTTTGGTGTTGCAAGTGGTGTTTCGATTACAAAGCTATTTATGGCCGGAATCGTGCCTGGTCTTATGCTGGCTGTAGGATTGACAATTACATGGGCTATAGTAGCTCGTAAAGATAACGTAGCAGTACAACCCCGTGCTTCTGCAAAAGAAATCTTTATGTCACTTCGTAATGGTATATGGGCACTTTTTCTTCCAGCTATTATTATTGGAGGATTGAGATTTGGCTTTTTTACACCAACAGAGGCAGCAGTAGTTGCTGCTGTATATGCATTATTTGTTGGTCTAGTAATCTACCGTGAAATGAAAGTAAGTGAATTGTTTGATGCTTTGGTACATGCAGGAAAAATGACAAGCGTCGTTATGTTTTTAGTAGCTGCAGCACTTGTTTCATCTTGGCTTATTACGGTAGCTAATCTACCGGCAACAGTCATCAGCTTATTGGAACCGTTCCTGGATAACCCGTTCCTACTATTAATCATGATTAACTTATTAGTCATTGTGGTTGGTACAGCAATGGATATGACGCCGACAATACTAATTCTAACGCCTGTATTAATGCCGCTTGTTGTTGCAGCAGGTATTGACCCTGTTTACTTTGGAGTTCTTTTTATTCTAAATAACGCAATCGGTTTACTTACACCTCCCGTTGGTACAGTTCTAAATGTCATGTGTGGTATAAGTAAAATCAGTATGGAAGATATCATGAAAGGGATTTGGCCATTCTTACTTGTCCAAGTGATCATACTAATCTTGTTAATCATTTTCCCTTCCTTGGTATTAGTTCCGCTTGAGTGGTTCACTAATTAAAAACAAAGATTATAATCTGAATATTGTAACTAAACTTAAAAATTAATATGAAAATGGGGGAAATGAGATGAAAAAATGGCTGAAACTTTTTACTATTGGATTTATCCTTCCGGGTATCTTGCTGCTAAGTGCCTGTAGCGGTGCAACTCAGAGTGAAAGTGCTGCAACTTCTGAAGGCGGTATACAAGAAAGAACGATTAAAGCTGGAATCGGAAATAGTGAAACACACACTCAAGGGCAGGGCATGGTGAAATTTGCAGAACTTCTAGAGGAAAAAAGTGGCGGGAAAATGAAAGTACAAAACTTTTTTGATGCCACTCTTGGAGATGATCTAAAAATGACAGAAGCACTCCAAGGAGGTTTACAGGAAGTAACGGTCCCATCAACCTCTCCATTAGTAGGGATGATTAAAGAGTATGGTATTTATGACTTCCCGTTTGTTTTTCAAAGTGAAGAAGAAGCTTACGCTGTTTTAGATGGAGCAGTTGGACAGAAATTATTGGATAAATTACCTGAGCACGACTTAATAGGTCTTGGTTACTGGGAAAATGGCTTCCGAAATTTAACAAATAGCAAACATCCTGTTGAAACGGCTGAAGATTTTAAGGGACTTAAAATTCGTACAATGCAAAATCAAGTCCACTTAGATGCCTTTTCTAAGTTAGGAGCAAATCCATCTCCTATGGCATTTTCTGAGGTATTTACAGCATTGGAATCAGGTACTGTTGATGGTCAAGAGAACCCATTAATAACAATCCAAACCCAAAAATATGATGAAGTACAGGATTACTTAAGTCTAACGAAGCATGTATATACTCCATTTGTTTTTCTTGTTAGCAAAAAGTTTTGGGATGACTTGTCAGAAGAAGAACAAGAAATCATGAGGGAAGCTGCTCAAGAAGCTGGAGAATACCAACGTAAGCTTAATCGAGAAGAGAATGAAAAAGCACTTAAATATTTAGAAGAGGAAGGAATGAAAATTAACGAAGTTTCTGCCGAAGAAACAGAAAAAATGAAGGAAATCATTCAACCAGTGACAGATAAGTTTACTGAAGAATTTGGAGCAGATCTTGTTGAAGAAATGATGGAAGAAGTAGAAAAAGTACGTGGTAATTAATCAAGCTTGGGATTTAGTAAGGGGGAGCAAAGTTGGATATTATTTCGGAACTTTTACGAGAGGTCCAATTACCTAAAATGGTGAGAGTAAAGCAAAAATTCCATGCACCTCAACTCGCAGATGTTGCGAGTGAGGTGCAAAAGGCAATAAAGAAAGCAGGTGTCTTATCAAGAATATCAATTGATGACAATGTGGCAATTGCAGTAGGCAGCAGAGGCGTCGCTGATCTGCCTATCCTCGTAAGGGAAACTGCAGCTGCTATTAAGGAAGCGGGAGGGAAACCATTTATTGTCCCTGCAATGGGCAGCCATGGCGGGGCTACAGCAGAAGGACAAATCGATGTACTTCATCAGCTTGGTGTTACGGAAGAAGCGGTAGGAACCCCGATAAGATCGTCTACGGAAGTGGTTAAGCTAGGCGAATTACCAAATGGTCTACCCGTTTATATCGATAAATTAGCTTATGAATCAGACAAAATTATTGTAATTAATCGAATTAAGCCCCACACTGCATTTCGAGGTCCGGTCGAAAGTGGACTAATGAAAATGATCACAATTGGATTAGGAAAACAAAAGGGCGCTGAAGCCGCCCATGCTTATAGCTTCAAGTATATGGCAGAACATGTCCCAGAGATGGCGAAAATATCAATCACGAAAGCTCCTATCATATTTGGTCTTGCTACGATCGAGAATGCCTATGATAAACCCGCAAAAATCGTCGCAGTACCAGCAGAAGATTTAGAAAAAGCAGAGCCGGAACTACTATTAGAAGCAAAATCTTTAATGCCAAAGATTCATTTCGATCAGATTGATGTCCTGATCGTAAATGAAATAGGCAAGGATATTTCTGGAGATGGAATGGATCCGAATATAACGGGGAATTTCGCCACTCCATATGCATCTGGAGGTCCTGAAGTTACACGGACAGTAGTTCTTGGACTCACAGAGAAAACAAACGGAAACGCAAACGGAATTGGAATGGCCGACATGACGACGAAAGCTGTTATGAATGAAATCAAGTGGGAAAAAGGATATGCTAATGCACTTACAAGTACCGTTATTGATGTGGTGAAATTGCCAATGTGTTTAGATACTGAGGAATTGGCTGTGAAAGCTGCAATTAAAACATGTCATGCATTTAATCTATCAAAAGTAAGAGTTGTAAGAATTAAAAACACCTTAGAAATTGATGAGATCTGGATATCCGAAAACATGATAGAAGAGGCAGAAAAAAATAAAAATTTAGAGGTTCTATCAGAACCTAAAGAATTAGTACTAATCTAGTAACTCATTAGAAGTGTTAATCGAATGAAAAGCTTGTTCGATTTCATTATGAATATTGAAAGGAAGTAATCTAATGAATCAATTATATCCACTCATTGATAATGAGGTAAATCCGTACAGAGACAATGTACAGGGAAAAGCAAATGAACCGATTACGGTAGCAGGGCTGCTTGACCGTTCAAAACTGACACTAGGTTCCTCATACGAAGGGGGCAAACCGGATTGGACACTGGAAGAAATCTATAACCGCCTTGAAATGAATGCCCCTCGTATTGCCATTATTGGAGGCTCATCAGATCACCCAGCACACATAATGGACTATCAAACTTCTGCACGGGCGGCAATCCGCATTTGGCAAAATGGAGGAGTTCCATTTTACTTTTCTACTCCGGTTATGTGTGATGGAACAGCCCAAAGCAATCAAGGAATGAGCTATTCTCTCCAAAGCCGAAATGCTGTAGCTCAAATGGTTGTCAATCAGATTGAAGCGCATAGTTACCATGGTGCATTCGTCATTCAAGGGTGCGATAAACAGCCTCTTGGTGTAGTAAGCGCCTTGGCACATGTAGACCGTGTAAGGCGTGACCGTGGTGAGGCTCCATTCTTTGCTACATTCGCACCAGCACATGTACTTGAAGGCGGCTCTATTCCGGATGATGTCATCACAGAGCTGGAAGGATTGGCGAAAAAAGCAGAAACAGAAGGTGCTTCAGATGTAGCGATTGATTTACGTGACACGATGGCCTACATATTGCAGTGTTCATCCAATACAGCCTTCCAGGGAGTTTTCGAGCGTGCCTATGAGAGGGGCATTCTAACGAAGGAACAGCATAAATATTTTGAAATGCGTTTAGCAGTTGCGACATGTGATGGCCAGGGCGGTGTATGCGCGTTTAATGGAACAGGCAATAGTTCACGCCATTTAGTAGCCGGAATGGGTCTTGTTCATCCAGCGGTTGAACTACTGACAGATCCGCCAACACAAAGACAGATTAATGCTGTTCTTGATAGCTTTGCCACCATGATAAATGACGAGAAATATGGAGTCTCCAATATTGTAGCAGCCAACATTAAAAACGCTATTCGCATTCACAGTGCCTCTGGCGGTTCTACAAACTTGATGATGCATATCGTCGCAGGGATGCTCTATGCAGGATACAAATTCAGCTTATGGGATTTGGACACCATTCATCATGAGTATCCGATTCCGGATTTATTTGATTATAGCCTCACAGAAGGGCGCGATATTTACTCACTGGCTATGCAGTGCTGCAGTGGAACAAGCAGGGGAATGGAAACACTCTTTTATGAACTTCTTGAAAATGGCGTCCCAATGGATGAAGATGCTCCGACGGTAGCAGCCAGCACATGGAGAGAACGCTTGGCCATTACAAGAAGCCTTCAAGCAATAAATGTAAAGGAGAACCCTGTTATCTTATCTACCCCGCGAAGGGCATTCAGCGGAGTGGATGTATTGCAAGGGAACTTCTTTGAGAGCGCTGTTGTTAAAATTAGCGGCATGCCGACACCTCAGCTTGATCAGTTTGATGATAAGCTTGCATTTGTTCTTTATTTTGAGAATGAAGATGATGCGAATAGAAGTTTACTGGACTCCAATCTCTTGAACAATATTAAAGAGAAGAAATTATTTGATTATAACCTGTTGTTTGAAACACTTAAATACAACAGCAAAGAGGAGTGGGAACTCCTGAAAGAAGCACCATATGAAAAATTATTTGACAAAATGGTGGAAAAAGGAATTTTGAAAATTTCCGTTGTTATTGCGGGCCAAGGTCCTGTAGCATTCGGAATGCCTGAGATGTTTACCCCAATGCAGCATATTAATGCCAACCGCGTCATGAAAAAACTGGCAACCATTATTAGCGATGGACGCTATTCCGGCGTAACCTATGGTGCAGCAATAGGACATATGACACCTGAGGCATACGAAGATGGAGGCATTGGCTTCCTTCAAACAGGCGATGTTGTCCACCTTCAACTGCGAGAACGCCGCATTGATTTTATTGACAGAGCCCAGTTATACTCAGGAAACGTTGTCCATGTGTTTTCAGACAGTTTAAAAGAAGAACGGAGATCTCTTGTGGAAGAGAGAAAACAGCGAATGAAGACACGCCAGAAGCTAGTCGCAGCAAGCAACCGGATGTATGGTCATACGGATGCTGCCAATGGTGTTGTTCCACTGGCTGTATCGGAAGATGCGGTGCTGGATTATAAAAAAGATATATTACTTCATGAAATCAGCACAAATGCTAAATAAAGAGGCATACTTGTCTGAAATTTAGTAAAATTAGTCTAAATAAGACTAGGAGGATGAGTGAAGATGCCTATTATCCAATCAGTGGAACGTGCATTAAAAATATTAGATATATTTGACGAGAGGGACAGAGAGTTATCCATCACAGAAATAAGCAGACGAATGAACCTGCATAAAAGTACCGTTCATTCGCTATTAAAAACGTTACAGGTACATCGGTATATCTCACAAAATGAGGAGAATGAAAAATATCGGCTTGGATTAAAGCTTTTTGAACGAGGTAACATGGTCGCTAACAATTTCGATTTGCGGAAAGTTGCCAGAAAACATCTTGAAAGGCTATCTGCTACAACGAATTTAACGGTTCATCTTGTAATTCTGGATGGGCAGGAAGGTGTCTATATCGACAAGGTTGAAGGAAGCGGTGTCACCGTTGTATATTCCCGTATTGGCCGGAGAGTGCCGATTCATACAAGCGCGGTAGGTAAATCAATTATTTCAACTAAAACAGATAAAGAACTTGACCAGTTTCTAAAAAACTATCAGTACACGAAACAAACACCAAAATCAATCAGCTCAAAAGAAGAATTATTAGCGGAAGTCAACCATGTTCGAACGGCTGGTTATTCTATGGACAATGAAGAAAATGAACTCGGCATCGTCTGTATCGCTGTACCGATTAAAGATTATACTGGCAAAGCGATCGCAGGAATAAGCATGTCCATGCCTGCTACTAAATTAACGGAAGAAATCAAAGAATATTACGTCAGTATCTTAAAAGAATACAGCAACAGCATTTCGCAGGAGCTTGGTTACGATTATCAAAAAATTTAAAAGAATCAAAGTTGGTTATTATAGGGGGAAACTATATGAGAATTATTCGTTACCTAAAAGATAATAAGAAGCAACTTGCAGCTGTAACAAAGGAAAATGAAGTAGCAGACCTTCCATTCAACGACTTTATGTCGTTGATTTCCAAGGCACGCGAAGATAACAAAACTTCGTTTGATATTATAAAACAACTTACAGCTGGTACAGAAAAGCAACCATTGGAAGGTCTTCACTTAACCACTCCAATCGATGCTCCGGAAGTTTGGGCATCGGGTGTGACATATAAGAAAAGTAGGGAAGCGCGAAATTATGAAGCGACACAAGGGAAACTGGACCGTGAAACCTTCTATGACAAAGTCTACGATGCAGTGCGCCCGGAAATTTTCCTTAAATCAACATCTGCAAGAACAGTAGGACCGAATGATCCTGTGTATCTCCGTTCAGATTCAAATTGGCAAATTCCAGAACCTGAGCTAGGGCTAGTTATTGATAAGGATGGTAATGTGCTTGGGTACACGGTCGGCAACGACATGAGTTGCCGGGATATTGAAGGAGAAAATCCGCTTTACCTGCCACAGGCAAAGGTTTGGAAAAATTCTTGCTCCATTGGGCCAGCTATTGTATTGGCAGAGACGATAGCAGACCCTTATGAATTCTTAATTATTTGCCGTATTTATCGTGATGAAGAGCTTGTATTTTACGGGGATGCGCAAGTTAATCAGCTAAAACGCACACTGGATGAGCTTGTCCATTACCTAGTGCTTGATAATGAGATTTTTGACGGAACAGTACTTCTTACAGGAACGTGTGTGGTACCGCCAAATGAATTTACTTTAGCAGAAAATGACAGGATTGAAATTGAAATTCCTGGAATTGGCGTCTTGAAAAACCCGGTTGTCCAAAGTAAAGAAGTCAGGCATGCCGCTAAGGGGTGAAAAAATGAGTGAGTACAAGACGCTTTTTTTAAACGAAAAGGATAGTGTAGCAGTCGCTCTGTCAGATATACCTGCAGAAGTGGAAGTGGTTGTCAAAGCTGATAGCAAAGAATTTCGTGTGAAGATACTTGAACCCATCCTTTTTGGTCATAAATTTGCAATCAGAGCGATATCTCAGGGTGAGGACATTCTTAAATATGGTGAAGTGATCGGAGCTGCAGTAGTCCCGATCGATGTCGGAGAACATGTGCATGTTCATAATCTGGAAGGAAAAAGAGGAAGGGGAGATAAGGTTGTTTAATGAAAAACTTCAGTTTTGGGGTTATCGACGTCCTGATGGTCGCGTTGGCGTAAGAAATCATGTATTGATTCTACCGACAATTACTTGTGCGACGCAAACGGCTCAGCGGGTGACAGAGCTAGTCAGCGGAACCGTCACATTCATACACCAGCATGGATGTGCCCAGGTGGGTACAGATTTTGACCAAACGGCAAGAACCTATGTCGGAATGGGAATGAATCCCAATGTATACGGCGTAATTGTCCTGGGCCTTGGCTGTGAAACCCATCAAGCAATTCAAATTGGGGATGAAATTGCAAAATGTGGCAAGCCTGTGGAAACAGTATCCATCCAAGACAATGGTGGCACGCTTCAAACGATTGCAGAGGTGGCAAAAATTGCAGTCAGAATGGTACAGGATGCTTCGATGGTACAGCGGGAGTTATGCGATTTTAGCGAATTGATCATCGGGACGGAGTGCGGAGGCTCTGATGCCTGCTCCGGCCTTTCAGCCAATCCTGCTGTTGGAAGCACCAGTGACATGATTGTGGAACAGGGAGGGACAGCTATTTTAGCCGAAACAACCGAATTAATCGGTGCAGAGCATTTGCTTGCCAACCGTGCTGCAAATGACTCAGTGGCTAAAAAGGCGTATGCAGTCATTAAAATGATGGAGAATCGTTCCATCCAAATGGGTGTAGATATTCGAACTGGAAATCCAAGCCCAGGTAATATTGAAGGAGGATTAAGTTCTCTGGAAGAAAAGTCGCTTGGGGCGGCGACAAAGTCTGGTACAACAAGACTAGAAGAAGTCATTGACTATGCAGAGAGGCCAACAAAAAAAGGGCTGGTCTGGATGGATACTCCTGGCCATGACATTGAACAATTAACAGGTATGGTTGCTGGAGGCGCCCAAATTGTTTTATTCACCAGCGGACGCGGGACACCGACCGGATCACCGATAGCGCCGGTTATTAAAATCTCAACAAACACCCCGATGTACGAACGCATGCAAGAAAACATGGATCTTGATGCTGGTACCATTGTGGACGGGAAAGAAACAGTTTCACAAGTAGGTGGACGTATCATGGAAGAAATTAAAGCAGTAGCAGATGGAAAGTTAACGAAAGCGGAAATTTTGAAACAGCATGACTTTGGTATTTGGCGAATTGGTCCAACATTTTAATAAAGGTCTTTCTAAAAGCACTATGTTGATCCTAGCACACTGTTGATTCGATTGTAAGCCTGTGCTAAAGAGCGGATGAACGGAAGTCACCGCAAATGCAAGGCACCGTGGAGGCTTCCAGAACGCTCGTGGAAAACGAGCAACAGGAGAGTATTACAGTGTCTAATAAAAAAGGAGATTAAAACATGAAAACAGTTGTCGAAACAAAAACGTATAACAACTTTATTAATAATGAATGGATAGCATCTGTATCCGGGGAAGTTATTACAAGTATCAATCCAGCTAATAAGGAAGCAATAGGATATGTACAAAAGTCTACTGAAGAAGAACTAAACCAGGCAGTAGAGGCAGCACACCAAGCGAAAAAGGCATGGCGCAAACTAGGCCAGGCAGCAAGAGGCCAGCTTTTGTTCCAAACAGCAAACATTCTAGAATCAAGGATAGATGAAATTGCAGAAACCATGACAAAGGAAATGGGGAAAACATTACCTGAAGCCAAAGGGGAAACAGCTCGAGGCATAGCCATTCTCCGTTACTATGCAGGGGAAGGGATGCGCAAAGACGGAGACGTGATTCCTTCAACGGACAAAGATGCCCTCATGTTCACAAAGCGTACTCCGCTTGGTGTCGTTGGTATCATTACACCTTGGAACTTCCCAGTGGCCATTCCAATCTGGAAAATTGCGCCTGCTCTTGTATATGGAAACACAGTTGTGTTCAAGCCTGCTAGTGAAGCAGCTGTTACTGCTGCTAAGGTTGTGGAATGTTTTGCGGAAGCCGGTTTTCCGGAGGGTGTATTAAACTTTGTAACTGGTTCAGGATCTGTCATTGGTCAGGGGCTGATTGATCATCCTAAATTGAATGCCATAACCTTTACAGGATCTGAAAGCGTCGGACAAAGTGTAGCGAAAGCAGCTGCTGCACGTGGCATCAAGTTCCAGCTTGAGATGGGCGGGAAGAATCCTGTTATCGTTACGAAAAATGCCAATCTTGATCAGGCAGTTAATGAGGTTATCAACGGCGGATTCCGCTCTTCAGGACAAAAATGTACGGCAACAAGCCGCGTAATTGTAGAATCTGAGGTTTATCACGAATTTAAACAAAAACTTGTCGAAGCGTCCGAGAAAATCACGGTAGGCAACGGTCTTGAAGAAGATGTTTGGATGGGGCCTTGTGCAAGTGAAAGCCAATTTAACACATTCAAAAATTACATTGAAATTGGGAAAAACGAAGGTGCCAGACTTATCCATGGTGGTGAAGTCTTGACAGGTGGCGAATACGATAATGGATTCTTCGTTCAACCTGCCATTTTTGAAGAAGTATCACCTGATATGACGATTGCGCAGGAAGAAATTTTTGGTCCAGTTATTGCTTTAATCAGAGCGGCTAACCTGGAAGAAGCGATTGAATTGGCGAACAATACAAAGTACGGTTTGAGTGCATCGATCTTTACAACGGATATTAGCTCTATTCTGGAATTCATTGATGAAATTGAAGCAGGCCTTGTCCGTATCAATGCGGAAAGTGCGGGAGTTGAGCTGCAGGCGCCATTCGGCGGCATGAAAGCTTCAAGCACAGGCTCACGCGAACAAGGGGAAGCTGCGAAAGAATTCTATACAGCCATTAAAACGGTTTTCATTAAAGGATCTTAATAAATACGAAGTACAAATCTATTCACTATCAGAAGAATAAAGATCCATTCACATAGAAATGAGATGCGAGGTGAACATATGAAAATTACTAAACTTTCATTATATAAAGTTCTGCCCCGTTGGCTGTTTTTAAAGATTGATACTGACGAAGGTATTTGCGGATGGGGAGAGCCCGTTGTTGAAGGGCGGGCAGAAACAGTGAAAGCGGCGGTTACTGAATTATCAGATTACATTATTGGGCGTAACCCAAATGACATTGAAGATATATGGCAAACGTTGTATCGAGGTGGTTTTTACAGGGGCGGTCCGATTCTGATGAGTGCTATCTCTGGCATTGAGCAGGCCCTCTGGGATATTAAAGGGAAGTATTACAACATACCAGTTTATGAAATGCTTGGCGGGAAAGCGCGCCAAAAAATTAAAGTGTATTCATGGATTGGCGGCGACCGGCCTATTGACGTCGCTGCGGCCGCAATAGAAAAGCATAAACAGGGCTTTCAAGCAGTTAAAATGAATGCCTCTGAAGAAATGAACTATATAGACAGCTTTTCAAAAGTGGAAGCAGTCATTGAGCGTGTTGCATCGATTCGCGAAGCCCTAGGAAAGGACTTTGGCATTGGCGTTGACTTTCATGGTCGGGTTCATAAAACCATGGCCAAAACGCTTGTGAAAGAACTGGAACCATATCGTCCAATGTTCATTGAAGAGCCAGTGCTTCCGGAAAACAATGAAGCGCTCCGTGAAATTGCACTCCATACGACTTGCCCGATTGCAACAGGAGAAAGAATGTATACTCGCTGGGGATTTAAGCAACTTCTTCAAGATGGCTATGTTGATATAATCCAGCCTGACCTTTCCCATACAGGCGGTATTCTGGAAGGAAAGAAAATTGCTGCGATGGCTGAAGCATATGATGTGGCGGTAGCACCACATTGTCCGTTAGGTCCTATGACGCTTGCTTCATCGGTTCACCTAGACGCCTCAACACCGAATTTTATTATCCAGGAACAAAGCCTAGGCATTCACTATAACGAGGGAATGGATATTCTTGATTATATCCATAACCCTGAAGTATTTGCCTATAAGAATGGATATGTGAGCATTCCGGATCAGCCAGGCCTTGGTATTGATATAAATGAAGAAAAAGTTAAGCAGGCAGCCGAAATCGGGCATGATTGGAAAAATCCAATCTGGCGTCATGAAGATGGCAGCATTGCAGAATGGTAATAGAAGGAGGAGAATATGTTGAGCTTTCATGGAATTATTCCCCCGGTCGTCACCTTGTTTGATGAATCGGGAAATCTGGATTTAGAGCTAAATAAACGCTATATAGATAAATTGATTTCACAGAATATTCAGGGCGTTTTACTGATGGGCAGTTCAGGAGAGTTTTCTTCCCTTTTAATAGAGGAGAGGAAACTTTATATAAGAGAAATAATCAAACATATTCATGGCCGTGTAAGAGTAATGGTTGGGGTAGGCCATACGGCGTTAAAGGAAGTCCTTGAACTAACCTCATATGCAGAAGAAATGGGAGCGGATGGTGTTCTGGTTGTAAGCCCCTATTATTGGAAGCTTTCAGATGAGCAGCTTTACCGTTTTTATTCAGCAGTTGCCAACCATACTGAGTTACAGGTGTTCATTTATAATATTCCGCTTTTAACAGGGCAGAACCTGCCTGTTGAACTGATTTTGAAATTAGCGGCAGATCACCCGAATATTGCCGGTATTAAAGAGACAGTCAGTGATTTTGGCCACCTTCGACAAGTTCTGACAGAAGTGAAAAAAGTCCGTTCGGATTTCCTTGTTTTCTCCGCCTTTGATGAGCACCTTCTTCCTGCGCAAATGATTGGTGCAGCAGGAAGTATTAATGGAAGTGCAGTCTTTGCGCCGGAAATCTCCGTCGATTTATATGATTCTTATCAAAAAGGGGATCTTGCGGAGGCGCAGAGGAACCATCGGCTGATTTCCAAGCTCATGGAATTATATACGTATTGCCCTACGTACTTCACAGCAATGAAAGAAGCGGTCCATCTGCGCTGGTTTGATACAGCAGCGGGGCATCGGGTTCCGTTTGATGTATACCCAACAAATTTACGTGAAAACGTTAAAAGTCTCTTAGAAACTACCATTACGAAAGAAGGCGTCTAATTATGAAAGAATCCCGTGATTTACTAGAAAAATTAGGCTATCCATCTTCTGATTTTCAAGAGTTGCCGACATCCTTAAAAAGATTCCCTGACGGTGCACAGTACCGTGTTGAAATTCCTAGTGTGGAAGGTCCAGTAGCATTAAAAGCCACTCTCGAAGAAATTGACCGGCTCGGCCTTACGATTCACCGTGTCTCCCAGGGAAGCGGTATTATGCTTCAAACAGATGAAGAAATTAAAGAGATGTGTGATCTGACAGCAGAACGTGGAATGGAGCTTAGCTTATTTGTAGGTCCACGAGGAACATGGGATATAAGTGCAGCCCCGTTTACATCGGGCGGCAAATCCCAAGCACTTCGCCACGAAGGAGCCGATCAGCTGGTTTATGCAATGGAAGATTTAAAGCGCGGTGCAGCACTTGGTTTAAGGGGCGCACTTGTGGCTGATGAAGGGCTTCTTCTTTTAACAAAAGAAATGAAAAGTATTGGACAGTTGCCAGAAGACTTTGTTGTGAAGGTATCCGTACAAATGGGATCAGCCAATCCAGTTTCGGTAAAGTTAATGCAAGATATTGGGGCAGGTACCTACAATGTTCCATCCGCATTGCCGCTGGCTAAACTTGCAGCGATCCGGCAGGCCATTGATATTCCAATCGATTTGTATGTAGAAGTTCCTGATAATTTTGGCGGATTCCTGCGGTATTATGAGATTCCGGAGATCATTCGGGTTCTTGCTCCAGTTTACATTAAATTTGGTCTGCGCAATCATCCGGATGTATATCCTTCAGGAAAACAGTGGGAAAGTACCAATATTTCCCTTGTGAAAGAGCGTGTCCGTCGCGCTTCCATAGGCATTCAAATGATTGAACGCTACTATCCGAAGGCAAAAACCTCAGAGCTTGGCGCCAAAGGGCTTGGAATTCCGAAAGTCGGAAAAACGTTAGCTAAATAACAATAGATTCCTGATGTGTCCCCATGTTGCTTCAGGAATTTCTTACAATCATTTTAGGGAGGGAAATGAGGATGGCTTTTAAAGTACTGTTAACAGACTATGAATTTGAAAGTCTGAAATATGAAGAAGAAATCTTTATGGAAAGCGGCCTTGATATTGAATTCGTCAAAGTACAATGCAAAACAGAAGAAGAGGTTGTGGAGCAGGCAAAAAAAGCAGATGCTATTCTAAATCAATACGCACCGATATCGCGACGTGTTATTGATTCTTTAGAGAATACCAAGGTTATATCTCGCTACGGGGTAGGTGTCAACACGATTGATCTAGAAGCCGCGAAGGAAAAAGGCATTACGGTTGCAAATGTACCTGATTATGGGATGGAAGAGGTTTCGAACCATGCACTGGCCCTTTTATTATCATGGGCACGCAAAGTGACTTTATTAAATAATGAAGTAAAAAAAGGCAATTGGGACTTCAAAGCTTGTGTACCGATTCATCGTTTTAACGAGCAGACAGTAGGGGTTCTCGGATTTGGACGCATTCCACGCCGATTTATTGAAAAAGTAAAGCCTCTTGGCTTTAAGACAGCAGCGTATGACCCTTTCGTTTCGGCAGAAGAGATGGCTTCTGCTGGGGTAAAGAAAATGGAGTTTGATGAAATCATACGGGAAGCTGATTATTTGTCTGTTCACGTACCGCTTGTTAAAGATACCTTCCATATGTTAAATAAAAAACGTTTTAGTCAAATGAAGAAAAATGCCGTTATCATAAACACAGCTCGCGGGCCAATTATAGATGAAAAGGCACTTATAGAAGCTCTTGAAAAAGGGAAAATAGCTGGTGCTGCTCTTGATGTAACAGAAGAAGAGCCTATAAGCATGGATAGCCCGCTTCTCAACATGGACAATGTCATTATTACTCCGCACAGCGCCTGGTATTCCGAGGAAGCAATGATTGAACTTCGTAAGAAAGCTGCGAAAAATATAGTTCAGGTTTTAAAAGGTGAAAAAACGCCTTATGCTCTTATATAAGAAAGAATCGCTGCCGAGAAAATATGAAACTAGTATGCTTTTGACCCATTCTGCAAATCATATCATCTATATCACAGTCCATGACTCTGAGACCTGGTATTTAATAGCAGCAGGCACACCCTCCTGAAGTGGAAATGGCGGAAATCTGAAGTTTGGCTAATTGTTGGATACAGAATTAGTATTACGATTGAGTGAATCGGAATGCTTTTTAAAGGCCGACTAACAAGAGAAAGAGGTTGATAGACATGGATGTTGTAACAATCGGGGAAACGATGGTTTTATTTACACCAAATGAAGAGGGCATGCTTCGCCATGCCCATTCCTTTTCGATGAAGTTTGGTGGAGCAGAATCCAATGTTGCCATCGGATTAAGCCGTCTTGGCCATCGCTCAAGATGGATCAGCCGTCTTGGAGAGGATGAGTTCGGGGATGCCATGTATTCATTCATTCGAGGCGAAGGAGTGGATGTTTCCTATGTGACACGAGATCAAACTTCACCGACCGGCGTTTTTTTTAAAGAATTCAGGCGGTTGAATGATATGCGCGTCTATTACTATCGAAAAGAATCTGCCGCTAGCAAGATGAGTGCTGAATGGCTGCCGGAGGATGCTATCTCAGATGCTAAATATCTTCATCTTACGGGTATAACGCCAGGGTTGAGTATATCGTGCCGGGAAATGCTTGAAAAAGCAATCTGCACTGCCAAAAAAAATGGAACGAAAATTGTTTTTGATCCAAATCTCCGCTTGAAAATTTGGGAAGACGAAGAAGAAGCCCGCCATTTTTTAAAAAAATATGCTTCTGAGAGCAATATTTTTCTCCCGGGCATTGCCGAAGCAGAATTTTTATTTGGTGCTTGTACGATGGAGGATTATGTTGAAAAATTTCATAGCCTTGGAGTTGAAACAGTTATTATGAAACTGGGAAAAGAAGGAGCACTGGTTTCTTCTAAATCGGTACCTATGACTAAAGTGCCTGGGTTTGTTGTGGAGCGGGTAGTTGATCCAATCGGGGCAGGCGATGCATTTGCGGCTGGAGTGCTTTCTGGGTTGTTGGACGGAATGCCGCTGGAAGAATCGGTACGTCGTGGCAATGCGATGGGTGCGATGGTGACAATGGTAAATGGTGATGTAGAAGGCTTGCCGAATCGATTTGATCTTGCTGCCTTTATGAACGGTGGCTTGGAAGACGTTACGAGATAAAAAGGAGGAGAATTAGTGAACAGGTTAGTGGAATTAAAGAATCGCAAAATAGTTGCAGTAATCCGCGGTGCACATCCCGATCAAATTTTACCAATAGCACATGCACTGCAGGAAGGTGGAATCAGCACACTTGAAATTACAGTCGAAACACCAAAGGTATGCACGTTAATCGAAAAAGTAAAAGAAGAGTTTGGAAATAAAGTCATTGTTGGGGCAGGGACAGTTTTGGACCCTGAAACAGCACGAGCAGTTATTATGTCCGGAGCGGAATTTATTTTCTCACCAACCGTTAATACTAAGACGATTCAAATGGCAAAACGATATGGTGTTCTTAGTATACCCGGCGCCCTTACGCCAACAGAAATCCTGACTGCTTATGAAAATGGCGGGGATATTATCAAGGTGTTCCCAGCTGATGCAATGGGATTTTCTTACTTTAAAAGTCTGCAAGGACCACTTCCACATATACCATTAATGCCTACAGGTGGCATAAGCGTTGAAAACCTCCAAGACTATTTGAAAGCAGGGGCTGTTGCTGCTGGTATCGGTGGTTCGTTAGTTAATGCAAAAAAATTAAATTCTGAAGAGGATTATGCCAACCTAACTAAAAAGGCAAAGCAATTCTCAGCACTAGCGGGAAACTAAAATTACAAAATGCCGCTAAAAAGCTCATGACTGTTAATAAAGGAGGATACGATCTGTGGATGTACAACTTAGTTTGGCCAAAGAGCAGCAGCTAAAAAAGATATTAACGGAGATGGAGAGCGTAATCATTGCCTTTTCCGGAGGGGTGGACAGTACATATTTATTAAAAGTGGCATTGGATATCCTGGGGGCAGAAAATGTTTTGGCTATTACAGCAGATTCTGAGTCTTTCCCTCGTTCTGAGCTGGAAGAAACGATTCGAATTGCTGAGTCATTGAATGCTCCGCATCAAGTTATTAAAATGTCGGAACTTTCCATCCCTGGCTATGCCGAAAATGATTCAAACAGATGTTACTTCTGCAAAAAAGGTCTGTTCGAGAAGCTTTATCCCATTATGATAGAGCAAGGTTACAAGAACCTGACATTTGGACTTATTAAAGATGATTTAGGTGAACATCGGCCAGGTGTAAAAGCTGCAATGGAAAAAAATGTGAGAGGGCCGCTAGCAGAGGCGGATATAACAAAAGAAGATATTCGCATTCGCTCCAAAGAACTTGGGCTTGATACATGGGACAAACCTTCAATGGCCTGTTTATCATCCAGAATTGCCTACGGTGAAAAAATTACAATTGAAAAGTTAAAGAAAGTCGATCAAGCAGAGCAATTCATAAAAAGCTTTGGCATAAAGCAGGTGAGAGTCAGGGTTCATAATGAGATTGCCAGAATAGAAGTGGATTCGCAGGATATGGACAGCCTCCTGCAAAACCATGACCAAGTTTCAGAAAAATTGAAACAAACTGGTTTTAAATATGTGGCGATGGACTTAACAGGCTATAAAAGCGGAAGCATGAATCTAATGCTGTGATTGCTTAATAATAGTGCAAGCGTATAGTGGGAGGTTTGATTTTCAATAAAAACTTTTGATGGATTTTCTCCAACGAGGCTGATTAATTTGAGGCCTCTTTTCTGTTGAAACCCTTTCGTTAGAGTCTATAAAGCTCTCTCTTCAGCACAATCACAGGAAAGAGTTCTGTGATCTTCTGTTTTTACTCCAAAGAGACCACCTAAGCAATAAAGTTTTTTCCTCATTGCTGACTATCTATTTTGTATCTTTAACATAAAGAACGGTCCACGACTATCAATAGTGGAAATCATATTGATTATGAAAAGGGCATGTGTAATAATAAAGAAAACGCTTTCTAGTTTTAAAAACTCCACTGGTAAACTATTAATCTACTTTTTAACCTCTTTATACGGACATTTTCCAACCTTGTTCAAAAATAAACTAAATAGGAAGGAAGAGTAACATTATGCGCAATCATGTACAGATTCGTTTTATGGCCATCATTATGATCTGCATCATGTTATTAAGCGCTACATTACCGTTTGTTCCACTTCAGCAAGTCATTGCGGATGGAAATACCGAAAATCGCATCGTCCGACTGACATATGAACGACCGGATGGAAATTATGAAGATTGGGATGTGTGGGTTTGGAATACGGGGGTCAAGGAAGACAACATTGATTTTACCGACTTTGAAAACGGGCATGCGACAGCTTTTATTGAAGTCGCCCCTGACACGAAGGACATAGGATTTATCGTACGCAAAAAGGATTGGGGCGACCGGGAACCGAATGGACAGCATATCGATCGTTTCATCAGGATCAATCAACAGGAATCGATTACCAAAGTAACGGTAAAGCAAGGAGAGCAAGAGGCTTATATTGTCCCTGAAATACCAAAGCCACAGATTTCGAATGGGGATGCATTCTTTTATTACCGCGATTCCGATCTGTATCACAATGATAGGATGGATAGCATAGAAAAAGTAGAACTAAAGGTTGCTGGTGAGACAGTTGAGATGCAATATGATGAAGGAAATGAACGCTACCAATATACTTATGAGGATTTTCCGGAAGGGGCATATCACTATTCATTTTTGGTAACGAAAGACGGTCAAACAGTGGAAGTGACCGATCCGTATTATCGGAAGTCTGTCATCGAAAATCGGAAAGTCGATATGTCAGTTTCTGCGACAGTATCTCCTAAAGCTATCGATTATAACGAAAATGCAGTTCTTTCATTAGATATTGAAAATAAGTCGGGGGCAGGAGTACGAGAGATTTATGCTGATACGACATCACTCGGTGGTCCCGCTAAACTAGCAGTAGATCCCGATCTTAATCAAGTCTCGATAGCAGTCAATGAGGAAGTACCTGCTGGAATCAAGGAGATTCCACTTTCTGTCGTGGACGAATTCGGCAATATTCATAACGTGACAACGACGGTTGAAGTGAAAACACGTCAGATTAATGAAGGGGGAGATTTTGACTGGGATGACGCCGTCATTTACTTTCTCTTAACAGACCGATTTTTTGATGGAGATGCATCGAATAATGATCCCTATGGAATCGATTATGATAAAAATAAGCCAGGAACCTATCAAGGTGGGGATTTAAAAGGAATAACCGAAAAATTGGATTATCTCGATGAGCTTGGTGTGAATACGATTTGGATTAGCCCGATCGTAGAAAATGTACGACATGATGTTCGATTTAATTCCTCGGATGACAATCAGGATCAACCTTATTATAGCTATCATGGATACTGGGGAAGTGATTTTGAAAATCTAAACCCTCATTTTGGGGATATCGAAGACTTGCATGAGTTGATTGATGAAGCTGCAGCTCGCAATATGAAGATTATGGTCGATGTGGTACTTAACCATGCTGGATATGGGTTGAAGGAAATAGATGGTGAACTCCCAGAAGCCGAGCAACCTGCTGGCTATCCCACTGATGAAGAACGTTCCAGATTCAAGCCACTTCTTCGCCAGGGAAGTGATGTAGGGAATGATGAGGTAACAGGGGAACTTGCCGGTCTTCCCGATTTTATAACGGAGAATCCGGAAGTTCGTGAACAGCTAATTGATTGGCAAGCAGATTGGATTGAAAAATCAAGAACGGTAAATGGCAATGCGATTTCCTATTTCCGCGTCGATACGGTGAAACATGTAGACCATACAACATGGAAAGCTTTTAAGAACGCCGTTACAAACAAGGATCCTGCATTCAAAATGATTGGCGAGGCATGGGGAGCGGGGCAGCATGAGGACTTTGGATTCTTAGAGTCAGGGGAAATGGACTCCCTGCTCGATTTTGAGTTTAAGAATATTGCCAGGGATTTTGTGAATGGAAAATTGGAAAGTGCGAATGATCTTCTTGAAAGCAGAAATAGTGGATTATCCAATACGGCAACGCTTGGGCAATTCCTTGGAAGTCATGATGAAGACGGGTTCCTTTATTCCGTTGGCGGTGACAAAGGAAAATTAAAAGCAGCGGCTACTTTACAGCTCACGGCAAAAGGGCAGCCGGTTATCTATTATGGAGAAGAGCTTGGCTTAAGCGGGGAGAATAACTATCCAATCCTCGATAATCGCTACAATATCGATTGGGACCTTGCTCAAGATAATAGCATTTTAGAACATTATCAAAAAGTACTGGATTTCAGGGAAGACTTTTCCGAGATTCTCTCTGACGGCACACGAGATGCTCTTGCGGGATCAGATGCGGAACAATTTCTGCTGATTGAACGAGAGCATAACGAAGATTCCGTCTATGTCGGCTTGAATGTTTCAAACGATGAAAAAGAAGTCACCTTAGCCGTAGACTCGGCAGAAACCGTTGTAACAGACCATTACTCCGGTAACACGTACAAGGCATCTGAGGATAAAACGATTTCTATCACACTGCCATCGATGGCCGATGGGGGAACGGCATTACTGACTGCTGCAAATGGGAAAATCATTGGAGATCAAGAGATGGAAGAAATCCCTGAGGATACACTGCGTGTTCACTATGAGCGGGAAGACAATGATTTCACAGGGCTTGGTTTATGGTTTTGGGGAGATGTAGAGAAAGCATCGGAACAAAATGGCAGTTGGCCTGGTGGGGCTTCCGCTTTTACGGAGAATCCGCTGACAGACTATGGTGCCTATGTCGATATCAAGCTTACGGAAGGTGCAGAGACAGTAGGGATGCTTGTCAATCATTCCAATGGTTCCAATCTGACAGGTGATATTTTCGTCGATATCCTGTCACCCCAAATGAATGAAATCTGGTTATCAGAAGATGGAAAGGTATCACTTTATGAACCCGCTGATCTCGGTCCAAATAAACTAAGAATTCATTACAAGAGTGAGGAAGCCGCCTATGAGCCATGGGGAGTGTGGACGTGGGGCGATGTGGCAGAACCGAGTCAGAACTGGCCAATGGGTGCACATGCTTTTTCCAATGAGCAGGTTGGAAAGTACGGTGCCTATGTGGATGTTGACCTGACAGA
Source organism: Oceanobacillus piezotolerans (assembly GCF_003665065.1). Classification (GTDB taxonomy): domain Bacteria; phylum Bacillota; class Bacilli; order Bacillales; family Amphibacillaceae; genus Oceanobacillus; species Oceanobacillus piezotolerans. The sequence goes on along the minus strand of NZ_RCHR01000004.1, from coordinate 316,689 downwards.
AAATGCAAAGGAAATTGGATTTCTGTTGGTGGAACGGCAGAATGGTGGACGGCAGACAGGAGATATGTCTTTTGCTGAACTTGAAGCGCATAACCAGATTTTCCTGCAAGAGGGAGATGAAACCGTTTATACCAATCCCTATTATGTTTTCGAAGAAGGGCTGGAATATGGGGAACTTGTTTCCTTAGAAGAAATAGAACTGACTTTTTCTTCTACAGATGACTTTACAGAGGAAGAAATTAAAGAAGGTATAGACTTAAAGGACAAAGATGGTAATGACGTGGAATGGACCAAAGTTACTAAGGATGAAGATGGCAAGACGGTTCACCTTGCAGGTGCTTTTACTCCAGAAAGTGCCCCATACAGTGTTACATTTATGAATCAAACGGTACAGGTGCATAAGAGCTGGAGGCTTACAGATAAGCTTTACAGTTATGATGGAAACGACTTAGGAGCGACCTTGAACAAAAATAAATCGGCTACATTAAAAGTTTGGTCGCCAAGCGCGGACAACGTCTCGGTTATTTTATACCATAAAAAAGATCAGTATAAAGTGGTCGGTGATCCGATTCCGATGAAAAAAGGGGACCGTGGGGTCTGGGAGGTTACGCTTGATAAAGGCAATACTGGTGTTTCGAATCTAACAGGATATTATTATCATTATGAAATAGAGCGGGATGGGGAAAAAGTGCTTGCCTTGGATCCTTACGCGAAATCGATGGCGACATGGAATGTGGAAGAGGAAGATGAAGTACCTGTTGGCAAAGCGGCCATTGTAGATCCATCGAAAGTTGGACCGACTCTCCGTTACGCTGATATTGAAGGATTCCAAAAACGGGAGGGTGCCATCATATATGAGGCACATGTCCGTGATTTCACATCAGACCCAAGCATAGAAGCTGGCTTGAAATCTGAATTTGGTTCATTCTCGGCCTTCACGGAGAAGCTGGATTATCTGAAGGATTTAGGTGTTACCCATATTCAGCTGCTTCCCGTGATGAACTATTTTCATGTGAATGAAAATGAACGAGAAAGATTGGTGAATTATTCATCCAGTGATAACAACTATAATTGGGGTTATGACCCACATAGTTATTTCTCACTCACTGGTATGTATTCGGAGGATCCTGATAACGCCGAGGAACGGATTAAAGAATTCAAGTTTTTAATAAAGGAGATTCACAAGCGTGATATGGGCGTCATTCTTGATGTCGTATACAATCATACGGCACGCGTAGATATTTTTGAAAATCTTGAGCCCAATTACTATCACTTTATGGATGGGGATGGTACACCAAGAGAAAGCTTTGGTGGAGGCCGGCTTGGTACGACACATCAAATGTCAAGAAAAGTCCTTGTCGATTCCATTGAATATTGGGTAGATGAGTTTAAAGTGGATGGATTCCGCTTCGACATGATGGGAGACCATGATGCAGAAACGATCCAGATTGCATACGACAAAGCGAAGGAACTCAATCCAAATATCGTCATGATTGGTGAGGGTTGGAGAACGTATGCAGGAGATGAAATAGGGGCAGATGTAATGCCGGCAGATCAGGATTGGATGCAACACACAGATAGCGTTGCCTCATTTTCCGATGAAATAAGAAATGAACTCAAGTCCGGTTTCGGCTCTGAAGGCGAACCACGTTTTCTCACAGGCGGGGCAAGAGATATTGAGCAGATTTTCGATAATGTAACAGCTAACCCGCATAATTTCCTGGCAGATGATCCAGGAGATGTCGTATCTTATATTGCTGCACATGACAATCTGACACTGCATGATGTGATTGCACAGTCGATTAAGAAGGATCCGAAAGATCACGAAGAAGAAATCCATAAACGAATTCGCCTTGGGAATACGATGGTGTTGACATCACAGGGAACCGCCTTCCTGCATGCCGGGCAGGAATATGGTCGGACTAAGCAATTCCGGCATGAGGATTATCGCGAGCCCGTTGATAATCCGCCGTATAAATCTACCTACATGACAGATGCAGGAGGTAATCCATTCCAATACCCTTATTTTATTCATGATTCGTATGATTCATCAGATGCCGTAAATAAGTTTGATTGGGAAAGAGCAACAAACAAAAAAGCATATCCGATTCATGTACAAACGAGAAACTATACACAGGGGCTCATTAAACTGCGTCGTTCCACTGATGCATTTACATTGGGAACAAGGGAAGAAGTGGATGCAAATGTTACGAAAATAGAAGCTCCGGAAATAAAGGAAAGGGATTTGATAATTGGCTACCGGGCCGAATCGTCCAATGGGAAGGAAGCGTACTACGTCTTCATCAATGCTGACGATAAAGAGCGTACACTGACACTTACAGATTACGATTTAAGCTCCGGAAAGGTAATTGTTGACAGTGATGAATCCGGTACGAAAAAGGTAAAGGATCCAACAGGATTTCGATGGAAGAAAGATGGAATTACGATCGATGCCTTGACTGCGGTGGTTGTAAAAGTGAGTGGGGATGAAAAGAAAGAAAAGGGGAAGAAGCGGTAAGGTTAAGCTGGTATAGTTGATCTTTGAAGTGCTGTGATTGTCAAGCACTTCTTGCCGATATTTTACAAGCATCTAAGGCGAATTCAAGCCATAAGAATTGGTGAAAATCCTAAATTAACTAAATTTCTGCAAAAGCATTTTAAGAGTAAAAATGATGATTCTATAATCAAATTAAACAACCTGCTTCCATGGTATAAATTGGGAACAGGTTGTTTATCATGCGTGAACTGGCTGTAAGATCCCCACCGAAGGGAAATCACTTTATTTCATATTCAATACTTCCAGAAAACAAATCTGGTCAAGATTAACATCTGCTGAGCCGTCACTGTTTGTAATTTGGATGCTTCCTTCATTAGCTTTTGTTAATGTTCCTGTTAGTATGGACTGAGAATCACTGTTTCTGACGCTGACATCTTTCCCCAAATATTTTAGTAATTGCTTGTGAAGGGAGAGACCAAAGAATAGATTGATGATCTCAGGCCGATTGGATACGAATTCACCGAAATTTAATACTAAATCCCTTTTTGTAGAACAATCTGCATCTATAAATTCCTGATCCGACGATTTGGAATCATGTTCTTCCCGTGTGATGGAGACTAATTTATCGTATAAGATGAATACAAACTTGCCTGTAGAGTTGACTTGAAGGAAGTCACGACCTGCAGTTGCCAAAATCCCTTTTTGTAAAATAGGATTTGCTACACCTTTATCTAAATCATCTTTTATTTCTACGGTAGGCGCATCATCTGAATCAATGCTGTTACAACTGATTTTCACTTTCACTAGCGTACCTTGAAGTTCAAGAAATTGCAGTTGGAGCTGACGCATATTATTTGGATCGCTATCTGAACCCAGTGACCGGAGTAAATGATTTGCTTTCTCAATACATCTTTGTAATTCTTCTAATTCTTTCGGCTTAAGCGGACTATTTGGAGATGTAAAGCGGCGTGTAGGAATCTGCTCCGGACAATGAAATGGTGACTCAAAACAATCATCACAATTTACTTTTTTCCTTTTACTCATTTGAACCTTCTACCTCCTCCAACTTTGTGATAGTAAGAGGGGCAATCAAGGTACTGTTTTTGTCAAGAACTCTCATAATTCCCCACATGCCGATTTCAATATCCCATCTTATATTTCCTGAACGATACATATAATCACCAGGCTGTTTTAATAGTCCTCCAGCGCCATTTATTAATAGGAAATCATCATTGCTTCCTGGGATAGCTAATCCTTTAGCTGACACTTGGGAAGAATTAATATCATTGTGGCTTCGGAACCATTTATGACCGTGGATGGTAAAAGTATGTGCTCTTGCTCTATCTGCAGGTGTTACAAATCGGAAGGTTACTGGGTCCCCTGGATGGGCCAAAAATATCGGTGTACTTGGATCTCCATGAACATCAGAACTAAAGACAGTAAATACCTCATTAATCTGATCGATCCGATTGCTGAATCTTTCGTTTCGGTAATTAAAAGCTTTAGAACCTTGATCTTCAAAGTCTGGTAATTCCTCTTCTTCTGGGTCTACAAAAAGCGGCTTCGGATCAATGATGAGCTTGCCATCCTTATCTAGAAGTCTAGCTCCGTCATGCATTAACAAAGCAAATTCTCTAAAATCTGGCAGAATAGGGTGAGAGATAATTACTTGACTGCCAGGAGTTTCTGCTATATTTCGGCTCAATGTGTCAAGGTATTTGGATCCTCTAGATTCTGAAATTAACATACCAAAGGCGCCATGATGTCTGTGATTACGAATATCCGCCATATCCCAGAGATTAGCTGAACCGAAATCTCTATCTAAATACCAGCGATACGTAATACTCTCGCCTGGTCCCACCGTCTGATCTAAATTAAATCCAACGGTTGCGCCATCAGAATACCTGACGTCGTACGCTGCTAGTTGGGCATGAAGCGATACTCGCTTAGAAGGCGGAAATGGTGCTTCTACTGGAACCTCAGGGTATCCATGTCTTCTGCCATCCTGATGAAAATCTCCTGTTAATTGATTGGTCAAAGTGACTTCTATGCATTCCCCGCGATTACCACGTAAAATTAATGGCTCTGGATTTACTTTTCCAGATAATATATCTGCAACATCTTTTTTATGCGCAAAGACTATTCCAAAAGGATCATGATCTTTGAACTTGTTATAATCAATTCTAGTGTTAATTGCAACAATATCATATTTTCTAACGTTTGCATCTGATGGACATGGATTTCCTGGTTCTGTTGCTAAAGGTGGTCTCTTTCCATTTGGGCAAGGCAAGGGTTCCTTCCGTTTTAGAGGTGCCTTCCGATCAGGCAATGGAATTAGATGAGGAACTCTTTTTTCAAAGCTACGGAAGATTCCCCAATTCCCAAGCCAGATATCATCAAGCGTACCAAAATGATAAAGCGTGTCAAAATCGCCTTCACCCTCCATGTAAATTTCAAAGGTAAATGATTCTGCGATGGCAATATGATGGTGTTGATCAAGTTCAGATTCTAGATCCGGACGTTCCTTTTGCCAGCGGTGGCGATGGAGATTAAAGCTATGTGAATCCTCGTGCGCGCCTTGCAATAGACGTATCCTTACAGGATCTCCGTTATAGGCCTCCAACATCGGTGTAACTGGGTCACCATGTACCCAGGAACTGAAGACATATGCTGGGTCGTGTTCTGGTTCTCTTGCACGGAATTGAATAGGTTCATTCCGATAGTTGATCCCCATTACACCTGGATCATCTGGAGAACCAGGGAATGGTGGTGGGTTTAATGGACAGCCATCCTTATCAAATAATAAAGCAAAGTCATGAACAAATAGTGTCATTTCACGGAAATCCGGTATTAATGGATTAACGATCGTAGCTTGTGTACCTGATCTAATTTCTTTACCAGTATTGGAGTCTAAAAACTGGGAACCTCTTGCTTGAATATTAATGCTGGCAAATACACCATGTTGCTGGTGCTCATTGGCAAATAAATGATCGTGCCAAAAAGTCGACTTTAATTCCACGTCTGCAAACCATTGATATTCAATTGTTTCCCCTGGAAGTACACCTGAGTCATAGTTCCAGCCTACGTTTGCTCCATCTGCTACAAGTGGATCAAACTTGACGAAATGGACATGCATACCAGCCTCATACGTTCGGTTGACTAATTGAAAAGCATTCCCACCAAGAGTTTCAGGCAACTTGTTTGTAAATTTAAAACGGATAGCTTCACCAGCATTCGCACGAATTACCAAAGGTTCTGGCTTTTTCTTTCCAGATCGTACATCTTCTTCATCTTCTGCTAACACATACAAACGGCCTTCGGGGTCATGCCAACCTTGGTTATTATAAACGATTGGTGTCTGAATTAATACGACATGAAATTCCCTCTCAGGCGTTACTCCTGGAACAGCAGGGTTTACAAATACCGCACCAGGCCGTGCATTTGGAGCAAAATGATTTTCTTCGATTTCAGTAGCTTTTCTTCCGCCCTTAATACCAAGAGGTGGACGAGGTGCCTTGAATCCAGGAATGCCAGGGATAAAGTTAGGGAATCCTGGTTTTTGCGGTGTCGGTTTTTCAGGTAGGGGGCGTCCCGGTAATGGCTGAAGGGCTTTAATTTGAACACCATTTGGATAACATTGACTGCCGTCTTGAAGGGTGTCAAAAGTACGGTGTAGTCCCCACATACCTTCGCCAAAATGCGGATAAAGGTGACAATGAATGATGACATCACCTATTGCACCCTGCAGGCTCCCTGCACCATATGCCGGAGTAACGGTATACTGTGTTTGCGGCGAAATGGCCTGAACATCAATAATATCAGAATCCATGTCCGTTGGCTCAAATAACCATTGGTGGACATGATAATGAAAGGAATGGGTTTCCTGAACGCCAGCATGAACAAGTCTTATTTTTATCGGATCTCCGACATATGTCCGCAATATAGGAGTGTCTGGATCACCGAAAACCCAAGAATCGTGATGGACTTCCTCCCCTTCACAGTCCGGGCAAACAACACCTTCTTGGATAAGTCTCATTCGATTCCTCATCGGTTCTGCCCGGTAGTTAACTAGATGAGTTGCTTCTGGCTGCAGTGTGTGTGGGTTAATAGGTGCTTCCCCGGTTAAATCATCTACTTCCATTTCATCATGGAAAAACCACCCAAATTCCCTAAAGGATGGGAGAAAGGGATTGTGAACATCAGCAAAATTACCGCTTTTAAGAGGCTTGCCAGTAATCGGATCTGTCCACCAAGATCCTTGGGGTTCCACAAAAAGGGCCCCAAATAATCCATGAACATTTGACCCCTTCTCGGAAGATAAAGGATTTCCTAAATCCGAAAAGAAATGAACACCTTCCTGATTTACTTTCCATTTATACATTATCTTTCCACCAGGTGGTACTGTTGTATCCGGATTGAAACCAACAAAGGCTCCATCAGAGTTCAGAACATTGTATTCTGCGTCCTGAATATGCATGGACGTATGAAAAGGCAGCTTGTTTTCAAGTAAAATCTCAATTTCATCGCCGACATTTGCCCGAATAACCAATGGTTCTACCATGTCAACTGGTGTATAAGGATTTAGTTCTACCTTTTTCTGCAAGATACTTTCATTTTCTTTCAATACATACATCATTCCATCGGGATCATGATCACCAAAACGATTAACCACAATCCGAATGGGGATGGCGACAATATGAAATCTTCTAATCATGACGAACATTCCTAATGTCTGGAATCGTTATACCATCTTGCTCAATGCAAAACACTTCAATATCATCAATATGGATACGAAAAGTTTCGCCATCTAATTCATTAATATTGGTAACTTCTGCTTTAATGAAGAGATAGTCACTTACGACTTCTTTAATCGTTCCTATTACTAAAAATGGATAAGGTGCAATCAATATTAATGCTCTTGCATTTATATGATCTATAAAAGCTTGCGTGACAACAGCTTGGCGTATAGCATTTATGTCTGCACCTTGGCTAAAAAGCTGCTCTTCGGATTCTTGATAATTAGAACTCATCTATTCAAACTCTCCTTACTTTTAGAAATTAGTGTTTAAACAAGTGGAATTTGCCGATCTGGATTGAATGGAGTAAAAATGGCAATGCTCTCAATAGGAAAAGAAAGTGCTGTTGGGAATTTATAGAAAGGAGCATTATGCATTTTAATTGTAACGGGGTTTAAGGTGATGTAGCCATTGGTTACTTCGGTTACTTTCCCTGTGAAAATAGGGCGGAAAACTTGGCCCAGAATACTTAATTGCTTGCTTTCCGTGACAAGTAAGATATTCTGATTCAGCATCTCTGCAAAAAGTTCATTTCCCGGTAATATAGGTTCTCCCATGCTATTCTAAAACCTCCCTTTAGATAGATTCTAAGTTATTGTATGAAAGGGTAGTCGAAGGGGATGGGTACAAGACATGATAATTTGTAAATTCACCTTCCTAATTACAATCTTTGTTCTCCCCCGTTGTTCAACCATCTATTTATTCTTAGCTAAGGAATGAAAGAAACGCTGGAAAAAAGAAAGGAAACGCCATTGTTTGATATAGTTTATGGTGCTTATTTTTAGTGCCTTTTCCTTCTGGTTTTTTATATAAATGTTTTTCCTAGTAACTTTTAATAGTTTAGCGGTTACTTCTTGATCAGCATGTATGGTCAATTTTGTTCCTTTCCATGTTTTTAAGTTGGTTTCTAGTGATTCTTCATAAAACTTCTGTCTCAAGGTTTCTTTTCCGGCAACTGTTTCTCCGAAGTTTGTCAATAGCTTCCTTCGAAGTTCTTCATCAATAGCAACATGTTGATGGGTATCGGGAACATCAGGTGTGTTAAAAGGTGTTTTAGCTGAGTGTATCGCTTGATAGGGAATCCAGGTTCGTGTGAAGAGTGTTTTTAGCATGACAAAATTCCTTCCGATTACATTCACCTTACCCCTGGTATGAATAACTTCTTCTCCATTTCTCGAATAAACCTCAACTAGCTGATTCCTCTTGGCTCTAAAAAAATTTATTAAGATTAATTGCTTTTTATTATTAGGGAGTGTGGCGCTTAGGTTTTGTAAATTTGCACCATGAATGTAATTCTGCAGCATTTTTAATTCATGTAATGGCAAGGAACTTGCTGGTGAGGTATATCTTTCCTCTTTCTTTAGTTCAGGAAATTTATTCTCATACATCATTCCGGTGTCCAATAGAGTCTTGTTACCTTCCAATATGAATCTCCTCCCGTTGATCATGAACCGAATTTATATAATAAATATCCTATAAACTGGAACCCATTGAATGGGCAAGAACATATAATACCCTATATAAATAGAGGTGTTATGAATGAATCTTTTATATGTGCTTATCCTATTAAGCTATTTCCTTGTCTGTTTTACAGCCTATTCTTTTTAGTATAAATTGAGGTATCTGATTTCTTATCATCTGGGCATGAATCTTGCCATGTCAAGCAGTGGTGTAATGGGAATAGCAGTTGGTACCATACTTGGAGCTGTATTCCCGGCTCATTATACGTTAATCACAGTTATAGCCACCATTGTCGCTATGGTAATTGGTGCTTTATTTGGGGGTTTGGTGGACTATCAATCTTTGCTGACTGGCATCTCAAGTTGTTTAATGGCCGGAATTATGGGACCGATGATTGGTGTAGTTGCGGATATTGGAATGATTTCCTTTTGTTCTTTTCTCGTTTATCTAACTTTTGGGCTGCTTTGCTTTTCTATACGATCTTGACTTATCCTAGCGGGTTTAGTGTGGTTAAAATGGATACTAGAATGACAATGGCAATCATAATGGAGAAATCAAAGGTAATCCATTTACCCAAATCTGTCTGAGATGATTCTTTGATTTTTTTCCGTATGATGTATCCAGTAATGATGACAAGTAGGACTGCTAATAATTTTAATACTAGAAAAAGAGTCCAATAATTGAAAACCAATCCTGCGTTTAAATAAATAATCACGGATAATATGAATCCAGTAATAGATAAAATGATGATGCTATGAAATGCATACTTTGAAAATATAGGAACGAACGACTGGATGTAAAGCCGTTGTTTCCTCCAAAAAGTGATAATAAATAACAGACCAGCTGCCCAAATAGCTGCCGCCAATAAATGGATACTATTGCTAACAATAGATACAATAATTGGTTGGAACTCCACTGAATGCCCTTCCAAGCTTTTCGCAGCGATTAGGAAGAGGATCCATGTATAATCAAACCACTTATTTCGAAATAATAAAAATAGACCAATCAAGGACATAAGAAGGGAACCAAACCACATGAATCCGAACCCTGATAATAGCGAAAAATCGGTGGGAAGGGAGATTCCATAGTTTGCAAATATGTCCAATTGAACCAGAATCATAGATATTAATCCAACTAGGTGAATCATTTGAATAATGGTTCCCCAAAACAAGTATTTTTTCTTTAATGTTGCAGGATACCCTTGAAGTTGCTTCCACCAAAATACCCAGCCTATGATGAGTATAAATCCTATATAATATATGGATCTCATCACATAATAAAGGATTTCCGATAAACTGTTTTCATTAACTGTGGTATCAGTTTGTATAGATGAATCATTCGTTGTCGGTAACGTTTCGTTACTTGAAGGGTTACTGTTGTCTATAGGATTATTGTTAATTGAAGGATTATCGTTATTTACAGGATTATTCGTACTTGTTGGGGGTTCTGGACGAGTCTCTTCCTGAGGCTGCTGCGTAGATGTTGTCGTATTTTCTACTGTAAATAGATAGGAATCTTGTATGGGGTGACCATCATTGGATGATACAACGTAATATTCTACTTTATAAACCCCGTTTTCTAAGATAGGCAACTCTATGCTGATTTCTTGCTTATTGTCACTTATTTGCACAGGATTCTGAACCACTATTTCCTCGTTTTCATTCAAAATATTAATAACTGCTAAATCCTTTTCTACTTCAGAGTTAAAAGCGATCGTTATCTTCTCTGGTGGAGTCTCTAACTTACTGTTCGGTGCAGGTGACTGCTCGATTACAAAGGCATGCCCCCAAACTTGATGCGTGTTAGTGAGAACCACAAAGAATATCAGAATGAAAGAGAAATAGATTGTTAGTCTTTCTTTAGACAATTTACACCCTCCAGATTTCTAATTCGCGTCCAGCTCACTCGTGATAATAGCTATGATTTAAATTTACTTTATGGCGCCTGATTTTTGACAGCTCTGCTCTCTTTGTATATTCACAATTTTATTCTTTAATATCGTAATGATCTTATCGTCATCGTTTTTAATTTCGATAAAATCAATTCCTACATTATAAATTCTACCAATTTCCGTATCCTGATTTGGACCAACCATAATTTCTAATTTGCAGTCTTTCTCTTGTAATAATTGGAAATTCAAGTTCTCTGTTAATCCGGCCAAATTCAAACGAAAGTGATTTTTGCAGTCTTTGCACGGTAACTGGTAGGGAATCTTGCAACCTTCCACTGTAAATTGATCCACTTTGTATTTTCTCTTCTTTTCCTTTTTGTGTTTATGTGAGCCCAAGGCAATACCCTCCTTTTCCAGTTTATGTAAATATATGTGTTACAACATTTATATGATATGGATAAACGTACAGAAGGTTAATTATTTTATATAAAGTACTTAAATCCCTTCCATCCTAGAGTCTAACGGAATATTTTAATGCATAAGCGGATATTGTGCTAAAAACTGCAAACTTCCGAGGATCTTCTCATAAGATATGTGGTAACTAGTAGTCTGTTAATTTACTAGGTTTGTAAACTAATATAAAAGAGGTGACCTACTTATGGAAGTTGGCCCAATTAGCAGTGAAAATGGGTTTCCTGTTTGGTATAAGGATGAAAACGGCCTTAGACTGCAATTAAACCCCGATCCTTTCGATCCGTTTTCTGGGTTAGAAGATCCAGAGTTGCCGAATCCCTCACAACCAGTCTCTTTTCCAGATAATTTCCCATCTGAATCATTTTATATCACATGTGAGTCTGAAATGACGACCGGTACCGGGGAGAGAGCAAGATTAGTTCTTGCATTAGAAGCCGCTTTTGTGAATGAAGTTCCAGTAGAAGGTGAACAAATTGTATTTGGGCGTGTTCGAATTAGGGTGTCAGGGTTAGTACCGAATGCAACGTATACAATTAGACATCCATATGGTACCGATACATTCGTAGCAGAACCAGATCCAGGTGAACCAGGGTTTGGCGAAATTAATTTCACAGAGGATATTGGGGGATTAAACGGAGGAGAATTTAATCTTGCGTTAAACAGCAGAGTTCATCCATTTTTACGTTGGGATCCTGATGTTTTGCCTAATGCCCCTGTAGGATATATTGGCGATCCTAGTTTCCCTCATCCAATAATAGGTAGTGTGATTTTGGATCAATTTGGTGAACCTCAGAATTTCTTCCGAATAGAGGGACCGGGTATTGGTATTGGATCTCCTGATAGATCAACTACTCCTGGACTTAATCCAGATGATGCAATTGAAACCAGTTTTTTTAAAATTGCTGGGAAAATATCTACCATTTCCGGCGTTGAAGTTACACGTGCTACCTATACAAAATCATTAGATGGAGACAGATATTTAGATGTTTTTGTCATTTCCGATGTTACTCCGCAAGATATTGAAGTGACAGGTCTTGGTCTTAATCCAACTAAAATGGAGGGGACAAATGGCTCTTACTTTAGCCGTCTAAGTTTCACAGGTGATGTGGTTCCAAGTGAAATTACGATAACAAATATTAGTGATAATCCAGATAGTATCCAAACAGTGGTTCCTGTAGATTTTCTTAGCGCTGCTGCTGAATATAACACAGATACAGATATACTGACCATCACCGCTCAATCGAGTAATGAAGTCGACAATATTCTGTTGAGTGTGTCTGATTTCGGTATTGGAGAATTGGATATTCCACCAAACGGAATATTGATTTTAGAAGCACTCCATTTCTCACCAGCTCATATAACCATAAACTCAGCGGCGGGAGGACAAATTAGGATTCCTGTGCAAATTATCGGCTCAGCAGATCAACCGATTCCTGTCGTTGCCAATGCAGGAGAAGATAGAGTTGTTCTCGAAGAAATGCAAGTTACTTTGGATGGAACAAATTCTACTGGGCCGATAGAAACTTACTTTTGGCAACAAATCTCAGGTGTTCCAGTTACTTTGGAGAATGCCGACACACCTACACCTACCTTCATCGCACCGGATACGGAAACACTACTTGAATTCCAATTAACGGTAGCAGGTCTTGATACGCAATCAACCAGCAGTGTTTTGGTTGAAGTGGTAGAGTCCTCACCAGCACCTATTGCTAACGCTGGAGGAGATCAGACGGTGATACAAGGAAGCGTTGTAGAATTGGATGGAACTTCATCTACAAATGCGGATACCTTCCTTTGGGAGCAAACTTCAGGTCCTGCAGTTGTTCTATCCGATGTTCGTTCACCTACACCTTCATTCATTTTTCCAAAAAGTTTAGAACCTCTTCTCTTTACGTTAACTGTTAGTGGTCCAAGCGGCGAGTCGGTAGATAATGTTCAAATTTCAACTTTGCCAGATACTCTTAATGTAAATAGAATTGAATACCGAACACAAGCCGCCGAATGGCGAATTGAAGGGACATCCAATGTTGCTGGACCAGGAGTAAGCATTACCATTTATTTGGGAATCAACAATAGTGGATTAGTTCTTGCAGAAGTCCAAGTGGATGGACTCGGTGAATGGGAGTATAGGGTAAGTGCTTCTACTTTATCACCGGATGCAACAAGGTCAGTGACAATTCAATCGTCTTCCGGAGGCATTCTTGAAGCTGTGCCAATAACAATCAGGCAGTAATGGATGGTCCTAAGATTAAGATATTTTTAAGACTTCAAAGTATATCACAGGGGCTGTATGCCCTTTAACGAGAAGAATTCAAGAATAACAAAAATTGGAAGTGGGGGCGGACAGCAAGTTAAACGCTCGATTTGTTTAAAGGCCTTTAGGTCATACCCTTGTGTTGGTACTACTCAGTGGGGAAGCCCCACTGAGTGAAGTTTCACTTTATAGTAGAGAGGTGATATTAAATGCCGGATAAAGATAATGAATTAGAGAAAATAAATTTTAAGAAAGAGGAAGAGAAAGGGAAGAAAAAGAAAAAAGATAAGTGTAAAAATGGTGGTATACCTGGGCCACAGGGGCCACCTGGACCCCCTGGACCTCAAGGCCCACCAGGGGAATCAGGGGGAATAGCCAATAAAGAATATGGTTTTGCATATTCTCCATCCATTAGTACCAATTCAGGTCCTGTTCAACTTACAATTGCTAGTCCAATTAGTGATAATATGCTTTTTAGGTCAAATGGATTATTAGTGCTAAGAGCTGGTATTTATCAGATTAGTTATAAGGTAATTGCAACCTTAGAGGATGAAAATAGTGAGGCTATTTTTCAACTCTTGGTAAACGACTCCATTCAAGTAGCATCTTCTAGAACCAAATTGCAAAAGAGTGATACTTCACCCAAAACAACCTCAACGCTTAGCGCTACAGTGAGCATGTCTTTATTAGAGAACGATTTAGTGAAACTAATTGCGATGTTGCCAAACAATGCTAGTTATGAGATGCCTACTTTACAAATTACTCAACTTGACTGAGTAAATATAATATTGGTGTCGGTGTTCTGTGAGAAAGGATGTAGGCTGTGGTGTGCCACCCCTAAAGTTAGAACAAAATCTAATAGTAGGGGTGTTTTTCTTGCCAAAATACGATGAAGCTTTAAACCAATTTTTACAAACAAAGTAGCTCTCATTCCAAGCGAAATTTAGCGTTTACTATAAGGGAAGGTATTTAACCTTCTATATAAATAAAAGCCTGCAAATTTTTTTGCAGGCTTTATTAACGGATGAATGGTGTCTATATATTAATACCCGTACTCCCAGTCAATCTTATCCTCATACCAAACGACCTTACTAACGGGTTCGAAATGTACTTCTTTGTCATCAATGGTACATTGTATATCTTGAGAATCTTCCTGGCCAACTAACTTTTCATATACCTCATGCTCCACGTTTTCTAAAACAGTAACAGAGTGATCCTCTTTGATTAATAATGCTGTACCTTTCATTTACCTCGCACCTTCCTTGGAAGATTTTTCTAACATCTACAGTATATCGTCATTTTGTATTTTGGAAATACCTATGTGTGATTTTTAACAAATTTTTCATATTTATGCTTTAAAGTTGTAACAACTTTAACTATATTTTAAGGTATATCGTGTATTCATATTCGCTCTTCAAAATAGAAAGTTGATCCAGGATGTTTAATAGTCAAGCATACAACTCCAAAGTCGAACAGCCATAGCCAATAGTTAATCTAACTTGCTTAAGAGTTGAGCAGATATATGTAAAAGTTGATCCAACACCTTAAAAACTCACCCTGTACTACTGAAAGTCGCTCTAAACAACAAATGCCCCAGCTATAAGGGGCTAGAGAACTGTCTCGCCAGGTCTTCAACACAATCTATTGGAGACCAGAAAAAAACAACTCCCTCAAAAAGGCAGTTGCTTTCAATCATCTCTTATAAATAATCTCTTCTCAGTTCCTCTGCCGAACGCGGGGAAATATACCCTGGTGCAACATCATAAACGGTTTTCGCCCCAAATTGTTTTTCACTGCTTAATCGATAAGCTGCTCTTGCATAAGCAACTAAGACACTTGCAGTGAACTCAGGATTACTGTCCAGCTTAAGAGAGAATTCGTAAATTTGTGTGTTGTCAGCCCCTGTATTCGCACTTTGAATGACAAATCCACCATGGGGTGCTTTGGAGTGGTCGCGTTTTAATTCATCCTCTGAAATAAAATGCACTTCTGTATGATAATCAGCAAAGTAGTTTGGCATGGTCTTGATTTCATTTTCGATTGCTGCTTTATCAGCGCCTTCTTCAGCAACAATATAGCACACACGATTATGCTTATCTGCCGTCCCTAGTTCAGGATTCTCCCCACTGCGTACTCTTTCGATTGCAGTTTCAGATGGAATCGTATATTGTACACCATTTTTTACACCTGTCACTCTTCTTACTGCATCGGAGTGTCCTTGGCTAAGCCCTTTCCCCCAGAATGTGTAGTTTTTCCCACTCGGTAAAATTGCTTCCGCCATCACACGGTTGATAGAGAATAAGCCTGGATCCCAACCTACAGAGATAATGGCTGTCGTGTTATTTTTAGTTGCAGCTTCATTAACAGATTGATAGAACTCAGGAATTTTTGCATGTGTATCAAAACTGTCTACCGTGTTAAACATACTTGCAAAGTGAGGAGTCTGTTCAGGTAAATCCGTTGCAGACCCACCGCAAAGTAACATTACATCGATTTCATCTTTATAATCACTTGCATTTGAAATATGTACTGCTTTAACATTTGGATCAGCAAGCTTTAATGATTCTGGGTCTCTTCTACTAAAAATGGCTACTAGCTCCATGTCTTCCGTTTGTTTAATGGCTTCTACTGCGCCTTTACCTAGATTACCGTACCCAACGATACCGATTTTAATTTTACTCATATACCTAACTCCTTATTCTTTGCTAGATTTTTTAAGAAGATTTAATTCTAATCTTTAGCCCAATGCTAATTCTTATTTAATAGAATCACTTCAAAAAATTGTTTCCCTTATTATACGCGGATAATATTATTTATGTAAATAATAGTGTTCAATCCACTTTGTTTTCTGTTTTTGTCTAGTTCATTAATGACGAATCACGTGGTCTTTCCCCATAGACCTGAGTAGTCATTGTGTCTGCTTCTTATTGACGCTATGCAATTTCTTTTACCCCACCGCCAATTTTCTTGATGCTATTTATCTGTTTTCTTAGGATGAAATGATAAGCAATCATTGCGATGATCACACTTAGGGCACAGTAAAGAAAAACAAACCTAAAACCTTGACTTAATGAAATGAATCCGAAGATGACGGCACCAAAACCGCCACCTAAATCTTTAGCAGTAAAAAATGTAGAATTCCCTGCACCTCTTCTATCTGGGGGGCAGAGTCTAATCATCACTGCATTTAATGTTGGATCAACTGATCCTAAACCTAATCCATAAAGAATGGCAGAGATGATAAAAGCGGATAAAGATGTGGCATAAGCCAAAACGACAAATGATAGAACGATCATAATCAAGCCTGGGATAATAACGAGTGAAGATCCGTATTTATCAGCCAATTTCCCACCTGCAATTCTCGTGAAAAATAGAGCGAATGAATAAACGATAAAATATATCCCGATATCTTCTATCCCCAGTGATAGGGCATAAGTTGGTATAAACGTCATGGTTGCTCCCATCGCAACATAAATAAATACCGTAACTAGAGCGGTTGGTAATGCGGTTTTTTCGTACATAATCTCCGTAAGTTTTCTTTTTACTTTAATATTGGATAATTTATGGTCAGGCTCCCCATTCTTCTCATAATTAATGAAAAGACTACAGAATAATGCGATGAAACCGATAAGCGTCGTAACGATAAATAGGATATTAAAGTTAAAATTAACGATGATAAACAAGCTTAAAGCGGGTCCAACAGCAGTAGAGAGCGTATTCGCTAACCCAAAATATCCAATCCCTTCTGCTAATCTGCTTTTTGGAACAATATCGGAAACAACCGTGCCGGAAGAATTTGTTGTTGCACTGAATCCGAAGCCATGCAACGCTCTTAATACAAGCAATAGACCGATGGAAAAGGCGAATACATAGGAAAGGCTAAGAAAAGCTGATATAACACCCCCAGCAATCAGCACCATTCTTCTACTTTTCTCGTCTATTAATTTACCAAAAAGTGGACGGGACAAAATAGCGAAAAGCATAAACAGACCAAAAAGCAATCCTGAGATGGAATTATCCCCGCCAAGATGTAACGCATATAGCGGAAGTCCTGTAAGTAACATATTGTTAGCGGTGGAGGTAAATAAAGCGTAAATAAACGTTAGAATAAAATATTTCGTCCATAGTTTTTTTTCTGCAGTATTCGATTGTCTTTGCAAAGTATAGTCCTCGTTTCTAGTTCATATATGCCTTAGTGTTTTGTAATAAAAAGAACTTAAGGTAATGATTGAACTCAAATATAACTACAATTTGGTTTAGTTGTTATTTGGTTATGTTCAGTATAGGGAATATTTTAAATTTTTGTCAATAAATTCGCTCTCTTCATACAATTGTCTGTTGCGATCCGGCAATTAGAAACAGACAAAGAACTCCTTGTCATACTTGCTAGGTGCTTCTATCAGATGTTATTACTGATTTCGATTAGGAAGGGATTCTTTATATACCGATTAAAAGGGGGGAAGAGATGTACACCATTGGACAAGTAGCTAAATTTTTGGGCGTCTCTAGAGATATGAAAAGATAAGAAATAGTACCGAGGGTAATCCTAGGCTTGCCTGTTGGAATGATTTTTGGAGCCCTTTTGCTAATTGTTGCAATCTTTTCCTGGCGTTTATTAAAATACTTGTTAATTAGTTGGAATAAATAACTGTAAAGAATAAAGGAAAGTCTACACATGATTATAAAGTACGATAGCTTGCCATTGAGCACTAGGGTTATAAAAGCGAATTTCATTGATTGTAATATGAGCTCATAAATGCTGCTAAATCAGCATTTATGAGCTTTTTAATATGGTATGATAAACTACTTCATTTTATATTGAGCTTACGGATTTGTAAATTTTACAATAAAATATAAAAATTACTTTGACACATAGAGTACTTTGTTTTACAATTACTCTAACAGGTAGAACTCTATGTGATAGAGTATTCTTGAAGAAAGGAGTGAGAGCTTGATAAGAAGTGATATTATCCGCGGACATTTGGATTCGATTATCTTGCGGTTAATTATGGAAAAGGATCGATATGGCTATGAAATATCGAAGGAAATTAGCGAGCGCACCGATCAGCGATTTCAAATCAAGGAAGCAACCTTATACGCTGTTTTTCAACGATTGGAGAAAAAGGAATTAATACAATCGTATTATGGAAGTGAGTCAAAGGGTGGGAAAAGGAAGTATTACCGCATTACCACATTAGGAAAAGCTTATTTTAAAGAAACGGTAGAAGAATGGAAAGAAATTAAGGACATAGTTGATATATTTATGGAGGGATTCGATTGAAAAAGTTAGCCCAGCATGTGAACGAGTTGTTTAAGGAAGTTCCAGAAAGTGAGAAAAAGGAGATGGTGATGCAGGAAGTTCTGCAAAACCTCGAAGAAAAAGTCTGGGACTTAATGGAACAAGGGAAAGAAGAGGAAGATGCCATCAACAAGGCAATTGTTGATTTTGGAGACATTGGCGATTTGAAAGAGGAACTTGGGGTTTCAGAGGACTCCTCAGCCACGCAAGCAAGGAGAAATAAATTAATGAATCGAAAACTAAACTTAGGATATTCGATTTGGGGAAGTTTGTTGATTATTGGATTGCTTGTTTTTATTAATTTCTATTATTCTCCTGGAGTAATCTGGTTTGTATATCCAACATTTGCTGTATTGTGGTGGCCATTATCGATGTATTATAGCTGGTTAAGAGTAAAGAAGGGGTGAGTGAAAGTGAAAAGATATGAATGGCGTTTTATTGCCACTGGATGTGCTTTAACCATTTTTTTCTTCATTATAGTTAATTATATAACGAAGACACAATATCCATGGTTTATTTATCCTACCCTACTTCTATTGTTATTGCCTCTTGGACTATACTGCATCTTTGAAAAGAAACACACCCTGTTTTCCTTAGTCGGGAGTTTCTTGATTCTCCTCTACTTAGTGACCGAAAATTATCTAAATACACCGGATTATCCGTGGGTCTTATATGCTGTCGCACCAATTGTGTTATGGCCAGTACTTATCCTTCTTGGGAAGCGGAATAACAGCATGTTTGTGGCCTGCACGATAAGTACATTCTTTATTTTATATTACGTGATTTTGAATATTTATCTAGCACCACCGTATCCATGGGCTATTTTTCCAGCTTTCGCTATCCTGTGGTGGCCCTTATCCTTATACCACGTTAAGAGAAAATCATATTTTGCCTTTTCCGTTAGTGCGGCAATATTTATCAGTCTATTCTTTATCAGTGTGAATGTGTTTTTCTCACCAAGAACTATTTGGGCTGTTTATCCCGCTTTTGCCGTATTATGGTGGCCTCTTAGTATGTATTATTATTACTATAGACGGAAAGTGGATTATTGAATCGTCAAGATAAAAAAGATAAGGAAGGCGCATACTAGCGTTCCTTATCTTTTTTTACATGACTCATAATTACTGAAAAAGCACAGGAAACGAATAGTCTGCCCACCCAAAAAAGTAGAAAAAATTCTTAACTCTTCCTATTGACATTATAAAAACATAACTGTAATATAATACTTAATTAATTTAATTAAGTATCGTAAGTAGGAAAGTAATCTTAATTAGTGTTTTTGGAAAGCGTTTACTAAGGTGCGGTTAGAAAGAGGTTTCAGCTTTAGTAGGCGGTGTCTTTTCTGACAAAAACCCGTGATACGTATGTTACATATCTGAATAACAAAAAGCAGGGGGTAGGAATAGTGAAGAAATGGTTGACAGTAATTACTGTTGGGTTGTTAACTTTAATCCTTTCAGCTTGCTCATTAGGAGCTGATAAAAATACTTACGAGGAGACAGGGGTTCTTACAGCGTGGGCTTGGGATCCGTTATTTAATGTGGCTGCCCTAGAATTGGCGAAAGATTATTATATAGAAGAAGATGAGAGTTTTGAATTAGAAATAATAGAAAATGGACAAAAAGATATTGTTCAGCGATTAAATACTGGATTAAGCTCGGGCACGATGAAAGGGATGCCAAATATTGTTTTAATTGAAGATTATCGCGCGCAGAGCTTTTTACAAGCATATCCAGATGCTTTTTATGATTTATCGGACTACTTTAATATAGATGATTTTGCCGATTATAAAAAGGCGCCGACAAGCTTTGATGGTGGTCAGTTTGGTGTTCCATTTGACACAGGCGTCACTGGTTTATATTTACGAACAGATTATT
The DNA here is from genome assembly GCF_003665065.1 of Oceanobacillus piezotolerans. Classification (GTDB taxonomy): domain Bacteria; phylum Bacillota; class Bacilli; order Bacillales; family Amphibacillaceae; genus Oceanobacillus; species Oceanobacillus piezotolerans. Next base: position 296,140 of record NZ_RCHR01000004.1, on the reverse strand, counting down.
TGGAAGAAGCAGGCTACACTCCAGAGGATTTAACAAATATCACCTGGGATGAGTTTATTGAAATTGGTAAGGACATAAAAGAGAAAACTGGAAAATTAATGATTTCCATTAATCCAAATGATCCAGATCACTTGAGACATATGATTCAAACAGCCGGTGTCTGGTTCACCGAGGAGGACGGCAGAACAGTTAATATTAGTGAGAATGAAGCGGTAAGAGAGGCTGTGCGTACCTATACTGCACTACAAGAGGAAGGAATCGCACATATTAATACGGATTGGAGTTCCAGAGTTGCTGCCTTTCAAAGTGGGGAAGTAGTAAGCGTAGCAGTAGGGAATTGGATGACCCCGAGTATTAAAGCAGAGGAATCACAAGCTGGAAAATGGACAATTGTACCAATTCCAAGGTTATCCGTTGATGGCGCTGTTAATGCGTCAAACCTAGGCGGAAGTTCTTTCTATGTATTAAATATACCTGGTAAAGAAAAGGCAGCAGAATTTTTAGCGAGCACATTTGGTTCCAATGTCGATCTTTATCAAGACTTCGTTACAGAGATAGGTGCTATTGGAACTTACTTGCCCGCTCTAGATGGGGAAGCGTTCAAGAAGAGTGATGATTTTTTTGGAGGTCAAAAAATTATTGCTGATTTTATAACATGGATGGAAGATATTCCTAGTGTTAATTATGGAATGCATACGTATGCCTCTATGGATATTCTCATTGGCGAGATGCAAAAGTATAAAAGTGGTAAAGAACTAGATGATGCTCTAATTGATGCTCAGAAACAAGCAGAAGGGCGATTAAGTAATTAAATGAAACTATTAAAATATTGTCTTGTTTACCAAGGCTATACAACGTTTGGAGTGGTCAAAAATGAAGCTTGCCAGTAATAAAAGTTTAATAGGTTGGTTTTTTATCCTTATTGCTGTAATTTTTATTACTTTATTTTACTTTTATCCAATGCTACAAGCACTTATCCTATCGTTTCGTTCAGGTATGGGAGTGAATTTGGAATTTGTTGGATTGGATAATTATATACGTTTATTCAATGATCCGGTGGCATTAACCGCTATTAGGAATACGTTCATATACTTAATTATTCAAGTCCCAATTATGATATTGCTAGCAATGTTTTTCTCTGTATTGCTTAATAATCCGAATTTAAAATTTAAAGGTTTTTTTAGAACTGCAATCTTTTTACCGGCTGTTATTTCGCTTGTAGCCTATTCTGTTATATTTAAGTATTTATTCTCTACGGATGGAATCGTTAACAAATTCTTATTAAATCTATCTGTAATATCCGAACCAATCGAATGGTTAATGGATCCATTTTGGGCAAAGGTACTTATCATTATCGCGATTACTTGGCGTTGGACAGGCTATAATATGATTTTCTATTTAGCTGCATTACAAAACGTGGATAAATCGGTTTATGAGGCAGCAAGAATTGATGGAGCGAATTCATTCCAACAATTCTTCTATATTACGATTCCAATGTTAAAACCTATTATTCTCTTTACGGCAATTACATCTACCATTGGAACGCTCCAATTGTTTGATGAGCCAATGAACATCACGCGAGGTGGTCCAGGAAATGAAACGTTAACGATTTCACAATATATTTATAACCTTTCATTCGAGTACACACCAGACTTTGGTTATGCAGCAGCAGTTTCATTTGTCATTGTTATTTTGACAGTTATCTTCTCTATGATTCAATTTAGACTTGGTGGTGATAGAAAATGAATAAATTGAAGTCTATTTTTACTTATTTGATATTAAGTGTTGCGGCACTCGTTTCCTTGTTTCCGTTTCTGTGGATGTTAATCAGTATGACGAATAAATCGGTTGATATCACACAAGGAAGTTTAATGCCAGGAACCCACCTTTTTGAGAATTTAAGAAATCTCTTTGAAAATTATAATGTAGGTTCCGCATTGTTTAATTCATTTTTTATTGCTATTATTGCTACAGTATTATGTTTAGTGATATCCTCTCTTGCGGGATATGGATTCGAAGTATATAGAAGTAAAGGGAAAGACATTGTTTTTACCATCTTACTCCTTTCCATGATGATACCGTTTGCTGCTTTAATGGTACCGTTATTTAGATTGTTCGGGGACATTTCTCAAGTATTTCCTGCCATTGGAGTAGATACATTATATGCGGTTATTCTGCCGTATGTAACGACAGCATTTTTTGTATTCTTTTTCAGACAAAACACAAAGATGTTTACGAAGGATTTAATCGAAGCGGGAAGAATAGATGGGCTGAGTGAGATTGGTATATTTTTTAGGATTTATATGCCATCCATGAAGAATACGTTAGCTGCAGCTGGGATTATTTCATTTATGAACAATTGGAATAATTACTTATGGCCATTAGTTATCATACAGTCGCCTGAAAATCAGACGATCCCACTATTAATCTCGAATTTAGGTTCAGGATACACTCCGGACTATGGTGTGATTTATACAGCGATTGTGATTGGTACCATACCAACTGCTCTAGTATTCTTCTTCTTACAAAGATACTTTGTAGAAGGAATGACAGGCTCGGTGAAGGGGTAAGCCTATCGTTATATAAAATAAGACAAATGGAGGATTTTAATGGAACGTGGTTCATTTCAATTAATGAAATCGGTCAATAAATCTCTTGTGTTAAATAAGATTCGAACATCTGAACCAATTTCTAGAGCGCAAATTGCAAAGGAGACCAAATTGACGCCTCCGACGGTGAGCAGTATTGTAAAGGAACTGTTGGAAGATGGTTTAGTTAGAGAAAGTGAGCTTGGTGAGTCAAGTGGTGGCCGTAAACCGAAAATGCTACATATCAACAGTGATGCTTTTTATGTAATTGGAGTTGACGCTGGGCCTGAAACGGTGGATTGCGTATTAACTGACTTGACGGGGAAAATAGTAAGAAGGTCATCGTCGTACGTTTTAACAAAACCATTAACGAATGATAAATTTCTTGGTATCTTACAAGAAATAATTGGTGCTATGATTCATTCCACGGATGTTGTTCAAGAAAAAATCATTGGAATAGGAATCGCCATGCATGGGGTTGTTGAGGTGAAAACCGGAACGTCTCTAGTGGCCCCAAACCTGGATTTAAAACATATTCCCATTAAAGCAACATTGGAAGGTGTATTTGATCTCACAGTTAAAGTGGAAAATGATGCCCGTGCCATGGCGTTAGGGGAATCTTGGTTCGGTGGGAATAGTGATGTGGATAGCATGGTGGCTGTGAACTTTGGGAGTGGTGTCGGTGCTGGTGTGGTCATTCATGGAAATTTATATCATGGTGCACAAGATATTGCTGGAGAATTTGGCCACATGACAATCGATTTACATGGAGAGAAATGTGAATGTGGAAATCCTGGCTGTTTACAAACGTTTGTCAGCGGGGAGGCCCTTGCGGAACGATTCAATAAACAGGTAAACCAGAATAAAGTTGTGAATGGAGAAGAAATATATAAGATGGCGAAAACCGGTGATGTGTCAGCTGTTCAATTTTTGCAAGAAACAGGAGAAATTATCGGTATTGGGTTAACCAATCTTATCCATCTAGTTAATCCCAGTAGAATTGTCCTCGGCGGGGGAGTAATGAAGAGTCAGGAATTTATTCTTCCCGAAGTGTATAAAATGATTGAACAAAGAGCATTAACAACAGAGGCTAAAAAAACAGAGGTGATCGTTTCACGCCTTGGTGATGATGCGACATTACTTGGAGCAGTTTCCCTCCTCTTAGTGGAATTGTTTGAACATTAGTCTTTGCTGCAGCCTATAAGAATGGAAAAAGCAGTTAACCTTGTTATTTAGGGGTTAACTGCTTTTTCTTTCACGCGAAATGCAAAAACGGTTTGATGTTGGTAAAGATCTCCAGGCTTTAATAAGATAGTCGGAAAGCCTTTATGGTGCAAAGATGCTGGAGAACCTTGTGTTTCAAAACAAACTCCCAAATGTCTTCTGGAAGTATTCTCTCTCAATTCCAGACCGTCTTCCAAACCATTGGCCGTATACATCACCATTCCTGGCTGATTTGTTGTTACTGTAAGAATCCGTCCGTTATTCGGTTCTGCCATCACAACTTGTTCCTCATCCTTCACATCGTCAAAAATAAAATAATGGTCATAACCACTGGCTATTCTGTTATGTTTCGATTTTTCATTCAAACCCTCTCGAATCAACTGTCCATTCCGAAAGTCAAACGACGATCCTCCTACTGCTTTTAAATTTCCAGTTGGAATCAGTTCTTCATTCAACTCTGCAAAATTACTACTTTTTATGGTTAGAAAATGATCATGGATCGTATGCTTTAAATCACCAGATAAATTAAAATACGTATGATTTGTTAACGCAATCGGTGTTGTTTTATCACTTGTAGCTGTATAGTTAAGGAATAGTTCATTATCATTGGTCAACGTATAGGTAACGATGATTTTTACATTACCGGGGTATCCTTCCGCCTCTTTGCTTTCGTGGGTCAATGTCAAGCCAATCGTTTCTTTTGTTTCAAAAGTTGCTACTGACCAAATCACCCGATGGAGTCCAGCCTGTCCGCCATGCAAATGATGGTCACCATCATTTGCTTCCAGTGAATAGGTTTTTCCGTCTATTTCAAAAGCAGCGTCTTGAATCCTTCCAGCAACTCTTCCTATGATTGCCCCGAAATAATGGGGATTTGCTTTATAATCCTGATAGTTCTTATAGCTTAGAACCATGTTTTCAACCTTACCATTTCGGTCAGGAACAAGTATCCTTGTAATAATTCCCCCATAGTTCAATACACTAACAGACATGTTCTTATCATTTATTAAAGTGAATTCCTTCCATTGCCCGTATATCTTTTCTTTAACAATCTCCATAATCCCGCCACCTACTTATTCAATGTATGAATAAACCGTTCAAAAACAGTTCGTTCTTTAAGAACGCCTGCATCTTCTAGTATTCTTGCATATTTTTGCCCAAGTTCATTTTTAATAATTTCTTCGGCTTCCTCATCAGTTGCAACGAGGTGATAGGTTTCCTTTAATTGTTCTGCCCATGTTTGATGGTGTTCTGGTATATCGCCCGCATTACCCAGTAAGTAGTTCTTAATTTCTTTTAATTCATCTTTTAATCTAGGAGGTAATACGGCGAGTCCCATCACCTCAATTAATCCAATGTTTTCTTTCTTGATATGTTGAACATCAGCATGAGGATGAAAAATTCCAAGCGGATGCTCTATAGATGTCCGATTATTACGCAAGACGAGATCAAGCTCAAATTTCTCATCACGAAATTGAGCAATTGGTGTAATCGTATTATGTGGTGTATCATCCGTGAATGCAATGATATCAGCGATCGGATCGGAGTAATGGCGCCAAGCATCCAAAATATGTTCCGCCGCATGGACAAGATCAGATATTACTTCACCTTTCAGACGAATGACCGACATTGGCCACTTCACAACAGATGCAGCTACTTCAGGGAAATCTGTTAGTTCAAAGGTAAATGCATCCTCTGCTTTCATCATTGGAAATTCATATCTCCCGGCTTGGTAATGATCATGACTCAATATCGAGCCTCCGACAATCGGTAAATCCGCATTAGAACCGATAAAGTAATGCGGAAACTTATCAATAAAAGTTAGCAGTCTTTCGAAAGTGTTCCGATTAATCTTCATGTCTCGATGCTCTTCAGAGAGCAAAATGCTATGCTCGTTATAGTAAACATATGGAGAATACTGTAAATACCAGTTTTCTTCTAAGAGGGGAACATGGATAATCCGGTGATTCGCCCTTGCAGGGTATCCTGTTCGACCTGCATATCCTTCGTTTTCTACACAGAGCAGGCATTTAGGATAATTACCAGTTTGCTTCATCGCTCGCTCTCTTTTAATCTGTTCTGGATCTTTTTCGGGTTTTGATAGATTAATAGTGATATCCATCTCACCGTACGAAGTTTCAGCTTTGAAGGAAATATTTTTTTGGATCCGATTCATTTGAATATAGTTGCTGTTCTTGCTTAAGTTATAAAAGTAGTCCGTTGCTGCTTTTGGTGACTCTTCATATTTCTGATAGAATATTTCATTGATAATGGAGGGTCTGGCGACAAAACAATTCATGATATTGGCTGATAGGATCTCTTTCTCATCCAAGACATTTTCAATTATTCCCTGTTCGATGGAAAAGGAAAGAAGGGCATCCAAGATATTAGGAATCGTATCAATGGTTGGATTTTCTACTGCTTCCGGGAATGAATTTAATCTTAATAGGTTTAAGACCTGATTGCGAACGTAATGGACATCAGCTGTTTCTATTAATTCCATCTTTAGTGCTTGTTCAATGAGCCCTTCAATATTTTGATATATCATGATTTTGCCTCCTTTCCATATCCTGCTGGATGTGAAGAATGCCAGTTCCAAGCATCTTCCACTATTTTGGTTATCGCTGTTCGTGTTGGATTCCAGCCTAGAATTTGTTTTGCTTTTTCAGAACTTGCAATTAATGTGCTTGGATCACCTGCACGGCGTTCTCCGATTTTGGCAGGAATCTCTTTTCCTGTGACTTTGCGAGCCGTCTCAATCATTTCTTTTACAGAAAATCCATTACTGCTGCCCAGGTTAAAAATATCACTTTTCCCACCGTTTCTTAGATACTTTAAGGCTAAAAGATGGGCATCGATCAAGTCTTCCACATGTACATAATCGCGAATACAAGTGCCATCCGGCGTATCATAATCTTCGCCGAAAATGGTGATGTAATCCCGCTGGTTTAATGCAGTTTGTAAAATTATCGGTACAAGATGTGATTCTGGGCGATGATCTTCACCGATTTCTCCTGTTTCTCTTGCGCCTGCTACATTGAAATAGCGTAAGGAAACATAGTTGATATTGTGTGCCTGCTCCGTCCATTTCATCATCTTTTCCATTGTAAGCTTTGTTTCTCCATACGTATTGGTCGGATTCGTTGGCATAGATTCTGTAATCGGTACGGATGGTGGCTCACCATAGGTTGCTGCTGTTGATGAGAAGACGATATATTTAACTTTTGCTTCGACCATCGCTTGTAGTAAAGCTTGAGTTCCATATACGTTATTATCAAAATATTGGAGTGGCTTTTCCATTGATTCACCAACTAGTGAATTTGCAGCAAAGTGAATCACCGCATCAATTTTTTCTTTCGTAAAGACGGAAGAGATAAACTCCATATCTCGCAAGTCTCCCTCATAAAAAGTTGCTTGAGGGTGAAGCGCGCTTCTGTGGCCTGTTGTTAAGTTATCTGCGACAACAACATGTTCCCCTTGATCGATTAATTGATAGACTGCATGGGAACCGATATAACCGGCTCCACCTAAAACTAATATACTCATATCACCACTCCTTTTGTAATTTCTTTGGCGCCATCACCAATCGTAGCGGTATAAAATGTAGCCTTTATCCCGAACTTCTCTTGATAGACCGCATTGATCTGTTCTTTGGCTGCTTCGGCTTTATCCTTTTCGATGATGGCAATTGCACATCCTCCAAACCCGCCACCAACCATTCGAGCTCCCAGTACACCATCGAGCTCCCAAGCAGTTTCAGCAATCGTATCCAGTTCCGGTCCTGTCACTTCGTAATCATCTCTTAATGAAATATGGGAGTCATTTAATAATTTTGAAAAGGCTTCTAAGTTTCCTTGCTGTAATTGATCAAATGCTTTTAATGTGCGCTCGTTTTCATAAACCACATGCTTAGCACGTTTTCGAATCGTTGAATTGGTGATTAAATGCTTATACTCTTCAAATTCTTTCTTCGTTAATTCTCCTAAACTATTGATTCTTAGCTTTTTCTGTAAATCTCTCAAGGCTGCTTCACACTCGGCGTGGCGTTCATTATATTTGGAGTCAGCTAATTTTCTTGCTTTATTGGTGTTAATAATCAGGATGACGTGGTTGGATAGATGTATTGGAGCATATTTATACTCCAGGGTGTCACAGTTTAGTAACATGGCGTGGTTTTCCTTACCCATCCCAACTGCAAATTGGTCCATAATCCCACTGTTCACACCGATATAGTGATTTTCCACTTTTTGTCCAAGTTTTATTAATTCCATGCGATTTATCTTCTCTGCATATAATCCTTCAACTAACACTCCGGTTGCCAGTTCAATCGAGGCGGAAGAGGAGAGGCCGGCTCCGTTTGGGATATTTCCGTAATAGAAAATATCGGCGCCACTCGAAATATGAAAACCATTTTCTATTAAGTAAAGAAAGATCCCCTTTGGGTAGTTCGCCCAGTCATGCTTCTCATTAAATGATAAATCGGAAAGATCACATTCTATCATTCCTTTCTCCGGGAAATTCATCGAGTAAAAGCGTAACTTCTGATCTTCCCGCTTTGTCCCGAGGCAATAGGTTCCATAGGAAATGGCGGCGGGGAAAACATGAGCCCCATTATAATCTGTGTGTTCACCTATTAGGTTAATCCGTCCTGGGGCAAAGAAGATTCTTGGTGCCTTTGTTGTATGAAAAATGTTTTGAAAATCTTTTGTAAAATTTTCTGCCGTTTTCATTTTGACCTCCTACTTTTTTTAAAGTATTGATAATTCAATTGATTGATAGTACAATAGTTATTACAAAATAACTTTATTAATTAATTTAATTAAGTTAACCTTAGTTTACTATTATTTTTTTCGTAACGCAACAGGGGGATAATAAATTTAAAAAATGTAGGCGTTATCACTATTGAAAAATATTTAATTGGAGGTTAATATGTCGCATCTAAATGATTTTCAACTATTATCCGTATTAGAAAAGAATCGCTTGAAAGAACGTTCATCCTTTATGTCATACGCAAACAAACAAGATGCACTTACGTACGAAAGAATTCATGCTAATGGTTTTCAACTATTGAATGGACAATGGAAGTTTCATTACGCTGAAACACCAGATACAGCTCCTGTTGATTTTTATGAAGATGATTATGATGTGAGCGGGTGGGAGGATCTACAAGTGCCATCCAACTGGCAAATGAATGGCTATGGAAGGCCGCATTATACGAATGTCTCCTATCCTTTTCCTGTAGATCCGCCATTTATTCCATCTGAAAATCCTACTGGGTCTTATCGCAGAGAGTTTTATGTGACAGAACAGATGCTGCAAGTGTTCACAATTCTTCGCTTTGAAGGAGTGGACAGTGCCTTTCATGTTTGGGTGAATGGTGAATTTGCCGGGTTTAGCATGGGCAGTCGCTTAGCCTCTGAATTTGATGTTACTTCTTTCCTTCGTGAAGGAAAGAACACCATTTCCATTCGGGTATACCAATGGTCGGTCGGGAGCTACCTTGAAGATCAAGATATGTGGTGGCTAAGTGGAATCTTTCGGGATGTTTATTTAATAAGAAAGCCTGATGTGCATGTTTATGATTACTTTGTGAAAACTGCTTTTGACAAAAATTATGAGCATGCGGTACTGCACATAGATACAGAGCTTCATTCACGACTGAAAGATTCTAGTTTCTTTCGCATAGAGTATCAATTATTAGATGCTAGTTTTTCATATATCACAGGGGACAAATTGGAAGGTGTACTGGATAAAAAGGAAGAAACATTATCAGCGAGGATCCCGGTAACAGCTCCGAAAAAATGGACTGCGGAGACACCATATTTATATCATCTGCTCCTTCTGTTAAAGGACGAAAATGATCAAGTGATCGAGGTTATTCCGACAAGAGTTGGATTTAGGCAAGTGGAAATGAAAGATGGGCTTATCCAAGTGAATGGTGTACCTATTTTATTTAAAGGTGTCAATCGTCACGAACATCATCCTGATTTAGGCAGAGCTGTGCCAATCGATTGGATGAGGAAAGATATTGAGTTAATGAAACAGCATAATATTAATGCAGTTCGTACGGCACATTATCCGGATGATCCCCGTTTCTATGATTTATGTGATGAGTACGGATTATACGTTATTGATGAAGCGGATTTGGAAACCCATGGATTTGATCGAGTTGGGAATATTAGTCAATTAAGTGAAGATCCGGATTGGGAGGATGCCTACTTAGATCGTATGAAGCGGATGGTTGAAAGGGATAAAAATCATCCATCCATCATTATTTGGTCCTTGGGTAATGAATCCGGTTTCGGTAAGAACTTAATAAAAATGTCAGAATGGACGAAACAAAGAGATGATACGAGATTAATTCATTATGAAGGCGAGACTCGTTCCATCATGACGAAATTCAATAATGATCCTCGTGAATTAAATATAGCAGCGGACATGTTCTCTACGATGTATAGTTCAGTCGAGCTCCTTGAACAATGGGGTGAAAGAACGGATTTACAACAGCCGCATATTTTATGTGAATTCGGCCATGCGATGGGGAATGGACCAGGTGGATTTAAAGAGTATTTTGAAACATTTTACAAGCATGAACGCCTACAAGGTGGTTTTGTCTGGGAATGGCTGGACCATGGCATACGCCAATATACCCCAGAGGGTGAAGAATACTTCGCGTATGGTGGAGATTTTGGGGAAAAACCACATGACTCCAATTTTGTTATTGACGGAATGGTTATGCCTGATCGAACACCGTCTCCGGCATTGCTAGAGTATAAAAAAGTAATTGAGCCGGTAAAGGTGGAGGCTATTAACTTGGAAGAGGGCACCGTTCGGATTCATAATCGATATGATTTTACCGATTTAAGTCATTTAACAGGTTCTTGGTCGATTCATGCAGATGGTGTATTGGAGAATTCAGGCACGATTAATCTTCCGGTTATAGAGGCTGGAAGATACCAGGATGTCGGACTATCTCTTTCTTTCGATGCAAAGGAAAATACGGATTACTGGTTAACGATAAGTCTAGCGGAAAAGAATGATACAAAATGGGCTAGAGCTGGCCATGAAGTAGCATGGGAGCAGTTCCTGATTCCTGTATCTGCTCAACAATCGGACGTGCCGTCTGCAGTACGTGTAGATGTAACTTCACCGTTAAGTCTTGAATCGTTTTCGAAAACCAACCAGTTACTTGTAAAGGGAGATTCTTTCGAGTTGATGTTCAATCAAAAGAACGGAGAAATCGAATCTTGGAAGTATCATGGTTTAGAGCTACTTGAAAAAGGGCCTTCGATTAATTTCTGGAGGGCACCAACGGATAATGATCGAATTGGCCAGGAAGAATTTAAGACTCGGAGTGAAGAAAAAGCATGGAAAGATAGTGGTGTGCATATGATGCACCAACGACTGGTTGATTTTAACTATGCGCATACCGATGAAAAGGATTCCGTCATCGTTACAGTAAATAAGAAAATATCCCCACCTGGTTCTAATTGGGGATTTGAAACGTCCATTACGTACGAAATTGACAAGACAGGAATCGTTACTGTAAAAGTCGATGGTAAAAAGTTCGGGGAAGGTTCTCTTACATTACCAAAAGTCGGACTACAGCTATATTTGAAAAAAGCTTTCGATCAAGTTGACTGGTATGGACGGGGCCCTGGTGAATCGTATGTGGACAGCAAACAAGCGAATCGGTTCGGAGTATGGTCTAAAACGGTTAAAGAGTTATTTACACCGTATGTTGTCCCACAAGAAAACGGCAACCGTACCGATGTGAAGTGGGTGACGCTGACAAATGAATCAGGTGCTGGTTTATTAGCAGCTGCTGATTTATTCAATTTTAGCAGCCATTATTATACAACTGAAAATCTAGAGAACGCGCGTCATACGACAGATCTAGTGGAACAAGATTTCATCGTATTAAATTTGGATTATCAGCAGAATGGTCTTGGGTCAGCTAGCTGTGGACCCGGTGTACTTGAGAAATATGAATTGAAAAATATCGACTTCCAATTCGCATTCCGTCTTGGCGGTTTTTCGAAGAATGAGATTTCTCCGAGAGTATTGTCGAAAATGGTATAGAACTGGGTCAGCTCCCACTGTCTAAGATGATTGATAAAATTGGTAAAATAACTGTTTATGTTGAAGTTCAGGAACAAGAATGGGAGTTCTTGTTGAACAAGCTTGGATTTGTATTAAAATTCGGGCAACTAATGGGACCCGATGCTTGGATAGAGGTAGGTCGAAATGATGATGATTTGCCATTATCGTTCTTTATTCGAAGTCTGCAATGGAAAAGCTTTGCATGAATCAGACTATGGTAAAGGCAAGTATTCCCTAAATTAAAAAGTCAAAGAGACTGGGAGTTAACCCCGGTAATTAGAAAGAGTGGTACTCGCCAATAAGTTGATGAGTATCACTCTTTTATGACCAAAATAAAAGGACAGCCTCTGATAAAAATAAAGTATCCATTCAAGAATCTGCAAAGGTGCCCCTATGTTTAAACATTCCATCAAAAATCAAGTTGTTTTGCCGTTAGATTTAGAAATGAAATTGCAAAAAATGATATAGCCTATGCGGGATGCTATCGAACTTCTACTCCAGAACCAGTTCATCACAGAGATACCTTCTTTGGTATATTTCTTCACTATATAATAAAAGGGTACCAGAATGATCGAATTGATTAGTGTGGAGAAAGAATTCGAATACCCTGTTTGCTATAATCCTCTATTATATTAGATGGTAGCGAGTTATCCGAAACGATTAGGTCAATATCCTTTAGTGGGCAGATGTTAATATAAGAAGATGTCTCAAACTTGGATGAATCGGCGACCACTACTTTGTACTTGGCCCGCGAAAGAATCGTTCTGATCACCCCGACTTCATGCATTCTAAAATCAGTTAAACCTTGCTCTAGAGATAATCCATTCACGGTGATAAACGCGATATCAATATTAAACTTAGAAATAATTTCTTCACATTGAGTACCATATAACGTGTATTCTTCTGGATTAAAGAAGCCACCAGAGAGAATCACATTGAAATCTTTATTTGCTGAGAGAATGGTTAGAATACGAAGATCGTTTGTAATAATCGTTAATCTCTTAAACTTCTCGACAAGAACTTTTGCAAGTTCAATCGTTGTCGTCCCACCATTTAGTGCAATAGCCTGGCCTTCTTGTATTAGTTCAATGGCTATATAAGATAATTCTTGTTTTTTCTCGAGGTTTTTAACTTCTCTTTCAAAAAAATGCTTGTTAAGCACATTATCATTATTTTCGACGAGAACGGCTCCTCCATGAACTCGTTTTAGTACCTCTTTTTTCTCTAGAGCCTCTAAATCCCTTCGAACTGTATCAATAGAAACTTCCAATAAATTAGCAAGCTCGGAAGCTTTTGCGGCTTTTTGCTGTTTTAAAAAAGATTTGATCATTTCATGTCTTTGCTCCTGTAACACTATTCACCTCTCCCATCTTCCTTTATCGCAGGTTAACTGTCTGTAAGCTCCCCAATGCGTGAAGTTTCACTTTATTTAATAAATACCTAAACTATAACATATCCAAAAATAAATGCAAAACAAAGCAAAAAAAAGCAATTTGTAAAGTAAAAATTGTGTGCTTTTATTGTAAAAAGCGTAAATGTTATGTTAATTAACTGTAAAAGCTATTGCAAAACCGCAAAAAACGGATTAATCTTGCATTGTGAAGCAAAATGGAGCAAAAAAATGAGCGGAAAGAGGAAATCACTCTATGGGAAACTATTACAATCCTGTCAGAATAAAGATAGGTACGTTAGGCGTCTTGGAAGATGTACTAAAGACGATGAAACCGAAATGTGACAAGATGCTCCTTTTACATCGAGGAGGGGACTTTAGAGAAACAGAAGCAGGGCATGCTTTATTTAAGATTCTTGAGGAATATGAAATTGAAGAATTAGCAGTAGAGGTATCCAACCCGGATGTGGAGGACTTGTACCACTTCTATAGAAGAATACAAGACTTTGATTATCAATGCATTATAGGAATTGGTGGCGGTAGTGTACTTGATCTCTCGAAATCATTAGCTGCCTTAAAGAATGTGACAATAGATTCTGTCTCTGCTTTACGTAAGATGATACAACAAAAGCAATATGTAGAAAATCAAAGCATCGTACCATGGATTGGAATTCCTACTACTTCTGGTACTGGTTCTGAAGTAACTTGTTGGGCAACGATCTGGGATCACGCTAACGGAGTGAAACTCTCCGTTGATTCGGAAAGTTTATATGCACATACAGCCATCATTGACCCATCACTAACAACATCATTACCGAAGAGCTTAACGGCTTCGACTGCTCTAGATGCCTTATGTCACGCAACGGAGGCGTATTGGTCAAAAAACTCTAATGAAGTTTCAAGAGTTTATTCAATAGAAGCAATCAAAAAGATCGTAAACCATTTCAAAGAAGTGTTAGATCGGCCAACGGATCCCAGTTTTAGGAAAGAAATTGCTTTAGGAAGCTTATATGCGGGACTAGCTTTCAGCAATACAAGGACAACAGCATGTCATTCGATATCCTATCCTCTTACATTAGAACTAGGGATGGTACACGGAATAGCAGCAAGCATCACGTTAGGTAAAGTAATGGAAAAGAATTTCGACTCTATTATCGAGAGCGGTAAGCTGCTTGGAGCATTTGGAGTAAACAACCCCAACGAGGTGCAGGAGCTGATACAGCATTTTCAACAGATAGCAGGGTTCAGAAGCAAGCTTAGAGATTACAATGCGAATGAAGAAACGATAGAGAAAGTATCTGCAAATGCCTTTACAAAAGGGCGAATGGATAATAACCCAGTTGCTTTAACACAGGAAGATGTCAAAAGAATTCTACTATCAATTTTTTAAGGATGAGGAGTGTAACTTATGAAAACGAAATTAGTATTAGTTCTGCTTTTAGTGTTCACAGTATTGTTAACGGCATGTAGTGGAGGGAATAGCGGATCGGCGAAAGCGGATGATGTGATTAAAATGGTTTGGTATCCAAATGAATCTGGTCAAGATATGAAATCATCTCGTGATGAGATTGGAAGAATGGTTTCGGAAGCGACAGGTAAAGAGGTAGAGCATCAATTAACAACAGATTACTCTATTGCAATTGAAACATTAGTCAACAATAATGCAGACCTTGCATTCACGGGTGCACAAGCTTATGTGGAAGCGAACAAAAGAAATGATGCAGTTAGAACGATCGCTGTAAAAACGGGTGAATCCGGAACATTGGATGATGCGATGTACTATAGCTGGTTAGCAGTGAATAAAGACGAGCAAGATAAGTTTAAAGAAAACGGAGAATTCTCTCTAGATAAGATTGCAGACACAAGATTCTCTTTCGTTTCAAACAGTTCTACATCAGGCTTTAAAGTTCCTGCTGCAAGTATTATTGACCATTTCTCCCAACAGGATGAATATGCAGATCTAACAGAAGTAGATTTAATGGAAAGCGGAACACTGTTCTCTCAAGTATTATTTGGTAACTCCCATCAAGGTTCTGCGGTGAATTTATTATCTGGTAATGCGGATGTTGCCGCATTCTGTGACACTTGTGTGGAAGACTATGTAGAGCTAGCAGATGGGGAAGAAAATACAGAAGGTGCTGTCTATACCGTGAAAGAAGGTGCAGCAGAGCCATTCAATACCGTAGAAGGTAAGGAATTCACATTAATGAACGCTACCCCAGTATTGAATGAACCGTTTGTAGTGAATATGGATGTTATCGGACAAGAGGATTTTGAAAAAGTTCAAGAAGTATTAACTTCAGTTGAATTCGCAAATAATGAAAAAATCTTTGCTCCAGAAGGTTCAGATCAGAACGCTTTATTCACTAAGAGTGGAGATGAAAGACTATTACCAGTAGAAGATGAATGGTATGACCCAATTCGCGAAATGGCTAACTAATACACTTGTTTACGAACAGGGGAGAATAAAAACAGTAAGCGTGTGTGAACGTGATATACGCACGCTTGCTAATAAGCTCTAAGAAGGAGTAGTACACATGGCATTGTTAAAAGTAGAAGGACTTGGAAAATCGTATACAGCTGACAAGAAAATATTAAAGAACATAAGTTTTGAAATAAAAGCAGGAGAACTTGTTTCGATTATCGGTCCTTCTGGTGCTGGTAAATCTACCTTGCTGCGTTGTATCAATCGAATGGTTGAATTTAATGAAGGAAAGATTATTTTTAACAATCAAGAAGTTGGTAATTTGAATAAAAAAGAATTACGTCATTTGCGAGCAAACATTGGAATGGTATTTCAGCACTATAATCTCGTTCCTCGTCTGACCGTGATTGAGAATGTACTGCATGGCCGATTTGGTTATAAAACAACAATGCAGGGACTTCTAGGGAGATACACAGAGAAGGAGAAAGCAGCTGCATTTCATCTGTTGGAAAAGATGGGCATTCATGAGCATGCATACAAACGATGTGATCAATTGAGTGGTGGTCAGCAGCAGCGTGTAGGGATATGCCGAGCGCTTATTCAAGAGCCGAAGCTTATCCTCTGTGATGAACCAATTGCTTCACTTGATCCGAATTCTTCTAAGATTATTATGGACCTTTTAAAATCTATCAGTACTGAAATGGGTATTACTTGTTTGGTGAATCTACATCAAGTGGACGTAGCGCAGTATTATTCAGATCGCATCATCGGCTTGAATAAAGGTGAAATTGTATTTAATGGAAACAGTACTGAGCTACATGAAGACAACATTAACAGAATCTACGGAACGAAAACGGAAGATTTAATAACATCGTAAGGAGACATGACTGTGAATGAAAAAACGATGCGAAAAAGTAGATGGCAGACAGTAATCTTTCTTCTCATCATCATTACCCTAACCTATTTATCATCTATTATTACATCATTTAGCTTTGCAGATGGGTTAGCGACAATTCCTGAAGCGTTAGGGTGGATGACTTCTAATTTGATGGTGACAGGTGAATCCCTTGATAAATTGCCAAACATCCTCGAGAAACTTGCGGAAACGACCTTCATGTCGATCGCAGCAACAACGATAGCAGCTGTAGTTTCACTCTTCCTAGGTGTACTAGGTTCAAAAACGACGAAAGTAAATAACTTTCTAAGTGTATTTGCCCGTTTTATTGCTTCCGTATCAAGAAATATCCCAGTCGTTGCATGGTCTTTGGTTTTGCTCATTTCTTTTGGGCAAAATTCGGTAACAGGCTTTCTTGCTCTATTTGTTGGGACAGTAGGATTTCTAACAAGAGCATTTATTGAAAGTATAGATGAAGCGAGCCAGAGTTCAGTGGAAGCATTAACAGCAACAGGAGCAACCTATTTCCAAATTGTTGGAAAGGCTGTTATTCCACAGTGTTTGCCACAGATGATCAGCTGGGTGCTGTTTATGGTAGAAACCAACATTAGAAATGCTACATTGGTAGGAATTTTAACAGGAACGGGAATTGGCTATACCTTTGATATGTATTATAAGATGTTAGATTATAATGCTGTCGCACTTGTGACATTAACGATTGTCATTACCGTTATTATGGTGGACCTAATTTCAAATTATGTACGGAAGGTGATTCTATAATGGAAGCAACCTATATAAAAACAAAGAAAGACGGCCGTATTGTTATTAAATCAGGCAACAAAGGAGATAGAGTCTTAAAAGGCACCATCGTTGTTCTAAGCATTTTGACAGTGATTTCCTTTTTCTTCTTTAACTATGCAGGACTGGAATTAGGCTCTGCGATTAGGGAAACAGCGTATAACTTGAAAGTGATGTTTCTACAGCCAGCATTAAGTACAATAAGTTTATCGGAAGCTATTTATCAAGTGGGGGTAACCCTTAGCTTAGCATTCTTAGCGACGGTGATTGGCGCAGTGATTGCCTTCTTCCTTTCCTTGATGGCAGCAACCAATTTATCCCCGGTATGGCTAACACGAATTGTGCGTGTATTCGTAGCATTTATTCGAGCTGTGCCAACCGTATTATGGGTGTTAATCTTCGCGATTGCAGCTGGGTTGGGAAGTGAAGCAGCAGTTCTTGGGATGTTATTCCATTCAATCGCTTACTTGGTAAAAGCATTTTCCGAGGCATTTGAAGAAATCGATAAGGGGATTATAGAAGCACTGCAATCTACTGGTGCAGGCTGGTGGCATATCGTCAAAAGTGGTGTCTTACCATCTACTTTTACCTATTTGTTATCTTGGATCTTCTTGCGGTTTGAAATCAACTTCGGGGTAGCAGTAGCAATGGGAGCGGCAGCTGGAGCAGGCGGAATTGGATTTGATTTGTTTATGGCTTCTAGCTTCTACTTCGATATGAGAGAGGTTGGCTTTATCACTTATGCGATTCTTATCGTTGCCTTTCTACTAGAAGTTATATCAACTCGTATGAAAAAACGTTACTTCCCAGCATCTTCTAACTAATGGGGACAAAAGGAGAATAGATGAAGAATATGAATGCTTATAAACTTTTAACACCTGGTCCTTTGACGACGACAAGCAGTGTGAAAGAGGAAATGCTGATGGATCGTTGTACGTGGGACAGTGAGTATAAAAATATGACACAGAAAATAAGAGCGCAACTTCTCCAATTGGCAAAAGTAGATCCAAAAGATTATACAGCGGTTCTCATGCAAGGAAGTGGGACGTTTGCTGTAGAGGCTGTAATGAATACTACTATCTCGGGTAGCGACAAGGCATTGATTATCACCAATGGTGCCTACGGGGAGAGAATAGTTACGATCGCTCAATATATTGGACTAGCTTTTAAAGAATATAGCGTAGCTTATGATGAGCATCCAAAAGAAGAGGAAATTAGGAATTTATTAAAAGAAGACCAAGATATTACGCATATCGTCATGGTTCATTGTGAAACAACAACAGGCATACTAAATCCGATTGAGATGGTTTCTGATTTGTCCAAGGAATTCGGAAAAACGCTAATCATAGATGGTATGAGCAGCTTTGGCGGAATGGAAATCAACGTTTCAGAACTTGGGATAGATTATTTAATCAGCAGTGCGAATAAATGCATTCAAGGCGTTCCTGGTTTTGGTTTTGTCATTGCTAGAACAGAGAAGCTCATCGCTTGTGAAGGAATCTCGCGCAGCTTGTCATTCGATCTATATGATCAATGGAAAGTCATGAACGAGGATGGGAAATGGCGCTACACCTCGCCAACCCATGTTGTAGCGGCTTTCTCTAAAGCGCTAGATGAGTTGGAGGAAGAAGGAGGCATTCCATCAAGGTATTCTCGCTATAAGAATAATAATAGAATCTTAAGAGAGAGACTTAGTAAGCTAGGATTCCAGACTTATATAACAGATGAAAAACAATCACCCATTATAACCACTTTTCTTTTTCCGAATGAAACCTTTTCGTTTGAAGACTTTTATGCCTATGTCAAAGAGAGAGGGTTTGTGCTTTATCCCGGAAAACTAACGGACGTTAACACATTCCGGATAGGAAACATTGGTGAGATTTATGAAGAAGATATAACAACATTGTGCAATGTAATCGAAGAATATTTAGGAGTGATGACAAAATGAACAAAGTTGAAGGAGTAATTTTTGATTGGGCGGGGACAACGGTTGATTTTGGATGTTTTGCACCGGTAAATGCATTTATTAATATTTTTAAAGATGAGGGTATTGAGGTGACAATGGAAGAGGCAAGAGCACCAATGGGACTGCTTAAGATTGATCATATTCGTGCGATGCTGGATATGCCTAGAATTTCCGCTTTATGGAAAGAGAAGTTTGGAAGAGGGTATAATGAACAAGATGTGGAAAAGTTGTATGCTAATTTCGAAAAGGGGCTTATGGCTTCCCTATCAGAGTACACAGATCCTAAGCCGGAGGTTGTTGAGACAATTAACACCTTAAGAAACAATGGGTTGAAAATTGGTTCTACATCCGGATATACGCAAATGATGATGGATGTAGTCGTTCCAGAAGCAGCGAAAAAAGGCTATAGTCCAGACTTCTATATCACACCGGATGATACAGATTCTCTTGGCAGACCATATCCTTATATGATCTATCGAAATATGGAAAAGTTAACATTATCAGCAGCTAAGAACGTTATAAAAGTGGGAGATACTATTCCTGATTTTGGAGAGGCAAACAGTGCCGGTGTTTGGGCAGTAGGCGTTGTGGTTGGCAGCTCGGAAATGGGGCTGAGCTCAGAGGAGTTCGATGCGTTGTCTAAAGAAGAGCAAGAGGCTATTATTGAGACAACAGCACAAACATTTTTACAAAACGGAGCGGATTTTACCATTAATACAATGGGTGAACTGCCACAATTAATAGAGAAAATTAATATCCTTATTGCGGAAGGGAAAAGACATAACGCTAAATAAGTATAAGCTATTCTTCGGTAATTGCAAGTAAGAGCAAACCTTTTGAACTGCCTCTGTCAAATAGACAGCAGAGATAATAAAATTGATATAAGCGACCATAGCCCAGTATTACATGGGACTCTGGTCGTTTTTTTACTTGATATCTATCATGATTGTAAGAGGGAAGGTATTCGTTTGTAACATTGGATAATTCCTTCTATGTATGATCTTCCGTTTTGTAGGATCTTGTTACTTCACAGTTATATCCACGTGGATGTGATTCTTTGGGCATAAAAAAACTCCCCCTAAGGCACAAAACAGATTATTACTTATTAATCTGTTTACCTTAAGGGGATTATATCAGTTCTCACTAAACTTAAACTTAAATTGGCTTTTTGGTAGGAGTCTCCTAGTTTCAATAATACTGGTACTGAAACACTGGAACCTTCTTGTGTCTTTCCAAACTCAGTCACTACAAACAGTACCTAAAAAGGGTGACCAACATAGGTTAATTAACTTAAAGAAATATAAGATTTACTGAAAGTGCCATTCAAAAGCTAGCTTCAAACAAGTTTTTTCCATTATGGATAATTGTGTCATTATAATATTTTCTATAGATAGCAGTACATCTCTTACACAGTCTAAGCTACTCTATTAGAAGGTACTTCAATATCCGTAAGCAAGTTTTCACTGCGATTTTTATTCCCCTTCAGAAGAATAAAGCAGCAATCAGAATGGCCAATGCGATACCACCCATATGAGATACTTGGTAAGATAAGCCAAAACCAAGATCGCTATCATATAAGATATAAGTTAAAATCATATCTGTAATGAATAACGCTGGAACAAGATCGATGACAAAATTTTTCTTCTTTACATAGAGATACACCGCGCCAATCCAAAGGGCAAGTGCTGCTGTACCTTGGTTGGCAAAGGAGAATTAACGCCACAAGATATTAAAATCAATGGTTGTTAGCCAGTATGAGATGACAAACATTGGTATGGCAATCGCTAAACGCTTAACAATTTTGCTTGGGTCCACGTTAATATAATCGGCAACGATATTTCGTGCTGCACGAAAGGCCGTATCACCTGAAGCAATAGGAAGCACCACTGCACCGAGTACAGCAATCGTACCACCAACTGCGCCAAGTAAGGTCATGGAAACCTTATTAACTACTAGGGATGCTGTTCCTTCATTAATTAACCCTTGCAGGCCTTGGCCATCAAATAGACTCATTGCTGGTCTGTTCTATATCAACAAACTAGCCAGTAGAATCAGTCTATAAACGGGTACTAACTAATCTTCAACCGTTCAACTTTTTAAATCTCTGGAGCAACTTTGAGTCGATGATGCTCAAGATTTCAGGGACTCTGATGGACTTTCATTCTAAGTCGATCAACTTGTTGAGATTTCGGAGTAACTTTTAGGAGATTAGGATTAACCTTTATGGAATTAGATCAACTTTCTTCAATATGGTGTACTAGCAGTCAATTAAAAAGAAGGTTCCAATAAAAATTTTAAAAGCCGATACTTTATCGGCTTTTTGCAATCCCGTCCTCTACACATTCTATAAACTGCCTAGAATCATCCATCTTAAAGTAAAGAGAGTCAACCATTTTCCGCTTACCAAAGAATTGATACACTTCAACGGATTTATTAAGTTTAACCACATAAGGAATTTGTTCTTTTTCCAGTCCATGGAGTGCAAGGGAAATACCTTTCTTGTCTTGGTCGACTTCTTTTACGGTCTTTGTATTTTCGCAAATCATTTCCATGTCTTGAAAAGAAATAAATCCATATTGCCGAATTCCCTTTTGGAAACGAATCCCTTCTCGATCTACAATGACTGGAGAGAGGCGAATAGCTTGATAGTCTGCAATGATAAACAACAACGCATAAATATCTATTGCTGTAATAATCCAGGCAAAAACATGGCTAAATTGCAAGACTATGAAGTGAATTGCTATTATTTCAATCAGCATCGCATGAACCAACATAAGAAACACACCCAAATATGCACCATCTTTATGAAAGGTAAAGGATCGAACACTTGCACCTTCTAGAACAGGAGCCTTTCTTCTCCAGCTAAATATACTGTAATAGATTGCTGCGATATCCGTAGCTAAAACACGCAGTAATAGTAGATACTTGTTTAATTTGCTGTTTTTAAATGCAAAGGTTCGCTGAATAGAGGCAGTGAAACTTAATAAGAAGTGATAATGGGTATTTTTCTCTGTTTCGAAGTTGTTTAGAAAGGCAGGCAATTTCCTTAAGATCATAGCAAAAATGAGGACTTCAACCATAATGATGAGTGCCTCGAGAGTAATGATGGAGTAGTTGAAATAACTAAGATAACCGTTCGCTTCACTTGGTATGATCCAATTAGCAAGCAACAGACCTAAGAACATTAGAAAAAATAATACTAGAACCGAACCCCTTTTCCGAGATCCGAAAAAGAAGAGAACAATCGGTAAAACTACAACAAGATCAATCGCAGTACCGAGACCAAGAACATCATTAACTGGGCCGGCAGCTCCGCCTTGCATAATCAGCAGATTGGGAACAAGAATCAGCATAAGGAAAATTAAGATTCTTCCAATGAAAACCTGGTTAATGGAAAATGATGTTGTCATTGCACTCCCTGCTTTCTTTGTATATTTACTATTATTATACTGAAATATAGGGAGCAGGATACGCTTCTGTTTTGATTGTTTGAAATTGTTCACAAATTCATCTGCTAATGAACCTTCAGTGAGTAGGCTGAGTTTATCTCCAATTGTTTATAATATTAATCTTCAAAAACAAAAAGGACACCTTTAGATAAAATTAAGGTACTTACACCTTAACTATCGGAGGTATCCTCTAAAAGTAAAAGAGGAAGGTCTAAGCTGATTAGCTATTAAAATGAAATAACCCCTAGCAAAATTGCGGCAATCGTCATGACGATGCACGACCCATAAGCCCATTTGAAAAGGAATTTTTGATGATCCCCAAAATCTACCCCAACTAATCCAATAAGAACAAAGGTGGCTGGAACTAATGGAGACAATGGAAATCCAACGGTAGAGTGACCTAATAGTGCTGCCCTTCCTATTTCAACTGGATCGATCCCAAAACTTGCTGCTGTTTGACTAATGATAGGAAGAATTCCAAAATAATAGGCATCAGGCGAAAAGACGAAACCAAGTGGAATACTTGTAAGCGCCACGACTAAAGGCAAATGTGCTCCAAGCCATTCCGGAATAACCGAAACAATTGTAGCAGCCATCGCGTCCATCATTCCAGTTCCACTGAATACACCAGTGAATATTCCTGCTGTGAAAACTAGCGTACTAATTAACACAAAGTTATTTGCATGACTTAAAATCATCGCTTGCTGATCTTTTGGTTTAGGGTAGTTTACAAGCAAAGCGATCGCAAACGCAACGGCAAATAAAATTTGAATCGGTAATACTTGCATGACTAACATGGTCATAAGCACAAGCGTTAAACTTAAGTTAAACCAAAACATTTTAGAAACACCCTTACCTGCTTCTGCTGCAGCAGCCATTTCCGGTGATTCCATAAAAGCTTCCGGTTCAATAATTCCTAATCGTTTCCGTTCCTTCATGCCCAGTATATAAGCTGAAAAAAGTGTCCATATGAGTCCAGCAATCATAATCGGGATAAGCGGTATAAATAAATCATAGACTTCTACTTGAAGGCTGGCTGCCGCTCTTACTAACGGTCCACCCCAAGGAATAATATTCATGATTCCAGCAGCTAATGAAACGACACATGCCAATATGAGGCGATTCATCCCCAATCTTTTGTAAAGAGGAAGCATTGCTGAGACGGTAATCATGAATGTGGAGGAACCATCTCCATCCAAGCCAACAACGATAGTAATAATAGCAGTTGCCAAAACAACTTTTAACGGGTCACCCTTCACTAAACGAAGTATTCGCGCAACGATTGGATCAAATAATCCAACATCAATCATCAATCCGAAGTAAAGAATCGCAAAAACGATCATAATGGCTGTAGGTGTAACGGTGATAATACCATCCATCATCATCTGTCCCATTTCTTGGCTAAACCCACTAATTAGGGCAAAAACAACAGCAACAAGGACAAAGGCCACAACAACGGAAAGGCGTTTCGTAATGACTAAAAATAGAAACGTAGCAATCATCAAAAATCCCAGAAAAGACAGCATTAAAATTTCCCCCTTTTAAACAACATAGAAGTTAAATGTTTAGTAGAATAAGTTAAATAATTTCAGTATTCAGATAGACTAAAGAAAAAAGTTTTCTGTCTGTTATCCTCTCCCCTGTTGTTTTATCATCTTTAAATCCCATAATCAGTCACGTTATCTGAAATTTCGATGATTTTAATATTATACATGGAAAAATAAGTTTTTAGTATAGAATATTTTGAGTTTTTTTAAAAGAAGTGATTGACGGTGTTAAATCTTTCTTTCTGAATTACTAGTCTAAATAATATAGACGAAATTTTTTAAAGTAATGAAAGATGATCTAATGGGTTCAGTTAAACTGGTTTACTGTATGTGAGGATCTTCTTATTGAGAAAACAAGGGCAATCATAATCAGTTGCAGAGTGAGCTAGGAGAGTATAGGGTTGTGGCCTGATTTATTGGAACTTGATCTCTGTTTTTATTCTGTTGAGGTACGTAACTGGATCATTTTACCTTTGTGATTATGTGAAATCGCTTAAAAGCTCTGCATAGTCTAAATGCAGAGCTCTTTAAAAAACATATATATTTATCAAAATTAAATATAACGTTCCACTGTCGACGCGGATGATAAGGAAGTATCGAAACGCGATGGATTACGCCGTTTCAATTTTTGCTCTATCTCCTTACTTTGTACGTGAAGCGGATTGTGCTAAGCTATTCGACAAATTTTCTGCAACTTCTTTTTTCTTTACAAACAAGAAATAGGAAGCAATCGTTATACCGACAACTAGCAAAGTAAGTACTGCCTGTAATCGTAATGATTCAATGAAGAACATAGCGATATAGATGCCTGAAATACAGATGATCGTCGCATAGGTAAGATAAGGGAATAGCCACATCTTAATTTCTAATGCCTCAGGGTTCTCAAGTTCGAGTTTCTTTCGCATTCGTAATTGAGAGACGGCAATCACTAGATAAACAAAGAGAGCAACAGCACCTGATGAATTGACAAGAAATAAAAAGATCTTATCTGGTGAAATATAACTGAAGATGACAGCAATATAGGAAAACAATGTACTAAATAGAATCGCTCTAGCAGGTACGCCTTTTTTACTCAATTTCAAGAATGCCTTTGGTGCTTCTCCTTTTTTTGCCATTCCATATAACATACGGGAATTCGCATATAATGCAGAGTTGAGACAAGAAAGGACGGCGGTTAACACAACAAAGTTCATAATCTGTGCGGCTGCTGGTATTCCAATATAATCGAGAACTGCGACAAATGGGCTCACAAGTATATTCGCTGAATTCCAAGGTAATAAAGTAACCACAAGGGCAATAGAACCGATATAGAAAACGAGAATTCTCCAAACGACACTATTGGTCGCAATGCGAACAGATTTTGCCGGTTGCTCTGATTCTCCAGCGGCAATGGCCACAATCTCCGTTCCCATGAAAGAAAAGATAACCACAACAATCCCCATTAGAACGGCGCCAAACCCAGTTGGCAAAAATCCGCCATTGCCTAATAGATTTGAGGTGCCAGGAGCATCCACTCCAGGATACCATCCAAATATAACGGAAAGACCAAGGACAAGAAATAGTCCAATACTAATAACTTTAATAAGTGCAAACCAGTATTCAAATTCTCCAAAGGATTTAACAGAAAATAGATTGGTAATCGTAAGTAAAACAGTTAATATGAGTGCCATTAACCAAAGAGGGAAGTCAGGAATCCAATAGTTCATGATTGCAGCACCAGCAATTGCTTCAATTCCAATAACTACAACCCAAAAGAACCAATATAACCATCCAATGGTAAAACCAGCCCATGGTCCAATGGCTTCGCTCGCATAGGTTGAAAATGAGCCACTTGTAGGATTGGCTGCAGCCATTTCGCCAAGCATTCTCATAACAAAAACGACAATTAATCCTGCAAGTGCATAAGAAAGAATTGCTCCAGGTCCAGAAGAATTTATAATGGCACCACTACCCATAAATAATCCTGCTCCAATAACCCCAGCAATCGAAATCATACTAATATGTCGTATCTTTAAATCTGATTTTAGCTCACCTTGCTGTTCACTCATCAAAACTCCTCCTTGAAATTTACTGTAATTCATCACGGGATTGGGATTTAAGCGCTTACAAAACAGCGAATTAACTTACACTTGTTAAAATTAATCATACCTAAATTATGACAAAAGAGTCTATAGACAAACTGTAATAGAGCAGGAAATAATAGTATACAAAATGTTAAAGAGACATAAGGAGAGTAGTAGAGTTCCTGCTACTCTTAGTAAACTTCGGATATATCATTAAGAAGACGGTCTATGATAGAGGGATCCATCTTTCCATAGTGATAAGACCGGCAACAAGGTCAGTTGCATTTGAAGTATACACCATTCATCAAACTTCTTGAAATAACTCGGTAACAATGGAAATAAACTTTTCCGTTGCATGTGATACGTGACTTCCTGTCGCTAATGCAATCATCCGGTAAGCATCTTCCTCTAAATCCAGTGCTGTTATATTCGATGTACGATTCTTGAGGACAAGCCCAGGTCGAATATTAATCCCTAGGTTAGCCTGAACTAAAGCAAGAATCGATTGATCATCTGAAACCTCGTAAGCAATAACAGGATTAAGATTATGGCTGCTGAAAAAATTTGATATTTCACTGTCCCAGCCAGCTTTTGGTTTAATCAACGGATAATTTTCAATTTGACTTATTTCCATCACTTCTTGTTTACAAAGTGGATTATCATTTGAAACAATGCAATAAAGTTTATCTTTTTGCAGTGGTACATAATCAAGTTGACTTTTGTCTGAAACGATGGAAAAGCAACAGTCTAACTCGCCTGATAACACTGCACTTTCCAAGCTTAGATAATCATCCCCCTCATATATTTTAATAGTAATTCCAGGAAATTCCTCCTTAAAAACTGTAATAATCTCTGGAATCCAGTTCGTGGTAACGCTTGCGAAAGTGCCTACATGAATCGTTCCCTTTTCAACCCCTTTTAGAGCAGCAGCCTCTTGGAGTAAATTATCATAAGCATTCGTTACTAACAGGGAGTGCCTATAAATACTTTCGCCTTCCTTCGTTAGCTTAACACCAGAGCGATTTCGAACTAATAGTTTTACATCTAATTCTTCCTCTAGATTTTTAATGGCATAGCTAATCCCAGATTGAGAAAGATTCAGCTCAGTAGCAGCTTTCGTTATATTTTGTAATTGGACGACCTTGTTTAAAATTTCCAAGCGTTGAATACTCATTTCGTACCTCCAATCATGAATAAATTTGATGGTAAGTATTTGAAATCGTTATTTTACTAATGACGATTTATAATATAGCATAAATATAGAGTTAATTCAAAATAAACTAAAATGTATTCGTTTTCAAAGGTGGAATTTTTTATGGAGAGGGGAGTTTCGAAAAATGCTAAATACAGTTAGCCATGATAAGTCTGTTCTTCGCGATAAGGATTCTGTTGAAAGAATGTACATTAACGGGGAATGGATAGTAAGCACTTCAAGTAAAGAGAGCGAGGTAATCAACCCTGCAAATAATGAAGTTATCGGCAGGGTGACACAAGGTACAGCAGAAGAAGTTGATGCAGCGGTAAAATCTGCAAAGGAAGCTTTTTATAAAAAGGGATGGAAGACCACATATGCAAGAGCGAGGGCAGATTATCTGTTGAAAATTGCAAGCAAGCTAGAAGAACGAAAAGAAGAAATAGCGATGCTTGAGACTTTAAATAATGGGAAAATCTTTAGTGATTCTCTTGTGGATGTGGAGGATGCTATCAATCAATTCCAATACTATGCAGGTCTTGCTACAAAGCCTCATGGTCAGACATATGAAGTACCAGATGAAATTCAGGCGATGGTTATTCGTGAACCGATTGGTGTTGTCGCAATCATTGTCCCATGGAACTACCCACTCGTAATGGCAGCACAAAAAATGTCAGCAGCTTTAGCGGCTGGGTGCACGGTAGTTGTGAAACCTTCAACTCAGACCCCACTTACATTGATTCGACTGTTTGAAATCATCGATGAAGTAGGACTTCCGAATGGTGTTGCGAATTTAGTGCTTGGATCAGGGTCAATGGTTGGAAATGAGTTAATCAATCATCCCGACGTTGAAAAAATCTCGTTCACTGGTGGGACAGCGACAGGGAAGCAAATTATGAAAGATGCTGCAAATACTTTAAAGAAGATCGGCTTAGAGCTTGGTGGAAAATCGCCAAATATTGTCTTTGCTGATGCAGATTTTGAAACAGCAGTAGATTATGCGCTGTTAGGAATATTTGCAGGGCAAGGTCAAGTGTGTTCAGCAGGCTCACGCTTACTCCTTGAAAAGAGCATATACGATAAATTCGTACCAGAGTTAGTTTCCAGAGCAAAAAAGATAAAGATTGGACCAGGATGGGATGAAACAACAGAAATGGGACCACTGATTTCTAAATCACATCTGGAGAACGTGCTAAATTATGTGGAAATCGGCAAAGGAGAAGGCGCGGAGCTTTTATGTGGAGGTAGACAAATCACAGAAGGTGAACTTGAGAAAGGGAACTTTGTGGAACCGACGATTTTCACCAATACAACTCCGGATATGCGTATTGTTCAGGAGGAAATATTTGGACCAGTTCTAGTGATTCAAGTGTTTGAAACGGAAGAAGAAGCAATTGAATTAGCAAATGGTACTGACTTTGGCCTTGCAGCAGCAGTGTTTACCAATGACGGAGCAAAAGCACAACGCGTGATTCGTCAGTTACAAGCAGGAATTACATGGATCAATACGTACCATCCAACCTTTAATGAAGCGCCATGGAGTGGCTACAAACAAAGTGGGATTGGTGGAGACTTAGGAACATACGGGTTTGAAGAATACTTGTATAAAAAGCAGGTTAACATCGCCCTTGAAGTCAAACCTTCTGGATTTTATAAAGGTTAAATAGGTAGGGGAGATTAGCTAAAGAAAGGGGGGAAAACCTCATGAATTTCGATGTGATCGTGATTGGAGCTGGAATTATTGGTTGCAGCACGGCTTATTATCTATCAAAAGCCGGATACAAGGTTGGTTTAGTAGAAAAGGGAGATATTGCTCACGGAACATCAAGTCGCTGTGATGCAGTAGCGCTTATAAGTGATAAAAAACCCGGTATGGATACAGAAATTGGTTATCGAAGTATTGAAATGTATAAAGAATTATCGAAAGAACTATCATTCGACTTTCAATTTGCATCGCGTGGCAGTTTATATGTATGTGAAACAGAACAAGAATTAGAGATCGCGACAGGATATGCAGCCCAGCAAAATCGTGATGGGTATCGATTGCAGATTGTTGATCAGAAGGAACTGCTTGAAATAGAACCAAAATTAGCGAAGGATTTAATTGGTGGAATATGGACAGAAGTGGACTCCACTATGAATCCTTACTTAGTTTGCTACGCCTTCATCGAGGAAGCAAAGAAATACGGTTTAAGTTTATTTACGAATCATGAAGTTCGTGAAATCAGCCGTGGAGTTAAAGGACAGATTGAAAAGGTGATCACGGACAGAGGAATATTCCAAACGGAAAGAATTGTAAACTGTGCTGGTGTTTGGGCCAGTAGGATTGGTGACATGGTTGGAATTGATATTCCTATCCGGCCAAGAAAAGGAATGATTCTTGTCACTGAAAAGACAGATCAGATTGTCAATCAAAAGGTGCATGAGTTTGGTTACATGCTATCTAAATTTGAGGATATCAATTACAAGCGAAACGTTAGCAAACTAGTGGAAGATCATAATATTGCTTTTACGATAGAACCTACAGATGCTGATAACTATTTAGTAGGGGGTCATCGTGCATTTAATGGATACGATATCCGATCAGAAAATCAAGTAGTTAGAGGAATTGCGGAACGAGCGATGCGCTTTTTGCCAGAGTTAAAGAATGTAAGTTGTATTCGAACATATGCAGGTGTTAGACCATGGGTAATTGACCATTTGCCAATCGTTTCTGAAGTAGAAGAAGTCCCTGGGTTCTATATTGCCGGTGGACACGAAGGTGATGGAATTAGTATGGCGCCAATAACAGGGAAAATGATTACACAGTTGATTTCAGGAGAAGAAACGGATTTTGATATCAGTCGTTTAAAATTCTCGCGTTATCAAGAAGCGATTATTTCATAAGAAAAAGGATAGGAGGAATAAATAATGAGTATTGCACCAAAAGGACTTATTGTACCATTAATCACGCCATTTCATGAGGATGAAAGTATTGATTTTCAGGCATATGAGGAAGTAATTGATTTTCAAATTGAAAGTGGAATCCATGGGCTTCTGGTAGGAGGGACTACAGGGGAATATCATGTGATGTCATTAGAGGAACGTAAAAGCTTAATCAAAGCCGGCTGTAAATATGCTGCAGGCAGAGTTCCTGTTATGGCAGGTGTTGGGGGCCCTACTGCCCAGGAGACAATTGAACTTGCCAATTATGCTGCTGAATGTGGTGTAAGATGGGGACTTGTACTCCCTCCATACTATCATCAGACAAGTGAAGAAGGAATCCGTGATTTTTACAAAGAAATAGCAGAAAAGTCAGATATCGGTATTGTTATCTATAATTATCCTGGAGCGACGAATGTTTGCCTTTCACCAGAACTGATTTACGAGTTAAGTCAGGAAGAAAACATTGTAAGTGTAAAAGAATCAGCTGATTTTGGACACTTCTGTCAGGTTTTGGCTCTGACAAAGGATGTTGAAAACTTTACGGTATTTACGGGAGAAGAACCGTTTATCCTTCCTTCTTTATCTATTGGGGGACAGGGGGCATTTGGGATTCTTATTAACTTGCTTCCTAAGGAAATGGTAGAACTTTATGAATTAGTCGTTGAGAAGAGCGATTTACAAGCTGCGCGAGAATTAAATCAAAAACTATCAGGTATTTATGGATTAATGGAAGCGGAAGGAAATCCGTATCCAGGACCGGTAAAAGCAGGCCTTGACTTGGTTGGAATCAAAGGTGGAAAAGTGAGAAAGCCTTTAACACAACCTACTGATGATATCAAATTACGAATTAAAGAAGAACTAACAAAGTTAGGATATAAAGTTAAAGAACAGGATAAATCTGTTATTCCGAGTTAGTGCTTTTCAGATATAAACATAGTAATAGTTTCGGAGAGTGCATATTCTCCGAAACTATAAGGGGGAGCCATCGTTGAATTTAAATACATTAACAAGTGAACATGGGGATTTAGGGAAGGAAAAAGAAAGCAATATTATTACGATGAAAAAAGGCCACTATGTAGCGGGTTATTCAGTTGGAATACTCTATTTAGATGATTGCTGGTACCCTGTTCTGCCAGGAAATGTTGCTAATTTAAGCACTTATGATTTTCCTGTGCGGCTAAAAGTAGTGCCAAATTGCAATCAAGAAAGAATTCATGTAGGAGATCCTACCTTAGTGGACGATATTATAAGGGCAGCAAAAGAGTTTGAGGCAGAAGGAGCACGCGCGATTTGTGCGGCATGTGGATTTTTTGGCAATTTTCAAGAGCAGGTTGCAAATGCTGTTGACATACCTGTCTATCTATCAAGTGTTATTCAGTTACCATGGATAAAGGCAGGGTTAAAAGCAGACCAGGAAGTTGGTATGTTGACCGCGGATATTCATGGAATTACAGATCATTTATTTAGAAGCTGCGGTATAACTAATCCGGATTTTGTTAAAGTCAAAGGGTTAGGAGATTTACCAGAATTTTCGGCTATCATTGAGAGCAGAGGAAGTTTTAATAATGACATTGTTCGAGAGGAAGTTGTTCAAGCTGCCTTGGACCTCTTAAAGAAAAATCCGAATATCGGTGCAATCTTACTAGAGTGTAGTGATTTGCCACCGTATGCCTCTGACATCCAACGTGCAACAGGGCTCCCCGTTTTTGACTTTATTACAATGATAAATTGGGCGCATATGGCAACGACCCAGAAACCTTATCAGGGTTTCATTTAATAGGAGGGTTATGTAATGGCGGGAGAGAAGACAATCGTCTGCAGATGTGAAGAAGTAACGTTAGAGACAATCGTAGACACTATCGAGCAATATTCTTGTTCTTCAAGGGAAGTTAAATTACGTACCAGAGCAGGAATGGGGTATTGTGGTGGAAGAACGTGTCGGAATGTCATTGATCGAATTGTTGCTGCGACAAACGGAGAACCAATTAAAGATGAATTGCAATTGAGCTATCGGTCTCCGATCCGCCCAGCCACTTTTGAAGTACTTGGGGGTGGACATGAGAATGAGAGTTGATCATCATCCAGTTTTAGGGAAACAAACAGATCGAAAACAGGTTACTATCTTCTTCAATGGGAAACCCTATGATGCGTATGAAGGAGATACAATCGCATCCGCAATGATGGCACAAGGTGTATACGCGCTTCGTCAGCACGAAGTAAGTGGAAACGCACGTGGAGTATATTGTAATATCGGTCATTGTTATGAATGCCGGGTAAAAGTAGAGGATAGAAAAGTAGTTCGGGCGTGTCTGACAACTGTCTATCACGGCATGGAAATTGATTCACTATCTGGTTTTAGTGAAGGGAATGAATGAAGGTGTGGAATTTACTGATTGTAGGAGCTGGCCCCGCTGGCTTAAATGCTGCCATTGCAGCTGCTGGAGAAGGCTTGAAGGTGAAAATCATTGACGAGTTTAACAGAATTGGCGGCCGATTACTAGGACAGCTTCATCAAGAACCAAATGGAGAATGGTGGAATGGAATAGATGTAGCGAATCGACTGCATGAAAAAGCAATTACTTTAGGAGTGAAAATAGAATCTGGTGTATCTGTTTATGACTTAGAGCAATCCGAGTTTGGATGGAAGGTCTACACATCAGAGGGAATGGAAAAGACGGAAAAGCTGCTTTTAGCAACAGGAGCGACGGAAGTTCCAACTCCAATTCCTGGTTGGACTATTCCTGGAGTGATGTCGATAGGTGCAGCTCAAGTGATGGGAAATGTACATCGAGTGAAACCTGGCAACACATGTGTCATTATTGGTGCTAACGTTCTTTCGATTGCGATAGCAAACGAATTAAGACTTTGTGGGGTAGAAGTAAAAGAAATTGTTATTTCGCAACCCAACTCTAGTTTGACTCACAGTGGGACTCCTGAAAAAGTAATGGAATCCTTATTGCAGCTTACCCACTTGGCTCCGTCGGTACTGCTACGACAAGCTGGAAGGGTTGCGAAATATATACATCCAAGTCTAGCAGTTAAATTTTATCCTAAAAACGGTATGAATATCTTGGATATTCCAATTAAAATCAAAACGGCTGCAACAGAAATTATAGGGGATAAAAAGGTAAAAGGCGTAAAGACAGTGAATATTAGATCAAACGGGGAAATAATTCCGAATACGGAGAGGATAACTGAAGCTGACTTTGTTTGTATAGCAGGTGGGTTAGCTCCATTACCAGAATTGGCAGCGCTTACTAGTTGTGAATTTAAATTTGTTCATGAGCTGGGGGGGCATATTCCACTTCATAGTGAACGAATGGAGACAAATGAGCCAAATCTCTTTGTCGCAGGGAATATAACTGGAGTTGAAAGTGCAAAAGTGGCAATGGCTCAAGGAACTGTAGCAGGTCTTACCATTGCATCTGAAATAAAAGGTAACAAGAAGCATTCCGATTCTGCTATAGAAGAGGCTTTATTGACAGTAAGAAAGGAAAGGGAAGAGGCTCTGATCCAATTTCAACCGAATATTGCCAGAGCACGGGAATTAATCTATCAGCAGTTCGAATTAGATTGGAAAGCAGAGAGTCCCAAACGATCCATCTCATAGCCAAAGATGGAGAGCTCAAATTTAAAATGAGGTGAAGAAATGAAAATTTTAGTTGTAGGAGCAAGCGGAACAATAGGAAAAGCAGTAGTGAATGAGCTTAAAAGCGAGAAAGTAGAAATTGTTACAGCTAGCCGCAGCAGTTCTGAAGTATCCGTGGATATTACTTCTACCAAAAGCATCAAGCAAATGTTTGAAGAGGTTGGTCAAATCGATGCACTTGTATCTACAACAGGAGCAGCCCATTTTGGATTAGTGGAGGAAATGACTCCTGAACAGAATCTTATTTCAGTAAATAGTAAGTTGTTAGGACAAATAAATCTGGTGCTTCTTGGCTTAGAATATATTCGAGACTATGGAAGTATTACATTAACCACTGGTATCTTGATGGATGATCCACTTGTGAGTGCAGCATCATCCGCTATGGCAAACGGTGGTGTTCGTGCTTTTGTAAAATCAGCCGCAATTGAGCTTCCGAGGGGAATTCGTATTAATAGTGTAAGCCCAAATGTACTTGAAGAATCTATTGAAAAATACGGTTCTTTATTTGTAGGAGCAGAACCTGTTAAATCGAAAAGTGTGGCATTGGCTTTTAAAAAGAGTATTTTAGGAGCGCAAACAGGGCAGAGCTACAATGTTTACTAGATGTGATTATAGTAGCTTTCTAGAGGACATAATCTGACAAACAATCATTAGTCTATTTCATTAATGTACATGAAAAAGATATAACTATCAGATAAATGAAGGATCATATGTGGAATCATGTGATTCCTTTATAAGAGGGGGGCTGAAATTGGAGTATAGTACTGTTGTAATTACTGGCGCTGGAAGCGGCCTAGGTGCATCTTTAGCAAAAAAATTTTCACTGTTGGGTAGTCATGTATGTTTATTAGGCAGAACAAAGAAAAAGCTAACAGTCACGGCTTCAGAATTAAAAGGTGATTATTCCATTTATGAAGTAGATGTGAGATCCAAAAAAAGTGTAAGAAATGTTATGGAAGAGATAAAGCATAATCGTGGCTCCATAGATTGTCTGATTAATAATGCGGGAGTAGGAATCTTTAAGTATTTAGAAGAGCTAAACGAAGAGGAAATTATTCAAATGCTTGATACAAACTTAAAGGGTACCATATTCTGCACACAAGAAGCATTAGTATACATGAGAGAACAAAATAAAGGACAAATAATAAATATTGTCTCAGGGTCAGGAAAAGTAGCGAAGGAAACGGAAAGTGTTTATAGTGCTAGTAAGTTCGGAGTTCGTGGGTTTTCTGATGCAGTTACAGCGGAATTGTCGAATACGAATATTAAAATTCATTCTGCTTATATGGGAAATATGAAAACAGAACTATGGGAAAAAGACATCGATGAGGAAAGGTTGGCACAATTTATAGATCCTGATGATGTGGCTGATATCATTATTGATAGTCTGAAAAACCAAAACAAGATGTATGTAAAGGATATTACCATTCTAAATCATAACTACTAAAACTCTAAATACTGAATACTTATTCAGTTAAAGTAGTATGTAAGGCCAAAGTAAGTTTTATAGAGTAAATACAATTCTAAACGAAATGAAAATATAAAGTGTTAATTTTAGTTATTTCACTAGAGAGAACAGTATACTACCAAAAATTAGAATATTATTAATAATAAAAATGATTAAAGAATTCTAGTTTGAAATGGGTAATCTAAATCATATGTTAATAGGAGGTTATCATGGGAGAATTAGTAGGGTGGATTAGTGGATTAGTCTGGAATCAATATTTCATTTATGCTTTCCTAGCAATCGGATTATTTTTTACCATCATTACCCGCTTCGTACAAGTAACCCATTTTAAAGACATGATTCAATTAATGTTTAACAGAGAGGATTCAAAAAGTGGTGTATCCTCTTTTCAAGCGATATCGATGTCATTAGGAAGTCGAGTAGGAACTGGGAATATTGCTGGGGTCGTAACAGCAATTGCTTTAGGGGGGCCTGGTGCGGTTTTTTGGATGTGGGTGATGTCATTCTTAGGAGCAGCCACTTCATTTATTGAAATCTCCCTAGCACAAATCTATAAGAGTAAAATAGACGGTGAATATCGTGGTGGGCCGCCTTATTATATCGAAAAAGGACTAGGATTTAAAAAGTTAGCTATTGCATACGCGATCCTGACCATTGTAGCAAATGGCTTTCTATTAATGAACATTCAATCGAATACCATTGCAGTATCGATGGAAGGAGCATTTGGAATTCCGCCATTTATTGTAGGCTTGTTTTTAGTTGCAATACTGGCATTGATTGTTTTTGGTGGTACAAAAAGGATAGCGAAAACTGCAGAATTTATTGTACCGATTATGGCTATTGGTTATATCGTTGTTTGTGCCATTGTATTAATCGCAAACTTTACTTTTATCCCTGAAGTATTTCAGTTAATTTTCTCCAGTGCTTTTGGCTTAAACTCTACGTTTGGTGGATTAGTTGGCTCTGCGGTTGCTTGGGGAGTACAGCGAGGATTCTTCTCTAATGCTGCTGGCTCTGGTGGTGAAACCTATGAAGGAGCTGCCGCAGAAGTATCTCACCCTGCCAAACAGGGGCTCGTACAGGCATTGGCGGTATATATCGATACATGGGTTATTTGTTCTGCGACAGCTTTTATGATTCTGATTACAGGTATGTTTAATGTTCATCCAAGCGGTCAAGATGCAGTTGTTACAAATGTTCCGGGTGTAGAAGCTGGCGCTATAAATGTTCAACTTGCTGTTGATAATGTTCTTCCTGGATTCGGCTATCCATTTCTTGCATTTGCTTTACTGTTCTTCTGTTTTACCACAATGGTTTCCTATTATTATAAATCAGAAACATCATTAGCGTATATCATCAGCAAGAAGAAGATAAGTAAACGATGGAGTGGGAGTCTATTAAAGTTTTTAGTGTTAATTTTTGTATTTACTGGATCCATTGTAGCTACAAGTACGGCATGGGCATTAGGTGATATCGGTTTAGGAAGTATGGCATATTTAAATATTTTCGCCATAGTTCTCCTTAGAAAACCAGCGTTGAAGGTTTTAAAAGATTATAAGGAGCAAAGAAAAGCTGGTATAGACCCAGTATTCGATCCGATCAAGCTTAATATTAAAAATGCAGATTTTTGGGAAGAACAGGTGAAAAATAATAATGAGCCCACTGATGAAAAGATCCGAATAATATAAAGGTGGAAAGGAGTAGAGGATGATGCGATTGAAAGATAAAGTAGCAATAATTACGGGGGCTGGCTCTGGTAATGGTGCAGCAATAGCTAAAGGATTCCTCAAAGAAGGAGCGAAAGTTGTATTCGCGGATATCAATATTAGCGGTGCAGAGAGAGAAGCAATCAATTCTGGGTATGAGCAAGAACATTGGCTAGCTGTAGAGGTAGACGTAGCCAAAAAAGACTCGGTTGAAAATTTAATCCAACAAACATTGTATGCGTTTTCCAATGTAGATATCATGGTGGCTAATGCTGGGATTACTATCAGAAAACCATTCTTGGAATTATCTGAAGAGGATTACGAAAAAGTAATGGATGTCAATGCAAAAGGGGTATTCTTATGCAGTCAAGAAGCTGCACGAGTTATGGCTAAACAAGGAAAAGGTTCCATTATTCATGTCTCTTCTACTACTTCTGTATTAGCGGAGCCAAATGCTGTTCAATATGGTGCCTCTAAAGGCGCTGTCGCTTCGATGACGAGGCATATGGCGTATGATTTAGGTGGTTATAATATTAGGGTGAATGCAATAGCACCGGGTACAATCCAAACCAACTTAACGGCAGGGCGTTTACTGGATGAAGAAGTTGCTAGAAAAGAAGCCGCACTTACTATGTTAAATCGCATTGGAAAGCCAAATGATGTGTTGGGTGCTGCCATCTTTTTAGCATCTGATGAATCTTCTTTTATAACGGGTACTCACTTATTTATTGATGGGGGATACTCAGTTAAGTAGTATCTAGCAACAATATTGATTTGGTATACGAGGATAATAGACTAGGCTATCTGTTATGAACAGCGTCAAATCTTTTATAAGTTTTTTATCTTAAGTAAAAGAAATTAGAAGCAAGAGATGGTTGTTTAGTAGCAGATAGCCTTTTATTCCAATAAGATTAGAATTATACCAAGTTTTATTTTTACTTTCGTCCTCTCTTTTTCTAAATTGAACGGTATCAAAGATAAACTTAAAGCTTTCTGATTAAGAGAGAAGAGGTGGAGGTCAAGATGAGAGGACTAAATGAGAATTCATTATGGTTTGTTTGTTCCATCACTCTAAACGCTTTAGGAAATAGCTTTATGATCGTAGCTAATTTAGGAAGTGCACCTTGGGCAACTGCTGGAGAAAATCTAGTGCATATCTTACCGTTTTCCGTTGGAGTATGTATTATTATTTTGAACTTTTTCTCGTTTGTATTAAGTTATTTTATGAAGGTAAAATTTACCTTGGCAATGATTATCAAAAGTATGGCCCTAACTATCGTGTTTGGACTATTAATCGATTTGTTTATCTATATCCATCAACATACATATGTGCCAGGGGAAATGACAATTCGTTACATATACTTAATTATCGGTCTTAACCTTATTGCAGTGGCTTTATGCATTTACTTTCAATCAAGCACTGTATATTTGCCAGCTGATTATTTGCTGAAGGCGTTCGGAAAGCTAATGAACAATTATACAACAGGAACCATCTTGTGTACGGCCATTCCGTTATCCATAAGTCTCGTTATTATTCTTTATCGAAACGATGTTACTGGTCTTGGTCCAGGTACGTTTTTATTTATGGCTGGGATTGGGTTTTTAATTGATCAGTATAATCGTTGGATAGTGATTCCTCGTACTTCTACGCAGAATATGCACTCGACATAAGGTGGTTTTGAGTTTGTTTCGGGGGGTAGAGTGTAGAGAAGATGAGTTCATTGTATTCGGTATTTAAGCTGGTAGCACATTATGGAGTAATAAATCAGAGGAGAACCGGGCTGATTTTTGCTCGGTTCTTCAATCTAAGATCATTGCTTAGTAAATTCACTAAAATTACTATTGTTATTAAGGAGAGCGTAAGCACATGTCGCCATCTCAATCGCCTGCCGTTTCATAGGCTCCATAAAATCTTCTCCTAGTAACTCTTTGATTTTATCTAAACGGTGATAAAGGGTTTGCCGGACAATAAAGAGACGGTCAGCTGTTTCTTTCTTGGAGCCCATTGTCTCGAGGAATACGGAAAGAGTTAATAATAAATTTCCATTCATTTTTTCGTCATATTCCAATAGTGGCCCTAAGTATTCTGCTGCATAGGATTCTAACTCTTCTTGACTAAGCTTAGATAACAGACGATAAACCCCAATTTCTTCATAGAATAGAGCCTTCAAAATCTGCTTTTTCTGTATAAAGAGGACGTTGTTTGCTTCTTTATAACAGCTAGCTACATTTGCGTAATCTTTTTGAAAACTACTAATTCCGATATTGCATTCATTCCCATGAAAAATGTTCTTTTCATAAATATGGTTTATTTCTTTAGACACTAGAATAAAACGATCTGTATCTTTTTGGGCATTGCTGTTCTTATAGAAAGAAGCAATTACTGCAATTTTATTTTTTGTTACAGACATTGCGGGAAAGAAGCCGTATTTCTTAAATAACGATCTTATTATTATAGACTGTTGAAGCTTTATTTCTTCCCAATCATCTTTATTGAAGTATTCTTCATGGGTATGATTTTCAACGAGAATCAACCTGTAATAAAGATTCTTAGCAGGAGCAGGCAGAATCTTATGAGCAATAGATGATTCGTATTCCTCACCGTGTAATAATTT
Source organism: Oceanobacillus piezotolerans (assembly GCF_003665065.1). Classification (GTDB taxonomy): domain Bacteria; phylum Bacillota; class Bacilli; order Bacillales; family Amphibacillaceae; genus Oceanobacillus; species Oceanobacillus piezotolerans. The sequence continues at coordinate 256,137 of NZ_RCHR01000004.1, read as the reverse complement.
CTGAACGATTTCTTCTTCTTGATTCTGTTTTCTTTCCTCTATTGTTCTGTTTCTAAGGAGAATTTGTGCAATGGCTAAGGAAGCACGATCCAGTACCGAAAATGAAAATTCATCCAAGTTCTCTGATTTCTCTTGTAAACAAAGATTCCCCCATGAATGCCCGAGTCCTTTAATCGGAAAGGCGGTATAATATTCGTTATCCAATAAAAAATCCTTATAGGCTTCTATGTTCATTGATTTGTTCATAAAAGATCGAATCGTTTCCAATCGTTCATTGTTTTGAAGAGGAGAGTAATACGTTTTTTTATCATCGGTAATTAGCAGAACAGTTGTATGAAAATGTTCATGCAGCTTTTTAATTATTTTTAAAACTCCGTTTGGTTCTAGTGATAGTTCGTTAAATTGGTTGGAGAGATGATGAAGCTGTTTCAGCATTTGATGATGCTGGTTAATAATAATAGTATGCAGGTCTTGGGTGATATCTACGAATTTAACAATGTGTGGAAATGTAATGATAGGAAAATGATGTTGATCAGCAGTCTGGATAATTTCAGGGTTGATTTCTTTCACATGCGTTCCTAATTCAATACATATCCCTGCAACATTTTTCTCTATTAATCTTTTAATCTTTGGTATTCCGGCAGGTGAATCAAATGCGATGTTAGATCCTGTGGTTAGAATCAATTCCCCGCCATTAATAAACTCATCAAATTCATCCATCTCTAAAATATGAGTCCATTTAATTTCCCGATGTTTGCCATTTTCCCCAGCTATTAATTTCGCATGTTTAAATATATCCCTCTTTAATATATCATTTACGGTCACTGTCCAAACCTTCATGGAAAGCCCTCCAATGTGTAAAAGAAATAGTGAGATGATTTTACTTTATGTAAAGTGATAATATTCTTAATATAACATAAAATAAGTATGTAATAGCAGTTAAGTGATGTCAAATATAAGAATTGGACCATATGAAATAACGAAAAGACGTTTAAAGGTAGACACTTCGTAAAAAAGCAAATATAAGAATGGAAGGAGCAGGTAGGCATGGAAACTATTGAAATGCAATCACTTGTTGAAAAGGACCGTAAAAATGTATGGCATCATATCTCACCTTATAGTGCAGAGAATCCTCCAATGATCGTGGAGGAAGGAAAAGGTTCTTGGATTACCGATCATAATGGAAACAGGTACCTGGATGGAATGTCTGGATTATGGTGTGTCAATGTTGGCTACGGGCGAGAGGAATTAGCGCAGGCTGCATATGACCAAATTAAAAAAATGGCCTATACTCCAATGACCCAAAGTCATCTTCCAGCAATACAGTTAGCAGAAAAATTAAATGAAATGCTTGATGACAACTATATGATCTTTTATTCCAACAGTGGTTCAGATGCTAATGAAGTAGCCTTTAAGGTCGCACGTCAATATCATCAGCAAAATGGGGATGCCAATCGTATTAAAATTCTTTCCCGCTATCGGGCTTATCACGGCAGTTCCATGGGAGCACTCTCAGCCACAGGGCAAGCATTAAGAAAATATAAATATGAACCACTTTCTTCAGGATTTTTACATGTTGCTCCACCGGATAATTATCGCAAACCAGATAATATATCAGTTGAGGAATATAATTTACAAAGAGCAAGAGAAATAGGAGAAACCATCATTTGGGAGCAAAAGGAAACCATAGCGGCGGTAATTATGGAGCCACTAATCACTGGTGGAGGCATTCTTATTCCACATCCTGTTTATGTACAAGAAGTGGAAAGAATTTGTAAACGCCATGGAGTGCTTCTCATCATTGATGAAGTAATTTGTGGATTTGGCAGAACTGGTAAAACCTTTGGACATCAACACTTTAATATTAAGCCAGATATGATTACCATGGCAAAAGGGTTAACCAGCGCGTATTTGCCTTTATCAGTAACCGCTATTCGAAAGGACATATACGAGACCTTCAAGAGCAAGGAAGAAAATAGCCATTTTCGTCATGTAAATACATTTGGCGGAAATCCAGCCGCATGTGCAGTAGCCTTGAAGAACATTGAGATTATGGAAAAGGAAAATCTAGTTGATCGATCTGCAGAATTAGGGGAACGTCTCTTGAACGAACTAGATGAATTGAAAATTCATCCATATATTGGAGATATCCGTGGGATTGGTTTAGTCGTTGGAATTGAAATTGTCGAGGATAAGCATACCAAGGAACCCGGTTCAAAAGAGCGCGTTGGTAAGCTGATTGCAGATTGTAAGGATAGGGGACTAATTATTGGGAAAAACGGAGATACCGTTTCCGGTTATAATAATATCTTAACGCTTAGCCCTCCATTATCATCTAAAGATGAAGATATTGAATTCATTATTTCAATTTTAAAACAAGTTTTTAACGATAATATGTAGCAAGAAACCTTAAGAATAAGGGGTGTCAAAAAAGGCAAGAACAATGAATCATCCATGGCGATGTTCCTTATCATTGGTTGCAATTTCCTGGGAATTAGAATATTGTGAAGCTAGTAAACTATTTGATTATTAATAGAAATACAAAAGTGCTAGGAGGATTCCAATTGACACAAACAACAGTAAAAGAAGTTAAAAATTATATAGGTGGGAAATGGATAGAAGCTAAAACAGATAGAACGGAACCTGTGTACAATCCGGCAACAGGCGAAGTGATTGCACAAGTACCTATTTCAACACACGAGGATTTAGATCAGGCAGTACAGGTAGCGGCAGAAGCATTCGAGTCTTGGAAAGAAGTAGCTGTACCCCGACGAGCTCGAATTCTATTTAAATACCAGCAACTACTAGTAGACAATTGGGAAGAACTAGCAAAGTTAATTACCATTGAAAACGGAAAAAACTTTACGGAAGCATACGGAGAAGTTCAACGTGGAATTGAAAATGTCGAGTTCGCAGCAGGAGCACCGTCTCTTATGATGGGAGAGCAGCTCCCATCGATTGCAACCGACCTAGAATCTGGTGTATATCGTTATCCAATAGGTGTCATTGGCGGGATTACTCCATTTAACTTCCCAATGATGGTGCCGTGCTGGATGTTCCCGATGGCAATTGCTACAGGAAACACGTTCGTATTAAAGCCATCTGAACGCACGCCACTATTGGCAAATCGCTTAGCAGAATTATTAGAGGAAGCTGGGCTGCCAGCTGGTGTATTTAATATTGTTCACGGAGCACATGACGTTGTGAATGGACTATTAGATCATGAAAAAGTAGCAGCGATTTCCTTCGTAGGATCTCAGCCAGTGGCCGAGTATGTTTACAAACGTGGAACGGAAAACCTAAAACGTGTTCAAGCTCTGGCTGGTGCGAAAAACCATTCCATCGTATTAAGTGATGCCAATCTAGAAAACGCAACGACGCAAATTATGAATGCTGCATTCGGTTCTGCAGGAGAGCGCTGTATGGCAGCATCCGTAGTAGCAGTAGAGGAATCGATTGCTGATGAATTCATTTCATTGCTAACTCAAAAAGCGGATGAAATTGAAATCGGCAATGGGTTAGATGAAGGCATTTTCCTAGGACCAGTCATTCGTGAGCAGCATAAAGAACGGACACTAAGCTATATAGAGTCTGGTGAAAACGAAGGGGCAAAACTGGTCCGAGACGGAAGAAATGATGAAGCAGTTAAACAACAAGGATACTTCGTTGGACCAACGATTTTTGATGGTGTAACAACTGAAATGAAGATTTGGCAGGATGAAATCTTTGCACCAGTATTATCGATTGCACGTGTGAAGAATCTTGACGACGCGATTTCTTTAACCAATCAATCACGTTTTGCAAACGGAGCTTGTATTTTCACAAGAGATGGTGGAAATGTTCGCAAGTTCCGTGAAACAATTGATGCTGGCATGCTCGGTGTTAATATCGGTGTACCCGCACCAATGGCATTCTTCCCATTCTCCGGATGGAAAGATTCCTTCTATGGTGACTTGCATGCTAATGGAAAAGATGGATTGAACTTTTATACACGGAAGAAGGTTATTACGACCAAATGGGTGTAAATTAGTAAATTTGTTGAGGTCATTAAATAAATAGTTAAAAAGATGAGTAGGATTATTAAATCTTACTCATCTTTTAAGTTGTAGCAAACATTGGTAGATTTTATTTATATGGATAATTTATATACCATTTAACTGTTTATAAACCTGATAAACATAGAACAGATATCGATTATGTGAAATTGAATCTTCATTATGGTGTATGATGATAGGTTGAATTTTATGAGTTAGATAACTCCGTGATACTCTCGAGTATTCCCACAGATGTTTAAAAGATGGTCTTGTAACGAAATTTTCCAAATAGGCTGATCGATGACTTCCAGGTCTTCTTACGTCATTTAGAACTTGAATCATTTCTTCAGCTGTTCTTATTCCGAATCCATGTCCAAAATAGGTGCCATCTTCTAGAACAACAGCATTTTCTCCTCTCCACCAAGCAGTTTCCGGATCGAAATCTGGATTATTAAAGTAGACGACATCTCCAGGTAAGAAATGACTCGTTCTATGATTGCGTGTTCCAAGAATTGCATGAGAATGCCAGCTGTATAAATAGAGATTCTGAAATAAATGATTAAATACAGCTTCATCTATACTGTTCAAAACGGCATGGTAATAGATAATCACCATTGCAGTAGCACATTCAAACGCATATTGGGAACTATTGATGAATATGTCTCGAATGGCATCAGATGGTTTTACACCGGGCTTTAATTGGAATCCCCCGATGTCGGTCAATAGCCAATACTGGGGATTACAGCGAGAGTTCTCAAAGATATCAAACTGTGCTTTGCCTTGATTCATAGCTTTTGCACTTAATATGATGTTTTTACGCAACTTAATTTCAAATGATAATTGATCTAGAGATTGATATGAATAAACGGCAGGATCTTCTTGCATTCGTTGAATGAAGATACTTTCCATAGTATCTGGTGGCCACATGTCACTTTGTTGAAAATTTTTTCCCGATACTTGTATCAATAATCTTTACTCCAATCTAACATCAATTTTAATAATATCAGCCTATTCATTTTTCTTTCTAAGGTGTATAACCAACATAAACAAATATGGTGTTGGTTAGGCAGTGAATGGATTGCCATGCTTCCGTTTCCAGCAATACCTTGGATGCCCGCTTCCGAGTTTCGTTAACCTTTTCAGCTAATATGTCCGAACCCCTCCCAAAATTCTATTTACTACTAACCTATTATCTTGTATAATATATAAAACTATCAGAATATTGGTATTATAATGGGGGGTCACGGGTTGAAGATTGAGGCTACTGAGACATATAAGAGAGATCGGGAAACAGTGATTCAATTAACGAAAAAGCTTGTGCAAATTCCTAGTGTATATCGGGAGAATGCCCCCGAAGGAAATGAGTCCAAAGTTGCCACCTATGTCGCTAATTACTTGCAAGAGATTGGAATCGAGACACATATCCAGGAGGTAGTCCCAGGCAGACCAAATGTAATCGGTATCATCGATTCAGGTAAACCAGGAAAAACCTTATTATTTGAGGGCCATACAGATGTTGTTACAGCAGGTAATCCTGATACATGGAAATACGATCCATTTAGCGCTGAAATCGTGGATGGGAGAATGTATGGACGTGGCACCAATGATACAAAGGGGAATCTAGCATGCATGATTACAGCTGTACAATCACTCCTATTAGATAAAGAAGAATTTACAGGTAAAATTATTCTTTGCATTCCATGCGATGAAGAGGGATTGATGATTGGCATCAAGGATTTTATTAAACGCGGATGGGCAGACGGTGTGGATGGTGCCATTATTTGTGAACCGGAGGAAAATCAGGTTTGTATCGCCCAACGAGGAGCAATGCGGGTTCAAGTTGATGTTTTTGGAAAACAAGCCCATGGTGCTATTTCGTGGAGTGGCATTAATCCTAACATTCGCTTAGCAAAGCTCATGGTTGAACTAGAAAACCTAGAAAAAGAAGAACAAGAAAGATATGGCGAAGATCCATACTTAAAATGGCCTTCGATTACTCCGACGATTGTAAGGTCACATGTAAAGGGAGATCCACAAATAAATGTAATCCCTCATCACAGCATGATGACATTAGATATTCGGACCATTCCGGCCCAGAATCATGATGAATTGCTGCGGCGAATACATGGAATTATCGACAAGCTAAAAGAGAAAGATCCAGATTTTCGAGCAGAACTAACAGTCTTAGATAATCGTCCAGCAACCTCAACTTCCAAACAGGACCCTGTTGTACAGGCAGTATATAAAGCGGTTCAAAACGTAACAGGAAAAACACCCAAATATAACGGGGTGCCAGGTGCAACAGACGGAACATTTTTACACGTGCATGGTATACCAATTGTAACCATAGGTGCCGGTGATCGCGATATACCACACCAAATAAATGAATACGTTGACATAGATGAATTAGCAGAAACGACGGCAATTTACCGTGAGGCAGCATTGCAATTTTTAACTAACTTGAGGTGAAAGCATGGAGCAAAAAGAGAAACTTCTGGAGATAAAAGATCTAAGAGTCTACTTTGAAATAGCGCCTAGTAGGATGGCAAAAGCTGTGGACGGGGTTAGTTTTCATTTAAATAGAGGAGAAACCGTTGCATTAGTAGGGGAATCCGGCAGTGGAAAAAGCGTGACCTCTCTTTCTATCATGAAACTCCTCTCCATTCCTCCAGGAAAAATTGTAAGTGGTTCCATTGAATTAGAGGGGAAGGACCTGCTGAGACTCTCCGAGAAAGAGATGCGAAAAGTCCGTGGTGATGATATCGCAATGATTTTCCAAGAACCAATGACTTCTTTGGATCCTGTCTTTAAAATTGGTGATCAAATTATGGAGTCCATCATCCATCATCAACGAATTTCAAAAAAAGAAGCGAAGGAACGTGCACTTGAGTTATTAAAACTCGTCGGAATAGCAAACCCGGAGAAGGTCATTAAGGAGTATCCACATCAATTATCAGGTGGAATGCGGCAGCGGGTCATGATTGCAATCGCGATGTCGAATAATCCAAAAGTTCTTATTGCCGATGAGCCAACTACCGCTCTAGATGTCACCGTGCAGTCCCAAATTTTAAAACTTATGCTTAAAATGCAGGATACGTTTAACTCTTCCATTCTATTAATTACGCATGATATGGGAGTTGTCGCGGAGACGGCTGACCGGGTGCTTGTGATGTACGCTGGTCAAATCGTGGAAGAAGCGGAGGTAAAGGAAGTTTTCTTAAATCCACAGCACCCCTATACGAAAGCATTGCTTAAAACCATGCCCAGTTTGGAAAATAATGTAAGGAGATTGCTGTCCATCCCTGGGAATGTACCGCCTTCACATCAGTTTCCTAAAGGCTGCAGATTCGCGGATCGCTGTGAATTCGCAATGGATATTTGTCGTGATTCCGCACCGGAACTAGAAAGTGTATCAGAAGGTCATCACGTCCGTTGCTATATTCCCTTTAAGAAGGGAGGAGAAGCCGTTGACAAAGAACAAAGAAGTGTTACTAAAAGTTTCTAAGCTGAAAACCTACTTCCCCGTGAAAACAAATAAATTCGGAAAAAAGCCTGTCTTAAAAGCTGTTGATGATATTTCTCTCTTTGTTTATAAGGGGGAGACGCTCGGCATTGTGGGGGAATCGGGCTCAGGAAAATCAACATTAGGCCGGACGATATTAAAGTTAGTCGAGCCGACAGAAGGTGAAATTATTTTCGAAGGCGAGCCCATCCAAGAACAGAAGGGAAGCAAATTACAGCAAACCAGGAACCAAATGCAAATGATCTTTCAAGATCCTTTTGGCTCCTTAAATCCAAGAATGCGCATTGAGAAAATTATTGAAGAGCCAATCAAAATGCATACGAATTTGTCCAAAATCGAGAGAAAAGCTAGAGTGCGAGAATTAATCGGAAAAGTAGGCTTATCAGAAGAAGCACTGAAAAAATTTCCCCATGAGTTTTCTGGAGGCCAAAGACAACGTATTGGTATTGCCCGAGCTCTTGCGATTAATCCGAAATTCATTATTGCTGATGAACCGGTAAGTGCGCTCGATGTTTCGATTCAATCCCAAGTGCTGAATCTGATGATGGATCTACAGGATGAGTTCCGTTTAACCTATTTATTTATCTCTCATGATTTAAGCGTTATTAAGCACATTAGTGACCGAATCGCCGTCATGTATTTAGGAAGAATCGTAGAAATGGGAACGAAAGATGCCCTTTATGAAAATCCATTGCATCCATATACAAAAGCGCTTCTCTCGGCGATCCCAGTCGTTAATTTTGAAAAGAAGCGGGAGGAAATCGAAATTACAGGAGAGCTGCCTAGCCCTGTTGATCCGCCAATCGGCTGCGCCTTTCACACAAGATGCCCATTCGCGATGGACAGATGCAGGCATGAAAGACCACAGCTTAAAAATAGGAATGAAGCCCAACAGGTTGCCTGTTTTTTATATGAGGATAGTGAAGTAAATAAAGAGTCCAGTATTCTGGAAGTTTGAGGGTGATTGGATTTGCGTGAATATAACAATATTACAGACGTTCCAGGCATTAGGGTAGGAAATATAGAAAATCACCAAGCTTTAACAGGATGTACGGTTATTTTGACAGAGAACAGTGCGAGCTGTGGAGTGGATGTCCGTGGTTCTGCTCCAGGCACAAGAGAGACAGATGCACTGGACCCAATCAATGCCATTGGGGAAGTACATGCGATTTGTTTGTCAGGTGGCAGTGCCTATGGTTTGGAAGCAGCATCTGGCGTAATGAAATTTTTAGAGGAACAGGATATCGGGTTTGCAGTTGGAACTGTAAAGGTGCCGATCGTCCCGAGTGCCGTCATTTTTGACCTTCACATTGGCGATCCGAAAGTGCGCCCCGATTTGGAGATGGGCTACAAGGCCGCGAGCCAAGCACGGGCCGGAGACTTTCCACAGGGAAACGTTGGAGCTGGCTGTGGAGCTACAGTTGGAAAAATTCCTGGGCCTGATAAAGCGATGAAATCTGGGTTAGGCAGTACCTCAGTGCAAGGGGCAGATGATTTAGTTGTGGGGGCCATTGTTTCCGTCAATGCAGTAGGTGATGTAAGGGATCCAGAAACAAACAGGATTATTGCCGGGGCAATCCATCAGGAAACGAAAGACTTTATCAATAGTATCGATTACATAAAGAAAAACCCTGTGATAGTAGCACACGCTGGGGCAAATACAACCATAGGTGCTATTGCGATGAATGCAAAATTGACAAAAGCAGAAGCAAAGAAAATTGCAGGACTTGCTCAAAATGCTCTAGCAAGAACCATCTTTCCTGTTCACACAATGGCAGATGGAGACACAATCTTTGTGTTAGGGACAGGCACCAAAAAATATTCAGTGGATTATCTAGGAACGCTCGCTGAAGAAGCCATGGAGAAGGCCATTTTAAAGGCAGTGAAAGCAGCGGAACCTGTTCATGATATGGAAAGCTATTCAAGCTTAAAAATAATAAAGGGGTGAGTAGAGTGTTAAAGAGAAAATATGTCTTATCATTCATTTTAATTATGGTATTGCTTACTATTAGTGCGTGTTCCGGTGGCTCTGAAAGTGAGAGTGGAGAGAATGGGACATCATCGGAGAGCGGTGATGGAACTGTAGCAACGTCAGGCGGTTCATCCAATGGGGCACAGGAGATCACAGTAAGAATTAATGATGATCCAGACTTTTTAGACCCACATCATGCAACCGCATCGATTTCCTTTCAAATGATTCTGAATATGTTTGAAGGATTATTTATACCGCAAACAGATGGTTCTCTGACAGAGGGACTAGCAGAAAGCTATGAAGTATCAGAAGATGGTTTAACTTATACTTTTAACATTCGCCAAGGCGTGAGATTCCATAATGGTGAAGAGTTAACAATGGATGATGTGGTGTATACATTTGAACGTTTAATGGGGCTAAATGGAGGAGAAAAATTATCCAATAACTTTGATAATGTAGAATCCATTGAAGCAGCAGATGATACGACATTTGTAATGACATTAAAGGAGCCAAACTCGAACTTTTTATATTCCTTAACAGCATTACAATCTGCCATTGTACCGAAGAGCAATGATGGAAAACATAATGAAAGTCCGATTGGAACAGGACCATTTGCCTTCGTGAACTATGCACCAGGAGTAAATTTAGAATTGAAAAAGCATGAAGAATACTGGGAAGATGGACTGCCTTACTTGGATAAAGTAACATTCGCCTTTCAATCAGATGACCAAGCGGCAGTGATGAACCTTTTAGCAGATGAAGTTGATTTGACAGGTGTTCCTGGACATCGTGTTCCAGAAGTAGAAGGGACCTATAATGTCACACATCAGAATAACAACTCATCTTTAATAATTACATTTAATGAAGAGAAAGAGCCATTTAATGATGTGAAAGTCCGCCAAGCGATCAGCTATGCCATCAATAAACAGGATGTTATTGATTCCGTATTCTTTGGCTATGCGACGCCAACAGGTTCCAATATGAGTCCTGCCATGGGCGATTATTATCTTGATGGGCTTCAGGATGTTTACAAGCGAGATGTGGAAAAGGCAAAGGAATTACTGACTGAAGCAGGTTATCCCGATGGTTTTAAAACCAAAATCACCGTGTCTTCCCATAACGATATCTACTCCAGTATTGCTCAAATTGCTGTGGAAAACTTGAAAGAAATTGGCATCGATGTAGAGATTGAAGTTGTCGAATGGGGAATTTGGCTAGAACGTGTTTACTTTGGCCGTGATTATGAAATGACAGCGATTGATTTAACGGGTCGTCCATCTGCATATGAAGTGCTAAATGACTATGTATCGACCAATGATGCTGAAAACTTCTTCCTATTTAAGAACGAAGAATTCGACCAAGTAATGGCTGATGTTCTCCGTGAAACAGATCGCGAGAAACAAATAGAGTACTATCACCGCGCTCAAGAAATTCTCAATGAGCAAGCGGCAGCGGTTTACATTGCCGACTATCAAATCCTCTGGGGATCGAAACAAAATATTACGGGACTGAAAAGTTATCCATTCTGGTTCCATGATATGAAGGAAGTTAAATTCGAATAGTAAAGGGCTGGTACGATGTTCTATTATCTCCGTCGCATCTTTTTACTCGTCATAACGGTAGCACTTGTGTCGGTCATTACGTTTGCAGTTTTTCAAATATTACCAGGTGATCCAGTGCGAACGATGCTTGGAACAGAGGCGGATGAGACGCAAATTGAGAATTTAAGAAATGAGTTAGGCTTAAACCGGCCTTTATATCAACAGTATTTCGATTGGATAGGTGGATTATTTACAGGAGATTTAGGGAATTCTATTCGTTTTTCCATGCCAGTAAGTGATTTGCTGATGGAGAGATTGCCTGTAACGTTATCTGTAGCGAGTATGGCACTAGTGATTGTTGTACTCGTTGCCCTTCCTTTAGGGATATTTGTAGCAAGACGGCAAAATAAAGTGAGTGATGTCGTATTATCATCGGTTACACAACTGGGGATGGCAATTCCTTCCTTCTGGCTCGGAATGATTCTCATTTTGTATATAGGTATGAATGTCGACTTTTTCAGAATTAATGGATATATTCCATGGTCAGAAAGTATAAAAGGGGCATTAAGTACCTTGGTTTTACCAGCGCTAACCATCGCTATCCCGCAAATAGCGGTGAAGTTTCGGTATGTCCGTACGGCTATTTTAGAGCAAATGGAGCTCGATTATGTGCGGACAATCCGAAGTAAGGGGTTACCGGAGAAACTTATCGTCTATAAACACATTCTAAAAAATGCGCTCATTCCAATTCTTACAATCTTTGGTTTAATTACGGCAGAAGTGGTAGCAGGAACAATCATTGTGGAACAGGTTTTTGCCTTACCAGGGGTAGGTCAACTGTTAATCACATCGATTAGTTATCGCGACTTTCCGTTAGTACAAGGAATTGTCATGTACATTACCATTACCGTCGTTTTGATCAATTTTATAGTGGATATGTTATATTCTGTCATTGATCCACGAATCCGGTTACGTTAGGAAGTGAATCATGCAAAAATATAAGAAAAACATAAATCTCCTATTAGGAGCTGGTATCCTTCTGCTGTTTTTTGGAATGATGGTTGTCAGTTACTTTTATACTCCTTACGATGTCAATTCGATGGACATACCTAATAAACTGCAAGAGCCAAGTAAGACGCATATTTTCGGCACCGATGAATTCGGACGCGATATTTTCAGTCGGATTCTTAAAGGGAGCCAGACTGCATTTATAGTTGGCTTGCTAACGGTTGCAATTGGTGCATTTTTCGGTGTGTTAATCGGGGGAATTGCAGGTTATGCAGGAGGCCTCCTTGATGAAGTGTTCATGAGGATTATGGATGCACTCATGGCCTTTCCGGGAATTATCTTAGCTCTAATGCTTGTTGCTGTTTTCGGACCAGGAATTATCAATACGTCGATTGCTCTCGGAATCATCGCGATACCAAGTATAGCGCGGGTTACAAGGAGTGGCTTTGTACAGCAGAAGGAATCTGAATATGTGACCGCGGCAAAATTAATCGGGGTAAAACCTTATAAAATTATGTTCAAGCATATTTTGCCTAATATTTCATCGCAAATTATTGTTGCTTTATCGATTGCCTTTGCGATTGCCATGCTCGCAGAAGCAGCACTGAGTTATTTAGGCCTTGGAGTCCAGCCGCCAGACCCTAGCTGGGGCAGAATGCTAAAAGATGCTCAAAGCTTTTTAATCAGCTCACCATGGTACACCTATGCTCCAGGGGGCGCGATTACATTGTTGGTGTTAGGATTATATCTCCTTAGCAATGCAATCAGAGATATCATGGACCCTCGGTCAAAGTAATTGGTTAAGAAAATACGTCAAAAAATAATAGAACCGCATGCAATCAAAATTTGATTTCATGCGGTTTATAATTTGGAAAGGGCTGAAGTAATCCATTCGTAAATTAGCTTATATAATTTGATAAACGCTTATATATTCAGTAAAGCGCTTATATATCCGGAAAACCGCTCATAAATTCATAAAACCGCTCATATATCCAGAAGATCGCCCATATCCCATATCCATTCCATCATTAGGATTTTGCTTTACATTAGACACTTTAATCCCTGCCATATTTCACTGCAATATTTTTTAACTGTACATAATTACGCAGTGCTTCAAATCCTTTTTCTCTCCCAATACCACTCTTCTTATAGCCTCCGAACGGCATTTGAATGCCTCCACCTGCTCCGTAATTATTGATGAAAACTTGGCCTGCCCTCACTCGCGAAGCAGTATAGTGAGCTGTATCAATATCCTGCGACCAAACCCCGGCAACTAACCCATAATCCGTGCCATTTGCGAGTTTAATTGCTTCTTCGATATCATGAAACGTGAATATCGTTAAAACTGGGCCAAAGATTTCTTCTTGTGCCAGCTTGCTGTCTGGGCTTAGACCGTCAATAATGGTTGGGGTAATATAATTTCCGCCTTCTGCATTTTCTACATTAGCGGCTGATCCACCGAAAAGAATGCTTCCTTCCTTTTTCCCGATTTCTAAATAGGCTAGGATTCTTTCATATTGACGTTTATTGAGAATCGGGCCAATGTCAGGGTCATCGATACCTTGGCCAATGGTCAGCCTTGCAAATTTCTCTACTAACTTATTTAAAAATGGTTCCCTTACTCCATCGTGTACGAGTAGTCTTGAACCTGCCGAGCATGTTTGACCGGCATTTTGAATAATGGCATTCACAACGCCTGTGGCAGCTTTATCAAGATCCGCATCGTTGAATACGATGTTCGGAGACTTTCCACCCAGCTCCAGCGTTACTGGTGTGACGTTGGCAGCCGCAGCTTGCATCACGGATATTCCGGTGTTTACGGACCCGGTAAAAGTTATTTGATCGATATCTTTATGGGAAACGAGATAGCTGCCTGGCTTTGCACCTAACCCGGTTACATGTTGAAAAATCCCCTTAGGCAACTTGCTCTCAGCAAACCATTTCGCTAAAAAATTGGTTGTCAGTGGTGTATCCTCTGCACTCTTCACAATCACAGCATTCCCTGTCGCAATTGCTGCTGCAACACTGCGAGCCGTAATCTGAATCGGATAATTCCACGGGATAATATGGGCGGTTACCCCCATCGGCTCATAGACCGTTACATCAAGCAGCCCATTTTCAATTGGGATGCTATCACCCATTAGCTTATCAGCCGCTCCCGCATAAAATTCAAAGTACCGAGCTGCTGCTTCGATATCGTTCCGAGCTTGGGATATCGGTTTTCCGACATCAAGACATTCCAGTTCTGCTAGCTCTTCCTTATTTTCACGAATATAGTTTGCAAGCTCCATTAGCAATTGTCCACGCTCATATGGTTTAAAATCCTGCCATTCTTTGCTTTCAAATGCTGCACGAGCAGCTGAAACTGCCAAATCAATGTGCTCATGCTCAGCATTAACAATTTCAGTAAGCTTTTCTCCGTTGGAAGGATTATATACCTCTATCCATTCCGAATTAAAGTCTCCAACCCATTCGCCATTGATTAGCATTTTTACTCTTTCCATTTCTCTCCCGCCTTCTCTATAAACTTCTGCCGCCATCAACATGTAGTGTTGTTCCAGTTACCATTTTCGCACCATCCGATAATAAATAATGGACTGCTTCCGCAATATCGGTTGGCTGGATTAAGTTACCAAGTGGCACGCTTTGCGTGAAATCTTTCCTGCTTAAGCCGCCAGCTTGCTGTTTCTCTGATGAAAATTGCGGTAACATCTTGGTTTCTGCTGGTCCTGGATGAAGAACATTTACTCGTATATTATCTGGAGCACCCTCAATGGCAAGTGCTCTAGAGAATGCTTCTACTGCTCCTTTTGATGCAATGTACGATTGAAGGCCAGGTCGAGGTCTTGCAACCGAAACAGAACCAACGTTAATGATTGATCCACCGCCCCCCTTTTTCATATACGAAACTGCTTCTTTGCTTGTCAGAAATACTGCTGTTGCATTGATTCCAATCACTTTATTCCAAAAATCCAGCGAAACATCTGAGATAGGCATTGAGGACTGAGCAATCCCAGCAATATTAACAAGTCCGTCGATCTTGCCAAATTCCTCATAAACTTGTTTGAAAAGTTCCTTTACCCGAGCCTCATCTAAAAGATTAGCTTCCTCTTTACGAAAATTATCATCTGAAATATGGCTCATCCCATCCAGTGAAATATCAATCCCGACTACTTTCGCGCCTTCTGTAAGCAGTTTAGAAGCTACTTCACTTCCCATGCCACCGCCTGCACCAGTTATCACATATACTTTTCCCTGATGGTTCATACTTCCACTCCTTTTAAGATCTCACTGACAATGGCATCACCAAACGCATCTGTTGTCCCATTTCCGCCTAAATCGGGTGTTAATGCCTCTCCTTTTTCTATCGCTTTTTCAATGGCAGCCATGATTACAGAAGCCAGATCTGAATAACCTAAATGTTCAAGCATGAGACCAACACTCCAAATTTGAGCAATTGGATTTGCAATTCCTTTCCCCGTAATGTCTGGCGCCGACCCGTGAATCGGCTCAAACATCGATGGATAATCTCCTTCTGGGTTGATATTTCCTGAAGGTGCAATCCCGATGCCACCTGCAACCGCAGCCCCTAAGTCTGTAAGGATATCGCCAAATAGATTGCTTCCGACGACAACTTCAAATTCCTCTGGCTTTAATACGAAAAACGCTGCAAGGGCATCGATATGATAAAGATGGAATGGAATGTTTGGATAATCACGGGAAATCTCACGAACAATATCATCCCAAAATGGCATCGAATAGTTCATGGCATTGGATTTGGTCGCGACAGAAAGCTTGCTTTTTCCTTTTTGCTTTGCATATTGGAAGGCATATTTCACAATTCTTTCTGTACCAAATCTAGTGAAAACACTGTTTTGGATAACTGTTTCATGGGGAGTGTTCTCATGCAGCTTCCCACCGCTATTGGAATATTCTCCTTCTGTGTTTTCACGAATAACAATAAAATCGATATCTTTCTCCGTTTTATTGCGGAGGGGACTTTCTATTCCTTTTAATAGTTTAATGGGACGTAAATTAACATACTGCTGAAAGGCTCTGCGAATTGGTAAAATCAGCTGCCAGACGGAAATATGATCCGGAACTTCTGGTGCTCCTACAGCACCGAAAAGAATAGAATCATAGTCTTTGAGAATATCCAGACCATTATCTGGCATCATTGTCCCTGTCTTTATGTATCTTGTACAGTTCCAGTCAAATTCCTCTATCTTAAATGAGAGACCCCCATGCAAATTCTCCATGGCTTTCAATACTTTATAGCCCTCATTCATCACCTCTGGGCCGATGCCGTCGCCAGGAATAGAAGCAATATTGAAATAATTCATCTTTTAAAACCCCCTTCTTCAGATAAATTAGATGTATTATGTATATGGTATAAGACAGGTTAGTAATTGTAAACAGAAATATTAAAAAATTCATTGAACTATATAGAAGAGAGAGTTATATAGAAACATCACTAGTATGCCAATTAGGACTGCTAATTGCTCTCTAATACTCCATTTCTCTCAATCTTTTTTCATAGACAGTTCTACAACTATATTCTTTATGACAAATCTATTTGTGCCATTTTAATAACTCTTTCCATATAAATTGCTATCGAGATAATTTCTCTACCCACTTCTTTCCTCTCTAGTTTTCATATGATAAATAAACAGAAGAAAGGAGAAAGCAAAATGGATTCTAGTTATTCAAAGAAAATGTATGATTTTATAGTTGTTGGAACTGGACCAGCTGGTGCAGTTCTAGCTAAAACTCTAACAGATAATAAAAAAACTTCAGTTTTAGTCCTTGAGGCAGGAGAAAACAATGATAGAGACCGACCAATTCGAGATTCTAGATTTGCTCTCGAATTAGAAGACGAATTTTTTCCAGAATATTTTTGGCAAGGGGAAGGAGTACCTCAACCAGAGGTAAATGATCGAACTTTTGAATGGACTACGGGGCGGCTCTCTGGGGGAGGATCTTCCATAAATGGTGAACAATATGTTAGACCCACACCAGCTGTTTTAAAAGAATGGGACCGGCTTTTAGGTTCCATGTGGTCACCTGAACAAGCAATACGTAGCTTTAAACAGTTAGAAAATTTCCATGGTATAACAAATAGTCTTGAATTCCATGGATTTAATGGTCGATTAAATATCAGGCAAGCTCCTAACAATCCACCAGATATGACAAAAAAATTAGTTCTAGCGATGGAACAAGCGACAGGTTTTAATCGAATTCTAGACTATAACGATCCAAGAACTCCGATTGGACCTTTCACTCGATGGCAACTATTTCAAAAAAATAATGGACAGCGTGAAAGTTCTTCTACTGCATTTTTATCTTCAGACATTATAACTCCTGAAGGACATGGGGTGAATGGACGTAAATTAATGGTGATTTATAAGTCAACGGCTCTTCGTCTTTTATTTAGGGAGAAAACGGCAATAGGGATCGAATTTTTAAAAGAAGGTAGAAAGGTTAAAGCTTTTGCCCGTAACAGAGTAATTATATCAGCAGGTATAAACAGTGCCCACCTGTTAATGTTATCTGGAGTCGGACCATCACATGACCTGCGTCAGGCCGGTATTCCTGTTGTTATTAACAATCCAAATGTAGGGAAATATTTGACGAATCACACCCTAAACACCGCTACGTTTTCCGTTAATCAAAAGGATCTTCCACAGCTTCAAAATGATCCATTTTCCCTTTATACAGGAGGTGCCTTTTTACCAAATCCATTTAATAGGAATAATAATCGTCGACGAGGAGTTCAACTAGTTGGGATTGTATCGGAAGGCAAATTAAATATTGTTATTATATTTTTGCAACCAAAAAGTCGAGGATCGATTAAAATACAAAATAATGATCCATTGAAAATAGTCCTCGCAGATGAAGGCTTCTTAGAAAATGACTATGACTTAGAAGCAATAAAAGCCATTTACAGAGTTTATATTAAAGGTATTGCGGAGCAACTTTCAAAAATTGACAAAAATTATCAGCTTGTCAATCCAACATTTGAAACCATTGAAAATGATGAAGAACTTGAAAACTTTATTAAGGAAAATTTTGATCATAATCACCATCAACAAAGCTCTCTTCGTATGGCTCCCATTCATCATGGCGGTGTAGTAGATCGGTATGGCAATGTCCATGGAGTCCATCATTTAATGGTTGCTGATGCACAGATTATACCTTTTACAGTTGATGGTAACACGTCTGCAACTGCATTCCTTATTGGGCATATTATTGCAAGACATTTAATTAGGGAGTATCGTCTAGAATAATAAAATATTAGTTTAGTTTTGGAATATAAGGGGGGTTGCCTTCGGTGACTCGTCTACACTTGTCTAACATCTCCGAATACACTATCTAGTAAAAAGGAGGTGGTTTAAGTGAATAAAAGAGAATCAGATCACAGGTTCGATTCTCGTTCAACTTGTCAAAGACTTGCAGATATTATTGGCGGTGAAGTTGTCCAATCGAATCCTTGTACGATTATACGTCTTCGAGATATCCAAGCAACTATTTTAGGTCGTCGCACTGTATCTCCACTTGCTCTTCCATTTTTGTTATCCTTTGAAAGAAATGGACTTAATCTAGGTGAAACGGTCCTCCTTCAAAAAGAGGCAGATCCAATGATGGATGCATTACGAAGAAGAGGACTTATCGTAACAGCACTTCATAATCATTGGCTGTTTGAACAACCCCGGTTAATGTATATGCACTGGGAAAACGTTGGAATGAGTCCATTCGAATTTGCTAGAAAAAGTTTTGAAGCAGCAAAAGAGGCAGGCCTTAGATTTGTATAATATATTATTTAAGGCCAGTTAAAAGTCGATAAATATCGACTTTTTTATAGTCTAAGAAATGATAAAAATGAATGACCTGTGGATAATTCTTATGATAAAAAAATCCACGTCCAGCTCCAGCGCCTTTGTTCTATCGTATGATTTGTACCGAAAAGACAGATAAAAGGGGTTCTGCCATCGGTAACTCGTCTACACTTGTCTATCATCTCCGAATACACTATCTAGTGAAAAGGAGGTGGTTTAAGTGAGCGGAAGAGAATTTGAAAGAGAGCCTCGTTCAAATTGTCAAAGACTTGCAGATATTATCGGTGGTGAAGTTATTCAATCGAATCCTTGCGTAGTTATGCGTCTTAGAGATATCCATGCAACCATTTTAGGTCGTCGCACTTTATCTCCATTAGCACTTCCATTTATGTTGTCCTTTGAAAATAATGGACTAAACTTAGGTGAATCGGTACTCCTTCAAAAAGAAGTTAATCCAATGCTTGATGCTTTACGTAAAAGAGGACTTATCGTAACAGCATTTCATAACCATTGGCTGTTTGAACAACCAAGGTTAATGTACATGCATTGGGAAAATGTTGGATTGAGTCCGTTTGAGTTTGCTAGAAGAAGTATTGATGCAGCAAGAGAAGTAGGGCTCAGATTCTTCTAAAGAACAGATAAGGCCTTTCTAAATGATGAAGGCCTTTTTTATTGTCCAGGCAAGTGCATAATTCGATCACTTCTTTGGGGAAGTAAAGCATGTAAAAAAATGGCAAGAGTATAGCCACCTCAATCTATTCTTTGAATTTCCAACTACTTCCCTTATACTTTTTCTAACAATACATATAAAGGACTGAATATCTATTTTGTGAATAAGCAGGTCGATTTAGCGATTTAGAAGGGACATTACCATCTCTATAAAAATATATTTTTAACTCACTTTCCACATTCTATTGACTACAAGATATGGTTTTAGGATAAAATTAGGATGGTAATATTTGAAAATGTGCGAATAGAGGGGGATGTTATGACTATAATTGACAAATTAAATCTGAAAAAATATGAAAACATGGCTGTTCTTCATCAGCCGAGTGATTATCATATATTTACTGATTACGGAACGGCGTTGTCAGGAGCTCACGATGCGATATTTATCTTTGTAGAAACGGTTAATGACATGGTCAGCCATACGGAAAGAATCATTCAAGGAGACCACTTACTTGAAAAAGGCTACCTATTTTTTGCCTATCCTAAAAAAGGGAATAAGCGGTACAGCACTTTTGTTCATCGAGATGAAATCTTTCCAGCCATGAAAGTCGGTGAAGATGGCTATGTGGGAGAGAGCAGTTTGAAGTTTTCCCGCATGGTGAGTATGGATGACGTCTTCACAGTAGTTGGCTTAAAGCGGGAAAAAAGGAAGCCTCAAAAGTCCTCGCCGGCGAGTCAGCGTGTAGCTGATTATGAGGATCGGGTAGCAGATATTGAAAGCTTGCTTATAGACTATCCAAATGAGCTCCAATTTTATAAAGAATTAACATCAGGGTATCAAAAAGGCTGGGCCCGTTACGTATTTTCTGCAAAGCAACCAAAAACAAGAGAAAAAAGACAGGCACAAATGATAGATATTTTGTCACAAGGCTATAAAAGCCTTGATTTATATCGTCAGAAAAAGAAATAGAGTGCTTCATGTGATCGATTGCGAAACAAAATTAAAAAGTATTTTCTCGAATAAGGAAACCTTGGGAAGCCCCCAAGGTTTTCTTAATCTCTTTCTCTCGCTCTCTGCGTATCTCTTATATTTTTCTGAACGGTGATTGCAGCAAATAAGCTGAGAACAAACGCCATTCCGTAAAAACCCTTTTCACTTAAAACGATACTTCCTGCATTGTATAGTCCAATTCCCATTAATGAAATAGATATGATAAGTGCTAACCAACTAATGCCATAATAAATACTAGTAACTGGAACTCCTTCCTCTTTGTCTCTTACTGCTTTTTGCAGGGAGACTGCTGCATATAGCCCAAATACTAAAACAGCAAAATAATACCCTTTTTCGTTTAATTGCATCGCAGCATTAAATAAACCGATGAGATAGGCTGCAATCCCTATTAAGAGGGCTGCCCATGAAGCCCCTTTAAAAGCAGAAGTCGGCTCACCTTCTTTTCTTTCCGTCTTTCTTTCTGGGTCGATTTGGTTCTCTTTATCTAATAGAACCTCATTTTCACTAGGCATGGACTGTTTCTCCTCCTTTTAATTTTGAGGCACCGCCTGAATATGTTGTGCCTATTCTATATCCATTATATAGAAACTTTTTGTAAATATTAGATAATTTTTTACTTTTTTCTTATTTTTAGAAAAAACTCAACATCAAGGATCATGAAGCGAA
This sequence comes from Oceanobacillus piezotolerans, assembly GCF_003665065.1. GTDB lineage: Bacteria > Bacillota > Bacilli > Bacillales > Amphibacillaceae > Oceanobacillus > Oceanobacillus piezotolerans. Next base: position 234,876 of record NZ_RCHR01000004.1, on the reverse strand, counting down.
ACACAAACCATGAAAGTAATAATATTTATTACTAGTAATCTAGGGCGTGATGCAAAGATAATGCATTTGGAAATAGAAAACTATTTACAAGAATATTTCTTATAGAGTAAAATACTTATTAAGTAATGCTATATTACTTCGCTTAATCTTGTTCTTTAAGAGCGGGGGACCCAATATAATAGCGGAAATTCCGCACGGGTGAATCTTCTAAAAAGATGGGCTTCTAGTTTCCCCTGAGTCCTAACCCGAAAGCTAACCTCGTCAGCGTTCAAGAGGAAACAAAATGAGTCTAGGAAAATATGAGAGAATACAGTCAAACGACACTGCCCGTGTCTTTTTTTACGTGAGAAATAATAAGAAAAACTTATAGTCGCTAAGGAACGAGCGATTGTTAGTTTTTCTAATATTCTTGAATTCAATTATATATTCTAGTCATCTTGTTCTCCTTGCCTATGCACTGTTTTTTAAAATCATCAAGAAGGTAGGGTAAACTATGAGGAAATTCAGATTAAGTTTAGCTAGTCAAATTTTTATCGGTCTTATTTTAGGTATTATTGTCGGTGGTATTTTTTATGGAAGTGAAACAGCACAAAGTATCTTACAACCATTTGGGGATCTTTTTATTCGATTAATTAAATTGATTGTTGTTCCAATTGTACTATCCAGTATCATTGTAGCTATTGCAGGTGTCGGTGATATTAAATCTGTTGGTAAGCTGGGAGCAAAATCATTAACTTATTTTATCGGTATGACTTTGATAGCGATCGCTGTCGGCCTTATTTCTGCCAATATATTTCAGCCTGGTGCTGGTCTAAATATGGACGAGCTGGAGCAAAGTGATATTTCTAACTATGTAGACACATCGGAAGAACAAGAAGGAAAATCTATCGCTGATACACTCCTTCATATTGTTCCTACCAATCCAATTCAAGCTATGGTGGAAGGGGATATGCTAGCAATTATCTTCTTTGCTGTCGTATTTGGTATAGGAATTGCAGCGATTGGGGAGAAAGGAAAACCAGTACTGCGATTCTTCGAAGGTATGGCACATGCCATGTTCTATGTTACGAATCTTTTTATGAAATATGCTCCAATTGGTGTCTTTGCATTAATTGGTGTAACGATTTCCAAATATGGTTTCACATCCCTTATTCCTTTAGGTAAGTTAGCACTTACGGTATATGGGACAATGATCTTCTTTGTTATTGTCATATTAGGGCTGATGGCCAAAATCGTTGGATTTAGTATTTTTAAGTTAATAAAAATGATAAAAGAAGAATTACTTTTAGCATTCTCCACTTCAAGTTCAGAAACCGTACTTCCAAGAATTATGGATAAAATGGAGCAAGCTGGAAGTCCGAAACACATCGCAACGTTTGTTATTCCAACCGGTTACTCCTTTAATCTGGACGGATCAGTGTTATACCAAGCAATTGCAGCATTATTTGTTGCTCAAATGTATGGCATCGAACTAACTATTGTGGAACAAATTACACTGATGTTAGTCTTGATGGTCACATCAAAAGGGATGGCCGGAGTACCTGGAGTATCCTTTGTCGTTCTATTAGCTACATTTAGTACGATTGGTTTACCAGCTGCAGGGTTAGCATTTATAGCAGGTATCGACCGTATTCTTGATATGGGACGGACTGCAGTTAACGTAGTAGGTAACTCCATAGCAGCGATTGTTATCGCTAAATGGGAAGGTCAATTTAACCCTCCGGTTGAAGAAGAGATGGAGCAAGCTTCATAATCCTTTTATACTTAAGAAAACACTCACTAATATTGGTTCATCCATATTAGTGAGTGTTTTTGTATTATCAAAGGAATGAGCAACTTATAAAGAATCCTTGATTCCCCGTAAGCGCAGGAGGGTACTGTGCCAATTCATTCATTTTTAATTTATTTCTTTCGATAGAAAAGTCTTTGCCTTTTACAATTATAATCTGTGCTCTATTTTCATCCATCATTAGAAAAATTCCTTCATCACAAAATAATTCCTTTTGTAAATAAAAATTAAAAATTAAAATTTCCCTTGCCCCTGACCTCGGGTTAACCCCTTATAATGAGATAAAAAGAAAGGAAAGAGGAATGTATGAATCAATCAAGAAGAGAAATATTTATCGTTCAGCTCATGCTTGGCATCTCGCTAATTTTAGGTTTTTTTCCACCCCTCATCATGTTTTTATTATATAAAAAAAATCCATTTTATCGAGAGTCGAGCAGGAAAGCTTTGAATTTTCATCTCACTATATTTCCATTTTTCTTTATAAGCTACTTTTTACCTTCTTGGTACACTAAAATAATATATGTTGTCTTAGTTGTGGAATTGATTTTTATAGTAAGTGCAATGATTAGAATAGCTCGGAATCAATCACATACGTATTTTATTTCGATTCCTTATATCAGGAAATAAATGAGTCTGGGGGAATGAAAGATGGAAGGCAGTTTAACTATTGGTCAGCTAGCTAAAAGCGCAAACGTTACTTTGAGGACTTTACGATATTATGACAAAATCTCGTTGCTGAAACCATGTAAATACGATGAGAATGGGACTCGCCTATACAGTTATAAGGATTTAGATAAGCTCAAACAAATTCAATCATTAAAGTTTTTAGGACTGTCTTTAAAAGAAATTGACGATATATTAAAAAATAAAAACACTGATATAGAATACCTAAAAGAAACAATCTATTATAAAAAGCAAAAATGTATAGAGGAAATAGAAGAGATACAAAAAACCGTTGAAAAGTTAAATATGATGAACGCTGTTATTAACGGGAATAAAGAGATAGATGTAAGCATCTTTTGTTTTATCTTGTACTCTATGATTTGGGAAGAACAGCATTATGATGCTAATAAATTTGAGCTAATCAATCCAGAAGAACGCATAGAGATGAATAAGACGTATTTTAATTTGTTTTTAGAGCTAAAGCAATTAGTCAACAAAAAAATCCCATATCATTCACCGGAAACTCAAGACTTAATGAAAAAAATTCATGTCACCTTATCAGATACCTTATCACTTCAAATAGAAACGGTTAGACCATCAAGTGTAAATGATTTTGAGTTATACAATCCATTTACGGAAGAAGAAAAAGAATATTTAAAGAAAGCATATGAATTTGCTAGTAAAATGAACGGAAATTAGTTTACGAATTTTACAATCCACTCTTACAACTGGAGGGAATTGAATTTGTTACAAGAAATCTTTCAAACGGGATACTGTTCCCCCGCAAACAAGAGTAAGGGTGATCAGGATTCTCGACCCCATAAAAGGCGAAGTCAGCAATCCTACGCTACTAGAAAATGGTCAATTCAGAGTAGTAAGGCAAACTTCCATTACTTCAGAAGTCGAATGGTGTGTAGCTTATGCGGACTTTACCAACAATCAGTTGAAGGCATCTGTTTTCGATTTGAGTTTACCTGAACCGCATAACGAGATGGTAGCAACCACCGTTTACGCAGTTAATCCTTCTGTTGCAAAGTATAGGGGAAATTATCGCATCGCATATGGGGACGAAAATCGACTCAAATTCGCCTCTCGCGATCGAACTGGAATATGGATGGTTGAGGTTATTGATCCTGAAGGCGGTGGCCTGCCATGGCTGGTGTATGATGAAATCCCTGGCAATGCTCATATTGCCTATACGGTTGGAAAGACGTTGAAATATGCCAAGGGAACGGAATAATAAAAACACTTCTATTTCGTACCATGACCATTTTTGACGAGATTATTAATAATATAAATAACAAAAGAAAACATTGTTATTTATATAATACTCATAATTGTTGTAAAGTATCGTCGTTACACTGGATGAACCACTACACCAATACTTTTGTCATAATGGGAGGATTAGCAAATAGATTCCTCCCTAAGATTTTATGGGATAGGAAAAAGACTTCGTATTTTTGCTGCTATCAATGATACGACGAGGTTGGATATAGTCGAAAATGCACTTTATGACTATCTCGATAAAGAAGAGAATTAATCTATATTCGTTTGCGAAATAATGTATCCATTATCATAATAACTACTTTTAACCGGTAGTTTAGTAGAAAGTCATCCATTTGTCTAATTTAATGAGAATTAGGTAAGGGGTTCTCTTTTATAATGAACATTCGTTTGGACTTATAAAACTAATACGACTTAGAAACACAATATATTTGCCTAAAAATCTAGTTTATATCCGTAAGATTGTAGGAAAGTAAGATGCTTTCTATATTTCTTATTTACTGTATTTCTATCTTACTTTCTTACTATGTAAAATAGGAAGTTCTTAAAAATTCAGTTTGAACGGTTTATATACCTTAAAAATCTTAACTTTTTCGTTATACATTTTTACGATAAACTGTATTTACATTTATACAGATTCCTGTATTTACGTTTTTACAGGTCAATACACATAAATGTAGATACAGGTATACAGAAACCTGTGTTTTTATAAAAAAGAATCGCTCGAGCTTAAAGCGATTCTTTTTTCAAGGTAGGGGAGAGGAGACCACCTATTTTATCTCCACATATAAAAATGTTCGTGGACAAATCCTCAATCTCATCATTCCCGATATTATTGCTACTAGTTTCTTTTTGATAGTCTACCATGTTGTATCAAGAAATACATTCCTTGATTGTGCTATATGCTCTGACTCGATTTTCTCTTTTAATAATCGAAGGCTGATTCGAATATACCTTGAATGCAGTCATCCGGGATTGGCTAAAAAAGACCAGGAATGTCTACATCATAGAAACTCGTAAAAGGCTTCGTATTATTGCAGCTTTTAATGATACGATAATGTTGGCTGTAGTGGAAAAGCGCTCAATGAGTATTTAGATAAAGAAGACAAATAAACTGTATATACTCTAATACAGTTTTACAGTAATACATATTTAAATAATTCTTTAAAGAAGACCTAGAATAGAGCATAACTAACCTGCTTTTTTGTTATCTTAATATTTCTACATAGAAAAAAGAATCCGATTATCTTAAATATATTGATACAAAGAGAGAGTTTGTGATGAATTACACTTAAACTAAAGGGGCAGTTTAGTTCAATAAGGATACTACTATTAACGTTAAAATATATATAAAATTTCTTCTAAGAGAGGTAGTTTTTATGAAATTGGAAGATAGACAATTTGCTGTGAATGCACTCCGACAAATGTTTATTGGAAGCCAATTCGATGGGATTAAATTTGGTTTAAGTTCTCCAACAACATTTCTTTACTTTGTGCACTATTCAACTCATGAACCTGATTTATTATGGATAAACATTGATACAAAAAAGTGGTTTGTTTTTCCTTTTAATACCATTCCTAATTCTGAGAAAGAGTTGGAGGAACTTACAGAGGAAGAACAGTATAATTTACTTTACTCTATAAGAAGAGAACAAGTAATAGACATAAATTTGGGAGATGTTTCTCCTCATCTTTATATAAAATTTAAATTCTATCTCTAAAAATACTTTTTGAATTTAAGAAACACAAAAGAGCCTATTTTCTCTACAGCTTCTGAGAAAATAGGCTTGATTTTGTAACTTATGCTTTCAGCTAAATCAGCTAAACGATTTGCAAAGGCATTTTATTGAGCTTGTCCTTCCACTTCAAATCCCAGAACTATTACTGTCCCGTCATCTTTAATTTCAATTTGTTGACCTTCTTGAACTGCTTCCAAAAATTCGTCACCGAGCTGGTCGATGGCTACAATTTTTTTGCCGTTCCATACTTCTGCAAGGATGATTCCTGCAGCTGAAATAGAGTCAATATGATCTGCGTAAAGCATTGCTGCAGGGGCGATACCAACATCTGCTGCACATTGGAGAATCATGCCTCCTGTAGTAGAACCGATTGTTTTAGGTAAGCAAACGATTTTTTCGCCTATTTCTTTCTTATATAAATCTGGGTTGTTTTGGTCGTTACATATTGAACTTCCAGTCGTTAATCCTCTAAAAAACGTTGCTAATGTATTAAATCCTTGGCGAGTTACCACAGTCTCCCCTGTTAAATTACCTCCAAGTACTACTCTTCCTGTAAAAGTTTTCATGTTCTCTTCTTCCTCCTTAATAATTTTTACCGTTCACGATGATATTCAAGACTTCTTGATCCAAGAAGAAACGTGCTGTTGAATAAGTTCTCATCTTATTTGAATTCGTAATGATCGGGTTTTTGGAGTTTTCTGGGTTGTTCATATACATTACCGGACAAGTAAATGAAAGGCTAACCCCGTTGTTAATAAGCGTTTCATACGCTTTTTCGTCTTCTTTGAATTTGGAAATGACATCTGGTGCTGCACTTAAAATAGTTCTAATGGATACTTTCTCTTTACCAGCTTTCTTCAAAGTTAGGTCGATATTGTCGTTCCAAGTATAGATTTGATTTAATGAAAGGTGAGGGCATCCGATAAAGCAAAAAGCAGGTTCAGCGCTCATGTCATCCCATAATACTGGATAAGAAGCCATTACTTTATTTAGTTCTTCATCATCAATTACATATGTTTGATATCCTTCTACTAATAGATCTCTTCCTTGATCAACCGCTTCAGGAGTCACGTTTTCAATGTGGTAGAGTCCAACAGCGCCATTGGAAGCAGTGGCAGCACCCATATCCTTCAAAAAGTCTTTCATTGTGTTATTAAGCTCGTTACCTAATAATTTATCAAGACCAGTAATATAAGGAGTATCTTCAACTACCTTCATGCCAATAGCACTTCCAAGAAGCATCGGATTTGGAGTTTTTGACGTTTTTACTTCGACTAACCATTTAGCTTTTCTTCCTTCTTCTGTTAAAAAACCGAACTCAGGAGTTTTTCCTAAAATACCGCATAGTAATTCGATTATTCCTGAATTACGATTTGATTTTGCACCAATAACCGAGTTTGCAAATACAACGGCTGAAGACTCTGCCCAAGAAAGAACTTGTCCTCTTTCAGGAACATTTCCGACTTCTTTCATATAAGCAGCGCAAGAGAAAGCATCTTTATCTTTCAACCCTAATTTTTGCAACTGTTCTTCATATTGTTCTTGGTGTTGATATAAATCTAAAGAAACTTTTTTCGAGGCTTCTGTAGTTTCAATATTTTCAAAGTCAACCGGTCTTGGGTCAACAGTGAAAGGTTCTTTTGTTTTTAAACCCGCACCAATTAATTCATCCATCATGTTGAATACCGCGTCAAAGCCTGTCATACCGAAGGAAGTAACAACGTGAATAGGACCATCGATTGGAACTAAACGCTTTGCTCCAAATGCTTCTCCAAAAAGAACAATGGATTTAAGAACCTTTTGCATGGCTTCTCCTTGTTTGCCATCAAGAATATCTTTTTCTTCTTGCGTTAGTTGCATCTTGTAATTATTCATACTTATCTTCCCCTCTATATTAGTAAATACTTTATAAAAAAAGGACTTCCTGAATTCAATTGTACTCCTGACAATTTATACAATCTAATATATAATTAACTATAAATATATAGGTTTAAATAAATATAAGGTGTGAATCAAATAAGATGGAACTACTCCAATTGAAATATTTTCAGACAGTAGCATATATGGAACACATTTCTAAAGCAGCCAAAAAATTAAATATAGCGCAACCCTCATTAAGTCTGATGATTAAGCGATTGGAAGACGAAATGGGAACTCGATTATTTGATCGTAAAGGGAGAAATATTCAACTGAACGAATCAGGAAGGATTCTACTTAGACACGTAGATACAATTTTTGCTGAAATTGAAAATGCTAAAAGAGAGATACAGAATAGGGAAGATATTGCGCATGAAAAAATCATCATTTCGATTTCTAACCCCCGTTTCCTTTCAGGCATGTTGATGGAATATTTCAATCTACATCCTGATGCTTCAATACAGCAATCTCTTGGAACAAGGGAATCTATTAGTATCCAACTAAAAAAAGGAGAAATTGATTTAGGTATTGCGGGGCCACCAATTAAAGATGAAGCGATAGAAAGCTGTATCCTAATGGAAGAAGATATTGTATTAGTTATTCCTGAACATCATCATCTTGCCAGCAGAAAAGTTATCGACCTAAAGGAAGTATCTACGGAATTTTTCATATCATTAGCAGGATATGATGAGTACAAGAACACTGTAAATCAGCTGTATGAAACTGCAGGCTTCAATCCAAAATTCCTTTTTGAAGTGGACTATGACTTACTAATTGAAATGTTTCAGCTCCACAAATGTGTAGGGTTAATTCCGATTACCTTATGCGAGAAATATGGATTGAGCTATGTAAAAATTTCCGATCCAAAGGCTAAATTTACTGTCGGATTATCATGGGCTAAAGAAAAATTTCTTTCACAAAACGTAGAGGAGTTTAAGGAGTTTGTCCGGACGTATTATAGAAATAAATAACTTGTCATAGAATTTTGTGACACCTCCTTGAGAGTTTTGATAACGAGTTGAGTCCTTATTCAACTATAGGGTGCGTTAATTCAGAAGGGTTAACGCTATTTTACATAGAAGTTATTGTACTATAGGGGCAGGTAGCGAATAAGTATTTAATGAAAATCGGTTCATGTTCCAGACGGCCGCGGTAGTTAAATAAGGAGACCGACTAAATGTCGGTCTCCTTATTTCAATTTGTTAATGGTTGTATATAGTTCTATCGCGGAAGGAATCGCAGGGGATGAAAAAAGAAGAATTACTTGTTAAGGTTAAATTGATATGAACATAGGAGGTAAGGACAAAAATGACGACATTACTGGAAGAAATTAAAGCTTATAAAGAAGCATTTAAGCAAAAGGCTCCGGAGGAAAAGCAGAAATTAATGGCGCAAGCAACCAAAGAATTGGAAGAATCCGGAGTAGCACAGGGACTGAAAGAAGGAGATCAAGTACCGGATTTTAAGCTTCCGGACGCAACAGGAAATACGGTGTCCATTACTGAAGAGCTTTCGAAAGGCCCTGTAATCTTGACATTTTATCGAGGTGGCTGGTGTCCTTTCTGCAATCTTGAATTAAAAGCTTATCAAAGAGAATTGGATACCATCAAAAACGCTGGTGCAACGTTAATAGCCATCAGTCCAGAGATACCAGATGCATCCTTGTCCACTAAGGAAAAAAATGAGCTTGAATTCATTGTTCTCAGTGATGAAGGCAATAAAGTTGCTGAACAATTTAATTTGGTATTTAAAATGCCGGATTATTTAATTGAAGTATATAAGGACTTGGGATTAGACGTTGAAGGCCATAATGGAAATGACGCTTGGAAACTCCCGAAACCAGCTACATTTGTAATCGATCAATCAGGTAAGGTTGTATTTGCAGAAGTAGATTCGGACTACACAAAACGTGTAGAGCCGTCTGTAGTAATTGAAATTGTAAAAAACATCTAATACAACGCACCAGGAAAGGATAGGATTAAAAAGATGAATACTTTTCAAGCAATGGTATTGGATCAAGTGAATGATCAAACAAAATTAGAAATAAAACAATTAAGTATGGATGATCTGCCACAAGGGGAAGTGACCATTCGAGTTGCTTATTCTAGTGTGAATTTCAAGGACGGGTTAGTCGCCATTCAAAATCAGTTTGTAGAGACCTACCCTTTAGTACCAGGGATAGATCTAGCTGGAACGGTTATAGAGTCAAAAGATGAACAATTTAAAACAGGTGATGAAGTAATTGTGACAAGCTATCAATTAGGAACAGGACATTTTGGCGGATTTAGCGAGATTGCTCGTGTACCTGCAGAGTGGGTTGTTCCTCTACCTAAAGGATTATCTCTAAAAGAAGCCATGATTCTTGGAACAGCCGGGTTTACCGCAGCATTAGCCGTTCAAAGACTTGAAGATAATGAATTGGAACCTGGTCAGGGACCTGTTTTGGTAGCCGGTGCTACAGGTGGAGTCGGTAGTATTTCCGTAAATATCTTAGCTAAAAGAGGCTATGATGTTGTAGCCAGTACAGGCAAATCTAATGAGGAAGCATATTTGAAAGGATTAGGGGCCAAACAGATTATTAAACGTAATGAAATCATAGATACCGACCAAACGCCAATGCGTGAAGAAAAATGGGCTGGTGCTATCGACCCTGTAGGCGGGAAAACTCTCCAGTACATATTAAGTACATTGAAATATGGCGGATCTGTAGCTACATGTGGTTTAACAGGTGGGGTAGAAGTTTCTACAACCGTTCTTCCTTATATTTCAAGAGGTGTCAATTGGCTCGGTATTGACTCGGTCGAATGTCCAATGAAACAGCGTCTAAAAGTTTGGAATCGCCTAGGAGATGATTTGAAATCAACAATGTTACATGCAGATATGGTAAATGAAATCTCATTAAAAGAACTGCCGGAAGTATTAACTGATATTTTAGAAGGAAAAGTACGTGGCAGAACACTTGTTAAACTATAAAGGGAAACTACATTCAAGGGGGGGCCGGCGCATAAGATTGCAACTTGAATTACTTGACTTGCAATTTTGCGATGAACTTGCGAATGGCGGTACGTGTTAGTACTGCTATAGACGCTCGCGTCGTTAGTCGGCCTTTCCTCTCCACTGAATGTTCATTCCTCAGACTTGAAGTTTCTCTTGCAGAAATTCGATCCATTTTTGGGTGGCAAGGGAAACATAGCTGTTTTTTGACCAGGCAATACCAATTTCCCAATGTACCTCAGGTTCGACAAGTGGTAGAACATGTATCCCTTTTTCTTTAACCATAATTTTGATCAGGGAACTTTGAGGTAAGATGGCAATACCTAAATTATATGAAACGAGTTCTAAGATAAATTTCCATTGGGAAGTCTCACTTATAATTTCGGGAGTAAAGCCTAAACGATTGGTTTCCCACATAATCATGTCGTTTACGGTGAAACCTTCCCGCAGCATGATGAATTTTTCATCCTTTAAATCCGCCCATTTCACCTTCTCCCTGCTTGCAAGCGCATTGTCTTGGTGGACTAAAAGTCTAAGGTCGCCTTTTAAAAATGGGAACGATTCAAATTCTTCATTAGCAGGAAGATTCATCAGACATAAATCAAGGTCTCCCTGTAGCAGTGCGTTCTTTAAATTTTCTGCACTGTCCTCGATAAATGTAATATATATTTCCGGATAGCAATGATAAAATTCTGCGGTAATCCGGGTCAGAATTTCAGTCCCTACCGATGTGAAGATCCCCATTTTGATTTCACCTTTCAGCCCATTTTTAATATCATCCAATTCCTCTTCAAAATGAATCAATGTAGTGGAGAGTCTCTGACTGAGTTGAAATAGTAAACGGCCAGCATCCGTTAGTTCAAATTTGCGTGTCGTACGGATCAATAATTTTGTACCAAGCTCCTTTTCCAGTTCTTTGACCACATTACTAATCGTGGGTTGTGATATAAATAATGATTCAGCAGCTTTTGAGAAACTCCCATGTTTTACGATTTCTGAGAAATATTGAATTTGACGTAATTCCATCATGACACCTCATTTATAGATTTAATAAATAAATGTTATAAAATATATCTATTTTTTAATATAAGCATAACTCATTTATAATGAAAGGTGGAGTTTTAGATAACAATAACAACTAATACATGTAGTTAAGAATGGGAGATAGAAGAATGGATTTTAAAAAAGAAGCATTAGTAGGAACGTGGAGTCTAGTTTCCTACCATGTGACAGACGATCAAGGGAACAAAACTTATCCAATGGGGGAGGATTGCTCTGGATTTATTATGTATCATCCTGACGGCTATATGTCCGCACAGATGATGCAGCAAGGTAGACCAGCATATGCATCTGGATCTCTTCATACTGGAACGCAAGAAGAAATGGCAGCAGCTGCTGAGGGTTACCTGGCATACTGCGGACCATACGAGGTAGATGAAGAAAAGCAAATTGTGACACACCATATGTCTGTCAGCATGAATCCGACCTGGCTAGGCGATACACAACCTCGCTATGTGAAGTTAAAAGAGGATGATACGATTGAAATCAGCAGCCCGCCAATTATTGTTGATGGAAAAGAACAACAAACAACATTAGTATGGAAACGGACAAAATAAATAAATTAAGACGGTTGTTATGAGGCAAATGGAATCTTTTCTTTAGCCTAGGGAATAGAAAAACGATATATGTTTTGGCTTAACAACCGACAATGAATTGGAGGAGACAGGATGACTACACAAAAAGAGCGGACAGTTATCGTAACAGGTGCAGCCCAGGGAATTGGATACGCAATTGCAAAATCCTTTGTTGAAAATGGTGATTTTGTTGCAATTTTTGATTTGAATCTGGACGCTGCAGAAAAAGCATCGAAGGAATTAGGTAATGCTAAAGGCTATTCCGTGAATGTTGCAGATGAAGAGCAAGTGAAAGGCGCAATCAATGAACTTATCGATGAACGGGGTTCATTGGATGTTGTCGTGAATAATGCCGGGCTTCAGTTCATCTCTCCTGTGGAAGACTTTCCATTAGAAAAATGGAATCTATTATTGGATGTCATTTTGACTGGAACGTTTCTAGTAACCAAACATGCATTGCCTCAGATGAAACAACAACAAAAAGGCCGTATCATTAATATTTCATCTGCTCACGGCAGAATCCCGGATGCTTACAAATCTGCGTATGTAGCTGCGAAATTCGGTGTTGTCGGTTTTACACAAACAGCGGCGTTAGAGACAGCGCAAGATGGAATCACTGTGAATGCCATCATGCCAGGACCTGTGCGTACGGAATTAGTAGAAAAGCAATTACCTAATCTGGCTGAACAAGATGGTACAACCGTAGAGGAGGCGTTAAACCATCATATCCTTGGGAAACAATGGATGAAACGTCTACTTGAGCCTTCTGAAATTGGGGCTACTGCTGTATTCTTAGCCTCAGATGGGGCAGCCGCAATTACCGGGGAAAGCGTCGGCGTCACAGGCGGTATGTAATAATTGATGCACGGTAGGATATCAAAAAGAGATTTTCAATGGGGCAGGAGGAATAAATATGAAAGCAATCACAGTTAAACAACCAGGCGGAGCAGAACAATTACAAGTTGTTGAGCATGAAAAACCAACAACCAAGGACGGGGAATTATTAATTAAAGTAGAGGCAGCAGCTGTTAACCGAACAGATATCGTTACTAGACAAAATGGATCTAGTTACATGAAAAACCCAATTCTCGGTGTCGAAGTTGCTGGAGTTGTTGCAGAAGCGGGAGCAGGTGCAAAAACAGCGGTCGGTACACGAGTGATGGGACTTGTGCATGGTGGCGGTTATGCAGAATACGCTGTCATGCCGGATGAGTGGGCAATGAAGATTCCAGAAAATCTATCATTTGAAGAAGCTGCTGCTATTCCTGAAGTGTTTTTGACTGCTTATCAAACGTTATTTTGGATCGGTCAATTACGTCCTGATGAAACCGTGTTGATTCATGCGGGTGGCAGTGGGGTCGGAACAGCGGCGATTCAGCTTGCCAAACAAATTGGACAAGCGAATGTCATCACGACAGCCGGTTCCAAAGAAAAATTAGACTTTTGCAGGTCTCTAGGTGCAGATATTGGTATCAATTATAAAGAACAAATCTTTGACGAGGAAGTATTGAAGGCAACCAATGATCAAGGAGTCGATTTGATTCTTGATTTTATTGGAGCTTCCTACTGGAATAAAAACCTTACCAGTATAAAAGTAGACGGGCGTTGGGTGTTGATCGGAGTTTTAGGTGGTGCGGAAATAGAAGGGTTCAATTTAATGGATGTCATCGGAAAACGAATTCAACTGACCGGAACCTTACTGACTCCAAGAAGTGATGAATATAAATCAGCACTCACAAAAGAATTCTATTCTAAGACCCTGGAGCTCTTTACTGATAACAAGCTTAAACCAATTGTTGATCATGTCTTCCCTCTTGATCAAGTTCAACAAGCGCATGAACATATGGAGAACAACAAAAATATCGGAAAGATCATATTGAAGATGAATTAACAGCTATTCATATTGAAAGGCTGAACCAAAAGTTTCCATAAAACTTCTGGTTCAGTCTTCGTTTTAGTTATACGTATCATCTTACAATGCTTTTACACTCACAGTTTTAATGTGAAGTTTGTCCGCCATCAACTGTAAATACTTGCATATTACAGAAACGAGCTTCATCAGAGGATAAATAGAGTACCATAGATGCAATGTCTTCTGGTTTAGCTGCAATACCCATTGGGACGTTTGCGATCACTTCAGCCCATTTTTCAGGAACGTCTTTCCATACCTGTGTCAATTAGGTGTTTCAGTTAAACCTGGTGCTACCGTATTGACACAGATTCCATCTCTGGCATGGTCAAATCCTGCAGATTTAGACATACCGACAACCGCGTGTTTTGCAGTTACATATGGTCCCATTACAGGATCCGCAATAAGCCCTGCAATAGATGCTGTATTTACAATGGTGCCTCCGCCGTTTTTAAGCATATGCTGCAGTTCATACTTCATACAGAGGAATACGCCTTTTACGTCTACAGCAATGACTTTATCAAAATCTTCTTCTGGAATATCCGCAAACTTATTTTGTTGGCTTAACACCCCCGCATTATTGAATGCATGGTCTATTCTGCCGTACTTTTCCACTGTTTGATTTACGAATGCTTGGACATCTTCTGATGAAGCCACATTCGTTTTAACGAAAATTGCCTCTCCACCCATTTCTTCGATTAAATGCAGTTGTTCCGACAGCTGTTGATACAGATATGATGAAACGTATCGAATCGAATACAAACCCAGAAGATGCAGCTGCTGCTAAAAAAGCAATTGAAGCTTCTATTCCGATGGGTCACTATTCTACTCCAGAAGAGATTGCAGATTTAATGGTGTTCTTATCTTCTGATAAAGCCTCCTTCATTTCTGGTTCTTATTATCGAATTGATGGTGGCCAATCTTCTACTTCCGCATAACTGATTAGAAATTCAATATTGAAATGTACCTCGAATAATGGATAATATATAAAAATTCCATTATTCGGGGTTTCTGTGTTCAACTTTAAGAAACCCAAAGAATGTGTAAGAGAACGGCGAAAAAATTACGAACAGTTTAGGAAATGGGCTTTCTTTGGGCATCACTTTTTATCTGATTTCGTTTTTCGCTCAAATTTATCGTTTAAAATTTTTTGAACCTATTTTTACTTTTATGGAACTTATATTTATCTCTCCCACACTTATATTTAAGATTATTTGTAAGGAAATTCATATTTAAGTCCGTAAGAATGTAAGATACTTTCTATATTGCTTGTTTACTATATTTCTATCTTACTAAGTTAAATAGGAAGTTCTTTAAAATTCTGTTGTACGGGCTTATAAACTTTGTAGATCATAACTTCTCCGTTATACTTTCTTACATTTTTACAATTAACTGTATTTACGTATTTACATATTTACATATACCTGTATTATTGTCTTTACAGCTCGATACATTTGATATTACTAAATTTATAATAGCTCTAGCTCTAATCTAAAAGGGTGCCTGTTACTACTGGCACCCTTAAAATTATTTTGCTGTTTTTTTCATTTTATTTGCACTAAAGATTTTTAAAAAAATGACCTATCTTGGATTTACCGATTTAAGCCATAATTTTTTCCAATAAACGGGTGCTTACATGTCCGTTTGAAAAATCTTCATCCTGCAAAACTTGTTTTAAAAATGGGATTGTTGTATGGATTCCTTCAATCATAAATTCATCTAAAGCGGTTAACATTCGCCGAATGGCATGTTCGCGTGATTCTCCATGAACAATGACCTTTGCAATCATCGAATCATAAAAGACAGGGACCGTATATCCTTGATAACAATGAGTATCTACCCTTATTCCTGGCCCCTGAGGGATTTCCCATTTGGTAATTAAGCCTGGAGTTGGCCGGAACCCCTCCTCCGGTGCTTCCGCATTAATTCGGCACTCGATCGAATGACCGATAAATCGAATGTCGGATTGAGTAAATCGCAGTTTTGCACCGTTAGCTACATGAATTTGTTCCTGAATTAAATCGATCCCTGTAATGGTTTCTGTTACCGGGTGTTCCACTTGAATTCTAGTATTCATTTCAAGGAAATAGAATTTTTCTTCATCCTGGTCGACGATAAACTCAACCGTGCCAGCACTTTCATAGGAAATATTTTCAGCAAGCTTTACAGCTGCATTGCGAATATCCTGGCGCAGCTCTTCGGAAATCATCGGCGCCATGGCCTCTTCAACGAGTTTTTGATGACGGCGCTGTGTCGAACAATCCCGTTCACCTAAATGAATTACATTCCCATACTGATCTCCAAGGACTTGTACTTCAATGTGCCGTGCATTGGCAATATATTTTTCGACATACATGGTCCCGTCTCCGAAAGCAGCCTTCGCTTCTGCTGATGCAGATTCAAAAACAGTTTTCACCTGTTCATTGTCGGTGATAATCTTCATTCCACGGCCGCCGCCTCCGGCTGATGCTTTCAACATGACCGGCAATCCTATTTTATCAATCATCTGAATCACTTCTTCATAAGAAGACACTTTTTCTGAACCTGGAAGAACTGGGACATCACTTTCTTGAGCAATGGCGCGGGCGACTAATTTGTTCCCCATTTTCAAAATATGATCTGGCTTGGGTCCTACATATACAAGATTATTTTCAGTACAAGCTTCAGCTAATTCCGGTACTTCCGATAAAAATCCGTATCCTGGATGAATCGCATCCGCTCCAACTGCTAAGGCAGTTGTGAT
Organism: Oceanobacillus piezotolerans; assembly: GCF_003665065.1. Lineage (GTDB taxonomy): Bacteria > Bacillota > Bacilli > Bacillales > Amphibacillaceae > Oceanobacillus > Oceanobacillus piezotolerans. Next base: position 218,204 of record NZ_RCHR01000004.1, on the reverse strand, counting down.
AATGATTGGAATGTTCAAATAACTCTTCGCAGCATTTGCTGGGCCGATGACAACTGTTCGATCCGCCAATTTGGCTCCTAAACTATTTTGATCTGCTTCAGATACAGCAAGAATCGTTTCAATTCCCATCACCTTACATGTGCGAATAATTCGGACTGCAATTTCGCCACGATTAATAATAAAAATTTTTGAAATACTCATTTTGAATTCTTCCTCCCCATTTCCTCTTTGTTTGAAAGGTTAAAGATCCATTAGTGGTGGAAAAAAGCTCCTTCTTTGATGATGGGTTTATTTTTGTTTTACAGAGAATAGAGGTTGTCCGTATTCAACGAGTTGAGCATCTTCAACATGGATTTCAACAATCTCCCCTGCGACACCTGATAATATAGCACTGTATACTTTCATAATCTCGATTAACCCAACTGTCGTATCCTCTTCGACACGATCGCCTACCTTAACATATGGGGCCGCGCCTGGTTCTGGTTGTGAATAGAATAAACCTGTTGTTGTTGCCTTAATTGTGACAACACCTTTTTTTACTGGAGTTGGTTTATCAAGTACTGCTTCCGGAGTTGGTTGTTCAACTGTTGCAGCTGCTGCTTCTTGTTGAGTTACTTGTACGGATTCAGGTTTTGCAAGGTTTAATTCAGTGACTTTTCCATTATTGTTGCTTGCTTCAACCGATTCTGTAACGCCATTTTCTCCAATCACAATTTTCAGATCTTGATTCTCCAGCTTTAAATAATTGAAAGGGGACCCCTCTAATTTCTCAATAAGGGTTGTTAGATTTTCCACATCTTGCTTATTAATAATACTTAGCAGATTTTTGCTCATTTTTCTTCCTCCTCAATTTAAAATAAGATGTATATTTTTTATTTATTTGTTAAAAGCAGTGAACCTTGGTGGCCTTGTATTTGAACATGTTTAATAGTCGATTGTTTGCTGAAACGATCTAATAGTTCTAGTAAAGGGGTGGAAGCTGAGAAATATTTCTTATGCGGTCCTGCTTTCCGCATCTCTTCAATATCTTTTGTTCCTTTCATAATATATCGAAGCATGAACTCCTCATCTGAAAGGGTTGGACCGCCAAATTGCTCTTTCAATTTCTTAACTGGAACATCTTCAACTGGCTCATAGTGCAATTCTTTTGCACGAGGTAAACTTAAGAATTTATCTTTTAAATTTTGATCCATCATTAAATAACCTGAATCTTCGCTATACACACCAGCAGCTAATTGAATTAATTCATCAATGACAACTTTATAACGTTCCCCAGTAGCGATATTGATGGCTGCTTGTGTCACCATGAATTGTGAATATGGTGTAATCATCACCGGATAACCTAGTTCTGCACGAACTCGTATTGATTCTTCAATGACTTCATCGACTCTATTTTGAAGATTCAAAGATTTTAACTGATGGCTTAGATTAGAAATTACACCGCCAGGTACTTGATGAATATATTGTGAGTAATCATACTCAAGAGGTGCACCAATTGGTAAATCTTCTTGTTTGGCAATATTCATAAGACGATCTGAAATCTTTTGTATACGTTCCAAATCTAAGTCATGTTCTAAATTTAAATATTTTGCATTGGAAACGGTTGTAAAAACGGAGGGTTGACCTGAACCATTTGCCAATGGCGGAATCCCTGTATGTAGTGTACGAACCCCCATTTTCATTGCTTCAACATACAGCTCATCTGCAAGTCCCGTTGTACAATGAGTGTGGAATTCAACTGGGATTCCATTTGAATTTTCTATAATAATTGGTAATAGCGTTCTGAGACGTTCAACTGTTAACAAACCAGCTGCATCTTTAAAATAAATGACATCTGGCTCATTCTTTACCACTTCTTGCGTTTTCTTCACAAAGTATTCATCCGTATGTCTTGGAGAGATACTGTAAGCGATGGCATGGGCGATTTCCATTCCTTTACTGCGTAAATAAGGCAGAAACCACGGGAAATCTGTTTTTAAATTTCCAAAAATATTAGCCATGGTCTGTACGCGGTTAATTGCACCCCGTTCAATTAATAAATCATAGAACAGCTTGGAAACAGATGGTGGAGTTTCTAATAGCTCAAAAAGAACAAGGCCTGGTTCACCCATAAATGCTTTTTTCGCATTCGGCATTTTCTCCCCAACTATTTCTGCTAACAAATAGGGATCTTCTTTTAATTCACGGATGATTTTTTTAAAATTGTAAGGCATTAATGGAACTTCTACTACGTGAAACCCTGCTTGATCAAGATCTTCTGCAACCGCTTCTACCATGCCCGTTCGCGATTCAGATGCCCAGATACTTTGGGTTCCATCCCTTAGTGTTGTATCTACAAATTGCAAATCCTTAGCCATTATTTTCCCCCTTAATGAACGTTTTTTTAAGCGTTTTCATTTCGAAATTAAAATGGAAACAAGAAAAATTCCTTGTCGACGTTCTGGTTTTTTCAATTGAAAGAGGATAGGGAATAATTATTTGATTTTAAGTAATCAGAATTTTAAAGGCGGGTATTCCCTATACGTATAGATGAACCATTGATAGTTATTTTATTTCTACTTAATTTGTTCTATATAACTCCAATCATCTTTTTTCTGGATACCTCTAATTTAATTGATCCAAATTTTTAAGTCATCCTAGTAGTGTAATCGTTATCTATTTTGGCAAATAATAAAAGCTCTCTTTCCTAAATCCCTCCTTATCCCATAGAAAGTTATTGTTCTGATAAGGTATAATTTTATAAAGCGGAATATACATTCCGTATTATAATCTATAATATTCGCTTCCAGTAACATAGTCAAACATTTTTTTTAACATCGGTACTTTTTGCTTTATAATAAAAGCCGTAAGTACTCGGTTAAATTACTTATGATGAAGGGAAATAAATGAAAAATATGAATAGTGAATTTATCATTTCTTCCAGAAGAAAAGATGCCAATAAAAATGCTGCTAAAATCCTTGAAGCAGCTAAAAAAATATTTGCTCTTAAAGGCTACGAAACCACGATTGAAGAAGTTGCATTAGAGGCACAGGTAGGGGTTGGAACAGTATATCGGCGATTTAATAATAAGCATCAATTAGCAAATGCCGTTGCTTATGAAGTCATTTCAGAAATTTATGAAGAGCAGGAAGATATTTTGAAATCCAATCAATCAACAGTAGAGAAGTTTAAGAAGGCATTTGCTTGCTATGCAAAAATCACTGCAAAATATGGGGAGATTCATCCCATGATTGTAGATTTATTAGTCACGGAGCGAGGTGAGGAAGAGTTTAAAGCATCCTTTTTAACAGGATTAAAGAATCTATACGCTGAGATTATAACGAATGGGCAAAATGAAAACATTTTTAGGCAGGGCGATCCAAGGTTGTATGAAATTTTTCTCCAAAATATGATAAATCCTCAAATGGTCAAAAAGATATCTGAAATTATTCCATTAGAAGAAACACCAGGTTTCTTAGCTGATTTGGCTCTCAATGGACTATTGAAAAAAAAATAATAGAAGCATTGGTTTTGTCTATGAGGTGTCCTGTCAGTGACCATGCTTTAAGTGAATGAACGTAAACCTCAACTAAACTACACTTGCAGCAGATGGGAATTAGTTAATTTGTATCTCAATAGTTAACAGGATATGGCAGAATCCTATCAGCCTGCATGCCGCAACACAGGACAAGTGGGGTTCACGCAGGCCTCAGCTTTGTCAGTTCTAATTATATTTATCGTATTTTTTAAAACCAAAGATCATTTAAATGGTTGTGCCTCATTGATTGTTTACTTTATTGGAAAGTTTAACACTAGCCTCTTTAATGGTTTGGACATTGTTCTGTATTTGGGTTTTAGTACCTATCATTTCGAGTGCTGCAAGGGTTTCATTTTGTTTGTTTTTTATTGGTACAGCTATCGTTGTGATTCCTATGTGGTGATCGTCGTTACTTTGAATATAACCATTGGTTTGCAGCTCATAGCGAAGTTTTGAAACAATGGATGGATCCTTAATCAATGTCATGATATCCGTATCGTTTTTACTTACTAACAATACTTTCCCTGCACTGGTGCTTAGAAAAGGAGATTGCTTTCCAATGTAACAAAACTTGCTGAAAAGGGGATTATCTACTTCAATAGCATTTAGATAAAAGGCAGCTTCTTGAAAGATAATAGCCAATGAAGCTGATAAATTTGTACGTAATACAATTTCTTCTAAGATGTCCTGAGATAGATGAAATAAGTCCATTTCTTTTCTGATCGTAGATTCTAATGCGCGAATAGAAATACCTAGTCTGTATTTTTTGGAAAGGGTATCTTTTACTACAAATCCGTCTGACCGCAACGTTGTTAATAAACGATGTACAGTACTTGGGGCAATCGATAGTTTTTCAGCTAGTTCGTTTAGATTATACTCTGGTTTTTCAACAGAGAAGGTATTCATTAGTCTAAGTGCATTTTCCAGCGATGAAAACCTTTTTCTCTCCATTTACTACCCTTCAACTCCTTTTATATAACCAAGTTTTTCAGAGATTAGGTTACTGCAATGTAACAAATCATTTAAATGAATCGAGAAGCTGATTTTGTTGTTGCGTCCTGTGATGCTGATTGCTGCAATAACTTCTTCAGAGTAATCAAATATAGGCACAGCAATACTCGTAAACCCATCTGATAATTCATCGGTACTTTGTGCATAACCTTTTTGTACGATCATATTTAAATCGTTTTTTAATTCATCGATTGTCTGGACGGTTTTGGAGGCAAATTGTTCGAAGCCCTGATCCTTTATTTTTTTTAATAATTCCTGTTGTACAGGTTCTGGCTTATAGGCTAATAATACTTTTCCGCAGCCCGTACAATAGGCAGGATTTCGTTTTCCAACATGTGAAGCCAGACGGGAAGAATGTAAGCTTTCGAATTTATCAAGATACAAGACATTTGTTTCTTCTAATACCCCTATATGAACATTTTCGTCGTACTTTTCTGCTAGTTTCATTAAAATGGGCCTAGCCTCTTTATGGATCTCCATGGTCGTCGTCAATACACCGGATAATCTGACAATTGTTAAGCCAAGTCGATATTTTTTAGACACAGGATTCTTTTCTAAATAACCATATTCCGTTAAAGTGCTGAGCAGCCTTTTCGTATGACTGATATTTAATGACTTTTCTTTTGCCAGTTCAGTTAAACTCCATTCCGGTGAGTTGACAGTAAAAAGTTGTAATAGCTGCATCGCATTCTTAACGGTATGGATGATATATTTTTCATTTACAGTATTCACTTTATGTATAATGTATTTTTCATCCATAGCAATCGTCTCCCTCCATACTAGATGACAAATTTTGTGAATAAATTTTTTAGTCCGCTATACGAGAAGTAGTCTTATATCATGCGGAAGTTCAGTTGGATTGAATCTATTCTAACAAAATATTTCCCGTTTTTTCATCCATTTGAAAAATTATTCTTTTTAAAGTATTGTCACATAACAGAATTATAGTATTTATATATGACCAAATATTGTGATAATATGAGTACAAGTTTTAATTAGTTGACAATCGGAAAAGGGGGATGGAAAGTTTATAGAAAAAATGAATGGCAGACCTAAGAACAATTGAGGAGAAATAACACATATAATTGTTACCGTTTACAATTAGTGTTCATGCTAAGAGGAAAGGTGAAACTTCTTGACCAAGATTACGTAAGGGGCTTTTTATAAGATAAATTCTATGAATCAATCAATTGAAAGCGCTGTTATTAAAAGTATTTTGCCCTTTACATTCACCCGGCTTAAAGTCGTTGCCTAATATTCAGGGAGCGATCAGATGAAATCATATTAAAAAATTTAAAAGGTGGGACTATTATGGAAAAATTAATTATCACGGTAGCTTCAACAGGAGATTTCGCAACGAAGGATCATACGCCTTACTTGCCTACAACACCAGAGGAAATTGCTGAATCTATTTATGAATCATGGAAAGCGGGTGCTGCCATTGCACATATCCACGTCAGAGACGACGAGGGGATCCCAACACTTGATCAAGCTAAATATATTGAAGTCGTAAAACGGCTGGAAGAGATGAACTGTGATATTATTATCAATTTTACTACAGCCGGTGGAGAACTTAAAGATGTAACAAAACGCTTTCCGATTGTTGAACTACAGCCTGAAATTGCCTCCTATGATGCGGGATCTTTCAATATAGGGCCAAATGTATTCATTCATACTCCGGCAATGCTGGAGCAATTGGCTGAGAAAATGTTGGAAAATAACGTGAAACCGGAACTGGAAGTGTTTGATGTTGGCATGATTCATAATGCACTAAGAGTGGCCGAAAAAGGCCTTATTAAACCACCATTCTTTTTCCAATTTGTTTTAGGAGCAAAAGGTGGAATACCTGCTACGCCAGAGAATCTGATGTTTATGAAAAATAATATTCCTGAAGGTTCAATCTGGTCAGCTATCGGAGCAAGTAAAGATCAATTAATGATTAATACAATGTCCATTCTGCTTGGTGGACATGTTCGTGTAGGGATGGAAGATGCTGTTTATTACAGGAAGGGTGAACTAGCTACATCGAATGCCCAATTTGTTAAGAGAATTGTAGAATTGGCTAACATACTAGGGAGAGAAGTGGCAACACCTGATGAGGCTAGAGAAATTATTGGCTTGAAAGTAAAGAAAGCCGCACAGACAAAATAAGGGAATCTTCTCAGCAAGTAGGATGATAAAGGATAGAGGAGTGTTGAAGAATGATCACCGAGTACCAGTTTAAAGTAAGGTGGGGGGATACCGATGCTGCGGGAATTGTGTTTTACCCAAACTTTTATAAGTGGATGGATGAAGCAACACATGAATATTTCACCGCGATCGGATTCCCAACCTCTGCTTTATACACAGAGCAGCAAATCGCCACTCCATTACTTGAGGCGAATTGCCAATTTAAGAGTCCGCTATTATTTGAAGATCACGTAACCGTCCGTAGTTCAGTTGTAGAATTGCGTAAAAAAGTGTTCAAAATCAGCCATCAATTTGTAAAAGATGAAGAAACCGTAGCAGAAGGCTATGAAGTTCGTGCTTGGACATCATTTAAAGAAAAGGCTAAGGCTTGCCCGATACCGGAGCATGTCAGGGATAAAATGATGCCTGGACATGCTGATGCCATTAAAAGCTGAAGGAAAAAAGACAGCCAAAAGAAAACATAATTAGTTATCTGGATCATCCGATTGTCATTCTTTAGAATAAAAGGATGTCCAAAAGAAAATGAAGGGCATCCTTTTTAAAATAGAATAGAATTTTAATTGATTTAGATAGATGGTACGAGCCAAATGAAGCAGAAATTTAAGAAGGGGGCATTTTTATGAAGATCATGAACTCATTTAAAGAAGCCGTTCAAGATATTAAGGATGGTTCTACATTAGTTGTTGGCGGCTTTGGTCTATGCGGGATTCCTGAAAAAGCGATTGCGGCTCTTAGGGAACAAGGAACAAAAGATTTGACGGTTGTCAGCAATAACTGCGGAGTGGATGATTGGGGACTTGGCCTGTTATTGGATAAAACAACCAGGCGGAGCAGAACAATTACAAATTGGGGAACATGTAAAACCAGCCCCAAAAGACGGAGAATTATTAGTCAAAGTAATGGCAGCTGCTGTTAATCGAACTGATATTGTGAATAGGGAAAGCAGTTCGGGATATTTGCACAATCCTATTTTAGGTGTTGAAGTAGCAGGAATTGTTGAAGAAGCGGGCGCAGGTGCAGAAATAGCAACTGGCACGAAAGTTATGGGACTTGTGAATGGAGGCGGTTATGCTAGTGGTTCTTTTTCGAAGTTTAGTGTGATAGTTTTACTTAGATTAACACTCACTGCAGTTTCAACGTTAACTAATTCTGTAGATGGTATAGAATCCGCTTCTATACTTATCATTTGTCCTGTCACGGAATCTAAATAACACCAACTATAACCACCTTGTCTTGTCTTAACTATTTCTTCGCCAAAAGTAATTGTTAGTGAAGGTGGTTTCTCGTTTTGGGTCAAATTAACTTCTTGAGATTTTCATTTGAAGCATCATCTTGCTCTGGGTTGCTTTCATTTGAATTACTACAAGCCACTAAAGCAAAAATCATAAAACCCACACTAGTTAAATAAATTTTTTTCAAAATATCACCTCTTTAAAAACGTTAATTTTATATTAAAGTTTCAAAATCCTTATTAAACTAAACTGCCAGTTAATTTAAGTGTAATTATTCACAAATTACATCTTTTTTATTTGAATGCTATAAATTTAGAGATAAAAACATAACGACAGCTACATGCTTATTTCCAGGTTTTTTTCTTTTGATTTACTCATTTCGTTAATAGGTTTCTCCTTTTCATTCTCTTTGTCATGCTGCTTATTTAACTTCCTTTCCATGTCCTGAAACTTTTTCAACTCTTGTTCTAATTTTTTAGGGTTCCTTTGTATAGCATAGATTGCTTTATTAATCTGTTCCGTTTTTATCTTTCCTATTTTTTGATTCAGTTTATACTCTAATCGATTCACTTGGTCCAATGCACTTATATTTCCCTTTGGACTGTGCTCAAGATGTACTCTTAGGGCATCTATCTTATTTTTTGTTTCGACAACTTTTAATACATAATAGCTCGGGTTCTTTTTTAAAACATCTATGGATTTCAATAAATCTTTCTCTTTTCTTTTATTTAAAGCATTGTCAATTTTTCGTTCGACACGATGAATCTTTTCTATTTCAGTTTTATATTTGATGGGGTTTTGATTTAATTCCTGTTTTAATTCATTTAGCTTATCTTTGGTAGAAATAAGTTTTTTAAGCGATAAGGTATTTGATCGAACTCTTTTCTCGTTGCTTTGCTCAGTTGTAGTTTTCATATCTTTTGATAGGGTGGGGGTTCCTTGTTGTCTGGATGGAGAATAATTTTGAACTTTGTTTAACAAATCTTCTATTATTTCATAGAGTTGTTATTCACATGATTTTTTTTATCCATTTTATATCTCCTTATTTAGTTTAATCAAAAAGCGATATATTAAGTAAAGCTCGATATGATATAAACTCTCTTGTGGTTTTAAACATGTTATATAATTGTATAAAAAGTTTAACAATTATCCTTTTTTGGGTATATATCACTAACTAATAAAAGGGGTAAAGGTCATGTTGAAGCATAAAGATATTACTATGTTTAAGATAGATTTAATTAAATTGATAGCTGAATACAAAAGGTGTGAAATGACTGAGATAAAAGAACAAATTAAACAAGAAATCGATATTCTGGTAGACATACTTGGTGAGCATAAGTAAACTGAAGAAGATATTTAAACAAATATCTTTTCTACTAGCATTGCTATCTCCTTCCATCCCATTCTCTCAAATGCCTTTTGCATCAATTCACCGTTCCTTTACTTTAATACAATGCAGGATATTTAGATGCAATAAGGACAACCCATTAAATACTGAATATCAATTCATCCCCTAAAATTAAGTAGCAAGGAATTCTATTATTTATATTTAAGAGGTTTGTTTGTATTAATGTAATTTGCAAAGATATTAAAAAGCTCTTCGCGTTCTTCTATGGATAGATGTTCCAGTTCAAAGTATTTTTCTGCTAATGCATCCGTTTGAATTAATCGATGTGCTCGTTTTTTACGCTCTTTCTCTTTGGCCAGTTGCTCAATATATCTTCTTTATCGTCCTTCTTTGAGTTTCTAGCAATGGTCATTGATGGGCCCGATTATAGGTGCTAACCATATTAGTGCTTTCGTGTCCATTATTGGTGGTGCTGCCAAAAAACAGATCGTCATATGGCAATTAATAAGCATTTTTTTGTGGGGCATAGGTACAGGGGTAATATTAACTTTTGGCATTGATCTTTATCATTTTGTTAAATGAATTAATTTTATTTAAGCTACTTTACGGTAGATTGTTATTTGAGTAATAGATTTATTATAGTAATAAAACAGTAGAACCCTCGGAAACGAAAATTCTTTGGAATTCTCCTTCGACTTCCATTAATCTCCATATAGTTGGATAAACAAAGGTTGGTTTATCTACGATTAATGAGTTTCAAAAAATTCAGGATGGCGGGGAATAGGTATCAATATAATTTTAGTCTTTCTTATTGAGTAGGGAAGTAATGGTTGTAAAACCCACTAACATGAGGATATGTAGTGGGTTTCTAATATATAGAGGACTTATAGGTTTAAAACATCCCATTCCTATTAGGTGAATCCTTAGGTACCGCTTGCCCTACATCCCAAAGCTCAACAATTTTTCCTTCTTCAAACCGAAAGATATGTACAACTGCGCCTCCTAGATCATCATGGTTCTGCTTCACATGGGAATGAACTGCAACCGTATCATTCTCTTGTATAGCAAGTTTGACATCCATGATCTTGTTAGGGTTTTGGGCAGCACTTTCTAACATCCCGTTCATGAGTGAATCTGCATCACCTTTGAAATAAGGATTGTGATGGCGAAAATCAGCACTTACGTAATTCTGATAGGCTTCTTGAACCTTTCCAGATGCTACTAGCTTCAAAAAAGACATTGCTTTGTCTTTGAGAGGTAACTGTTCTTCTTTGTTCATTACTATCATCCTTTCTTCCTTTTAAGGTTACTTGAAGTATAAAGGATAGGCAACTCGATGACAAAATTTTAACAATTAGATTAAAGGCAGGATTTATAGCATTTCGGAGCGCATCAGCAAGTATATAATAATTGTAATTAACAAATAATAAGGTGATAATAAAGATGGATTTCCTTAAAAGAATAGATGTAAAGGGGGATATTTATGATCATTAATAAAGTTGGAAAAGTTACTGTATATGTAGAGGATCAGGAACAAGCAAAACAGTTCTGGATAAATAAGCTTGGATTTGTTTTGAAGTTCGAACAACCAATGGGCCCCAATGCTTCTTGGATAGAGGTAGGTCCAAGCCATGATGAATTCACGACAATCGTTCTTTATTCGAAATCAGCAATGGAACGGCATAAACCTTCCAAAGTGGCACATCCTACTATTCTTTTCAGCACAACGGATATTGAATCATCTTATGAGAAACTAAAGCAAAATGAGGTGAAAGTAGGAGAGTTGTTAAAAATGCCGTATGGAACCATGTTCACTTTTTATGACCAAGATGGAAATGAATATTTAATAAGAGAAGACAAATAGAGTATCTTGATTGGTAGTAAGGTAAACCAGGGTTAGGCAAGGTCCCTAATCCTTAGGGGTCTTTGAGCTGTATGCTTTTTTAACCTATCATCATTATCGTTATCCGATTTAATATAAACTAATTCACCAGAAACTACATCAATGAAATATCGCTCTAATTTACATCCTCCATTTACTTATACTCAATAAAAAAAGATAGCTATCTCATAATTTTTTCCAGGACTATTTATTTTTGCAGAATTCCTCATTTCCTACTAGAATAATATATAAGCTGAACCGTGTTAAAAGAACGCAAGAATATAATCAGCGGGAGGATAATATGAAAGATTTTGTCATGCTATTGGCTGAGATTGTAAATGAAATCCACGATATATTAATAGAGATGTTTGGTTTACATATGACAGATAAAGAGCTACATTTCTGGATCATCGGGATCATTGGTATGGCTACTTTCTTTGTCGTTTATTTCTTCTTTAAACTGATTGAAAAGATGAAGTGGAGCATCACGATTCTCTCGTTTATTTATACATTTACCGGAATGTTTGTACTCGTATTTGCGATTGAACTGCAGCAAGCAATTACAAATCGCGGGAATATGGAATTTGCAGATGCTATCGCTGGGTTATGGGGATTTCTCGTTTTATTTATTATCTATGCGCTTATTGCGATTGTCTTCGTTATAATAAAAAAGTTTTTTAACAAGAGATAGAAATTTGAATAGAGGTCTTACTGCAAAGGTTCTGACCTCAGCAGTACATTAATTGATAAAAGGACGGCATTTGCATTGTGTTTCAGCAAAGGCCGCCCTTTTATTTTATAAATAAATCAACTGAACAAATTGTTTATGCTTTTTACTGATGTTTCGTATCTTTAGAGTGACCCGAAGAAAACCAGCCTATTAACACAATCAATACTAATACCGAGTAAAAGATAATTTGCCAGATAGTGGAGTGTGGGAAGCTTTCAGGAATCCAGGCAATTTGAGGATGAGCCATCACCATCACCGCTAATTTAACACCAACCCAACCCACTATGATAAATGCTGCAGCCTCAAGTGTTGGCCGTTTTTGCAGAAGGTTTACAAAGAGATTTGCTGCAAAACGCATGATGATAACCCCAATCATCCCACCTGAAAATACTACAATAAATTGCCCTGTATCCAGACTTCCAATATGACCAAGACCTGTTGGAGGCAGTGTTACAGCTAGAGCAACGGCAGCAAGAATAGAATCGACCGCAAAAGCTAAATCAGCAAATTCGATCTTCGTAACTGTCCACCAGAATTCTTTTGGTGTTGCTTCGCGCAATGGATTAATTTCTTCCTCTTGGACACGTTCTTCCGCACCATGGTTTCTTTTATAATCATAGAGATTTTTAATAGACATGTACAATAAATATAATGCTCCGATTGCTTGGATCTGCCATACATCAACGAGTAAGGAAATGACAAACAGTGCCCCGAATCGAAGAATGAAGGCACCAGCCAAGCCGTAGAATAATGCCTTTTTCCGTTGTTTAACAGGCAAATGCCTTACCATAATGGCTAAGACTACTGCATTATCAGCGGCAAGTAAGCCTTCTAAACAAATTAACACAACCAATACGCCTAAATAGGCGATAATTAAATCTGCTCCCATTTTTTCCCCTCCATTTTTACAAAAAAAGACCTATTACCAGTCAAATTGGTAAAGGTCTCACTAACAACGTTCGTTGCCAAATAAACCGGAGATTTCTCTCGTGTTGACGACTTATTTGTACAGTTACTCTCCTTTAGAAAGCACTAAGGCTGATATAATTAAATCATTTTATGTTGAAAACTGTCAAATTTTTTGATTCTTGGTTTGGGAGTAACTTAGAAAAAGCATGCTGTGTAGGCACAGCACGCTTTCCTATTAGAAAGATGGTATAGTCAACAAATTAATTATTTAGCTTTTGATTCTTTTCCCATAGAGTCAAACAATTGTGTAGAAGATAAAGCGTTGAATGGTAAAGTGACATTGTGTTTAAGCCCTTCGTTATAAGCCGCTTTTAAGTCTTTAAGTAAAACAGTCAAGGCAGTGTCTGCTGTCCATTCAGAAACATCGCTCCAATTTCTAGCTACCCAGCTATCACCAGTACTTACTTTTACTAAACTTAGTACTTCTTCTTCTGGTAGGTTATAGTTTTTAGCTAATTTAAGTCCTTCTGCTAGTGCATTCATGTTAATGCTTAGAACTGTAAGAAGTTCTAAGAAGCGGGAGTATGGCGCTGAAGCCTAATACTAGGAAGGGGAAGTAGTATATATGGAATGAAATGAAAAAACCATCTGCATGTAATGATTCTGAATGATTCAGAATAAATCAAATCCATGCTATAGTTTTAGTAGAATTATAATCTAGAAAGGATGGGTAGTATGCAATCCCTAAAGGGCAAAAAGGCATTAATCACGGGAGGCAGCAGAGGAATAGGACGGGCAACCGCATTGGAGCTTGCAAAAGAAGGGGGAGAGGTTGGCCTGGTTGCCAGAACGGAGAATAGTTTTGATGTTATACGGAAGGAATTATCACAATTAGGAGTGAAATTTGCTGTGGCTGCTGCTGATGTATCAAACGAAACCGAGGTACAGCATGCAGTGGGGAAAATAGAAGCAGAGCTTGGTGCAATCGATATTCTTATCAATAATGCAGGAGTGGGAGCTTCTGGATCGTTTATGGAGCTTTCAACGGACACGTGGAAAAAATTATTGGATATCAATTTGATGGGGATGGTTTATGTAACAAAAGCCGTTCTGCCATCCATGATAGAGAGAAATAAGGGGGATATTATTAACATTTCCTCCATGTCTGGTCTAAAAGGGACTGAAGGGTCGAGTGCCTATAGTGCCTCCAAGTTTGCTGTCATTGGCATGAGTGAGGGCCTCATGCAGGAGGTTCGCCGTCATCAAATTCGCGTGAGTGTTTTGACGCCAAGCCTCGTTGAAACAGACCTGACAAGAGATGGAGACCAGCGTGATCCTGATCGATTCACACAGCCAGAGGATCTTGCAGAATATATGGTAAGCCTTCTTAAGCTTGAGCAACGGTCATTTATCAAGACTTCTGCCATTTGGGCGACCAATCCGTTTTAGATTGTTATAAAGGTCAGTTATAAGCTTTAGATCGTGATAGACAAGCGGGAACAAGCTCTAGTACAATGCTTTATTGATTTCATGGAATTAATTATTGAAGAGATTGATCATACCCCTTTACCTATAGCAATAGTTTGTATAGCTACCCATCAGAATTTATAACGGAACATTTACCATACCCTGCGTCCAAGGAGATGTTTTATAAGAACTAGGGTCAGCCTGTTCTTTGAGAGAGGTGCACCTGTATCTAAATGAACACAAGCAAAAAGACAAGGTTAAAAATTCCTTGTCCTTTTTATAAAGGATAGAAAAAGTTAGAATCCCAATCTTTTCAAATTTACCCATTTACTTTTTAACTTTGAAAAAAAGTTTCCTATAGAATATTCATAGGAAATCATGTATTCTTTTAAAAGTGATGAAAGGTAGAGAGAGGTATGTTATGGTAAATTCAGATTTTAATAGGAAAACGATTGTTGTCCTTTTACTCGCTGGAGCATTTATTGCTATATTAAATCAAACGTTAATGATTACAGCGATCCCTCCAATTATGAAAGAAATGGGGATTACAGCAAACAGTGCTCAATGGCTAACAACAGTCTTTATGTTAGTTAGTGGAATAATGATACCTGTCAGTGCATTTTTATTAGAGCGATTTTCCACCAGACAGCTCTTTATTACAGCAATGAGTATTTTTACAGCTGGTACGTTAGTAGCGGGATTGGCCCCCAATTTTTCGGTGTTGTTAGTTGGGCGAGTGATACAGTCCATTGGAGCAGGAGTAATGCTGCCACTGATGCAAACGGTATTTTTACTGATTTTCCCTGTTCATAAACGGGGTGCAGCCATGGGGCTAATTGGATTAGTCATTTCGTTTGCCCCTGCAATTGGTCCGGCGTTATCTGGTTATGTGACAGAGCATTATTCGTGGCGTGTTTTATTCTTTATCATTCTACCTATTGCTATTGTTGATATTATTGTCGCATCGTTTGCTTTAAAAAATGTAACGGAATTGAAAAAGCCGAAATTAGATATTCTGTCTATTATATTATCTTCTTTTGGGTTTGGTGGCCTATTATATGGCTTCACCTCAGCGGGGAACAACGGTTGGTTATCTGGCATAACTATTTTGTCCTTGCTTGTTGGTGCTGTAGCTCTTACTTTATTCGTTTTAAGACAGCTTAAGTTAAAGCATCCAATGTTAGAGTTTCGGGTATTCACGTATTCTATTTTCCCGTTGGCTGTTGCAATTGGGATGATTACTTTCATGGGATTAATTGGAGTAGAAACGCTCATTCCGCTTTATATGCAAAATATGCGTGATTTTACTGCTTTTGAAGCGGGTCTTGTCTTGTTGCCAGGGGCAATCATTACCGGGCTTATGTCTCCGATAACAGGAAGGATATTTGATAGATTTGGTGCAAGAAAGCTTGTTATAGTCGGTTTATTTATCATTACGGTATCCTCCTTTGCTTTTATTAAGTTAGACACCTCCACGTCCTTTAAATTTATTACCATGATGTATGGCGTGAGGATGTTTGGATTATCGATGGTGATGATGCCGATTGCTACGGCGGCATTAAATCAGTTGCCTAAACGATTGCTTCCGCACGGAGCAGCGATGGATAATACGATGAGACAAATAGCGGCATCTGTAGGAACGGCGATCCTAGTTACTGTTATGACTAATTCAGAGACAGCAGCAGGAAGTAGAGGGGTTGTAAATCCGGATATCTATGGTGTAAATATCGCACTTATGGTGGTTGCGTTACTTTCACTGGCAGGGTTAATCATATCCTATTTTATAAAAGAAAAACAAGAAGTACGGAAAAGCAAGATAAAGTATGGTTAAGAAAAGATGAATTACTAAGTTTTTATGTAAAAAGGAAGCAAAGGGAACAGTCCCTTATGCTTCCTTATTTAACATCTCATAAACTTGATTTACGTCTTTATCACCTCTGCCAGAAAGGTTAATAATAATCACGTCATCTTTGTTCAGTTCTTTAGCTAGTTTAATACCATGGGCAATAGCATGAGAGCTTTCTAGTGCGGGAATAATGCCCTCTACTTTAGATAGTTCCTGAAATGCTTCTAATGCTTCTTGCCCGGTTGCTGTAACATATTCACCTCTGCCAGTGGAATGTAAGTAGCTGTGTTCTGGTCCAACACCTTGGTAATCCAATCCAGCTGCAATCGAGTTTGTTGGTTTTAGCTTGCCATTTTCATCGAATAATGTGAGAGATTTATATCCATGAAAAACAGCAGGAACTCCCTCTGAGATGGAAGGTGCCTCCGCGGGTTCGACACCGATTAGACGAACTTCTTTGTCTTCCAAATAATGAGCAAATGCTCCAATAGCATTACTCCCGCCCCCTGTACAAGCAACTATAGCTGTTGGCAGCTTCCCTTCTTTTTCTAGAATTTGCTTTTTGGATTCTAAACTAATAACAGACTGAAAATATTTAACCATTTCTGGATATGGATATGGGCCAACCGCAGAACCAATTAAATAAAAGGTATCTCCCTGGTTTTTAACAAGATCTTCAAAAGCCTCATCTACAGCTTCCTTTAATCGTCCACGGCCTTTCTCTACCGCAACCACTTCTGCTCCCAATAATTGCATGCGAAAGACATTTAATGCCTGCCTTTCTGTGTCAACTTTCCCCATATAAATCGTACAAGGCAATCCAACCATAGCGCTGGCGGTGGCAGTTGCAACGCCGTGCTGTCCTGCTCCTGTTTCAGCGATAATTCGTTTTGCACCCATTCGTTTTGCCAGAAGAATTTGTCCAAGGGCATTATTGATTTTATGGGCTCCCGTATGGTTTAAATCTTCTCGTTTCAGATAAATTTTTGCTCCGCCTATTTTATCTGTTAGATTCTTTGCAAATGTAAGCGGGTTTTCGCGTCCTACATATTCTTTTAGGTAATAACGATACTCCTCGAGAAATTCTTTGTCCCCTTTATACTTGTTGAATTGCTCCCCGATACTGTCCAAGATTACTTTTAATTCATCGGGGACGAAACTACCACCAAACTCTCCAAAATAGCCTTTCTCTGCTGTACTCTCAAATTTACTCATTCTAGACTCAACTCCTAAACTATTGGTGTGATAGGAATTATTATACAGGAAATGTTAGAAGATTTTAAATAGATTTCTTATTTTTGTGTAGTTCCCAAGGAAAAGCATCACTCACATTTTTGTATTAGAAAGATCATCTATTCTTTCATATCTGGATTAAGGAATATAGTCTTAGGAAATGGTCAAAAATAAATCGCTGCATTGAGGTTAGATGCATTTTTAGAAGATGGCGGGTTATTTTGTAATGGCAGCGAATTTTATCGCTGAAGAAAATATGAAAGGCGTGAGCTTCGTCCATTTTGCAAATTTATTATCTTAGAGATGTGTCTTCCTTATTTATTCCGGTAAGAAATTTATTTGGCTCCAATTTAAGGGGACGATTCTTACTTTGCATCATATCGAGTGAATAAGAGGAGAAAACCGTCTTGAATTTTCCTATGAGATTATAAGGTTAAAAATATGTAAATTTTTATCTTACAATACAATAAAATACTTTGTCAACCTTAAATTTGCTTTATTTATAAAAACATGTTACAATTATCTTACAATTATTAGTTGAATCGTATTTCAATCTCTTATGTCATTTGCCGAATAGAGAGTTTGGATACGGTTTTTTATATGTATTAGCACTTAGATCAATATGGAAACTGACCTGTGAATGGAGCACATCTGTTAGGAGGAGAGGAACTACAGAAAAGCTTTAGCTTTGAAAGAGGTGAATCTGTCTTGGCAGGAAAGAAAATATCTTCCTATTTCTTTCTATAAAAGTGTAACGAAGGAATTCGCTTAACCATCAGCGGATTTTCAGTTTTTTAAGATGAGGTTATTGACTTAACGGAGTTTTATCTCGATAGGGAGGAAGCATATAATGAATTTAATCAATAAAGAAGTGACACACAGGAGTTTTGGCAAAGGTAATATCGTTAAACAGGATGATACTGTCATAGAAATAAATTTTGCAACGGAGAATAAAAAGTTTCTTTTCCCCGATGCTTTTGGCAAATTTTTAAAATTAAATGATAAAGAAGCTGCTCATTCTGTTGAAAGAGTCATACAGAAACTGGAAATGAAACGGAAGCAGGAAGAACAGGAAAAGGAAGAAGAAAAAGAATTACGACGCAGAGAATATCAACGACGTTTAGAACATGAAAGACTAATGAAGAATCATAAACTTCATCCATCCTCCCAAATGGTTTTCTGGTGTGATGATGAGGAACAGAGTACATTCTTAAAAGAATGGAGAGTTTTTACTGGTGTAGTAAAAAGCGGTAATAACAAAGGCAAGCCAAACAAGCCTTCCCGCTTGCATAAAAACAGTGCCTGCCTTTTGACGACTAGAGATTCCAGCAAGCCTGAAGAAGATAGAAGAATCTTAGGTGTTTACATGGTGAATGAGAATTTTATTGGGAAGCTATGTGAAGATGGATATATTCCTGCTCATGCAGAATACAGAATTCAACTTACAGAACAGGAAGCAGATAAGATACTATTCTGGGATTACTATGCAAATGAAAAAAACCCTGAAAAAATAACATGGAATACAGGGAAATATCGTTATTTTGATAATATAGAAATGGCACAAATTTTACTTGATATCGTTGGTTTGAAGAGTAATCCAGAGGAAAAAGAACTGGCAAAGAATTTCTTTGAATACTATTGTAAGATGAATAATATTTTAGAGGAAGAAGTACCAAAACCTAACGGTGCACTACTGCGTGTATAAACTCATATTCAAGAAAAGGAATCACCTAAGGTCTAGACTTAAAGTGATTCCTTTTCTTTTGTTATGCTAGAAACATCTTCTCCAACTCTAACGGTTCAATATAATTCCCATCTTTATAAGCACGCATATTACCGCCGGAAATTTCATCAATGAGCACAATTTGCTTGTCTTTACCAGTTCGTCCAAATTCAAATTTAATGTCGTAAAGATCAATACCTTTTTTAGCTAGCTCTTCTTTGACGACAGCGCCAATTTGCTTCGTTAGTTCTTTTAACACGTGGTATTCCTCTTTTGATAAAATACCAAGCATATCTAACGCATCCTCATTTATTGGAGGATCTTGGCGATCATCATCCTTCAAGGTAACTTCTACGAAAGCATCAAGAGGCTGCCCTTCTTTGGCATATAAGCCATATCTGCGTAAAAAGCTTCCGACTGCTCGATATCTGCAGATGACCTCAAGACCTTTACCGAAAACTTCAGCAGGTTTAACGGTCATCGTAGCTTGTTCAATATCCGCATTAATATAATGGGTTGGAATTCCTTTTTCCTTTAGAATTTCGAAAAAGAATTTGGTTAATCGTAAGCCTGCACGGCCTGCACCTTCGATTGTTAGTCCAACTGTATTGGCACCTGGATCAAAAACTCCATCCACACCGGTGACATCATCTTTAAATTGAAGCAAATAATTTCCATCTTCTAGTTCATAGACATCTTTTGTTTTTCCTTTGTACTTAAGCTTCATGTCAAATCTCCTTTATGTAATGAGCATATAGTTTGAACGAATATATTATTAATCATAATTATAAATTGATAGAAGTACAAGAGTCTTTAAGTAGATCATACATAATAATAGTGGTATTGACACTTTTTTTACTGCCCATAAGTATAAGAAATCATAATCGTTATCTCTAAGTTAGGTCATACCCTTGTGGTGCTAAAACTCAGTTGGTACTGAAAGAGAAACCCCACTGAGTGAGGTTTGTTAATTATTATGAAGAATAAAGGTATTTCAAATTTATGTTAAGATGATAATAGAGATAAATACATAGTTTGTGAAGCTTTACGCTTCAATTAGCGGGGCAGAATACTTGAATAACTTTATTATGATAGATGAAGCAGAGGGTATAGCGTGTGAGGGATATTATATATGATTAAATTTACTGGTATTACAAATGAAAATAAAGTAGAAACAAATACGCATATAAATGATACAAATCTCAGCAAATATAAATGGTTTTGGGTGGATTTTAATGAACCTACTGATGAAGAAATAAAACATCTTTCCACTACTTTTCACTTTCATCCTCTTGCGATTGAGGATTGTGTCCAAAGACTTCAAAGACCGAAATTGGATTATTACGAAGACTATACGTTTTATGTCACTCATTCTGTACGAGATGCAGAGAATGAGATCGTTAGAGAAGAGTTGAACTTTTTTGTAAGTGAAAATTATATTGTAAGCTTCCATCGGCTGCCTGCTAATGAAGTTACCCAGGTCTGGGATAGGTTGCTTGCTGGAAAAGACACTGAGAAGTGGGACGCCTATTATGTGTTTTATGAGGTTTTAGATAAAATAGTAGACAATTATTTTCCTCTTATTTATCAAATTGAAGATGAATTAAATAAAATAGAGAACAATACACCGAAAAAATCAATGAACAACTTAATGAATGAATTGTTTGATACAAGATATAAGTTATTAAATCTAAGGCATACCGTTAATCCAATGCGTGACTTACTTTATAGAATGTTGAATTCCCATCATTTGAAGGAGATTAGGGATAGGAGAGAATATTTCTCTGATATATATGACCACCTCCTTAAACTGGCAGAAATGGTAATGTCTAATCGCGAACTAACAGCTGATATAAGGGATAGTTATCTATCTCTTAACTCTCATCAGACCAATAATGTAATGAAAGTCTTAACGATTATCACATCCATATTTTCCCCTTTAACACTTATTGCTGGTATATACGGAATGAATTTTGAGAATATGCCTGAATTAACTTGGGGATACGGCTATTTCCTTTCACTTGGTTTGATGGGGATCATTGGTGTTTCCATGTATCTATGGTTTAAAAGAAAAGGATGGTTTAAATAACATTTTTTCGATGAATAGATAGAATTAAAAATCCAATTTTTCTTCCTTGTTATTCTTGAGGTAGAATAAATGCTGAACTCAAATGGAATTCCTTCTATTAATTTTTTTCTATAAGACCCGTGAGCTTGCAGATTAAATACCAGTCTCCTAATTAACATATAGGTCTATCTTTTTAAAAACAAGGACATAGTATAACAAGTAAAATTTATAAATACTTAACGTTTCGGAACAGGAAAATGGCATTAAGAAATAGAAAATATGTGAATAACAATAAAAAGCTAAAACTAGGAGGAAATTATGGGCAGATTAGTTCATTTTGAAATACATGTGGATGATATGGAACGTGCGAAGAAGTTTTATGGAGAGGTATTTAACTGGACCTTTGAAGACTGGAGTGAATATGCTGGAATGCCTTACTTTGGAGCTGTAACGGGCGATAAGAGTGAGCATGGGATTGATGGTGCTTTAATGCAACGTCAAAGCCCACCCCCAGAACCGGGCCAGGCTTTAAATGGCTTCGCTTGTACAATGGGAGTAGCTGATTACGATGCAACAGAAGATAAGATACTTCAACATGGAGGCAAGGTAGCATTGCCTAAATATGCATTGCCGGGAATGGCATGGCAGGGATATTATATGGATACAGAAGGTAATATTTTTGGTATTCATCAGCCTGATGAGAATGCAAAGTAATTAGGAATATCAGATGCTGTTTATAATCTTTTTAAGATTAAAATAGTGGAATTTCAATGAGCTAAAATATTGGTTTGGATCATTGAAATTAAAGCCTTTCGCTGTATCTTAGCGAGAGGCTTTTTCTACTAGCAGTTGCATTTAGGGATTCTCGATATAATGACAAGAACATATAGAGTCTAGTTAGATGTATATCCTTTTTTTTCAGTAAGCAGGTTTTTATAAAATGATCATTGGTGATAGCTCATCACAAATGATAGTATTTTCCTTTAGTTGTACAAATCCACACGACGATCCTCATAAACAGGAATTTCCTTCCGCACACGGCTAACCTGATTTATATCTAGTTCTGTATAAAAAATTCCTTCTTCTGTTTTGTTGCATATAAGCAAATCTCCCCAAGGAGCAATTACCATGGAATGACCATTAAACGCATTATTGGGGTCGGCCCCAACGCGATTCACGGCTACAATAAAACATTGATTTTCAATTGCTCTCGCTTGGAGAAGAATTTTCCAATGATCAATACGTGCTTTGGGCCATTCTGCAGGGATAAACATTACCTGAGCTCCACTTAGGGTATGTTTTCGTGTCCATTCAGGAAATCGTAAATCATAGCAAATCATCCCACCACACTTGATTCCGTCTATTTCAAAGACATTCATTTTCTGCCCAGGATTCAAATATTTGTGCTCATCCATAAGCTTGAACAAATGAGCTTTGTCGTAATCCGCGATAATCTCTCCGTTTCGGTTTGCAATGTACATGGTATTGTAAAATCCATCTTCTTTTTTTGTGGAAACAGATCCAGCAACGATGTTTACTTGATGCACTTGAGCTAGCCTACTAATCAAGTCTTGTGTCTTCTCGCCATTTTGATCTGCTAGTTCATCCAGTCGTTCAAGGGCATACCCTGTATTCCACATTTCTGGTAAAACAATAACATCAACGTTCTCTTTTGCAGCTTCTTTAATATATTGTTCAACGTGTGCAAAGTTCTTTTCTGGCTCGCCAAATATAATATCCATTTGCACGATTGCAATTTTCATTATTCGCTCACCTCTAGACATATTTATTTAAAGGATATAGAATTTATAATATTATTGCAATTCATTTCGTTGAAAGGTGGGACCACCTTGTGGAATATTCGAATCGTTTAAAGGAATTACCGGAGCAATTTTTCGCAAGCCTTGTTAGTAAAGTAAGCAGGGCGGTAAATGAGGGGCGTGATGTAATTAATTTGGGACAGGGGAATCCAGATCAGCCTACGCCAAAGCACATTGTGAAGGCATTGCAAACAGCAGCGGAAGATCCAGACAGTCATAAATACTCGCCATTTCGGGGTCTTCCGGAATTAAAAGAGACTGCTGCCGATTTCTATAAGAGGCAATATGGTGTGGAAGTAAATCCAGAAAAAGAGGTCGCCATCCTTTTCGGTGCAAAAGCTGGCCTTGTGGAACTGCCAATGTGTCTGCTTAATCCTGGAGAGCTTATGCTATTACCTGACCCAGGTTATCCCGATTATCTGTCTGGAACAGCTCTGGCTGGGGCGGAGTATAAGACATTCCCGTTAAAAAAAGAGAATGGTTTCCTTCCCGATTTTCAAGCCATCCCTATGGACCAGAGGGAGGCTGCAAAGCTGATGTATTTGAACTATCCTAATAATCCGACAGGGGCGGTTGCTAATCATGCGTTCTTTGAGGAAACAGTGTCCTTTGCTAAAAAGCATGAAATAATGATAATCCATGATTTTGCCTATGGAGCGATAGGATTTGATGGGAAAAAACCTGTTAGTTTTCTTGAAGCGCCAGGTGCAAAAGATGTGGGCATTGAAATGTACACCTTATCAAAAACATATAATATGGCAGGCTGGCGTGTCGGCTTTGCGGTTGGAAATCCGGTGATTATTGAAGCGTTGAATCTCATTCAGGATCATTTATATTGCAGCTTATTTCCGGGTATTCAAAGAGCGGCAATTGCTGCATTATCTGATGATCAAGGCTGTGTCGATGAACTGGTTAATATGTATGAGCGCCGCAGGAACTTACTCTTAAAGGCATGCCATGATATTGGCTGGAACGTGAAAGCTTCTCAAGGGTCCTTTTTTGCTTGGCTGCCAGTACCAGATGGATTCAACAGTGAGCATTTTGCTGATTACTTACTGAAAGAAGTGGATGTTGCGGTAGCACCGGGAAATGGATTTGGTCCACATGGAGAAGGGTATGTAAGGGTTGGGTTATTGGTAGAGGAAGAGCGTCTGATTGAAGCTGTGAATCGTATTGGGAAGCTTAGGTTGTTTTAATGTTCTTATGATCTAGGAAACGAATGGATTGTCTCTGATCATTGAGGGAGTTCTGTATAGTTGGGTTAACTTTGAAGTTTGGGGAGTAACTTTTTAGAATTTAGAGTGACTTCTACCTTAGTTAGGTCAATTTTGATATCAACTCGTTTAACTTTAAAAAATAAGGAGCGACTTTAGATGATGTTCGCTCAACATTAAATTAAAAGGAGCAACTTTAAAAGATAGGATATAATTTTACCTGAAATGCTCGGTATTTCTTAGAAGTTGTCCCATCTTTAATAAAGTTGCTCCAAATCTTATAAAAGTTACCCGGGGTCCATTAAAAGTTGCTCCAAGTCTTGTGAAAGTTACCCGACATTCGTTAAAAGTTGCTCCTCATTCATAAAAGTCGCCCCATACGGGCAAAAGTCTTTCTCACCATTAGTAATTTAAACTCGTACCAGGACCAACCGGAATCCCTAGTAAATACCATATAACAAAGAAGATGGTCCAGCAAATCAGTATAGCAATCGAGTACGGGAGCATCAAGGATAAGACGGTTCCGACCCCATTATTTTTCCCGTAACGCTGAGCAAATGCAACGATCAGCGGGAAGAATGGCATTAAAGGAGAAATGATATTTGTTGCTGAATCACCAATTCGGTATGCCGCTTGGGTTACTTCGGGAGATATCCCCATTTGCATAAACATTGGTACAAATACAGGAGCCATGATCGCCCACTTTGCTGAATCGGCAGCAATAAATAAGTCGATGATTGCTGAAATCAGGATTAATGCGACAAGTAAAAGCGCACCCTCTAATTGAATCGCCTCTAACACGCGTGCACCTTTTACCGCAAGGATTGTACCCAAATTAGTGTAATTGAAAAATGCCACAAACTGTGCTGCAAAGAATATCATGACGATAAACCCAGCCATTGTCTCCAGTGAAGAAGTCATCAGATTGGCAACATCTTTATCGTTTTTAATTTCTTTTGTAACAATTCCATAAACTGTACCAGGCACTAAAAAGATCAGCATCATGAGAAAAATAATACTGCTCATGAAAGGAGAAACAATCAGACTTCCATCTTCGCCACGAAGCGGGGCATTTTCAGGAATGACAAGCAATACGATGCTAATGATGGTAAGCAAAAGAGAAATATTTGCCCATTTTAAGCCTTTCTTTTCTATGCTGGAAATTCCGCTATGATTTTGGATGGGATCATGGTGTTCATACTTACCTAGCTTAGGCTCAATTAGCTTATCCGTAATCAGTGTGCCAATAATAACAATTAAGAACGTAGAAGCGAACATAAAGAACCAGTTATCTGTTGGATTGACCACATAACTTGGATCTAGAATATGGGCAGCTTCTGTAGAAATTCCACTTAGTATCGGATCATTGGTACCTAAGAATAAATTTGCAGAGTAGCCCCCTGCAACCCCCGCAAAAGCAGCTGAAAGACCTGCCAGCGGGTGCCGTTTAAAGCCTAGAAAGATAATAGCTCCGAGCGGTACAAGCACAACATAGCCGACAGAAGCAGCTACATTCGATAACACTCCCATTAGGACAACGATAGGCGTTACAAATTTTTTGGGAGCCTTTGTCACAGTATTGGTCATTAAGGCGCTAATATAGCCTGTTTTTTCCGCAACACCTACACCTAACATCGCAACTAATACCGGTCCAAGTGCTACAAATGACGTGAAATTAGAAACAATGCTCGAAAACATGTAGGCAATACCTTCAGGAACTAGCAGACTGACTGCTTCGATGGTAAGCATTTCTGTTTCCATTGTTTCATTGTTTACACCTTCAAACGTCACACTTGTGCCCATCAAATAAAGAATATGGGATAATGCAATAACAATAAGAGTAAATAGAATAAAAATAGTAACAGGATCTGGTAATTTATTTCCTTTTTCCTCGACTACATTTAGAAATCGAATGGTTTTTTTGTTTTTTGTATGATTCATGATGTCACCTTCTTAAAAATTTCTATTCCAAAGTATATAGATAGCCATTAAAAAAGTCTATATTTTTGTTTGAGTACTAAACTTTCCCTAAGCTTTTTTGCGAACGAAAGAGACGAGGTACCTGTTCCACATTACACTAAAATATTCGGTAAGCAAAGAAACAGCCAACCTTGTCATTACAATACCTCTCCATACCTAATTAACAGAAAATTTACAATTAAGCTATATACAAAACTAATGGTATTAGTTAAAATGAAACTAATGCCATTAGTTTATGGAAAAAAGGAGTGGATGAGATGTTTGCGGGTCACTTCGGATTAGCGGCTATCGTAAGGGGGAAGGTTCCACAGCTTCCATTATGGTCATTGCTCATAAGTACGCAGTTAATGGATATTTTATTTTTCCCACTTTTACTAATTGGCGTGGAATCGATGGAAGTAATAGAGGAGAGCGGATTGACGGTTATACATGCTTACTATTCACATTCATTAGTAGGAGCAATCATTCTTTCCGTTTTGGCAGGGCTTATTTCAAAACGTTTTTGGGGAAGTAAAGGTGGGGTGATTATTGGTATCCTAACATTTAGCCACTGGCTACTAGATGTCATCGTTCATCTTCAGGATATGCCTATTTTAGCCGGGAATATGTTGAACTTGCCTTTACTCGGTCTTAGTTTGTGGAGTATCCCAAAGGCTAGTATTGCACTAGAGAGTTTGCTTGTTTTGGTAGGTGCTATTTTTTATTTTAGTTATTCATTAACATTAAAAAAATATAATTTAAAGCAGAGAATAATGCAAGGAGGTTTCATTGCAGTCATTCTCATTTCTTCACTGGTGTTTAGTATTTAAGTTAAAATTTAATATGAATGTAGGAGTGGGTATATTGAAGATTACAAAAGAGGGGAATTTGTATCAACTTACTTTCTTTCCAGGCATTTTTCCGGTGAATTGTTACCTTCTGGAAGAAAGTTCAGGCCTTACGCTGATTGATGCAGCTCTGCCCAGCGGTTTTAAAGGAATAATGAAGGCTATAAAGCAAATTGGAAAGCCACTGACAAACATCGTTTTAACCCATGCGCATGGTGACCATGTAGGCGCTCTTGATGACTTAAAACAGGCATTCCCTGATGTGCCAGTATCTATCTCTGTACGCGATAGTCGTTTATTATTGGGTGATAAAACGTTAGATTCGCAAGAAGCCCAGCTCCCGATAAAAGGGGGTATACCCAAAAATGTTAAAACAAAGCCCGATTACCTGCTCCAAGAAGGAGAGCGCATTGGTTCCTTACAAGTAATCGCAACACCTGGTCATACACCTGGTTCCGTTTCGTTTTTTAACTTGCATAGTAAACAAATTATTGCTGGAGATGCCTTGCAAACAAAAGGGAGAATGGCAGTATGTGGCCAGATTGTTCCTTCTTTCCCATTTCCAGCGTTTGGCACGTGGAACAAAGAACTAGCAATAGAAAGCGTGAAAAAGATCCTAGATTTGAAGCCAAGCTTATTGGCGATTGGACATGGAAAAATGATAGATAACCCTGTAAGCTCCATGCAGGTTGCCATTAAACAAGCGGAAGGAAATATGAACAAAAAAGAAGGGAGAAAAAATGTCATATAGAGCAGGATTAGATAAACAAAAGATATTGGAAACAGCAATTGATATAGCAGATAAGGAAGGAATAGATGCACTTACCATTGCAGCACTCGCTAAAAAATTTTCAGTTCGTTCACCCTCCCTTTATAATCATATCAACGGGCTGGAGGAATTGCGAAACGAATTGTCCCTCTATGGATTAAATGAGCTTTACCAACGGTTGGATAGGTCAGTAATTGGAAAACAAAAAGGGGAAGCAGTGCATTCGATGGCAGATGCTTATTTAACTTTTGCAGAGTCGCATCCCGGATTATACCGATTCACTTTAACCGCACCAGATCCAAACGATACTTCTAAGCTGGAGACAGGAAATAACATCATCGCATTAATTAGCGAAGTACTTCGAGATTATGGTCTGGAAGAGAAAGCTGTAATCCATGCAGTTCGAGGTCTGCGCAGCATTTTGCACGGCTTTGTAACATTAGAGCAAATAGAGGCGTTTAAACTTCCTATTAGCATTAAAGAGAGCCTTCATATAACGATTAATAGCTTTTTAAATGGACTGCAAGAAACGGGGTATTGCTAGAGAGACTGGGATATAGGTTGACAACAAATTGATTTTAGTACTGCTAGTAATTTCAAAGGTGTGTAAATGCTGGGATATTCAAGTCGAACAAAATCTGATTACGCATGGTTTCTACCTGTTAATTAAAAAGAGGCAAACCTATACTCAGGCTTGCCTCCATCTATTTATCGCAGGTTAACAGGCTGTAAGACCCCATTTCAAGAATCCAAGTAGAATACCAGAATTGTAAGAGTGGGACTAACAGCCAATAAACGCCCGATTCGTTTAAGGGCCTTTGGGTCATGTCATACCCTTGTGGTGCTAACCCTCAGTGGGAAATGAAAAAAACCTTCACTAAGTGAAGTTTCACTTTATTCCCCTAAATCAACATTATGGTAAACTTGCCCGACATCTTCTAAGTCTTCTAACGCGTCAATCATTTTTTCAAATTGTTCAAGATCTGATGCTGGAAGTTCTACATGATTTTGTGCGAGCATCGTTATTTCTGCAACAGTGAATTCGGTAATTCCTATGGATTGGAATGCTTCTTGTGCTTCATGGAACTGGTCTGGCTCCATGTAAACAATCACGGATTCATCTTCTTCAGCGATATCGCGGACGTCAACGTCTGCTTCCATTAACAGTTCAAGCACGTCATCCTCTGTTTTACCTTCTACACCGAGTACAGCTACATGATCAAACATGTAGGCAACAGATCCACTTACACCCATATTACCGCCATTTTTACCAAAAGCAGCACGAACCTCTGATGCAGTCCGGTTGACATTATTGGTTAACGTATCAACAATGACCATCGATCCGTTTGGTCCGAAGCCTTCATAACGATTTTCATCATAATTCTCTTCTGAACCACCTTTTGCTTTCTCGATGGCGCGATCGATAATATGCTTTGGTACACTATACGTTTTCGCTCGCTCGAGCACTACTTTTAAAGCCTGGTTTGATTCGGGATCAGGCTCACCTTGCTTGGCAGCAACATAGATTTCTCGACCGAATTTTGCATAGATTCGGCTTGTATTCTTATCCTTTGACGCTTTTTTATCCTTAATATTATTCCATTTACGACCCATTTTCGTCCACTCACTTTCTGTGTGTCTAAATAAAACTATAAAACTTTTATAGTCATTTTTCCAGTTTTTTTTAATAACCATTTTCACCACATATGAAGTCTTATGAAATCAAGGCTTATTAAATTTGATTACATGGACTTTATTTTATTAATTTCTGTTTATAAGTTAAAATTAAAATAAGTGTGAAAAATCTGTATTCTAATAAGGGAAATATGTAAAAGTAAACATCATTTGGAATAGGGAAAGGAGAAGGGATATGACCTTAAAAACAGGAGATATCATTACATTTGAACGTACGTTTACAGTAAAAGATGTCGAATTATTTACAGAGATTTCAGGTGATGAGGGGATTCATCATAAAACTCCAGATGAGCAGGGAAGGCTTGTTATTCAAGGGTTATTAACGGCCACTTTGCCAACGAAGGTAGGTGGAGACCATAATGTCCTGGCACGTACGATGAATTTTGAATTTATAAGACCTGTTTTTACGGGGGATACCATCATTTGTGAAGTGAAAATTGACCAATATGAAAAGCAGGAAAATAATAGAACAGCGATTACGTCATCCTTTTTATGCAGTAATCAGAAGGATAAACCCGTACTAAGGGGAACCTTTGCTGGAGTGATATTAGCAAATCAAGATTAAAAAGGATATCATCTAATGTTCCATTGGCACGGATGCAGATAGGGAGGTTTGATTTTCCTATCTGCTGAACAATAAATAAATCACCTTCGTCAAATTATAAATAAATAGACACATCTCCATCTTCGCTTATTTCAACGGTTGTATAGCTTTCAAAGGTTTCCATATTGGTTATTTCATGATTAACCGGTTTTGCAAAGCTTTCCATGTACTTTTGGTACACTTGTGGGTTTTTAATAATGTGATAGAAAAAAATTTTCCTGCCATCTATTGTGTCACTGCTTCGAATTAAAAAATCATTCTTAAACTTATCTTTAAACCATTGGCGAGCTTCTTCATGATGCTGAAAATCAGGCATTTCTTCTGTGATGACTGCTAGATCAATGTTCAATTTAATCATCCCTTTGTTTGTATTTCATTATTTATAGTATGTTTAGTATTTGGTTTAACATTCTATTTCATGCAACAAGCTATAGAGATAACGCCTACCTAAGTGAGATGGAATTAATGCACTAAGATTTTTGCTATAATGAACTACTATTGATTCATTTTAATAATTAAGAGATTGAGTTTTGGAAAATAACTTCTTGAACAAATGGCAAAAGATAGGATATAGAAGAAAGGAATTGTTATAGAGGAAGTAAAATCCCAACAACAAAATAGTTAATCAAAATCTTTACTAGACTCCTCCAAAATTAAAATTCCAATTATTTCTGAATGTTGTACCTTATATAGGGACAGCCGTCTTTTATAATGTGGTGAAATACTGTAATATTCAAGTAATGGCCTGCGGTTTGCAATAAATGAAAGCGCCATCTATGGGGATCTTGAAAGTAAAGAGGAGGTTAAACTCAATGGAATATACTATATCCCGTTAGCCCGAAATAGGCGGGTATAGGGAGTTCCCATGCCACAGGAGTTTAAAAGAGTCTAATATGAGCTAGAAGAAGCTTAACATGATACAATGGATAAAAAATTTCATATAGTTTTACTGTTCTTCCAGCTGTCCACTTATTGCAATAAAGTCAATTGATAATAATTGGTTTCTTATTACCGATAAAATGAAAGCGATTACTAATGATGAGTGAATATTACTAAAGGAGTGAAGGTTATTTGGAAAAATACCTGCAGCTTGAACGTGATATAAGATTTTCTGATGATGGATTAATATATTCGGAGGATCACAGAGCAATAATGGTACCAACATCTTCATTCGGTATTTTAAGGAAAGATCTATATTCGAACATTGGAAAAGAGAGAGTGAAGGGCTTCTTGCTGCGCTATGGATTTGATCTTGGGCAAAAAGATGCAAAAATTATCCTGAAAAAGTTTAAAGGAGATACAATTGAATCCATTATAAAAAAAGGACCAGTCTATCATCAGTTGTATGGGCATGTTATTCCAACGGTTAACGATATTAAAATTGAAAAGCATGGAAATAAAGTCTCTACGTATTTAGAAGGTACATGGGAGAATTCCTATGAAGCGATGGAACATATTGAACAATTTGGAATATCTGATGAACCAGTGTGTGATACCTTAGTAGGGTATGCCAATGGATTTCTTACTAAGGTTTGTAATCAGACTGTACTGTTTAAGGAAGTTTGTTGTGTTGGAAAAGGCGACAAGATTTGTAAGTGGGTTGGAAGAACAGTAGATTACTGGACGAATGACATGAATGATGAATTAAAATATTACAAAGAAGAACCGATTGTAAAAGAGTTGGAATTAACCTATGAAAAATTACTAGAAGAAAGAAACCATCTAAAAAACGTTTCTATTATTCATAATAAATTAACAGAGGAAATTCTAAAAGGGAAAAATTTAAATTCTATCATGGGATTTGTATACAATTTAACGAATACAGCAATCTTGATTGAAAGTTCTGAATTGCAGCCTATTGCATCTGGTGGACTACCATCAGGGATATTGGAGGATATTAATCTTTCGTTTTTACAATATGTTCAATGTAAGGAATCTATGAAAAAAACATTCCATCGTACAAAAATAATAAAATTAGAGGATCATACTAGAATTACTACCCCTGTATTCCTTCAAGGAAAAACAATCGGATACTGTTCGTTTGTGTATAAGGAAGAGTTAGCAGAAGATAAAATTAGATTCCTTCAAATGATTATTGAGCGAATCTCTTCTATTTGCGCTTTGTATATATTAAACAAGAAAACAGAAACCGAGGCAGAAGATCGAATGAAGGGGAGATTTTTGGAGCGGATTCTAAATGGAGAATACACAAAAGAAGAGATACTTAGACAAAGCAGCTTTATTGGCCTGGATCTTTTTCAGCCTTATTACATCGTAGTCATTCAAGCACAAATGCCTAACCAAAATTATAAGGAAGAATTTACTTTATTGAAAGAAGTAATGAATAGGACATCCACTTATTTTCAAAAGCGACGAATAAATGTCCTTCTGGGGCAGTTGGCCGATGATTTCGTACTCTTATTCTTAAAAAGTGAGATAGCGGAAATAGGTATTCGGGCCACTTGTTCACAGTACTTAAATGATCTTACTAAGATCTATCCATCTGTTTCGTTCCGCGCGGGAATCAGTATGCAGTCGGATGAAATCGAAAAAGCAGCTGATAGTTACCACGAAGCACTTACTTCAAAGAGAATGTCAACGATATCCAATAATGTTATAGAATTTCAAACTTTAGGGATTTTAGGTCCTTTGATTAATTCTAATAATCAAAAGGAAGTAGAAAGAATTGCAATCTATACGATAAAACCTCTTGGCGATGACTTAGACGACCCCAAAAATTTGGAAATAATTAAGACGTTGTATGTCTACTTACTTCATGGTGGAAATTTAGAACAAACAGCCTCTGACTTAGCATTATCTTTAAGTGGACTTCGGTATAGAATCGGGAAAATTGAAAAGATAATGGAACAGGATTTAAGGAATCCAGAAGTATCTTACAAACTATTGTTATCCATCCAAGCATTAATATCTACTGGAAAAATAGATTTAATAGAATATTAATCGATAAATGTCTCCTCAATTGGAGGCATTTTTTTATAAACTAACAAGTTATGCTGAATTTTAACAATATTTAAACATAACATGTCGTTGTTTATGAAAGCGCTTTTAAATACAATGGATTTAAGAAATGTTATAACATTCAAACATTAAAAGTATTGGAGGATGAATAATGTTAACAGGTAAAGAGTATTTAGAAAGCCTAAGAGATGGCAGAGAGGTTTATGTAAATGGGGAAAAAGTCGAGGATGTCACCACGCATCCAGCGTTTCGCAATGCAGCGCGTTCTTATGCAAGAATGTATGATATGCTGCATGATTCAGAAGCGAGCAAAAAGCTGGTAACGGTCAACGAATTTGGAGATAAAACGCATTGGTTTTTTAAGACGCCTAGTAGTTCAGAGGATTTACTTCATACAAGAGATGCAATTGCAGAATGGTCTAAATTAAACTATGGATTCATGGGTCGCACTCCTGATTATAAGGCTTCGTTTATTGGTCACTTATATGGTTATGCAGATTATTATAAAGGATTTGAGGATAATGCAAAGGCATGGTACAGAAAGGGAGCAAAAGAAGTTCCTTTTGTAAACCATACCATCATAAATCCACAAGTAGATCGTTCCAAGCCACTGCATGAAAATAAGGATGTATTTGTCCGTGCGGTTGAGGAAAGAGATGACGGTATTGTGGTAAGCGGTGCGAAAATGGTCGGTACATCTGCTCCATTAACCAATTATAATTTTGTTGCGAACTACGGACCAAGAGACTTAGGAGGCGGGGATCAAAGTCATGCCCTTATCTTTTTTGTTCCAATGAATGCCCCAGGTTTGAAGATGATTAGTCGCCAATCCTATGAATTAAACGCTGCTAAGAATGGAACACCATTTGATTATCCGCTTTCAAGCCGCTTTGATGAAAACGATGCCGTGATTGTATTGGATAATGTATTCATTCCATGGGAAGATGTTTTGGCTTATAAAAATGTAGATGTATCCAATAATTTTGTGCCTCAAACAGCATTTGTAAATAGATTTTCCTTCCATGGTGCAACTCGATTAGCTGTAAAACTGAATTTTATGGCAGGATTACTGCTTAAAGCGACAGAGGGAGCAGGAACGAATCAATTTAGAGGGGTACAGGTCAATATTGGAGAGGTATTGGCACTGCGTAATATGATGTGGAGTCTGACAACCGCAATGGCAAGTGATCCTGATACAGGAATGAATGGGGTGGCTGTTCCAAATAGTGTTGCTGCAAACGCCTATCGCGTACTGGCACCAAATACTTGGGTCAGAGTAAAGAATATCTTTGAACAGGTAGTTGCTGGCGGATTAATCCAATTGCCGTCGAGTTCGAAAGATTTTCTGAATGAAGATTTAAGGCCACATATTGATAAATATTATCGTGGAACAGGTATTTCTGCTGAAGAACGCGTTAAATTATTAAAAATGGTCTGGGATGCGATTGGCTCCGAATTTGGTGGGCGTCATGAGCTTTATGAAATAAATTATGCTGGAAATACGGAAAATATTCGGATTGAGGCATTGAAGCAGGCTGAAGCATCAGGAGCGGCAGATGCATATAAAGCTTTTGCAGAATCAGCTTTGGCTGATTATGACCTGAATGGATGGACGAACGAAACGTGGGCAAATACATCTGAATTAGTAAGACAATAAATTTTCTAGGAGGATGTTAAAAATGGATGATCGTCAATTTAGAAATGCAATGGGAAAATTTGCAACCGGTGTGAACGTGATTACAACGGAAGTAGATGGCAATATTCATGGGATGACTGCGAATGCATTTATGTCTGTTTCCTTAGATCCGAAGCTTGTGGTGATTTCAATTGGAAAGAATGCTAGTATGTTGGAAAAAATCAGGAAAAGTAAGAAGTACGCTGTCAATATTCTATCTCACGATCAAAAAGAATTATCCATGATATTTGCTGGACAAATCAAAGAAGACAGGGATATTTCATTCGAAAGATTAGCAGATTTACCAGTAATTGAAGGAGCTAATACGCAAATTTCTTGTGAAGTGGTCAATGAGCATATTGAGGGAGACCATAGCCTCTTTATTGGAAAGGTGATTGGCATTAAGCTTGAGGAGTGTTCAAATCCATTATTATTCTACAAAGGACAATATACTTCTATAGAGAGGGCTAAATCAGCTGTTTAATTTTTAGAAAAATTATTATATTCGTACACTATACAGGGACAAAGGTATATGAATCTGTTTTAAATCAAATTAGGATATATTTAATAGCTTTTAAGAGCTTATAGATTTGAAAGCGATTACTAAAATGCGGGGAGGAATTAGTAATGAGTGAGTTTAAAGAACCAATTTTTGATTTAGCTCAGTTAGCGCATGTGGAACTTTTATCGCCTAAGCCAGAAGAAAGTGTAGAATTTTTTACTAGATTTCTAGGGATGAATATCACAGCCCGTGAAGGTCAATCTGTCTATTTAAAAGCGTATGAAGATACATATCAAAATACGCTAAAAATTACGGAATCCAGTGATGCTGGATTAGGTCATGTAGCTTGGCGGGCCATCTCTCCTCAGGCGTTAGAACGTCGAGTCGAAGCAGTAAAGGCAACCGGTTTAGGCAAAGGCTGGATTGAAGGGGATATTGGCCATGGAGCTGCTTATCAATTCACCACTCCGGATGGACATCCTATGGAATTACTATTTGACGTGGATTATTATCAACCAAAAGTAGAAGAAAAAACAAGACTTCTTAACCGTAATGTAAAGCGACCAGATCGAGGTGTGCCTGTACGCCGTTTAGATCATATTAATCTGATGACCGCTGATACGGCTAAAAACACGGACTTTTTAATCGATACTCTTGGATTTAGACTAAGAGAGCAAATTCAAGACAATGGAAATGTTTTAGGAAGCTGGGTAAGTGTTTCGAACTTAGTTCATGAAATTGCATTTATGCAAGAACCAAATAGAATCCCTGGTAAATTGCACCATCTATGTTACTGGTATGGAATTCCACAAAATCTTTATGATATCGCAGATCTTTTAAAAGACAATGATATTTTTATTGAGGTACCTCCAAATAAACATGGTATTAGTCAAGCGTTCTGTATGTATGTCCATGAGCCGGGTGGAAATCGTATTGAGTTATTCGGTGATGCTGGATATATCATTACGGACCCTACTTGGAAACCGGTTATTTGGGAAATGAAAGATACACCTGGGTATGGGGATACTTGGATTGGAACAGAGTTCCCTGAGTCCTGGTGGACACAAGGGACTCCAGTGACCGTACCTGCAATTGTCGAAAGTAAATAATGGGTTAGGAGACTTGGCAATCGTCAAGTCTTTGGGCGAATATCTTATATGTAAAAAAATAGATTTCTTTAAAAGAGAGACACTTTCTTTTAAAGAAATCTTCTCATTTACCGTTTCCAATAACCGAGTTTTTCGGATATTAATTCTCCCGCACGAATTAATTCGCGTGCAAAATATTGAATCCTGGGATTGGTAAAACGGTCACTTGGGCCTACAAGATTAACTGCAGCAATGACCTTTCCTGAGTGATCACGAATCGGAGCGGAAACAGAAGTAACATCTTTCCGGTATTCGCCTTTACTTACAGAATATCCTTGCTTAAGTATTTTATTTAATTCGTTTTGGAGCGCCTCTTGATTGGTAATCGTAGTAGAAGTAAATTTCATAAGGTTATCGCTCATTACCTTATCTACTAGGTGTCGGTCGCTATGGGCAAGTAAAAGCTTACCAGAGCTTGTACAGTGGATATGGTTATGATGTCCGGAATGGGAGCGTAATTCTAAGGAGTGACTGCTTTCTACTTTGCATAAGTAAACCACATCACTATCTTCTAACACGGCTAGGTGTGAGGTTTCCTTATGTGTATGTGCAAGCTTAGTGACAACTGGTAATGCTTCCTGGTGAAGATCAATATGCTCCAAAAAGATGGAACTTAATTCTAAAACAGATAGACCAAGTTCATACTTATTCGTTTCTTTATTTTTCCGTACAAAGCCATGGGAAGACAGAGTTGCTAGAATTCGCTGCACACTGCTTTTTCCAATGCCTAATTCAGATCCGAGTTCACGCACTCCTTTTTGTGGTTGATCCATAGAAAATGCGCGTAATATTCGAATGGCATTATTGACAGAAGAAAGTAATTGGTTTGGTTTACTTTGGTCCATATTATTTCCCCTTTTCAGCTAAATAAGAAAGTATAAAAATTTGACAGTAAATCTGCTTTATACAGGAAAGGCCACGTCCGGCTCCAGCGCCCAGCGACTAGCGAGACTTCCCTCACCTCCGTACGATAAGTCAACATCGACTTCCTTTGGTCGTCGTGTTTCCTTTATCTCCTACGGCTCAGTCCAGTCCGTACGTCGCTAAACGGGCGCTTGCGCCTTTGTTTATTAATTATATAAAAATATTCAGAAGATGTCCACTATACAGGGACAGTCATATTGATGGAATATATGCAAAATCCTACGATGAAGGTAATGATTTGAGAGGAAGGTGGAGAACGTGTCAAAAGTAAAAGCGGCTATTTTAGGGTCTGGAAATATCGGGACAGACCTGATGTATAAAATTTTAAAGAATGATGGAGCGATGGAAATAGCCTTAGTGGCTGGTATTGATCCTGAATCAGAAGGCTTACAAAGAGCAAAAGAAGCTGGAATTGCAGCAAGCCATGAAGGAATAAAGGGAATTTTAGCTGATCCAGATATAAAAATTGTTTTTGATGCAACGAGTGCAAAAGCGCATGTTCAAGCTGCTGAACAATTAAGGGAAGCAGGGAAAATGGCTATTGATTTAACCCCTGCAGCAGTAGGACCCTATTTGGTACCACCTGTTAATTTAATGGATCATATTGAAGCGAAAAACGTAAATATGGTTTCTTGTGCGGGGCAAGCAACCACACCATTGGTGTATGCCGTTTCACGAGTTGTTCCAGTTCACTATGCGGAGATGATTGCAACAGTGGCTAGTCGTGCTATTGGTCCTGGAACAAGACAGAATGTGGATGAGTTTACGAGAACAACAGCAAACTCACTTATCCAAGTAGGAGGCGCAACAAAAGCAAGAGCCATCCCTGTATTTAACCCAGCTGAACCACCAATTATCATGACGAATACAGTTTATGCTGCAATTACGGAAAAGGATTTTGACTTTGATGCGGTTAAGAAATCGATTGCCGATATGATCCAAGATGTTTCTGAATATGTGCCAGGTTATCGTTTGAAAGGGGAACCCATTGTGGATTATCGTGATACCCCATGGGGACGTTTACCAGTAGTTGTCATTATGAATGAGGTCGAAGGTGCTGGAGACTTTTTCCCTACTTATGCTGGAAATTTGGATATTATGACTGCATCGGCAAGAAGAGTTGGGGAACTTTATGCCAATCATTTCTTACAAAAAGAGGAGGTGCAGCAATGAAGATTCCTAGACTAACAGACACAACATTAAGAGATGGCTCGCACGCTATTAGTTATAGTTTCACAGCAGAACAAGTAAGAGAGATTGTACGTGGTTTGGATAAGGCGGGTGTTCCGGTAATTGAAGTTAGCCATGGAGCAGGTTTAAATGGTTCTACGATTCAACAGGGATTTTCTAAAACCCCAGAAGTTGAACTGATTAAAGCTGCTGTTGAAACAGCGGAGCATGCTAAAATTGCTTCATTATTTGTAC
Organism: Oceanobacillus piezotolerans; assembly: GCF_003665065.1. Taxonomy (GTDB): domain Bacteria; phylum Bacillota; class Bacilli; order Bacillales; family Amphibacillaceae; genus Oceanobacillus; species Oceanobacillus piezotolerans. Next base: position 179,485 of record NZ_RCHR01000004.1, on the reverse strand, counting down.
CAGGAATTGGGACGAGTGAGGAATTAAAGGAAGCAGTAGAAATTGGAATTAAAGTGATTCGAGTTGCTGTTCATTGTACAGAAGCAGATGTAACCGAGCAGTATATTCGTTTAGCGAAAGAGTTAGGTATTGAGGCTGTTGGATTCTTAATGATGTCCCATACACAACCAGCAGAAGTACTCGTAGAACAAGCAAAATTAATGGAATCCTATGGAGCAGATTGTGTATATGTAGTTGATTCTGCTGGAGCTCTTGTGCCACAAGGGGTAAGGGAAAGAGTTTCCGCTCTTAAGAAGGCTTTATCTATCGAAGTCGGTTTCCATGCTCATAATAATTTAGGTTTAGCCGTGGGTAATACGATTGCGGCATTAGAAGCTGGAGCAGACCAGCTAGATGGAACAGTAAGGGCATTAGGTGCTGGTGCAGGTAATGCTCCAACAGAAGTAATCGTGGCTGCATTAAATAAGATGAACATCGATACAGGAATAAGTTTATCTATATTAATGGATTTAGCAGAAGAAGTGGTTGCTCCGATTATTCCAGCTCCAATTGTGATTGACCGTGATAACTTGTCTAGCGGATACGCAGGTGTATACAACAGTTTCTTATTGCATGTAAGACATGCAGCGAAACAATTTCACTTAAATCCAACTGAAATTATGGAAGAGCTAGGCAGGCGTCAAGCGATTGCTGGTCAAGAGGATTGGATTTTAGATATAGCCCTTGAACTAGCAAAAGAAAAAAAGTATCAGGTTATAAAGTAAGAAGGAGGGGCGTATATGAGCGTACTAGAAGCAGCAACAAGGTTACTTCAAGCGGAAGAGTCTAAAGTGGTTATCCCACCGTTAACAGAAACATATCCAGGAATGACTGTAGAAGAAGCCTACTATACGCAATTAGAGCTTGTTCGTCATAAGGTTAATGAAGGTGCAATTATAGTTGGAAAGAAGATTGGAGCAACGAGTAAAGCAATACAAAATATGTTTGGTGTCGAACAACCAGATTACGGACATTTATTAGACTACATGATGTATGTTGATGGAGATGAAATTGAATTAAAAAATTTTATTCAGCCCAAGGTAGAATTTGAGATTGCTTTTAAGTTAAAGAAAGATTTGAAAGGACCAAATATTACAGTAATGGATGTTTTGGAGGCCACAGATTATATCGCCCCAGCAATAGAGATAATTGATAGTAGAATTCAAGATTGGCAAATCAATTTTGAAGATACCGTAGCAGATAATGGATCTTCAGCAGCAGCTGTTATTGGTGGCACGCCAACTAAATTGGACGGTATAGATTTAACTCATATTGGTATGGTTGCTTATAAAAATGGCGATATGATCGATTCTGGTGCTGGAGCTGCAGTCTTAGGGAATCCTTTACGTTCCGTAGCTTGGCTGGCAAACTCGCTAAGTAAATATGATGTTTATCTAAAAGCTGGGGAAGTAGTGTTATCTGGTGCATTAACAAGCGCAGTAGAAATAGAGGAGCATGACACATTTACAGCAGAGTTTGACCATATTGGTTCTATTAGTGTGACGTTCAAGTAATAGTAAACGAGGTGAAATCATGATTAAAACAGATGTAGCGGAGATTATTGCAAAAGAGTTATTACAGGCAGAAAAGAGTAGAACCGCAGTTAACCAGTTTGTGGAAAAATATCCAGAATTAAATGAGGAATTAGCATATCAAGTTCAAGAAAGATTAGTAGAGATGAAGGAAAAAGAAGAGAATACAAAGCGAGTTGGCTGGAAATTAGGTTTAACAAGTAAGGCAAAACAAGAGATGATGGGGGTTCATGAGCCTTCTTATGGCGTTTTATTAGAAAGCATGCAAGTAAATGAAGGAGAACCAATCTCGATTGCTCCTTTTATCCATGCCAAAGCAGAACCTGAGATTGCTTTTATATTAAATAAGGAGTTAATCGGTCCCCATGTAAGCGTAGCAGATGTACTAGATACTACACAGTTCGTGGCTCCTGCTATTGAAATTATTGATAGTAGATTTTATGGGTATAAATTTACTCTAGCAGATGCGGTAAGTGATAATTCCTCATCTTCCAGATTTATTATTGGGGAGCGTTTTTACAGTCCTAAAGATGTGGATTTAAAACGGATGGGATTTGTCTATAGACAGAATGGCGAAGTTGTTGCAACCGGTGCCGGAGCGGCTGTAATGGGACATCCGGCAAGAGCCATTGCTTGGCTTGCAAATAAACTTTATAGAGTTGGTAAGAGTTTGAAACCGGGTGAAGTAATTTTAAGTGGTTCTCTATCAGCTGCTATAGAAATCTCACCGAAAGACCAATTTACTGCTAGTTTTGATGGAATCGGTTCCGTTAGTGCCATCTTTACAGAATAAAATAAATGTACAGGGGTGAAAAATATGCCATTTATCCAAGTGAATATTTTAGAAGGTAGAACACCAGAAACAAAAGAGCGTTTTATTCGTGAAGTAACAGATTTGGCTTCAGAAGTTTTTGATGCACCTAAAGAAAGCGTTCGCGTCATGATTAATGAAATGCCACCAGAACATTGGGGGATTGCTGGGGAATCAGTGAAAAAACGGAGGGGAAAATAACATGACAAGTGTAAAAACTGATGTAAAAGAAATCGGCCTATATATTAATGGAGAATATGTGCCAGCTAGTAATAAGAACACATTTGATGTAATGAATCCAGCCACACAAGAACTTATTGCACGTGTTAGTGAAGCAACAGAAGAGGATGTGGACCGTGCATGTAGAGTCGCAAGAGATGCATTTGAAAATGGACCTTGGAGAAGGATGACTGTACAGGAACGTGCTGCCAAACTGAGAAAAATGGCAGATATCATTTTAGAAAGAAAAGAAGAAATTGCGCGTTACGATGCAATGGATGTAGGTAAACCCTACGAAGCAACTGTAGGTCATGAGGTGGCACGTGCAGCACATAATATTCGGTTCTTTGCAGACTTTGTGGAAAAACAAGGTGGAGAAACCTATCCAATGGGGGAAGAATATATCAACTACACAAGATATGAACCAGTAGGTGTTGCTGCATTAATTACACCATGGAATGTTCCATTTATGTTAACCACGTGGAAACTAGGACCTTGTCTTGCAGGAGGGAATACAGCTGTTATTAAACCAGCTGAAAATACGCCTTTATCAGTTTCCTTACTTGGTGAAATTGCGAAAGAGGCGGGAATTCCTGATGGAGTGGTAAACGTTGTTCAAGGTCAAGGCAGTGTTGTAGGGAATGCACTGTCAACACATCCAGAAGTGGACTTAATTTCTTTCACAGGTTCGACGGCTACCGGTAAAAGAATTCTAAAGAGCGGTGCAGACACATTGAAAAAAGTATCTTTTGAATTGGGTGGGAAAGCAGCAAACATTATATTTGAAGATGCTGACCTTGAAAAGGCTGTTCCGGGCTCCATTCGTGCAGCGTTCATGAACTCTGGCCAAGTTTGTCTTGCTGGTTCTAGAATTCTTGTGCAACGATCTATCTTTAATGAGTTCCTTGAGAAATTTAAGGAAGCTGCTATGGCACTAAAAGTGGGAGATCCACAGGAAAAAGGGACAGATATGGGGCCATTAGTAAGTGAGGATCACTATAATAAAGTAACAAGCTATCTAGAGATTGCGAAAGAGGAAGGGGCAGAGCTTGTTTGCGGTGGTAAACGTCCAGAACTTCCTGAGTATTTATATAAAGGTTTCTATCTTGAACCCACGGTATACATCAGTAATAATCCAAAATCACGAATCTGTCAGGAAGAAATTTTTGGACCGGTGGTGACACTGATTCCATTTGATACAGAAGAAGAGGCACTTCAAATTGCAAATGATACGGACTATGGATTAAATGGAGTTGTCTGGACCGAGAATCTGCAAAGAGCACATCGTATTTCCCATCATGTTCGAGCGGGTACTATTTGGGTGAACTGCTGGTTTGTTCGCGATCTTCGTGCACCGTTTGGCGGGTTTAAAAAGAGTGGTATAGGAAGAGAAGGCGGACATCATAGTATGGAATTCTTTACAGAAGCGAAAAATATTTGTATCGCCTTGAAATAATATAGAAGCAATTCTCCTAAATATATTAGGTGGATTGCTTCTTTTATGAGTTCCGTTCCTTTAAAGTGTCTGAAGGCGAAAAAGAATCATGATTAGGATTCCCTTTGAATAAGATAAGATAGCATACACTGAAAGAAATCCGTTCCACTTGAGGGGGAACTAATTTGAAGCAAATTCTAATAAAATATGGACTAGTTATGGCAGGAGGGGCTATTCAAGGACTTGGAATGGGGCTGTTTTTATTTCCTCATTCCATTCCTTCAGGTGGTGCTGGCGGCATAACGGTATTGTTAAATCATTGGTTTAATATTGGAATGGGACAAGCACTTTGGATTGTAAATTTTACATTGCTGTTTGTAGGTATCCATTATTTGGGTAAAAGGTTTGCCATTTGGACGGTTATTGCCATAACCATGACATCACTTTCTGTTGTTTTTTTTGAACAATTCTCTATTCCAAACAGAAATTTATTATACGATCTTATTTTTGGCTCTGTGTTTTTAGGAACTGGAATAGGATTACTATTGCGCCAAGGTGTTTCTAATGGTGGAATTGGAGTTGTAGCCCTGATTATTTCCACTCGAAGAAAGATTCTGCCTGGACGGCCTTTATTTCTGATAAATATTATTATCTTTATGTTCACAGCAGTTATTGTTGACTGGAAATTAATATTTCTTGCCCTTATTAGTCAATGGATTTCTACCGTAGTGGTTGATTTAGTTTGCCAGGTATCCTTTCAACAATCCTATAGCCTTAACTGGAGGAAGAAACCATAAACAATCATTACAGATACTTGTATTGAATTCCCTTTTTCTTATGTTTTTTTCCATCTTTTCCTTTTACATGCAGTAATAATAATACGAGGAGACCAACAAGAAATGTTAAAGATGCAATCGATAAAAACATTCCGGTTCTTGACCAGTCCATTAAACGAGTAAATATAGGTGGACCTAATGCTACACCAATAAAGCGGACAGACCCATACAAAGAGGAAACGAAACCTCTGCGTTCCTTGCTTACAGAACCAGTGATTAAACTATTCACACATGGTAAAACAAGCCCTGCACCTACACTGCTTAAAGCCAGGACAATCAAAAAAGGAATCAGTTTTTCGAATAAAACTAGAGAACTATACGATATGGTCATAAATGCCAATCCGATTAAAGACAACCTTTTCATTTTCTCTAAGTTCTTTCCTATTCTACTTCCAGTAATATAAGAAGTAGTTACCATGACTAATAATGGAATAGCGAGAATGAGACCTTTAGGCACACCATTTATGTTATATTTTGTCTCTAGTACGTCTGACAAGTAAAAGAGAATTCCAAAGAGGGTAAAGAGACAGACTCCTCCAGCTAAATAGACAGTAAATAGCCATCTCCCTTCATGTTTAAAGACACTTAAGAGGCCCTTTACATATTTCCGAAATGGTGGAGGTGCTTGACGGTTGTCTTTTTCTTTCACAAAAATCCAAACCAAGATTACAGAAATAAGACTAATGATCGGAAATGAAAAGAAAGCAGCATACCAAACAATTAACGCGAGTAAAGAACCAAGGATAGGGGATAATACTTTCCCCAACCCATTAGAAGCTTCGAAAATCCCAAGAACTCTGCTTTGTTCCCCTCCTTTAAATAAGTCTCCAATCAACGCCATCGCAATGGGAGCTGTACCAGCAGCACCAATTCCCTGCAAAATCCTTCCAATAATAATCCAAACATAAGAGTTGGAGAAAAATGCAGCACCTAATCCAGCGAGTAATGCTCCAGCACCAAATAATAATAAAGAAGGAATGATGACTATCTTACGTGAAAAACGGTCAGAAAGGTAGCCTACAATTGGGATGAAAATAGCAGCTGCTATAGAAAATACCGTAATCGTCATACTTACTTGAAATTGGGAAAGATCTAGAGAAGATTTCATCTTTGGCAAAATGGGAATTAACATAGAATTTCCCAGTGTCATCATAAGCGGGATGGACCCAATTGCAGCAATAATCATCCCTTTGTTTTTCTTTTTCACAGCTGTACACTCCTCTCTATTTTACGTTAATAGGTGGTGAAACAATCCAGCCTTTTTGTTTTGCTATATCTAATAATTTTTGTTCATATTCTTCTCTTTGGGATTGAAACTCACTAAATAGAGACCGAATATCCCCATGAATAGAAAGGCCATTAATATAGCTGCAAAGCACTCTCCCTGTCATTAACTCCTTCTGAACAAGCACAAATATTTCTGGGTCATTAAAGCGTGCACCTGCCGGAATATCTTCTACATTCACATTTGGCCTATCGGGTGGAGCGGGAGGCAAACGAATACCTGCCTCTTTTAAAATAGCCTCGACTTGCTGTTCCTCCTGAGTGAAGCAGCTCTCCATCAGATCTTCTAATAATGTTCTTAAATCATGGTCACCGGTGTGGTTAATAAGCACTTGCATGGTCACTAAAATCCCTTTTATTTGAAACAAATAAGACCAAAGATGATAAACCTCACCAGAATGAAAAGGTTCCTCTTGTTGTTGTTTTTGATTTAAATTGCCCATAAAATCCCTCCTTATTGCCTGTTTAGTTTTCCTGATAAACAAGAGTTTATTCCAAAATAAATAACAAATTAATCTAGGACAGGAACCTGAGCTTCATTCATACATAGGCTAACATCAGGGGTAAAAACAAACCAACAGGGAGGATTACAACATGTATAAGAAACTTGGATTACTTCTTGCACTATTCATGACAGTCGTTTTTGTCACTGGTTGCAATATGAATAGTAGTGCTGTTTCATCTGATTCTCAGGAGGAGAAAGTTATCACAATTGGATATCAGAAAAATGGACCATTAGTCATCTTGAAATCGCTTGGTACGTTGGATGAACGAATGGAATCGCTGGGCTATTCTGTAGAATGGAAAGAATTTCAGGCTGGTCCATTATTAGTGGAAGCATTGAACGCAGGAAGCATTGATTTTGGCAGGACAGGGAATACACCACCAATATTTGCTCAAGCAGCGGATACGCCTTTTACTTATGTGGGAGTCGGGTTCTCGAAATATGAAGGGAGCGGCATCCTGGTTCCAAACGATTCGGATATAAAGGAATTAAAAGACTTAAAAAATAAGACGGTAGGTTTTTCAAAAGGATCCAGTTCTCATTATTTAATTGTGAAAGCCTTGGAGAAAGCTGGTCTTCACTATACGGATATTGAACCTGCATTTCTCACTCCGGGTGATGCAAGAGTTGCATTTGAACAAGGTACGATTGATGCCATGGCAGTGTGGGATCCATTTACAGCTTCCACAGAGCTGCATTCAGATGGGAAACTGCTTGTCAGCGGCGAAGGATTAACGACAGACAGGGATTTCTTTGTTGCGACAATTGATTTTGCAGAGAACCATCCTGATATGGTAGACATTATTTTGGAAGAAATTGAAAATTCTTCAGACTGGGCTAATTCACATCATGAGGAACTCGTCGACATGTTAAGCCCGATACTAAATATTGACGAAGCCTCGATTGAAAAATCAGTGAAACGACGTGTTTATGGGATAGAAGAGATAACGGAAGAGATTATAAACGAACAACAGGAAATTGCTGATGTATTTTACCAATTGGAAATCATACCGAAAGAACTGGATGTAAAGGAAGTCATGTTAGAAAAATAGGAAAGAGGTACTTCATATGAAATGGAGCGTAAAGGGAAAAGGTTCACTTGAAACATTGTTGCCATGGTTTATCCCTCTCTTACTAATCATTGGATGGCAAATCCTTTCCTGGACAGGGGCCATACCTGAAAGAATACTGCCTGCCCCATCACAGATTGTGGAAGCTGCTGTCGGACTGATGGTTACTGGGGAACTATATGATCATATTTCCATTAGTTTAAGCAGAGCGTTAGTAGGGTTTTTAATTGGGGGTGTCATTGGGTTTCTATTCGGCCTCTTTAACGGAATTTTTCGCTTTGCTGACCTGTTTTTTGATACATCGATTCAAATGTTGCGTAATATTCCACATTTAGCATTGATTCCCCTTGTCATATTATGGTTTGGAATTGGAGAAACATCCAAAATTTTTCTAGTAGCGCTAGGGGTTTTATTTCCTGTCTATATCAACACATATCATGGGATTAAATCAGTTGAAAAGAACTTAATTGAAATGGGTAAAGCCTATGGATTGAAAGGTAAAGCATTATTTTGGCATGTGATTTTACCTGGTGCGATGTCATCTATATTAGTGGGAATTCGATTTTCATTAGGAGTTATGTGGTTGACACTCATTGTTGCAGAAACGATTTCTGCACAGTCGGGCATCGGCTATATGGCAATGAATGCGAGAGAATTTATGCAAATGGATGTCATTGTATTAAGTATTGTTATTTATGCACTGTTTGGGAAGCTGTCTGATGTAATAGCCAGGTATTTTGAGAGAAAGTTATTAAAATGGAATAGTTAGTTAAGGTTGATTGGTATGAAATCACTGGAACAGAAACAGGAGATGTAAAGGAGGAAATTAAATGAGAGCGGTAGGAGGGAAAGGGATCAACGTTCATATTAAAGCGGTTAAGAAGAGCTATGACGCTCGAAATGTGTTGAACGGGTTAGATCTAAAAATTAAAGAGGGTGAATTTGTCTCCATAGTTGGGAAAAGCGGATGCGGTAAGAGTACACTTCTTAGACTAATTGCCGGATTGGAAGGATGCGATGGAGGGGAAATTAATCTTAATGAGACTCAGTTAGAAGGATTGAATGATCAAGCGAGAATGATGTTTCAAGATGGCCGACTTCTTCCATGGAAGCGTGTGTTAGAGAATGTCTGCTTAGGCTTGCCTGCCAATTCAAAGCAAAAGGCGATGGAAGCACTTACTCAAGTTGGATTAAAAGATCGTGTTCAAGATTTTCCTTCTAAACTCTCTGGTGGACAAAAACAACGGGTCGCATTGGCGAGGGCATTGGTTCATGATCCCTCTCTATTACTATTGGATGAACCACTAGGAGCACTTGATGCACTTACTCGTTTAGAGATGCAGGGATTAATCGAATCATTATGGAAGCAGCGCAAATTTACAGCGATTCTCGTGACACATGATGTGGAGGAGGCGGTAGCAATTTCTGATCGCGTCGTATTAATTGACCACGGGAAAATATATTTAAACCAGCCCATCCCGTTGCCAAGACCTCGTCAGCGTACCAATCCGGCTTTTTCCATGTATGTGGAAGAAATATTAGACCGTATCATGAACCGTAAGAGCAAGAAAAATTACAGCATGATTTTAAACCAGGAAACACAATCATTTCTTGATTCCATAAATAATTAAGGCTACTCCAAGAAAAATCCAAAAGAATTTTCCAAATGACAATTTATCAGAGAGGCCCACCAGTCCAATGGTTGTGGTTAGGATAAGGATCAAAGGTCCAAAAAAGGCAAGAGAACTGTTAATAATGAGTGCTTTGTCCACTTCATTAAATTTAATCATTAAATAAGCGGCGAATATTTCAACTGTTCCTGAAAGCAATCGTAATAGGGCCATACCAATCACAGCTTTTTCTAAAAGAGTAAACATATTTTTTCCCCCTGTAACGAACGTGTACTGCTGACATTATATGCACGGCTTGTCCATTTAAGGACGATAAAATGTGAAAACTGATTAGTTAAAGAAGACATCAAAGAAAAGTTCAACTTTGGGCTAGCGGAGACACACGACTAAGGAAATCTACTTCGCTTTCACGGCCCAAGTTTTCCCCTAGGACAAGGATTGTTTAAGTAAGAATTCAATAAGCATACGTATATTTTATATATTCTAGCCTCTTGTTTTACGACACTCGAATGCAAATTTAACGACTAGGATTAGAGGATTTATAAAAGTATGGAAAAGATTCATTCCATGTCTAAAGAGGAGGTGAATCAGAGAACATGTTTACCACTATGACAATCTATACTTAGCCAATGTCATCGATTTCTTAATATCTTCCATCCTGTCTCCGCTTTAACCTTCCAACAATCAAGATTAATACTGTCAATCCAATTAAGAATGGCAGCTCGGACTGATGCTGCATTTCGAATAATTCGATGAATCGTCTATCTTTTAACATCATCTCACCTGCAGTCCATGCGAGCAGGGCAGAACCAACATAAATGATAATTGGATATTTTTGTATTAGCTTTAAGATAAGTTCGCTAGCGGTCAGGATGATGGGAATACTAAGGATTATGCCAGCTATAACTAGAAGCAAATCACTGTCTGCAATGGCAGCGATGGCTAGCACGTTATCCAGGCTCATAATAACATCTGCGAAAATGATAATGGTGACCGCCTCTTGAAGGGAATCACCGCTCTTAATGTTATCTGCTTCATGCTTGTCCACAAGTAATTTGTAAGCCACAATTAGAAGCAAAACACCACCAATCAACTGAATAAAGGGCATTTGCAAAAGATGGATCATAAGAAAAACAAATAAAATCCGTAATCCAATGGCCCCGAAAGTTCCCCATTTAATAGCTCTTGCCTGTAAATGCTCAGGCAGATTTCTGCTTGCCATCGCAATGACAATGGCATTATCGCCACTTAGAAGGATATTAATGAGCAATATCTGCAGCATGTGTTCAATAAGTTCCAAGAAAGATTTCCTCCCTGTTTTATTATTTCCTTGCACCCGAGTTTCAAGGTAGATACGGAATAGAATAGTAAAGTGTTAGAAATGGAGGAGAACTTGTCCAAGCCCCTTAGTTTCCAAACAAGAATAATTACTCACTTCGACTGACATCTAAGTTCCCTGGCTTTCCTTTTGACGTCTTGTAACGATTCATCAACTCTCTTTTTATTTTTATGAGTATCGTGGAACTTAAAGAACTGTTATTTTTTTAGGGTTTTTGTCGTTACTTACTATCGGAAGAATATCTATAGAAAGGGTACCTCGCTAGAATGGCAAGAGAGGCTAGATTTTGCTGGAGTTATAATATGGTGCTTAAAGTGTAACAAACTTTACACCATTCTTAGGTTATTTTTGAAGGAGGTGAAACTTTAATGGAGGGTATCCCGTAATCAATAAGAGAAACTAGAAAAGTGAGGGACTACTTATGAGTGATAGAGTATTGGAACACCGTTTATCACCAGCTTTTCCGAAAGTACGAATGATTTCTGAGAGTATTACGAATATGGTGGGATTTGTGGTGCTTGGGATATTGTTTTGGCTCGATTTTTATTTTGCATGGCCAACATGGGCCTTTTGGATTTTAATTGGTTTAGTCTTGTTTAATATTGTTGGTACTATTTACTCGCTTATTGAACCTTTCTATTTTTATCAAAGCTGGAGCTATCAATTTAATGAGGAGTATCTTCAGCTATGTTATGGAATCTTAAGAAAAGAGTGGGTTATTGTTCCGATGACGAAAATCCAATCGGTTACAACCACACAGGGACCAATAATGAAAACATATCATATGCGTTCCATCAAAGTAGAAACAATGGGTTCATCTCATACTATCCCTGCCTTAGAAGAAGAGGTTGCACTTAGCTTAAGACAAACGTTAGCGAAGTATGCCAAGCTGAAGGAAGTGGACGAGGCATGAGATATCATCCATTGACAATGGTATTTCAAATCTATCAATTAGTTAAAAATAGCTTCTTAATTGCCCTCTTTTTGTTTGTTATCAAAAGGGATTCGGCTTTCTGGCTGTTCGAGTATGGAAGATATGTTTTTGTGATAGCTATGTTACTAAGCTTAGTATATATTGTTGTATCCTGGATTGTTGAAAAATATGAATGGAAAGATCAGACGTTTTACATATACAAAGGCATTTTTGTGAAACATACCAGCATTATCCCGTTTTCGAAAGTACAAAACGTGACGAAGAAAACGACTTTTTTTCATAAGGTTATTGGGCTTACTTCATTAACGTTGGAAACGGCCATGGATGGAAATGATGATGCGATACGATTCCCGGTCTTATCTAAGGAAAAAGCGGATTACTTAGTCGAATTGGTGCAATCAGGCGATCATCCCCAAAATATAGAGGAAGTATCCTCAGAAACGGCGGAGAGTACACAGCAAAAACAGGAGGCTGCAGATCGCGTAATTCATTTTACTCCCAGCAGAAATGACTTATGGAGAGCCAGTTTTACATCTCTGAGTTTCTTGGCAATTATCCCTATTGTGTTAGGCTTGATAGAAAATATAGGGCCACTATTGCCAGATACAGATTTATTTGAAGGAATTTTTCAAGTGTTACTTGACAATAAGGGGCTGCTGGTTGGAGTAATTGTTTTAACGGCTATGCTTGCTGCTGGATTTGGTGTAGTGAGGACGTTTATTCGTTATGGGAAATATGAGATTTCTTCCAATTCTACGCATATCTTTATAGATCGAGGAGTATTAGATGAAAGTTCCTTCATGATCGAGAAGGAAAAAATACAAGGTCTTGAAATGCATCAAACGTGGCTTAAGCGGATATTTGGCTTAGTGGAAGTCAAGTTAATTAGCTCGGCCAATACAGATAATAAAGATGGATCCGTAAGTGTTAATTCTCTTTATCCATTTCTACCTCTTAACAAGGCATATCAACTAATAGAAGAAGTTCTGCCAATCTATCAGTTAAACAATGAGTTACAAAGGTTGCCAAAACAAGCATTATGGTTGAAATTATGCAGACCAAGCTGGATATGGATTTTAGCTACGATTGGTTTAGGGATTTTCAAGCCAAATTTTCTCCAAATACAGCAGGCTTGGTGGATATTAAGCCTTGTTATCTTATTTGTAATTATATTACATCGTATTCTTGATTATATGCATACGAGATACGCTGTGACCTCTGATCAAGTGCAATGGTGGCATGGCGGATTAACGAGTCGTATGTTTATTACAAAAAGGAAAAAAGTGATTGAATTAACTTATTCACAAACGCGATTGCAAAAGTACTTCCAGGTTGCCTCGATTACAACGGTGAACCGATCTAATCCTCCCCATATGGAAACGTTGGATGATATTCCTGTAGAATATGGGCAAGCAATTGAAAATTGGTATCTTAAACGTCAAGAGGATGTTCTGCTCGAGAAAAATCTTTGAATTAGTAACTATAAAGGTTTGTATATTAAAAGCAGGACATATAAAACCTTTAACTAGGCATCCATGATACAGTGGATGTCTTTTAGTGTATGCCCTAAATTTAAAATTGGAGAATTGGTGCTGTTTTTACGCTTACTATGGATTATTAAAGCCGTTTTTTCTAAGTAACGATTCTAAATTGTAACCAAAATATCCTAGGCGAATATACTTAACATAGCTAACTGAAAGGGGAAGGAGGAAAGGTTTTAACGATAATTAAACAGTGTAGGTGAAAGCTAATGCAGGTTAATATATATCAAGGAAGGACACCTTCTCCGGAAACTGCAGATATTACGATTGTAATTGATGTAATAAGAGCGTTTACGGTAGCCCATTATGCCTTTTTACAAGGTGCTTACCGTATATTTCTTGCAGAGACAGTAGAACAGGCATTACTAATAAAAGAGAAACATCCAGAATATTTACTGGCAGGGGAAGTTGGCGGTTTGCCGATAGAAGGATTTGATTTAGATAACTCACCGTATCATATTAAGGGTGAAAATCTTAAAGGAAAGACACTTGTTCAAATGACTACTAATGGAGTCCGAGCAACATTAAACAACTTATCATCTGAACAAGTGTTTGTCACTGGTTTTTCAAATGCAAAACAAACAGCTACTTTTATAAAAGATAACGCAAAAGAAAAATCAAAAGTAAATATTATCGCCTCACATCCTTCTGGAGACGATGACCTTGCTTGTGCAGAATATATAAACAGTATATTGAAAGGATCAGACACCGTTACAATAGATGAAATCATAAAAAGAATACAAGACTCTTCTGTGGCTCAAAAGTTTTTTGATAGGAATGAACCTAATTTTAAAGAAGAAGATATCTTGTTATGTACAAAGGAACTCCATTCTGATTTTGTAATGAAAGTAAATAAGTTAAGTAGGTTTCCGATGATTGAGAGGGTTAACTTATGATAGAATCAGGACTAATTTTACCCGAAAGGGCCGTGAAGCCAAGAGAAAGTGGCTTAACCATATTAATTGACAATGGTGCACCATTGAACTTATTTTTAGACACCATCCATAGTTCAAGTGTGTATATTGATTTTGTGAAGTTTGGTTGGGGTACTTCCCTAATCACTCCTTTACTGGAACATAAAATAGAGGCTTTAATTGAACATGACATTGATTTCTTTTTTGGTGGTACGCTCTTTGAAAAATATTTAAGCCAAGGCAAGACAGAGGACTACTTTAACTTTTGTCAAAGATTTCACTGCAGCTATGTGGAAATCTCTAATGGTACCGTTACAATCCCCAACAGGGAAAAGGCGAAGTATATTAAAGACTTTTCGAGAGAATTTTTTGTTTTCAGTGAAGTAGGCAATAAGGACAATTTTAAAGCTGATAATCAGGAATCTTCCGAATGGGTAGAAGATATCCATGAAGATCTTGAGGCTGGAGCAAGCAAGGTGATTACTGAAGCGAGAGAGAGTGGTACCAGCGGCATATGCATGGCAAATGGAGATATTAGAAATGATATATTTGAAGAAATTATAGAATCAGGCATTTCAATTGATAAGCTTATTTTTGAAGCTCCCAATAAAAAGATGCAAACTTTCTTTATTAGATCAATTGGGTCGAATGTGAATCTAGCGAATATAGCTTTTTCAGATGTTATTTCATTGGAATCACTTCGTTTAGGATTACGTTCGGACACGTTTAACATATAAACAAACTTAAGGAGAGAGAAGATTATGAGAGAAACAAATAAAGTGTTCCATTTAGCAATTCCATGTAAGGACCTAGATGAAACCGTTGATTTTTATGAAAAACTTGGGTGTAAACTAGCCAGAAGGTATGATGACAGAGTCACATTTGACTTTTTTGGTGATCAGGTTGTTTGCCACTTAAGCCCTGATAATATAGACGATGAACCAAAAATGTATCCTCGACATTATGGCGTTACCTTCCTAGATAAGGATGAATATAATCAAGCTTTGGAATTCGCCATCAGTAAGGATCTTCCTTTTTTTGGTAAGCCAATGGTCCGATTTAAAAACAGAAAGGAGGAGCATTTGACATTTTTCTTAATCGATCCAGCAAATAATCTATTGGAATTTAAGTATTATCATGATAATAGTATGGTTTACTAAATAATAAATGGAGTGGTAAGCTTCTTTTTCTAATAAAACTGATCAAAGCATTTTGGGAGTTTATTAAATGCTTTGATCAGTTTCTTATTGGAGAACAGAGAAAGTGAAAAGCACTTCATCGATGCCATGAAGAGCAAAGTAGAGCGAATAGCCCAGCGAAAAACGCTTCATTGATAAACAAATACTCCCATTTTTGATTCTAGATATCTAATTATTATTCACTGGGATCATACTCATCATAAGCAAGCCTTGTAATAGTAGTGGATTCACCTTTATCAATTTCAGATTTCGTAGCCTTTTCTCCAAAGGAATCCTCAGGAACCACACCTGGCGCTACAACTGCCTTTTCAGCTTGGAACTTTCTTCCCTTTTTATCCATATAGTATCTCTCCGTTTCTGTTACATATTATTCACGTGCTTGATGTAATTAAGTTAAAACAGGACCAAAGTTAAGCCTTAGATTATCCAACAAAATGATTTTTAATCATAATTTGGTAACCTGAATGGTGTTACAGTACTTTCTTAAAAACTTGGAATTTAAATCCTAAAATAGGAGAATTTATATAAGAAGTCACATGGAGGTTAGGTCAAAAGAATACTCTATATAAAGGGAGGACATACGTTGGCAATAGATAAAATAGCGGGAATCGGTGATGAAATTTCTTTCAAGTCCGGAATAAAAGGCGTTGTAGAAAAGATTTATAAAAATTCGGTGATTGTTTCGGTTACTGAAAATAATACTGACCTAGAGTTTGAAGGAGATAAAACAGTCGTCGGACATAAGAACTACGATATTCTCTGATTGGTTATATAAAAAGGCTTAATTAAAATTTTAGTAATAGTAAAAGCAAAAGAGGTCTGAATGTAAAGGTATAATCAATGTAATTGGAGGAACTTTCTACACATTGCAGTTGCACCTACTTTCCTAAATTTAATTAATTTTAGAAAGACAGTAAAACGGAAAAAGACTATAAGTAACTTGGGAGGATTTAAAGCCATGTCACAGAAAAGGAAAAGCGGCCCAGATCAAGGACTAAAGAGAAATATTGATGATGAAGATAAACAAATAAGAAAAGATGAAAAAACGATACAATCTGAAAAAATGCGTTACAAAAATGCAGATAGAATTTATGAATAATACCTGTTAAGTAAAACAGTACTCTGGTTCGGGAGTACTGTTTTTTGAATGAAACGATGCTGCCCCATTACCTTTTTAAACTAGAAATTTTGAAATTGAATTTGTTTGTTCACATAAAAGATAAGAACCAAGGGGGAGTTTCCCCCCCATGAGCTTATTAGGTGAACCACCTGCTTCTAATATGAGCTAAATCATATGTAAGGCCTGACTTTAGCGGTGCTGATCAAGCAGAATTTGATTTCCATCTGGGTCTTCAACTAATAGATGTGCGGGTCCTTCACTTGACTCATCTGCTTCTGCTATTAATTTTACTCCCTTTTCCTTTAGCTCCTTTTGAATGTCGCGAATGTCAGTAAATGATTCGACATTTTCTGCGCTTTCATTCCAACCTGGATTAAAGGTTAAAATATTCTTCTCAAACATGCCCTGGAAAAGTCCGATAATACATCCTTCGTTCTTCATAATAAGCCAGTTTTGACTAATATCCCCACCGAATTCTTGAAAACCAAGTTTTTCGTAAAAAGCTTTTGATGCATGAATGTCTTTCACATTTAAGCTTACAGAAAATGCACCTAATTTCATTTTTCTATCCCCTCCACATTCATTTCTTTCAGTATATAAGAGGACTATAAAATAGACAAAGATTAGTAAGAACCGAGTAATAGTTTAGAAAGAGTTAATCAAGGGAAAGCGTTAACTAGAAAACATTTATCATAAGATCATCATTTAACAAAATTAAAATAAACTTTAAAAGGAGTGGGATGATTGCAGGAAAAATACTTAGAACAAATGAAGAATGGAAAGGGATTTATCGCTGCTCTTGACCAAAGTGGCGGAAGCACTCCAAAGGCACTGAAAGCTTATGGTGTATCTGAAGATCAATATGGAAATGAAGCGGAGATGTTTGATCTTGTTCATGAGATGAGAACCCGTATAATCACCTCCCCAGCCTTTGATTCGGAGCATATCATTGGTGCTATTCTATTCGAACAAACGATGGATCGGCAGGTTGAAGGGAGATACACGGGTGAATATCTAGCAGAGGAAAAAGGAATTGTACCTTTTCTTAAAGTAGATAAAGGGCTCGCTGAACTTTCGAATGGGGTTCAGAAAATGAAACCAATTGATAATCTCAATGAAACCCTGAACAGAGCCAAAGAGCGTGGAATGTTTGGAACAAAAATGCGTTCAGTGATTAAGGAAGCGAACATGGATGGAATCCAAGAAGTAGTGGATCAGCAGTTTGAAATTGCAGAAAAGATTATCAATAAAGGACTTGTCCCAATCATTGAACCAGAAGTAGATATCCATAGTACAGACAAAGAACAATCAGAAATTATATTAAAACAAGAAATTAAAAAACACTTGGACCAATTAAGTAAAGTCGACCTTGTTATGTTAAAACTGACGATTCCAGACCGTGCCAACCAATATAAAGAACTAACGGAACACCCAAATGTAGTTCGAGTTGTCGCTTTATCTGGTGGATATTCCAGAGAAGAAGCCAATGCAAAACTGAAAGAAAATGATGGTTTAATTGCAAGTTTTTCCAGAGCATTAAGTGAAGATCTCAATATCAATCAATCAGATGAGGAATTTAATACAGCATTACAAGAAGCGGTGGAATCAATTTATGATGCATCTGTAAATAAAAATATTTAATAAATAAAGGTGTCAGCTCCTTATTAGCATAGAGCTGGCACCTTTTATATGTTCCATTTTTTAATGCTTCAGTTTCTCTTCCCCTAGTACTCCATTAATACTATAAGTGGAAGTAATTGGAGTACTTAATGAATGTGCTACAGAACAGTATTTTTCATTTGTAAGTTTAATAGCACGAATCACTTTGTCTTCAGGTAAATCACCCTCTAATTCAAAGTGAAGATTGATACTCGTAAACTTCTTAGGTGGAGTCTCATCACGTTCCCCATCTGCCTCTAATTGAAAAGAAGTTGGCTCCAGGCGCATTTTTTGTAAAATATTGATTACGTTAATTCCGGTGCATCCAGCAAGAGAATGTAAAAGCAGCTCCATTGGCCGTGCGCCATCATTTTGTCCGCCAATTTGTTCTGCCCCGTCTATTTTTATTTTGTGGCCAGAAGGTGTATCACCTGAAAATGCGACTTTTCCGTTCCATGTTATATTTGCCTTCATTGTTTATCTTCCTTTCTTGAAGTTTTGAATCATGATAGTCCTTTCTTTTAGTATGGCACAGCTTCCTTGAACCGGTCTACAGAAACGAATTACAGAAGTGGTAAGGATTTGACAGAGAGGACAAGTGAAGTGAAATCCATTCGTTAATTTATTGTAAATTTCGAAACATATAGATACTATATGCTCTTTTATTGTATATAATATATCTTAAAGATATATATCATTTAGATAGGGGTAAGGTATGAAAACAAACCACACAAAATTTGTAATCATGGGGATCCTCACTACTAATTGCCGTTCTGGTTATCAGATAAAGCAATTTATTGATCAAAGCTTAAATCATTTTTGGAAACTAAGTTATGGACAAATTTATCCAACGCTAAAACAAATTGTTGAAGAAGGGCTCGCTACTGTACAGTATGCTTCCCAAGAGGATAAACCGGATAAAAAAGAATACTTCCTTACTGAAAAAGGGAAAGAAGCTTTTTATGCTTGGCTTGAGAAGCCATTGGAAGAAATTCCAGTTGAAAAAAATAATGTATTGTTAAAAATCTTCTTTAGTCGGCATCAAAGCAAAGCGAAAACAATCGAACATCTTTCTTATTATAAAGAAAAGCTTCAGGAAAGATATGTAACTTATGAATCCATTGAATGGATGATCTCCTCTGGTTTATCAGAATTACCAGATGCACAGTATTGGCTGTTTACGTTAGATTATGGAAAAAGAGTAACGAAAGCTGCGATGGAATGGTGTGAAGCAACGGCAAACAAATTAAAGGAGTAGGGGGGAGTACCGTTGGGAGCAAATATATTTGAAGGTAGTTATACAACGGAAAACAATGAAGATATAGTGGTGTTCTTAATAGGGATGAGGATTAATAAAAGACGGGCGGTTCGAAAGTGGTGGCCCGTATTCTCGGCTATGCCAGGAATGATCAGAGAACTATACCAGCATAAAGAAGAGCTTGGATTTCTTTCGGTGGAGAGTTATTTTGGACTAAGAACAACGGTTATGATTCAATATTGGAAATCTACGGAGGACCTTATGGCTTATGCAAAAGGAGAAAAGCATCTTCATGCATGGCGTGCATTTAATCAAAAAGTAGGCAATAATGACGCGGTTGGTGTTTATCATGAGACATATGTCATAAAGAAAGGGAGTTATGAATCGATCTACCGAAATATGCCTGCCTATGGATTAGCCAATGCACTGAAGCATATTCCGATTACGCCGGATAAAAAATCGGCCAAGAAAAGATTGGCCACTCACTATAACACGAAGGAAGAAATCAAGTGAAACTTCCATCAGACGGGGGGAAATGCATCCCTCACTTACAATTCTTGTATCCTACTCAAATCTTCTCTTTTAGGGTATTACAGCAAGTTAGCCTGTGATAAAACAGTAGCATGAATCAGCTAATCATATTAGGTTAGAGGCCTCCTGATGTTGTGAGATAAAATAAAATTCTGAAATAATTCTCTTTTTGTTATATAGTAAGAATAGAAACAAGAGAAGATCAAGGATGATCGCTATATAAGAAGGGAGAACTCGAATGAGAAGGATTATTTTATCAACGGAGAGTGGAGCCGATTTACCGGAAGAGCTAGTTGAAAAACATGCCGTTCAAGTTGTACCTATGCATATTATTATGGATGGGAAGGATTATTTAGATGGTTCCTTGCCAGTGGAGGATATCTATGCTTATCATGAACGGACGAATCAGATACCATCTACAACGGCAACTAATGTTCATGAATATATCCATTTTTTTAATAGAATTAGAGAAGATTATCCAAATTGTGAAATCATCCATATCGGTTACACTTCCAAAGCATCATCATCCTTTCACAATGCCATGATTGCAGCGGAAGGCTTCGATAATATTATCCTAATTGACGCTTTAAATGTGACAGGCGGATTGGCTGCGATTGTCATGTATGCCGTTCAAGAATTAGAGAGAGAGCCTATGATTGAATCGGAACACTTAGCAAATAAAATTAAAGCGATCGTGCCTAAGTCCAGGCTCGCATTCGTTCCTGGGAGTCTAGCGTTTTTAAAAGCGGGAGGAAGAGTGAGTAATATTGCATATCTTGGAGGGGCATTGTTAAAGATTAAGCCATGCATCGAATTAATAGAGGGAAAACTAGTCTCCACCAAAAAGTACCGCGGTAAAATGAGTGTCGTTACAGAGAAAATTCTTCAAACGTACTTCAACCAATACAACCTGGATAAACAGCAGCTTTATCTATTATTCTCTAAAGGACTTGATGAAAAGATTATGGATAGAATGACTGAAATCGCAAAAGAAAGTGGCTTTATAAATATTAAGTGGATACAAGCTGGGGCAATGATTACTACTCATGCTGGACCAGGGGGATTTGGAGTTGCAGGAATAGAAAAGTAAACTGGTATTCTATTTTTGATAAAGCAGCTTCTAAGTTTACTATCTTCACTATTATAATTTTTCTTGATAGACAGGATTCGTCCTGTCTTTTATACATTTTTACTTCAATCTTTTTCATAGCCTTTTAACTCATTTCAAGTTATTATTTTAAACATAGTAAGTTTATAAGTTTAATATAATTGGATTTGGAATGGGAGAATAAAAGATGAGAATACGTGATGCGCAAGTAAATGAACATGGGACAATTAAGAATCTAAGGTTAGCGGCCTATAAAGAACATGAGCATAAAATTCCTGAAGAGCACTGGGAAATATTGAAGGAGCAAATAGCATCAGATGCAGATTTAGAGCAGGGAGTAGACCGAATTGTAGCTGAATTAGAGGGAGAGATAATTGGGACCGTGGCGGTATTCCCGCCTAAGATAGATTTATACAATGGGATTCTTGAGAGTGATTCAGAATATCCCGAAATCCGAATGCTTGCTGTATCCTCTGAAATGCGGGGAAAGGGTGCTGCAACAGCACTTTTATCTGAATGCATAAATCGATCGAGAAACAGGGGGCATAAGAAGATTGGCTTGCATACTTCTGATTTTATGGAGGATGCCATCCAATTGTACGAAAACTTAGGGTTTGTACGATTACCGGAGTTTGACTTTATCCCAGCAGATGATGGCATTGTGGTTAAAGCCTTTCAGATTCATATCGAATCAGAGGTCAAGGAAAGGAATCCCCTTAATTAGAAATGATATGCTTGGTGAACAATAGAATAGGGAGGCAAGAAACCTCCCTACTTATTATTGATCAAACTTATCCTTATTCATTTTCCTTTCTAGCTTAGCTAATTGGTTCTTCGCGAATTCGCGCCCACCAATACCGAATGAGATAGCAAAGGCAACCATAAGACCTCCAAGAATCAGAAGGAACGCAATGTTAACAATGGATTTCGCGAATTGTAATTGATCTAATGTCATAAATACGGCAAAGACGATAATCACACACTTGACGACTGCAGCTGAAAAAGGACTATTGGTATAGGTTTTTATCCAGTTTTCTAATAAATTTGCCAGGATTAGTCCAGCACCTAGAATAACTAGGGCACTTATTAGGAATGGCAGATAAATAAGCAATGCATCACCAATTGTATTCAATACTTCAAGTTGCAGAACATTTAATGCTTCCACCGTAAAGAATAGGATAATCAACACTTGTACAATAGTACCTAATAGTTTTGCTAGGTCTAGAGTTGGTTTCGTACCATTCTTATTGATTCCTAGAGATTGATAGATATTATTGATTCCAGTTCCATGTAACAAGTTTGTTAACAGATTTCCTAGAAGCTTAGCTAGATAATAACCAACGATAACCAGAATAATTGCCACAAAGATATTGGGAATCATGGTTAGTACATCGTTTAATACCGCTTGAATAGGTTCTGAGATCGTTTGAATATTTAATGCTTCCAATGCAATGGTGATGATTGGAATTAAAATTAGAATGTAAATGATATTGCCCAGAACCGAAGAAAGAGTTGCTTGTGCTTGAATACCTCCAGCGTTGTTAGGATGGACTTTATTAAACCATCTATCTAAGTTTAAACTTTGAAAGAATTTTACAAATAGATCTTTAATAACTTTAGCTAAGAAAATACCTATGATTAAGATGAGAGCCGCCGCAATTAGGTTAGGAATAAATCCAAGTAGCTTGTTCATCATATTTGAGATAGGTTCAGACACCGAATCCATACTTAAGGCATCCAGAATTGCTGGCAGGAATAGAATAAATACTAGGAAATATACTATTTTCCCGACATTTTCCAGAATACTTTTACCATGGACATCATCCTTGACTAAAGAAGTCCTGCTTAATGCCTTATGAACACCTATTTTAACAAATAGTTTTTGTACGATATTTTTTGCAATAATTGCTACAACCCATGCTAATAGTAGAAGTAATAGTGCAGCAATAACGTTTGGTATTGCTTGGATAATGTTATTCAGCATGTGCTGAAATGAATTTTCTAATTCGTTCATGTAATCCTCTCCTTTTCTATTTCTAACTATTTCATTCCCCACCTTCCAATTATCAAACAGCTAATTTACGAAAAAAGAAAGATTTGGTAGAAAAGTATGGTTTTTGCCGATAACAAAAGACCTATAGAGTTAGAACATTTCTTGCGTGATTCCAAAATATATGCAACTATTTATATATTAGATAATAGGATGGTGCTTAATATGATAGGTATGGGCTACCGGACGTTAAAGACAGCTATTGGGGCTGGGCTTGCGATCTGGATTGCCAGTTTATTGCAATTAGAATTTGCTACATTCGCAGCAATAATCGTTATTATGTGTATTGAGAAGACGAAAAGAAAGACGTTAAATACAATACAGAAAAAGTTTTTCGCTTCCCTTTTATCCTTGGTTCTTGGGGGCATATTCTTTGAGATTTTTGGTTACAACCCGATTGTTTTTTCTGTATTTATACTGCTGTTTGTTCCACTCCTTGTGAAAGCCCGTATTCAAGGCGGCTTTGTAACTAGTATGGTTGTTGTTTTGCATGTATACACGGTGACGGCTTTCACGTTAGATGTCTTTTTAAATGAGTTCTACATTATCTTAATAGGAATGGGCATTGCATTACTTGTTAATAGCTTTATGCCAAACTATAAGCGAGATATCGAAACATATAAGAAGGAGATCGAGGATAAGTTCGGAGTTATTCTATACGAATTCTCCGCTCATTTGCGAGATAGTGAACGGGATTGGGATGGAAAAGAACTATTTCAGGTAGAGGAAATTATTAATGTATCCAAGGGCATTGCCATTCAGGATGTTGAAAATCATATCATGAGAAAACAAAATAAGGATTATTATTATCTCGAGATGAGAGAGAACCAATTAGACTTACTAAAACGTATGATTAAAATTGTATCGAAAGTGTCTGGCGTTGGAATGAATGTCAAACAGAAGGAAATGTTTGCCGATTTTCTTGAATATTTAAGTGAAAATGTGCATTCCGGAAATACAACAGAAGCTTCCTTAAATAAATTAGAAGAATGTATGGCCGCCATTCGCGAAACCGATTTGCCTAAGACGAGAGAAGAATTTGAAATAAGAGCAAATTTATTTTACTTAATTTATGAGATTGAAAATTATTTACATATAAAAAGAAAGCTCTTTTCGTAATGGAGGAATAAAAAGAGGGTTGGGTAATACCAATTCTCTTTTTATTCTTCCATTTTTTTCTGCACTCCAGTAGGCTTATTAGGTAGTGAAAATACTTCATGACTTTATCGCTTTACTGTGGTAAAATGATAAATTATAGAATCGTTTGGAAACATCAGAGGAGAGAAAAAAGTGAGAAAGATAGCGATTATCGGCAGCAGTGGGGGAAATTTATTTAATCTAGGTGGCAGAAATCCAGATAAATTACTTCAGGAAATTTTGACACAAAGCGAGGCAGCAGGAACAGAAATTGCAGCCATTCAGTTTATTGCTGCAGAGTCATCAATGGATGCTGCCAAGAATACTACGAATGCAGCAATGTATTATGCAAACGAAATGGGACAGCCTGTAAAAACAAATACATCTTCTTTATCGCAAATAAACGAAGCGGCTAAAAGTGAGGATATGAAGCTTGCTGAGAGAATACGAAAAGGAGAAGTAGAGGCATTAATTGTGATGAGTGCTGATCCGTCTGGAGCCAATAAGGAAACGATTGCAGCTGCAATAGAGAAGCAGATTCCAATCGTTGGTACAGGTGGTACTTCCATGGCGACCATTAGCTCTAAGGGAGCGAATGTTATTGCCCAGTCTGGGACAACTGGAACTACGAATCGTACAAGAGCGATATCGTTTATGACGTCCCTTGCTAAGCATTGGGGAATGAAATATAAACCAGTAATTGGAACGGTGAGTGAACAAGCTTCACCACAAGAGAAAAGTATTTGGAAGAATATTAATCTACGAGGAATCATGGTCTCGGCATTGCCAGGATTTATTGCAATGGCCATTGTTCTGGCATTGAGCAAAATACCAGCATTATCAGGTCTTCAATCTGTTTTTGATATCATCGTACAAGCATTACCTATCATCATTGCTGTAATTGCAGCAAAACAGGTATCCAATCTGGAAGAAGTATCGATTGTTGCTGGCGTTGTTGCTGGTGTATTATCTGTTAATGGTGGAATTATTGGAGGAATTATTGGTGGTATATTAGCGGGGTTACTTGTCCAATTCTTCTTTTATAAAACGATTCAGTGGAAATTTCCAATGACGACAGTCAATATTGTTGCAGGAGGATTAGCTGGTTTAATTTCAGGGATGGCAGTTTATTATTTATTTGCTCCAATAGCCTTATATATCGGTGATGGAATTAAATTAGCAATTGAAGCAACGATAGATTTCAACCCAGTTCTTGCAGGGCTATTAGGTGGGTTACTTATTTGGCCAGCGATTCTTGGGGGTGTTTACCATGCTGCAATCCTGCCTATTGTATTACTTGAAATGGAGAAAACCGGTGCGAGCTTCCTGGGAGCAATTGATATGGTTGGCTTAGTTCTTGTATCTGCAGGGATAAACTTGGCAAATATAGTTTCACCAAGAGACAAAGGGGAAGCTGCAGCAGCAACACCTGGGTTCTTAGTAAACATGGGATTTGGTACATTTGTAGAAGCTGCATATCCGTTTATGTTTTCAAATAAGATGGTTTTCGCTGGTGCAATTATTTCTGCAGGTGTGGGTGGAGCATTAGTTGGGCTCTTTGATGTCAGAGGAACGGCTTACTTACCTACCTTTGCCGCACCATTCCTATCCAATAATGCCTTAGGCTTTGTAATTGCCATGCTTGCTTCATTGATATTGTCGTTTGTAATTACATTGCTAGCAAATCGTATGAGTAAGTCGGGAGTAAAGGAATAGCTTTTAGCAGGATAAAAAATGACCTCTCTTTGGAAAGGTCATTTTTGTTATTATTAGACTTGGTGCCTAAACCTTACTTTAGCTAAAATGTATAGCTTAAAAAGGAGGAAGAACGAATGTCAGATTATGGTATATTGATCGTTCATAGAAATGAGAACGATCTCTTTTTTCATTATTGAATTTGTTAGTTTGATCCCCAAATCTCCTTCGAAAGGTCAACAATCTGCTTAAGTTTCTCCCATTGTTCTTCCTCTGTTAGAATATTTCCATGGTGTGTTGAAGCGAATCCACACTGTGGACTAATGCAAAGCTGATCCAGTGGTACGTATTTTGCCGCTTGCTCAACACGGGCTTTGATGACTTCTTTGTCTTCAAGCTCACCCGATTTGGAGGTAAAAACACCAAGCACTACTTGTGGCCCGCCTTTTGGAATATAATTTAATGGTTTAAAATCACCAGAACGCTCATCGTCATATTCTAAAAAGAACCCATCTACTTTTTCATTAGCAAAGAAGGAAGGGGCAATTTTATCATAAGTCCCCTCAAAAGCCCATTTTGATTGATAATTTCCACGGCATAAATGAGTTGTGATGGTTAAGTCATCAGGCTGGTCCTCTAATACACCATTAGCAACCTGCAGTGCAAGGTGTATTAGCTGTTCTCTGGAATACCCACTATCATTGAAAGGGATATTTGGTGCGCAAAGACCAGCAATATAGACGTCATCTAACTGAAGGTAACGGCATCCAGCATCGTAAAATGCTCGAATTGCGTCTCGGTACGCTTGAATAATGTCCTTTGCGTACTCCTCAATATCAGGATAGATATCTAAGTTACGTACTCCGGCGTTAAATAATTGATTTGGACTCGGGATAGTTTGCTTGGCTACGGCTCGATCTCCGACAATCTCTCGAAACTCGATAAAGTCTTTAACAAAAGGGTGATCTGGGTTAAATGAAATCTTTCCAGTGACGCGAATATTATATTTTTCTGTTTCTACTCCAACGAATTGATAGCCTTGTTCTGGAACATAGCCTTCCACGCCATTTAGGTGTTCCAGGAAATCAGTATGCCAGAATCTGCGGCGGAACTCCCCGTCTGTTACAGCCTGTAAACCAACTTCAATTTGTTTATCTACTATGCGCTTTATTTCTTTTGTTTCAATTTCATGAAGCTGTTCCGCTGAGATTTTCCCTTCTTGAAAATCCTTTCTTGCTTTATGAATACTTTCTGGTCGTAGTAAGCTGCCCACATGATCCGCACGAAACGGTGCTTTTACTAATGTCTTTGTCATGTTTTTCTCCCTCTCCATTTGATATTTTAATTGCGAAAGACACTAAATCAAAAATCCCCTCTTCCATGAATAAGAAGAGGGGATGATGTATCATCATTAGTCACTCTTCTTATCTTCAAGTAAAACTTTCTGGAATTGGCACAGTACTTTCTAAGTCTGCTGCCGAGGCTTCAAAGGGCCAGTCCCTCCACCTCTCTGGATAAGAGTTTTCACAATTATTTTATTAATTTATACATTAATAGGTTTTATAGAGTAAGTCAAGCTTATTTTTTTAACTTTAGTTACTTTTCATATTATTTAAATACATTGTCGATATAATTCCCTTTTCCTCTAATGATTTCCAAACCTTGTTGTTCTAAATCAGACCAAATTCTGCGATCAAGGGAATAGGGGGATAGTTTTTGGAGGGTATCTAGTTCTTCTTCACTTATAACTATTCTATAGGTTGCTCCTTCATTTTTGATGATCAACTCATAAGCTTCTTTTTTTACAAACTCCACTTCATAGTTTGGATTCCACTCTCTAAGCTGTTTTTTAATCGTTTTAACCACACCATATAAATAATCTTCGTTGCTCAGATTTCTGGACAGGATACCTCTTACTGCTCCTGTTGTATTCATTTTAATTCCTCCTTATAACATTTCTTAAGGCAGTCAAGAACGGGAACGAAAAAAGCTCTTTGTTGCAAGGATGCAACAAAGAGCTTATGCCGATCATTATCATCCAAAGCAAATGCTTTGCTGGTAGGAGCACCTTGCCTCGGGTGGCAGGTTGCTGTGAAGTCAGTGAGCCAGTACTCTCGTTCACTCTTGATAACCTTATTTAATTAGTTTCTATTGTATCAGAAACGATTTGAACTGTAAACCAGGAAGGAGCCAATGCAATTCTCTTCCAAAAGACCTTGAAATAAACTAAGATAGAGACGAAATACATAACATTCATACCGGCTCTAAAGGAGGCAGTAAAATGGAACTAGGGATTACAACTTTTGTAGAAACCACTCCTGATGTACATACAGGAAAAGTGATTAGCCACGCCGAACGAATACGCGAGGTTGTTGAAGAAATTGTATTAGCTGATGAGGTAGGGTTGGACGTGTTTGGTGTGGGAGAGCATCATCGCAAAGATTATGCGGCTTCTGCCCCAGCAATTATTCTCGCTGCTGCTGCATCTCAAACCAAACAGATACGATTAACAAGTGCGGTTACGGTATTATCTTCTGCCGACCCAGTAAGGGTTTTTCAGGATTTCGCTACAGTGGATGCCATCTCCAATGGACGTGCAGAGATTATGGCAGGGCGGGGTTCTTTCATTGAGTCGTTCCCGCTTTTTGGCTATGATTTAAATGATTATAACGACCTATTTGATGAGAAGCTAGACTTGCTGTTAAACATATGTCAAAACGAAATAGTTAGCTGGAGTGGTGGTAAGCACCGTCCAGCGATTCAAAATCGAGGGGTTTATCCACGTCCAGTTCAGGAAACATTACCTGTATGGATAGCGAGTGGAGGCACACCTGAGTCAGTTGCGAGGGCAGGGTTGCTTGGTCTTCCACTTGTTTTGGCAATTATCGGGGGGAGCCCATTGCAATTTGCACCACTTGTGAAGTTATATAAACGTGCTGCAGAAAGGAATGGTCATGATCCTTCTAAGCTGACTGTAGCATCACACTCTCACGGATTTGTTGCAGAAACGACGGAAATCGCAGCAGAAAAATTCTTCCCACCAACACAGCAAGCAATGAATGTATTAGGAAAAGAGCGTGGTTGGGGGCCATACACTAGAACAACCTTTGATCAAGCACGGAGCTTGGAAGGTGCTTTATATGTAGGGGACGTAGAAACCGTTGCGGAGAAAATCATCTTTTTACGGAAAAATGTCGGTATTACACGCTTTATGCTTCATGTTCCTGTGGGCTCTATGCCTCATGCAGATGTGATGAAGGCAATTGA
Source organism: Oceanobacillus piezotolerans (assembly GCF_003665065.1). Lineage (GTDB taxonomy): Bacteria > Bacillota > Bacilli > Bacillales > Amphibacillaceae > Oceanobacillus > Oceanobacillus piezotolerans. The sequence continues at coordinate 150,371 of NZ_RCHR01000004.1, read as the reverse complement.
ATTGCTAGGAAAAGAAGTTGCCCCAATGGTGCGCGAAGAAGTAGCAAAATGGGAAGCAGATGGGCAAGAAGAATAAACAAAAAGCGGTTTTGTGGTTATATCACGGACCGCTTTTATTATTGCTAAGAAAATTATAAATTACTTTATCTATGTATAACTTTTGCTTGAAGAACGGCCACATCCAGCTCCAGCGCTAAAGCTGTAGCGAGACTTCTCTCACCTCCGTAAGTCGCTACCCGGGTGCTTCCGCCTTTGCACTTTTATTTATACCATGTTTGAATTCTTTCGTCTGTTGGTAATAAAAGAGTAAGAAATCCTAATAGTGGAAGAAAAGAAGCCATAATCATTGTTTCTGTTAGTCCGAAGCTGTCGATAAAGGAACCTAACGCTACGGAGCCAATTGCGCCCATCCCGAAAGCTAAACCAACAATGAGGCCAGACATAGTACCGATCTTTCCAGGAACAAGTTCTTGTGCATAAACAACGGTAACGGAAAAACTCGACATGGAGATTACTCCAATTACTGCTAGAAGCACCATAGCAAACTCAGAACCGACATATGGCAATAGAATAGCTAACGGGCTTGCACCTACAAAAGAGAATAATATAATATTTCTTCTACCAAATCGATCTGCTAAAGGACCACCTAAAAATGTCCCCACTGCCCCCATCGCAAGGAAGATAAAGATGTAAACTTGTGAATTGGCAATCGTAAGGTTATAGTTGTCAATTGCATAAAAAGCGTAAAAGTTTGAAATAGCAGCACCATACCAGGAACGAGCAAACACGATGAAAATAAGAACAAGAAGTGCGCTTTTAATCGCTTTTGACATGGCTTTGTCAAGCTGCCTGCTGGTAGTCTGTTTCTTTTTACTAGCTATAGATTGCAGTTGTCCAGCGTACCACCTAGCAATATATGTAAGAATACCTACTGCTATGGCTGCGATGATGGTAAACCAAAGTGCCCCTTTTTGCCCTAAAGGAACCAGAATTAAGGCAGTAATCAGGGGGGCGAGCGCTTGCCCAGAATTTCCACCAACTTGATAAATCGATTGAGCAAGTCCTCTTTTGTTTCCCGCAGCTAGATAGGCTACGCGGGAGCCTTCTGGGTGAAAAACGGCTGAGCCAAGCCCAATAAAAATGACAGATACTAGAATCAACCAGAAGTTGGGAGCTAATGCCAATCCAAGCATACCAACCATACTACTTGCTAAGCCAATTGGCAGAGCGAAAGGAATCGGGTGTTTATCCGTATAGGTACCGACTAGCGGCTGCATGACAGATGAAACCATATTTAAGGTAAAAGCAATAAGTCCTAGCTGAGTAAACGATAGCCCCATCGAGTTTTCTAAGATGGGAAACATAGCTGGAATGACCGCTTGCAGTGAATCATTTAAAAGATGACAAAGACCTATAAGAAAAAGAATTTGGTATAAGGTTTTGTTTTCTTCCTGATAAGTAACTTGCTTATGAATTGTTTTGTCCATTATAAGCCTTCTTTCTAGCTATTCATTCTTTTAGCCCTTTATATACTCCCATATTCCATCAAATATTCTCGCCTCGTAAAGGGAAATAAGGATAACAAGCAATATTGGTCCAATAGCAAGCCCGAGTAATCCAAACCATTGTAATCCGACAAAAAAGGAAATAAGAATCGCTAACGGATTTAATTTTAATGTAGAAGACAGTACTTTAGGCTCTGAAATCTGGCGGACCGTTACAGTACATGCATAAAGGATAAATAATCCAATGCCGAGGAAAATATCTCCAGTAAAAATCACATAGACAGCCCACGGAATTAAGACCAGACCCGGTCCTACATAAGGTAGAAGTTCAAGTAATCCAAGAATAACAGCAAGGGTTAGTACATAATCGACTCTCAAAACAAACAGTCCAATTAAGCAAACAAATGCAGTTAAACTCATTAGAATAATTTGCGATTTTAAAAAGCCAAATACTTTCATTTTTAAGTCTTTTAGAACATCATAGGTTTGTTCTTGAATGATGGATGGTAATTTTTTCTTTAGACTGGCTTTATATTTATTCCAATCCTTACTGATAAAATAGATAGCAAGAATCGTAAAAATAATGACAGTGAATGTGATTGGAAGTGCACCTACAAAAGAGGAAAGGCCATTGGCTATTGCTTGCCCTAGGTTACCCAGTACGGAAGCAAGGTTTGTTCCAATTAACTGTATTCCTTCTTGAAGCGCTTGCTGTTGGGAAGATTCCAGGTTATTCATAAAGCCTTCTCCTTGATTCCACAGTGGCAGTATGTATTCATTGAAGTATTTCTGAATAGCAGAAGAAATTTGTTCGATCTGGTTTGGGACCATTTCGGATAAATAACGGAACCCTTGAATAATTTTTATAATTCCATAGGTTGCAATACCACCAACAATTACAAACAGCAGAAGCAGACTTGTGAGTACAGCCAGTGGGCGTGGGAATCGAATATATTTTTCTAACAGTTGAACAACTGGGTTGATTAGAAATGCAAAAAGCATGGCAATGAGAAATGGATAGGTAAGCCTTAAAAATTGATAAAGAAGAAATACTCCGATAACTGTTAAAATAAGTACCATTAATATTCGTAAAATGATTTGCAGTTTTGGATGATTCAATTTAAGGAGCTCCTCTCCATTTTCAAAATAGATAATAATCAGATATATTACTATATAAATCAAGTTTAGACAAGAAATGAGAAATCGGCAAGAAGTATGAATGTAAAAATATCAAAATGGACGGAGAGTTCTAGCTTGTGGATGCTGAGATTTGTTCTTCATACATGAATATATTATTTAAGTTCAAACTAAACAAGAAGGAGGGGTTAAGATGAGTAAAGGTAAAAAGAAAAAGAATAAAAACAAGGAACAACTAAATGAAATGACGGGCGGTAAAGAAAGATACCGAAGAAACCGTTCATAAAAATAGACGATTCTCGTGTAACGAGAATCGTCCCTAAGATTTCTCGGTGATTAACCCTGCTACCGACAACACCTGACGATGCCCGTAGCAGAGCAAATATACCTCAGCACTTTTCGAAATAGCTCTTCCTTCACTATATTTACTCAAACTGCTGAAAAACGAAAGGGCCGTCGGTATCAAATCGCTTCTCGCCAGTAAGATGGTTGATAATTTCCATATTCCGCTGTACAGACAAACCTAAATTAGTAGCTGCTGTTCCATGAGAATGCTCTATATTTGTGACAACATAAAAGCGATTCGCACGTTCTTTCTTAAAAACGAGTTCATAGTGTCTCGATACGTTAAACATCAGCTCATCCTCCCATTCTACTTTATTTTTGTAACGTTTCATAAACCAGTCGGGGATATGTGGCTTATAGCCAGTAGCTAAGATGACCTTCTCCGTATGATAGTTAAAATCTTTCTCTGCTTGCCATTGACGGCAGGATAGATTATACGCTTCCTTATCTCTTTCTATATTATTTACTTCTACCAGAGGCTGGATGGTCACTTTTGGGTCTTTTCCACCAATCGAATAATGATAAAGCAGCTCATAGATCCCATTTAATGTCTCATAATCAATTCCATTCCGTAACGGTTCTAGAGTTTCTAATGCTTGATTTCGCTTTTTAAATGGCAATTGGTGAAAATAATTAACGTAATCTGGCGAAAAGAATTCCTGCCCAAGCTTCGCTGACTCCAACTGAAAGATTCCCTCAGAGCGTGTTAACCATGTAAGAAGAAATTCTTTGTTTTCCCGCTCCTCCAATAAATCGTAGAAAATTTCCGCAGCACTCTGGCCTGATCCAACAATGGTAATATGGTCTGCCTTCAATAAGGCTTCTTTCTCATAGAGATAACGGCTTGTGTGCAAGACATCTTTATGTGGAAATCCATGCATATTCTCTAAAATAAGAGGCTCACTGCCTGTTGCCATGACTATATGCTTCGTTAGATACTCTTCCGTTTCCTCTGCATCCAAATCAAGCACCCTGACCTTGTAATGATCCTCTTCATCCCATACATCTACTACTCTTTTTCCAAAATGAAGCCGGTCTATTTGCCCTGCCGCCCATTGTAAGTAATCATTATATTCATGCCTCGGAACTTCCATATTATGATAAAAGAAAAAAGGATATAACCGTTTATGCTTATGTAAGTAGTTTAGATAACTAAATGGGCTGGTAGGGTCAGCAAATGTAACGAGATCTGCTAAAAATGGAACCTGCAGATTGGTCCCCTCAATTAACATACCGGGATGCCATTCCATTTTTGATGTTTCTTCAAAGAATATGCTATTTAAGTCAGCCATGTCCTCTGTTAAAGCAGCAAGACTTAGATTAAAAGGACCAATGCCTATCCCAATAAAATCATAAATATCGCTCAATATATCACTCACCTTTCGACTCACGCTTTAAATTACTTACCCTTTTAAAGGGTTATTAAAACAAAAGAGAACGAAGGTGAATGAAAAATGATCTAACTACAGTTGAAAATGTTCGTTAGGTAGTTTTTCTAAATGGCATTCTTCCTATTCTAAAGGATTGTCAGTTTCCTTCCGAATAGATACCAAATTCTCGCAGTGACCTTACTACTCTGGAAAGTGGCAAGCCAACAACATTATAGTAATCACCAGTAATCTTCTTTACAAACGTAGAGCCAATCCCCTGTATGCCATAGGAACCTGCCTTGTCAAAGGGTTCCTTTGTTGACAAGTACCACTGGATTTCTTCATCCGTCAGAGGCCAAAATTCGACATTGGTACATTCGACGATCATTTCCTCTCTATCTAATGAACGAATCATGATTCCTGAATAGACCTCATGGACGCATCCACTTAAAGCTTTAAGCATTTCATAGGCATCTTGATGATTCTTTGGCTTTTCGAAAATTCTATTTTGAAAAGCCACTACCGTATCTGCAGATAAAATAACTTCATTTGCTTCTTTCATTTCTACAGCTTGCCCTTTCAGAGCTGCCAATTGTTGTACTTTATCGATTGGATTGTTGGTATCTATTTGTGATTCATCAATATTTGGTTTGCGAATTTGAAAAGGAATCTTTACTTGAGATAAAAGCTCCTGTCTTCTTGGGGATGAAGAAGCGAGAATCAATTTTTTAGACATAATGGAACCTCCTATGATTATGAAGTTATTTTAAATGTAGCATTATATTAGAAATGATAGTATGAAATACTTTGGATGTACTATAAGGTGTTTTTCCCCTAGTGAAAGCTTGATTTTCGGTAAGGAACCTATATGAAATCAGCATTTTGTCTATTTTACACTCCTAAGTTTCATCAATAAGATGAGAGAGTAGAGGAGGTAAATCATGAGCAGAGTTTTATATTTTCCAAATGCCTTACATGAAGAATTGTTTGATATATTAGATGATGTCGTTGATTTTGCAATCCATCGTTATAGTTCAGTAATTCTAACTGAAGCAGAAAAACAAATGGAAAGAATGGATATATGCAGAGAACTTGAGAGAACTGTTTTCAGACAACTATTCTATTGGTATATTTTCTGTTCGCAAAACGGGGACTCTCAACCAACCATATATCAGCAATACTTCCAGTATAAAAGAGCGGAGTTAGAAAAGAAAAGAGAAAAAGTAAAAGAAATACTAATAGGTTGGGAAAGAGTAAAGCACAGTTTTTATCTAGTTAGTAAAGCTGATAGCAGGAGTGGCAAAGTTTTTGTCACCTATGATGTTCTTAAGAAAGATGTACATGTATCTATTATTCCCATTCATAATCATCATTTTCCAAAAGAAGGAGAAATGATAGCTGGCTTGTTCCTTCCAATTGGAGAGAATACTAATATAGCTCTACAAGAACTTATTTATTTTCCTGAATATATAGCCGCATCGCTTATCACTCAGTTGGATACCCTCCATACAAAGTCTATCCCATACCCGAAATTATTAAAAAATGCTTTTCAAACAGTAAAACAAATGAGGTAGTAAGAGTTTGAATATTCTTCTAATGGTTAATCTGGTGCAGATCCTTAAATAGACAGAGATAAGCAGTAAAACGAAGGAAAAAAGTGTCTATCATTGGTGTTTCCGCTTTCTTTGGGTTTTGAAAAAGTCAAGCATTATGTTATCATTTGATGGTCTTTGACGGCTCAAGCTTAAAGCTAGCTTGATAAAATAAAATAGAAAGAGGGAAACACTTGAATATAGAACAACTTAGAAGAGAATGGTTTGGCAATGTCAAAGGAGATATTCTTGCAGGGCTAGTTGTTGCCTTAGCATTAATACCTGAAGCGATTGCCTTCTCCATTATTGCTGGTGTGGATCCAATGGTTGGATTGTATGCATCGTTTTGTATTGCTGTAGTGATTGCATTTGTCGGAGGTCGTCCGGGAATGATATCTGCTGCAACAGGTGCTATGGCGATGTTAATGGTTAACTTAGTTGCACAGCATGGATTAGAATATCTACTGGCAGCTACCATTTTAACTGGGATTCTTCAAATCCTATTTGGTGTATTGAAATTGGCGGACTTAATTAAATTCGTTCCACGTTCGGTGATGGTCGGGTTTGTTAATGCCTTAGCGATTACCATCTTTATGGCACAATTGACGCATTTTGTTGGAGAAACTTGGGTGATGTACGCCCTGGTAGCACTGACATTAGCTATTATCTATCTATTTCCTAAGATCACTACTGCTGTTCCATCTACTTTGGTTGCAATTATAGTAGTAACCATCATTGCAATTTCAGCGAATCTAGGAGTAAGAACGGTCGGTGATATGGGAGAATTATCTCAGCAATTACCGGTCTTCCTTATACCAAATGTTCCTTTCAACATAGAGACATTAATGATTATTTTTCCTTACTCACTATCCTTAGCATTAGTAGGTTTACTTGAAACGTTATTAACCTCTAACATTGTGGACGATATGACGGATACAGAAAGCAATAAAAATAAAGAAGCTAGAGGACAGGGGATTGCGAATATTGTAGCCGGATTCTTTGGCGGAATGGCTGGTTGTGCCATGATTGGCCAATCTGTTATTAACGTAAAGTCTGGTGGTAGAGGACGTTTATCTGCTCTGGTAGCAGGTAGCTTTTTAATGTTCTTAATCGTAGTGCTTGGAGGGTTAGTGGTACAAATTCCAATGGCAGCACTTGTCGGCGTTATGATCATGGTTTCTATCAGTACTTTTGATTGGACTTCACTAAGAACTCTGCATAAAATCCCAGTTACAGATGCCATTGTAATGGTGGCAACAGTTGGAATTGTGCTTATCACGCAAGACTTATCGAAAGGGGTCTTAGCTGGTGTGTTTTTAAGTGCCATCTTCTTTGCAGCTAAGATTTCGAAAGTTAAAGTTACGGAAGAAGTAGATTTACGAGGGCAAAAACGTATCTATCGTATAGAAGGCCAATTGTTTTTTGCATCAGTTAGTGATTTCTCTAAACAATTTACTTTTACTGATTCTATGAATCTGGTTGAAATTGATTTAACCCAAGCCCACCTTTGGGATGATTCAGCAATTGGAGCTTTGGATAAAATTGAATCAAAGTTTGAGCAGAACGGCATTCAAGTTGTGTACACCGGATTAAACGGAGAAAGTATGCAATTAAAAGATAAAATAGGCGGCTTTACGAAAGCCACAGGTCAAAATTAGAAAAAGGCAGTTATCACCTTGGGGGTGAGCTGCCTTTTTTTGTTAGTGAAATGAGTGAATTACTAAAGTGCCATGTTTCTAACCTTCTTGACAGAAGTCAAGCAGAGTTAGATTTAAAAGTTTAACTCTGCTTCTTACCTATTTCAATGCGCCTTTTATATCATAATCAGCTAAATCAATATCAAGTTCTTGCCCAAGAGCTAATTTTGCGAGCTGCATTCCGAAATATGGTCCTGTTGTTAAACCGGAAGAGCCTAGTCCGTTTGCTACCAGCAATCCTTCATAATCAGGGATTTTTCCAATCATAGGAAGATACTCCGGTGTGAATGGGCGAAATCCAACTCTTGATTCCAATAGTGTACAGTCCATAAGACCAGGAGCAATGGGTGCAAGTTTGCTAAGAAGCTCATACATCCCACCTATCGTTGCTGTGTAATCAAAGCCCTTCTTATTTTCATGTGTGCTTCCGATAACCATTCTGTCGTCAAAGGAAAGGATATACTGTCCGGTTGGAGGCATAACGACTGGCCAATTATATTGATCGTGGTTGGGCAGATTGACATGAAGGACCTGCCCCTTTTGTGAATCAACACGGAAATTGATTCCAAGTGGTTTCAGCAGCGAATCCATCCATACACCAGTTGCCGCAAGAACAATATCTGCATGAAGCACTTCACCATCCACAGAAACTCCGATAACTCGGGAATTCTCATGAATAAGACTTGCATCGCCTTTCCTTACGATTGCTCCATGTTTTTTGGCAGATCGGATCAGGGCATCCCTCATTTTCCTCCCATCTACTCTAGCCGCACCTGAAATATATACGGACTTAAATCCATCTGCTAAAAATGGGAACATTTCCTTCGTTTGATCCTCGTCTAGTATGTTAACCTCCCCAATTTCCGGCGCATCTTCTCTGCGCTTTACCGCAATATCATGCATTTCTTTTATTTTTTCGTCATCCTTATGTAAACTAATCGCACCTACTTGGGCATATCCAATATCTGTTTCCCCCTCACTCGCGAGGTCTTCTGCAAGAGTCTGATACATACGTGCGCCTGCTTTTGCTAATCGATACCATGCTTTATTTCTGCGCTTCGAGGTCCATGGGCAAATCATACCAGCACCGGCATCAGTTGCTTGACCATCATCATGCCGGTCGACGACGATTACCTCTGTCCCTTCTTTTGCTAAAAAATATGCGGTACTTGCACCTAAGATACCAGCACCGACAACAATTACTTTTTTCTTCATCTGTAAACACACCTGTTCTGAATAAATTTCCTACTTTCACTATAAAAATAGATAGAGAAAATGTAAAATGATATGTAGATAAGTATAAGGGGGAATTAATATTAAAGGGAGAAATATAGTTGCAACGATATTATTTTATATAGGTATTGTGATGATTGTTTTTGGTACTTATACCGCTTATCGAGAAGCAAATTATATGCTGCCATATCATCAGGGAGGCATGAATCCTCCATTTGAATGGACATACTTTCTCCAAACGATGTTTTATACAACGAGGGATGGCGTTATTATCATTGCCTTATCTGAAGTAATTAAGCAGGTAGACAAATTAGCAAAAAAGTTAGGTAGCTTTGGAACCACGCAATGCCCACCAGAGACCTCACAAGTTCAAGTGCAAAAGACCAATACTGCTCCAGTAGAATCTATTTCAGAGCCATGGGAATTAACGGAGAAGGATGAAGAAAAAATTTATGACCTATACGCTGGCAAGGCTATTCTGGAAATTACCCCTAGCCCTGAAAAAGGCTATTGTAAAGTAAAGGTTCAGGACTATGAGGGACCATTAAATACGGACATAAAAGTTGTCTCTGTTAATGATCCTGCTGCAAAAGAAGTTCATGACCCGCAAAGAGTGGAAGCTATTTTAAATTACGGGAAAAATGAAGAAGCGTAATTGAATAACGATTTCCATTGTGATAAAATTTTCATGGAACATAGTCTAATTTTGCTATTCTAATAGTGAATATCATACAGAACAAGATTATTATACATAAAAGGAGAATGTGAGATGGCGAAAACCGTAATCTTTGGACATAAGAACCCAGACACAGATACCATTTGTTCTGCACTTGTATATGCAGACTTGAAGAACAAATTAGGGGAAACTGCAGAAGCTGCTAGACTTGGAGAGATTAACAAGGAAACACTTTATGCACTTGATTACTTCCAAGTAGAAGCTCCACAATTAATCAGTAAAGTGGAGGAAGGTACAGATGTTATTCTAGTAGACCATAATGAATTTCAGCAAAGTGCAGAAAATATTCAAGATGCCAAAATTGTAGAAGTGATTGACCATCACCGTGTCATGAACTTTGAAACAAAAGAGCCTTTATATTTCCGTGCGGAGCCTGTAGGATGTACAGCAACCATTATTAATAAAATGTATAAAGAAAATGGAATAGAGGTTCCTAAAGAAATGGCAGGATTATTATTGTCTGCTATAATTTCTGATTCATTATTATTAAAATCTCCTACATGCACAAAGCAGGATGTAGATGCTGCACATGAATTAGCTTCCATCGCTGGTGTTAACTTAGAAGAATATGGTCTTGCTATGCTCCAAGCAGGTGCAGATCTAAGTGATAAGACAGCATTAGACCTAGTAACAATGGATGCGAAAGAGTTTGCTATGGGTGATGCAAAAGTTGAGGTTGCTCAAGTAAATGCGGTAGATGTTAGCAAAGTTTATGAAAATCAAGCAGATATTGAAATTGAGATAGAAAGAATTATATCTGTAAAAGGATTAGATTTATTCCTGTTTGTAGTAACTGACATCTTAAACAATAACTCTGAGGTACTTGCTCTTGGAACTAGTGCAAGCAAAGTAGAATCAGGCTATGGCGTAACATTAGAAAATAATCGTGCATTCCTTGAAGGTGTTGTTTCACGAAAGAAACAAATCGTCAATGTATTAACAGAGGAATTTACAAAATAAACCTATAAGAGGCCCACATCTTCATATCAATGTGGGCCTCTTTTTTTATTTCTCGTGAGACCACCACCTAATAGAGTTTCGCTTTATATCTGCCATTTAGGGTTATCTACTTCTGCCTATTAGAAACAACAGTAAGTATTGCATATTATTATAAAATCATCGAAAACTAGAAGCAGTGAAAGGAGGAGTATAATATGGCAGGAAAACCAAAGGGACCAAAGCAACAGGAAAAGCCTCGTCTTCCTCAAAGTCCGCAGCAACCGTATGGAGAGCCCCTAGCAGGGTCTAAAAAAGTAAAAAATGCAAATCATTCGAGGCAAAATCATAATACGCATCATGATATGTAGTTATAACTAAAAGAGCTTATATCGATCTCGATTAAGCTCTTTTACTCTTTTTAAAATAATTATGGCACGAAAAAGGAGTTCTTCTTTAAGAGAAGAGCGAATGTCTTCGTTTTTCCAATCATAATACGTTACAATAGCTTCTGGAACGATTTATCCTAAGATAACTGGCTGTAAGATCCCCCATTTTAAGAATCAGAAAAAAGTAAGTGGGAGGTATTCTTGTCAAATAGCCAATTCGTTTATCTGGTATTCAAGTGGGAAAAGCCCCACGTTAATAAGATTCACTTTATAAGTAGGAGCTGGTAATTGTGTGGAAAGAATTTAAGGAGTTTGCGTTTAAGAAAGGTAATTTTATCGATTTAGCTGTGGCGGTTGTAATAGGAACCGCATTCAGTTCCATAGTTTCTTCTTTTGTAGATAACATTATTATGCCTCTAGTTGGGATGCTAATTGGTGGGATTGATATTACAGATCTGAAGATTCATGTCGGGGATGCCGAGGTCTTATATGGTACGTTTCTTCAAGAAATTTTAGATTTCTTTATCATTGCGTTTTCCATTTTCTTTGTGATCCGTTTCTTTAATCGATTTAAGCGTAAAGAAGAACCAGTAGAAGAAGCGGTAGAGGAAAAATTAGAACCGACAGAGCAGCTATTAACCGAGATTCGTGATTTATTGCAAGAGCAAAACAATAAAGCCTAATATAAAAAACTTCCACCCTGTTTGAAGGATGGAAGTTTTTTTATAAGCAGGATAATTACTGAAAGCGGTATTCTTCTCTCATTTCAGATTCTAAACTCTATCCACTCTAGGAAGCCGTGTCACTGTCTTTAGAGGTGTAGAATTTTTTCACAATCATCGTTTGAGCTATCATAAATAATCCGCCAACTGCCCAGTATAAAGGCAGGGCAGCAGGTGCAGAGAAAGAGATAAAGCCAATCATTAGCGGAGAAATAATTCCCATTATGGCCATTTGCTGTTTCATTTTTGGGTCCATGCCAAGTTGAGATACTTTAAATTGAAAGTAATAAATAATCACTGCACACAAGGTAATCCATATATCAGTTTGTCCAAGATTAAACCATAAGAACGAATGGGTTGCGATTTCTGGCGTGCGCAGAATGGCATAGTAAAAGGCAATTAATATCGGAAACTGAATAAGCATTGGTAAGCAGCCGCCGAGCGTTGCCAATGGGTTCATTCCATGCTTCTGGTAGAGATTCATTAACTCTTGCTGCTTCATCATCTGTGATTCTTTATCTTGTTTGTTCTGGTATTTTTCTTGAAGGGCATCCATTTCAGGTTTAATGACAGACATCTTATCGCGCATTTGAACACTTGATTTGGTTTGCTTTAAGAAAAACGGCATTAATACAATACGAATCATGAAAGTAATAATAATAATCGATAATCCATAATTATCATGAAACAAGGATGCAATGCCTTTAATTAATTCAGAAAAGGGATAGATGAAATAGTGATTAAAAACGCCAGTTGTGCCAGCTTCAATTGGTTCCGTTACTGCTCCTTGGCAGCCTGCCAATAGGACTAATAATAGAATGATGGTGATAATACTTGTTCTTTTAAAGAAAGTGAATAATGATGTTCGTTCCATATTTTTCCTCCTCGAAATTTATTCAATAATATTCTCGAGAAGGATGGTGCATCTGTATCATCATCTGGCGCAGCGATTCGTTTCACTATGGTACTAAACCAGCTGCGGAAATCTCTCAGTCGGGGAGGGACTTCATATGCCGGGATTAAACTGAATTGCATATCATGAATCCTGCGAATGCGTAATTCGTTCTTTGTTAACTTTTCATCAAAGTGAACTTGAAATAACTCCAGACAAACAATCGATGCTAGAAAACCTAAATAAATATAAACTGGAGAAAAATCACTAAATAGCTCATTAATTAATTCCAAGAACATCAATATTCACCTCCTTTTCCGTCCTAGATAATTAATTGTACGTTTTAATCTTATGTCAGGTTTCATTTTTTAGCAATTGGAAAATGGGACGAGATGGAGGGTTTTTTGTTTAAGTTCGAGAAGGATGAGGTCTGATGTACAAAGAGTAGTACTAAAGAGTGGACCTATTTACATAGCAGAATAGCTAGCTTCAGCTGTGAAGAAGGCTTATCCTCGCCTAACTAGTGTAATGCCCTTTCTAAAAATAATAATAAAAATAGGTACTCGCTTATACATGCTAATGATGATTGTCATAGGTTATTAGTGTACTAAGAGAAGAAAGGGGATTTATTTATGAGACGTCGACATCATGGACCACATTGTGGTTGTCCAATTTGTATTGTCCATCCAACTATGGTTAATAATGTTCATACTTGTTCTGAAAGTACAGTAAAGCAGGTGCATCCATCCCATACAAATGTCATTAATCACCACTTAGTAAAAAATGTACACACGTTCCCGCATTCTACATCCTTTGAAAATGTAACAAACAGTGTAGATATCATGGGACCATCATACGAAGTACCAACACCTCCAGGTCAAGTAGCAGGAGTAATGAGTCCAGGTTTTGGACCAGGAGGGATGGGTCCAGGCTTTGGACCAGGTTATGGACCAGGAGCAATGGGGCCAGGTTTTGGACCAGGTCAGGTAGCTGGAGCAATGACCCCAGGTTATGGCCCAGGAGGGATGGGTCCAGGCTTTGGACCAGGTCAAGTAGCAGGAGCAATGCAACCAGGTTATGGAAAACATTGGAATAAACCTCATAAATGGTGATAATATGGAAGAGAGCTGGTAAAATGATGCCAGCTTTTCTTTTTAAATAATACAGGACAAGCAGAATGAAAGGGGCTCTCCGATGAAAGTAGTCACGGTAACAGGTTATAAACCAATGGAAATGGGGATTTTCAAAGAAGATGATCCGCGTGTCACAGTTATAAAGGCCGCTATTCAAAAGCGATTGATTCAATTAATTGAAGAAGAGGGCTTAGAATGGGTAATTGTCAGTGGACAAATGGGGGTAGAATTATGGACTGCTGAAGTAGTGCTCGATTTAAAAGAAACTTATGATATTCAAATCGCGATATTTCCTCCATTTGAAAACCAGGATAGCCGCTGGCCAGATAATTTAAAGGAGAAATATCAAGAGCTCACCTTTGTGGTTGATTTTTATAAGCCGCTCTATGAAGGAGATTACAAGGGAGCCTATCAATTCAGAGCGAAAAACATGTGGCTTATCGATAAGAGTGACGCCTGTCTTATATTAATGGATGAGGAATTTCAGGGCAGTAGTAAATATTTTTATGAGTATGCCAAAAAAGCTGATAATTATGAGATTCTATTGATTACCCCAATGGATTTAGAGGATGTAGTAGAGGAAATGAGAATGGCGAATCCGGATTATTGGGGGTGAATGAAGGATTTTTTGGTAGGCTAAAGTTATATAATTGCTAAAGCCTTACGCTAAAATGAACCATCCAGCAATGCTCCCCGAATTAATATCACTATTCACAATAATCATTTCAGATCCCCACGCATATGAATCTATAAACCACAATTCTAAAGGGGGGGTTAGATGTATCCTTATGGTTATTACCCTATAAATCAGCAGAGACAAATGAATCGTAATCGAACAATCAAAGTGATTGGAAATGGTATCGTTCAGGTTAAACCAGATATTGCAACGATAAGGCTTGGTGTGTTGACGGAAGACAAGTCACTGAGCCAGGCGCAAGAAGAGAATGCTGCTACAATGACTAGGGTGGCTCAATCACTTCAAGCATTGGGCCTACCGTCAGAAAATATACAGACAACAACTTTCACAGTGACGCCAGTTTATGATTTTGTAGAAGGGAGGCAAGTGTTAAGAGGGTATGAGGTTTTCAATCAGATTACGGTGATTGCAGATCATATCGAAGAGACAGGTAATGTTATTGATACGGCCGTACGTAATGGAGCTAATCGGGTATCGGATATCCGATTTACAGTGAAAGAGGAGAATATTTATTATCAGCAAGCACTCACAATTGCTCTGGACAATGCTTTGGAGAAAGCCCAAACAATTGCTAAACATATGAATCTCCCACTTGATGAATCCCCAATTAAAATTAATGAACAAATGGAAGCGCCAATTGCTTTTAAAACGTTTGCTGTTGCAGCGGGAAGTGCTACACCTATTGAGCCTGGCCAATTAACGATTAATGCTCAAGTAGAAACGATTCTCAGGTATTAAGAGGATTTTGAATAAAAAAACTAGAATATCAACAGAAAGAAGAGTACCCATTTATTTAATAAAGGAAAGGGGACATAAAGTGGAGCGATTTCCTGTACTGGAAACAAATCGGCTTCAACTTGTTGAGATAAGCCATCAACATGAAGAAGCATTATATGATATTCTATCGAGAAAAGAAGTTACGCTATACTATGGAAAAGATAATATGGTGTACAGGAGTGAGGCAAGAGAATTAGTGGAGAATCTCAGACAACTATACAAACAGAGAAGGTGTATACGTTGGGGGTTAATATTAAAGGAAAAGGACCTTTTGATCGGTACAGTTGGCTTGAATAACCTTAGTATCTGGAGCAAAAAAGCAGATATAAGCTACGAGCTTCATCCATCTTACTGGCGCCAAAGATTAACAACCGAGGCCGTACAGGAAGTACTGGACTATGCTTTTGGACATTTAGGG
This sequence comes from Oceanobacillus piezotolerans, assembly GCF_003665065.1. GTDB lineage: Bacteria > Bacillota > Bacilli > Bacillales > Amphibacillaceae > Oceanobacillus > Oceanobacillus piezotolerans. The sequence goes on along the minus strand of NZ_RCHR01000004.1, from coordinate 134,792 downwards.
CTGTTTCGAGTGGGAGCCATAACCTATCCAGAGAATCATGCTTCTAATCAATTGCTGAGTAAAATAGGGTTTAAAAAAGAAGGGATTCTAAGAGGTTATTTGCATCAAAGTTATGCCTCCCATGACGCAATCGTACAATCACTTTTAAAACCAGAATGGAAAAAAGAATATGAGATAGAGGAGAAGCTGCAATATCACGATCATTTGACAGAAATGGTTAAGAAAGCAGAAAAAGATGGACAATTTGATTTTCTCCCAGGTAAAGGAAAGCCGCTCAAGCTAGAACAAGAGTACTTAGCAAATTCCGGTGAGAAGCAGCTGTATAAAACGATGAAAGATAACCATGTGCTCCCTAATTGGGTTAAATTGTCCAAAGAGATTGAGCAGCTGAAAGAAGAAATAAAGCATGTACAAGGAAGTCAAAGGCGTCGAAAATTAAAGGAAATAAATAAAAAAATAAAGGATTATAATTATGCTTGTCCAACTTCACTTCAGAAAAATAAGATGGTGGAATAGGGATAGCCCTATTCCGACCAAAGATAATTCTTCATCTCCATTGTAAAAGGATTCGATAGATATTGCATGTTGCTGCTCAATGGCATATTGCCAACCTATATCCCTAAAGAATGCTCTCCTACCTCAGGGTCTCCAATAATTGACCGGCTGCATATAATTCCTCGGTTCTATAGTTCGCTGAATTTATTCCCAAATAGAACGTCTTCTCTTCATGATTATAATTTTCTGCTTCTTCATTATCTTTATCCTTTGAGTTACTCTCTTCTTCGTTACTTTCGTCACTGTTTTCCTCCGTGTTTTCTTCTTCTTCTTCTTCTGTTTGTCTTTCTGTATCATCTACTTGATTCGAAATCGTTGAGGCAATAAAGATGACTAGAAATGTTATCACGAAAAACGCCGCTAATCCTAACATGAGAAAGGTAATATAATTACGCATATAGGCATTTCCTCCTTTCACACTTAAAGCAGTATATTAACTCTGCAGTATTTGTGTGTTTAAGGGGAGAAAAGTATGGTATACAGCATACAGTTTAAAATTTGATGTTACTATAAATGTTATTTTTGTTATAATGTTACAAACTGGCAGAATTGGATGACATCGGGAAGGTGAGTTAACGTGTATCATATTCGGAAAATGACAAAAAAAGATATCACACAAGTCAGAAGAGTTGCAGAGATAAGCTGGAACGCTACATATGAGGGGATTATTCCTCTTGAAGTTCAAAATAATTTTTTAAAGGAAGCATATAACTCAAGAAATTTGAAAAAAAGATTAAAGCGTACTACCGTTTTTGTTGCTGAAACAGATGATCAAGTGGTGGGTTTTGCAAATTATTCAAATGTATCAGAGGATGGTATCGTTATTCTTGGTGCTATTTATATTTACCCAGAGTATCAAGGGATGGGAATAGGTTCTGCTTTTTTAAGTGTGGGAGTAGAGCAGTTAAATAATGTGAAAGAGATACGACTTAATGTGGAAAAGAATAACCTGATAGGAATGAGGTTCTATGAAGCGAAAGGCTTTGAATTTGTGAAAGAATATGAAGAAGATTTTGGAGGGCATATTCTACATACTATTGAAATGAAATTAGATGTAAAGGAAAGCTTGAAAATATGATGAAAATGGTGTACATATGAAGAACAAAAATGGCTTGGGTCCTATAGGTAAGTCACTGGCTATGCTCTTATTCGCATTGTTTATCCTGGTTGTTCTGGCTATCATATTTGGAGCTTATTACTTTGGCATGATAGGGTTCTTTGAAATCTTTAATGTACGATATGAATCTATTGAAACGCTCACATGGTTTATTGTTATCTATTTTGTAATTAGTATATTCACAGAGTTATTTTCAAAGGGTATTTCTATCGTTGTTGCCTCGCGATTTAAAAATAAAAACACCGTCATGATTGGAATAAATACCATCATTGCATGGGTTGTTCTATTTACGCTTGATGAAATAATGCCAGGGATTACTATTATTGTAATGACAGAGGTTATTTTAGCATTGATTATAGCTGTGGCTGACTCTTTACTGGATGAGAAAGTTAACAAGATAAAGGTGTGAATTTAATGATTGAAAAATGGATACCCACTGACTATCTTCCTCTAGAACTATTATTAACTGCGGACCCATCAAGAGAACGAGTTGAAAACTATATTACAAAGGGTCAATGCTATTTGTATAAGAAATCTAATGAGATTCTAGGCGTATATGTTCTTCTTCCAAAAGATAGTGAGAAGATAGAAATAATGAATATCGCTGTAAGAGAGACTCATCAGGGCAGTGGGATAGGAAAAACTTTGATTTATGACGCTATCCGGAACGCCGCCAATCAAGGCTATAAGTGCCTAGAAGTGGGAACGGGCAATTCTAGTGTAAATCAACTAGCTTTCTATCAAAAATGCGGATTTCGTATCATGAGTGTAGAGTTTGATTATTTTTCTAAGCATTATCAAGAAGAGATTGTAGAAAATGGGATAGTATGCAGGGATATGATTCGGTTGGGGATGAAGTTGTAAGATACAATAAATTAGCTAGCAGTTATTTTACATAGGACAAACGGTAGATTAAGGAGCGATTATCGGTGTTAACCAAGGATGAACTATTGAAGATTGAAATATTACAAGAAATCTGTGAAAAGAAGGAAAATATAAAGTTAAAACTGAACTGGGATATGCTCCATAATAGAAAGGAAAAGGAGAGCCTTGATTACCTTCAATATACGAACGGTGAACTTATTGCGTATTTAGGAATATACCATTTTGGCAACAAAGCAGAAATATGCGGAATGGTGCACCCTGATTATCGCCGGCAAGGTATCTTCTCCAAACTGTTAAATAAAGCAATCAAAGCAACTGTGTCAGCAGGCTATAAAAAAATTCTGCTAAATGCTCCAGCCCACTCCACATCTGCAAGAGGACTCATTCAACGGCTTTCATGTTCGTATGACATGACTGAATATCAAATGAAGTGGACGCCGATTCCTCTTACCAAAAGCGACGTAATTACCATCCGTCATTCTATAACAGAAATAGATTTTAATCTTGAAGTAGAGCTAGATGTATTGTGTTTTGGCTTTTCAGAAAAAGAAGCACAAGAATATAATTACAGACTGCGAGAGGAAGAAGGGCATAACTTTTATATCATTGTCCGCGAGGATAAAGCGGTAGGGAAGATTCGTGTGGCATATCAGGATGGGGAAGCATGGATTTATGGTTTTGCAATTTATCCTTCCAGTCAAGGTCATGGTTATGGAAGAAAAGCGCTAATGAACATCGTCAACCAAGAGTATACAAAGGGCTATGATGTATATTTGGAGGTAGAGGCGAAAAACGATCACGCACTGAGATTATATAAATCCTGTGGTTTCGAAGTTATGCAAGCTCAGGATTATTATCTTTGGAATTAAAAAATGAATACGGGGGAGAATTTCTTGTCGATTTATTATAGAGAATATGGGGATAAACAGGGTCCTTTAATGATATTTTTACATGGTGGAGGAGTAAGCGGGTGGATGTGGGATAAACAGATCCCCTATTTTTCCCGTTATCATTGTGTTGTACCAGATTTGCCAGAACATGGACTTCATCAGGAAAGTGTGCCTTTTTCTATATATAATAGTGCAGAGGCAATTATTAATTTAATTGAAGATAAAGCAAGTGGAAAGCCAGTGACTGTGATTGGGTTCTCCTTAGGTGCACAAGTGCTGATTCAAATTCTAAGTATGAAACCCGATTTAATCCATTATGCAGTCATTAATAGCGCGCTTGTCAGACCTATGGCTTCTATGAAAAAATGGCTGCGCCCTTCCATTAAGCTCGCCTTTCCGCTTATAAAATATAAGAGTTTTGCGCGCCTGCAAGCTAAGTCCTTATATATAGGAGAAGAACATTTTAAGACTTATTATGAAGAGAGCAAAAATATAAAACAGGCTGCCTTATTAAGAGTCTTGGAAGAGAATATGTCGTTTGAAATTCCTAAGGAGTTCAGTGAAGCTAAGAGTAAAATCTTAGTTACAGTTGGTGCTAAGGAAAAGGCCATCATGATAAAATCTGCAAAAGACATTGTAGAAGCTAATACCAATTGCTTTGGCGTCATTATTTCTAATATTGGGCATGGTATTCCTTTAGCAAAGCCAGAATTATTTAATGTAATGGTTGAAGCGTGGATATTGGAAACTGGTTTAACAAACGATAGCAAGCTGATGGAGGAAATGGAACCTTTCACTAAGTAAATCCGTATAAGGGGGAAATATCATAGTGAGAGGTGACCTGTAATGGCTAAAGAGCAAGGAAAGAAGAAACGCGGAAAGATAGCAGAAGGACTTTTTGATATTTTTGAGTTGGTAATTAGTCTTCCTAGATTGATTTGGATCATATTTAGAGATTAGTAAAATGATCGGGAAAGCACGGAAAAAGTGATGGTTACCTAAATTAAAAACAGTCTTACACGAATTACTTAATAGAAACAAGGAGCGTTATCATGGGTTATATTGAAGATTTACGAAAACTAGTAGGTCATAGACCGGTTATCCTTCCAGGTGCAGTTGCCATTATTCTGGATGAAAAGGGGAGAATTTTATTACAGCAGCGCACACATCCGAAAGGGGCTTGGGGGATTCCTGGTGGCTTGATGGAGCTCGGAGAATCAACAGAGGAAGTTGCAAAAAGAGAAGTATACGAAGAGACTGGATTAATAATGGATCATCTTCAATTACTTAACGTTTATTCAGGACCACAGTATTTTTCTGTTGCTGCAAATGGTGATGAATACTATTCTGTTTCCATTTGTTATTATACGAATGAATTTTCAGGAGAAATAAGAATGGATTCATCAGAGTCTATGGAGCTTCAGTTTTTTTATCCTGAGGATATGCCGGATAATATTGTTAAGACCCATAGGATCATGTTAAATGATTTTCTAAGCTTAGCAAAATAGGAGGCTAGAGGCTCTCCTGATAACTTAGTAAAAAAAGCGCTATAAAAGCCTCCTTCATAAAAATCCTCACAATTAATTCCACGCTATTTCTAAAGAAACAGTTCATCATTTTAATAAAGCGGTAGGGATAGAATAGCAAAAAAAGGAAATAACCCTGTTTCACCAAAAAGTGATACAAGGTTATTTATTTTGTAACCAGCTGCAGTCTAACTTTATCTCATTTAACTGGCTAAGCCCCTAACAAGAAGAATTCTAGTAGAATAAAGAAGTGTAGGTATGGTGCTAACACTCAGTAGAGAAAGAAAGAAAATCCCCCACTGAGTGAAGTGTCACTTAAGGCATTTCATCTTTTTTTGGACGATTTTTAAATGCTTCATGTGTTGCGATATCTTCTATCTGCTCTACTTGACGGCTATGTTCCTTTCCCTCTACTCTAGGTTGATTTGGGAAGTTACCAGGATGTCCTTTTTCCTTATGATTAAAGCTCTTTCCACGACTCATTCTTCATCCTCCTTTATACTTTCTGTAGTTTTCACCATAAATGTAAAAACATTCATATAAAGTGAAATCCTTATCAAATCTGTAGTTAAAGGATGAGAATATAGCATAGTTTAGAATAATTTTATGCAGAACCACAGGAATAAATGGAGGTAATGTAAAGGTTTGATGTATTTTTTGGAATTTATAGCCATTCTCTATTAAAAAAAGATACAATGGAATATAAGTGTAAAAAGAAGTTATATAACTTTATCGAGGGTAGTTGGCTAAGTGCCTAAACTAGAAGAATTTGGGGAATACAGCAATAATGAGTGGGGGAGTGATCCTGGTCGAACATCCGATTCATTGAACTAACACTCAGTAGGGAGGAAAGAAGCACCTCACTTGGTGAAGTCTCACTTTATTATATAAATCTCAAAATTCATGGTATGATAAGAATGTTCTTATTATATTTATAGAGTAATAGCAATATCATACTTGCGTATTCCAAGAAAGCTTATCTCTTATAAAAAATAATAGTTAAAGGATGGTATACATTGAATTTAGAAGCGAATAATCTTACTACAAACAAGAAAATATTGGTTCTAGGTGGAGATGGTTTCTGTGGATGGCCAACAAGCCTTCATTTATCCAACTTAGGGCACGATGTTGTCATCATTGATAATTTATCCCGTCGTAACATTGATAATGAATTGGAAGCATCATCATTAACTCCGATTCAACCGATGGGGACTAGACTAAGCGCTTGGGAAGAAGTTTCCGGTAATAGAATTGGCTTCCATAATATTAACATTGCCCAGGATTATGAGTTGTTCCTTCAAGTCATTATGGACGAGCAGCCAGATGTTATTGTCCACTTTGCCGAGCAGCGATCCGCTCCTTATTCGATGAAGTCTTCCAAAAATAAACGTTATACAGTAAACAATAATATGAATGCAACCAATAATGTGTTGTGTGCCATGATAGATTCAGGTCTTGATATTCACCTTGTGCACTTAGGAACAATGGGTGTCTATGGCTATGGTACAGCTGGGATGAAGATTCCTGAGGGCTACCTAGATGTTGAAGTGAAAACAGAAGAAGGAGAAAGAATACAGCAACAAATTCTTTATCCGACCAATCCTGGTTCTGTCTACCATATGACAAAATCACAAGACCAATTATTATTCCAATACTACAACAAGAATGACGGCCTAAGAATCACGGACCTGCACCAAGGGATTGTATGGGGAACGAACACGAAAGAAACGAAAATGGATGAACGTTTAATTAACCGTTTTGATTATGATGGGGACTATGGTACAGTATTAAATCGTTTCTTAATGCAAGCAGCAGTTGGCCACCCAATTACGGTGCATGGAACTGGTGGTCAAACACGTGCTTTTATCAATATCCAAGACACAGTACGTTGTATTGAACTAGCAATTGAAAATGCACCAATACACGGAGATAAAGTGATGATTTTTAACCAAATGACGGAAACACATCGTGTAAGAGATTTGGCTAATTTAATAAGTAAATTAACCGGCGCTGAGGTTGCTAATGTTGACAATCCACGTAAAGAAGCGGCGGAAAATGAATTGCATGTTAAAAATGATCTCTTCCTCTCAAAAGGTTTAAAACCTATTACATTAGACGAGGGATTATTACAAGAAGTAACGAAGGTGGCAGAGAAATATGCCCATCGTGCTGATCATGCGAAAATACCTGCAACAAGTACTTGGACCAAAGAACAAAAACCAGGTGTTCCTGAACAAGTGAAAAACAATGCTCAACCAGAGCTAGCTAAATAAGAAGAAAAGAACTTGGCACGGCCAAGTTCTTTTCTTCTATTAAAATACTTTAGTGGTCCAATCTTCACAGTTCCAAATGTCTGTAACTATACCTTCATAAAAATCTGGCTCATGAGAGATTAAAAGGACACTGCCTTTATATTCATCCAATGCACGTTTTAGCTCCACTTTTGCATCATGATCCAAGTGGTTGGTCGGCTCGTCCAGTACAAGTATGTTTGTTTCTTTGTTCATCAGCTTACATAATCGAACTTTTGCCTTTTCCCCTCCACTTAATACTTGTACTTTACTCTCAATATGTTTTGTTGTTAGTCCACATTTTGCTAGCGCTGCGCGAACTTCATATTGTGTAAAATGAGGAAATTCATCCCATACTTCTTCGATACAGGTTTTCGAATTAGTGACTTTGATTTCTTGTTCAAAATATCCAATATGAAGATGCTCTCCAAGCTGGACGGATCCTGAGACGGATGGGATTTCACCTAGAATGCTTCGAAGCAATGTTGTTTTTCCAATTCCATTCGCACCATATAAGGCAATTTTCTGTCCGCGCTCCATGGAAAGGTTAAGTGGCCTGGATAATGGTTCCTCGTAACCGATGACAAGATCCTTTGTTTCAAAGAGATATTTCCCTGGTGTTCTTGCTGGCTTGAAATCAAACGATGGCTTTGGCTTTTCTGCATCTAGTTCAATAACATCCATCTTATCCAATTTCTTCTGGCGGGACATTGCCATTCTACTAGTAGCAGCATTGGCTTTGTTTCTCGCTACAAAGTCTTTTAGGCTGGCAATTTCCTTTTGTTGTTTTTTATAAGCAGCCTCTTTCTGTTGTTTCTTCATCTCATAAACACGGAGGAATTCATTATAATCTCCTGGATAGCGTGACAACTCCTGGTTTTCCATATGGTAAATCAAATTAACAACACTATTTAGAAATGGGATATCGTGTGAAATAAGAATAAATGCATGGTCATAGTTGAGCAAATAATGTTTAAGCCACTCAATATGCTCCACATCAAGGTAGTTAGTCGGCTCATCTAGCAGAAGGATTTCTGGTTTTTCTAATAAAAGCTTTGCGAGCAGAACTTTTGTCCGCTGCCCTCCACTTAGATCATGAACATCACGGTCTAAACCAAATTCATTTAAACCAAGTCCATTGGCCACTTCCTCTGCCTTTGCATCAATGGTATAAAAATCACTGTTCGTCAGCATATCCTGCATGCGCCCAGTTTCTTCGAGTAACTTCTCTAATTCTTCAGGGTCAGCTTCCCCCATTTTCGCGAACAGGCTATTCATTTCTGATTCTATATCAAATAAATACTGAAACGCAGTACGCAGAACATCGAGAATGGTCATCCCCTGATTTAATACAGCATGCTGATCCAAATAACCGACTCGCACATTTTTGGACCAAGTGATATTCCCGGCATCTGGTTCAAGTTTTCCTGTAATGATATTCATAAACGTGGACTTACCTTCTCCATTTGCCCCAATAAGCCCAATATGTTCACCTTGCAATAATCGAAAAGACACATCATTGAAAATCGCCCGATCTCCAAATCCGTGACTTAAATTTTTCACGGTTAATAAACTCATGGATTAAACACCTTTTCCTTTAAAATTACATTCTTAATCATTATAAAGTAAAACACCTAGTAATGGTCTCTTTTTTTTCTAATGACACAATTATTATAAGTAGAAGTTAAATATAAATAAAACCTATAAAGGCTAGTTAAGGTTTTTCCAAAGGAGTATACTTAAAAAGATGAACAATATTCGACAAAAAGGTAAAGATTCTATAACTTATTTCTTAAATTCATCTAAAGATTCGGTAAATGCTCTGATTGACGTTGAAGAAATAGGTAAAATTATGTAGAATTATATATTGATAGTTCATTAGAAGGAGTATATGATGCAGCAAATTAATAGATCTCAGATTTTAATTGATCAGGAAAAAAGGACTACTGTTTGGTTTTTATGGTTGTTTTATGTTATTTATTTTGGGTATGACATTGCTTTTTATTATATACTACCAAAGTTCCCATGGAGCTTAAATACATGGTTGCCGGGTGGAGAATATTATTGGATGTATATTGTAATGATAGGGCTTGTTCCTATCTTTATATGGTTAATGAAATCTCATAAACCATACCTAATAAAATACATATTATTTATTACTTATACACTAATCAATATAATTAACGATGTCTGGTTTTATTGGGGAAGTAGTTTTCCTTACAGTAGTGGAAACATTGTTGAAGTAGCAATAGTTATGTTTTCTCCTATTTTTGTAAATAATCGATTCTTCTATCTGGTGTCATTAGGGACAATTGTTAAATATCTTATTATTGGGCTCTTTATTCAGGATTCAGCAGTTATATTCCCAGCGTATATGGTGATAGTGCTTGGAATGATAGCTTTTCTCATCCTAAGTCGATTCATAAGCTATGTAGATGCTGTTAAAACATCATATGATAAACAAATAGAGGGTATTGTAAAAGGTATTATTGCTACCCTAGAATTAAAAGATCCATATACACGCGGGCATAGTGAGAGGGTTGCTGAATACGCAAGAATCCTAGCTAAATATACTGGGCGCTATAAAGAAGATGAATTAAAGTCCTTCTATCATGCATGTTTACTTCATGATATAGGAAAAATTAATATTCCAGATTCCATCCTAACCAAGCCAGGTAGATTAACAGATGAAGAGATGGAAATTATTAAAACACACCCAGCTGTTGGAGCAAAAGCCGTACAACAAGTAGAAGGAATAGCGGATAATATTAGTGTAATTAGACACCATCATGAACGCTGGGATGGAAAAGGCTATCCGGATGGATTAAAAGGAGAAGAGACTCCTTTTCTTGCGAGAGCTACCGCATTAGCAGATGCATTTGATGCGATGACATCCTCAAGATCATATAGAGCAGCATTACCACTAGAGGAAGCGAAAAGACGAATAATGGAAGGGCGAGGGAGTCAATTTGATCCGAAGTTAGTGGATGCCTTTTTAGAAGTTTTTCCTAACTGGGTTACTTATCATAATCAATACAATTCTACTAATAATTAGGGTGACAGGTTAAAGGAGGTGATCTTAATGAAAATCCGAAAGTTAAATAAAATTAAAGTAACTTGCTGGTGGTGCGGCTGGATTCGTTAATACTTATTAAAAAGAATCTTTACTTAGAAAAACTATTTAAAAAAGGATGCTACAAATCTAGCATCCTTTTTCAAATCCATCTAGGAGGAACTATTATGAATCTTTCCATTAAATCTCAACTCACTTTATATCCTCTAACCATCCGTAAAGATAAAAAGCATTATATTGTAGAGGAACCCCTCTCAGGTGAATATTTCGAGATGCCAGAAATATGTATTGATGCAATTCATCTCATTAATAATGGTGAGTCACTAGAAAAAATAGAAAAGGATTTAAAGCAAAAGTATCCTGCAGAGGAAGTAGATATAATTGATTTTGCAGGACAGCTCTTAGAATTAGGGCTCGTTAAAGAAGTAGATGGGGAAGAAGTTTCTTTGACAAAAAAGAATCAATCTCCAAGTGGTTTTACATGGATACCATCATGGATGGGAAGGTTCTTTTTTAATAGAATAACGACAAAGCTTTATTTCGCTATTTTATGTATTAATATACTTTACTTTCTATCAAATCCTGGGCTACTGCCAAATTATCAGGACTTATTTATATTTGATTCCATTACCCTTAGTTTGATAACGTATATGGCTATTACTCTTATTTTAATAATGATTCATGAATTTGGGCATGCATTTGCAATTCGTTCCTATGATTTACCAGCAAACATGAATATTGGACACCGACTACTATTCGTGGTGTTTGAAACTGACTTATCACCAGCTTGGAAACTATCCCCCAAAAAAAGAAATATGCTTTACCTTGGTGGAATGAGCTTTGATCAAGTTATGCTGTTCGCTGCTTTGAGTATACAATTGCTTTTCCCGGAGTCAGCCCCAATTGTTAACAGTATTGCTGCCCTTGTAGTTCTAGACATTGTAATCAAAACAATGTACCAATGCTGCTTTTTTATGAAAACAGACTTATATTACGTATTTGAGAATGTAACAAGCTGCTATAACTTAATGGAAAGTGGGAAGCAATATCTCAGTAAATGGCTTCCATTTATTAAAACGGAAAACACAACAGAAGCATTTGAAGGGGAAGCTAAAGTAATTCGCCTGTACAGTATTTTCTATCTGTTTGGATTGGTTCTTACTTTTACCATTTTCATAGGATATTTTCTTCCGCAAGCCATTTATGCATTTTCCATATCCATTCCAAACCTTTTAGCACCTATAAATAGTGCGGCATTTTGGGATGCCATCGTATTCCTTGGGCAGTCATTGTTGATGATTGGATTACTTGTTTATTTAAAGTTTAGGGCCCGGGTACAATAGCCGAGCGGTATATTATTGTTTTTTAGATAAGACCTAATTATTTCTCATTAGATACCACGGAGATTCATGTTAATAAAATTGTTAATGCCATTTTTTCTTAAATAGAGCAGTCTGTCATCAGCTATGATAACAGACTTTTTTCTATCCGATGGATCTGTATAGGTGAACGTAATCAAAATCTTTTAAACTATAGCTAATAAACGATAAACTTGAGTATTTCTTCACTTATCTGGGTAAATCATGATTATATTTTTTACGCAGATCACTTAATTTTTCAAGTCGTTCCAGGTTTTCATCCTTGTTGTGCATCCCTATCGCTATGATCAGGTTTTCAATCATAAAGGTTGGTGCGACCATCGAATGAAATTCCCACATTTCCCCTCTGCTTGCAAATAAACATATATCCGCCCGATCGGAAAAGTCGGACACCAATTGATCTGTAATGACAATCGTTTTATAGCCAATTTCTTCAGAATAATCGAATATAACCTTCTCTTCTGGAAGAATGCGACCGAATCCAAATATAACGACTACATCATCCTTTGTTAAATGCAGCAAGTCTTCCAAAAGTTCACTTCCGCCTTTCACCAATCTGCGCAGCTCCAGACCAGCACGTGCGAGCCGAAAATAAAAGAGTTCGCAAAGTCCGGTTGAGGGACCTTGTCCATAAATATACGTTTTCTTTGAACCTGTAATGACATGAACTGCTTGTTGGAATGCTTCTTTGGAAAAGTGCTCCATCGTCTTTTGCAAATGGTTAATGGAAACCTTGAGACTGTGATATTGCAGTTCCTGCTCCTCAACCTGATTAATAATGTTCTCCATTTTCCCTGCAGGAGAAGGCTCTAGCTGTGTTCTTGCATAAGCTTTAAAATCCTTAAAGTTCTTGAAGCCTACGGAACGCCAAAATCTAGATACGGAGGCAATACTGATATTTAAGGCATTTGCTATCTCCTGCTCGGTAGAGAGTAGGACGGCTCGCAGATTTTTCTTAATATAATCAGCCATTTTATATTGGTTTGGTGACATGTTCTCCGTATTCCATTTAAATTCTATCATCGTATATGCCCCCTATATTATTATTGCAGGTTATCTGGCTTTAAGTCCCCTGCTGAAGTTTCACTTTATAGGTTTATCCTAACATAGGGTATTTGTATAAAACGAGCATTAGATGTAATTTTTTTTACATAAGTGAGATTAATGATTATTTTTTTACACATTATTAACTTAATACTTATATTATCTTAATACTTCTATTATATGATGAAGTTAACAAATAAAGGGAGGTTTTATCTTTGAGCCAGTTGAAAGAAAGGTACAAGTTAACTCGGTCACAGAAAATGATGGTCTTTATCCTATCGATGTCGCTCTATGGTTTATCTAACATGATTACGGAATTGGTTCCTGAGTTTTATTTAGGACCTTTGGAGTTTTCTATTGAGTATTTTGCATTCATACCTATTACATTAGCAATTCTATTTCATCCTTTATATGCTGCGATTGGTGCATCCTTAGGTGAGGTTATTTTTGGGGAGATTATGCTAGGTCAATTTGGCGGCTTTGGTGAACTGGAAAAGTTCATTGCCTTCTCATTAGCCATTTACATTGCTGGTTCATTAGTTCGTAATCCGAAAAATAAAATGCAAGTCGGAATTGCGGCAATGACAGCGGTGGTTGTTCACCAGTTTATTAGTATGATGGTTGACATCGGAAAGGTTTGGATTGGGGTAGAAGAGTTGGAAGCTGTTCCAGGCCTTGCGGAGAGTGTTGTAGTTATTGAAGGTTTCTATTTCCTAAATGATATTTTCTTCTCTGGTATTTTATTTGCTTTATTACCTACTCTTTATCTCGTACCAAGACTATATGGGAAAATTGAACCTTTACTTGGAATGAAGCCAAGGGATAATAATATGCAATATGATACAGGTGATATTGTTACTCCAAAGCTTTTATTATCAGCTGTTGTATTAGCATCTGCTGCCTTCTTCTTTGAATTCTTATCAGAAACAGATTTTAACTTTGAATGGGAATTGGCATTTGCCGAAGAAAATCAAAATCTACTTATCTGGGGAAGTATGGGAGTTGCAGCACTTATCGCTATCATCACGATTACATGGATTTTAAACAGAAAAAATAAACAACAAATGGAGCCAGAAGAAAGGATAGCAAGATGACGCTAATTTCCATCGAGAATGTTACCTTTCAATATCCAGGTGCAGAAAAACCAGTATTGAAGGATGTTTCACTAACAATTGAAGAAGGGGAATTTATCGCCATTATGGGCAGCAACGGGAGTGGGAAATCCACTCTCTGTAAGCTGCTCAATGGCTTAATCCCCCATTATTATGTTGGGGATTTTTCAGGGAAAGTGACGGTAAATGGCCTAGAAACCTCGGAGCATAAAGTGGCAGAGCTCTCACATCAGGTTGGCTATGTATATCAGGATTTCGAAAATCAGCTCGTCCGCCCTCGTGTGTTAGAAGATGCTAGCTTTGCACCATTGAATTATGGGTTAAGTGATTACAAAGAAAGAGGAAAGAGAGCATTAATGAGGGTTGGCTTTGTCGGTCATGAGGATGAGTTTATTTGGCAATTAAGTGGTGGACAAAAGCACTTGCTAGCACTGGCAGGTGCGATTGCTTTAGAACCCAACATATTAATCATTGATGAGCCAGTCGCACAGCTTGATCCACAACATGCCGAAGAAATTTATGAAGTATTAAAAGTGTTAAATGAACGAGACGGTGTGACAATCATTGTGATTGAGCATCATACAGAGTTTATAGCAGAATATTGCGACCAAGCTGTACTTATGCATGACGGAGAAGTAGTTTGGAAGCGGCCAGTACGAGAAGCGCTTGTTGCAGTGGAAGAGCTGTACTCTAAGCAGATATATCCACCACAAGTAACACAGGCAGCCTATCATTTAAACCCTGAAGACACGTTGCCGATTAAGCTGCAAGAGGGGATTCAGCATTTCACCGTCCATGAGGAGAAAGGGAGTGCTGTTTCTCAAGAGATGAAGATAGAGACGGAATCGCTAGTAACCTTTGAAGATGTGCATTTTTCTTATAAAACGATTAATCGCAAGAAGAAAAAGATATTGAAGGGACTTCATGTGACGCTTCAGAAAGGTGACCGTATTGCCTTAGTAGGGAATAATGGTGCAGGGAAATCCTCGTTGATGCGACTAATGACTGGACTAGTAAAGCCTGAGAAAGGGAAGGTTAACGTAAAAGGATTAGATACTAGGGATTATCCACCGGAAAGATTTGCTGATTTGGTGACATATATTTACCAAAATCCAGAGGAAATGTTTATTGAGGATAATGTGCGGAAAGATGTAGAGTTTTTCCTAAAGGCTAGAAAAGTAGAGAACTATGAAAGACAAGTTGATTCTATCTTAGCTCAGTTTGAGTTAACAGATTTACAAGATCGCGATTCAAGGCTGATGAGTGGTGGTCAGCAGCGCCGGGCTTCCCTAGCAATCGGTGTTGCGATGAATCCATCCATCATTCTACTAGATGAGCCAACAGCGAATTTAGATATTGCAACGAGAAAGCATATTACTAAATTGATTCATTCATTAAAGGAACAAGTAGAGGCGGTTGTGATTGCGACCCATGATATGCAGCTTGTAGCGGAGTGGGCAAATCGAATTATCGTAATGAAGGACGGGGAAATCATCCATGATGGGAATCGAGAGTCCGTCTTTTTTAATCATAAATTGCTAGAGTTAGCAGGACTTAAGGCTCCGCAAATCTTAGAATTGAGCCGTATGCTTGGAATGGAGCTTCAGTATTCGGTAGATGATTTTGTAGCTGCCTACCGGAAAGTAAGAGAGAGGGATGAACATGGATTACGCACGCAAACTGTTTGATAAGCTATCTGTTGAACAGGTTAAAATAGAGCTATTAAACACGGCATATGGAAATGGGAATACTTTCTTAGCTAGGCTGGACCCGAGAACCATGTTTATTTGGTATCTATTTTTCGGGTTAGTGCCTTGGTTCATTCATGATGAAATCCTATTAGCAGGGATGCTTCTCTTTATGATAGTGACCACGATAATGGCTAGGGTGAGTCCTTTAATCATCTTTATTCTATGTCTTGGATTGTTAGGGCAGGGTGGCTACTTACTAATCGTATCCTTTCTGTTTGGCGGAGATTTAACCGTTATGATGCCACTCATTCTGTTGACGATAAAGGTATCTATTATTTCTTTAGCGAGTATCACCGTCTTTTGTTCCATGGATCCAGAGAAGTTAAGTGACGGTTTACTAAAAATAGGTTTGCCTGGTCAGGTTTCGTTCAGTATTGCCTATGGTTACCGCATGCTTCCTAGTTTAATAGAAGAATATCATCATGTATTTTTATCTTTCCGTTTACGAGGGAAGGCACCAGAAAAGCATGGGATCTTTTATTATCGAAGTATCATATATTTTGTAAAAATAGCGATGCTGTCTTTCTACCCTCTTCTTCTAAGTACAGCGAAACGGTCGAGGACAACGGTAGAAGCATTGGAAACAAGAGGAAGCTTATACGCTTTTAACCATCCAAAGGTGAAAGCAATTAAATTGCAGCATCTTAAAATAGAGTGGAGAGATTATGGCTTTTTAGCTTTTTCTATACTATATATGACGTTTGTTTTTATGATCGCAAGAATGTACTAGAGAGAGAAAAGGGAGGACAATATGAAAATAGATTTTCACAGTCATGTAAAAATATCAAAAAACTCGATGTTTATGCCAGAATATTTTAGCGAAATGGTAAAGGAAGCTAGTGATGCGGGGTTAGACGCATTAGCGATGACAGAACATTTTAATACACGAAAGTTTCAGGATATCTATGACTATTTAGATGAGCACTATGCCTATGTAGATGGCTATTATAATGTGGAAGGGTTAAAACTGTTTCCAGGTATGGAAGTAGATGTAAAGGAAGTCGGTCATATTTTGATCATTGGGGATAAGAATGAAATTCTCGCTATTCGCAATAGACTCGATTCCCATACAGAAAAAGAACATTTTATCCAATTTGCAGATCTGATGGATATCGCAGACGAGTACAATGTATTGCGGATTGGCGCCCACCCATTCCGTGAAAGTACCCCACTTCATCATATTGATAAGGAACAGCTCAAGCGTCTTGACGCACTTGATTTAAATGGCAAGGATTTGTATTCATATTCTAACGAAGCTTATGTTGAAAAGCTCACCTCGTTCGCGGAAAGCTTGGAGCTTCCGATTGTAGGTGGAAGTGATACCCATCAATTCTTGCAATACGGTTGTATTTACAACACCTTTGAAACGAATTGCAATGATGTCGATGAGCTAAAAAGGATGATTACGAATGGAGGATATCACACAGTGATCTCTCCTAATCTGCATTTGAAGGTGAAATCTGCTACTCTTGTAAAGAAATTAATCAAAAATACCATCAATCAAGAAGGTTATGCGACAATTTATGCCTCTTAAACATAGAAAAATGAGGAGCAGCTAGCTCCTCATCTTTTTTTAATCTTTAACAATAATTTTCCCGTTTACGGAAGATAGATTTACTTTATGTTGTCCATCCCCAAACACGATTGTTTCTTTGGAATTACCAAATATCTCGACTCTCCCTAGAACAACATCTGCACTAATCGTTGCATTGGTAGGTTCCTCATTTGTTTCAATCTCAATACTTCCATGCACATTTTCAAGCTGGATGTTTTGATCAAGATGTTCTGCTTTTACGTTAATACTGCCATTGATCGTTTCTCCTTGTAGATCGCCTTCAATTCCATCAAGATTAATCGATCCATTCGTTGAAAAAACGGAAATATTGGAAGTCTTCAAATCTGCTAAGTCTAATTTTCCATTTACCGTCTCTACCTGGGCGTCTTTTATGTCCATATCCTCTACTTGCACATTTCCGTTTATCACATCAACTATGACCGATTCATACGTTTTTTCGGGAAGGGAAATGGTGATCTGTTGAATGGTGTGTAAAAAGTCAAACTGTACGAACTGAAGCTGTTCTTCTTCCGATACTACTTTAAGTGTTTCATTTTCTACATCAACATCAAAGCTGTAATCTATCCCATTATGAGAACTTGCCGTGTACTGAACTGTTGTATATGGATCATTTGTCGGGACAAGGATTACCTCGGCACTTTCCGCCGCAACTTCTATCGAGTGGAAGTTTTCATCCTCTATTAATACTTCTTCATGAATAGGTTCAGCTTCCTTCATTTGTGGATAAGTTAGAAGTCCGCCAACAATACCGATTATTAATAAAGTAAGTGCTATAATGGAAAGCTTTTTCGTTTTATCCATGCTTCAGTCCGCCTTTCACAACGCGTATATTGTAATTAAGGTAACGAATGAGTCCATGTGTGAATCCACGAGTTGCGTAGACCATACCAATTCCGATAAATAGTCCGGCACCTGAAAGTCCAATAGCAAAGAATAACTCATAGAAATCAAATATAGATGGGTGGATAAGCACATTGATCAGATATGGAATTAGAGCTAGAGTGAACGCTACACTCACAATCCATCCGGCAAGCACTAGTGAAGCTAAGACAAGAAAGGGTCCTAACACAATAATTAAATTGAAAAAACCTAAACCAATTACTGCCCATACAGCCCGGAGAATATTGCTTGTTGTAGTGGTAGACTCTACTTGTTCAACATGATGGGCGGCTACTAATTCCTTGGCTATTTGCTGTGGATTTCCCAGTGAAGCTGAAATCTCTTCCTCTGTCTTTCCGTTTTCAAATCCAATCGAAAAATGCTCTTCAAAATCCTGTATGATATCTTCTATCTCGTTTGCTGGAAGTTTTCTCAATGATGTCCGTAACTTCGATAAGAATTGTTCCTTAGTCATTCTGTACACCTTCCTTTATAATTTGATTGACGCCATTGGAAAATACTTTCCATTCTTCTAATAACGCATAAAGATATGTCCTGCCATCAGCAGTTAATGCATAGTACTTCCTTGGTGGTCCCTCGGTTGATTCTTTTAAGTATGTTGTAAAGTATCCTTCTTTTGTTAACCTCCTCAACAATGGATATACCGAACCTTCGGAAATGTCGATTTGGTCAGAGATATTCTGGACAAGTTCATATCCATATCGATCTTGTTTCTCAAGCAGGACAAGGACACAAAGCTCTAGAACGCCTTTTTTAAATTGTACATTCAATGGGATGAAACACCTCGATTCACTATTGTTTATTACACAGTACTGTATTTTAATTATAACCATATTGAGAATATCATATAGTACTGGTCAATGCAAGGTACTAAATTAAATTTTATTGTAAATTGTTCATTCGTATTTAAAAGGTTTGGGGCTGTGCTTTAGCTGCTGTGATTAGAATCTTGGAATTATTATTTTAAAAATGTAAGAAAATTTAAAATATAGGGAGGTAAATCATTTTAAATCATGATACATTTGAACGGTAATAAATAATATTAGACTGAAAGGAAGGAAGTAAATGAAGTTTAAAGCAGAAATAATTCCAAACTATCGTATCGCTTACATACGAAGAGTGGGTCCCTATGGTCCTGCAAATAAAGAAGTAATGGAGAAGTTAAAAGGATGGGCTAGGGAAAAAAATCTACTCCAAACTTCAATCCTGCTTGCAATTCCGCAAGATAACCCTGAGGACACGCCCCCAGAAGAATGCAGGTTTGATGCTTGTATTATCCTTTCTAAGGATAATACAATAGATGATACTGTTTGTGAAGGGGAACTCTATGGTGGCAAGCACCTTATCATCCAAGTAAAACATACAGAAGAGGACATGCAAAAAGCATATGCTGACATTTTCCCCCTCTTAAGAAACAATGGATATCAAATCGATAATAGGCCAATTATGGAGAGATACACTGTTGATATGGTTAACAACCACTATTGTGAAATATGTGTACCAGTAAGATAGTGAGGGTTTGATTAGCTTTAACAGAGTAATGGGGGGATAGAAGTGACTTTTGAAAATGAGTATTTAAAAGTTGTTCAAGAAAGATTTAAAGATGTTAAAAAGCTTGGTGATAGGACGATAAGCCAATTATCAAAAGAGGACTTACATTGGAGCTTAAATGATGAATGTAATAGTATTGCCATTATTATTCAACATCTAAGTGGAAATATGAGATCAAGATGGACTGATTTTTTGACTTCGGATGGAGAGAAACCTTATAGGAATCGTGACGGGGAATTTAAGAATAACATATTCTCCAAACAAGACCTAGAAATTATTTGGGAACAGGGCTGGAGTATACTTTTCAACACCCTAAGTGATTTAAGAGGAGAGGATATGCTAAGGATTATTCAAATTCGCAGTGAAGATCATACGGTAATAGATGCGATAGAGAGACAGATGGCCCATTATGCTTATCATATAGGGCAAATGGTTTACATTGGAAAGCAAATAAAGGGAAAGGAGTGGAAAACCCTAAGTATTACAAAAGGAGAGTCAGTAGAATATTTACAATATATGCAGCAAAAACATAAAAAATAAGCTGTATTGACAGTAGATTAATTAATTTGTTCCCTTTTTGCGGAATTTGCATTATAATGGTATCTAATTACATATGATGAACAGACTTAGGAACAATCCTATTGTTTGAGAGGGAAATTTGGTTCAATTCCAATGCGGTCCCGCCACTGTGATAGATAGTTTTCACGCTATCTTAAGCCAGGCACACACCTCCCTAAGACTGTACACCATTATACCTACGAGGATAGGAAGGTGTTTCGGTGTTATTCCGAAATAATACTTGTATTGCATCTCTTGTAGGTAGAGATGTTTTTTTATTTTACAAAAATTAGAAAAGACAGGGTGATTAAGATGAGAAAGTGGACAATCCGTATGATGGTTATCATTGGGTTAGTGGCACTACTAGCAGGTTGTGGTGCTGGGGAAGAAAATACGGAAGAGACAGATAGCGCGAATGATGATGCTACAGTAACGGATCAAGCGGAATCTGAAACTGCAGCAGAAGATGCGGAGATAACGGTTTCCGTAACGATTTCTGAAAATGACGGTGAAGAAATCATTACAGAAGAAGAAGTTACCACGGAAGAAGGGGCTATTCTTTTGGATGTAATGGAAGAGAACTTTGATGTAGAGCATGACGCTGGGTTTATCACTTCTATCAATGGAATTGCTCCAGAAGAAGGAGAGCAGCGTGCTTGGATGTACTTTGTAAATGATGAAATGCCAAATGTGGGTGCTGGTGAATATGAGCTACAAGCAGATGACAGTGTTGTGTTTGATCTACAGGCATGGGAATAACTCATGCACATTTATAAACTAACCATAATTGCTTTGCTCTCTGCACTGGCTGTCGGTGGTAGAATTATTTTTACTTATTTGCCAAACATTCAACCAGTTACAGATATTATTATTATCGGTGGGATATTTCTTGGCCCACTTTCAGCATTCATTATGGCGTTTATTATTACCTTTTTATCCAATGTTTTATTAGGAATGGGAATTTGGTCAATTTGGCAGGCCCTTTCATGGGGAATAATTGGGATTCTTAGTGGGGTATTGGCTAAGAAATTCCATCATCTTCCTACATGGGCATTAGCCATTTATGCCGCCCTTTGTGGATACTTTTATGGATTCATGATTTCTTTAGTTTCTTATCAAGTTGCAGGTCATTTCTGGCCATATTATCTAGCTGGTCTTCCTTTTGATAATATGCATGCTATTGGGAATGCTGTTCTGATGTTTATTCTCTATCCGATATTGGCCAGACTGTTTAAAAAATATGCAGCCAATCGCTTTCCATTGAATAATGAGAAGATGAGAGTTCTATAATTTATGTGAGTGTGATAGAACGGAACGCTCTAAAGGCTACAAAACAAGAAGCGTATAATTAGGAAAAAACCGAACTAATTCGAAATGGAATCAGGTTCGGTTTTTTCTTTAACTATGTTTTAGATAAATCATGGTTCGGTCTCTAGTCGATATCGTGATCTTCACAATATTCATTTACGATTTTCTCAAGTTCCTCCAAATTTGGTGATTCACCTGAAAAAGAGAATTTTACTTCCTCTACAAATTCCCCATTTTTGTACACATGTATAGCACCATTCTGCTGTATCACACTATATTCTGGTTCAAAACGAAATTCAGCCCGTTCAATCGCGCCCATCATAACATCTCCTTTTTTAACTTAGTATTTACAGTTTGATTGGATACAACCAAGAAAGATTCCTATTATTTTCTTATAGCTTTTTGGAATCAGATATGCTATGATTACCTAGCGATGAGCTGATTTGTGTAAGTCGAGAAACATGCAATACATGTGAATGTGAACACATGGTTTTTCGCCACAAATTTCGAAAAGACGTCTATACTTTGTATAGGCGTCTTATATTTTTATCGATATTTATCTTATGGTACTAAGGAAATCTTTCATTACATTCATGTAAGCGTCTGCTTCTTCTATGTATGGCATATGTGCGCTGTTTTCAAATACATGAAATTTGCTATTTGTTGTTAAGGTACTATAATACTCGGTCGATTCTGGTGTTGCTTCATCATAGCGCCCGCAAGTAAATAATGTTGGGACAGTAATGTTCTTCAATTCTCCCGTGCAATCATAATCCTTTAAATTTCCCGTTACATAAAACTCTGATGGTCCCCACATAAGGTTATAAATTTCTCTATTTTTATATTTAGCGCCGTCCTTTAAGAATGCAGGCAACTTATCCAGTCTGCATACAAAATGCTTGTTAAAAACCTCAGTAGCCTTTTTATATTCATCTGTTTCCGTTGTGCCAAATCTTTCTCCTGTTTTAAGGGCAATTTGCACATCAATTGGTAACTGTTCTCGATTCTTCATTTGGTCTTTTGCCCAGAGAGGAGCACTTAAGCAGGGGCTTGAAAAAATAATGCTTTTAATGCCTAATGGATGTTTTAGTGCATAAGCAGCAGCTAAAGTCGTTCCCCATGAATGGCCAAGCAAGTGAAACTCTTCTAGCTCAAGCCCCTTTACAATTTGATTTAACTCCTCAACAAATCGATCAATCTTCCAAAGTTTCCTATCTGCAGGGCGTTCTGATTTTCCGCATCCAAGCTGATCATAGAAAATAACTGGCCTGTCTACTGCTAGTTCTTTTAATCCTTGTAGTGAGTAATGTGAGGAACCTGGTCCTCCATGTAAAATGATGACCGGTATATTATTATGGATACCTTCATGTTTTTGATACCAGACTTTTCCACCGGTAACTTCAAGAAATCCTTCTTCTATAGACATTGGTGATTTCTCCTCTTTCCTCATTAAATTAGTATCTTCTTAATTCTATACTACCACTAAAATACAGGGCAAATGGATTTTTAGTTTGTTCTTAAACAACTATAAGACCTAAGGCTTAGTTGAATTCAGTCTTAAGCGCAATGTTAAAAAAATTTAGATATCTTATACTTAAAGCGATTTAAGGAGAATAAAAATAAGTGGTGGTGATAGTTTCAAAAGAATATCTGGGATTGGAGGAGAGTTAATTTTTTGTAAATTATCTATAAGATTTAGAAAAAGCGCTTTTAATTAATCTATACTAAGAAAGGTGTCGTAAGAAAAAAGCACTAATTGAAGAGTGGGGGAACGAGATTGATTAAATTTATTGTAAACAGAAAAATACTAGTGGGGTTATTAACGGTTCTAGTCCTTATTTTAGGTGTTTATTCACTGACAAAACTAGATGAAGAATTGATGCCTGAGGTTTCTTTTGATGGGGCATATGTGGCTGTTACTGCTGGCGATATGGCAGCGATTGAAGTGGAACGTAATATTACTACACCTATCGAACAAAGCATTATAGGAGTAGATGGGGTAGAGGATGTATCCTCCACAACAAATATTGGTCAAAGCAGCATTCAAGTCATGATTGAAAAAGGGCGTGGGGAGGATGTTTCTAAGGAAATTCAAACCATTGTGAACTCAGTAACCTCCAATGTATCTGGAGTAACGGATGTTATTGCAGAACAAGTGAGTATGAGTTCAAGCTATGAGTTTTTTATGGACGTTTCTGATGGTGATATGGATGAAATGACAACATTTGCCGAAGAGGTACTCGAACCACGGTTAGAGGAATTGTCAGAGGTAAAAGATGTTTTACTAATGGGAATTCAAGAATATGAAATGGTTGTAGAGTTTGATAAAGAAGAGCTAGCCGAGAATGCGTTAGACAGTTCTCAAGTCATATCGGTGATTGAACAAGCAAGTACAGAAGCAACTTTAGGTGAATTGACTGGGGAAGAGGAACAACCAGCACTGCGTTGGGAAACGGATCTCTCATCTGTAGAAGATGTGGCCAATATTACGATTCCGACACAAACAGGGTTTATTCAGGTAGATGATATTGCAGATGTTTCCATACAACCAATTGAAACCTCTTCTAATGTATGGAAAGAAGGATCAAAGGATTTTATTTTTGTTCAAATTGGAAGAACAGCGGATGTCACACAAATCGAAATGGCAGATGCGATTAGAGAAGAGATCCAAAAAATTAAGGATGAGGGATTAGTAGACGAGTTTGAATTAAATGAGCTAGTTGCACAGGCAGATTATGTAGAGGATTCCATTAATGGAATCACAGAAAATATTCTCATCGGAGGAATTATTGCAATCATTGTTCTGCTCCTTTACTTACGTAATATTCGTGCGACAATAATTATCGGGATTTCTATACCGACATCTATTTTATTAACTTTTATTGCTATGTGGTTATTGGATTATAGTTTTAATATGTTAACTATGATTGCACTTGGATTAGGGATAGCAATGATGGTTGATTCTTCTATTGTAATCTTAGAATCCATCTTTAAGAAAAAAGAACAAGGACTTACAGCGCTTGATGCAGTCCTAAAGGGAACCAAGGAAGTTGCATCAGCTGTTATCGCCTCCATGCTGACGACGATTGTCGTGTTTTTGCCTATTGGGTTAATGGGTGGAGATGTTGGCCAGTTTATGGTGATACTATCAGCTGTCGTTGCAATCACCTTGATTAGCAGTGTGATTGTTGCTTTTACCATTATTCCAACACTATCTGTGAACTTCCTGAAATCGCGTAAAGAGAAGAAACAAAAGGAAGGTAAGTTGATTAGGAGCTACGGAAACTTTATTTCATGGGTTGTAAATAAAAAGCGTCACAGTATTGCTGTTATTGGGATATTCTTCCTTATGTTTGCAGGATCTATATTTTTAGTATTTAAAATTCCGATGACGATTATGCCAGATATGCTAAATAGGTATACAGAATTAATGGTTGATCTGGAAACAGGTTTATCTATAGATGAAAAAAATGAAGTAGCAATGAAAGTAAGTGATACATTAGAAGAAATCGATGATGTGGAATCCAGTTACATTATGGATGAAGGGTCCATGTTTTACATTCTCATCAATATGACTAAAGGTGATGATATAACAACAGAACAAAAAGAAGTCAATGAGAATATATTGAGCTCCTTACGTGGGTTAGCGGATGATTTTCCAATATCAAATGTGCAAAGTATGGCGTCTATGAGTTCTGGTCAACCTGTTCAAATCCAAATTAAAGGAGAAGACTTCGAACAACTGCAAACCCTTGCAGGAAGTGTTGCGAATGAGTTGGAAGGAATAGAAGGTGTAGTTGGAATTACGAATTCGATTGAACGA
The DNA here is from genome assembly GCF_003665065.1 of Oceanobacillus piezotolerans. Lineage (GTDB taxonomy): Bacteria > Bacillota > Bacilli > Bacillales > Amphibacillaceae > Oceanobacillus > Oceanobacillus piezotolerans. Next base: position 109,453 of record NZ_RCHR01000004.1, on the reverse strand, counting down.
ACATCAATCGAAAAAGTGGTGGAACTGGATAGAAAAGCAATGGAGGATAAAGGCGTAACAGAAGTACAGCTTCGTCCATTTATTCAACAGGCTTTCTTGGATATGCCAATTGGGGAAGTAACAACTAATGAGGATACAGTTCCTTTAGTAGTGAAGTGGAATGAGGAAGTAGATAATGAAAATGAATTACTTGATTTGACCATTCCAACAATGGAAGGGGAAGAGCGTTTATCTGCGTTTATAGATTTACAAAGCGTGGACACACCAAATGAAATCTCCCATCTGGATGGAGAAAGGTTTATTACTGTTTCAGCTGATATTGAGAATACAGATTTAGGTACGGTAAATAGAGAAGTGCAGAGTATGATTAATGACATGGATACTCCGAGTGGATATGCCATTTCTGCGGGAGGAGAACTAGAGACACAGCAGGAGCTTGTAAACGATATGATTCTAATTTTCGTTATCTCTATTTTCCTCGTATACCTAGTAATGGCCGTGCAATTTAATCATTTAGCACATCCAATTATTATTATGTCCGTAATACCAATGGCTTTTGTAGGAGTTATTATTGGCTTGTTTGCGACACAAAGAGAGTTAAGCATTATGTCCGCAATGGGAATTATCTTGCTGGTTGGGATCGTCTTAAACAACGCGATTCTACTGGTTGACCGAACAAACCAATTAAGAAGAGAAGGTATTTCAGCGAATGATGCTGTAGTTAGAGCAGGTAAAGATCGAATACGTCCAATTTTCATGACCACTTTTACAACAGTTGGCGGAATGCTGCCACTTGCATTAGCAACTGGGACAACTGGAAACTATCAAGCCCCAATGGCAACAGCAATTATTTCCGGGCTGTTGTTTGCAACGATGATCACATTAGTACTGGTCCCAGCAGTTTATCGCACATTTAATGCAATAGGCAGTGGTTTTACTAAGTTATTTAAACGCAAGAAAAAACGACAAGAAGTAGTGGAAGATCAAGCAATCTAAATAAAAAAATCCTTCCTGATGTTGGAAGGATTTTTTTATTGATTACTATTCTCAATTATAAAATTTAATTGAGAATAATAATCAATTTTAACTACGAATGGAAGAAGATATTTCTTTCTGGAGAAAGGATAATATAAGGTTTGTTAACATTGCGGATATTGTCGATACAATGTTTTTTCAATTAAGTTTAATATTTATAATTGACTTTCTTATTTCTAATGATAAAATTATAATTAATACAAAGTAAAATTGATTTTAATTAGTTGCTAATGATTCTTATTATCAGTTAATAAATGGAGGGGTATTTATGGCAGTACCTAGTAATGTGATAAAAAATCAAGAACCAAAGACTTCCTTTTCCTTAAAAGATTCCAAATTCCTCGAGCATATTGAATTGATTGCTGCTTTATTTAGCGGATTTCTTATTTTACTAACATGGTCACTTGAAAGCCATATTTCAGAATCTTTCTATGTTACCTTGCATATTATCGCATTTGTCATTGGCGGCTATGCGAAGGCGAAAGAAGGGATTACAGAAACGATTCGAACCAAGCGCCTAAATGTGGAAATGCTGATGATTTTTGCTGCAATTGGTTCGGTGATCATAGGATATTGGACAGAAGGTGCCATCCTTATCTTTATTTTTGCTTTATCTGGCGCATTAGAGACGTACTCCCTAAACAAGAGTAACAAAGCGATTTCAGCCTTGATGGAATTGCAGCCTGAAAAAGCGACGTTAATAGTGAATGGTCATGAAAGCCCTGTTCCTGTTTCTTCTTTACAAATTGGCGATAAAATTCTTGTGCGTGCTGGAGAAAGAATTCCTGCTGATGGAAAAATTGTAAAAGGCTCAAGTACAGTGGATGAAAGTGTCATTACCGGAGAATCCATGCCTGTAAATAAACTGATGAAGAATGAAGTTTATGCAAGTACAGTTGCACTTGATGGAACGCTTCAAGTGGAAATAACTACAAAACCAACCGAAACACTGTTCCAAAAAATTATAGATATGGTACAAAATGCACAAGAGGAGAAGTCACCGTCACAGTTATTTATTGAGAAGTTTGAAGGAACATATGTCAATGTCGTTTTAGCAGCTGTTGCGATTATGATGTTCTTACCTTATCTGGTCTTCGGCTGGACGTTAACGGAAAGTGTATATCGTGCATTAGTATTACTTGTGGTTGCTTCACCCTGTGCGCTTGTTGCCTCCATTACACCAGCGACTCTATCCGCTATTTCAAATGCTGCAAGGAAAGGGGTTTTGTTTAAAGGTGGTGTCCATGTCGAGAATTTAAGTCATGTTAAGGCAATCGCCTTAGATAAGACTGGTACCTTGACGAAAGGTAAACCAGAAGTAACCGATGCACACTTTAAAACAGACCATGGAATGGATGAAGTATATATTACTGCTGCAGTTGGAGCAATAGAGAATGAATCTACTCACCCACTTGCACAGGCAATCACAGCGTATAGCCGAAAACAGATAGAAGGTAAAACAGAAATAGAAGTTCAAAACATGAAAAATGTTAGCGGTAATGGTGTTACAGCAATGATAGAAGGTAGGAAGTGGGAAATTGGCAAGCCTGAATTTGTCGGGAAAGAGAAAGCAGAAGCTTTTCTAGGTGGGGTTGCATCAGAGTTGGCGGCACAAGGGAAAACAGTAGTGTTTGCTAAAGCGGACGAGGAATTAGTTTCTGTATTTGCTTTAAAAGATACCATCCGTCAAACAACAAAAGAAGCAATAAAACAATTAAAGGATAAGGGAATAGTCCCCGTAATGCTTACCGGAGATAATGAACGGACAGCAAAAGCAGTAGCTGAAGAAGCAGGGATTGACCAATATATCGCGAACTGCTTGCCAGAAGAAAAAGTGGAGCATATTAAAGCATTACGTTCGAAGTATAAAAACATCGCAATGGTTGGAGATGGAATTAACGATGCTCCAGCGCTAGCAAGTGCGAACGTAGGAATTGCTATGGGCGAAGGAACAGACGTTGCGTTAGAAACAGCGGATATGGTTCTAATGAAAAATGATTTATCCAGGATTACAAATACTGTTACTTTATCGAGCCGTTTAAATCGCATTGTAAAGCAAAACGTCGTGTTTTCTTTAGGTGTGATCGTGATATTAATTTTGACGAACTATATGCAAATACTTGATCTGCCACTAGGTGTAATCGGACATGAAGGAAGTACGATTTTGGTTATTCTAAATGGTCTGAGGTTGTTGAAATAGTTAGATTTTCTAGCAGAATTAGCATTGGCATTTTTGAATACCCTGCATGAGCACAATGTATTAAAATCTGATAAAAGTATTTAGCTCTACTGTTTCTAAACATGTGGAGCTTTTTTGTATGACTTTTCTCTAGCAGGGGAAGTTAAGAATGATAAAAAGGTAAAGGAGGGCGTGCTATGAATAACTTAACAGAGCTTGAACTAGAGAATCTGCGTCATATTATCGGCGGTCATGGAATGATTGCTAATAAATTGGATGCTTATGCGCAAAGCTGTACAGACCCGCAATTAAAAGCAATGCTTCAAAAGGATGCGCAAGACGCAAGACAAGCTAAACAACAATTAATGAACTTTTTAGGATAAGGAGGAACAATGATGCTACAAGAAAAGGATATGGTTAACGATTACTTAGCTGGGCTAAAGGCAAGTTTAACTGGTTATGCCAACTATATTAGTGAGGCTAATAACCCACAATTAAGACAGACTCTCATCCAATTACGTGACCAGGATGAGAATCGTCAGAAAACATTATACGATTATGCATTGCAACACGGTTATTACCAGCCTGCTGCTCCAGCATCTCAACAAGTGATTCAGCAAACAAAAACACAGTTGTCTTCTGGACAATAGGATAAAAACCGAACCCTTTTTAGATTAAAGGGTTCGGTTTTACTTTAAGTATGGGAGGATAGAGTCAATTGTATTTTGTAAGGATTTTGCTTGTTCCTTATACATTTTTTTAGCATCAGTGTTTTCTGTTTCTAATGAGAAAGATTCTAAATCAGCCTGTAATTTCTTTAAGGAAGCAGCTAAGAGTGGGCGTTCCTCTATTTTATTTTGTTTCATTCTCTCATGATATAAATCGACATATAGCTCTCCTTTTGAATCCACTTGTGCTAAAAAGACGTCTTCTATAGAAGTCGCACCTTGTTTGAATATTTCTCCTTCTAACCATTCTTTGGAATACCCAAGTGCGGAAAGGTTTGTTGTTAAGATTTCCCCATCCATAATTAACACAGTGGGTGCATGCTCTTTTTCGATGGACATACCAAGAAGCTTCGGAGTAATTGGATCTAGCTCGGTTTTTTTCATAACACTAAGCTCTCCATTAGTTTCCATAATAGCCATTTCTACATCTGCTACCTTAAATATACCTTTCTCCCGTAAAAGCAGCATTAATTCATTGATTGCTAATTGATTTTTCTTCATAGTTTCTTCAAATATTTCCCCATCTTTAATAATAATGGCAGGCCTCCCATCTGTTAAACGCAGAAATCCCCGTGACTTTAATCCAATAAAGGCAAGTGTGATCGGGAAGAGTCCCCAGATCGTTAAGGAGACAAGTCCATTTGCAATCTTCACATTTTGATCAACTGACATGGTTGCAGCAATGGAACCGATTGTAATACCTACACAATAATCAAAAAAGGTTAGCTGGGAAAGCTGTTTTTTACCCATAATTCTAGTCATAATAAGCAATAATATAAAAGCACTAATGGAACGAATGAGTATTAATACTAACTCAGGCATTGTTTTTCCCTCCGCAAAAGTGTCCTGGTATTTAGTATTGGAATGTTTAGGGAAAAACATGCAAAACAAGGAGGATTGTAACTATGTATAAGAAGGGCAGCTTTATGGTCTTGCTTTTATTTATACTTGTTGGTTGTTCAAATTTCACTGGGAAGGATGCCTTATTAAAAGAAGTGGCAGAGGCTGAGCATTTAGTAAACGATGAAAACTGGGAAGAAGTAAGTGGGAAAATTACAACTTTGAATGATTTGTTTTACGAACATTTATGGAAGATCCAGTTGATTGGGGATGAAGGAGAGTATGAACGACTGCATGAAAGTATAAGTCGTTTATTTATCTCGATTGAAGAAAAAGACAAAGCAGAAGCAAAATTAGAATTAGCGACGATAAAGGCGTTAATTCAAGATATTTACTCATTATAAAGGGAGGCACTCTGCCTCCTTTTTTAGAGTTCACTTCCTATAAACTAATTAATGACAGATACCTAGATTAAAGGCAGCGATTTTGGCTTGTGAAAGAATCGTAAACGTCCAAATTAAATAGCCAGCACCAGTGAAAAGGTAAAATTTCTTTCCGTTCTTAAAGTATTTCACAAGGAAAATGGCTAGTAAACTGACGATGGTTAGAATACTAGTTAGTCCGAGCATCGCAAAAAATGTCGGCGCCCAATAGAAATTATCCAGTAAAGGAATAACTAATGTAGGAGTGTAAAATTTACTTTTCGCATAGAAGCCAAATAGCCAAGAGATGGATATGAGAATAAGGGTAATATATATAGGGTATTTTTTCACGGAGAGCCTACCTCCTAATATAATTCGTAGTAATATAATAAGATTAATTGTATTTTATGGTTAATTCTAATCTTTGTCAATAGGCAATGTAGCAACTAATGGGGCAGGGGCTTACGAAATATGCCCCTTATTTTATCTTCTTCCAAAATGATTCGCCCTCATACTTAAAGTTGAAAAAATGAATGTTATTTTCATCATCAAACAGCATCAGATGAGGTTCCCCTGATTTTGGGGAGATAATAATGACTTCATCAATCAGGGTATGGACCCATTCATTCTCTACCGTCACACTTGGCTGGAGTGGAACTCGAATCAATTTTCCCTCTTTTGGAATGGGATCAAATTTATGATATGCTTCGTTAATATTTTCAAGGAACATTTCTACTTCGGCTTGAATCGAGGGATTCATCTCTACCTTTTTAGTAACCTCGCCTTTCTCAATATCAAATACTTCAATTTGGCTCGGTTTAGCAAAGGCAGTAACTGGGATACAAAGAATGAACAAAATAAATATAAGGATACCTATTTTCTTTAACATAGAACACCTCTTTCAATCAGAATGGATACGTCATTATTATCTCAACTATTCATTAAAATCATGCAGAAAAGGTCTGTTAAAATGAACGTGACAGATTACTTTTTCTCATCTAAGATAGAGATAAGGGAATATACAGAAAATTGGTGGATAATATGTTTAAAATAATGCTTATTGAAGATGATGTGACATTATTTCAGGAAATTAAGGAAAGATTATCGCAATGGTCTTATGAGGTATATGGTGTAGAAGACTTTGCGAACGTAATGGAAGAGTTTGCTGAAAAGGAACCAGATATGGTAATTATCGATATTCAATTGCCTAAATTCGATGGATTTCACTGGTGTCGTATGATTCGAGCTCATTCTACTGTTCCAATTCTTTTCCTGTCATCAAGGGATCATCCAGCTGATATGGTCATGTCGATGCAGTTTGGAGCCGATGATTTTGTTCAAAAGCCGTTTCATTTCGATGTGCTTATTGCGAAAGTACAAGCTATCTTTCGAAGAGTATACAACTATAATGTAGATCAGCCTGTCATGGTTAAAACTTGGAATGGAGCAACGATTGATTTTATGAAGGCTACGGTGGAAAACGAAAAGGGGACCATGGAGTTAACGAAGAACGAACTTTACATTTTAAAAATCCTCACAGAGAACAAAAATCAAGTTGTCTCAAGAGAGGAAATGATAAAGAGTCTTTGGGAGGATGAGCGATTTGTCAGTGATAATACGCTAACAGTCAATGTGAATCGTCTCAGGAAACGTCTAGAGAAGCTGGAATTAGGGGACTACATTGAAACAAAAGTTGGACAGGGCTATATAGCGAAGGAAGAAGACAAATGATTAAGACGTTTTTAAAAGAGAGACGCAGCTGGATTGGGTTATTTATAGCCATACAGTTGTTGATATTGTTTATTAGCTATTTAGATCCTTCTATTTCTTTTAGATCCTTTTTATATATCGTTTTTCTATCGTGCTTAATCTTTCTTGTATTTTTGATTATGCGTTACAATAAAGAAATTGCTTTTTATAAGAGTATGGAAGAGTGGCATCCAAGCTTGGGATTGGACAGCTTAAAAGATCCAGGAACACCGTTTGAAAACATTATAGCAAAAGCAATCGGTCAGCAAGCAGAGTTTTATATAAATGAAACAAGGGAACAAGTTATGAACCTCGAGGGTGAGCAAGATGAACTGTTAGCTTGGATTCATGAGGTGAAGACGCCACTCACTACGATGCAGCTTATGCTCGAGCGTGTGCAAGATGAGAATTTAAAGGCACAGCTTCAATTTGAATGGCTTCGTGTTCATTTATTATTAGATCAGCAGCTCCATCATCGAAGAATTCCTTCCTTGGAAAATGACCTTTACATAGAAAAGCTTGCACTAGACTCTCTCGTTTCCGCAGAGATTAAATCGCTCCAATCCTGGTGCTTTCAAAAAGGAATCGGCTTTGACATAACCTTGGAAGCTAATGTTGTCTTGTCAGATGCTAAATGGCTTGGTTTTATCCTGCGCCAGATTATTACAAATGCTGTGAAATATAGTGAGGGATCAGATATTATCATTCATAGTTCCAAGCAGCATGGCACAGTTAAACTTACCATTCAAGACTTTGGACGGGGAATCAGCACTAAAGACTTGCCACGTATTTTTGATAAAGGATTCACGTCCACTATGAACCATAAAGACCATAACGCAACTGGAATGGGGTTATATCTTACGAAAAAGGCAGCAACACCCTTAAAAATACATATAGATGTGACATCTGAACAAGGTATGGGTACCGTTTTTGAGTTAACCTTCCCAAAAAAGAACGCATTTTTAGACCTAACAGGCATGTGACAATATTGTCACATGCTTTCCTTATTTGTTCGGAGATTCGAAGGAAAATGTAGGGAACTTCTTTTAAGATAAGAATAGAAAAGGAGATGAAATTACATGCCTATATTAGAAGCGCATAAAATTCATAAAAGCTATGGAAACAAAATGAACCGTCAAGAAGTATTAAAGGGCATCGATATACACGTTGAAAAGGGTGAATTTGTCGGTATTATGGGGGCGTCCGGTTCAGGGAAAACAACATTGCTTAATGTTTTGTCTTCGATCGACCGGGTAAGTGAAGGAACAATTAAGATAGAAGGAAAAGAATTTACGAATATGAAAGACAAACAGCTAGCAGAATTTCGGAAACACCATCTCGGTTTTATTTTTCAGGAGTATAATCTGCTTGATACGTTAACGGTGAAAGAAAATATTATGTTGCCACTTACGATTAAAAAGACACCAAAAAAAGAAGCACAACGTCAGTTTGAAGCGGTAGCGAAGGAACTGGGGATTTATGAAGTGAAAGACAAATATCCCAATGAGATTTCTGGCGGACAGAAGCAGCGTACATCCGCAGCACGTGCTTTTGTCCATGAGCCAAGTATTATTTTCGCCGATGAACCAACTGGTGCACTCGACTCAAAAGCTGCGTCTGATTTACTTAATAAATTGGGGGAGTTAAATGAGAAGCGAGAAGCTACCATTGTAATGGTGACGCATGATCCCCTTGCCGCGAGTTTCTGTGACCGCGTCGTTTTTATTAAAGATGGACAAATTTTTACTCAGCTTCATAAGGGAGATGAAACAAGACAGTTCTTCTTTAATGATATTATAAAGACACAAGGGGTGCTAGGTGGGGTGAACCATGAGCTTTAATCAACTCATCTTTCGTAATTTGAAGAAGAACTTGAAGAACTATTACCTATACGTATTTGCTCTTATTTTTAGTGTTGCATTGTATTTTGCCTTTGTTACCTTACAATATGACCCAGCAATGGATGAAGCAGAAGGTTCAATCAAGGGAGCGGCAGGGATAAGAGCCGGAGCCATACTATTAATTGCCATCGTAACAGTGTTTCTTGTCTATGCGAATAACTTGTTTATAAAGCGCAGAAGTAAGGAAATTGGGCTGTTTCAGTTAGTAGGAATGACGAAAGCAAAGATTTTCAGCATACTAACGATGGAAAATATGATTCTCTATTTTGGTTCAATGGTAATTGGAATATTCCTTGGATTTTCCTCTTCCAAGTTACTGATGATGATTTTAATGAACGTCATTGGGATCGAGGATGTAGCAGAGCTAAGATTCTCTACAGAAGCGTTAATCCAAACCATTCTTGTTTTTGTTGCCATTTACCTTGTCATTATGTTTATGAATTTTCTGTTTATCCGCAGGCAGCGTATTTTAACGCTTTTTCAGGCCACCTCGACAACGGAAAATAAGCGGAATCGCGTATCGAAAGGCCAAGTGGTAATTGGTATTTTGGGGATTGCCTTGATTGCTTTAGGATATTATTTATCAACGGAGTTATTTTCTGGAAATATTGTAAGTATGATTACTCTGTTACTTACCATGGTCACCATTCTTGCATCGGTTATCCTAGGAACTTATTTATTCTATAAGGGTTCCATTAGCTTTATTTTTAATTTGATTCGGAAGAGGAATAAAGGGTATTTATCGATAAACAAGGTGCTTTCTTTATCTTCCATTATGTTTCGAATGAAATCCAATGCGTTACTATTAACCGTCATTACGACCCTCTCAGCACTGGCTATTGGGCTATTATCTCTTGCTTATATATCCTATTATTCTGCTGAAAAAACGGCAAAGGATAATGTAGTTTATGATTATTCGATTCCGATTCCAGAGAATGCAGCTATATTTAAGGAAGCATTGGAGAATGAAGGGATCGAATATACAGAAACAGTGTTAGATATTGTCCATGTTATGGCTGATTTATCAGATATCTTTGCAGAGATGGAAGGGGTAGATTATGCGTTTGATGCAAGCGAGACAAATATGGTAATAGCCTCTGATGAATGGATGGAAGAAATCGATCTCTCCCCTGCAGATACCGTATTTGCGAATACAAACGAAGCAATGATGCAATTTATGGGGCTGGAGGAATCGGGGGAGATTGGGCTTTCAGGAGAATCGTTGACTGTTCAGGTGAATTACTCCGGTTATGACGAGGATATCCGTATTTTGCCTTTACGTCTTACTGGCGGTGGATTTCCGATTGCGATAGTAGATGAATCTGTCTATCAGCAATTAAAAGCTGACAAAGATCCAGAGGTGCAGGGAGAGTATGCTCAACATATCGGTATTGATATTGACAATCGTTCCGACCTTGACGCGGCTGAAGAAATCTATCAAAAGACAGACGTAGGAGAATGGGCTGCACATTCATCACAGCTTGAAACATTTCAAGATATAAAACAAAACATGGGGTTAATGATGTTCGTCGTAGGATTTTTAGGGCTCGCTTTCTTAATTACATCTGGATGTATCCTTTACTTTAAACAAATGGATGAGGGAGAAGAGGAAAAGTCGAGCTATACGATTTTACGAAAACTGGGCTTCACAAATGAAGATCTTGTTAATGGGATTAAAATAAAGCAAGTATTTAACTTTGGAATTCCATTAATTGTTGGTATAAGTCACGGCTATTTCGCTGTGAAATCGGGGTGGTTCTTTTTCGGAACAGAATTGTGGACCCCGATGATTATTGTAGTGGTACTTTATGCCATTCTATACTCTATATTTGGGATTCTCTCAGTGATGCATTATAAGAAGATCATTAAAGAAGCATTGTAGCTTTTATTATTTGTGGCATTGGATTGCTCTGAGTTTGCAATCCAATGCTTTTTTTATTGTCTAGAAGATTATTAAATGAACGATCTGTGGGTAATTCTTATCATTAGAAAAGCCACGTCCGGCTCCAGCGCCCAGCAACTAGCAAACTTCACACTCCTCCACTACGATAAGTCAACATCGACTCAGTCATACATAGGTTGCGCCGACTAAAACCGGCTTACGCCATCGTCGGCGTACCCCATAAAGGGGCATGTTTCCTTTATCTAATTGCGGAGTGCTCCAGTTTGTACGTTGCTAAGCGGGCGCTTGCGCCTTTGTTCTTGGAAGCGGAAATTTGGAATGTTTAAAGGGAAAATGAAAAGGGAAAATGACAAGATAACAATTTAAGATCAACCATAGAAACGAAAAGATAATAGATAGTGTTATTTACTGTTATTGGTGAAGGAGATGAGGAAGTTGGTTCAAAAGAAAGAATTAAATAAATTAAGTAGTCTACAAGACAAATTACTTCAATTACGTGAAGAAGTATACCAAGAAGGAAATGAAACGTTCGAGCGCTGGAAACCGAATATTAAGGAAAAGGGCTTCCTCGTTAGTGCGAGAAATCTCGCCTATTATCTTGCATTGAGAAGAAGAGATATTAGAGACATTCAGGAATCCTTAATGCCTTGGGGACTATCTTCTTTAGGGAGATTAGAGTCACGAACCCTTGAGAATTTAGATGCTGTCATAGCGAGTTTAGATAGAATCAGGGGAAATGCGGAGTCGGAATATCAATATCCCCCTCAAAAAACGTTTTTAAAAGGAAAAAGCAAGCTCGAGCAGAATGCAAATGACATTTTAGGTGAGTCTCCTAAAAATAGAGATTCAAGAATTATGGTCACCCTTCCTACTGAGGCGGCAGAAAATAAGAAATTCGTAAAGAGTCTTCTTTCCGCTGGGATGGATGTTGCAAGGATTAACTGTGCACATGATGGACCAGAAGAATGGGAGAAAATGATTAAGCATATTCGGAAGGCAGAAGAAGAAGTAAAGCGTAAATGTAAAATAATGATGGATATAGCAGGACCAAAAATTAGAATTGAACGATTGTATACCACATTAAAAAATCCAAAAGTATATGTAGATGATACATTTTTTATTACTGGCAAAGAGGAATTAGACAGCTACTATGGAAGTGAAATTGTTATTAGCTGCAGTACGATACCGGAAATAATCGATTCACTAAAAAAGGGAGATCCCATTCTAATTGATGACGGCAAGATTGAAGGTGTCATCGAAACGATTAAGAAAGATGGAGTAATCGTCAAAGTGAAAAAACTGAAAAAACAGAATGGAGTTCGAATCAAGGTAGAGAAAGGACTAAATTTCCCAGAATCCGACTTCAAGATAAATATCTTAACAAAAAAGGATAAAAAGAACCTAGATTTCGTTTGCAAGCATGCTGATATTATCGGCTGCTCATTTGTAAAAGATCCAGAAGATATAAAGCTGATCCAAAAGGAAATCAATAAACGATTAGGAAAAGAGAAAGCAAATAAGCTAGCGTTAATGTTAAAAATAGAGACGGTGAAAGGTGTGCAGAACCTTCCTGAGATTATGGTAGCAGCAGCCGCGAAAAATCCACTCAGTGTAATGATAGCAAGAGGAGATTTAGCAGTGGAGGTGGGGTATTTGCGGTTAGCAGAGCTTCAGGAAGAAATCCTTTGGATGTGTGAAGCGGCAGATGTACCGGTAGTTTGGGCTACGCAAGTGCTGGAAAATATGATGAAGACTGGAATTCCATCGAGAGCAGAGATTACCGATGCTTCCCAAGGGGCAAATGCCGAGTGTGTCATGTTAAATAAAGGGGATTATGCAGTAGAAGGAATTAGCATCTTAGACGAAATTCTTGAGAAGATGAAAGAGCATCGTTATAAGAAGGTTGCTCGCTTAAGAGCATTAAACATGGCGAAAGTAGAAGGGGAATAAAAAAACGCTGGTATCTATTATGATTATAAATAGCTACCAGCTTTTCGCTTAACATCCTAGAAAACAGTCATTAAGTCTTTCTCAATTTTTTGGGGTTCATCAGTTGGGGCATAGCGCTCCACTACATTTCCTTCACGGTCTACAAGAAATTTTGTGAAGTTCCACTTAATTGCTTTTGCCAGTATACCTTTTTTCCTGTCCTTTAAGAAAACAAACAAAGGATGTGCCTGATCACCGTTTACATCAATTTTTGCGAACATAGGAAAAGTTACTCCATAATTGACTTGGCAAAACTCCAGTGTCTCTTCCATATTATCAAACTCTTGGTTATTAAATTGGTCACATGGAAAACCTAAAATCTCAAGCCCTTGTGACTTATATTGATCATAAAGCTCTTGCAACCCTTCAAATTGGGGAGTGAATCCACATTTACTAGCAGTATTGACAATGATTAATGCTTTTCCTTTGTAATCCTCTAATGATTTTTCCTCTCCATGTGGTGTCTTTACCGTAAAATCATAAATGGTTTGCATGCTTTCCCCTCCTGTTTCAGAGATTTTGTTTAATATAATATATTTTAACGTGAAGGAAAGCTAAATGCACTTACTTAGTTAAATGATTGTTTATGATTGTTTTTGAATGTTATTGATGGTAAAATATTTGTTATTAGGAGGTTGCTATGTTAACAGATGAACGTTACGCTGTCATATTAGACCGATTAAAAGATCATGGGATTGTGAAAACACAGGAGTTAATGAATCTATTACATTGTTCAGAGTCGACCATTAGAAGAGATTTAGACTCTTTGGAGCGTTCGGGTAAATTAAAGCGCATTCATGGCGGTGCTAAACGAATGTACCATTTGGATGAAGAATTATCTAATCAAGATAAAACGACCAAAAACGTTCAGGAAAAATCCAATATTGGACAATTAGCTGCTTCTTTAGTTCAGCCAAAGGATGTTATTTTCATAGATGCAGGAACTACGACATTAGCATTGATAGAAGCTTTGAAAGTGGGAAATATAACTGTAGTTACCAATGGCATTCCTCAAGCTTCTCTGCTTGCTGAGAAAAATATCCCTACCATCCTGATTGGTGGCAGTATGAAAATGACAACAAAAGCGATTATAGGGGAAACAGCAGTAGAACAATTGAAACAGTATCAATTTAGTAAAGCTTTCCTCGGCATCAACGGAATGGACTTGGAGTTTGGTTTTACCACGCCTGATCCAGAAGAAGCAGCGATAAAGCGATTAGTAATCCAAAAATCAGCAAGTACATATATCGTTGCGGATGAAACAAAATGGGGGAAGGTAAACTTTGTAAAGGTATGTAACTTGGAGGATGTAACAATTATTACGAATAAAACGAACGATGACTATACAGCAATTAAGGAAAAAACGACAATTCTGGAGGCTTAGAAATGATATATACAGTTACACTTAACCCATCAATTGATTATGTCGTTCAAGTAAAGGATTTTGAGCTTGGAACATTAAACAAAATGGAAAGTGATCGGAAATTACCCGGTGGAAAAGGGATTAATGTTTCTCGCATTCTGCATGAATTAGAGGTAGATGCCACTGCACTTGGTTTCTTGGGTGGATTTACTGGGACGTTTATCTCTGATTGGTTAAATAATGATAACATAACTACTGACTTTACCGTAATAGAGGATGATACACGAATCAATATTAAGCTCAAGTCTAACGAAGAAACAGAGTTAAATGGACGCGGTCCACATATCAATGAAGAAGAAGCAACGAGGCTTTTAAATCAGCTTAGCAATCTTACTGAAGACGATCTGGTTATCTTCTCAGGAAGTAAGCCACCATCCCTACCAGCGGATTATTACCAGCAATTAATCGGTAAAACAGTGAAAGCAAACGCTGCTTTCGTGATAGATACGACTGGACAGGATTTAAAGAATGCATTAGCTTATCACCCCTTTTTAGTAAAGCCAAACCAACACGAACTGGAAGAATTATTCGGCGTGAAATTGAACGGAGAAGCGGATATTATTCCTTATGGAGAGAAACTGCTTGAATTAGGTGCGCAGAATGTCATTGTTTCATTGGCTGGAGAAGGTGCGCTGCTGTTCACAAAAGAAGGAAGCTACCGGGGCATCAGTCCTAAAGGAACGGTTAAAAATTCCGTAGGTGCAGGAGATTCTATGATTGCTGGCTTTATTGGTGAGTTTTCAAAAACAAACGATATAAAAAAAGCTTTTCAGATGGGCCTTACCGCTGGTAGTGCTACTGCGTTCTCGGAGGATCTAGCAAAAAGAGCGGATATGGAAACAATATATCAACAGGCAGAGGTTAGAAAAATTTAAGAAAGAGTGATAGGTATGAAAATTACTGATGTATTAAGAAAAGATATCATGCTGCTTGATTTAAAAGCGACAGACAAAGAAGGCGTCATCGATGAAATGATTGCAAGTCTTGACAAACATGGCGTTATAACCGATGTTTCAGAGTTTAAGGATGCGATTTTAAAGAGAGAGGCGCAAACTTCAACAGGGCTTGGTGACGGAATTGCCATGCCTCATGCCAAAAATAAAGCAGTAAAAGAGCCTACTGTTCTTTTCGCTAAAAGTAAGCAAGGGGTCGATTACGAGTCACTGGATGGCCAACCAGCTTATCTATTTTTTATGATTGCCGTTCCAGAAGGGGCAAACAACACGCATCTAGAAACATTAGCGGCTTTATCCAGACAATTAATCGATCAGGATTTTATCCGTCAATTAAAACAAGCAAATACCCCAGATGAAGTACATGCTTTGTTTACTGAGGAGCAAGAAGAGGTTGCTCAGGAGGATAAAGCACCAGATGTGAAAGAAGAGGGAAGACCCTTCGTTGTAGCTATTACTGCTTGCCCTACAGGGATTGCTCATACTTATATGGCAGAGGACGCCCTTAAAAAGAAGGCAAAAGAGATGGATGTAGAAATCCGTGTAGAAACCCAAGGTTCTGAGGGTGCAAAACATAAGCTAACAAGAGAAGAAATTGAGCGTGCTTCAGCGGTTATTGTAGCGGCGAGTAAAAAAGTCGATAAGGATCGTTTTCAAGGTAAGCATCTCATCGAACGCCCTGTACAAGACGGAATAAAGAAAGCAGAAGAGCTGATTACAAAAGCAGTTAACCAGGATGCGCCGGTTTACAGTGGGGAAGGCAGTAAGGTAAAAGCAGATGATATGGAGGATAAGCCAAATTCTGTATGGGGTAAGATATACAAAGATTTAATGAACGGGATTTCCCATATGCTGCCGTTTGTAGTAGGTGGAGGAATTCTCCTAGCAATTTCCTTCTTGTTTGAAAGCTTTTTAGGTAGTGATAGTGGTGTATTCACCTTTTTAAATGATATTGGAGGTAATGCGTTTAGCTTCCTGATTCCTATTTTTGCAGGGTTTATTGCTTTAAGTATAGCAGATCGTCCAGGTTTAATGCCCGGTATGGTTGGTGGTTTGATTGCGGTTAATAGCAATGCTGGATTTCTTGGTGGGTTGGTTGCCGGATTCTTGGCTGGTTATGTAGTGCTTTTCTTGAAGAGAGCATTCCGCGGTTTGCCTAGATCATTAGAAGGCTTGAAACCGATTCTGATTTTCCCTGTGTTAGGTTTATTCTTTACTGGAATACTAATGTACTTTATTTTCGGACCAATCTTCGCAACGATTAATACAGCGATGGTGGACTTTTTACAAAGTCTTGGAACAGGAAATGCAGTTATTTTAGGAGCGATTCTTGGTGGTATGATGGCCATCGATATGGGAGGACCGTTTAATAAAGCAGCTTACGCATTCTCGATTGGCATTTTTACGGATACTGGGGATGGCAGCTTGATGGCAGCTGTTATGGCTGGTGGGATGGTACCACCACTTGCCATTGCATTAGCAAGTACGTTCTTTAAAGGGAAATTCTCAGAGGCAGAAAGAAAATCTGGGGTCACAAACTATGTAATGGGATTATCCTTTATAACAGAAGGAGCTATTCCGTTTGCTGCAGCGGATCCATTACGAGTGATTGGTTCGTCTGTGCTTGGTGCAGCAATTGCTGGTGGATTAACACAGCTATGGAATAGTGCTATTCCTGCGCCGCATGGTGGGATTTTTGTTGTTACCTTAGCAGATAATGCCTTATTCTTCTTGCTTTCATTAATAATTGGATCGGTTATAGCGGCAGTGGTGTTAGGGCTGTGGAGAAAGCCAGTAAACTAGAAAGGACTTTATTGGATAGTAAAATGTACCCTATAGGGTAGACGATAAAAAATGTCTACTTTGTAGGGTACTTTTATATACAACTTATGCTTTTGGTGTGTTGGAGCAATTGGTGTTTGGTGTTGTTGTCCTGGGGAGGGGGAACAATACCAAAATCTTCATAATAAAATCGATACACGAATTTAGACAAAAGTGCTTTGTTCAAAGAAAAAATCCAAATTAATTCTCATTCTTCAGTTAGAACTCGAATTAGTTTGGATTTTTCTTTTTTATGTGGTTCTTTATCTAGAGTTGCGTGCTTTAACTATGCCTAAACAGATACTTTATTTATAATAGTGCATCTTCTTTCTTATCCCTGGTCTTTACGAATGTTTGATAAAAGTGCACAATTATCGTTCTCGTAAGGGCGTATACAGGAACTGCAAGGATAATTCCCAGCAGGCCAGCAATGTTTCCTGCCGCAAAGATAATCGTTAAAACCGTTAATGGATGCACATGGAGTGCTTGACCCATGACGTTTGGTGTAATGAGATTTCCTTCAATTTGCTGAGCGATAATCATGACAATTGCAACCCAAATAACATTGATCGGATCTTGAATGGCGCCGACAATGATTGCTGGAATGACAGCCAAGTATGGTCCTAAATAAGGAATAACATTAGTCACCATTCCAAATAGGGCTAGAATCAGAGCATAATCCAGACCGATGATCAGATAGCCGATGAGAAGCAGGACACCAACGAAAAAACTAACAAGGAGCTGTCCGTGTATATAAGATGATAGGACGTGATCCAATTTTCGGAGCAGTTCACGAAGATTACTCGCTTTTTCCTTTTTAAAGACTTGCAGGATAAACGGAACCAGTTTCTCTCCATCCTTTAGCATAAAGAAGAGGAAGAATGGCACCATAAACAATCCAATGACTATATTAACGATTTGACCGATAAACGATCCAAGGAAGCTGAACAAATAGTCAACAACTGTTTGCAGGTACTGCGGAATATTTTGAAAGAAATTATCAATTGCGTTATTCACCTGGTCAGGAATGTTGGAATTATTACTCTGCAAGTAACTAATAAAATCTTCAACAGTTCGAACCATGTCTGGAACAGCATTAACCAGATTCATTACTTGTGTTCGAGCAATCGGCCAAATATAGAGGATAAACAGGGTGATTGCTAATATTAACACTATAAATACAGCAATAATCGCCCAAATCCTATTCATTTTAAGACGCCGCTCAAAAAAATGCAGCAGCGGTCTAGTTAAGTAATAAAGAAGTCCACCTACAATCAAAGGAAAGGCAATTGCTCCAATATATTGCAAGAGTGGCTGAAAGATAAAGTTGGTCTTATTAATAATCCAAATTAATAAGAATATGAGGATAAAAAAAGTAAGATATTGCATCGAACGCCTATTAACCAAATCATTCACCCTTCCTGTAGTGCTTTAAATGATTACAAACCTAACTATTTCCCAAATTAAGAAAAACACAAGGGCAACGAGGCTCCTAATTTCAATTGGAACACAAGCCCAATAAAGGATATTGGAAATATTTTTAGAAACTTGACAAACGCCCTAGCCTTTGGGCGAATGCTTTAGTTGGGGTTTATGCAGGTAGGAAAGTTCCAAACTTCCCTGCCTGTCAACGAAAAATGGTTCCGCTCATCGAGGCCAATGAGCAGAACCATTTTCAAATTACTATCGGCTGTCCCAGCCTTTATATTTAATGGAACTACATTGTCAAAATTAGTTTATTGTTAACTTAAATTTGTAATAGATCTAAGGTAATCCCTTCTTTGTCCTTGTAAAGCTTATTGTTTTTCAATATATTTAAAGGCTCATTGAGATAAATATCACCTTCAAACCAGTCAACAGAATCAATTACTGCAGTACTGTAGACATAATATTCCGGGCTAAGAATGCTGTCATTGCTTTCAACCACGATATAACGAAGGTTCCACATTTCATCATCATAAATGAAATCAACTAATTTTCCTAGTTTGCCATCGTTTGCATGAACTCTGAATCCTACTGCTTCCTCTTCGCTTCGCAGATCATATTCTGGATGGTAAGGTTCAGGTTCTGCAGGAATAGGCTCAGGTGGTGTTTGGATATTTGCTTGAGAAATAGTACCTGCACCGTAAGCGATTTGGTCTGGCCAGAATGGTCTCCAACCGTAATATTCATCAATTCTTGTTTTATAATCGCTTGTTAGATTCGTATTTTCTGGAACATCAGGACTGTTACGAACGGTTTCTTTGTCGTATTGAACAGAAACGGTTCCATCTTCCTCATTTACTCTTTCGAATGAAGAAGGGGATAAGAGTACCTTCCTGCCTGGAAGCCATTTTCGTGTATCAACAATAGCGTAGCGAATCGAATATCTTTTATCATCAAAGTATATATCTTTAATTTTTCCTAATTCACCATCAGTGGCCTCAATGTTGAATTCTTTTAGTTGAGAAGTAAAATACAACATGTAAATCTCCTCCTATTTCGGATTTAGTATACTATACCCCCTGATATAAGATTGAAACCTAGCAATATATTGATGTCTCTTGCTCAATTTGAGGAAAAGAAAAGCCACACAAGCAAAAATATGCTAATGCGGCTGAGTGTTGATTAATATATATGCTCGACCTCAAAGCCTGCTTCTTCCAGCAAGGAGATAATATGGGGCTCTAAAATGTAATGCAGCGTTCCTACTATAACAAAGTAAGTTTGCCCATTATCTGCTTCAAGAAATTCTACAATGCTCTCCGTCATGCCGATGTTACGATTATCATTCAGTGCTTCCATAAATGCTTGCTCTTCCTCGGAAGCCTCCACTTCTTCAGCATCCGCCATCAAGGAGCTGAGCATATTATCTATATCACCTTCCATATATGCTGCTAATAATTTATTCAGCTCCTCTTCGTAAGTATCAATATCTATTAAGGATTCCTCTAGCATTTGTACTTGATATTGGGGAGAGGTATCTGCAAATATGATAAATTGCTCTTCTACTGTTTCAAGTGGGATAATTTCTTTCTCATCTTTTACCGCTCTTGCAAGGAAGTATTCATCCACCCCATTGATAAATCCAATTTCTTGTACCATTAGCTGCTGTATGGTGGAGGAGAGAAGCCAGGGTTTATATGTTTCTACCATTTCTAATGGAAGCCCAAGTTCCTCCATTGTTGTTTTTAAATCAGTATATAATTCAGCTGGTATATGATCCTGAATGGTTGTGCCATCTTGATATGTTCCCAGGTCCATTGTAATTTGCTGTACTTCAAATGGATTGATCCTCGTTAAATCGATTTCAGGGACAATAACATCGGCCGAGCGGTATGCTGATTCAATCTCTTCGTTTAATGGAAATAACTCTTCTTTGCCCAGATGGATCGTTCCCTGGAGGTAAACGGTAGTATCTCCGTTTTCTACCTTCCACAAGTATCCACCAGGACCATCAGGGCTTCCTGTGATTTCTTTTTCGTATTGTACTGTAACACCAAGTTCACGGAGTTCTTGTATTAGTGACTGCTGTTCCTCATTATCGTCGATTGGATTGCCATTAATATTTACTTCTTCCAGCATCTCCATTTCCAGTAATGGAGAAAAATCATGGATTTCATTTTCTTCAAGGGATATATTTTCCAATGTATCCAGACTTTCCATCCCATCGAGACTAACAATTCCATATCCTGCTAATTCAAGTTCAGTTATCTCGTCAAAATCTGACAGAAATAACTCCTTGTCTGTCTTATGGAGCTCCTCTTGTAATGCCTGCTCTAATTTGTCATCCGAAAAAATAAGGGGCTCTTCGCTTTGACATCCGACAATAATCATAGCAAGCAAGACGAGTAATAATTTTGAAAATAAGTGTTTCATTTTGCATCTCCTTTAATATGTACTTATTTGGTATATACGGAAATACTCCATGCAAGGTTTCAAGTAAATAATGTCTAATAACCGTGAGTCATTGTAATAATATAGAAGAAACCATTTGAAAAGAGATGATGAAGATGAAAGCCTCAGAGGAAGAAAGCAAGCGGTTTGATAAGGCATTGGATGAATTTATAGACCTTTTTAATAACTTAGAATCAGATGTTCCAGTAGTTCAATTTACGGAGGAGGTCCTTGAGAAAATTGAAAAGGCAATGGAGCAGTACGGCGTAGAAGTTATTGAGGAACGAATTAATAAAGTAGTAGAGGAATTACTATCCTGGCTAGAACTGAATGAAGAGAAATAACTAGCAAAAAGCACCGATGCCGAACATATCATTCAATAAGGGCTTTTGTAAATCTAATGTAAACAATTGTAAAATTTATCAAAAGAATCTACTTTCAAAAGCTGGCGTGATGTAGAATACTAGTAGGACCATTGAAGGGGGAAGACCGCTTTGAGTAAATTTACGAAGCCAGAGAAAAGCTGGATGATGTATGATATGGCAAACTCCGCCTATTCTATTATTATTACAACCGCTATTTTTCCTATCTATTATAAAGCAGTTGCAGACAATGCAGGGATAAATAGTGCCGATTCCACCGCTTATCTTGGGTATACGATCTCTATTTCTACATTTATATTAGCACTGCTTGGTCCCATATTAGGGAGTTTGGCAGATTACAAGGGACTGAAGAAGAAATTCTTTTTTTTCTTCTTTCTATTAGGGACGATATCGACAGTTGGACTTTTATTTGTACCGAATGAAAACTGGTTATTGCTGCTTATTGTCTATACGCTAACCTCAATTGGAGCCAGAGGGGCAAATGTATTTTATGATGCCTACATAGTAGATGTAACGGAAAAGGAGAAAATGGATGATCTCTCAGCAAGAGGATATGCTGTAGGCTATCTTGGAAGCGTTATTCCATTTGTTATCTGTATTGCCATTATCACATTATCTCAAATGGAAATCATTTCGCTATCCGTTACAATGGCCAGTAAAATTGCCTTTTTAATAACAGCGATTTGGTGGATTGCTTTTAGTATCCCAATGCTGAAAAATGTTAAACAGCTATACGGGATAGAACGGGAGCCGAAAGTTATCGTTAATAGTTTTAAACGTTTAGGGCGTACGTTTAAAGAGATTCGCAAATATCGTGCAGTTTTTCTATTTTTATTAGCCTACTTTTTCTATATTGATGGAGTTGGTACGATTATTTCGATGTCTACTGCGTATGGGACGGATTTAGGACTTAGCGCAACAGACCTTATTATCGCATTATTAGCTGTACAAATTGTTGCTGCCCCATTCGCGATTCTTTTTGGTAAGCTAGCGCAAAAATATGGAACAAAGAAAATGATTCTTGTTGGCATTATTATTTATACTATTGTATGTATTTACGCTATGTTCTTAAGTACAGTAATAGATTTCTGGATTTTAGCTATGCTTGTCGCATCTGCTCAAGGTGGAATCCAAGCATTAAGTCGATCCTACTTCGGAAAACTGGTACCAAAGGAAAAAAATAACGAATTCTTTGGATTCTATAATATCTTTGGTCGCTTTGCGGCTGTTACAGGACCGTTTTTAGTGGGAGTGACGACACAATTTACAGGAAGCTCCGCAATCGGAGTATTTAGTTTAGCCATTCTTTTTGTGATAGGATTTATTATTCTTTTATTTGTTCCTGATGTAGAAGCAGGGGGAACAGTCGATAAAATGGAATCAGCCTAAGGTAATGGAAAAGAGTTGTGCACTGGACAAATTAGCGCAACTCTTTTTATGATCGCTCGAAATAGTCAGCTGTTCTTATAAAAAGTTGCCCCCAACCTACCCTTGAAAAATGAAGCTTCCAACTCGTTATAGGTTTGAGTTATTATCTAAAAATAAAAAAATCATTGACATTGAAATTTGAAAGGATTAAAATAAGTCTAATAATCTAAAAAATAACGTTTTTGAATTGAGGTACTCCCATGAATACACATGCACACCAAACAAGATTGAACAACAACATTATTATTATTAGCTAGAGGATTTGAGCCTTTTTATTGTTTTGATAAAAAGCGTTTAAGTCCTCTTCTTCGTGCATGAATGGGACTTAAAACACAAACCTCCCATTCTTTTTATTTTTAAAGAATGGGAGGTTTTTTATTTTTCTAAAAGGATGTGGTCGAATGGAAGGTCGAATTAAGCACGTACATTTACAAGCGAGACTAAAATACAAATATTAAGGAGACATCATGATGAAATATATGAACAGTTTAAATGGATTATTTACAAATTATTTAGCTTGGATTGTTATAGTAGTAGCTGCGGTGGCATTGACACTTCCAGATAGTTTATTGTGGGCTTCCCCATATACTGCGTTATTTTTACAAATTGTTATGTTTACAATGGGATTGACCATGAAGGTATCTGATTTTGCAGCGGTATTCAAAAAGCCATGGCTCGTGTTGCTCGTGTTTGTGATGCAATTTGGATTTATGCCAGTATCAGCGTTCTTATTAGCAAAAGCATTTAGCCTTCCACCAGAGATTGCGTTAGGCCTAATCTTAGTCGGAGCGGTTCCAGGAGGGACTTCTTCTAATGTTATTACATATTTGGCAAATGGTGATGTACCATTATCAATCACAGCAACATCCATTTCCACATTATTAGCGCCTATTTTCACACCACTTGTTTTTATGTTTTATGGCGGTGAGTACTTAGATATAAGTTTCTGGAGTATGTTCCAGTCGATTGTTCAGGTTGTCTTAATTCCAATTGTTCTTGGATTGGTCATTAACTCCCTATTTCATAATCATGTGAAAAAAGTAGAAGGCACACTTCCAACTTTATCCTCT
This sequence comes from Oceanobacillus piezotolerans, assembly GCF_003665065.1. Lineage (GTDB taxonomy): Bacteria > Bacillota > Bacilli > Bacillales > Amphibacillaceae > Oceanobacillus > Oceanobacillus piezotolerans. Next base: position 85,753 of record NZ_RCHR01000004.1, on the reverse strand, counting down.
GTTGCGGTACTGCTCGTACTGGGGGGAACAGTTGCGATAAATCAAGAGAGCTTAATTCATACAGGTGCATTAGTATTTTTAGTCGTCTTTTTGCATAACATGAGTGGCTATGCTGTTGGTTATATCGTAGGAAAATTAATAAGAACGAACAAAGCAACTACAAGAGCTATGGCTTTGGAAACGGGAATTCAAAATACAGGCTTAGCTGCTAGCTTAGCATTAACACACTTTACACCAACTACAGCTCTAGCTGGAGCAGCAGGTACGATTGTTCATACTCTGTTTGGTACGATTTATGCAAACCTTTGTCGTAAAAAAGACATTAAAAAAGCGGAGGAAGTCTCCGTTCCAAATAGTTTAGAATCAGCATCCTAATTACAATAAAAGAAAGAAGGAAAAGAACATGAGATTAAGTCAAGTTGTTAGAAGTGGCCCAAGCCAATTTATCAGTGAAGCAGGTGCTTTGAAATATTTAGATAATAAATTAGAGGTATTTAAAAACCCAGTCGTCATCACTGGTGAAAAATCTTTTGAATCCTTTCTGAAGCATTATAAAGGAGATTTCCATCTCCCGGTTTATCAATATGATGGAACAGCTTCCCACGAAGATATGGAACGACTTGCCAAAGCAGTAAAAGGTTCAGATTGTATTGTAGGAATTGGTGGTGGACGAGTTCTAGACACAGCGAAAGGGACAGCAGATTTATTAAACGTTGATTATGTAATGATACCAACTGTACTTGGAACCTGTGCAGCGTATACCCCATTATCTGCAGTCTATCATCCTGATCATTCCTTTAAGATGGTTGACTATTATGAGAAAGCTGCTTTTCTATGTTTGGTAGATTTAGAGTTATTGGTGGAATCACCAAAAGAATTCTTTATGGGCGGAATAGGGGATACACTAGCAAAATGGTACGAGGCAGAGGCGATTACCCGCCATGTGACAACTGAATTGCCCGCTATGGTCCATGTTGGGTTGAAAACTGCGAAACTAACACAGGAAATTTTACTTCAGGATACGAAAGCAGCGCTCACAAGCTTAGAAGAGCAAAAAGTTACTCCAGCATTTGGCCGGGTAACAGAAGCCGTTATAGCGGTAGCCGGCACGGTTGGTGGCTTTGCTGGTGAATATGGAAGAATGGCTGGTGCTCATGCTGTGCATAATGGGATGTCACTCGTTCCGGAAACCCATGCATTTGCTCATGGTGTAAAGGTTGCTTATGGAGTGCTCGTTCAGTTAATGGCAACCGGAGATGCAGATGAGGTTGAGAAGCTTGTTCCCTTCTTCAGAGAAAATCGTTTTCCACATCAACTTAGTGAATTTGGTGTGAAGGAAGAATTTGAAGCGAAAGCAGAGAAAATAGCAGCCTTTGCAGCAAGTGATGCAGAAACATTCAATTTAGCTGTACGAGAAGTAACTACTGAAGATGTTTTACAAGCGATGAAAAAAGTAGAAGCATATGGTAAAGTAGAAGTTTGATAGAATCTTGTCAAAACAGCTCTCTCAATAAAATGGGGGGGCTGTTTTTTTGCAGATAAACTTTCTTGTCTGCAAAAGCGCTAAGGCATTCGCCTAAGGTTTGGTGAAAGCAAGTTTTCTAATGGATATAGTAAAAATGATCCAACCTTCGCCGATATATTAGTTAAATAGACTCATATGAAAATATGAAAACTAAACTATTTGGGAAAGGAAGAAAATGAGAAATAATATTTTTCTATTTCAGCTGCTTTTCATTATGCTTATCTCTTTAGCTGCTTGCGGGACAACTTCCAAAGAAGCGACTTTGGAGATACAGACGGTTTCTCAAGAAGAGGCGATAGGAGATCCAGTAGCGAAAATCCCTGCATATCTTCCAAATGAAAATTCTCATTCACGCGAAAATCCAATTACCCATATAGTGCTGCATTTTAGCAGTAATGTGTTGGCAAATCCTGCTGATCCCTTTATCCCAGAGGATATAAGGCAAATATTCATCGAGTATGGGGTTTCTGCTCATTACATGATTGGGAGAGATGGGGAAATTCATCAATTGGTTCCTGAAGAAAGGGTCGCGTATGATGCTGGAAAAGGCGACTTACCAGATTTCCCCAATTATAAGAACCGTTTAAACGAATATTCGATTGGAATTGAATTATTAGCCATTGGAACAAAAACAGAAATGCAAACGATGATGATGTCAGAAGCGGCTTACAATGAACTTACTGCTCCCCTTATTGGTTATACAGATGAACAATATGAAGCATTAGATAAATTGCTTGCAGAGATTGTGACTCGCAATCCTCAGATTCATTATACGAGACAATATATAGTCGGCCATGATGAGTATGCACCAGAAAGAAAAACAGACCCTGGTTCCTTGTTTGATTGGTCTAAAATAGGTTTATAGAAAAAGTCATCAAGTGTATCTTGACGGCTTTTTTAAGTCATTAAATTCCAGATTGATGAAAATACTAGTTCACAAATGCAGAATGAAAATTCCTACGTACAGCTGTCCATAACTAACAAATCTAAGAAAGGGTTCTGCGCTGTCCGTTCTGATTTTTCCCAAATACGTAATTAATGTAGAACATGCTATAATAATACACACAACTATAAAGATTGCCTCAGAAAGGAGAAGAACCTATGGAGCTAAAACTGAATCAAAAGGCTATCAAAGAGCGCTGTGGTCAAGTCTCCTTTAAACGCGGTGAGGCCATATTTCGAAGCGGTAAAGTTACGATAGAAAATAATAAGCACTCATTCATTGAAATAAGGGTGAAAGAAAAAGAAACATTTCATGTTCTGGTGACAATGGATGAAAAGGATAAAATAATTACTAGTTGTGATTGCCCTTCGCTACCATCCTTTCAAAAAGACTGTCAGCATATTGCTGCCGCCCTTATTGCAATCCATAATGAAAGACACATACAGAAATCGACACGCATAGACAACGATAATCTACCAACTATGGAAGATGGGATATTTTCATTACTGCAGCAGCGTCACAAGCCGGTGAGTCGTCATCTGTCACACTTCGAGGATCGGAGAGTGCTTGATGTTACGTTTATTTGTAAGGTAATTCAGAATGGCGATGTTTTTGGAATCGAAATTCAGCTTGCTTCCAAACCGATTTTAGATATTCGGGCGTTTTTAGATGCAATACAAGGTGGTGAGGCTTATTCGATTACTGAAGATTTCAGCTATCACCCCAATCAGAATAGCTTTCAAGAACAAGATGATGCTATACTACAGCAGCTTATTCTCATTCGAAACGATGAGAAAATGTATCAAAAAGCTCCTGCTTCCAAGAAGGACATTTTGCCTGTCTCGTCATCTTCATGGGAAAAATTGGAAGCCCTTCTTGTTAGAGCTCCTTCTGTGGTACTATCATACGGTGGAAAAGAATACTCCGGTTTCCATCTATCAGAAGAGCCATTGCCATTTGTCTTTACATTAGAAGAAGCTGATAAGAATAACTATGGATTAAGAGTGGAGGGCTTCGATAGTCTGCACATCATGAAGGCTTATAAAACCATCATATTTGATGGGAAGCTTATACCAATAAGCAGGGAAGAAACAGATCGACTTATAGAACTCCGTGGCATGCTTATCCGATCGCAAACAAATGTTATATCTATCCCCGAAGCCCAGTTGAACTCCGTTCTGGAGAAATTGCTTCCTGTATTAAGACAAATTGGGGAAGTAAAACTATCCGACAGTTTTTCAGAAAAAATTCGGAAAACGCCCCTAAAGGCGAAGCTTTATATAGACCGAGTAAAAGATAGACTATTAGTTAGCTTAGATTTTCACTATGATCAGGTGGTAATCAATCCTCTTGAACAAACGGAACCACGAATAGCAGCTACGTTTATAAGAGATTTGGAGAAGGAAAAAGAAATCCTGCAGATCATGGAAGAAAGTCAATTTAACACCACAGAGAGCGGCTACTATTTTCATAATGAGGATTTGGAATATGAATTTTTATACCAGCAATTGCCCAAGCTGCAAAAGCTAACTCAAGTATACGCAACTACCGCCGTAAGGCAGCGCATCATTCCAAAAAATCCGATGCCGAAGATTAAAGTGAAGCATAAAAAGGAACGAACGAATTGGCTGGAATTTTCCTTTGATATGGATGGAATACCAGAAAGGGAAATAAAGGAAGTTCTTTTAGCGCTTGAAGAAAAGCGGAAATACTATCGTTTGCGTGATGGTGCTCTATTGTCATTAGAAACGAAGGAGTTTGAAGAGATAAGGCGATTTCTTCATGCAGTTCCGGCACAGGAGGATGAGTGGGAGAAAGAACTAGAGGTTCCCATTATTCAAGGGATGAGACTGCTGGATTCTACCCGAGACGCGGATACATTTGAGGTTGAAAAGTCATTTCGTGATTTATTGGAAAACATTGCACATCCCAAACCATTTGAAATACCAGAATCTCTGAATTCCATACTTAGAAGTTATCAAATACATGGCTACAGGTGGTTGAAGACGATAGCAGAATATGGATTTGGTGGTGTTTTAGCAGATGATATGGGGTTAGGTAAAACTATACAAAGTATTACTTATATCGCTTCAGAAATCCCTGTAATTAGGGAAAAGAAGCAGCCGATATTAGTGGTTTGCCCGTCATCTCTCACTTATAATTGGGAGAAGGAATTGATGAAGTTTACGCCAGATGTAAAAGCAATTGTCATGGATGGAAACAAAGCGGAACGGAAAAGGCTGCAGGCAGAAGTGGAAGAGATGGATGTTCTTCTTACGAGTTATCACTTACTGCGAAGTGATATTCATTGGTACGGGCAGCAAACCTTCCATACCGTTTTCTTAGATGAGGCACAAGCATTTAAGAATCCTTTTACACAAACCGCTAGGACAGTAAGAAAGCTGCAAGCTCATCATCGCTTTGCATTAACAGGAACCCCAATGGAAAATAATTTAGAAGAGCTTTGGTCTATTTTCCATGTCGTGTTCCCTGAATTGTTTCTTGGTATTAAGGAATATAGCAACCTTACGAAAAGCCAAATTGCAAGAAGAATACGCCCCTTTATGCTTCGACGGATGAAAGAGGATGTATTGGCAGAACTTCCTGAAAAAGTGGAGTCAGTGGACCGTGTGGATTTGTATCCGGAACAGAAGAAGCTTTATGCAAGTTACTTAGCCAAGCTTCGGCATGAAACCTATCGCCATCTTGATAAGGAAACCATTCGAAAAAATCGGATTCGGATTCTTGCTGGTTTGACAAGGTTAAGACAAATCTGTTGTCATCCTGCTCTATTTGTTGATGATTATCAAGGAAGTTCTGCAAAATTTAATCAGCTGAAAAAATTGATCCATGAATCTGTACAAGCTGGAAGAAGAGTACTTGTCTTCTCCCAATTTACAAAAATGCTCGGTCTGATCGGACAGGAATTAGCAAACCAAGGCATTTCTTACTTTTATTTAGATGGACAAACTCCTTCTGAGGAAAGGATTCAGTTATGTGATGCATATAATGAAGGACAGCGAGATTTCTTCTTGATTTCCTTAAAGGCAGGTGGCACAGGTTTGAATTTAACAGGTGCAGATACGGTCATTTTCTATGATAGCTGGTGGAACCCGGCAGTAGAGGAGCAAGCGGCAGACCGTGCACATCGAATTGGTCAGGCGAAAACCGTTGAAGTTATTAAGCTCGTTACGAAGGGAACCGTTGAAGAGAAAATGCTTCATTTACAGGAGAAAAAGCGTCATTTAATCGAAGAAATCATAGACACGAAGGACAGTACACATACAACGTTGACAGACGAGGATATTCAGGATCTGTTAACTAGCTAGAAAAAATCGGTTTAACTCAAAGGAGTTAACCGATTTTTTACTATCCGTTGCGAAATGTTGGATTGGAATTAATTGAATTAAGGGAGTGATTGGCGTTGCGGCTTCTTTCCACAAGTTCCCGTTCATATGCGTCGATTATTTCCTCGGAAAATTCGGTGTCAAATACGTCTGGTCTCTTGTTCGAAGGATGTGTGATTGCGTTTCGCATTTTAATGTCTTTACCCAATTGATTCACCTCTTTCATCAGAACTAATATGTATAGTATGCGTAAATGGATCACTATAATGCAGTACAAAGAGAGTAGGAATAACAAACTAGGTGCTTTTTAAACTTTCTATATAATAGATTGAACAGAAATCAATGATAAAGAAAAACATTTACTTTTTCGTTCTCATCCACTGTAGCAAGTAAAATATCATGGAGTTTAATATTCGTAAAAGTAGTAGATATTTTTTGATGAAGCCATTCTTCATCTTTTCCCATTTGACTTAATTGTTTATAGTCGATTTTCCCCTCTTTAATAATGGTTTTAGGCAAATGGAATGGTTTAACTGGTTGTCCAAAAGTAGTTGGTGTTAAAGGGTGATGTTCGTTCTTTAGGAAAATGGAAAAAGTACCAACGGGTTCCCATAATGCAAGTGCGACCTTTTGTATACTCCCTACATTATTTATACGTAACTCAGATAACAGTTCATCAACCGATATTCGTGCTTTTTTTAAATTTTTATAGATAATTTTCCCGTTTTCAATAAGAGGGAAGGGAGCTGGAACAAATAGTTTTCTTAACCGAGTTGATCGTAAACTTAACAGAATGCCTGCTAAGTAAAGGAACAAGATGACTCCAATTGTGATCATAGAGCCTTTTAATTCTAAACCTTCATCAGATAATGGATGGGCTATAATATTACCAATTAGTAAAACAATGACAAAATCAAGGAGGCCAACTTGTGAGATGGAGCGTTGTCCCATAAACTTTACGATAACAACAAAAAATACAAATCCAGTGACTGCTCTTAGTCCCCATTCTAGCGCAGTAAGCGATTCCTGTGAGCTTAAAAAATCCATTGATACCCCACCTTACACACCATGCTTTTTATTTAGTTATTTCCATTTTCTTCTTTTTTATCCTGCATTTATTTCTCTGATTTAATAAAAGAGATATGTTCGTATGTTAATCCTCTAGGACCTTCTTTAAGACAAACCCTGCCCAGCAAGATACCATACTTTTATAAAAAAAAAGCAGAGGACTTTGGTCTCCTGCTTTTTAAGTGTTTTGTAATACTCTCTGTAATTGGATTATTTCTTCTTGGATGGAATGGTAGGAAGGGATCTCAGGTATATCTTTGGTATTAGGCGCTATCCCTCGTTCTGCAGCCATAGCCATGCTTTCACAGTTATATAATAATTTTGCCAGCGTATCGTCCTCTAGAATAGGCCGTTTTTTAATTTTCGATATATTCTCAAGAAGATATCCTAAATGCTCAATCGATCTTAAAACAGGCCAATAATATTCTACTGCTTTTTCATCAATTGGTATTTCCCCTGCAGCAGTTGAATACAACGTTTTAAGATTGATAATATTTGTCCGCATTTTTTTTAATTCGTGACTATCTTCTGCATCCAATTCTTTTTCTTGCTGGGAGAATAAGCTAACTAAGAATTGACCTTGACTCCGTATTGTTTTTGAAACTAAATGGGGCAGCCTGCTAGAAGCTGATTTTCTCCCAATCAGCCAAACACCTATTAATCCAATGATAATCCCAATCACAACATCCAGCATCCTGGCTGATGCAAAATAGGAAAAGGAGAAGGCACCCTGTGTCGTGCTTTCTGCCATTAATAACGCACTAGGTGTGAAAAATAATGCGGCTAATCCGTAATTTTTTACAATGAACAATTCAGTTATGAATGTAAGCATAAGAATGAAAAAGGCAACGGTATACCCGGACGGATTGATTGAAAGAATAATACTCGCAATAATAATACCTATCATGGTACCTATCCCACGCTGAATGGCGCGATGGTATGTAGCGACTATCGTAGCGCCTGACATGACCGCTACACTAGATAGCGGCACCCAATATGAACGGGCCAATTCCATCTCAAAGGCAAAGATCGCCGCCAGTGTTGTCACGACTCCAAATCTTAAAGAAGTGATAAAAACAATCGAATTCTTATCCAATGCACCAGCTAAAATAGTCTTTACGGATGGTCGATTGATCTGGATTTTTTCTTCGATTTTTGCAGTGGGCTCATTCATAACGGCATCTGCATTGTAAATCATTTCGAATAAATGTTGGACATCTTTTTCCATTTCACTTGGTTGAAGAATATTCTTTGAAATATTTTTTAGTTGTTTCTTATCCAATGAATAAGAAATTGTCTTAATTGATTGCACTAATTCCTCTGGTAAGGGAGTAGTGTTTCTATCCGCATAATGATGGATGATATAGAGAAACATCGAATTGGCATGCTTATTTAGTACGTATAACCTTTTGAAAATATTGGTTTCTCTCCAAGGAATATAACCAGCTGCGAGTGTTTCATCAGCTTCAGTTAATGCTGACATCATACGGTGTCTAGACTCGTTGAAATCCTCCGTACCCACTGATTCAACAAATGCAGCGAGTTCCATGTATACTCTTTGAACAACACTTCTTTCCGGTCCATGAGGATCGTGAAACCAACCGGCCATAGCAATGATCCAGGATAAACTGCCTCCTAGAAAAACAAGACCAGCACGGATAAATGCTTCATCTGGATCTATCGGCATCCCACTAACCATTAAAAAGACAAGAACGAAAAAGATTGCCGACGGACCTGCTATTTTAAGTGCGCCAAAAACGAATATTGCTGTTGCGCCAATGAGCCCCATTAAAACAGCTACAGCTAAGGGGTATGGCGCCGCAACTGTGCCAAGAAAGGTAATCAAGGTCATGGCAAGCACTACCCAGCATATTTTCTTTGCTCGCTGTGCATATGGGACATTAAATACATAGAGGAAAGTAAATCCACCTAACCCAGCAATAAGTCCAAATCGAAAGTTGCCTAATAATAATCCAATGATAACCGGAATACTTGCTGCTAAACCTGCATTAAAAGCTTTTAACCATGGAATGGGCTTACGGTTTAAAGAGAATGCCTGTCTAAAAACAGATGATTTTCCTTTGTTGCGTTGACTCATTTGTAACCCTTCTTTATTTAACATTTTTATCTAATTTTAACTGTCTATCTAAAATGACACATCTTTGTTTTATGAGAGCAAACTACCCCCACTGTGAAAAGTTCCACTTTATCCAACTTAATTATACCCCCATAACCCAAAAAGAACCCTACTGCAATTAGTAGAGGAATTATGGAGACACCTTTTAATTAAATTATACTCTATTTTAATTGCTTTTGCATAAGGTACCAAACTGCTTATGCTTTTAATGGAAGACAAAGAAGCAGCGCGGAGAAGCTGCTTCTGATTGTTATCTCCATGATTATGGCATAGAACGGGTAGTAAAGAAGATTGCGACTGTGACCATGATTAAAAAGACCATCCCCCAATTTGAAACTGAGAGCAGCTTTTTGAATGTTCCTTTTTCATTCCACTGCTGGTACACGATGATTCCAAATACAATGGAGATTACCCAAAAAGCGTATCCAAACCAGTTAAATAAGGGACTGGAGTTGATAAACCATAAATAAAGAATTATAAGATGAAAAAGCATGATGGCAAATGCAAAATAAAACACATATCTTCCTCCTAAGGATGTGAACCATTTTCCTAAGGAATAATTTACCATAATAAAGAGGAATAATCCTTCTTTTTACCTATTTTTTACATTCCCCGGGAAATAAATTCTTAACTCGACTTTATCTTAGGTAATAAGAAATGAATACACTTAAAAAAATTTAAATTTAGAAGGAAGGGAAGTTACGGTCTGTGATTAAAGCACATACCTGTTATTAGCAATAAGAGCGGGTGATAATCATTGCCGACTCATTAAAGTTTTATTCATTAAAAACCATATTCTGCTTCTTTTATTTCCCGAATTTTAGTATAAGTTTCGGTTAATACGACCGTGTCTTCTATTAAACGGTCTAGACGGAATAGTACATCGTCATTAGTAATTTCTTTTCGAAAATAATCTTTCTCCTCAATAAAAACATAGGATTGAACGAGTTGTGCCTTCATATAGGAAAGGATGGGCTTTAATTGCTGTTCAACCATAAGATAATGCTTTGGTGACCCAGCAGTAACAAACATGCTCACAACTTTATCTAAAAATGCCTTTTCGGGCAGTAGGTCGAATACATTTTTCAATGTAGCTGGTATGGATGCTTGAAATACCGGTGTGCCAATAATAATGGCATCAGCTTCCATTAATGTACGGGCAACAAATCCGGTGTCGCCATCGTACTCTAAGTAGTTGCGTCCATCACTGAACTTTACATCATAATCTGCTAAATCAATAAGTGTGACTTCAGTCTCTGGGTAATTTTCCGTTAACTTTTTTAAAACATAGTTCATCGCAGTTCTTGTTTTGGAACCGACAGTTGAACCAGATAATCCAACAATCTTCATTATAAATCCCCCTGTTTTTCTATGCTTTAGCCTTTCGTATATTTCCGAATTGCTGGCAAGATTTCAGTACCAATGATATCAATATTATTTTTTAGTTTATCAAATGGCACACCGCCAAAATCCATCTGTCCAATGTAGCGTTGGTGGCCAAAAAGTTCATACTGATAAAGAATTTTTTCGATGATTTCCTGTGGGCTTCCGATATTCATCACATCCCGTGGATCTGCACCTTGGGCAAATTGCTGCTTCGGATAACCGCGGCCGTTCGTCCGTTTCATACCTTCATTTATATGAGGATAGTATTCCTTCTGTGCTAGCTGTGTTGTCTCTGCTGCATAGAAAAAGCCAGCTGTTGCAATCGGTAGTTCATCTGGATTATGACCATTTTTTCGTGCTGCTTCCCGATAAGCATCAATGGATAACTTAAAGTGTTTTGCTGGGCCGCCTAATGTGGCGAGGAACATTGGAACACCAGCATACCCGGCTTTAATTGCGCTTGCTGGTGGTCCGCCAACCGCACGCCAAATCGGCATCCAGCCATTTTCCGGACGTGGGATAACCTCAGCATCATCTAAGGATGCACGAAATTCCCCTTCCCAATTTACGACTTTTTCCTCATTAATCTTAAGTAAGAGGTCAAATTTCTCTTCGAATAATTCTTCGTAATCACGTAAATTATACCCTAATAAATCAAAAACTCCTACCCTTGAAGCTCGGCCCGCAATAATTTCCGCTCTGCCATTCGAGATTAAATCAATCGTTGCAAAGTCCTCGTAAACACGTACAGGATCCAGTGTACTTACAATAGTAGAAGAACTCGAGATTTTTATCTTATTCGTGGCTTGTGCTATGGCACCTAATATAACGGAGTGAGCTTGTGTTGCGAAATAGTCTTGATGGCTCTCGCCTACACTGAAGAAATCGATGCCTGCCTGCTCTGCAAGCTGAGCTAACTCAATAATCTCCTGGATTCTCTGTTTTGCTGGTATTCTTTCTCCTGTTAGTGGGTTAGGTAAATGGTCCCCTAACGTGTACAGACCAAATTCAAGCCCCTTTTTTGGATTGATTCGATATTTTTGCATTTATATCACCTTTCTTAATTAGAATATGAAAAATCTCTTGTTTCCATTTGTACGATTAATGATATTATAGTAAATAATAACCCAATTAATAAGTACGCACTTAAAAGTGCTATAGTATACAAAAGGATACTATTGGGAGGGATAAATATGCAAATTGAACCAGAGCTATGTAAAGTAGAGGATGCATTAGGAATTTTGGTAGGTAAGTGGAAACCTATTATCCTATTGCATTTATTAAAAAATGGAACTCAGCGATTTAGCGAGTTAAAAAGAAGTTTGCCAGGGATTACCCAAAAAATGCTGACAAAGCAGCTTCGTGAATTAGAGGAAGAGGATATTATTCAACGTGTTGTTTATGCTCAAGTACCACCAAAGGTAGAGTACTCTATTACAGAGTATGGTCGTGGTCTTGAGCCTATCTTAGAGGCGATGCATGAGTGGGGAACGAAGCATACACTGCATAAAAGGGAGATGCAGAGAAAAGCAAGCATATAATGCATAAAAAAACTGTGTCTTATTGCGCCAATTCGTGTAAAATATTGTTTAAATTACAATTTTGGAGGATGGCTTATGATTACTATAAGAGATGCGGTCTTCGAGGATTTACAAGAATTAGTGGATATTTACAACTATGCCATAATAAACTTAACCGCTACTTTTGACTTGGAGCCACAAACGATAGAAGAACGAAAGAAGTGGTTTGATGCACATGGAGGAGCTTATCCTCTTATTGTTGCAGAAGAAACAGGAGATGTCATTGGTTATGCAACATTAAGTCCTTACAATATAAAATCAGCTTATAAAGCCACTGCAGAATTATCGATCTATATTGCTCCTGATCAGCAAGGGAAGGGGATTGGCACAAAGCTAATGGAAGAGTTATTGAAAAGAGCTGAAGAATTATCTTACCACACTTTGATTAGTGGCATAACTGCGGGAAATGCAGGTAGCGTTCGCTTGCATAAGAGGTTTGGGTTTAAATTGGTCGGTACGATGAAGGAAGTTGGTTTTAAGTTTGGAGAATGGCAGAACACAGATTATTATCAGTTGATGATACATGAACAATTTGCTGATCTCGTATAACATATTAGATAACTAATTTATACCTTTTGAGAACGGACAAATACTCATATTCTATTGCAATAATTATGCTAATTAGTATATGAGTACACAAGGATTATACGATTCATTAACACTAGGAAGAACCTGAAAAGAGAATAAATTCTACTGGAACCAAACCGAGATATTAGGATAAATTTACTAGAGTTAATAATAAAATTCATATAAACATCAAATACTAAAGGAAAGGCTATATATAGACACTTCTGTGACCGAAAAACTTTAATAGTATTGGAGTGCAATTTTATGAGGTTCCGATTGTTTTTCTTTTCCCTTTCTCTAATCTTTTCTTTAATCTCTTTTTAGATTAGTTTTTTTCTGCAGTAAAGAGGCTTTCATAGAAACTTTCATAAGGTAATATTATATATTCTACTCCGGTATTCCCGCTATACCTAGCGAAAAAGCTATTTAGCCTTGATCACAAAGTAATTAATAAGAAACCCCACCATAAATTATGATGGTGGGGTTTGAAATTTATATTCTCTTTTCAAAATAAGTTAAAGATAACTGCTTGTTCACTATGACTTCTTTCACAATTCGAAAATTATTCTTTTTATAAAAACGAACTGCTGGGAAATTCTTCGTACCAGTTGCTACCTTTATTGTCTCAGGATGAAAATTACTCTCGATAAAATTTAATAGCTCTTGTGCAATCCCTTGTCTAAAGTAGTTAGGATGTACAATTAATCGATGTATATCCACTTCACTATCTCCTAATTTAAATGCTATCGTTCCGCAAAGCTCTCCATGTAAAAAATATCCTAAAAATGTTTCTCCACAATTTTGTAATGTCTCGACCGTATCTTTTAATGGTGGTATATCTTCTGAACCAATTAAATTTGCTTCTACCGTATAGGACGGTATTTGAATGCTTAGAACATTTTTAGCATTTTCCCTAACATTTATGTCGATTTCTTTAATCAAGGTCAACCTCCGTTCAGTTTCACACTTTATTACATATTAGCAGAAAAAGGTTTCAATCCAAACAAAATTACATACGTTATTAGGTGGGGTGTTTTCGCAAAACCGTTTACAAAAATGATATTTATACTAAGAGAACATCCAAATGTTTTAGGAATGTATAGACGCAATTTGGCAGAAAGTTTATAATAGAGGCTCAGTTCAATATAGGGAGGATTATAGTGGAAGTATATCAAGCAACAATGGCAGATTTAGAAGGGGTATCAAATCTATTCAACTTGTATCGTGTCTTTTATCAACAACCATCAGATTTAGAAGGCTCTAAGAATTTTATTAAGAACCGCTTAGAAAGCAATGATTCTGTTATATTCGTTGTCAAAGATAACCAAAGGTATGCAGGTTTTACTCAACTTTATCCTACTTTTTCATCCATATCGATGAAAAGAGCATGGATATTAAATGATTTATATGTAGATAAGGAAGCAAGAAAACAAGGAGTAGGTGAGCTGCTTCTGCAAAAAGCAAAAGACTATGGAATTAAAACAGGTGCTAAAAGTATTAGTTTGGAAACAGCGCCAGACAATAAAGCTGCTCAAAAATTATATGAAAAGCATGGATATGTCCGAGATTCGCAATTTCATCATTATGAATTGAGTTTGCTTTAAACATAGCCATTTTCACTTTATATGGACTCAAAAATAATAAGGGAATTATAGTAATAATAGGGGGAGGAAAATGTCAAAAGCGCTAATCTTTGATATGGATGGAACACTGTTTCAAACAGATAAAATATTAGAAATATCTCTCGAGGATACTTTCAACTATTTAAGAACACTTAATAAATGGGATACAGAAACTCCCATTGAGACATACCGTGAAATTATGGGTGTGCCTTTACCGAAAGTATGGGAAACGTTGTTACCAAGTCATTCTATTGAAGATAGAAAACAAACAGATGCTTATTTTCTTAGGAGACTAGTTGAGAATATTAATAGCGGAAAAGGTGCTTTATATCCTAATGTGCAAGAAGTTTTTCTTTACCTAAAAGAAAGAAACTACTCCATTTACATAGCAAGTAACGGCTTAATTAAATATTTAGAAGCGATAGTTCATTATTATCAATTGGATAACTGGGTTACGGAAACTTTCAGTATCGAACAAATAGAATCATGGAACAAATCTGACTTAGTTAAGAGCATTATTGAAAAATATGATATTACTGATGCAGCAGTAGTAGGTGACCGTCTTTCAGATATCAATGCGGCTAAAGATAACAGTTTAATTTCAATCGGATGCAATTTTGATTTCGCACAAGAAGGTGAACTATCTCAGGCTGATTGGATTATAAATGATTTAGACGAATTAAAAGCACTTTTGCCTAAATTAGATACTCTCAAAGTTTAGAAGTCTATTGAATAAATAAATACTCCTCATTAGGTACTAAAAATCCTGGTGAGGAGTATCATTGATTAATATCAGTGTTCAAAGTGCAACAAAGCTGATTGCGGAGTAGCATCCCGATCGAGAGAACATCCTCGAGCGATGCGACATCGCCCTTGAGAGGGAGAACATCGCCCTCGATCGAGAAAACATCGCCCTCGATCGAAAGAACATCCCCCTCGAGCGAGCGAACATCGCTCTCGATGTAGAGAACATCACCCACGAGCAAAAAAACATCGCCCTCGAGTAAGAGAACATCCCCCCGACCGAAAGAACTTCGCCCTCGAGCAAGAGAATATACCCCTTGAGCGGTAGATTGGAATAAGAAGTAGAAAGGGATATACCTGCTAGTAATGAATAGCGGGTATATCCCTTCCTTAATACTTATTACCAAGCACTATCAAAGATCATCAAACCCATTCAAATCACTTGTCTTCGTGTATTGTCTGGACTTCTGCTCAAAGAAGTCGGTTTTCGTCCCATCAAAATTGTCGGCATAAGCACGTATCCATTTCATTGGGTTGTCTACGTATTCCGGGTACAATTCGCTTAAGCCCTTCATTCGCAGCATTTTATTGGCACGATATTTTATATAGCCTTTCATCTCTTCTAAGTCGATGCCGTCCACCTCTTGTAAGACATAGGCAGACCATTCTATTTCCAAATTAACGGATTCTTGAAAGGTACTATAAACCCAATTCATAAAGGCTTCATTATTGTAGTCTGGATTCTCAGCTAAGGTTGCCCGGAATAGTTCACTGATAAAACGACCATGTTCCAGTTCATCGCGGTTAATATAGCTAATCATCGTGGATGTGCCAACCATTTTATTCTCTCTTGCCAGATGGTAAAAGAATGCAAAGCCAGAATAGAAATACATTCCTTCTAGGAGGGATGTATATACCATGGTTTTTAAAATATTTTCCATAGTAGGTTCTTCTGCAAACGCATTGTATTGTGCCATAATATGCTCATTGCGCTTTAATAAAATCGGGTCAGTTCGACCATGTTCAAAAGCTTGATTCTGTTCATCCAACGAAACAACAGAGGACAGAACATAAGAATAACTTTCATTATGAACAGCTTCCTGTTGGGCAATGACAGCCATAATCGATTGCACGGCAGGATCTGTTGCATATAAAGACAGAAGCAACGCTGTTCTTGTTTGGGGAGCATCCAGTGTTGACAAGAGGCCAATAATTTTTAGATAGGCTTCCTGTTCAGAATCTGTTAATGTAGGAAATTGCTTTACATCATTAGACATATTGATCTCGTCCGCTTGCCAGTAATTTCCAACTAATCTTTTATACATTTTATACCAATGTGGATAAGCAATATCATTCCAGTTTAGGATGCCGCTTGACTTCCCGCCAAAAAGTGCCGTTGACTTATTAGGATGTATAGGTTCTAATGTTTTCGCCTTTTTCAATTGCATGTTTTACCACTCCTTCTACCCAGCCTCGTACTTTGCTTTCTTGAACCCCACGTGGAGATTGTTCAATCTTTAATCCAGTTTGCTTACTTTTATAAAACTTCACCAGCTTATCTACTGCCTTGCAAAATAAATCATCTCCACCGAACTGTGTATCACCTGTTCCAAAGATATACATATTTTGAGGTTTATAACCTATTTCAAGGATAAACTCCTTCACTTCATCTGGTGTACTTCCCATTTCCCAAGTAAATGTCCCTAAAAAGAGATAATCATAGCTTTTTGGATCAATAGGAGCATCAATGCCAATTCGATGCATATCCAATTCAAAACCCTTTTGATTTAAAGTAGATGAAATTAATTCTGCGACTTCTTCGGTATTCCCGCTATATGATAAATAGCAAATAGCGGCTTTCAACTTTGACACCACTCGCATTCTTCCACATCATTGGATGTGGAGCGAACATAGTACGTTGTTTTTAATCCTTCACGCCAGGCTTGAAGGTGAAGATCCAGAAGTATCGAAGCTTTAATCGTATTAGGAACGTAGAAGTTAAACGAAATGCTTTGGTCAATATGCTTTTGTCGTGCTGCATTTTGCTTGATGGACCAACGCTGATCAACAATATAGGCAGAACGGCGATAGATGTCATAGGTGTGATGGTCTATTTCAGGTGCCGTAACAGGAATTTTAAAATCTTTTTTCTCTTCATAATAAAACGGTTTGAATACTGGATCGATACTGGCAGTTGAGCCAGCGATCATAGCAGTTGTAGAATTTGGTGCAACCGCCATTAAGTAAGCGTTACGGATGCCAGATTTTTTAACCGAATCTTTTAGAGAGGTCCATTTATTGTCCGTGTATCCTTTTTCGGTAAAGTAAGCCCCAGTGCTCCATTTACTTCCTTCAAATGCAGGGTAGCGGCCTTTTTCCTTACTTAGATCCATACTGTTTTGAATCGTTAAATAAGCAATTTTTTCATACAGTTCGTCCGCGTAATCAACGGCAGCTTGAGTTTCCCATTTGATCCCTTTCACAGCTAACAGGTGATGCCACCCAAAGGTTCCAAGTCCAATCGCACGGTATTTCCTATTTGTTAGCTCTGCTTGCTTAATTGGTAATGTATTTATATCGATGACATTATCCAGCATCCGAACTTGAATTTTGATAAGCCTCTCTAAAACGTTTGCTGGCACTGCTTTTCCAAGGTTAATCGAACTTAAATTGCAGACGACATAGTCACCGCTTTTATATTTTTTAATAATGCTCCCGTCTTGTTCCATAAATTCTTCGATAAACTCCGTTGCAGACTGGTTTTGTGTAATTTCTGTGCACAGGTTAGAGCAATAAATGATGCCATTATGTGAATTGCTATTTTGCCTGTTTACTTCATCACGATAGAACATGAATGGCGTTCCCGATTCGAGCTGAGATTTCATAATGCGCTTCATCAAATCGATAGCAGGGACTTTCTTAGTTAAGGACAGATTGGCTTCCACACATTCTTGATATTTCTTACGCCAAGTACCTTGCCCTTTACCCTCATCATAAAAATCTTCCAAGGAGTACCCCATCACTTGACGAACTTCATGGGGATCAAGAAGGTACCAATCTCCACGAGTTTCCACTTGCTCCATAAAATAGTCTGGGAGAGTAACGCCGATAAAAATATCATGCGCACGCATGCGGTCATCCCCATTGTTGAGTTTTAAGTCTAGGAAACTCTCAATATCACGATGCCAAATGTCTAAATAAACAGCAATGGCACCTTTTCTTGTACCGAGCTGGTCTACGCTTACAGCTATATTGTTGAGTTGCTTAATCCAAGGAACCACGCCGCTGGACATGCCCTTAAAACCTTTAATATCACTGCCGCGAGCACGCACTTTTCCCATATAAACGCCAATGCCACCGCCATTCTTGGAAAGCTTGGCAATATCTGTGTTGCTGTCATAGATGGACTGAAGGCTATCGTCCACCGTATCAATGAAACAGCTCGATAATTGGCCATGTGTTTTGCCTGCATTAGCTAACGTTGGGGTTGCGACTGTCATGTATAAATTGCTTAGCGCCCAATAGGCTTCTTTTACTAATTGACTGCGCTTCTCGGGGTGCTCGTTCTGCATCAGATACATGGCAATAATCATCCAGCGTTCTTGGGGCAATTCAAATACATTCTTATCAAAGTCGGTCGCTAGATAACGTGTTGCTAATGTATGGAGACCTAAATAGGTAAAGTGTAAATCCCTTTCTGGCTGAATAATATCTTCAAATTCCCTGATCTCTTCTTCAGAGTACTTTGTGAAAATATCGGTAGAATAGATGCCGTTTATAGTTAATGTTTTAATTAGTTCGTAAAAAGAACCATATTTTAAGGAAGAATCATAGTTTCTTGTTCTAGCGGCACTGCTGTATAGCTTGTCCAAATAGAACCTTGCAGCCAAATAAGACCAGTCAGGGCTAGCTTCGTCTATATTTTCTAATGCAGCGTTGATAAGCAATTCTATCTTTTTCTCATGGTCCATTGTTTCGATAGAATGTTTTTCTACTTTTTCTATGTAGGAATCTAATTTGACCGATAATCCTGTAGCTCTATGTTCTATCCACCGAGCAAGCTGGTTGTGTTTTGTTTCTGTAATCATGTTATTCCTCCTTGTACTTGGTAAAAAATATGGTTAACAAAATAAAAAACCGTCCACCCTAGGATGAACGGTTTTTGAAAACGACAGAATTTATGTGCAATCCATCGCTTCATTTTCTCTCACCCCGGAGAAATGAAACTTTTAAATGGCTGGCAGGTATCCTGACTTGCGCTTCAAACCTACTAAAGACCTTCCCATATCGATAGATACAGTGGATTTCTCGTTCGTCGACGCTTACAGTTGCGGGGGCAGTTCCAGATTCTCACTGGATTCCCTTTTAAGACTTGTAAAGTCACCATCATTTAAACACTATATATAGTATTAAATTGTTTTGTTGAATCAATATATTGATATTTTTAAGGTTAGCATAGGCATGAATAGAATGCAACCATGATAATTTATTGTGTTCTCATCAAATTCTAATTTTGCTATCATTTTCCTTTAATCTTTAGTGGTTATAGTAAGAGTATAGAGAATAACATCAAAAAAAGAAAGGTGGAAGAAAAATGAATACAAAGTATATTATTACAGGTTTAGTGGCAGCTGGATTATTAGTTGGAGGGATTTCAGTGGCTGCATCTGGCAATGAAACGAGTACCGAGCCGATCCAAAAAGCGGAACAAAGTGAGGAAAGGATCTCTGCTAAACAGGCACAAGAAATAGCGTTGGCTGAAGTAGAGGGCACCATTGATCATGTAGATTTAGAGGAAGATGATGGACGGGTATTCTATGAGGTAGAAGTAAAAGTAAACGATGGAGAGTATGAGATCTATATCGATGCCTTTTCTGGTAAAGTACTCTTTTCAGAAGTGGACCGTGATGATGTTGAAAGAAAACAAGCTACAAATGATTTACTAACACATGATGAAGTAATTGCAATTGCTGAGAAAGCCGTAAATGGAACAGTGAAGGAATTAGAGTTAGATGAGGATGACAATCGTTATGAATATGAAGTAGAGCTAAGAACCGAAAACGGGGAAGCAGAAGTTGTAATCGATGCGGTTACAGGTGACATATTTGAAAAGGAATTGGACTAAGAAAAATAATGCACTTTCGTTCTAGTGACGGATTCAATCATAACTTAAATATTTATATCACAGGTAAATGGCTTGGGTTCGGTATTGAACCCATGCCATTTAGCTTTTATGATTAGCACTCAAGCTTTACTTTAACTATTTCTAGTATTTTTAGCATTCTTTACGAACAAAAAAAATGCTAAAAATCCCTGAGGCAGGAATTTCATTCTATTACAAATAGGTCTCGGGGCTTATGGCAAATTACTTTTTTAGTCCATTAAATTAAATCATACTTCCATGTATCCTTGGATTATAATGAAAGCAGCGAAGGAGTGGGTTAGTTGAAAAAGAATACCGTAATTATTTTAATTTTATTAGGAATAGCTGCACTGCTGATTTTGAAGCAAATTGTGGGAATAGCTGATGGTCCTAAAGAATATGTAACAGATGGAAGTAACTACAAAACTGTGGATATTAAATCGGAAAATGCCAGGATTGAAGTCTTTCCAGCCACTGATTCCACTGCAAGGGTAGAGTTAAGAGATGATGGTAATCAATACAAACTTGAAGCCGGTGTGAATGGAGATACATTGGAAATCGAATTAAAGGATAAAAGCTGGTGGCCGAATTTTTCATGGTTTTTCTCAGAAGGGCCCAGATTAACAGTTTTGCTGCCAGAAGAACAACTTGAGAGATTAAGTATTGATTCGGATAATGGTCTTATAGGTGTTACTGAATTAAATCCTGATCATTTAGAAGTGGAGACCGACAATGGAAAAGTGGAACTGCTTAACATAGAAACCGCGTCCGTTCGTGCAGATTCAGATAATGGGGAGCTGATATTTTCAAATGTAAATGGAGAAATAACAGCGGAATCGGATTATGGAGCAATCAGGCTTACGACGGATTCGTTGGACCGTCCTGTTCACCTAACTACAGACAACGGGCCAATTGATATTCGTACAGAATCTGAGCCGACAAATGTCACATTTGATATAAGGACAGATAATGGATCCGTGAACGTTTTTGAAAGTACCAATTATGATACTGTTATTGGAGATGGTGAGCATCTCATTAAATTGACTACAGATAATGGAAGTATAAGTGTGAATAAATAAAAACAAAACGCAGGGAGAGTTCTTTGGTTCAGAGAGCACACCTTGCGTTTTTACATATGTAAATGGAAACATGGACAGCAGGGGAACGTGAAATATAGGAATTTAGATGGAATACTTTTCTTTTAATAGAGTATATAAAAAGTAGGAATTCATTTGCTCGCCTTAGTGGAGAAAGGGGGAAAGCCATGAACGAAGTTGTTTTAGGAAAGTTAAAAGAGACGAGAGCGCATTTAATCAATGAAATATCAAGACTGCAGGATGATAATTTTAACAAACGCCCGGATATGAACAAATGGAGTATTGCGCAAGTTTGTCACCATTTAATATTAGTTGAAAGGTCAACGATGAAAGTAATACAATGGGGATTGAAGGGGAAAAGCGATACAAATAGTGCAAGAAAAAAAGTAGAACTTATCCTGAATCGGGACAAAAAGATAAAAGCGCCGCAAATAGTGGAGCCGGCTGAAGAGACATTTACAGTACAGCAAATTATAAATCTCTTGAAGGATTCGAGAGAGAAGTTATTTGCATTATTACACTCAATTGACGATAAATCTGTATTAAGGGAAAAGTCAGTGAAACATCCAGCCTTTGGAGACTTGCCGCTCGATCAATGGGTGGAAGCTGTATACTTACACGAACAACGGCATTTGGAACAGATTAAAGAAATCAAGAATGTATTAAAATCATAATGCTGGAAAAACATAGGGACTAATTTATAAATTGGATGATGGAGTAATTGTACATTAGAAGCAGGCCAAGCATGAAGAAGAATGAGGCTGGGACAAATGTGTTTGCTAAAAAGAAAAAACGAACGAAATAGCGGTGACAACCGCTGCGGAAATATACTTCGCTTTCCACGGGCGGCTGTTGAGCCTCCTCGAGACTGACGTCTCTGCGAGGTCTCACCTAGGCCTATCCTCCCGTAGGAGTCTACGTATATTTCCTCCGCTAAAATAGTTCGTTTTTTTGGTTGTGTCCCAGCCACATTTGTATTTGAAAAACGCAAAATAAGTACACCAAGCCAAAGTGAGATTACTCTTCACCAAGAAGAACTATTGTGTCAATGTCTCCATGTTCCTGTGGCTCCACCTTAGTAAAGTTTCCCTTTATTACGATAAGAACATTTCCCTTGCTTTCTTTGAAGGCATGGGGCAGGTTTTATTTTGGAAGACCTTCCTCCTGTTTCTCGCCACAAATTTATAAAACGTGTCTCGCACACTTCTTGGAATTAATTTCAATAATAATAACGCACTAAAACGCGGATTAGCAGTCACGAGTAAGTGAATGACGGCATTAGAATAGATGTATTGTTCATCCCTTGTTATAAAGATCATGCTATCTACGTTTGGATCCAGAGTGACATTCTCTTTTGTCCAATTACTATGAAAATCAGTTATATTTAACTCAGGATTACGATTTATTTTTACTACAAATCGGATAAAGCTACTACACATATTGCACTCGCCATCATAAATTAAAACGGGCATTGTTCTTCGCTCCTTTCGATTTTATATTGATCAATATAAGCATAACATACATCAGGATAGGGACAAGAAAAACAAAGTGCAGCAATAGCTGTTTGCTCAAAACAAAAGAGGCAATCCACCGCTACAGTGAATTGCCTTTATATATTCATAAAAAGAACACAATCAATTGGGACGAAATAGCAACCAATATAAGCGCAAAAGGATATGCTACGGCATAAGCAATAGCAGGATCTTCGGAATCCACAATTTGATTTACTGCACCTAGTCCAGGAGTACTGGTCATCCCGCCACAAAGTACACCCAATGAGTGAACAATACTGAGCTTAAATACTTTTCTCGCGACAATATAACCGATAACCATTGGTACCAAGGTTATAATGATTCCGCTGAATACAAGTCTTAAACCTTCTGTTCTGATAACATCTACAAGCCCATCTCCTGCGGTTGTACCTGCTCCAGCAAGAAAAAGGACTAGTCCGATATCACGAATAACTTGATTAGAATGTCCGAAATAACGTGCGTGAATCGGACCTATCTTACCAAAGTGTCCGATAATCAAAGCAATAAACAAAGGCCCTCCAGCAATCCCTAGAGTAATTGTCCCTAGGCCAGGTAACGGGATCGGCACCATTCCGGCTAAAATTCCAATGAGCAGAATGATACTTAAGGAGAAAATATCGACGTTGGTTATAGTCAATTTTTTCCTGGCAAACAGATTTTCTACTTCATCTAATTTATCTTCCGTACTAACAATCGTTAAAACGTCACCACGAATCAGACGCATGTTAGGATTTTGGTTAATTTCAATACCGCTTCGCTCTACACGTGTAACGGTTACGCCAAAATCTCTTCTTAATCGCAATTCTTTAAAATTTTTCCCAATAACTTCATCAGAGTCAACAACCACTTTGCGATATTTAATATGATCTGTATTATCTAAATGTGTTTCCACTACTTTTCCAACGTGTTGGCTAAACTCCTCGATATCCTGATGATTCCCAACTGCAACCAGTTTATCACCAAGTAAAAGCACTGTGTCACTTAAAGCGATAATGTTGCGTTTATCACGAATAACACGACTAATCACCACGGAATTCTTATTCGGGAACTTAACTTCTTTTATGGTCCGTTTATTTAAATCTGGATTTGTAATTTCAACGGTGATGAGCTCTGGTGAATCCTCACGTTTGATTGGATTATTTGCTTGTTCTAAATCCTCTATTAAATCAGTTTTGATTAACCTGGGAACGAGCTGCACAAATAAAACAACAGCTATTACTCCGAATGGGTAGGCAATCCCATAACCTACAGAAGCGAGCGGGTCGTTGGTTGCTTGAAGTGCTGCTGCAAGACCTGGTGTGCTGGTTAAAGCCCCTGTCATAATTCCAACACCTAAAGGAACTGATAAATCGAAAGTATTAGAGACGATAAGAGTCGTTATAACAGCTGAAACAACGATGATAACGGCTATTACTCCAAAAACCATCCCACTTGTCCGAATCATTCGGAAAAAACGTGGACCAGCCTGCAAACCTATTGCCACAATAAATAAGCTTAGTCCCAAATTTTGTACGATGGGAGGAACCTGGTAACCAAAGTGACCAAATACCATCGCTACAAGTAAGACGCCAGCAGTTCCTAAACTCAATCCTTTCACTTTAACATTTCCAAGTAAGGAACCTAAAAATAAAATAGAAAATATAAGTAATAACGGATCGTTCAATAATTCACTAACTATATCCATGCTTATCCTCCACGATGTCCTGCATATATTATAAACATAAAAAGCTGAAGGATTACAACAATTCACATGTTGGTCATATAAAAGGAAAGCTAAAGCTGACCAATAGATAGAAACTAAGCCATGGCCAAACCGGTCAGCCATGACTTAGCTCGCCAGTAATCTTTCGATGAAATATCCTGGGTTAAAAGATAATACTTATATGGCAGTAATAATGATTCAAACCAGATTAAAGGTTTTTCCAAAGGGAACCTGTGGTTTATAGCTATCTGGAATTAACCAAGTAACATCATAATCGATTTTCAGTTCTTCCCAGAAATGTCCAGTCACGTCTGTAATGTAAAATAGTTTCTCAATGTCATTTTCTTGTCCCCATTCTAATACATCTGTATAGGACGCTCTTCCGTGACTATGGAAGGTAAGTTGCTTTACTTTACTCGTATCCGTTATTTCCCTGATTTTAAAATCAGCACAGACCAATGGGGTAGATTCTCTAACCTCATTAAATAAAGAGATAATATTCCTGATGGTTTCAATTGGATAATCATCTGTAGATACATCAACCGCAACAGCGATTTTCTGATTCATGGATTGCTTTATCAACTGTAGTAATTTCTTCTGCCAACTCAAAATACTCCACCCGCCTTACGTAGAAATCATAATCGTATTATATGGAATCACGTCGATTCTAAAGGTGGAAAATCTTAGATAAATGAAGAGTTTGTTATGAAGAAAAATAAAAGTCCTATTTTCAAAAAATACCTCCTTATTGGGATGTTGTTTTAACTATTAATTGGTATTTTGAGAAGCGAATTTATTTGATCTCCGCGTAGATGATTCCAGCTTGAAATTATTAAGCCTATTCTAGGTGTCACAGCTTCTATATTAAAGTGCAAATTTAATTAATTAAAGACATTTAATTTAATTTTCTAGTAAATGTGTTATAATCCATAAACATAAGCATCAAGAACTGGAGGGCATAACGTGAATTTAGCGGAAAATTTTGAGGAAACAAAAGATGAACTGATAAAAATCAGCAACCACTTATACAATAATCCCGAGCTTGGGGATGAAGAATTTGAATCGATGAAGCTATTGGTAGCATATTTACGTTCCCATCATTTTGAAGTGGAAACAGGTATCGTGGATCGTCCGACAGCTTTTCGTGCGGAGTTTTCTGGGGACAAGCCAGGGCCAACTGTTGCCTTTTTAGCAGAGTATGATGCGCTGCCTGGAATTGGTCACGGATGTGGCCATAATTTAATAGCGACCATGGCAGTTGGAGCTGGAGTTGTTCTAAGTAAACATATACAGGAGATAGGTGGAAAAGTTGTTGTTCTTGGGACTCCTGCCGAGGAAACAAGTGGAGCAAAAGTACCCATGGCTGAACAGGGAACTTTCGATGATATTGATGTAGCGATGATGGTACATCCTGCTGATGTTTCTTCAGAAAGTGGACCAATGCTCGCGATGGACGCCCTGCAATTTGATTTTACTGGAAAGGCATCCCATGCAGCTGCTTCCCCTGAAGAAGGAATTAATGCACTGGATGCCGTTATTCAGCTATTTAATGGAATTAATGCACTTCGTGAACATGTTCCATCAGATGTTAGAATACACGGGATTATTACAGAGGGAGGACAAGCTGCGAACATTGTACCAGAGAAAGCTGTCGCTCAATTTTATATTCGTGCAAATGAGCGCAATGTAGTCGATGAAGTTGTGAAAAAGGTAAGAAACATTGCAGAGGGTGCTGCTTTAATGACAGGAGCGTCTGTTGCTATTTCCAACTATGAATTGAGCTATGACAATATGGTTAACAATAAGGCTTTATCAGATATTTTTACAAAGAACCTAAAATCTTATAGTCCACATCCAGTGTATCCTCCAGTGCCAGCAACTGGCTCAGCGGATATGGGTAATGTTAGCCAAGTTGTTCCGGCAATCCATCCATATGTTGGGTTGAACGAACCTGGGCTCGTGTTCCATACGAAGGAATTTGCAGATAAAACCATTACGAAAGATGGCGAAACAGCAATTGCAGATGCTGTCCTTGCTTTAGCGCAAACTGGTTATGATATCATAACGGATCATGATTTACTATCCACCATAAAGAACGAATTTGAAAATAGGTAAGTTCAGTTTTCATGGTGACAGGTAGTGAATAATCCTGTGCTCTCACTGTTTGTAGCGATTCACTATCTGTTATTTATTTTTACAACTAGAGAAAATTACATAAGGAGAGGTTTTTAATGAGTGACGAAACGTCGATTTCTATGGAGGGAAATTCCAAAAGAAAGAAAGGAAAGTTTGAATTCCCTCATGTGTTCGCACTATTGTTTGGTTTAATTATTATTACAGCATTATTCACCTATTTGATTCCTGCTGGGGTGTATGATAGAGAAGTGAATGAGGCTGGAAGAACAGTTGTTGTAGATGGAACATATCACGAGGTAGAATCGAATCCTACTGGACTTTTTGGAATTTTAGAGTCTGTACATAGAGGCATGGTTGATGCTGCTGAAATTATCTTTTTCATTTTTATTGTTGGTGGTGCTTTTGGAATTTTGAATGCTACCAAGGCGATTGAAACGGGGCTTGCAAGTGTTTCCACGAAAATGGCAGGAAAAGAGATTCTATTAATACCCGTTGTTATGGTTTTATTTGCACTGGGTGGTGGAACATTTGGAATGTCGGAAGAAACGATTCCCTTTATCTTAATTTTAGTTCCATTAGCAATTAAGATGGGCTTTGATTCCCTCGTAGGTGCGGGAATGGTCATCGTTGGATCGTGTGCGGGCTTTACTGCTTCATTCCTAAATCCTTTTACGGTTGGTGTAGCTCAAGGGATTGCAGAAATTCCCCTATTTTCTGGAATGGGAGTTCGCCTTATTGTGTGGTTAATATTTGTTGCATTTAGTACTGCATTTGTGATGATTTATGCAAAGAAAGTTAAAAAAAATCCGGAAATTAGCTTGATGTATGACATTGACAAGCAATGGAAGAAAGAAGATTCTATACAGAATCATCTTGAGACAAAGTTAACAGCTCGACAATCCATTATTATTGGTTTGCTATTTTTAACGATTATTGGACTTGCAATAGGTGTTACATTTTATGAATGGTACATCATGGAAATTGCCTCACTATTTTTATTGATGGGGATTATTGCCGGATTTGTAGCTAAGCTCCGAATTAATCAAATTGCTGAATCCTTTGTAAATGGTTGTAGAGATCTAGTTGTTGGAGCATTGGTTGTTGGTTTGGCCTATGGGATTATAGTTGTATTAGAGGATAGTAACACGATTGATACGATCTTATATAGCTTATCTGGTGCAATTGGACAATTACCAACTGCATTCTCCGCGATGGGGATGTATATAACACAAAGTCTTTTGAACTTTATTGTTCCATCGGGAAGTGGACAAGCTGCTTTAACGATGCCTATTATGACTCCACTTGCTGATTTAACTGGAGTGAGCAGACAAACTGCCGTAATGGCATTTCAATTAGGGGATGGGATTTCTCATGCCATTACCCCTACATCGGGAGTTTTAATGGCTTCACTTGCATTGGCAAGAATACCGTGGATAAAATGGATTAAATGGGTATGGCCAGTAATCGCAATATCTTATCTGGCTGGCGCGGTTATAGTTACGGTTGTTCATATGTTTATTTGGACGGTTTGATGTTTAGTAAAATAGTGGACTATTAAGATTGGAATTTAAACGGCACCTGTGATAGGTGTCGTTTAATAGTATTTTCTGGGAAAGTAATCTGCTTAACTAACTTTTTAATCATCCTACTCTTGTTTCCCTTGCTTAATAAAGTAATGGTAAAATATAGAAAAGGAGTGAAGAAATTTGAAATACAAAGATACGTGGGATTTAGAAACGATTTTTCCTGGAGGAACTGCTTCTAAACACTTACAGGCAAAGCTAAAAGATATTAAGAAGGACATTGATACTTATGAGAATCTTATCCAAACTTGGGACAATTCACAAAAATTATTTAAAGAAATTTTAAAGCAACAGGAGAAGATTGGTAAAGGGTTAGGTCAATCAAGAACATTTGTGCAAATGTCGCATGATGCATATACGAAGGATGAGCATGCGAGTGTAGTGATGGGACAGGTGATGGATTTATACAGTGACGTGCAGAAGTTATCAACAGTATTTACGAAAAAACTTGTTGCATTCTCAGATCAAGACTGGCTAGAACTCCTTCAAGATGAAGAATTACAAGCTGTCTCTTTTGCATTAAATGAAATAAGGGATCAGGGCAAGCGTCTTCTCTCAGAGGAAGAGGAAAGAATCATTACGGAGTTAAACAAGGATGGATTATCAGCTTGGAGTAACTTGTATGATACGATTGTATCTACGATGACGATACCATTTACCGATTCGGAAGGCAAGACGACTGAATTATCTATTGGGCAAGCGATGAACCGGATGTATGCTGACCCTGACAAAGAAGTGCGAAGCCAGCTGTTTGAAAACTGGGAAGCTGCTTGGACAAAATATGCCCCTATATTTGCTGACACACTTAATCACTTAGATGGCTATCGTATTACATTGCAAAAGCTGCATGACCGAGATCATTTCTTAGAAGATCCACTAGAGTATAATCGCATGTCCAAAGAAACATTGGACGCAATGTGGGGAGCAGTCTCTAGCAATAAAAAACCTTTCATTGACTTTTTGAATAAAAAGGCAAAGCTTCTTGGAATGGAGAAGCTTGGATGGCAGGATGTAGATGCACCGCTTGCTGTAGGAAGTGAAAAACCAAAGGAATTCACGTATGATGAAGCCTGTGACTTTGTTATCGAAAATTTTGCAAGCTTTGGTCCGAAATTAGCAGGATTTGCAAAACATGCACTGGAAAATCGCTGGGTAGAGGCGGAGGATCGTCCGAATAAACGTCCTGGTGGCTATTGTACCGGATTGCCAGAGTTTGGAGAGTCGCGAATTTTTATGACCTTTACTGGATCGAATAGTGATACAAGTACTCTTGCCCATGAACTGGGACATGCTTTTCATAGCCATGTCATGAAAGACTTGCCGACACTTAATCGCAGATACGCCATGAACGTTGCGGAAACAGCAAGTACTTTTGCGGAAACGATCATCAATAATGCGACTGTGGCGAATGCTAAATCTAAGGAAGAAAAAATCTCACTTCTGAATGCAAAATTGGAGAACGCAACAGCGATGTTTATGAACATTCATGCTCGTTTCTTATTTGAAACTGCCTTTTATGAAGAAAGAACGAAAGGAATCGTGTCTGAACAAAGGTTAAATGAATTGATGGTTAATGCACAAAAAGAAGCATATGGTGACAGCTTATCTAGCTATCATCCGCATTTCTGGTGCAGTAAACTCCACTTCTTTATTGATAGTGTGCCATTTTACAATTTCCCATATACATTTGGCTACTTGTTTAGCCTAGGAATTTATGCCGAATACTTAAAGAATCCAGCTGGCTTTGAAGAAAAGTATATAGCACTGTTACAAGATACTGGTTCCATGAGGGTGGAAGACTTGGCGAAGAAACATTTAGGTGTTGACCTAACGAAACAAGACTTCTGGGCAGCTGGGATCGAGTTAATGGCGAAGGATGTAAAGGAGTTTATAAGTCTAGTGTAGATCGACTTGGAAGAGGTTTTTTACTAATTCCAAACTAGCTAGGAGTGTAATCCGATTACACTGTCTTATGGCAGAATACAGATCTTGCTGGTTTAATGTTAATCGATGGGATTATCTTATCGGAATTGATGGGTAGCTTTTCAACAGAGCGATACATTTATTGGGAAAGTGGGATAAAAGCTAGAGGGAATGGCATTAAATGAACAAAGGTACTGCAGGTTTTTGCTTTTCCTTCATGAATAATTATTCCTGTCCACCGATTATAAATAATAAGCATTATTCCTTAATAAGCCCCTCTGCCTCCATATAATGGAGGAGAGGGGCTTAGCTGTTGGCAATGATGATACTATGATTGCAGATGGAGAATATTGTTTGCTAATCATTATGGTTTAGGCACTATTACTTCCAAATGACTAGGAAGCAGTTTCAATTTAACTGGCGTGTGAGGTCCTTCCTCTCCATCAACATTGGCAGTAAGGATTTGGTCTGTACGGATGGTAATTCGGTTTGCTGTGAGATAAGTGATATGATCATCATTCTGTAAATTTCCACTGAGGGTAGAACCAACCATACTGAAAATGTTGAAAGCGGAGAGCTCTTCAAAAATGAAGATATGCATTTTCCCATCATCGACCTCTGCTTTTGGATTAAAGTGGATATAGCCACCAACAGAATTAGTAAGGGCAACGAGAATTAGAAAGGCATGTTTTTTTATAACTTTGCCATTTGCATCTATTTCTACATTAAACCCCTCATCATCTCTAAGTTTTTTCGCACCTTCTAACACATAGGCCAAAGCACCCAGTTTTGATTTTTGTTCTGATGGAACTCCATAGAAAGCTTCTGCAATGGGACCGATGGAAATACTGCTCATAAAATAGCGTTCATGGGTCTTTGCAATGTCAATTTCCTTCGTGAATGTATCCTTTTCTAACAATTCGATTGCTGCATCTGTCTGAAGAGGGATGGAGAGGGCCCTAGCTAAATTATTAACGGTTCCTAAGGGAATGATGGATAATATAGGACGATGCTTTTGCTCCGCAAGGCCGTTTATTGCCTCATTGACTGTCCCATCGCCACCCATCACAATTAATAAATCCATTTCTTTACTACAAGCCTCTCTTGCATATTTCGTTGCATCAGACTGTTTTTCTGTTAGACGTATTGAGGTTTCGTAGCCATTTCTTTTTACTGCTTCCAAAGCTTTTTGTTGATATTCTGTGCTTCTCTCTTTTCCAGAATCTGGATTTGCAATTAACATGGCTTTCTTCATTTTCATTTCTCCCATAAACATTCTTTTCTTCTTATCTTCCCTTCTGTTGTTCTATGGAAACATGGAGGAGAACTAATTGTACCTCAATATTGTGGGAGTCATTTTATTTTTGAATATTTAAAAATAGGTTGATTTTTTGAAGCGAGTATAATAATATAACTAACATAAAACATACTAAACTTATAAGGATTATTTGATTTTGGAGGGGAGCCTTTGAGTAAGCCGATGTTTATTGAAGTAAAGGATGTATCAAAGTCATTTCGCAATAACGGAAAAGATGAGTTGATATTAAAGGATATCAATTTAAGTGTGAATCAAAGAGAAACCATAGCAATATTGGGACAAAGCGGTTGTGGGAAAAGTACTTTATTGAATATTATTGGAGGATTTGAACCAGCTAATGTGGGGCAAGTTTTGCTGGATGGAAAGGAAGTAACAAAGCCTAGTAAGAAAAGTGTGATGCTATTTCAACATTATGGACTGCTGCCATGGCGATCTGTATTGAAAAACGTTGAATTAGGATTGGAAGATAGTAATCTATCAAAAGAGGAACGAAAGAAGCAGGCGTATCATTATGTGGAATTGGTAGGACTAGGGGATAAAGCGAATCATTTTCCACGCCAATTATCTGGAGGAATGCAACAACGCGTCTCGATTGCACGTGCACTTGCCATTGAGCCAGACGTATTGCTAATGGATGAGCCGTTTGGCGCATTGGATACATTCAATCGCTATTATTTGCAGGACGAATTGATTCGCATTCAGCAGGAAATGAAGACAACCATTATCATTGTTACCCATGACATTGATGAAGCAATTTATTTAGCTGATCGAGTCGTTGTAATGGGAAAGGAACCTGGAAGAATTCAGCGTGAAATTGTTATTGATTCCTATAAACCAAGAGATCGAAGCGGGGATGAATTTCAATATTACCGAAAACAAATCCTTCAAGAATTCCATCTAAACAGCTCAAAACCACCATTGGAGTATCATATTTAGGGGAGAGAAATAGATTGAAGAAAAGCGTTTTACTGACCTTAGGCCTAATCAGTCTTGTATTCGTTGTAAGTGCTTGCGGCTTTACAGCAACAGAGGACAAGGAAGAGATTCCAACCATTAAAATTGGCTATTTGCCAATCACCCATGCGATACCTTTGTATCTTCAAGATGAGATAGTCACTCAAGGTGAGCAAGATTATAAAATCGAACTGGTAAAATTCCCATCATGGCCAGATTTAATGGATGCTTTAAACACCGGCAGAATTGACGGGGCTTCCGTACTGGTAGCAGTTGCAATGAAAGCAAAGGAACTGGGAATTGACTTGAAGGCAGTAGCACTTGGTCACAGGGATGGGAATGTCATCATTGCTGGAAATGACATTCACAATGTTCAAGATTTAAAAGGAAAAAGCTTCGCCATCCCGCATAAACTATCTACTCATAATGTGCTTTTATATGAAATGTTAACACGAGAAGGGATGCAATATGATGATGTGAATGTAATAGAAATGACACCTGCAGAAATGCCAGCAGCCTTAGCGGAAAATCGGATTGCAGGTTATGTTGTTGCTGAACCATTTGGCGCACAATCGGTTGTCATGGATAATGGGCATGTCCTTTACCAATCAGAGGAGCTTTGGCAAAACTCAGTTGATTGTGCAATCGTATTGCGGCAAGAATTTATGGAAGAAAATAGTGATCTCGCCCAGGCATTTATGAACAGTTATGTAGAGGCAGGAAATCAAGCGCAGCAGAAAGATGAACATGTGTATGAAGTTTCGTCGAAATTTATGAAAGTGGATGAAACGGTTATGGATTTATCTTTAAAATGGATTGCCTATGATAATTTACGTATTAATGAACAAGACTATAGCAAATTAAGTGACTATTTAATAGAGATGGGATTGTCAAAAAAACCGCCAGCTTATGAAGATTTCGTTGATAATTCTCTGATTGATGAGGCGATGTGAAAAAAATGAAAAAAATAGGAAATAATACATTAAATATTATTTTAGGTGTCCTTATTATTCTAGCAATATGGCAAATCACGGTAATGATTACCGATATCGAGGAAGCATTATTACCTACTCCAGTTATGGTGTGGGAAGCGATTGTCTCACTAGTTACAAGTGGAGCTTTATTTGAACATTTAAAGGTGAGTTTAGGAAGATTCGCAGTTGGTTATATTGCTGCAGCTATTCTAGCTGTAATATTGGGCCTATTCTTAGGGAGGATGGATAGGCTGTGGGCAGTACTTGATCCAATTGTTCAGGTGTTAAGACCCGTCGCACCGATTGCATGGTCTCCGTTTATTGTACTTTGGTTTGGGATTGGTAATGCGCCGGCAATAGTGATTATCTTTATAGCAGCGTTTTTCCCGATTTTACTTACAACCGTTTCAGGGGTTAAAAACGTGGATACCACTTATTTAAAACTGGCTAGCAATTTAGAAATCAAACAACCGCAATTAATGACAAAGATTATTTTTCCAGCAGCCTTTCCAGCTATTACAAGTGGACTTCATATTGGGGTGGGGACTGCTTGGATATTCTTAGTATCAGGTGAAATGGTGGGAGCACAATCTGGATTAGGGTACTTAATCGTGGATGCCCGAAACTTACTGCGGCTTGACTTAGTGTTGGCGGGAATTATTTTCATCGGAGTTTGCGGGCTGCTAATCGATAGAGCGATACGCCTTTTAGAAAGATGGGTAGAAATGCAATGGGGGATGTCATCAAAGGAGTAAAAAAAGCAAAAACATTACACCGTTTTTGCTTTTTCCTCCGTATGGTCCACTTTCAAAACAGCTAAGTCATCAACCATTTCGTCACAATGAGAGCAATAATAAGTGATATCGACTTGGGTGTTGCATTTCTCATGGACTAGAGTTTTATAACATTTTTCCAAATGTTTTTCGCCCCAATTGATAAACGCATGAAAGACATGTTCTAAATCTTTGCCACTTTGCGTTAAGGTGTATGCATATCTTGGGGGATGGTTGGAGTAAAGAGCGGAAGTAACAAGTCCACTTTCCTCTAGGTATTTCAACCGTTCTGATAATAGGTTGGAGGAAATACCATTTAATGCACTTTTAATATCATTAAATTTTGTATTTCCGATTAATATTTCATGAACAATTAACAATGTCCAGCGGTCTCCAACAATATTCAAAGTTTGAGCAATATTACAAGGTAAATTATAAACTGATTTCATAAATAGACCCCCATCTTTCTACATTTTCAATATATATAGTAAATGATAACATAAAAAACATTTATAAAAGTAAGTTGATTTATTTAACTTAGTATAATAAAATAACTTTAAGAAAGTTTACTAAAACAATAGGAATTATCTGTTTAAGGTAATTCCGAAAAAGGGAGAGTTGAAAATGGGTTTATATTTAGTGGAAGCGAATTTAAGTGGAGAAGTGAACGACAAAGCGAGCTTTGAGGAGAAGGTTTCCCAATTAGTAAACAATGGGGGTAACGAGTTAATCGAAGTACAAGTAGCGAAAGATTTCTCAAGAGCATTCTTTATTTTTGAAGCAGATAATAGTGAAGCGCTTGAAGCTAGCATCAAAAATCAAGGTGTTAATGTGGAGCTTGTAAAGGAAGTAAGATTAGTAGGGAAAGATTTAGATGAAGTGAAGAAGCAATCGGATAAAGTGAATTATCTTGTGCAATGGAATTTACCAGAAGATCTTACAATGGATGCATATTTAGCGAGAAAGAAAAAGAATTCCGTTCATTATGCCGAAGTACCAGAAGTATCCTTTGAAAGAACGTACGTGTGTGAGGATATGTCAAAATGTCTTTGCTTCTATGATGCACCAGATGAAGATGCTGTTAAGCGTGCACGTGAAGCAGTTCAAACACCAATTAGTTCTATTACTGAAATTAACAACTAAACCTTGCCTGTCCTCTGAAGTTCTTTAAGGAACTTCAGAGGTTTCATACATTCATGTAAGGGCAGCAAACGGGATGAACAATGGGAGGTAATGCAAGTGATCATGGCAAGAGAAGGGAATACAATGGTACTGGATTCTATTATTAAAGAGGATCTTAAGCCATTGGTTAAAAAAATTGATTCTGAGGCTTTTTATGCCGAGGATTATTTATTAAAGATTGGAAAACATGGATTATTTAATTCGGATGGGCAATCCGAAAGTGATACTTTAAAAAAAGAACTAGAAATAGTGGAGAAAACTTCGGAAGCTTGTATGACAACGGGATTTAATGTTTGGTGCCATTTAGCCGCTTTAACCTATTTACGTCAAAGTGACAATGACTATCTTAAAAATGAATTACTTCCTCTATTTGAAAATGGAGAGCTCTTAGGTGGTACTGGTTTGTCCAATCCCATGAAATTCTATTCTGGATTAGAACGACTGCATTTAAAGGCAGAACGTAAAGCTGGAGGATATCTGCTAAATGGAAACTTAGGATCTGTCTCCAATTTAAATAAAGATCATTGGTTTGGTGTTATTGCTGCTGTTGAGGATGGCAAGGAAATCATGGCTTTTGTTCCCTGTGATGCGGAGGGATTAGATTTAAAAGAAAAGACAGATTACATTGGAGTGAATGGAAGCGCAACCTATGCATGTAAATTTAAGGATGTGTTTATTGCAGATAACTTGATTATCTCAAAGAATGCAGAGGAGTTTGTAGATGAAATTCGCCCTGCCTTTATTATGTATCAAATCCCACTCGGATTAGGAGTAACTTCTGCAGCCATTCAATCAATGAAGAAGGCTCCGAAAAAGCAAGGTGGCATAAATAAATTTTTGAATATTCAACCAGAGGATATAGAAGATAAATACCTTGCACTTAAACAAGAGTTAAATCGTTTAGCTGAAAGTAAGAATTTAAAGAACCATTTATCTGAAATTCTAAAGCTCAGACTGGAAGTAGCGCAGTTAACAATAGAAGCAGTGCACGGAGATATGCTTCACTATGGGGGAGCGGCATACCTTAAGAAAAGTAATCCCTCAAGAAGATTAAGAGAATCCTATTTTCTCCTAAATTTAACTCCAACAGTAAAACATCTGGAAAAATTACTTTCCGATGGACCAAAGGAAAGTTCTTCTGTTTCATGAATGGGTGAAACGGAGGGGCTTTTTTTGCGTTCTGTACTAAAGGTCGCTAGAAAAACTAAGAGGAGAAAATTCTCTAGAGTTACATTTAATAATAGAAGAAAACAAGCGAAAATATAAGAAATATCGAGGTGGGCTCGTTTTCATTTCCATTGTTCTCGCTTACATGACCAAAGTTATCGTTTTCATCGACTTTGTAATATTTTGCCTAATATCCCATAATAAAGATAACAAAAAAGGAGGAATTTAATTGAAAAAGACAATTACTAAACTATTCGCTGCATATGTACAACCATACGAAAATTTAAACCGCGACATCATTAACGAAGCTAGAAAAATAAGATTATAAAAAGTGAGGGCAATTGATATGACTCTAATAGAAATCTATCAAAGTGATCCAAAAAACCGATTCTAATCAGGTAAGTAGAATCGGTTTTTTGTATGCTTACACTCTGATTAACTGAGCGGCCTGCTGTATTGAATATACCTAGTGGAATGCAAGATAGCGATTAATGTTTATTCCTCGAATGTAATCTCCTCATAGAAATTCATCCTTTGAAAAAGTGCAACACTTCAAGAAGACATCTTTGATCAAAAAAATAGAGATGTCTTTTTCTTATTGAGAATTAATACATTTTTTGTCACAAACCGCTTTCTTACCTCGTCTTGTTAATGAAAGTAATTGAGGAGGTTTTTAAGATGACAAAAGAATGGGATGTTGTAATCATTGGTGGAGGATTGTCTGGGCTTATTGCAGCAAATTATTTAGCTCATAAGCGTCTTTCAGTGTTAGTAATGGAAAAGGCAAATCAAATAGGAGGTAGAGCTGCTACTAAAATCGTCGACCACCAATATTTTAATCTTGGTCCACATGCTCTTTATAAAACAGGTCCTGCAAAAGGAATCTTAGAAGAGCTTGGCGTGCAACTGAAAGGGAAGTCACCAAACTTAGGTGGCAGCCTGATTGAAGATGATAAGCAGTATCTGGCACCTTTTACGCCATTGGGGGTTCTAACGACACGCCTGTTTCATTGGAAGGAGCGGATAGAGTGGGTAGGAGTGCTAATGAAGTTAAAGCGTGTTGATTCAGCTCATTTACATGAGCAATCCTTCAAGGTATGGGTAGAGAAAGTAGCCACATCCAAAAATGTGCAAAACCTGCTTTTTCTGCTCGGCAGACTTGCCACTTATTGCAACAAACCTGAGATGACAAGTGCGAAGGTCATTATTGGTCACTTGAAACATGTTATGCGAGGAGTGATCTATATAGATGGTGGCTGGCAAACCATTATAGATCAGCTTTATCAAAAAGCAGTAGCCAACGGGGTAGAATTTCAAACAAGTACTGTTGTGAAACAAATTGACCAAGTGCATCAGGATAAGATACAATTATTAACAACTAATAATGACAGAATTATCGGAAAATACGTCGTGTATTCTGCCTCTCCGATGAAGCTTTCTCAGTTGGTGGGAGATAGGGTTTGGCTCCCAGCTTTTCTCAGACAATGCGAACCAGTAAAGGGAGCAACACTTGATGTTGCTTTAAGAGAACTTCCTAATCCAAAAAACCTGTTTTCGCTAGGATTCACTACTCCTATCTATTACTCTGTTCATTCCCCATATGCCAAACTTTCTGACAGTGCAAATAGTGCAATCTTACACGTATTTAAATATCTCGAACCAGACCAAGTAGTGGACAGCAGAAGCACGAGAGTAGAGCTGGAAGACTTTTTAGAAAGAGTGCAGCCTGGCTGGCGTGAGAAAGTGATTACGGCTCGCTTTTTACCCCATATTATTGTCAATCAGCGATTGCCTATGGTAGGGGATAAACTCAGTCATAAAATGGGAATATTAAATTTATTATTAGCAGGGGATTGGGCAGATCCCGATTCAATCTTATCTGACGGGGCAGCCGCCAGCGGGAAAAGAGTGGCAGAAGAAATTATAAGAATGGAAAAGAGGAGTCTGCATGGAAATAACGAGCGAGGATTACATGCAATATAAGCCATTATTATTTTCTTTGGGATATAGGATGCTAGGTTCGGTTGCAGAAGCAGAAGATGTAGTGCACGAGACGTTCTTAAAAGCTTATCAGCTTAAAGGAACAATGATAGAGAATAAAAAAGCATACCTTTGTAAAATCTTAACAAATCGCTGTTTAGATATTTTAAAATCTGTACGAATGAAACGGATGGATTACGTTGGACCTTGGAATCCAGAGCCATTATTGCTGGATCAATCTAACGATAATAACCCTCCGGAGATACTATTGCAAAGGGAGGGATTGAGTATAGCGTACTTGCGGTTAATGGAAAACCTAAAGCCGGATGAGCGAGCAGTTCTCTTGCTTAGACAGGTATTTGAATTTTCATATCAAGAGATTGCAAGTAT
Organism: Oceanobacillus piezotolerans; assembly: GCF_003665065.1. GTDB lineage: Bacteria > Bacillota > Bacilli > Bacillales > Amphibacillaceae > Oceanobacillus > Oceanobacillus piezotolerans. Next base: position 46,980 of record NZ_RCHR01000004.1, on the reverse strand, counting down.
GGTTGAGAAAAAAGAGTCAAATTGTAGGCAGATTTTTAGCAGAGCAAAACGGAAGATGACTCGGGTTGAAGAAGAAAGTTTAAGTTACGAGAGTAATAAATTGATTGTAAATCGCTTTATTGAAGCCTTTCAGCTACAGGACATGGAAACTTTGTTAGAGTTAGTATCCAACAATGTGACTTTGTATTCCGATGGTGGCGGGAAAGTTACAGCAGCTACAAGACCAATCATCTCTTTTGACAGGGTTATGGCATTATTATTCGGGATTATCAAGAAGGTGCCAGCGGACTTTCGGTTTGAGTTAAAGAATGCAAATCAGCAGCCAGCTATTTTTATTTTTATAACCGGTAAGCTTCATAGTGTGATTAGCTTTTATATAAATAAGGAAAAGATAATAGATATTTATATGACAATGAATCCTGAAAAATTGCCATGTTCTGAGAAGGAATACAGCCGAAATGGTGACTTAAAATGAGAATGAAATCCGTTTTAAGCTCCTAGCTAGTCGAAACGGTAACTCATTGAGCCGATGAACGCCCGAATTAGAGTCGATGCAGCTCAACCGGTCACTCATGAAGCGGCTGAACGCCCAACACAGCTTCGTAGCACCTCAAACAGTCACTCATACAACAGATAAAAGCCCATCTTAAAAGCATAGCTTCTAAAACAGGCTTTCACTTGGTTTAACGTCACGAATCATAATACCTTATTCAAAAATGCCTTTGTTCTCTCGTTTTGGGGATTAGAGAAAATGTTCTCGGGAGTGTCCGCTTCCATAATTACTCCTTGGTCCATAAAAAGAACGCGGTCTGCTACTTCTCGAGCAAAGCCCATCTCATGGGTTACGACGACCATTGTCATACCTTCTAATGCTAACTGTTTCATAACTTCCAAAACTTCTCCCACGAGTTCAGGATCGAGGGCAGAGGTCGGCTCATCAAATAACATTAACTTCGGCTCCATTGCTAATGCTCTAGCAATCGCCACACGTTGCTGCTGTCCTCCAGAAAGCTGGGATGGATATTGGTCTGCTTTTTCCAACAGTCCTACTTTCTCTAGTAATTTCATTCCTCGTTCTCTTGCTTCCTGACTTGAAATCTTCCGTACTTTTTCTGGGGCGAGCATAACATTCTGGATAACAGTCTTATGAGGGAATAAATTAAATTGCTGAAACACCATTCCCACTTCGGTGCGGACTTTATTGATATTGGTTTTTTTGTCATTTAGGTTAAAACCATCGACGATAACTTCTCCGCTGGTAATGGTTTCCAACACGTTGAGGCAGCGGAGAAATGTACTTTTTCCGGATCCACTTGGACCGATAACACAAACTACCTCGGAGGGCTTGATTTCACAGTTAATCCCTTTTAATACTTCGTTATCGCCAAATTTCTTATGTAAATCTTTTACAGTAATCATTGAACATCCAACCTTCTTTCAATATAGCGTAAAACATAGGATAGTGTTAAGGTGATTGCTAGATAAAATACAGCAACAGTAGTATAAATTTCTACGGCGTTAAAATAGTTTGATGCGATTAATCTCCCTTGGAACATAAGCTCCGGTACAAGAATTACCGATAATAGAGAGGTATCCTTAATACTGATGATAAACTGGTTTCCGAGTGGAGGAATCATTCGTTTAAATGCTTGTGGCCATACAATATAGCGCATGGTTTGATGATGGGTAAGGCCAAGAGACCGTCCTGCTTCTACCTGTCCTTTATCAATGGATTGTACGGAGCCGCGAACAACCTCGGCAATATACGCGCCTGAATTTATCCCGATTACAACAATACCTGCCGTGACAGATTCCATATTATAGCCTGTAATCAACGGAAGTGCGAAGAAAATCCAAATTGCTTGCACTAACACCGGTGTCCCACGGATAACTTCAATATAAAATGAGGATATACCATAATAGAATTTATTTCTAGAAATACGTCCTAAGCCAAAAATGGCACCTAGGATAAATCCGATAAGCAGTCCAATTATAGAAATTAATAAAGTATAGTAAAGACCTGTCCCAAGCTCGGGTAAAAATTCGAGTACTCCGGCCCAATTAAATTGTCCAATCATTCTTTCACTCCTTAGATTGAAATCAGGCTTATCCTCAAGGAGATAAGCCTGATTCAAATTCGTTGTTTAGTAGCTATCCCTATAACATTCTAATTATTCTTCTGCTGCGCCAAACCATTTTTCATAGATTTCATCATAGGTTCCATTTTCCTTAAGTGTCGCCAGTGCATCATTAATTGCACTTACTAGATCTTCATTTCCTTTGGTTATTGCAATTCCATAGTCTTCTGCTTGATAAAGTTCATCGATTGATTTGAGTTTTCCCTCACCAGTAGTTGAGATATAGTAGTTCACGTTAGGTGCATCATAAACGACAGCATCTGCACTGCCATTTTCAACAGCTAAGTAAACTTGATCCAATTGTTCATATTCGTTAAGGGTAACATCATCTAAATTCTCCCTTATAAAATTGGCACTAGTTGAACCCAGGCGGGTTGCAACGGTTTTACCCTCTAAATCCTCTAACGATTGAATATCCTCGTTATCAATTGGGACGCCAATCGTGATACCAGATTCATAGTATGGATCACTATAGTCAATCACCTTTGCTCTATCTTCCGTAATACTAATACCAGCTATGGCAATTTCAAATTGGCCAGTTTGCAGTCCAGGTATAATTCCGTCAAAGTTTGTTGTTTCAATTTCTCCTCCTGCAATTTCAAAGCCAGCTTCTTCGGCAATTGCGTTAATGATTTCAATATCAAATCCTTGAAGCTCCCCATTTTCCACGAACTCAAATGGTACGAAAGAGTTATCACTAACCACTGTATAGGAATCATTTAAATCATATTCTGCTGCATCCGAAGCACCATTCTCCTCGGAAGATGTCTCCTCGCCGCTGCCACAAGCAGCTAATAAAAGTACAAGACCCATTGAAATAAGTGCAGTGATTCTCCATTTCCAATTTCTTAATATCACTTCATCAAACCCCCTTCTGTTTTTTAAACAATGATAGTGGTAAAGAAAACTTGTGCCCATAATAGTATCAAACTTTACATTATTTGGAAAATTTATTTTTTAATCATATTAACCAAAGAATCAGAAATTTTAACCCTGAAAGAAGATTAGAATGGAAATGCTTAGTTTTATTAGGAATTCCTTCCGAATACCAACAATAGCCTGTTCTTGCTAGGCTAATAGGTTGCTAAATGTGGTTGGTATAGTCTATTACTCACAGTTAGTTTTTATGCTAAGTAATAATCTTTAGTGGTCAACGTCGATTTTTGTCAGAGAAAGTAAATTTTTTTCATTCTTTTCTACTAAAAAAATTTATATCAATCTTATATCTATTTAATACTCCTTTGCTAGGATGTAGCTAGTGAATAGGAGAGGGGGAAATTTATCCTTTATAAAGGATGTTCAAAGGCCTGGTAAAAAAGACACCAGAGTTTTCTGGTTAGCTTGATTTTTTTATTTATTATGTAAAATCTTGAAATTTAAAGGACTTTTTAAATTTAATCAAGAATCTTCTATCTATAAAATAAACAGGGAGGGATAATAATGAATCGAAAATGGACGACGAGTATTTTAGCTGCTTTACTTGCCTTTTCAACTTTTGTTCCGTCTGTAGGCGCCGGGCAAAATCCAATATCAGATGTTCGTTCTGCATCCTCAGATAGAACGGAACCGATTATAACGGTTGGTCCAGCTGGGAAGACCATTGTTTCGAATGAAGACACGACGAAAATTGGACCAGGTGTTGAATTAACACAATTTGAACGCTTGGATGCACGTGGCTGGTTAAATGGGGAAGTGATGACAATTGATTTATCTAATCAAGCCATTTCTACTGATCTCCTTTATCCAGGAGTGATTACCGATTCAGAGCCAGTATCAAAGATGGCAAAAGAGTCAGGTGCAATAGCAGGAGTAAATGGAGACTTCTTTGATATTAATAATACAAAAGCTCCATCGGGATCGATGATTAAGAATGGTACGCTATTAAAGGGACCACAAGGATCACATACATTAACTGCGGGTGTAGATCAAGAAGGGATTGGTGCGATATCCAATATCTTCCTTGAAGGTACAGTTTCACTTCCAAGTGGAAAGTACGAACTGCAAGCTTTAAATCAATCTAGTATTCCAGCAAATGGAATTGGACTTTATAATTCGGTTTGGGGCCAAGCACAAAGGCCAAATGCTGGTGCTTCTGTCTATGAAGTAACAGTTCATAATGGAGAAGTTATCGCTGTATCCAATGAAGTTGGAAGGGGGGAAATAGCCGAAGATTCTTATATTCTAGTAGGACGGGAATCTGGTGCAAATAAATTAAAAGAACTGGCTGTTGGTGATAAAGTCGGGATAGCTTATGCACCAAGAGTAGACGGGGAAAGTTTAATGGATTTTGCCATCGGTGGAAATGTAATTTTAGTAAAGGACGGACAAGTCCCTGAGAATATCGATGATAGTACAGCTGCACCAAGAACTTCGGTAGGTTTCTCTGAAGACGGGAAAACGATGATTCTGGCTGTGGTAGATGGTCGCCAAACGAACAGTCGTGGAATGACATATAAGGAACTAGGTTCGTTAATGAAGGAATATGGTGCTTATCAGGCATTGAACATTGATGGTGGCGGTTCTTCTACGATGGTTGCGAGAAAACCAGGGAATGAGGACGCAGAAGTCGTAAACGAACCATCAGATGGTGCTGAACGACATGTACCAAATGGAATCGGTGTATATGCTGAAGAAGGAAGCGGCGATTTAACCAACTTTGCAGTTGAAACGATTATAGAAGCTGACAATAGCTCTCGTGTGTTTCCTGGATTAAGCAGAAGTTTTGTTGGCTTAGGGCATGATGAAAATTACTTCCCTGTTGATGTTAACGGGATTAGATGGAAAGCATTACCGGCAGATGTCGGTTCATTCGATAAAGAGGGTGTGTTTACAGCGAAGAAATCTGGATACGCTGTAGCGCAAGCGCAAATTAAATCTGCCAAAGGAACAAAGGAAATTACTGTGCTAGGTGCGTTAGACCGAATCGAAACCTCCCAGTCCTACATAGGGCTTGAAATGGGAAGGTCAACTAGCTTCTTTGTAACAGGTTATGATAAAGATGGTTATTCTGCTCCAATAGAAGCGCGTGATATCGAGTTAGAATACAATGAATCTGTCATTTCCGTAGAGGAAAATCCAGATGGAAGTTTTATCGTAGAACCTCTACAGGACGGTGGAGCAACTACGATTAATGTAACGGTTCAAGATAAGATTACGAATCTTCCGGTTACAATCGGGCTTTCTACGGTTGAAATCTCTGATTTTGAAACTGAAAAAGGATGGTCCGTGACAAAATTTCCTGCAGCTGTTGGTGCTTCCATGGAAATGGTGGAAGGAAGAACAGGGAATGGTTTACAAGTAAACTATGATTTTTCAACTTCAACAGCTACTAGAGCAGCGTATTTGCAAGCTTCCCCGCGAATTGAACTTCCGGGTGATGTGCAGAAGATTGGATTATGGGTTCATGGCGATGGCAATGGTGCATGGTTGCGTACAGTACTAGAGGATGCTTCAGGGACAAATTATACATTAACTCTAGCTAATCAAGTGAATTGGACTGGTTGGAGATATGTGGAAACGACTTTGCCAGAGGGAATCCAGTATCCAGTGAAGTTATGGAGAATTTATCCAGTTGAAACAAATCGAAATGAACAATACAAGGGTCAGCTTATTTTTGATGATCTAACGGTAAAAGTACCTCCGTCTATTGAGAGTGGGGAAGAGAAGGTAACAACAGAAGATCCAATTATAATCCAGAACGAGACAATTGGAGATGATCGCTTTAGGTTTGCTGTATTATCAGATTCACAATTTGTGGCTCTTTCCCCAAACAGCCAGCAAGTCCAAATGGCTCGTCAGTCATTACGTGAAATAGTTGCTGAAAATCCGGATTTTCTAGTTATTAATGGAGATTTAGTTGATACGGCTTGGGAAGAAGATTTTGAGCTTGCGAAACAAGTTTTAGAAGAGGAAGTTGGAGATGCTTTCCCAATTTATTACACGCCTGGTAATCATGAAATTGCTGGTAGTGGCTCTTTAGATAACTTTAGAGCTGCATTTGGCGAAAACCGCTATACCTTTGACCACAAAGGAACAAGGTTTATCCTTTTGGATACGTCCACAGGAAGTTTGCGTACAAGTGATTTTGATCAGTTAATTGAATTACAAGCGTCGTTGGATTCGGCAGCAAATGATCCTTCGATTAATAATGTTGTGGTGGTAGGTCATCATCCAACACGTGATCCACTGCCAACGAAGAATAGTCAACTTTCTGATCGTAAGGAAGCGGAATTACTGGAGGATTGGTTAACGGAATTTCGTAAAGATTCCAATGGTAAAGGTGCCATGTATATAAGTGGACACGCCCACACGGTCAACTTAGAAAGGGTGGAAGGTGTGCCGTATATGGTGACAGGCTCTGCAGGAAAAGCACCATATGGTTCTCCTAATAATGGTGGCTTCTATGCGTGGACCTTGTTTGGTATCGATCCGACACCAATCCCAGACAAAGCCTTTGGTCCAGAAAAAGCTGCAGCTCAAGCTAAAGCAGCAGGTGCAGAATGGATTCAAGCGGAGGTTAGACCGATATTAGAATCCATCACGATGGATGCGCCGGCAGTAGTGGCTACTGGTGAAACGGTTTTAATTTCTGCAACAGGTCATCAAGCAGGGGATTTAAACTTCCCGCTAGGCTATCCTGCTTCTGTGATTTGGGAAGGAAGCGACAATGTATTTGTTGGTTCTGGTGAAGAATTAGAACGTGCTAAGAAATCAGATAAATATGCTGCTGTATTTAATATAGCTACCCGTGAATTAACGGCCCTTAAACAGGGGGAAGTTGCGATAACGGTTATTTCTAACAAGGTTGAAGTTAGTAAAGATATCGTAATTGAATAGGCAGTAAAGAAGCAAGCGGTTTGCCGCTTGCTTCTTCTCCTTTTAATCAAATTGATATTCTGCTAATGTGGTTACTATTTCGTCTTGAATCCCGTTGACCGAGCCCTCTAAGAAGTTATTATTTAGAATGGAGAAAATGAACTTTTCCCCTTCCTGAGTAGTAACATAGCCGGATAATGTAGATACGCTCGTTAAGGAACCGGTCTTCGCTATAACATTTCCTTCAGTTGGTTCACCTTTCAAGCGATTGCGGAGCGTTCCGCCAACCAAACGTTCAGATGCCCCTGCAACAGGTAAGGAATGTTCCAAATGTGTATACCACTCTCTATCCTGTACGGCATAAAGCAATTGCGTGAGATCGCTTGCTGGAATATAGTTTTTGTGTGACATGCCAGAACCATCACGAAGCAATATATGTGATTCATCCACACCTAGGCTAATTGCTACATCCTCTATCACTTCTAGCCCCTTTTCCCAGGAGCCTTCTTTATGAACAACCCTTCCCATTTCCTTTACTAAAACTTCCGCATGTCCATTGTTGCTTAACTTCATAAATGGTACGAGCAACTCATGTAATGGCATGGAATCTTTGGAAGTAAGGAGTGTTGCATCCTCTGGAGTTGCGCCATAGGTCACTTCTGAATTCCCAATCAAAGAAATGCCATTTTCTTCTAGTGATTGTTTAAAGACATCAAGTGCATAACCAGTCGGCTCCCACACCGATGCCCATGATCTTGATATACTTCCATCTGCAGGCATTTGTCCTTCAATAATGATATTGTTGGAGCCATGCTCTCTTTCGATGGATATGTTTTTGCTTTGCCCAGCTTGTACCATTTCAGTTTTGTTTATAATGTTCACGTAGTCTGTGTGGGGAGTGAGTTTTACTTTAGCTTGGTCACCATTTTTATTTGGTGTCACTTCCACAATGACTGTACCTGCATCATAGTCTTCATTTGGTGATAAGGTTAGCGCAGAGACCTGAGCCCCTGTATAATACGGCTCGTCCGACCAATTGAGATCAAGGGAAAGGCGAACATCATCATACCAAGTATCATCACCAATTAAATTCCCTTTAATTTTTGAAATTCCCTGCTCTTTTAATGCAGATGCCAGTTGGTCCAAATCCTCTTTTAATAAAGTTGGATCGCCTTTTCCTTTTAGGTAAAGGTTTCCTTGTAATACTTTACCTTTTACCACCCCATCTGTCAGCACTTCTGTAGAAAATTGATAATTTGGCCCTAATGTTTCCAGTGCTGCAGCAGCAGTTAAGAGCTTCATGTTGGAAGCAGGATGAAGTTGAATATTACCATCATGTGAATATATTTCTTCTCCTGTGTCTGCTTTTCGAACACTGATTCCTGTCACTGCACCATCAAGTCGTTCGTTTTTAAGAAGTGCATTAATTTGCTCCTCAAGAGAGCCGGCTGTTTCTTCTGCATTTGCGTTTTCCTCGGATGCATGTGGTTGTTCCCCATTTGTTGTGGAAATGACTACGGCAGACATTACTACCACGAAGAGGAACAAAGCAACATTAGCTTTTATTGCCTTCATAACTAATCACATCCTTTATTTTTAATGTTTTAATTATACATAACAATAAGAAAATATTTACTGTTTTCTAGAAAAATGATTCGAAAGACCTTGATAGATTAAGTTGACGCTTAAAACAAGGGATTCCTATTTAAACATTGTAAATATTATATCTTTCTTTTAAACGACAATTATGTTAATATTTAACATATTTAACTAAATTAAATAATCTTTATTTTTTCAAATAAATATTTGTAAAGGATGAGAAAGAATGAGAATTGCCACGGATATCGGAGGGACATTTACTGACTTGGTTTATGTCGATGACAACGGAGAAATCGGTGTCGCGAAAAGTCCGACTACGCCTCCAAATTTTGAAAAAGGTGTATTGGATGTTATCGGAAAAAGTGGAGTAGATAAAAGCGCCATTTCGACTTTCATTCATGGAACAACGGTTATTATTAACGCTCTGACGGAGAAAAAAGGAGCAAAAACTGCTCTGATTACAACAAAGGGATTTAGAGATGTTTTAGAAATTGCTCGTGGGAACCGTCCAGATTTATTTAACATCCGTTATAAAAAACCGAAAGCCTTTATTGATCGGTATTTACGAAAAGAAGTAGAGGAACGATTGAACTATAAGGGGGAGGTCCTTACACCGTTAAATAAGGAACAAATCAAAGAAATTGTCGATTATTTCAAGCGTGAAGAAGTAGAAGCAATCGCCGTTTCTTATTTACATGCTTATGTGAATCCTACACATGAAAGAAAAACAGTCCAACTAATTAAGGAATTATGGCCTGAAGTATATGTAACAGCTTCTCATGAAGTGACGAAGGAATGGCGTGAATATGAACGAACAAATACGGTTGCATTAAATGCATACGTACAGCCAACAGCAACGAAATATATTGACAAACTACATAATGAATTAGAAAAATTTGTAGACAGCAAAAATTTTATTATGCAATCCAATGGTGGAACAACTACTTTTGAAGAAGCAAAGAAAGTTCCGATTAATATGGTGGAATCTGGACCAGTCGCGGGAATCTATGGTGCGGCAGTATTAGGAAAAGTAATTGGAGAAGAAAATGTCATTGCTTTTGATATCGGTGGAACTACGGCAAAATGCTCTCTTATTGAAAATGGGGAAGTAAAGGTTTCAACAGATTATTATATTGAACGAACTGATCGAAATGCGGGATATCCGATTAAAACACCAGTTGTCGATATTGTGGAGATAGGTAATGGTGGTGGTTCGATAGCTTGGATAGACGAAGCAGGCTCATTGAAAGTGGGACCACAATCAGCAGGTGCAGTACCAGGTCCTGTATCTTATGGTCAAGGGGGAACGGAACCTACCACCACCGATGCAAATTTATTAACTGGTAGATTATCTGCTAAAAACTTTGATTATGAAGTAAATCTAGATAAAGTAAAGCAAGTCATGAAAGAAAAAGTTGCAAGTCACTTTAACTTAGAAGTTGAAGAAGCAGCTCTTGGAATTATTCGTATAGCCAATTCCAATATGTTGAATGCATTAAAATTGATCTCTATCCGAAAAGGGCATAATCCGCAAGATTTTACACTGGTGGCCTTTGGCGGTGGTGGATCGATGCATGCGCCAGCACTCGCCCTAGAGCTTGGGATAAAGAAAGTAGTCATTCCGATTGCTTCCCCCGTGTTTTCTGCTTGGGGGATGTTAATGACAGATTTACGTCACGATTATATTAAAACGTTTATCAAACGACTTGGAAACTTAGATCTCACTGAATTAATGGACCAATGGACAAGCATGGAAGAAGAGGCAATTGATCAGTTCTGGAAGGAAGGCTTTGATAAGAAGGATATTGAATTCCACCGTTACCTCGACATGCGTTATGTTGGGCAAGAACATACGGTGAAAGTCCCTGTTCCAGGTGGCAAGTGGAATGAAGAGACCCGTCAAGCTATCATAGAGAAATTCCATGAATTGCATGAGAAAAACTATACATTCCGCCTTGAAGAGACAGAAACAGAAATTGTTAATTTGCATGTTACTGGATTTGGGAAAGTCAATAGCCCTGAAATGAAGAAAATCTATCGTAATACCACATTAATGGATGCCAAAATTGAAACAAGAGATGTCTATTATGAGAATCCGAATGGTTGGGTTAAAACCGATGTATACGATAGGGAGCTTCTTCCAATCAATGAAGTTATTCAAGGTCCTGCCATAATTGAAGAAAAGGCAGCAGTAACAGTTATTTATAAGGGGCAAACGTTAATCGTTGATGAATATGGAAATCTAATTATTGAAACGGAGGAGAGATAATGACGGAGAAAGTAAGAATAGATCCTTTTACATTAGAAATTGTAAAGGACTCCTTGCTGGCAATCGGGGACGAAATGTTCATTGCTTTAGCTAAAACATCCATGAGTCCGATTATTTATGAAGTGCTGGATTATGCCAGTGGCTTAACCGATGCGAAAGGCCAATTATTAACGCAGGGAAACGGAGTCGCCGGTTTTACAGGAATGCTTTCTTTTATGGTCAAGGAGACGTTAGAGAAATATGGTAAAACAAACAATCTAAGACCAGGAGATATCATCATTATTAATGATCCATATGGTGGTGGCGGCTCGCATTTATCAGATGTTGGACTAGTTATGCCGATTTTTTACGAGGATGAACTGATTGCCTTCTCAGCTAATAAAGCCCATTGGACAGAGGTTGGGGGGAAGGATCCTGGTTCCTTTACGAATGATTCAACAGATATCTTTCAAGAAGGGCTTCAGTTCCCATGCATTAAGTTATTTCATGCAGGTGAGATAAATGAAGGACTGGTAGAAATGATTCGTGCCAATGTCCGTTTTCCTGATCAATCTCTCGGTGATATGTGGGCACAAATTGCTGCATTAAAAACAGGAGAGAAACGAGTAAAAGAGATTTGTAAGAAATACGGGAAGGATGTTATCCTCTCGTCTATTACTAGCTTGCTAGACCATGGGGAAATTATCTCTAGGCAGGAACTTGCAAAATTACCTAAGGGCACCTTTAAAGCCGAAAGCATTGTCGATACGGACGGTATAGGGAATGGTCCTTTTCCTATTAAAGTAAAAGTGACGGTAACGGACGATGAGTTTATTTGTGATTTTAGAGGAAGCAGCCCACAAGTACCAGGCCCTGTTAATTGTTCCTATACAGGACTAGTGTCTGCGGTAAGAACAATTTATCTTGCAATTATTAATTCAGGTAATGATGTAAATGATGGTGCCTTTCGACCATTAAAAGTGATTGCGGATAAAAAATCGATTATGTCAGCAGAAAGGCCGGTTCCGATGTCGAATTACTATGAAACGTTAATCGGTTGTTTAGACTTGGTGTGGCAGGCGTTGGCACCACATCTACCTGAACGATTGGCAGCAGGTCATTTATCCTCTGTCTGTGCCGTTACATTATCCGGCACTCATCAGGATACAGAAGAACCCTTCCTGATTGTGGAACCATCTGTAGGTGGTTGGGGTGGCGCTCCTGGCCAAGATGGCGCAAGTGGTCAGTTCTGTATTACCGATGGAGAAACATATAACGTTCCGGTTGAAATTGCTGAAACAAGATATGGGGTATTATTAGACGAATACAGTTTACGTGTTGATGGCGCTGGTGCAGGGGAATACATCGGAGGGAAAGGTGTGATTCGCTCCTATCGCGCATTATCTGATGGTCAAACCGCTACGGTTACCTTTGGAAGAAATAAGGTAAAACCATGGGGGATTAATGGTGGACAAGAAGGGACACCGAATGAGTTTTATGTGGAGAAAGCAAATGGGGAAGTAGATGGTCCATTTGGTGTTTATCCACGATATCCACTGCAAAAAAATGATGTCATCAAATTGATAACAGCAACAGGTGGAGGTTACGGTGATCCATTAAAACGACCTGCCGAGCAAGTTGCCATGGATGTAAAGAATGAATATTATACCGCTGAAGAGGCAAGGGATTTATTTGGGGTGAGTGTAAACCCAGTAACATTCCAATACAAAGAAATGGATGTTAGAGGTTAATAAAAAATGAGGATGTAATAGCTTGGTAGATTCGCTGATACATCCCATAGAACCCATATTTTTTATTCGTGCACCGAGATGCAATCATACAAGAGGAAGTGAATGTGATTTGGAAAATAAAGAAATCGTAGTAAAGGATGAGGCACTTCAAGCTGTCCCAGAAAATCATAGACAGCATTGGATTACGCCAACGGTTATTTTTGGTGGATTGGAATTCTCTATCCCAGTTTTAATGGTTGGAGCAACATTGGCAGCTAGTTTTGGAATGACTGAAATTTTACTTATTTTAATTATTGCATTATTTGTTATCCAATGGATTGGAAATACCATTCAAGGATACATGGGAGCGAAAACAGGGCGCTCCTCATCTGTGATTGCAAGATCTAGCTTTGGGGCACTGCAATCAAGATTCATTGTTGGTTTATCTGTTTCTATTCTTTGTTTATGTTGGTGGGCTGTTCAAACAGCTGTAGCTGGAAATTCTATTTCAGTAATGCTTGGTATTGACTATACGGCTGAAAGAGGAATGTGGGCATTAATAACGATTATATCTGGTGTTCTATTTGCTTTGCCAGCTATCTTTGGCTATAACTCCATGAAGTGGACTGATTACATCGCTGTTCCGGCTGGTTTATTACTCGTATTTGCGGGTATCTATTATGCACTGCATAATATTGGTTGGGAAATGATTTCTAGTTGGAACCCGGAGCCAACGATGACAATAGCTGCAGCGATTAGTATTATCATCGGGGTCAATGTATCTCAATGGGTGACTGCATCCGATTATACCAGATACGCGAAGCCTACCATAAAGGATAATATATTAATCCCTACAGGTGTTGTGTTAGTTGGGTTTCCTCTATTCTTAGTAGGTGCCATTATGTCCGTTGGAGTTGGCGATGCAGATATTGTCAATGTCATGATTAATTTAGGTTTTCCTTTTTGGGGATTCTTGATATTATGGATTGCAACTTGGACGAGCCAAATTGTTAATTCATATTCGATGGGTCTAGCATTATCGAATATGTTCAATATGAATTCAAATAAAACAAGAGCATTGCTTACCACAGCAGGTACTGTTGTTGCGATTATCATTGCATTAGCTGGTATTTTAGATCATTTTATGGATTTATTAAGTATGGCAGCTATTATTTATCCTGCCGTTGCTGGAGTTATGATGGTTGATTACTTTTTCATTCGAAAACAAACTTGGCAAGATAATGAAGGGTGGAACTGGATGGCTACTATTGCATTGGTAGCGGGCATGCTAGTCGGTTATGTTACACAGTACGTTGCGCCAGTTGGTATCCCAGCCATACAATCCATCGTTGCAACAGGTATTGTTTACTATATTGCGATGAAGATTAAGGCACAAGTAGCGCCGGATCACTTTACAGGATAATACAGAATGACAGAGAGGTGACATGAACTCTCTGTCCTTTTTATTTAGGAAAGTTAAACACAGACCTTAAATGCGGTCGGTAAAAAAATAGAAAAAGGGTCTGTAGAAAGAATTTTCATATGTAGGCTATAAGATGGACTTGATACCTGATTCTTGAGGATACAGATTATTATTAAGAAAACTCGTAACATGGGGAAAATCCCTAGATACGAGTTTTTTTATCATATTCATACAAGAAAACTATCTTAAGACAAGTATGAGATTTAGAAAAATTTACTCACATTTTAATCTGGTTAGTAATTCTAAATATTATTATTTATTATCCCTCTATTGATTGTTCGGTAATTACTTGGTAATATAAAAAATGTTCCTGATATTGTTCTTTTTTTGGTTAAAATACGAACAATTAGGTCTGTAATAAAATTAATGTTTATTTTTCAAAATACATCTATTGGAGGTTTACATCTTTGAACACATTTGGTCTGTATATGATTCTATTTAGCGTCCTTCTAATGGTCGCAATATCTGTTCTTGGGTACTTATTTAGTAAAAGGCAGATGAAAAATAATGATTCTTATTTCACCGCCGGTCGCAATATAACCGTTGCCTTTATGACGGCAACGTTCATTGCCTATGCAGTTGGTACAGGTTTGATTTTTTCACCTGCTGAATCAGCTTATTTAGACGGTATGACTGCTATGATAGGTTATGCTTTGGCGCTTTCTATTGCATATATCATCTTTATTCCTATTTCTCGCAGAATTAAACAACTTCTACCAGAAGGAAATACAATTGGGGAATTTGTTAAGGCGCGTTATGGAAATGTGATGTTTGTCGTTGTTTTATTCGTTATCATTGTATATTTATTCTGTTTACTTGTCGCTAACTTAATTGGTGCTGGAATCGCCTTTCAATATCTTGGTGGAATGCCAATTTACGCAGGAGTATTGATTATCGGTGTTCCAGTAATGATTTATACAACTTATGGTGGGCTTGGTGCCGCGATTTTTACAAATAGCATTCAAGCACTCTTGTTAACCCCGTTGTTATTCGTTGTTGCCTTCTTTGCATTCCGTAATCTAGGTGGAACGACGGTTGTATACGAGGGTGTAATGGAGAATGCACCTGAATTAATGAGTATTTTCCATGCTTCTGGTATGGAATTCGCGTTAATGATTATTATTGCTGTTTGTTCGGCTGAATTGTTAAACCAAGCCCTATGGCAACGTGTTTATTCAGCAAAAGATTTCAATGTTGTGAAAAAAGGTTTAATAAATGCATCCGTTATGACATTCCCGATGGCAATTATTGCAGGAGTTTTCGGATTGATTGCGATTTCTATGAGTATGGAATTACCACATACATCTATCGGAACTGCACTTGTAGCTCATAACGTATTACCTGAATGGGGATCAATGTTATTTGTATTAGTAATCGTGCTTGCAACGACATCAACAGGTTCAGATGCTTTAGCCGCTTTTTCTTCTACAGCTTCATTAGATGTTGTGAAAAGTTTAGTGCCAAATATGGACGCCAAAGCTGCAGTGAAAGTAGGACGAATCTCAACGATTGTTTTCGCTGTTGCAGCAATGCTTGTAGCGTTTCAGGCACCATCGATTTTACAAATTCTGCTTTTTGCCGACTTAGTTGCAGCTGCTGCAGTAGTGCCAGTTATCGCTGGCTTGTATAACCGGGACATTAGTGGAAAATTAGCTACAACAGGTACAGTTTTTGGATTAGTATTAGGGATTCCTTTATATTTCATGGGAGAAAATTTATATAGCTTTTTAGTGGCCATTGTCATCTCCTCTCTTATTGTATTTATCGGAGCGATTTTCTCGAAAGCAGGATATAATTTTGATCAATTGAAAGAAACGATCAAGAATCTAGATTAAGGAAAGGATGAACTACATGTATTCTTTAGCGTTTTTTAATGTACTAATCTGGATTTCACTTATTGGACTATTGGTTGTCTTTGGATTTCAGATTTGGTTTACGATAGCAGATTCTAAAAATAAACAACAAGATTAAAGGAGAATGAATATGAACGCAGAACAAGCGAGAGAGCAGATTTGGGCGGAACTTAGAAAAGTTGGAAAACCGGACACACGATTTCACTGGGATTTTGCAGAATTTATAGCAGATTATGAAGGGAGCGATCTAGGAGCGGATATTGTTCGTGAGCATGAAGCTTATCAAAATGCATCTGTTGTATTTATCACACCTGATAACAACATGAGGAAATTAAGAGAGTATACATTAATAGATAAAAAGACGCTCATTATGACGACGTACGGGATTAATCGTGGATTTCAAATCGTTCGCCCTGGGGATGTGCCTGAAGGAAAGGAAGAATTCGCATCTACATTAGATGGGATTGAGCTATTCCTAACACCGATTTCATTAAAAGAAATAAAAGAAGAGTTCGATCATATCCCACTTCTTTTCACAGGTGCATCTGCGATGAAGCCAAATGGTCTTCGTTTTGGAAAAGGACATGGCTACTTTGACTTAGAGTGGGGAATGTTGTGGGAAATGGGAATTGTTACTACTGATTCTATCGTTTTTGGGCTTGGTCATGACTGTCAAATTGTTGATGCGGATATTGATCCAGAGGAGTATGATACGGTTGTTGATTATATTGTAACCCCAACTCGCTGCGTAAAAACTGAAAACAATCATCCAAAGCCGACACTAGGAATTATCTGGGACAAGCTTGAGGATGGAATGTTTGATAATATTCCTCCACTGCAAGAGGTTTATGAGGAGAAAGTGAAGAGCTAAATCGAGTATGGAAAACCCAACTAGTTAAATGTTGGGTTTTTAACTTTTTACAAATCCAAATAATTAAACATCAGTCCTCTAGCGGCTTTAATCATTTTTTTAAAAAAACTAGCACTATTATACCTCTTAAGCAAATGTCGTGTATTACATATTAGACTCTATTTCTTAACCTTAAGTAGGAATTAGACTAGTCTAGAACTTTAGTTGACAATCATTATGTTTTCCTCTCATAGAAATAGGGTAATTAGGCAATAATGTAGTTAACAGAGGTGATAGAATGGGTTTAATTGAAAAGTTGAAAAAAGGAAATACTTCTTCAGGAGTAGCGGCACTCGGGAATACGTTCTTAGCGGCAATAAAATGGTTTGGTGCAGCAATTAGTGGAAGCGGAACTATGTTTGCATCTGCTACGCATTCCTTAGCAGATGCAGTAAATCAAGGTTTTGTATATTTTGGAAGTGTGCTTGCAGAACTGCCACCTTCGAAACGTTTTCCACTTGGTTTTGGTCGAGTCATCAATATTTTTTGTATGATTGCAGTTATTGTGGTCACCATTATGGCTTATGAAACCATAAAGGAAGGCTGGCATCTGTTACAGCATCCAGCTGAATCCACTAATTTTACGTTAAATATACTTATCTTGTTAGCAGCTTTTATCATTGATGGATTTATCCTATTTAAGGCAATGAAGGAAATAGCAATAGAAACGGGGACAGATAAATCAGGTGGTGTGATTGGCAATTCATTTCGCAATGTAGGTAAAGCAGCTCCTGCTACAAGACTCGTGTTCTATGAAGATCTAGTCGCTACATCTGGAGCGGTGTTAGCTATTATTGGAATTGTCCTGTCGCAATTTTTTGGTATCCTTGCAGCAGATGGGTTCGCATCCATCATTATTGGACTATTAATGCTGTTCGTAGCATACCGAGTAGGATATGATAACATGGTTGGATTAATTGGAGTTTCTGCTCCAGTCGAAGTACAAGATAAAATTTCGGGAATATTATTAGCGGATGAAGCTGTGGTAGATATAACTAGAATTAGAATTATCCAAGAGGGTCGTCTTTATCATGTAGAAGGGACTGTTGAGCTTCGAAAAGGCTTAACTTTGGGTGAAGCAGATGATATCAAATTCCGACTAAAGGATCGATTGCTCCGTGAGCCAGAAGTCGCAGACGTTGTTTTAGCTATTATTGAAGATGATGATAAGAAACATTGGAAATCGTAAGGGGAGTGGAAGCATACTCCCTTTTTTGTTGTGAAAAGAAAACCAAAAGGGAGAAGTGTTAAAAAGAAATGCTTATGGAGTCAGTTTTGATCTGTATTTTTAGTAAAGACATCCTCTTCAGAAAATTTGTTATTGACAGATACAATAGGTTTATGTAAGATGTTATTAATCTTACTAATTGAATATGTTTTTCCTTATCAAGAGTCGGGGTAGGAACCTGGTCCGTGGATCCCGCAGCAACCATTACTTATGTAATAAGGTGCTAATTCCAGCAAGCATTTGCTTGAACGATGAGGGGTGGATATATAAAACCTCTTCCTCATCAGGAAGAGGTTTTTTGTTTACTCACCGAGAGGCAAACGCAAGAAGTCTTTTTTAATTTAAATCTTATTAAAACGATGGGAAAAGTTAATTTTAGTGAGGGTAAAAATAGAAAGGGAGAGATTTAGATTGGCAAAAACGGATAGCTTATACAAAAAAGAGTATTTTGGAAGGATTGTTGAATTAAAGGAATATGCACCAGAAGCATTTGAGACTTTTTTCAAATTTAATGATCAAGCATTAGCAGAAGGTGAACTTTCCGTTAAATTAAAGGAATTAATTGCAGTAGCCGTAGCACATATTACAGCTTGTCCATATTGCATTGATTTACATGTAGGAAACGCTAAGAAAAATGATTCTTCAAAAGAAGAAGTAGCAGAGGCAATTTTTGTTGCGACAGCCTTAAAAGCTGGATCTGCTTTAGCACATGGAGTGAATGGACTCAATGCCTATGATAACAGTGGAGACGAAGAGTTATATAAAGCATCTTATTTCAGTCGCCTTAAAGAATTTAATACATTAAGTGAAGATACGTTTAAAGCGTTCATTGACTTTGATGGAAAAGCTATCAAAGCTGGAAAATTATCGGTAAAAGAAAAAGAACTGATTGCAGTGGCTTCTGCACATACAACAGGTTGTGCTTACTGTATTGATTTACATACGAAAAATGCGAAGAAGGCTGGAGCATCCTTAGAAGAAATTTCGGAAGCAATTTTTGTTGCAGTTGCTCTTAAAGCCGGTTCGGCAATTGCACACAGTGTAAATGCGCTAAATGCTTACGATGACAAATAAGAAAAGGAGTTTGAACAATGAGTAAAAAGAAACAAATTCATTTAAATGGTTTTGTACAAAATTCACCTTCCCCCCATTCCACAGGATTGTGGAAGCATGAAAAGGATCAGGGAACAAAACATAATACAATAGACTTTTGGACGGAAACAGCAAAGGTACTGGAAAAGGGAAAATTTGACGCCGTGTTTATTGCGGATGTGCTTGGAACGTATTCCGTATATGGTAACAGTCATGATGCGGCAGTACGTCATGCGGTGCAATTGCCTGCACATGATCCATTACTAATTATTTCCGCAATGGCACAAGCGACAGAACATATTGGTTTTGCACCAACCGTTTCTGCTACATATGCACAGCCATATGCATTGGCACGCCAATTGTCTACGTTAGATCATTTAACAGAAGGGCGTTTAGCGTGGAATGTGGTGACTTCTTATTTAGAAAGTGAAGCTATAAACCTAGGATTATCTGGACGTATTCCAAAAAATCAGCGCTATGATCGTGCAGATGAATTCTTAGAAGTTGTTTATAAACTTTGGGAGCATAGTTGGGAAGATGATGCGGTTGTTTATGATCGAGAAAATGATGTGTTTGCCGATCCTAAGAAAGTACATGCCATCAACCATCATGGAGAATTTTTCAATGTGCCGGGAATTCACTTAACCGAACCATCGCCACAGCGGACACCGGTATTATTCCAAGCTGGAGCTTCACCTAGGGGACGAGACTTTGCGGCGAAACATGCGGAAGCAGTTTTCACGAAAGGCCATTCATTAGAAGCTTTGAAAAGTTACTCTGCTGATCTTCGTAATCGAACCGTTGCTCAAGGCAGAAATGAAGATAATATTCGTATCTTCCCAATGATTCTTCCGATTATTGGTTCAACGGAAGAAGAAGCATATGCGAAATATGAGGACTTAAAGAATCATGTTAGCTATGAAGGGACTGCGGCATTGCTTTCCGGTCATACTGGAATTGATTTTTCAAAGTATAATCCAGATCAATATATCGAAGATATCGAAACAGATGCGGTTCAAGGGAACTTAGATATGTATACGAAGGATCCGAATAAGAAATGGACGTTACGTGAAGCGGTACTAAACCATGGACTTGGTAATGGAACAGCTAAATTTATCGGAACTCCGGAGCAAATTGCAGATTGCATTGAAGAGTGGACAGTTGAAGGAAATGTTGACGGATTTAACATTGCCCAGAGCTATTCATTAGAAACATTTCGTGAGTTTGTCGATTATGTAGTTCCGGAATTACAAAAACGGGGAATTTATCGTACGGAATACGAAGGAAAAACATTGCGAGAAAATTTATTTGGTACTGGTCCATATTTGCCGGATAATCATCCGGCGAGAAGAGTGACTACTTTAGTGAAATAATCCCATGTCTAGCTCCAACGCCGAGGAACTAGCGAGACTACCGTGATTTTATGGTTATTGTATTTCTTTACGACTGTGGTTTAGGGGAAGTACGACTAAGATCGCCACATTACGTGGCAGCTCTTTTGGTAGGGAGAGTAACTGCAGTCCATACGTCGCTACGAAGCACAGGATGCGTTAGTACAAGCGTTGCGACAGGACGTCGTGTTCTTAGCCTGTAATGTTGCTTACGCTTTTCTTAGAAAGGGGAACAAAATGGATACTGTAAAAATATATACTTGGGTTGGATTCCTTTTATTTCTGGTTATTATGTTGGCACTTGGATATATAGGGACAAAGCAAACGAAAAGTGTACGTGACTTTGCGATAGGGGGAGGACTTGGTCCTGTTTTGTTGGGGCTATCCTTTGCTGCTACCTATTTAAGCGCAGCGACTTTTCTTGGGTATCCCGGCTGGTCCTATGAATGGGGACTAACGAATCTTTGGCTCATTCTCGCCATGATTGGTGGGGGAGCCATTGGGGTGCTGATGGTTGCCAAAAAAATAAGGAAATTAAATAAAGAACAAAAATCACTTTCCTTACCGGATTGGTTAGGTGACTATTATAATAGTGATATTCTGCGAGTGGGTACAGGGTTGATATTACTGTTTAATATTTTTTACATTGCGGCTCAGTTTGTAGCGGGCGCAAGGATTTTTGAATATTTACTAGGAATGGATTACACAGTTGGTCTGATCCTCATTACTGCCGTTGTTGTGTTGTACGTCTTTGGTGGTGGGGCATTAGCTGATATTTATACCGATGCCGTTCAAGTGGTTCTAATGGCGATTGCAGGTATCTTCGTGTTCGTTTCTGGAATTGTTATCTTTTGGAATAACGGGATTACTGCAACTTTTACTGGGATTGTAGATAATATGGCCGCACAGGATGGGAATCTAGTAAAAGTGTTTAACCCGGATTCTGCCCATTTTTATTCAATTGGCGCTGTGATTGGTGCGATTACGATTCAGTGGGCATTTGCATCTGCACCACACTTATTTAATAAAGTATTAGGTTTAAAAAATGAAAAAGACTTAGGGAAAATGATCCTTACTTATATTATAACTGCTTCATTATGTGTACTTGTCTTGTTTGGTGGGTTTTATAGTAGAGTGGCACTTGGATCAGCTGTAAATGTGACGGATTTAGCTTTAATGGAGTATTTGGTCTGGGGATTTCCAGCTATTATTGTTGCGCTCTTTGGTGTAGTAATACTTGCAGCAGCGATGTCTACAACAGATGGTCTGTTTGTATCCATCTCTACGGTGTTTGCCAATGATATTTTTCTAAAATTCCTAGTGAAGCGTGGATATGTTCAAGTGGAAGAGGAAAAAGCAGAGAAAATTGCGTTGCAGATTAGCAGAGTTACCGTACCAATTGTGGGTTTAATTGCTTTTCTTCTTGTTCTCCATCCGCCAAAATATATGGGCGATGTGATGTGGATTGGCATTTCAGGTGTTGCAGCTGGAACATTAGGACCGATTCTTTATGCGGTTTACGGGAAACGTAAAGCATCTCCTAGAGCAGCGGAAGGATCAATGGTCATTGGTTTAGTTTCCTATTTAATTTTATACTTTGGCGGAATTATCCCAAGTACCATGACAGCTGGTGCAGTAGCAACGTTCATTGGAATTCTTGCCATGATTATCCTAGCACTGTTGATTAAGGATAAGAATCAAGAAGTCGAGTTAGCCAAAGCTGAATAAAGTCTAAAAAGAAATATTTAAAAAGACTGGTAAAAAGGATAGGTCGTTCCTGGGTCTCAACTTTCACTAAATTTTGCAATGTTTAACCAAACGAGGAAATCACTACATCCTGTAAAAGCTCGTTCCTTTTTATCTTTTTTTGAACATGCGTCTAAAGGGAGGAATGAAAATGTTTGTAAATGAGATGCTTTCTATCTTTTTGTACGGGCTTATCGTAATATATGCCATTGTTGGTTTTTCGCTTTGGAAATGGTATTTTGACAAAAAGTAATGACAGAAGGGAGGAATCGAAATGGCTGATATTGCCATTGTGTCAGGCAGTCCTCAATCGTTGTCTGGATTGGAGCGGGTTCTCCACTATTTAGGCAAACAAGTGGAACAAAAGGGGTATTCGATCGTACATATTTCAGTCAAAGATGTAAATTCAAACGACTTATTATTTGGGAATTATAAAAGTAAAGAGATCCAGCAAATTACAAGTGAATTAGACCAGGCAAAAGGGGTTATAATCGGTTCGCCAGTTTATAAATCGTCGTATACAGGGGTATTGAAGGCACTGATTGATCTCCTCCCGCAGGACATTTTACAGGATACCCCTGTTCTGCCGTTGATGACGGGCGGCAGTGCCTCTCATCTTTTAGCGATAGAGTATACACTGAAGCCACTGTTAGCCACATTGAAAGGACAGCCGATCAAAGGACTGTATTTCCAGGATAGTCAATTGGATAAAACAAAGGAAAATCCGATTATCGATAAAGAACTGCTAGAGAGAACAGAAAAACAGTTAGATTATTTACTAGATAAAATAAAGAGAGAAGCATATTTGATAGAAGGTCTGCCATGGTAGATCTTTTTTTATTTACATAAGGAATGAGTGAAACTTATCAGTATTAGGCAATGGAGACATTTCCCTCAGCCTAAGATTCTAAGGAAAATTCACTCTTCCTTTTTGACCATTCTTTCCTTATCATTAAAATGGGTGATAACTTTGAGAAAAATCTTACACATAGAAGACGATAGAGAAATAGGCAGATTAGTAAAAGAAGACTTACAACGGCGTGGTTATTCAGTTACATGGCTAACGTCAGGAGATGAGGCGCTAAATCACTTACAAGATTCAAGTCTCGTAATTCTCGATGTGATGCTTCCAGGATTGGATGGCTTTTCAGTAGGGCAAAGATTGAAAAAAGAACGTCCAGATGTTCCAGTTCTTATGTTATCAGCGCGTACAACGGTAGAAGACAAGCTGCAGGGACTACAATTTGCAGATGATTATTTAATAAAGCCGTTTCATCCAGATGAGCTTGCTGCTCGAGTAGAAGTGCTGCTGAGAAGAAGCAACAACCATCCATCAGAAGAAATTCGGCTGGGACATTTGGTAATTAATTTAAACGAAAATAGAATAATAACTAATACAGGTGATGAAATTGTATTAACGGGAAAACAACACCAAATCTTCATGTACCTGTTAAGACATCCAAATCAGATACTAACGAAAGAACAAATTTATGAGGCGGTATGGGGGGAGCCGTATATCAATGGGGATAAAACGCTGATGGTTCATATTCGGTATTTGCGTGAAAAACTAGAACAGAAACCTGGCAGCCCAATGATTATTGAAACTATCCGTGGGTTGGGTTACAGGGTGAAGCAATGAATAAATTAAAAACCTCGTTATTAAAGCAGTATCTATTGATTATTTTCTTAGCTATTCTAATTATCCCTATAGCGATCCCTGGTTTATCAGCGCTGTATTATCTTATTACTAGCTACGAGGATCCATCCATTCAGTATTATAATGGAACAGAATTAGAAGAGATGTGGCGGGAAACCGCAACTAACTTAAACGATGCGGATGATCAGCAAATCCAGCATACATTGGCTGAACTATACAGTAAATACGAAGGGACAACCATGTATTGGGTCGATGAGAATGGGAAAACGAGAGATACATTTCCAAAAACAATAGCTGTTCCTGAAGCATGGACAGTATCGGATGCGGTAGCATTTGTCCAAGGCAATCGTGGGGACAAAGCAGATCCTTTCACAGTTGTTGCCAATATTGGAGGAGACAGTAAACAAGGGTTTATGGTATTACAAACTCCTCGGTCTGAGATGGTCAGCCCTAGTGATGAAAGACAGCGCCGCTACAGTTTAGTCATCCCAATTGCGATTCTTGTTCTATTAATTTTATTTGTGCTTGTTTCCGTTCTCTTTTTCAATAGAATCATTAAAAGGCTGGTACGATTGCAAGCCGCTATGGAAGTGTCAGAGAAGGACGGAATACCTAAAGTAATAAACGTAAAAAAAATGGACGAAATTGGACAGTTAGAGAATTCATTTAACCGGATGATCAACGAGTTAGAAGCTGCTAAAGCTAGAGAATTGGAAGAGGAGAAATTACGAAGAGAACTCATTGCGAACATGTCTCATGATTTAAGAACACCACTTACCACCATTCGTGGACATGCCTTCCGTTTAAAACAGGAACATATAAGTGAAGAAGGTAAGCAATCACTAGATGTTATCGACGACAAAATCAGCTATGTTGACAAGCTTATCGACAATCTCCTTTCTTACACACTTCTTTCATCAGGCAGATATCGGTATGCCCCAGAAAAAGTAGATATGGCCCGACTGGTTAAAAGCTCTTTTGCTGCGTGGTATCCTGTGTTTGAGAACAACCAATTTGAAATCAAACTTAATATTCCAGAAGAATCAATCTCTTGGACAGTGGACCCTCAATGGATGAATCGAATATTGGATAATGTCTTCCAAAATGTACTGCGTCATGCAAAAGAGGGGAAATATATAGCCCTATCTGTTAGTTCCCAGGAGATTATCATAGTAGATAAGGGACCAGGAATAAAAGCGGAATCGTCCCAAAAAGGTGTAGGAATTGGACTTTCCATAGCAAAATTAATGGTCAAAGAGATGAAATTGAAATTGGATATAGAAACAGGTGAAAAGGGTACAGCGGTGGCTATTCGGAATAAAGATTCAAATCAATGGACGAAGCAAAGAAAATGAATTGTCTAGAAGGTCAAAGCGAATATGCGAGCTTTTTAATATGAAGTTTTGTCTTTTTGGTTTTTGTGCAGTTATAGTATAAACTAAGTAATAGAAAATCTGTAACCTGGTGAAAAGGGTTATTATAATTTAAATTTAAGCTATTTTGAGTAAGTAGGAGGCAACTGACATGGAGAAAAGGGAATTGACACTCGAACAACAAGAAGAATTACTTAATACAATGAAAGCCCGTTTTGAAAAAAATATGAACCGTCATAAAGGCTTTGAATGGGATAAAATTAAAGCGAAATTGGAAACAAATAAAGAAAAACTGTGGTCGATATATAGGATGGAAGAAACAGAAGGCGAGCCTGATGTTGTCGGATATGATAATGAAAAAGACGAATACATATTTTGTGATTGTTCACCAGAAAGCCCTAAAGGTCGAAGAAGTGTTTGTTATGATCGGGCGGCACTGGAGTCCAGGAAAAAGCATAAACCCCAAAATAGTGCCATGGATATGGTAGAAGAGATGGGCATTGAGCTTTTAACAGAAGAGCAGTACCGGGCATTACAGACGCTTGGAAATTTCGATATGAAAACATCAAGCTGGATCCAAACTCCATCTGATATAAGAGAACGTGGTGGAGCGCTATTTTGCGACTTTCGCTTTGGTCATGTCTTCGTATATCACAATGGCGCGGACTCCTATTATGCTGCCAGAGGATTCCGTGGATCACTAAGAGTTTAAAACTTTCTATAGCCACCCGCGGATGGTAAATTAAAGGAATAAGTCAGAAGCTAAATAAGTGTAAATGATCAAGCATTTCTCAGTCTGAGAAATGCTTTTTATCTTTTTATGTGATTTATTCAATAAAAAAATAATAGTATTCAATATTTTTTTATTGTAAAACGATAAATATCATGATATAGTCAAAAATGAAAATAAATAAGTGAGGTGCTTTATTATGAAACAAGGAACAACATTGTTTTTAAAAATTGCTGTTTTTATTATCGGAATTCCAGTTCTTGCTGTATGTATAATTGGGTTATACTGGTTAGTTAGAAATCCAGCAAATCCGGATTTTGCCCATTTACTATATCCAATCGTAATAGGGATGTTTCTATCAGCAATTCCGTTTTACATTGCATTGTATCAGGCATTTAGGCTTTTAAGTTATATCGACAGAGCGCAGGCTTTCTCACAAATTTCTGTGAATGCTTTAAAGAAAATTAAATTCTGTGCAATAGCAGTTAGTACTTTATATGTGGTCATTCTGCCATTTATTTATCTAGTAGCAGAGCAAGATGATGCTCCGGGACTTATCATAATTGGAATGGTTCCTATTTTTGCTTCCATGGTCATCGCAGTATTTGCTGCTGTCCTACAAAGACTCTTGCAAGAAGCAATTGATATAAAATCTGAGAATGATTTAACGGTCTGAGGTGATTAAAATGGCGATTATAATTAATATTGACGTAATGTTGGCTAAAAGGAAAATGAGCGTAACAGAACTTTCGGAGAGAGTTGGAATCACAATGGCTAATCTCTCTATACTGAAAAACGGAAAGGCGAAAGCAATTCGATTATCTACTCTAGATGCCATTTGCAAGGCTTTAGATTGCCAACCTGGGGATATATTAGAATACCGGAATGAAGAAGATGGCGAAATTAAGTGAACTAAAATAATGAAGGTTAATAAGAGGACGAAGGGCAGTCCAGTCTTTCAATTGGTTCGATTTGGCTGGGAACAAGCTCTGTCCTGTTTATTCCCGGTTGTGATTTTTGCTTCACTAGCTTTAACGCAACTCGTGCCACTTCCCTTCCTGCCGCGTTATGACTGGCTGCTCATCATCTGCCTAATAATGCAGTGGGGTATGGTGAAATCTGGACTTGAAACACGGGATGAACTCAAGGTTATCACATTATTCCATCTTATAGGACTTGCTCTTGAAGTTTTTAAGGTGAATATGGGCTCATGGTCTTATCCAGAGGAAGGCTACTTCAAGGTATTTGGAGTTCCTTTGTATAGCGGGTTCATGTATGCAAGTGTAGCAAGTTATTTATGCCAGGCCTGGCGAAGGCTAAAGGTTGAACTAGTCAGGTGGCCGCCATTTTTGGTGGTGGTACCTCTTGCTGCTGCAATCTACTTAAACTTCTTTACCCATCATTATTGGATTGATGTTCGCTGGTGGTTATCTGGACTTGTCATTATCGTTTTTTGGAACTCATGGGTCCTATTCCGAATAAATGATACTCATTACCGTATGCCGATTGCTCTTTCATTTGTACTTATTGGTTTTTTTATATGGATAGCCGAAAACATTGCAACGTTCTTTGGAGCTTGGGAATATCCAAATCAAACCGATGCTTGGAGTCTTGTTCATTTCGGAAAAGTGAGTTCATGGCTTTTACTAGTAATTGTTAGTTTTCTTATTGTTGCGACGCTAAAGCAAACTAAAGGAAAAATCCTAAAAAAGAAATTAACAAACTAAGAGACTGATTACAACAATCAGTCTCTTTTTTCATCGTGGGTTAGTTTGGTATAAGAGATATTTTTTACTTAAATGATAGTCCACCTATTTTTAAACAGAATTTAAACTTCACCACCGTTTCTTTTAACCTTCGAGGAATAATCTTATTTATGAGGTGAAGGAAATGAACGATTATATTATCGAAACAAACGGATTAACGAAAAAGTATGGTTCCACATATGTAGTGAATCAAGTCGATTTGAAAGTGAAAAAGGGCGAAATATACGGTTTTCTTGGTCCAAATGGTGCGGGAAAGACCACCACTATCCGAATGGTTTTAGGACTAGCTCGACCGACAAAAGGATCTATACATATTTTTGGGAAAGACATGAAAAAGGATAAGTTATCTGTGCTTAAAAAGGTTGGTTCGCTTGTAGAATATCCTTCCTATTATGGGCATTTAACAGCCTATGAGAATTTGGAAGCAGTACGAATCTTGCTTGATGCACCAAAGTCAAGAATAGATGAAGTTCTCTCGATTGTTAGATTAACAAACGATGCCAAGCGACCGGTGAAGGGATTCTCTCTTGGAATGAAGCAACGCCTTGGAATTGCAACAGCATTACTCGGGAACCCAGAGCTTTTAATTTTGGATGAACCAACGAACGGCCTTGACCCTTCAGGAATTATTGAAATTCGTGAACTCATAAAGTCGATGCCAAAAGAACATGGCATCACGATTTTGGTTTCCAGCCACTTATTATCAGAAATGGAACAAATGGCTACACAAGTTGGCATTATTTCTAAAGGAAAAATGATTTTTCAGGATTCTATCTCTACTTTAAGACAGCGGTCTTCTAGTAAAATTCGGATTAAAGTAAGTGACACAGAGGCAGTCTCTAAAAAGCTATTATCTTGGGGCTATAAGGTGGGTTCTAATGAAAATTATATTTTTGTTGAAAATACTTCTGACAGAGAGATAGCAGAGATAATAAGGAAGCTCGTTAACCATCAATGTTCCATCTATAGGGTTGAAGAAGAGAAAAAATCACTCGAGCAAATCTTTCTTGAGCTAACTGGTGGGGAGGCGAGCCTGTAATGGGAAAAGTGATTGCTTCTGAATTCGTAAAAATAAAACGGAAAATGATTGTCTTTCTTGTTTTTCTAGGCCCATTTGGAGTGGTTTCCTTAGAATTGGTAAATTTCTGGCTGCGTTATGATTGGCTAACGAATCTATACAAAGATAATCTGTGGAGAGGACTTATTGGTGAAGTTATGATGTTATCCATTCCATCACTGATGTTAGGATTAACCATCGTTACCTCGATGATAGCTAATATCGAACACCAAACAAATGCATGGAAGCAAGTATTGGCATTACCGGTTTCGAAAGCAAAAATATTTACTGGGAAGCTCTTACTTTCAGGTATGCTGCTTTTTGTATCTTGCATGCTATTATTTGGAGGAACAATCATTTTAGGTATTCTATTGAAATTTGGAACTGATATTCCATTTCTATATGTAATAAAAATGTGCTTTTTTCCACTTTTCTCGGCCATGCCATTCGTTGCTCTGCAAATCTGGCTTTCTATCGTTTGTAAAAACCAGGCAATCCCCTTGATGGTCGGAATCGTGGGGACAGCAGTGTCGATGTTTTCCATTACCTTTCCGGATTGGGTTCCTTGGAAGTGGCCACTATTAATCAATGAATGGGGAAATCCTATTTATTCTGTTATTGCTGGCTTGATTTTAGCAATGGTTGTATATGCTGGTGGTCTACTTGACTTTATTCGAAGGGACGTGAAATAAATGGTTCGTTTGCTGCGAACGGAATTATTGAAATTACGCAAGTCTTCTATTTGGCTATTAATCTTTGTAAGTCCGTTTTTATCTCTGCTGGTCGGGCTAGGAGAGACAACTGCAGGACTGCCTGAAGAGGAGTATTGGCTCACTACCTATCAATGGATGAGCTTTCCACATGCAGCATTATTTCTGCCGTTACTTACGGGTGTATTCTCGGCATTTGTTTGCCGTTATGAGCATGTCGGAGGTGGATGGAAACAGCTGGCGGCACTACCTGTTTCGAGAGGCAAACTTTACTTAGCAAAACTACTGGTCGTCTGTTTGCTTATTTTCTATACACAGATTTTATTGGTGGCTGGACTATTCAGCGTGGGACAATGGAAAGAATTTCAAGTGGCTTTTCCATGGGAGACGGTTGCAATCGGGGCTTTTAGTGGTTGGCTAGCATGTTTGCCATTAATCGCACTGCAAATGCTTGTTTCTGTTTCTTGGTCTAGCTTTGCTGCACCAATGGCAGTTAATGTCATTTTTACACTGCCAAATATCCTAATTTTAAATTCAGAGACATATGGCCCCTATTATCCTTGGGCACAGCCATTTTTAGCGATGATGCCTCATACTGAGACTGAAAGTTTCAGAGCATTACATATTTCCATGGAGACGCTCTTTATTGTCATTCTTGGCAGCCTGATGTTGTTTTTATTTGCAGGTTTTACTTACTTTATAAGGAAAGAAATATAAACCGGAGGGGATAGTGAAAAGGATTATGAGAAAATTTGGGGTTATTAATATCATTGGGATAGGAATCATCATAGCACTTTGGTCGACTGTCTATTTGATTAACGGGCTGGTTGGCGCCTATGCATGGACACTTATAAAACTTGTATTTCCAATTATAGGTGGAGTTGGAATCGTTATAGATCTCGTTCTTTTGGTTATTTATCTAGTGAGAATGAGGAACACACAGAAGCTCGTTCTGAATCTTTTCGTTAACATATTTTTCGTGGTCCCGATTCTGATGACAATGAATATTATCCAGCTGCCATATCCAAATGATATAGACCGAGTTGACCCAGCAGTGACGGTATACTGGCCGCTTGCAGAAGAAACGGTTGTTGGTTTTGGTGGTGATAAGTTAGAACATAATCAAAAGCATGTCACATGGGCTTCGGAAAGGTGGGCATATGATTTAGTGATGGAGCCTTATGATATAGGAAGCATGCGCAACGAAGATTATGGGATTTGGAACAAAGAAGTGTTTTCTCCAGTTAGAGGGAAGGTCATAGGAGCGTACGATGGGGAAGCAGATGTAGAGCCAAATTCTGAAGAGTTTACTTCGATGGCTGGGAATTATGTTTATATTAGAATAGAAGAAACAGGGACATATCTATTACTTGTTCATTTGAAGAAAGACAGTGTCATGGTAGAAGCAGGGGACTATGTTCAACCAGGCGATGTGATAGGACGAGTAGGGAATAGTGGTTCCACTTCAGAGCCACATTTACATATTCATCATCAGAGACAAGACCCAACGAAAATGCTCTACCCTACTTTGGCAGAAGGGCTGCCACTATTTTTTGAAGAAATTAATGGTGAAGCCATGCCGAATGGTGGGGATGTTGTAAAGCGGGTGGAGGAATAAGAGTTGGATAACAGGAAATTTTGCAGAAATGGTGAGGTCAGATGTTTTGTTCATAGAAATCTATCGCCGCTGAGGAAAGAAACATCGGCCTTGAGAGCTCTTGTATCACCTTCGAAAAGGGGGATATCGTCTTCAAGAAGAGGAACATCGTCCTCGAGAATGAGAACATCGCCTTCAAGAAGAGAAACATCGCCCTTGAGATCGAGAACATCGCCTTCAAGAAGAGGAATATCACCCTCGAGATTGAAAGTATCACCTTCGAAAAGTAGCATCACCTCTGAAGGAACAAAAAAGTCCCCCTGTTACAAACCACTTTGTGACAGGGGAACTTTTAACAACAAGCGTACACTATGATATTGCGCGATTATTAACATAACGTTCCTCCATTGTGTTAATCAATCGTCCTAGTTTTAAATATGTAACTTGGAATATCGGGCTTTGGATAAACGTAAAAATAAATGTCACAATAAAGACGGGCCCACCTAATAAAAGTCCAAGTACTAATACCAAGCTTTCTGTAATGATTCGAATTCTTCCAATCGATGCTCCGGTTTTATCTGCTATAGACAGCATGAATCCATCACGTGGTCCAGATCCTACTCCAGCAGCATTATATATGCCACCACCAAGCCCCATCAATACAATCCCACTGAGCATTATCGCGATATCTATCCACGTATTCCCGCTTGCTTTAGGAAGGAAATCCAACCACATATATAGATCAACAAATGCTCCAACCAATACAGCATTAAAAAAGGTTCCTAGTTTAATATAGCTTTTATCCAGCAACCAAGAGATAACAATTAAAAAGCATGAGATAATAACTGCCCATGTTCCGATAGATAATCCAATTCTATTAAACATGGCAACATTCAACACATCCCATGGGTGAATCCCTAAATGCTGCACATTTATGGTCATCGTAATCCCTAAGCTAAAAATCATGAGACCAATAAAAAATACCGACCATCTTATGAGTAGATTCATCAATTAACCCACTTTCATACTGTATATTTAACCATTATGATAGCAGATTCCTCCGTAAATAGGAATGACTTGAACTTAGAAATGGGCAGTGTATGATTTTGAATTTCTAGAGAAAGGAAGTTAAAAAGAGGGGATAATTCTCTTACTCAATTTTAGAAAATCCCCGAAATTCATGAGCTGAATTATTAATCCGTTTAACTTTTTGTGATGTGTCTACCGTTTAATGCCCAACCTCTTCGAATTCACTCTTAAAGCTGACTTGTCATTTCACTTATTGCATAAACAGCTTTCGCCTTTCCATAAATTTTTGCACGGCATAGTTGACAAAAGCAAGGCTGTAAGAAATGAGGAAAAGGGTTCGGGAATGGAATTTTAATAGCTTATAATGCCCTATCCTTTGAAAGAGGGTGTTTAAAGGGTACGCAAATAATAAATCCATTACAAAGTTAGTTAAAGCATATAAGGAGAACCTTCCATTCGTAAAGTGGAAAACCCATAGATTAGCAAAGAAAAATGGCCCTATAATAAACGCAATAGCATCAAATAATATATATTTTGTTCCACCCTTGACCGTCCACCATTTGAAAATTAAGTTATACAGCGAACCTATAAACAGAATAGAAGAGGAAAATAAGGTAACAGGTAAATATTTTTTAAAAGATTGCTTTGGCAGAAAACGAATGATAATCATCCACAATACGATTGCATTGGCTATTCGAAAGAAATTTGCAAGCACAGAAATCCTCCTTTTTTTCTTTTAGTATGGGAGGATCATTGTTAATTATTCTAAGTGTGACATTTCTATTTTTAGAATGTTCTATTTTTAAACGGAGATATGGTAAGATAATACTAATAATCTGTCTATGAATGGAAATGGGGGAGTACTTATGACATTTATGATTGTTTTTATAGCTATTATCCTTGTTGTGGCGGTAGTCGCGACGTTCATCATCCTCAAACAAGAGGAAACTAAAATGAAAACGTATGAAGAAGAGGGAGAAACAGTTAAGGATGAATTGAAAAGGTCTCATGAATATGAATCAAGCTCCTTATCCAAAAATGTAAAAAATTTATCGTGGATTTATGCAATTGTTACGATTATGTCATTTGTTGTTTTAGCCATTTATATCTATTATCGTTAACGGGAAAAAAGAGTTGCTCCTTTTGGGCAACTCCTTTTAAAACCCTAAC
Source organism: Oceanobacillus piezotolerans (assembly GCF_003665065.1). Lineage (GTDB taxonomy): Bacteria > Bacillota > Bacilli > Bacillales > Amphibacillaceae > Oceanobacillus > Oceanobacillus piezotolerans. The sequence continues at coordinate 13,658 of NZ_RCHR01000004.1, read as the reverse complement.
TGCTTCGAAACAAAGAATGCTGTGGCAAAACCTATTAACATGATTAATGGAAAAATAAAGTCAAGCTTACCTATTGTAAACTGCCGATAAAAGCTTCGGTTTTTATCTCCAGTAAATCCCTTCGACTCCATCGCAATTGCGGTTCGTTCAGCTTTTCTTATCGCACTGGCAAGGAGAGGAATGGCATAACGTTTGTAGTTTTGCATTTTCTCCTTTGGTGTTTTGGCTTGGTTTACGCCACGTATGAGATGAGCGTCATGAATAATTTTCAACTCATCCCTGATCATCGGCAAAAAGCGATAGCCAGCTAATACTGCATAAGCAATACGCGGTGGAAGCTTCAGCTGCTGCATCATACTAAGGATAAAATGCACAATATTCGTTGTAAAGACGAACAGCAAGGATAATGCAGCAACATTCAACACACGTAAGGCAAGCGCTAATGCTGTTAAGACGTTTTCTGTCGGTAAACTCCAGCTCAATATGTTTATAGCCTCATCTGGATTAATCGGTGGGTCGGCAAAGGCGATAGAAGTCCAAAGCATCCCCAAAGCAAAAATGAAAAATGGAGAAAAGTACAGCAAATATTTTTTCCAGGATACCTTACCGAAAAGAAATGTAATAAGAACAGTCCAGATTAAGAATAATAGAGGCGTAATCGGCTCAAAAATGGTAGCTAGGAAAATGATGAACACCATAATCGTTAAGGCCTTCAGGCTTGGATTAAGTTGTTGTAGAAACATAGCTCGCTGCTCCTTCATATATTTTCTTTAATTGAACTGAAATCGGAAGCTCAAGCTTCCAATACATTAGTTTATCAATTGGCATCTTCCATAATTCGTGTGGAGAGCAGTCTGCTAATACAGCCCCGTCTCCAATGACGATGACGCGTGTGGCATAATCGGCCACAATATCCATGTCATGGGTAATCATAACGATCGTAGCCCCAGTCTGATGTCTTTGTTTTAGTAAGCCCATGAGTTCCGTATTCGTATGCGAATCCTGACCAAATGTAGGTTCATCGAGCAATAGGAAGGACTGGTCATCCACAATCATCGTTGCGACACTAAGTCTGCGCTTTTGCCCCTGACTAAGGGAGAAGGGGTGCTCGTTTTTTAACTCCAGTAATCCAAAGCTTTCCAAAATGTCGTTCACTATTTTCTCTATTTCAATTGTTTCAGTATCCTTCCATTTCAAGCCAAAGGCTACTTCGTCATAAACAGTATTAGTAATAAACTGGTGCTCTGGATTTTGAAACACATACCCAATTTCTTGACGCAGCTGTGCTTCTTTCCACTTGCTCAAAGATTTCCCTTTAACTAAGAGGCTCCCATTTGTAGGTTGTCTGATTCCCGCTAGAATTCGTGACAGAGAGGTTTTTCCGCTCCCATTGGCTCCGACGATAGCGACAAATTCACCTTTGTGGAAGGTGAGTGATACGTCTTTTACAATCTCCTTATTGCCGGCACTCCAAGAAAGATGGCGTGCTTGGACAAGGGGCTTCGAGCTTATCGAGACATGATCCGCTATCCTTTCTTCCTTAATTGGCAATGGATTTTCTCTAAATTCCTCTATGGTTAATGGAGGGTTAGAAAGAAGCGGGTGTTGCTCTAACACAAACTGTGTTACACGGGGAATCCAAATCCCTTCTCTCGTAAGCTGCTGTCTCTGTTCTCTTAGCGCTTGGCGAATAGAGCCATCATAAAAAATTTCACCCTGACGATTTAGGAGTACACAACGCTCGGTAATGTCTGTCCAGCCGTCTAACTTATGCTCAATAACGATCAGACTAAAGGTGACTTTATCCCTTAAAGCCTTGATGGTTTCAATAAATTCCTTTGTTGCAATGGCGTCCAGATTGGCTGTCGGTTCATCAATTATCAAAAGAGCTGGCTCAAGTGCAAGAATACAAGCTAGCGCAAGTTTTTGCTTTTGCCCTCCAGAAAGGGAGGAAATCGATGCCTTTTTAAAGGAAAGCATATTCACAAGTGTAAGTGCTGCATCGATTTTTAACTCCATTTCCTCATTAGGTATACCGAGATTTTCAAGTCCGAATGCAACCTCGTCTTCCACTGTTAGCATACAAAACTGTGTTTCTGGATCTTGAAACACGACACCAACCTTTCTGCTGCGCTCACCCGGGAGTAAATCTCTATTCTCCCTTCCATCTACAAATATTTTGCCGTGCATTTCTCCGTCTAGCTCACGTGGAAATAGTCCATTTAGACAAGAAGTGAGTGTACTTTTTCCACTGCCACTCGGTCCAAGCAGCAATAGACTTTCTCCAAACTTGAGCTGGAAGCTGACGGAGGAGAGCGCATTTTCCTGTCTCGTTTCATAACGGATTGTGAGATTTTGAACGTCTACGAATGGTTTCATGCAGCATTCTTCTTTCGTTGTTGTTTTCCTAATGCAAAGCTTGACAGGACACCAGTAGAAGCTAGACCTTCACTTAATGCCTTCCCTAGTAAACCAGCAATGAGTGCTCCACTAAGTAATCGGACAACGAACATTGCTGCAACGTATCCAGTTGCTAGTGCTGCAAAACCACTCATAAAGTAACCGTAGATAAAGCTTGTTACAGCCGACCCCATCCCAGCAGCCATCAAGACCCAGGTGGAGTAATTCCTCCAACGAGTGGCTGCGAACACAGCCTCTGCACCAATCCCCTGAATCATTCCACTCACAATAAGCATTGGACCAACTGCATTGCCGAGAAGCACTTCAATCATTGCTGCTATCGTTTCTGATAGAAATGCGGCACCGGGTTTCTGAATAATATAGGCGGCAATGATCGAAACAATAAACCATATTCCAAAGATAAAGTCATAGCCAATCGGTCCCATGAGTCCTGCAAGCACACCGCCAACTGGTAAAAAGGCAAGGTATACTACTCCGAATACGACAGCGAGTGCTGCCATAACGACGATTTCTTTAAAGCGCCAGCTTTTCATTCTGCAACCTCTTTTTTATGAGACGGACTATTTGCAGAAATCGATACGGTCATTACTGTGTGGCTGGAGCCACCGTCAACGGTTGCTTTGAAGACTTTCTCTAACCCATTGAAAATATCAGTCGCCTCTCCATCGAGTCTAGTTGAATAGTGCGCGTGGGATACGCCTACATATGCTTTCATTGCTTCAATTTGGTCATATATAATGTCCATATAATTCCCGCCACCTAGTGGATAAAGGGAAAACTTTGCTGCAACAGGTTGTTTGATATTCTTCACTAGTTCTTGGTTAAGTGCCTCATCATCAACATCCATATATGCCTCTCCTTGAGAATCCCCTGGACAACCAAGTGAATAAGTGGCTTGGAACGCGATATGTTCTCCTGTTTTCGTTGCATGTAAGAAAATCGCCTTTGTAACATCAAATACATGGATTAATTTTCCTCTTACAGTGGTTGTGACATCATCGGTTTTTATATGGACTTTGGAAGTATCTGCTTCCTCTAATGCTCCTATAATAATATCGATAAAGTTATCACTCATCGGATGAATGGAAAAACTTGCTCCTGCGATGTTACTTTTTGTACATGTCTGGTTCTGATTTGTCATGCTAAAAAGCCTCCCCCAAAATATTTTTATTGAAAATAAAAAACTGCATTCCCTTTTCGTGGGAATGCAGTCTATATGTAAAATAAGATTCTGTATTTATTAAATGTTACAGAGTCAGGTCGACCGCACTTCCCCACGCTGGTATTATCCAGATCGGGTTCAAAGGGTCAGAACGACAACTTGTTCTTCTCAGCCGCATACACAGCTCCCCTAGTGCTCTTGCAATATTTAATTTTCTAAATATAAATTAACATAAGATTTGGAATATGTAAAGGGGATACAGTCTTTACAATTCCTGTTCCCGACGAATAGATTTCAATTGTGGTGCTGTAAAAACACGAAATAACACAAACGTTAGTATAGACAAAAGAATCCCAAAAATATAAGGCAATCCAATAGAAATCGAGAAAAACCAGCCGCCTAAAGGGGGGCCAATGATCCTTCCAAGTGAATCAAAAGAGGATAGGAGTCCAGTTACCCCGCCATGGCCTATTTTCGATTTTTTAGTGAGTAAAGAGGAAACACTTGGACGAATGACCCCATTCCCCAAGCCAAAGACCGTTAAATAAATGGCTGCTGTTATAAAACTATCTGTGAACAGAATTAGCAAGAAGCCAACTGCGGAAACCAAAATTCCAATCTGAATCACAACATGCTCTCCAAATCGTTTAATGAACCCGCCAACCATCCCACCTTGGACAATGGCGCTGCCTAATCCCATAATCATGAAGATATAACCCAATTCTATTGTTCCTAAATCTGCTCTTTCTGCAGCAAAGTAGGCAAAAGTTGCTTCTAACCCAGCTAAAGAAAGAGTAACGAAGAATGTGAGAAAGTACAACATATTTGTAGAGGAAGACTTGAACGCATGAAATAAATTTCCAGATTTCCTCAAGGATTCCTTCCTTCTTTTTTCAATGGATAAGGACTCTCTTAAAATAAACATCACCATGAAAAAGGTAAAAAGAGCAAAGCTTCCTGCTAAGAAAAAAGGGGTACTCAAGCTTGAACTGGAAAAAATTCCGCCTATAGCAGGTCCAAATATAAATCCAAGTCCGATTGCAGCACCGACTATCCCCATTCCTTTCCCACGGTCTTCCTCGGAAGTAATATCAGCCGCGTATGCCATCACTGTTGCCATATTGGCTGAAGATAACAATCCTCCTATTATTCTTGCCGCGAACAGCATCCATAATGCTGTCGATACAGCCATTAAAAAGAAGGAGAGCGCTAAACCTAACGTACCTATCATAATCACGGGTTTGCGTCCAATTCCATCCGAAATCCTTCCCCACATAGGTGCGAAAATCAATTGCATAAGAGAATATACTGCCATAAGTAAGCCTAACTCAGTAGGCGATGCACCGAGTTCTTCCGCATAGAAGGGAATTACAGGGATGATAATACCAAAACCAACCATCACTAGAAACATAACAGCAAATAAGATTGTTAATGCTCTTTTTGTGTTCATCATCCGTCACTCCATTTTATAAGCTATTCTAATTTGCTTAATTTTAGTGAGGTATTTAAGGGAGGCCCTAGCATATTAGGGAAGGGAGCTAGACTGATTTCTAAAGTGTTGGAAGGATATGTTTGTCAGTTCCTTAGTACAGTGACATTATCTTCTGCGCCATAGGTGGTAGCATCTTGCAAAAATGAAATAGAAAAGGTCCGAAAACTTTCCACAACAAACGAATTTTTTTTCTTTTTATTCCATGCAATTCCTACCGTTTGAAAGCAAGCAGGATTTGAAATCTTGACTATCTTTACATTGTCTAAGGACGAATCCAAAGATAAATTATTAAAGATAAAGGAAATTCCTGCTCCCTCATTTACTAATTGCAAAATGACGGAGAGGTCCTCTCCTTCAAACGCGATACGCGGGGTGAAGCCAGCTTTTTCAAATATGCGATTTTCTGTTGTACGAAAGCTTTGGCCTGTTTCTGACAAAATAAACAATTCTTCTTTAGCCTCAACAAGGGAAATCTCTTTTTTAGCTGCTAAAGGATGATTTTTGGGAACCACTAAGAAGATTTCTTCTTTGAAGAGAGGCGCCCACTCTATTCGCTCATCAGTAATAGGGTTTGGAACAATCAGTAAGTCAATTTCACCATCCAGTAATTTCTGCTGCGCTAATCGGTCAGGTAATAGATATTGCCGGAATTTAACATTAGGACGCTTTTTATAAAACTCATAGAATAATTTTGGTAATAGCTTTGAATTCATTACATTAATGGTGATACTATCTTCTCGAATATTTGCCAACTCTTGGACTGCTTCTTTTGCATCTTGTAAATCTGATAAAATTTTCTCTACCTTCTGATAAAAAAGTTGCCCGTATTCATTCAATAGAATCGTTTTTCCCTTTCGATCAAATAAAGGTACGCCGATATCTTGTTCTAATCTTCCAATCGTTTTGCTTAAGGAGGATTGAGAAATCTCTAGTTCAGCAGCTGCTTCCGACATATGCTCTAACCTTGCTACCGTTAGAAAATATCGTAATTGCTTTAAACTCATATGTTCACCTTCTTATGCTTATAACTATAAAGGAATAAGTTAATTCTTTCAAAGTTTTGGATGCGTATTCATAAAAGAGTTAAGATATATATGTAACATATATTCCAAAATTAAATTATATTACCAACGAGTAATGGAAGATTTAGGAGGGTTATATATGAGCGTTAAAGATTTTGAAAATCGAGTTGTATTAATCACTGGAGCTGCTACTGGTATTGGCCGTGCTACAGCACTAGCATTTTCCCGTCGGGGTGCGAAAGTAGCAATTGGTGACGTTGATGAACGGGCTAATGAAACAGTTGAACTAATTCAAAAAGAAGGCGGAGAAGCTGCATTCTTTAAAACAGATGTAACAAACTCCGAACAAGTTAAGTCACTTGTTGAAAAGACAGTTGAACAATTTGGTGGATTGCACCATGCATTCAATAATGCCGGAATTTTAAATAAACCAGCGAAGTTCGCTGATATTGAAGAAGATGTATTTGATAAAGTAATGGAAGTGGACGTAAAAGGTGTATTCCTTGCTGTAAAACATGAACTTAATCATATGGTTGCTAATGGTGGCGGTACAATTGTAAACACTGCTTCTGTAGCTGGTTTGATTGCAGACCCTAATATGGCACCATATGTTACTGCTAAACACGCAGTTACCGGCTTAACAAAGTCAGCTGCATTTGACCATGCTAGAGACGGTGTTCGTGTTAATGCGTTAGCACCTGGCCTAACAGAAACGCCTATGACACAGATTTGGAAAGATGACCCAGAAAAATGGGCAGAAGTTACTGCTAACGTTCCGATGGGGCGTGCTGCTAAGCCAGAAGAAATTGCAGAAATGGTTGTATTCCTTTCTTCAGACGCTGCAAGCTTCTGTAACGGTTATGTGTATGCAGTAGATGGTGGACAAGTTTCTCACTAAACTTAGAACTCAATATGAAATTTCATTTAACGGAACAAGGTAATCAAGATAGGTTGATTTACCTTGTTCTTTTTTTATGGATTAAATTGTTATATGGTTAATAACATTATATAGACATCAAGGTACAAAAATTCGAATAATCAACTGTCCTTTGTTTCCTGTTCTTTAACTGGTTATGATATTATCTTTATATATATAATTTTCTAACGTTTTTCGTGGAATTGGCTCGCACAAGTGATGTGAGACTGAAAGCGCAGGGGAAATGGGAGAAAAGTCGCTCATACAAGTAATGAAAGCCCGAATGAGTTCGCTAAATGTAAGAAAGGTCGTTCATACAAATAATGAAAGCCCAAACGAGCTCGCTAAACGGAAGAAAGGTCGTTCATACAAGTAATGAAAGCCCAAACGAGCTCGCTAAACGGAAGAAAGGTCGTTCATACAAGTAATGAAAGCCCAAACGAGCTCGCTAAACGGAAGAAAAGTCGTTCATACAAGTAATGAAAGCCCGAATCAGCTCGCTAAACGGAAGAAAGGTCAATCATACGGCCTATCATCATCCGGAGAAGGTTCAATCCTAATCTACCAGCAATTTATTTTAAAAATAAGTATGTTACACTAAAAGAGCAGTTTTGTTTGGAGAGGAGTACGAAAGTTTGGCTTTAGAGAAAATGATTTCAAAGCTTTCGAAGCAGGAATTAATTGATTTAGTGCTGGAATTAGCTCAGGGGGATGAAGATATTCACAAAAAGCTGGAGTATAAATTGGAAACCCCAAACGACGAGGTAAAGGCCAGCAAACAACTGATTCGAAAGTACATAAATGAGAATAAAAGAAGAGGGTTTATTTCTTGGCGCAACGTTCATTCAGCACTGCAAGGGGCGGAAATGGTGCTGGAAAAAGGAAGAGATAAGCTAGTGAATGATGAAGAAGAGACAGCAATCCATCTTGGGCTTGCAGTACTTTCTGTTGTAATTGATATGTTTCAATATACCGACGATACTGGGGGAGAAATCGGCTATGTAGTGAATAAAAGCATTACCCTTCTCAAAGATGCTTCCTCAATGGTATTACTTTCTTCACAGCATCGAGAACAAGGGAATATGTTCGATCTTATTTTAAATGAAGCCATGAATAAACGTTATGATGGCTGGAATGATTGGCGTCTTGAGCTTCTAGAAGTTTGTACCATTTATTCTGCTCGCATCTCTGCTAGAAAGAAGTTAGAGCAAACGCTTGATAAGCTCTATACGCAAGTATCTACACACTCTTCTTGGTCCTCGGATTATGAACTACAATTAATTAAACAACTACAGTTAAAAATCTTAGAACGTAATGGTGAATTGGAAAAGGCCCAACAATTCATCCTTGAGAATCTGCAATTTGATAATTTTAGAGAAATGGCTATTCAAAAAGAAATAGAGAACGAAAATTATAAGAGTGCGTTAATTTTATGTGAAGACGGCGAAGAAATTGATAATAAGTACCCAGGCCGCGTGAAAAAGTGGAAGCAATATCGATTACAGGTCTATGAATTGCAAGAGAACATTGAAAAGCAACAGGAAATTTTGCTTGAATTTGTATACGACAATGAGTACGAGGCATATAGGAAATTAAAGGAGCTATACTCTCCTGAAGAATGGGCGAAAGTTTCAGAGGAAATCTTTGAGGTATTTGAGAATCAATCTGGCTATTTACCTCATGTGTACGAGTATATTGCTAAAGCTGAGAATCGCTCAGATAAAATTTTAAAATACTGTGAAAAGTCACCTAGTACAGTTAGTGAACTATATCCTTATTTAATAGATGATTATGCTGACAGGGTTGAGGAAATTTTTATCACCTATATTCAAACGGAGGCAGAAAACGCAGCAAACCGTAAACAATATCGTTCTGTGTGCAAGAAATTGAGAACATTAAAAATTGCGTGTGGCAAGGAAAGATTTACCACCTTAGTGCAAGAGCTGAAGGAAATCTATCAGCGTAAGCCAGCGTTTGTAAACGAGTTGGAAAAGGTAGAGAATTAAATGAGATAGATTAATAAAAGGATTCCCGTCCCATTACTTTATTAGATGAAATATTCTCCTCCAACAATATCTCATGGAGAACTTCATAATTTAATAAACCCAGCTAAAAATACACAAAGAAAAGGAGAGAGGTACATCCCTCGCTCCTTTTCTGATTATCAATATTTATAAGACTGTCCACCATCGATTGGGATAACAGCTGCATTAATAAAGTTTGCTTGGTCAGACAGTAGGAATGCTACCAAGTATCCCACTTCCTCTGGTTTACCAAACCGTTTCATTGGGTTAGGCTCTACGAATTCTTTTCCAACTTCTTCCCAATTGTCTCCACCCATTTGTTTCAGGGATCCTTCTACCATCGGTGTCATGATGGCACCAGGAGCGATAGCTTTGACGCTTACTCCATATTGTCCATACTCAATTGCTGAGTTCCTTGTTAATCCAACAACTCCGTGCTTACTTGCTGCATAACCTGATTGATTACCAACTCCGCGGATGCCACCAACTGATGCAGTATTTACAATGGAGCCATAACCTTGTTTCTTCATGATTCTTAATACATATTGCATGCCATAGAACACACCATTTAGGTTGATGCCAATCACTTTGTTAAATTCGGCTGAACCAAAATCTTCTGTAAGGTTTTGTTTGCCTTCAATCCCGGCATTGTTAAAGAAGCCATCGATTCTGCTGAACTTTTGAATGGTTTGTTCTACATAATTTTTAACGTCCTCTTCTTTGGAAACATCAGCAGCAATCATTAGAATTTCAGCTTCTGGAGCTTCTAACAATACTTTTTTTCTCGTCTCTTCCAAGCCTTCTTGGTTTAGATCCACTAATGACAGTTTTGCTCCTTCTTTTGCTACCTGTAAAGCAGATGCTTGCCCTAATCCAGAGGCTGCACCGGTAATAAGTACAACTTTGTCCTCAAATCTATTCATGAACCTTCATCTCCTTTTTTTATAGTGAATGAAATATAGATACAACAATCCTACTTAAATTATTTTGTTATAGAAATTGATTCTTCTCATATAAATATACCCGGATAAATTGTTGATTAAACAAACTAAGTGAAGAGGAAAAAGTACAGAATTAGGATTTTCACATAATCATATTAAAGTTGTGTGCAAACGGATAAAGTGTTTTGCGTTGACATAAGCCAACGCTAAATCATACCATGGAACATATAAAACATCGGAGGTAAAAAAGTAAATGACAAAACAATCGGTATTCTTTTTTGATATAGATGGAACATTACTAAACGGTGAAAAAAAATTACCTGCATCAACAAAGGAATCAATTTTTAAGCTGAAAGAAGCGGGACATATTGTCGCAATTGCAACAGGCAGGGCACCATTTATGTACGAGGATTTGCGTAAGGAGCTGGAAATTAATACATATATCAGTTATAACGGACAATATGTAGTGCTAGAAGGTGAAGTTCTGTACACCAATCCGTTGAATATGGATGAGCTTATAAGACTAACGGAAATTGCGAAGGCAAATGAGCATCCAGTAGTTTTTATGGACCATGATGATATGAAGGCAAATGTTCCAGAGCATACATATATTACAGAAAGTATATCTACCTTAAGAATTGATCGTTTTCCTACTCATGACCCGTACTATTATAGAGGTCGTGATTTATATCAGTCGCTCCTGTTCTGTATGGAAGGGGAAGAGAAACCCTATGAATCTGAATTTAAGGCATTTGATTTTGTAAGATGGCATCCTTATTCCGTTGATATCTTGCCAAGAGGCGGTTCTAAGGCAAAGGGAATAGAAAAGGTCGTTGAGAAATTAGGGATTGCAAAAGAAAACATTTATGCATTTGGTGATGGCCTCAACGATATTGAAATGCTATCTGCCGTGCACCATGGTATCGCGATGGGGAATGGAGAAGAGAAAGCGAAGCAAGCGGCAAGATATGTGACGTTATCGGTAGAGGAAGACGGGATTTCCTATGGCTTGAAAAAGTTAGGGTTGCTATAAAAAGGAAATAATATAACCTAATTTGAAGTGTATTTGTTAAGCTATTAAAGAGAAAGAATAGATAAATTCCACAGGAAGAGAACGAAGGGATTTAGTTTCGTTCTCTTCTCCTTCTAATAAAAAATGCATGCGTCATTTTTAAAATCGGCCTGCCAAGTAGTTGAATGCCTCCTAAAATGAAAAAAATATTACCGATTTTTTCCGTTGAATGAAAGAGAAATAGTATACTTCCTGTTACATACCATAATCCTAATGTAAGATCATTTACTAGGGAAAGAAGTCTATACCTTCTGCTGAAGAATAATTCGAACTTTCCCATCTCTAAAGCATAGTATTCATTTGTTTTCTCTACCTTAGGCAACGCAAAGTACCTCCTTCTTTCTTTAACAACCTTTGAAAGAGTTAAATACTCTGAATCAACAATGTATCTATTCCCTACAAGCATTTTATTAAACGGTTGGCTATAAGTGTGAATTTCCATTATTAATTCCCCGAGGAAAATTGATGGTTTGAAATAAAATACAATGTAAGTAAAAAGAGCGGTAATAAAGGGGAAACTGCGGTCCATATACAAATACTATCTTGATTACTTTAAGAGCATCTATCGGACAAGTGATTAGAAAAGAGGGAATGGAATAGCTTTGTGATAGTAGAACAATAAAGCTCTACTTAATGCCAATCCCAAAAATAATTAATCGACTTTCTTAATTGGCCAAAATAAAACCTGCCGTGAAGAAGCGTAATGAAAGACAGGATTTCCAATGATCGTATTTTCCGGTAAGAAAGGCGTCATATTTTCATTATATATTACGACATCTGCATCATGCACCTTCCACTTTTTATGATGGATGTCCCCTCTATATAAATGGTTATTGCTGTAAGACCACAAGTAATACCTTTCCAGAAGCCAATAACTCTAACTTGCCTTTTTTGGACAATAGGATCCAGAAACTGGACGGTAAACAACGTTGAATTTAGCCTCTGACTTTCCTTTACGCTCTAAACTATAGCAGATAGTATTTTTCCTCATGGTTCTATTTATTTTTGCGTAGTAATAAGGCAAAGTAGCTGCTCTTGCTCCTAGAACCGCAAATAAATGATTGGCATCCAGACTGAAAAAATAAATCCCCTTTTTCCCATCTCTTTTTACATATGTACGAACATTGAGTTCTAAGAAAGAGTTTAGAAAGGGAACAGGGGGTAAATTTCGAAAGCGCATGTTGCTTACTTTAAATGGAATAATGGTAATCCATGCATTTCTATTATATGTATCCAATTCAAGACTTTTTGGGATATATGGTTGAATTGCTGCTGCGGAAATAGGGAGATGCATAAACAATAAATGATCCCATCTTTGTTTCATTACCCAAGGACCATCAGGTAAAGGGAAATCCCGATGGTCTGTACTATTCAGTATCTTTTCTAACATGTCCTTGCTCCCTTTCACATTCTCTTTATTCTATCATTTTTTCGTTAGTTATCATTGTTACCTTGATTCGGGTTCTTATCAGTTTCTCTTTGTGGTTCGATATCTTGTGTTGAATCTTTTTCCTTCTTTTTTTGTTCAAGTGAATCGTCATATTGTTTGTCTTTACTATTCTCAGTCATTCTTTCACCTCCAAATCAGACCTTATATTACTTTAATAGCCGTATTAAATAAAATTCAAACATGGTGTTTTAATAGATCACCTTAGGGTATTGATTAATAAACAGACTTAAGTAGGAGGTATGATAGAAGGTAGTGAGATAGACGAGTGTTAAAACTTAACTGCAGCTCAGCATTTTAGGGGAAACATTTATTAAAGAAAGGGGTTAAACTATGAAGAAGCATGCAAAGGCACTTGCAATCAAAGGGGTTATGACCCTGATTGTTCTGTATCTGGTACTAGGGCTAAGTTATGGAATGTCATTTGGTAATGTATTGCTGGTTACACTTGTCCTTGGGTTGGTTTCCTATGGGCTTGGAGATCTTTATATCTTGCCGAAATCTTCTAATGTAACAGCTACATTGGCGGATTTTGGTATGGTTTTTTTAATAATCTGGTTATTAGGAATGGCTGTTACGGATTTGAGTTTAGGTACTATATCACAGCAAGCTCTTATTTCAGCACTTGTCATGGCAGCTGGTGAGTTTATCTTCCATATCTATATTTTAAAGAAAGGCTTAGGTCTCAAACGAAGATATCGAACCATTTTTTGATTGTTTTTTAATTCAAAGGAGGCTGGGCCATAACCAGCTAAAATAGTATAAAAAATGGTTCCGAGCAATAAAATTCGCTCGGAACCATTTTTTGTTGAGTTATTTCCATTCTCTGTCACTAGTTTGCGGTCCTTGGCGGTATACTTCCTCAAGTTTACCGCCATAAATGCAAACCCTAATTCATTTTTGACTTTGTCTTTACCTCTCAAAGACATTCGAGTGAAACCCAAATTAGCCTTCAAGAATCCGAAGACTGGTTCCACATCAATTTTACGTTTGCCATAAATCTCACCAGTTTTCTCATCTGAAAGCTTCGCTCTCACATATTCTTTTTGAGCTTCCCACTTCTCATTGTAGTGGACTTTTCGATTGTTTCCTTCCTTCACTTTCGTACAAAGCGAACGTAGAGGGCAATTCGTACAATCTTCACATTCATAAACTTTGTAC
>NZ_RCHR01000003.1 GCF_003665065.1 Oceanobacillus piezotolerans | reverse complement strand
AGCGCACGCAGTTTTTTCCTACCTCTTTTAGTAATGGTAGTTCTTCCCTTATGCTTTCCTGAGGTGTTCTCTTTGAGACTTAATCCAGCTAACTTAATTAGTTGTCTTGGGTGGGAATATTAATTCAGATCACCAACTTCGGCAAAAAATCCAGCAACTGTATCTCTTCCAACACCCTTAATAGCTAACATTTGTTGGACACCAGGTATCTGGTCAATTAATGTATCGATTTTAGAATCTAATTCTTCGAATTTCATTTGGATTAATTCATATTTATCAATTAATGTTTTAAGCTCTAATTTAGCCATACTGGCACCTTGCTTTAGTCCAACGGACTTACTAGCTGCCTGTTTTAACTGTTGGATCTTACTAAGACCAACACCGCGTTTTACAGTTTTTCTTAAGTGAATTAACAATTCTTGATCAGAGAACTTCGCTAACTCATGTGGTAATGCGTAGAGCTTTAAAAACTGTAATGCAGCTTTTCCCTCCCACTTTTTAAAGACAGTTAGGAACTCTGGAAAATAACGGTCTATCCAGTTGTGAACTTGGCCTTGAACAGTTTGAAGATCTTCAGTTAGGAAATCACGAATTTTTTTAGCCACTCGTAGTTCTGCATAAACTCCTTGCGGAATTGTTGGTTCAGCGTATCTCCCGTCTTTAACTAACTGTGCAATAACTTTGGCGTCCTTCACATCATTTTTAGTTGGCGAATTATCGTCCAATTCCTTAGATTTCTTTACGTGAAGTGGGTTTACAGCCACAAACTTAATATCATTTTCTTTAAGAATGTGGGCTAAATTCAGCCAGTAATGACCGGTTGGTTCCATACCGACTATCACTTTATTCATGCCCTCTTCCTGCATAATAAGAGTGATCCATCTAATAAAATATTGGAAACCATCCTTCGTGTTTTCAAAATAACAAGGCGTTCCAAACTCAATTCCTCTAAAATCCTGCGCCCTAGCAACGTGCTTGAACTTCGCAATATCAATACCTATAATTAGTGTCTGAGAAGTGATTTGAGCAATTTTTTTATTTTGGTTATAATTCATTTTATTAGCCTCCTGATTAATAAGTCTGTCCTTTATGCCGGCAAGCTTTTGGACTCTCTTATTCTATCAGGGGGAAATTTTTTTACACAACCCGCATTTTAGTTCATTACAGGAATGCTGCCCCTTTAGTTTAAGTGTAATTCTTCACAAACTTCTTTTTGTATCAATATATATAAGATATGCGACCTTATTATCCTTTTAATCTATGCAAAAATAATAAAAGTCTTAAAAAAACAGGGTAGTTGTGCTATATTCTAGGTCTTTATAAAATAGGAGGTCTCCCCTCCCCTACCATCTAAAAAGAATCTCTTTAAGCTCGAATGATTATTTTTTTAAGTAGATATAGTATTCTGTATACGTGGTTCTACATTTATATGTAAGGATCTGTGAAAATGTAAATACAGTTAATCGTAAAAATGTATAACGAAAAAGTTATTCCCTTTAAGGTTTATAAGCCTGTTCAAACAGAACTTTTTAGAACTTCCTATTTGACTTAGTAAGAAAGTAAGATATAAACTTTCTTACAATCTTATGAATATAAACCAGGAATTTTTAGCAAACATATTATATTTCTAAGTCGTATTAGTATTATAAGTCCAAACGAATGTTCATTATAAAAGAGATCATATCACCTCCTTACCTAATCCTCTGAAGTTAGACAAATGGATGAATTTCTACTAAACTACCGGTTAAAGTAAGAAAGGAGCAGTAATCATGAAAATGGATTCATTATTTCGCAAACGAATAGGAATAACAGAGGAAGAAACAATTACATTTGAACGCTTGGAAGAAATACTTAGAAAAACAGCACAAAGCCTTCCATTTGAAAATTTAGCAGTAATTGACAGGAGAGCCTCTGAAATTACAGAGGAAAATTTGGTGAATAAAATCCTCCTAAATCAGGAAGGGGGCCTTTGTTATGAGTTGAATCCAATGCTATATTTCTTTTTAATAGAAAACGGATTTCATGCTGAGTTGGTGAGGGGCAGAGTATATGACAATGATAAACAGGCGTTTCAGCCATTGGATCGGACACACGTTACTATCCTTGTCTCCCATCAGCAAAGGATGTATTTGATTGATACGGGATTTGGCGGAAATTTACCATTAAAGCCTGTTCCGTTAACCGGTGAAACGGTGAAGTCAGCGAATGGGGAATTCCGAGTCAAAAAAATTAAAAGCGACCATGGGAACTATATGCTCGAAATGAAGTTAAAGTATAGGGATACGGAATGGAAGATTGGCTATGTCTTTGATTCGAATAAACCAGTTGAGGATTTGTCAGAGTTAAACGAGATTGGAGAACTTATAATGGAGCAGCCACAATCTCCATTTAACAAAAGTCCTTTGCTTTCACGCTTTACTGAAAGTGGAAGAATAGTGTTGACAAATTCTCATCTCACACGGTGGGTTGATGGTAGCATGGAAAAAGAGGTAATTAATCAGGAGAGATTTAATGAAATCGTTCAAAAGGAGTTTGGAATAAACGTA
This sequence comes from Oceanobacillus piezotolerans, assembly GCF_003665065.1. Lineage (GTDB taxonomy): Bacteria > Bacillota > Bacilli > Bacillales > Amphibacillaceae > Oceanobacillus > Oceanobacillus piezotolerans. The sequence continues at coordinate 717,940 of NZ_RCHR01000003.1, read as the reverse complement.
ATCTAAATATGCGAGTTGAGTGATTATAAAACATTGAAAATAGATATTTCCCCTTTTACTCACAATCCTGAAACTCTTATACACACAGTAACTCTCACTTGATACAACATCGAAGACTATCGAAAAAGAAACTAATACGAATAATAACAAGAATCAGAAGTTTGACGATTTATCTGAAGACATATTAAATATCAGGAAATGATGGAGATGTCTTTATCTATCCCCTCCTTTCTTACAATTTAAAATAAAATGAAACTTTTTTATTCATTTATTTTATATCAATTTATTTTGTAAAGCTGTAAATACAGGAACATGTACTTACAGCTTTATAAAAGGTCAATTTTATATATTTTTAGCCAATTAAAACACCCAATAGTTGCAGTAGAGTTTGTTAAGTTAAAGAAATAACTCGATACAATAACGGTTAATAAAAGTGTTTCGTAGTGATAAATACTGTAAGTACAATATTTCACAAAGTAATATTATCTTATATCAGCAATGAACAAAACTAACATAATCCTTCTCGTTTGATAAAGCCGGCTCCTATAGAAGATATACTTTTCATCCCTCTCACCACACTAGATTAATCCAAAGTCTTATCAAATTGCGGTTTATAATCCATAGTACCCGGTAATATAATATATGAAGGTTATTATTGCAGAGAAGTAATTCATAATAATTAAACGTTAAATCAGATAGAGGGTGATTATATGATCTTTCCAGAAGAATGTTTTCTTTTTATAAGAGAAATTTATCGGTTAAGAAACGAGTATCAAAGATGTTCTGATTATAATTTAAAAGAGAAAATTGACTGTGATATAAATCTACTCAGTGAAATAATAGACTCTAACTTATACTGTCTTTGCCAATGCAAGACAATCTATCCAGATGCGGCTCAATGAATGGCTATTAACCTTGCTCCCAATGGAAGTGCTTAACTTTACTTATAAATTATTATTAGAGGTGTTTTTAAAAAGATATAAATATTAATAGAAGAAGCTAACAATAATCGCTATTATATTATTCCAATAAAATTAATATAGGTATTGGAACTCAGCCCAATTAAACGAATCCCCAAATTCTTCTCAGAAACTCAAACATGTAACACCTCTCTTATTTCTGTTATTTGTCCTCAAAGTTTTCCTCTCTTTTTTTCCTTAAATGATAAATATAATAGATTGGAAAAAATCCACAAATAAAAAATATTCCTGGCAATACGAAACCATTCATCATGTTAAACCCATCTATCAGGGATATGATTATACCAGCAGCAATGCAAATGAGGACTAATACAGTAATTGAAATCTTTAATCCTTTTTTCGGAGAGCTTTTCTCACTTTCGTGTTCTACACTAATATTCATAGATAGAAGGGCGGAAACAATAGTGGTGACTATAAACACAAACCATAGTGGATTATTAGTCATCCCCCCTATTCCTTTTGTAACAAGGTCGTATCCTAAAATCGCGATAATTCCCAGGGTTTGGATAACGTAAGCAATACGGATATTTTTCAAATTTCTTAGTATTAAACGTTCGTCTTTAATTTTTTGCATTTTCCCATTCCTCCTTTTCTAGCCAAAATAATTCATCTAATGTTTTATTGACAGCATAGCAGATTTGAAGACACAGCTTCAGGGTCGGATTATATTTCCCTTTTTCAATCAAACTAACGGTTTGCCGGGTTACCCCTACTTTGTCAGCCAATTGTTGTTGCGTCAAATCTACTGAAATCCGAGCGATTTTTAATTGATTTTTCACAAATTTAACACCTCCAATAATGTAATCTATATATTACATTATACAATATATATATTACATTTTTCAATATATATATTACATTTAATGTGAAGTATTACTAGGACTTGCTAAAGTAAAGGATGGTTGTAATAAATACAATCAAGGTTAGATTGACCTTATTCAACTAAAGCACCCACTACTTAAGAAGTTTCTTCACCATACTCAATTTGGCTGGATTTGATTTTATGTTTTATCAACCTTTACCTTCAATCAATCAGAAAAAGATTAAGACAAGAAAAGCTGCCTGGTAAGGCAGCTGAATTGATTTATCTTAATAATTTAATCTTGAAAGATGAGCACCATATAAATCTATATTTTCCAATAATATTAGAGCTTCTCCAAATGTATAATCAGCTAAGTGTGGGTTTAAAATGTATGTTTAATCCAATCAGTTTGTCCATTCATTATATCTTATCTACTCATATTCTATTAATGCAACAAAATAAGTTTAGCAAAGGAGAAATCTGATTATGGGCTATGTTTATTATTCAAGTAAGAAACATCGAAAAGCAAAAAATGAAAAAAACGACACATGTAAAGTTTGTAATAACGACAGATGTCAAGGTTGCATTTGTGATACGTTAAGAAATTTGCCAACGCAAACTGAAGTAGATGTTTTTCTAGATGGCGGTGTAGTGTTAGAAGACGTCACTTTTATTAACTTAAACAACCAAACTTGTTGCGCTTTTTTCGTAGATACGGGAAATGAAGCGGAGTCCGAACCTGGTTCTACATTAATTGTAGACTGCCAAAAAATTCAAGCTATTCGTATAGAAGCAGACGACTAACGAGAGGTTTCTATCCACTAGGATAGAAACTTCTCTATTATCTGAATAACTACCTATTTTTTCACTAGCTTGCAATGCAAGCAAACTTGTGGTTTTGGTTATTATTTACTCGATTAGCCTTCTGGTTTATAAGTTCTTTCCTGTCAACGAAATCTGAGTTTCATTAATTCTTAACTTCATAATAGAGTTCTACAAACTGATTGAAATTTCTCATTCCTTTCAATGAAAGGTCTAATTGATAATCTCCCTCTCTAAATAACGGAATCCCTTTACCGAGAATAGTAGGGGCAACCGTTATAATGAGTTCATCCACCAGTTTTTCTTGTATAAAAGAATGCAACAATTCTCCTCCACCGACAATCCAAATGTTTTTCCCATCTTGGCTTTTTAGTCTTTCTATAAATTTAGTTACACTGCCATTAACAAATTTCACATCTTCGATATCTTTATTAGAAGCCCTTGTAAACACGTAGCATTGTTTGTTTTTATATGGAAATTCCTCCATCTCTTGGTTCATTACCCAATCATAGGTCCTTCTACCAAGCAAAACCGTATCCACCGTTTCATAAAACTCCGAAAAGCCATTGTCCCCTTCCCCTTCGACATTGTAAAGCCACTCAAGTGACTCATCTTTAGCAGCAATATATCCATCTAAACTCGAAGCAATAAATAATACCACATTCCGTTTTATATTCATAAAAACCTCCGCCACTAGAATTTTCGTCCGTTTACGAATGTAACAAAGAATATCTCATACTTCAACTACCCTTACCCTCTAGTAAAATATCTTGAATGCTTCTCACTCAATGTACAAATTTTGTTGATCTATAACGACCAATCAAAGGACTACAAAAGGCCTTACAGCAACAAATTCATTTATGTTTTTCCTATCAGCCACTTCCTGCTTTTGAATGGGAAGTTCTCTTGCTGAAAAATCATTTCCAACTGTGTAACCAAACATATACCAAAGTGAAGAAACAGTCAGCATAGATTTGAGGTAGCTAAAGACATCACATTTTGTCAACTCAAGCAAAATGTGATGTTTTTCTTTATAGGAATGGCTTGTTATATCGTTTGATCTACATGGAGCTTGCTGAATTGTTCGCGACTTAATTCAATAAACTCGCGAAAAGGAGTAATCATTTGCTTATCTTTATGCCAAGCGATATGAGTGTAAATAGTTTGATTGACTATCCCCAAAGATAACTCTTTCATTCTTCCATTATTAATATCCTCTTCTACTGCCATAGCCGGCAAGACCGCAATCCCTAGTCCTGCAATAGTACACTGCTTCATCGCTTCAATACTTAAAAATTCCAATATATCCTTTGGATGAACTCCAAAAGAATCAAGAGTATCTTCCAGCAGCGTTCGGTAAGAGCAACCATTCTCCATAAGTAATAGCGTTTCATGTTCTAAATCTTTTGGGAGAACCTTTAATTTTTGAGTCAATGGATGGTCTGGGTTAACAACCAGTTTTATCTTCTCTTGAATAAGTGGCTCTATATAAAAAATTTCACTGGGCTTAGATGTATCTGTGATAAATGCAATATCGAGATTACCTTGCAATAATTCCCGCCTTGATATCTCATCAGAATGAGCAGGTTTAAACACTAGTTTTACCTTAGGAAACTGTTCCTTAAATTCTTTTAGAATAGGCGGCAATCTATAAGTGCATTGACTTTCCTGTGCCCCAATAACAAGGGTGCCTGTTGTTTCTCTATGATTACTAATTGCCCATTCAGCCTCTTTCGTAAGCATAATCATCTTATCTGCATATAATTTATATTTTTTCCCATACTCCGTTAAAACCAGCCTTTTCCCAATCCGTTCAAATAAAGGAATTCCTAGCTCGGTTTCCAGTGCTTTCATTTGGGATGTGACACTTGATTGAGCAAAGTTTAATAGTTTAGCAGTCTTTGTAAAATTCAAATTCTCAGCAGCTGTTTTAAATGTAATTAATTGTTTAATATCTATGGTCTCCACCTCTTAATCGAATTTATCGATTGAAACTATCGAAATAATCATCTTCATCGATTAGTAATTTTATTATAAGATAAGTATTATTCAAAAACAATGTATTAAAGGAGATGCTATCATGTCGACAATCATTATCTACGGCGGTACCCGGGAAAATGGAAATACAGAAATTTTAACAGAGTTAGCTGTAAAAGGGCTGGATGTTGAAAGAATATTTCTCAAGGATTTTAAGGTTCGTCCTATTGAGGACTTGCGTCATACTGCTGAGGGCTTTTATGACATGGGTGACGATTACTCATGGATTATCGAACAGATACAAAAGCATGAGGTGATTTTATTTGCAACACCGATCTATTGGTATAGCATGTCTGGAATTATGAAGAATTTTATTGATCGATGGTCACAATCCCTTAAGGAAACAAATGGAGACTTTAAACGGGAAATGTCCTTAAAACAAGCTTATGTTATAGGAGTAGGTGGAGATGAGCCACATATAAAGGGCTTGCCGATGATTCAGCAATTCAACCATATATTTAATTTTATCGGCATTCCATTTGAGGGGTATATTTTAGGCCAGGCAAATAAACCTGGCGAAATTGTTCATGACAAAAAAGCCATAGAAGCAGCAGGTCTATTGTTAGAGGAATTAAGGGGTTATTCATATATAGAGCAGGAGCAGTGAACCTGTTTTTAGTATTGTTAAAACGCATGGATGTTGAGAGCTTTTTCTTTTCAGAAATTAATTATGCGATATGAGGTCGGTAAAAGAAACACTTGCAATCTACCAAGTGTTTCTTTTACCAATAAAGATGATTAACTAATTTTTTGTTACACAGAATGCAATCTTCTTTGCTTCTGCTCCTCCCTACTTCTCGCACCTCTTTTCTCCTTATACTCTTTCTCGGTCATTTCTGAAAATCTCCCCATCTCTTTATCAAAATGCAGAATCACCGTCCCAGTCGGTCCATTCCGATGCTTGGATAAAATTAATTCTGTTACATTCTCTTCTTTTGAGTTTGGATGATAATAATCCTCTCGATATAAGAATGCTACAATATCTGCATCTTGCTCAATGTTTCCCGATTCTCTTAAATCGGACAGCATCGGCCGTTTGTTGTTTCTCGCTTCTACATTTCTAGAAAGCTGGGATAGAAGGACGACCGGGATGTTAAGTTCAATGGCAAGAAGCTTCAATTCTCTTGTAATCTCTCCCACTTCTAAATCTCGACGTTCCCTCTTGGTTTCCGGTTGAATTAGTTGTAAATAATCAATAATCACCACATGATTCTTGCCAGGATTTTCAAAAATTCTTTTCCGGATTGTCGTTCGTATATCAGATAAGGTACGATTTTTCTCATGGACAAATATCCCCCATTCAGCCATTTCTCCAATCGTTCTAGACACCGAGCTGAAATCTTCCTGACTAAACGTATTTCCTCTCCATTTGCGACTGTTTATCCCGCTTTCTAAAGAAATCATCCGCTTCAATAACTGGATAGATCCCATTTCAAGACTAATCACAGTCGTGCTGCCACCCTGTTTGCAATGTCCAGCAGCAAGATTCAAGGCGAACGCTGTTTTCCCAACAGAAGGACGTGCAGCCAATATAATTAAGTCTCCCCTTTGTAAGCCACCTGTCATATCGTCCAGTACTTTATAAGAGGTAAGATTCGCCTTATGCTTACTAGGACTTTGCATTTCCTTGCTGATTTCTAATAGATAATCATATGTTGATTTCTCCTCCATATCATCTGTTGCTTCATAAAGGTATTGTAGATTTCGAATCAGTTTATGAAGCCCTTCTTCACTCGGCGCTTGCACATATCTCAATGCCTGCTCCTTTGCTTTTCTCAGCAGATAGGCATCCAGAATTAATTGTTCATGATGCTTGAAATTAACAGTAGTGGGAACAGACTCTGCCATTTTCAGCAGGTATGTCGTATTCCCCACCTCTTTCATTTGTTCTCCTAAGTGAGTAGTAACGACTACGATGTCTATCATCTCTTTCTGATTAAATGCCCCTTTCATCGCGCGAAAGATCTTCTGATGGGCCACATTTGCAAAATGATAGGGTTGCAGTTTTACATCCTGAAACAGCGTTCCTTCTAAGAGGATGGAACCTAACACCGCCACTTCTGCTTCATAGTTTTCCAGTTTCATTGGCCCGTTTTATCCTTCACAAGTTGCTCGAACACTTTATAAAATCTATCCTTTACTTCCTGTGGTACTTTTGCTGCTTCCTCTTCCCAGCGCCGGATTTCTTCATCCCCCTCATAAGGTTTCGGTGGATAAACAGCAATTTCTGCTATTGTAGGTGGGTAAGGATTTTCCGTAACATAGGAAAACAGTTTTTCCATTACTCCGTTGTATTCCATTTCCATTAAATGAGGAAGTAAGACCTTGGCTTTTCGCTTGTTTAGATCAAAACGGGGATACAATTCTGCTATGGTTTCTAAAACTTCTATTCCTTCATTCTCAGTCATTGTGCTTCGCCTCCTCCCTCAATTCCTGAAACAACCCCTTCTTCTCTTTCTCCTTTTTAGGAAAAGCAACCGTCTTTCGCTTCCTTTCTGACTTTTGTCTCTCAAAAGTCTTTACCTGTTCTAGAGTTTCGAAATGATTGCTCGCCCATTCCTTTAAGATAGACTCCACATAGCTAAACGTTCTCCCATCTAATTTCACCGCAAGTTCAATCGCATAGATGACCATTTCATCTCCTAAATCATCGCACCAGGATTGAAAAGATTCTCTTGCGATTGGTTTTAGAATGCCAATGTTCTGTTCGTATACCGTATAAGCATCGGGCGTATGTCTACTACTACTTACTTGTTTCTTTTTAGGTATGGGCAAGCTGTTGTTATGGGATGGGGACTCTAATGAGGGATTGGATGGGTATGGTGATTGGTATACCGTTTGGCCAGCAACCAAGTCTCCATCTCCTTTCATTTTCTCTGTCATAGAATTCATTTGATAAACAGGTGCTTGTCCTCTTTTTCCTGATTCATATTTTATATAATAGCCTTCGATTAACCGTTTACGAGCATAGTCTAAGCCTTGCTTCGATAAGCCAGTAAGCATTTGTAAAGTGGGATTGGGTACATTAAAACGTTTCTTCCAGCCAACTTGGTTGTTTACAGCCATTAAAGAATACCAAAGCGCAACAGCTCCAGTAGGCAAATCATTAAACATTTTCCAACTACGAAAGGCATTTAATTCTTTAATATAATTCATTTTTTTCTCTCCCTCTTTTTTTATGATTCAGTTCGTATTCTTATTGGTTTTCCGATTGGTCCATAATTTGGCTTCGTATCCAATTCTCGATCGCTTCTTTTGAAAATAGAATGCGTTTCCCAATTTTGAAGTGTGGAATCGCGTTATCACGAACCAGGTCATAAACGGTATCTGTATGTAATCCAAGATAATCAGCTATTTCCTTCACATTCATTACTTCTTTATCCATGGATTTCCCCCTCCTTTCCTTCTTATTCACTTCTATAATCGAAAGGTAGTGTTTAGTTGGGGGTATTGGGTTGAAAAAGTTTTAGTTTTTTTAAGGAAGATGATTATGCAAGGAAAGAATTTGTTTCTTTTTCATTTGGTAAGAGGCAGGTTCTGAAATGACTTATTTCTTCCTCCGCCTTTAGTTAATCCCCTTTGAATAAGGACAAATCCCTATAAATAAGTTAAAATAAAAGTACTCGAAAGGAGATTCACATGAAAAGAATAATGATACTTTTAGTATTTTCAATAGCACTTACTGGATGTTCCTTTTTTGAGGAAACGAATGATACATTAAATTACGCGACTCAGGCAACTGAGTACTTTAATGATTTAAGCAATTTTGCGGAAGAAACTTCGGGTCTTATGAATCAAGCAGCTTCTGATCCAGCAGCTAAAGAAGAGTTAGAAACACAACTGTTAGCTATAGAAAAATCGATTATAGAATTTAATGAAATGGACGCTCCTGCAATTGCAGATGGTCTACATCAAAATCTTTTGGAAAAGAATCAACAACTTCTCGATATTACTGAGAATGTAGTCCAAAATGGAGAAGTAGCGTTAGAGGAGTTACAGTACTCGGAAATATATCAAACCATTGAGAATATCACTGAGTTGAAAACGCAGATTGAGGAACTTGGATTTTAACCACTTCTTGGTTAAGTGGTTTTTTTGTTCGAATTACAATACGTCAAATGAACTTACCTTAGCTAAAAAACAAATAATAACATTATATTTAATAGAATTTTTACAAAAGAAAAAGGCGATCAAACTTAATGATCACCTTGAATAGTTACGGCAGGAATAGACTTTTTTGTAAGAGAACCCTCCCCCTGTTAATCTTCGAGCCAGCTATAAAATTTCCAAATAACGATAAAGAAAAGAAAATAACCAAAAAGGGAATATTCAAGTTTCCAATAAGAGGTATGACTAAATAAACCATATTGTTCTGCTGCATGTTCTGCTATGTATACAAATAAACTACAAATAATCAGGAAAAGATACCTAGGTAATTGATGTAACCTTTTTAATATAAAAATAATGATAAGGTAAAATAACGGCAGTATACAAAGCGTGAATAAGATATTGATGGTAAATATTTCTGGAAACGGACGCCTTGGATAGTCATACAAACCTGCTCCGACCAGCAAAAGATCTAAATATGTTCCTATGAATGAGGCAAAAATAATGGTAGATAAATAGGTACTAATTCTTTGATTTTTTCGGTAATATTGCTTCTTTCGCGAGGATGGAAAATTCGATTTTTTCAAGTGTTTTACAATACTCATGGTAAATAGCTCCGTTTCCTTTAAAATTGTCCTTTTTCAAATAATGAATGACTCTCCAATCGGAATACCAATCTCCTTCCTCCGCTTCTTTCTGTTCCCTATTCTTCCACGCAAATTTGAGGATGGGACTATATAATTTTGGGCTGTTTGGTTTGATGCGGCAGTCTTTTATTCTTCGCTGGTAAGAACCCCAAGGTACGGATTCATCAATATCATTGAATAAATGAGGCCAAAAATCTTTTCTCGAACCTGTGTGAGGATGTTGGGTTGCCCACTTATAAATAGAAAAAAAGTTTTCTCTATCAAAAAGTAATTCATATAAACGTTTACCGAGCAAAATCCGATCATGTAAAGAGGCAAATTGGTGAATGGTTTGACCAATGATTTTTATCCCCTTCCTATCGAGGGAAGGGAAAATAATTTGGTTTAAGCTCAATAACTCCTGTAATTTAAATTCTAATGTTTCGAGTACAGTAGATTTATAATGAGCATTCTGAATCACTCGCTTCTCCAAATAACTTTGTTCATTGACAATAAGTGCAACCGTCAAAAGGAATCGATCTTTGATTACATAGAAGTAATCCCAAATCACTCTCATGAAAAAGGAGACGTGAAAGAATGGTAAGAGGTAAAATAGATTGGTGTTTCTTTTTACACTTTCTTCGTAAAGCAGTAATTGCGGATAAATATCTTGAAAGATCAACCAATTGCCTCGCTCTAAAAAAGTGAAAAACGCCTCCTGTTCCTCCGAAGATAATAATCTGGTTAATAGACTCCCTTTTAAATCGGTCATATTCCATCCGCCGTTTCGAGAAACCATATGTCCTAGAAAAGCCCAATGAATTTCAGGGAACCTTTTATAAAAATCCAAGTATGAATTCGTTCTTGTTACATTATTTACATTTCTATTTTTCGTTTCCCGAAGAATGTATTGAATTAATTCATTTTCCATATCATTCAATTGATGTTTTTGAATCGTGGGCCTCGACTTCTTCGTTAATTCCTTTTTTATTGCAGTTAGTTCAGGAGTAATTTTTTGACTGACCAATTTCTTTGTTAAACATTGAATGATGGAGCATCACTCCTTTACTAAATATGTTATGGATGTGTATGGAAATAAATGATGAAAAGTTATAAAAGCAACAGGCCGTGTTCTAGGGATTTTGGAATTTTTACAAAGGCGATGGAATAAAATGATATAGCTGTTTGGAGGTGTAACTATGAATAGCAGAATAAAGGATGAAATCAATCGAATTGTCGAGGTACTAAGAAACGACCAATCCCCTGATGGATCCTGGGATTATCCTTTTGAATCAGGCCTCTCTACGGATGCTTATATGATTATTTTGCTGCGCACCTTAGAAATAAATGATGAAAAGCTCATTCAAGATTTAGTAGAAAGAATACTTAGCAGGCAGGAGAAAAACGGGGCCTGGAAGCTTTTTGATGATGAGAAAAACGGAAATATAACTGCTACCGTTGAAGCCTATTATGCTCTTTTGTATTCTGGTTACCGACATGAAGGAGATAAAGAAATGGCAGCTGCAAGAAGGCGAATATTGGCATGGGGCGGAATTGAAAAAAGTCATATGTTTGCAAAAATCATGCTCGCCTTAACCGGTCAATATAAATGGCCCACATTTTTTCCAATTCCAGTCGAATTTATTCTTTTGCCATTATCCTTCCCTATCAACTTTTTTGATTTCCCTGTTTACGGAAGAGCGCACATTGCTCCGATGTTAATCCTAGCCGACCAAAAATTCGCGATGAAAACAAAAAGAAGCCCCGACCTTTCTAATTTGTTCCTCTCACGGGAAAATGACGAATTCTTCCTGAATCCTTCCGGGGAGTCACGCTCCTTTCATACCTTTATTCAACAAGGAATTAAAAATAACATTGGTCTCCCTGCATCCATTCATACGATGGCTATACAACAGACGAAAAAATACATCTTTGACCGAATCGAACCGGATGGAACATTCTACAATTTTTTTAGTTCTACCTTTCTGATGATTTTTGCCTTATTAGCTCTCAAGTTTCCCAAAAATGATCGCATCATAACAAAAGCAATAGACGGTTTAAAAGGGATGGCCACCCAAATTGACGGTCATACGCACATGCAATTCACAACGGCCAACGTCTGGAATACATCCTTAATCAATGATTCCCTGCAACGCGCTGGTATTCCATGGAATGATCCAATGATTCAACAAGCAAACCACTACTTACTTTCGCGACAACATTCCCGTTACGGTGACTGGATGATTCATAACCCAGCCCCAAACCCAGGAGGATGGGGATTTTCTGATTTGAACACCATGAACCCAGATATAGACGATACAACTGCCTCCTTACGATCCATCACCCATTTGGTTCGCAATGAGACTGTTTATCGACAAGCATGGGACAGAGGCATCAACTGGATTTTTTCCATGCAAAATCAGGATGGTGGCTGGGGTGCTTTTGAAAAAAATGTGGATAAAAAGATCGTAAAGCTTATTCCAATTAAAAGAATACAATATATATTAACGGATCCCTCTACCGCAGATTTAACAGGAAGAACCTTAGAGTTTTACGGAAACTATACCAACTTGTCTAATAAACATATCGCCATAAAAAATGGAGTGAATTGGTTAAAGAGCAATCAAGAAAAAAATGGTTCCTGGTATGGTAGATGGGGAATCTGCTATATTTACGGAACATGGGCTGCCATAACCGGTATGATTTCAACTGGTGTTGATACCGAGCATGCTTACATTAAAAAATCACTAAAATGGCTAAGGGACATTCAAAATCCAGATGGAGGATGGGGAGAATCTTGCTATAGTGATATCAATCAAACATATACCCCACTTGGAGTCAGCACATTAACACAAACTGCTTGGGCATTGGATACGCTCATTGCGGCATCTGACAAAGTCACACCCGAAATACAAGCGGGAGTAACATTTTTACTGGACAATGCTGATATAAAGGACTGGACCTTTTCCTATCCAAAAGGGCAAGGATTGCCAGGAGCACTTTACTTCCATTACCATAGTTACCGATATATTTTTCCTTTGTTAGCCTTGAGTCATTATAAGAATAAATTTTTAGTATGAAGGGACGGAGGGATAGGTTCCTTTGGTCCCTTCTTCCCGTTTACTATATATTAAACTATTGTCTTACTTTCTAACTTATAATACTTCCTCAAATAAACATCCACCTTCTCTTCCATCCAAAAGCACCTAGTAGCAACCCTACAGGTAAGGCCTAGTTGATAAATAAAAAAGGGAAAAGGCTCCCAGCATAAACAAAGGCGCACTTTATCAAATAAAATGCGCCAATTAAATCAAGGCTTAAAAACCATCAAAAGAATAATAGCACAGACCAATCCTTTACCACCCCACTCATATGCCGCTACCTTCTTTAAGGAAGAGAAATACGCGGAGGGAATTTCTGTCCCCTCATAAGAGTCCACGACTTTCCGTAGGGCTTCCACCTTCCGTTTCACCACAAAGTTAAAATACAATCCTGTAAAGAAAAATAAGCTAATCGACAGATTATACCACAGCATTTGAAACAACGCTTGATGCAATACCCCCATCAATAAACCTGTTACTAGTTGTAAACCAAATCCAGCATCAATCCCTCTGCTTATTTTACCTGCTGTCACATGCGCAATTAGGAACGATTGCTTATCCTTTGGTTTTCTATATAAGTGATGAACGATAAATAAAGGTCCGATGGCAATAATAGCTGAGGTAACATGAATGCCTACGAGAAAGCTATAAAAATCCATTACATTCTTCTTTCCATAGCATGCAGAGATTCATCCTCGGCAATCCAGTCTTTTGCAACTGCTTCTGCCTCTTTATATGCTTTCATTAAGATCTGATCGGTGGGGTAAATAGCATTCCCTTGTGCTCGAATGATGTGATAGTTGTTGATTCCTAGAAGTTGAAACATTGCTTGAAGATAATAGTGGGAAAATTCCAGATCGGTATTCCAATCGTTATTACTATAATCATTATCGCTCGCTTGTATGACAAGCACACTTCGGTCACCAGTAAGCAGCCCTTCTATCCCCCCGTCCTTCCTGTATTGAAATGTCTCACGCGGAAGAATGATATTGTCCATATAATCTTTCAATTTCGATGGGATGTTCCAATTATGCAGTGGCATCACAATAACATAACGATCAGTCTGCTTGAATTGCATTACTATCTCCGCCATCCGATGCAGAATCTGCTCCTCATCTCCTTCCAAAGCAATGCCGTTTTCCATGTTGTCATATGCTTTTAAAAACAAGCCATCAATTGCTGGCACGTAGTCTTGATAAAGATTGATTTGATGTATCACCTTTTTACCAGATTTTCTGTAACTTTTGATTAAATGCTTCCCTACCTTCAAACTAATGGAATCCTCTGAGTCCACTCTAGGATGAGCATTAATAATCAGTGTTCTTTTCATTTTCATTCTCCTTTTATGTTGTTTGTACATACAATTCAGGTAATCTAACGACAGCTTTTAAAATCACCTCCTTAAGCTTATAGTTGTATGTACAAACAAATTTATGTTAAAAATGAAGCTTTTATCACTTCATTTTCTCCAATTGTTCACTGATGCGGCTAAGTTGCAAAGTTAATTCATCCCCTTCTTTCTCCCCAAGGATTTCATTGTAGGATGCACGGAGATTTTTCCAGGATTCGTATATGGATGCTTCCCTTTCCTTTCCCTTTTCTGTGGAGAAAATGCGGGTTGATCTGCCATCCGCCTGCTTTTCTATCAGTCTCTTATTTACCAGCTTTTCAATAAGTCTTGTCACCGTAGACGGCTGCAAATGCAAGATTTCCCCTAACTCTTTTTGTGTAATTCCTTCTTTATCCAACACCGCCATCATCAAAAACGCATAAGTTGGTGCCAGTCCGGTTCTCGAAAATTCTTCCTCTGCCATCTTGGTGACGACTCGAGTGAGTCTGCTGGCGGTAAAATATAAGCATTCTTCCAAGTAGCGATTCAACATAGTTTTTCCTCATTTCCGAATTGTCTAACATTATTGTTTGTACATACAACTATAAAGGTAAAGGATAGCAAAGTCAATCATTTCATTGTAAAGATTCTGTTAATCTGACAAACAATAAAAAAAGTGCTAATCATCCGATTAGCACCCCTATGTTTCTTATTTTAATTTCATTACATCTGCAATCATCTTCGGTAAATCTGTATTATCATGGAATCCAACAAACTTATCGGCATTTGGTCCATATACATAAAGCGGGATATCTGCCCCAGTATGGTTCGTGCTTGACCAGCCAATTGTTGCATAGTCACTCACAATTGTATTAATCGTTAAGGAAGGATTGCTTGAGTCCGCAATAGCTTGTACTTCTTCTTCCGCCAAAGCAATTCCAGTATATTCTTCTACTACTTCCCTTACGTTGGAACGCTCTTCATTTAATTGTGCTGCTATGTAATCCCCTGTTGCAGTTACATTGCGTAGAACATCAGCGTTCAATTCCATAGATCCATTTGCACCAGTCGTCATTCCACCTGTGTCATGGTCACCAGCAACAACTACTAAAGTTTTTCCATCTTTTTTCGCGAATTCCATTGCTTCTTCTACCGCTTCTTCAAAGGCTGCTACATCGGACATGGCCCATGCTGCATCATTGTCATGACCAGCCCAGTCAATTTGACTGCCTTCTACAACGAGGAAGAATCCATCTTTATCTTCTTCTAAAACGTCAATCGCTTGTCCTGTCATTTCAGCAAGGCTTGGTTCTTCCGTTTCCCCGCGTTGTAGTTCAGGAGCAAGTGCATCGTCTGCAAATAGACCTAGTAATTTATCTCCCTTATTTACATTTAAGTCTTTTAGATTTTCTAACTGATCACGAGTTTCTACAAATTCGAAGCCTTTTTCTTCTGCTTCTTCTACTAGATTACGCTCTTCTTGGTTTCCACCTTCAGAGACTGGAAGGAAGTTACTTTTTCCTCCGCCAAGCATCACGTCCACGTCACTCTCAACTAGTTGTCTAGAAATTTCTGTTTCATTGTTACGGCTTTCTACATTTGCTACAAAAGAAGCTGGAGTTGCATGTGAAATCGTAGAAGTCGCCACTAGACCAGAAGATTTACCAGCCTCCTCGGATGCTTCAAGAATCGATTTTAGCTCATTTCCATCCGCATCAAGGCCAATCACACCATTATTCGTTTTTTCACCAGTGGCCATTGCTGTACCAGCTGCTGCGGAATCGGTTATATCGCTATTAGCAGAATGCGTTGTATACATGCCTTTCAAGTGTTTGTCCCAAACCGCTTCTTCCCCTTTGTAAACACGGTAATTTGCAGCATAATCGGAACTAAATCCATCTGGAATCATATAGATTACATTTTCTACTTTTCCTTTATTATTTCCTTTTCCTTGAGCATGATCCGGCTTAGCCGCATCCGCAACACCCAAGTTTAATCCAGACAATACAAGACCAGCACTCAGTGCCACTACACCTATTTTTTTGTACATTGTACCTCTCCTCTCAAATTCAACTACAATTCTAGTTTAATAGACAATTATTGACCAAGCGTTAACCGAAAGTTAATGTTTAATGAAGAATTTTCAGTCTTTGTCCCTATTACTAAATTCATGAATGCAGCATGAAAAATAGTGACTAGTTAGATGTAGTTTTTAAGAAATAGTGGAACCAACTGGCTTTTACGCTTTTATCAAGAAGTCATAATAGTTAATATATAACCACCATGAAGTAAAAGACCTAGCAAGTTTCTGCTAGGTCTTGATAAATTTCTATAGGAACCATTCGACAATAAAAACGGATAAACAAGCAAACAAGGAAACAGTAAACAGCCCTTTACCGTAATAGGCAATAATAATCGCTACGACAAATCCGACTAATCCAGATACAGGCGAAGCGGTGGCATCCAATATAGCAGGAAAAATCATCACCGCAAGAGTTACATATGGTACATAGTATAAAAATGATTTAACATATGTATTTTTAATTTCTTTCCGGATTAGAGTAAGCGGAAGAACACGAATGAGATAGGTTACCATTGCCATTACCAATAAATATAGATAAACATTACTCATGCTCTGTCTCCTCCTTTACCGGGAAAAGATAAGCTGCTATCCCAGCGATAAGGAACGTTAACACAATAATTTTAACACCTGATGAGATCATTTGCAGAAGTGGTATCACACTAAATAATAGGCTTCCTACCATAGAGATAAGAATGATTCCACTCAGCACCTTATCCCCTTTTGCTGGCGGAATAATCACTGCAATTAACATTCCATAAAGCGCAATACTTAATGCACTGACCATATTGCCAGGTAAAATGTCACCTGAATAGGCACCAAGAAACGTCCCAAGCATCCACCCCGGAATGGCCACACTCATTACCCCGTAGGTATAGAAAGGGCTTAATGTTCCTTTTACTGCCGTTGAAACACCAAATACTTCATCGGTAATCCCAAAGGCCATAATCATTCGATGGCTAATCGGTGTACTTGGATCAATTCTCTGTGATAGTGATGCGGACATAAGAAAATAACGGGAATTAATGATAAGCTGTGCGAAAATTACTTCCATTAAGGCGGCTGAGGTTGCGATCAGCGTAAGACCAGCAAATTGTCCAGCTGAAGTAAGGCTTGTCCCTGACATGATTACAGCATCCATTGCAGAGAGTCCCGCATTTTTTGCCAATATCCCAAAACTAAAAGAGACTGCTAAGTATCCAAGCGCAATTGGAATCCCATTTACTGCCCCTTCTCTCCATGTACTCATTTGCATTTCCTCCTGATGTTCTAAATTCCTTTGATTCTATCAGACTATTTTACATTAGTAAAATTAATATATATAATAATTATATCAAATCTATTAATGAGAAGGAGATTGGCATGAACCGTTATGAGATTTTCTTAAAAGTCATTGAAAGAGGAAGTTTCACCAAAGCAGCAAATGACTTGGGATATACCCAATCAGCTGTGAGCCAGGTGATTCAAACCATGGAAGCTGAGCTGTCAACTACCCTAATTTTTCGTTCACGAAGTGGCATCAGCCTTACACCAGATGGAGAACAGTTTCTTCCATATATTAAAAAAGTGTGTTATGCGCAGCGAGAACTGGTGGAGAAGAGCAAAGAAATGCGAGGTTTAGAGCATGCCAATATCCGAATCGGTACATTCTCGAGTGTCTCCAGTAACTGGCTGCCCCTTTTCATGAAGGATTTTAAGAAGAATTACCCTTCTGTTCACTTTCATCTGCAGCAAGGGGAATACACAAGTATTATTCAATATATTAAAGAAGGCAGTGTGGACTTTGGCTTTGTTAATCCTGATGCGGTGACTGATTTAGAAACGATCTCATTAACAAGTGACGAAATGCTCGTCGTTTTACCATACAACCACCCATTAGTCGATCAAGAGACGATAACTGCGGAAGATATAGCGAATGAGCCATTTATTTTGCTCGATGAAGGAGAACTAAGTGAACCATTGGAGATTTTTAAGGAGCAAGGGATTAAGCCCAACATTCAATATCGTGTCCACGACGATTACACGATCATGTCAATGGTAGAGAATGGCTTAGGAATCTCCATCTTGCCTGAACTTGTCTTACGGAAAGTCAATTACCAGCTGGTTGCCAAGAAGATGGAGCATTCCATAGTAAGGACGATTGCAATTGCTTTTAGAAATAGAAAGACAATGCCTATTTCCAGTCGTTATTTTATTGACTATATGGTGGA
Organism: Oceanobacillus piezotolerans; assembly: GCF_003665065.1. GTDB lineage: Bacteria > Bacillota > Bacilli > Bacillales > Amphibacillaceae > Oceanobacillus > Oceanobacillus piezotolerans. Next base: position 699,845 of record NZ_RCHR01000003.1, on the reverse strand, counting down.
GCGTTTTAGTGGGATGGGATAATCGTAACATTAAGTGCTGATTTTACTTCTCTTACGCCGGGTGCAGTCTGCCTCCCGGTGATTCCACCCTCGTTTGCATCGATATTCGCACCTTCTCAGTTGATTTTCTGTAACCTTTCATTGTGCCACTTCTTCTTAGCTCTCACTTCCCCCAAAACCAATTAAACTATTATTTCATCATCTTCAATATCCCTTTCGCATGATTCATCATTCCTATTAATCCAAGACTTTTAAAAGCCACCTTAGATAATTTTTTCTCAGCTAGATGCTTAGTTGCTTTATCAGCTTTGGACAAGTTACCCGAATCAAATATCGGGTCAGGGTCATATTCTATCGTGAGTTGTATTGCTCTCGTTTCCTTCTCCCCCACAAGTTGATACGATAAATATAGTGCCATATCTATTCCAGAAGATACTCCTGCAGCAGTGAGATACTTCCCCTGTTCTACGATTCTATCTTTTGTTGGAATTACTCCATAATCAGTTAATAGTTGAATCGACTTCCAATGTGATGTTGCTTTTAACCCTCTTAGCAATCCTGTTGTAGCAAGTATGAGCGATCCAGTACATACAGAGGTTGTCCATTTTGTAGTTTTATCTATATCCTTGATCCAATTTAATACGTTTTTGTTTTTCATCTCTTTCATAAAAGAGATAGTAGAGCCGGGGATTAACAAAATGTCAGCTTCTGAGTAATCATCGATAGTATGCTTCACGTTTAAATCAATGAAGCCAGAATCTGCTGTAATACTTCCAATTTTTTCAGCAACAAAGTTTACTTCTGCTCCATCGATATTCCGTAGAACTTCATAAGGTCCAATGGCATCTAGCATTGTTATACCGTTATAAACATAAATAAGGATATTCATTTTTTCTCCTTTTAATCAGTAATGGAGTATGTACAGCTAAGGATTATGACTTTCAACAGAAATTAACGCCCTACTAAGGGATTCCTGACCATTATGCTTAACGTTTTTTATTCCATTTCTAATATTTTATCTTCATTTAAATTAATTATAGCATACCGTACCCCCCTATTGTATTTATGTAAATTAAATTTCTTTATATTTTTATAATAGCCACTCTCCCTGCTTATATATTTTCTATGCCTTATTATTTATGCCCAGCTTCCTCAGTACCCTCCTCACTCATGAAAGTTATAAAGATACTGTCAAAGGGTATTATGATTTATAAGACAAAATTGAGGAGGACACAGAATGAAAAACAAAACACTTTTACTTGGGATGATCCTATTGATTGTCTCCTTCCTTTTAGCCGCTTGTACAGGTGACAACAGCGAAACAGAGGATAACGAAAACCAAAATAATAAGGAAACGAATACAGAAGAAGGCATGAACAATGAAAGTAATACATCAAATGAAGAAACGGCCGATGGCAATTCTGATGAATCTATGTCCGAGCATATGTCCAGTGATGGAGATGTTCCTGAAGAGTTAGATATGGCGGAGAATCCAACCTATGAATTTGGCACGACAGCAATTATTACGGCAGAACATATGAACATGGAAGGCATGACAGGTGCAGAGGCTAAAATAGTAGAGGCATATGATACGACTGCATATGCAGTAACTTATACGCCAACAAATGGTGGTGAACCTGTCGAAAACCATAAATGGGTCATCCATGAAGAACTTGAGAACCCAGGTGAAGAACCATTAGAACCAGGTACGGAAGTTACTCTAAACGCAGATCATATGGAGGGAATGGACGGAGCAGAAGCAACCATTGATTCTGCTGAAGATACAACGGTATATATGGTTAACTTTAAGCCCACAAATGGTGGTGAAGAAGTATTCAATCATAAGTGGGTAATTGAAAGCGAACTAAGACCGGTAGAGCCTGCTGATTAATTCACTATTTATAAGCTGTCTGGTGCTGAGTCAGACAGCTTTCTATTTCTATCCTATTTCTGTCTTCATGTTATTTAAAGTTCACACTTCAATCGATCATGGTGCTTGAACTAGGATATCACTAAATATTTCTTTTATAGGAAAACCTGATATATAATAATAAAATGCAAGGTCATAGTTGAGGTTTGTCACCTTACTGCCATTCACTAACTCACTTCTGCTTTCTTGGCAGAAGTTATTTTATTTGCATTTTTATTAGGAGGGATGAAATGGTTTATTTTTGGGTTGGCATTGCTGGAGCTTTTGGGGCTATTTTAAGATATTTAATTGGTGTTACCTTTTTTACTGCTAGTTCTTTCCCTTATGCCACATTGTTTATTAATCTATTTGGAAGTTATCTTTTGGCTGTGCTTACTACCAGAATATTTAGGAAAACTACTTTGCCATCTCATCTAACAACAGCAATTGGAACGGGTTTTGTTGGCTCCTTTACTACTTTTTCAGCATTAAGTGTAGAGACAGTGGAATTGTTTCGAAATGAAAATCTTTTCTTAGGATTTCTATATGTTTTTATCAGTATTACTGGGGGATTGATCATGAGCAGGTTAGGATTTGATATGGAAAGTGAGGAGGTCCAAAAGACTTGACGTTTTTACATATATTTATAGTTGGTGCTGGAGGTTTTTTGGGGGCAATTGGCCGTTTTTCCATTAGCAAGCATCTCAATAAGAAGACATTATCCCGACTCCCTATTGGAACTCTAACTGTAAATTTAACTGGAGCCTTTCTATTAGGTATCATAACAGGGATAAAAGCCGATATATTCATAGCTCTCCTATTTGGAACTGGATTTTTGGGAGCATTTACTACCTTCTCTACTGTAAAACTAGAATTGACTCGTCTTTATATACAAAAACGAATAAGACTATTTATCTTTTATTTGCTAATTACATATGGTTTCGGGATTATTCTTGCTTATTTTGGTTATTTCATTGGTACTATTTTATTCTCATTGAAGTGAATGAATAGAATCAAATGAGCCTGGGTCAAAAGTGTTTCATCAAAAAGAAAAATCCGAACGATGCTTAGTGGAGAAATACCGTTCCGGAAATATACTTCGCTTTCCGCGGGCAACGTCTCAGCCTCGGGCCAACAGGACGTTGGTCATAAAGGCGTTGCCCCAGGAAGGGGCGATCTTAGCCTTTGAACCTTTTGCACTTCCTGCGGGGTCTTCGCTTGTTGCTTTTCCCGCAGGACAAGGAAGGCTTCGGCAGCGATACATCGCACGAAGAAAAAGTGCTTTTCTTTTTCGAGGAGTCTACGTATATTTCCTCCACTAATTTGGTGCTTCGTTCGTCTTTTAGATTAAAACATTTAGTTATGTCCCAGCCTCATTCACAATATCGTCATTCCTACCAATTATTAATACTTGGCCCACTCACAAGATTGCCTTCGCACAATGAGCATTACAATATTAAATCTACTACTCATTTTCCCTATAATAATAATGCGTTGGATCAAATAAGTCTTCCTCTGAATTTCTTACAATAGAAAAATGGTCCACATTATAGTGACCGTGAAGGGTGGTGTTGTGGTGCTTTATAATTTGTTCTGCACTCAAAACGTCATTGCCTAATGTCGAATGTCCGTCCTCCACTAACGTTACATCAAATCCGCTAATGGTTGCAGTTCTGACTGCACTATCCATACAGTGCTGTGTTTCACAGCCCATCATCACAATATGTTCTATATGCTGTGATTTTAAATATTCAAGCAGACCTGTTTTATAAAAGGAATTTGTTGCAGACTTATCGAAAATTCTTGCTTCAACCGGTACATGGATTTCACTGTGGATTTGAAAACCGCTACCTTCTCCTTCAGCAACATCGAGATCCCTTACAAACGCAATCGGAACACCTTTTTGACTAGCTTTATCAATCACTTTATTTATATTCCTGATTAGCTGCTCCTTATTGTAAATGGGACTAACTTCTTGATTTCCATCCAGTAATTCCTGCTGTGCATCAATAACTAATAATATTTGATTCAAATCATTTTCCCCTTTCGAATTTGGGGAACGCTAAACCGTTTAATTAGTTTCTCGTACTCCCCTTATAAAGTGTTAAGCAATTATTTTTCATAATAACTACCTCCTAAACGAATATTGTCTATAACAATGAAAATTGTTCGACAGTTGGATTATAGCATAATTGCTTTCATAACAGTCAGTAAAAGGAGAGTATTCTTACCAATGTATTGGTGATCTTTTTAAATAAGTGCTCTATCCCCTCTGCAGCTATTGCATATTTATTTTCACACTACTATTTTTCGTTTTTACTCTGTATAGTGGTTATACTTTTCTTGTTATAAGGCATATTAAGGAAAAATAGGAGGGATATTTTGGACTTTCCAACCATTCATACTAATTTTTGGGATGGAGTTATTGCTGTACCAGCTGTTGTTATATTAACTCAATGTTTTAAACTGCTTCCCATACCTCGTCAATATTTTCCAACGATAGCGAGCATCTTAGGATTTTTAATTTCTATTTTTATTAGCCATAGAGGAAATTTATGGGCTGGCCTTTTTATGGGTGCCTTTTATGGAGCTGCAGCTGTCGGTACCTATTCTTCCTTAAAAACGGCTTGGTTAGCATATAAGCAAAGGAAAGAAAAAAAGAAGGGTAAATCACGTTATTAATAATTACCATATTATGGCTTACCTCGATCTATAATTCCTAATGAGAATTTACAATAAAAATGAGTAAAAAAAGCTAAAAACTGCTCTTTTTTACTCATTTTTATTTTATCTTAACTCTTTCAAACAAGTAATCAGTCCAACTCTCTCTATCTAGATGCACACTCTTAACAGATTAAAGTGTTTGTAAATTAAATCCCTTTACAATCAACCAGAAAGCTAGCGTCATTTCAAATGCCGCGATTGGAAGGGCCAGCAACCCTCCCCAAACAGATACCTGTTCAATGATGTCAAACATGATTAACAATGCTGCAGCAAATACGGAGAACGATCCAACAAGACCAATGATGGAAAGCGATCTTGGAACAAGCTTGGAACGAAAAAGTAAATAACTGTACATGAAAGTGTTTATACCAAGCATGAAGTTTGGACCAAGCATAAACGTCCATTCATGAATCGTTAAAAACGGTACTGCCGATGCTTGAAATGCACTAGTATTTGGATCTGCTAAACTTACGTATTCTAAACCTAATCCTAAGATGGAGATCACGCAGAGTATTCCAACAACAATCAGTATTGCTTCGAAAAAGCGGAAACATAAATACCCTAGAGCGATACTTTCATTCTGTTTTCTTAGGTACGGAAAAAACATAATCGCGGTTCCTATTGCAGAACAGGCCAATAGTAATTCAAATAAAGCCCCCAATATAATCTGGTTTTTATTTTCCGCACCCGCGACAAGATAGTTTGCATGATTTAAAATCGGATCATATAAAAGGAGACCGATGATTGAAGCTGCAGCAGCAACAATATATAGCACCCCAAGAATTCTAGCGTTGAACTTATGCTGGTTCATTCGCTTATTTCCCTTCTATATTAAATAACTAACCATTATATCGTAATAACAACCTTGCCTTTCGCATGCCCTTCTTCCATATAACGAAAAGCATTCTGAATGTCGTTTAGCGGAAAAACTCTATCTATAACGGGGTTCAGCTTCTCTCTTTCCAGCAGCTTCCGAATTTCTTCCAAGTCCTCTTTATTTGCCCGTTGCAGTAAATTCGTCATTTTCTTTTTTCCAAACAAAGAGTGCCACGCTCCTAAAAACATCGATTCATATAATTTTTCAGTTGATCCACCTATCATCACATACCTCCCAGCCTGGCTTAGTGCACGTTTATAAACAGAAATGGGTTGGTAGCCATTGACCCCAATTATCAGGTCATATCTTGCTGTATGATTGGTTAAATCTTCTTTCTTATAATCATATACGTGATCTGCCCCAAGCGACTCTACCGTTTCTTTTTTCTGCTCACTGCAAAATGCTGTCACTTCTGCTCCATATGCCTTCGCAATTTGTACAGCAAAGGTGCCTACTCCACCGGATGCACCATAAATCAGCACCCTCTCCCCTTGCTTGATATTTCCTTTCTTTAGCCCCTGTAATGCAGTTACTGCGGCCATTGGGACGCTAGCAGCCTCTTCAAATGAAAGATTACGAGGCTTTTTAACAAGTGCTTTCTCTGGAGCGACAACATACTCAGCATAAGACCCCCAGCCGCTAGCCGACAAGTCGCCAAATACTTCGTCCCCCACTTGGAAGTCTTTGATATTCTTTCCAACAGCTTCAACAATCCCGGCCATATCACCGCCAGGAATGGGGTGTTTTGGCTTTGTTAGACCAATGAAAGGGCGTGCAAGAACAGGCTCACCTCGCAACATGACTATATTTCCTTTATTTAATGACGCGGCGTGTACTTTGACGAGCACTTGATTATCATCGGGTACTGGTTTATCAACCTCTCTAAGCTGAAGCATTTCTGGTGAACCATATTTCATTGTTACAACTGCTTTCATCCTCATTCCCCCACCTTTTTTATAAATTAATATTCATTGTAGAAGAACCCTTATTGCTCATCTTCATAAAAATAAATATGACATGGCATAAACCTAAGGAGGTCTTACAATGATTCATACTGTAAAACCGGGTGAAACATTAAATCAAATAGCAAGAGATTATCGCACACCTATTGCTACCATTATCAGAGCAAATCCCAATATTAATCCAAATCTTATCTATCCTGGACAATTTATCGGTATTCCAGGTTTTCCGGACCCTTCTACCCTCCCTTATCATATTGATATTTCTACTAATAATAAACGGTTGAGGCTATTGAGAAATGGTGTATTACAGAAGCAATATCCAATTGCAGTTGGAAGAATCTTGCACCAAACACCAGTAGGAACTTTCATTGTTATCAATAAAGCTCTAAATCCCGGTGGTCCCTTTGGAACGATGTGGATGAGTTTATCGAAAGAAAACTATGGAATCCATGGTACTAACGATCCGAGTTCTATAGGTAAAGCTGTATCTAGAGGATGTATTCGTATGCATAATCAGGATGTAGAGGAGTTGGCAAGGACTATCCCCATCGGAACACGGGTTAATATTCATCCATAAAATAAGGAATCGTTGTTCTAAGAGACTTTTACAACATTGATTTATAGAGTTCTTATTTAAACGGCTTATTCAACCCGTCAATAAAAACTAGGATGAAGGATGAGGATTATTTTTCAACGATACAAAAACCTTTTGACACTATTTTTTTAGGCAATCCATAGCCTTCGTCTTTATTCCTTCACCCTAATAAGGAAACAACTAGTCTTCACTAAATGTAAAGACTTCCTCTATCGTTAGGTCAAAAAGGCGAGCAATGCGGAATGCTAATTCTAATGACGGGGAATAATTCCCCTTTTCAATAGAAACAATGGTTTGCCGAGTCACACCCACTCTATCTGCTAATTGCTGCTGTGTCATCTCGTTATGAGTAAACCGTAGACTTCGTATGTTATTGTGAATATGACCTTTCTTCATTTCAGACTCCTTTCGAATATAGATATAGAGACGTAATATTTCCAGATATATCTGATATAAATCCAGAAACATATAAGATAATGAACATTAACGTTGGACTTGCTCCCCACACTATGGAAAGCAGTGCAATGACAAAACCAATGATAAAAATGAAATGTCCGATTTTCAATGCTTTCAATTCAATTATCTTATCGAGTTCATCAGTAAATGATGGTTCTTTTTCGCTAGTCGTTATGGTATTGATGATATTAAAAAGAATATGAATAACAATGGTAGCTGCAATGTTAATGGGAATTAATATTAGAATACCTGTAGCGAAAAACACCAACATTTCCGTCGATTCCATAGATCTTTGATGGAATTCTTGGAAAAGGAACCAGCTATACACCCCGAAAATCAAAATTGAACTTATCAACATGACAATATTCTTTTTCACTTGATAGGTCATTTTCTTCCTCCTGATTTTTTTTGGCAATCTACTCAATGGCATAATGACGATCGTGTAGTTTTCAGAAAAGTTTAACTCTTCTATACATATTGTAAAATAAACTATACATGAAGTAAAGTAAATTTTACATAAAAAATGAAAAATAGGCTCCTTCTATATATGACACCGCTTGTTCGGTTGCAAAACGGACTGTTTTTTTCTTTTTGCTTTGTATAAAACAGAACAACAAAAAATAGCAGAAGTAAATTCATGTAGAATTCTTCTGCTATTATTATGGTAAATCATTATTATATTTGTATTGTAGAATAACCTTTTAAAAATATAAAAAGTAAATCACTGCCACTAGCACGATACGATAAATGGCAAATGGAATCAGTTTAATTCGATTAATCAATTTCAAGAAGAATCGAATCGATATCAGTGCAAAGATAAATGCACTAATAAATCCTACAATAAAGAAAGGCAAGGCATCTAATGTAAAGTACTGCCAGTTTTTAATAAGTGACAATCCACTTGCTCCGGCCATAATCGGAACAGCCATAATAAATGTAAAATCCGAAGCCGCACGGTGACTCATTCCAGTTAATACCCCACCTGAGATGGTAGCTCCTGAGCGAGAAAATCCTGGCCAAAGTGATAAGCACTGAATCAATCCCACTGTAAATGCCTGTTTATAACCGATTTGGTCAACCGACTCAATTCGTGGCGTTTTCGGACGAGCTAAATCAGCAAAGATCATAAACAGCGCGCCAATCAATAGTCCGATTAATACGGTTTTTGTTGTAAATAAATGCTCATCGATAAAATCCTCAAACAACAACCCAAGGACCCCTGCAGGAATCAATCCTACAATAACATGTGACAGTTTCAGATGGTTGTTTTTCTTCACGACATAGGTTCTTTTTTTACTAAGTCGATACAATCCCAGTAATTCTATAAATCTGTCTTTAAAAACAATAGTTACCGCAAGAATCGAACCAAGTTGTATCACAATTTTAAACGTGTTTGCTGTGTATTGTCCGAGAAATTCAGTGGATCTGAGCCACATATCGTCAACTAAAATCATATGACCAGTTGATGAAACTGGGGCAAATTCCGTTAAACCCTCAACCAGGCCAAGGATCACTGCTTTCAATAATTCAATAATTTCCATTCGTATACTCCCCATATAAAATCTTTTTACTTATATATCATATATGAAGGAAGCTGATTGGACAATCATAAATTCCGTCGAATCATATTAAACTTTCTTTTCAGAGCGACTTTCTATTTTGCTTTCTTTTTACATCTATTGCATATCTAATAGTCAAAACTAAAATGCTAGAGGCTGGAAAATGTGTTTGCTTTAAAGAAAAAAACGAAATAGCGGAGACACCCGCTACGGAAATATACTTCGCTTTCCACGGGCGGCTGCTGAGCCTCCTCGTGCTAACGCACTGCGGGGTCTCACCTAGGCCTATCCTCCCGTAGGACAAGGAATGCTTCGGCAGCAATACATCGCACGAAGAAAAAGTGTTTTTCTTTTTCGAGGAGTCTACGTATATTTCCTCCGCTAAATTAGTACATTGTTCATCTTTTGGTTAAGCATTTTAGTTATGTCTAACCCCCTAGCATTTCTAACATACCCTATACTTTTTGAGCATCATGGAGTAGAGCGTTGCGGATGGAGCGTGGGATAAACCTGCGAATTTGGTGTTCATTGTATCCTACTAGAAAATGCTTTTCATCATGAATAATTGGAAATTTTAATAGTGTCGGTTTCTTTAAGATAAAACGGTATAATTCCTTTAGACCAAGCTGTTCCAGGTCAACATCTATGCTTTGAAAAACTTTTGAATTCGTAGAAAGAATATCATCCGTACCATCATCCGATAGCCGTAAGATTTCTTTAAACTCCTTAAAAGTTAATATATCACTCGATACATTTCTTTCTATAAATGGAATATCATGTTCCAGAAACCAGCTTTTTGCTTTTTTGCAGGATGTACAGCCTGCTGTTACATATAGTATGACCATAATGATTTCCCTACGCTTTCTGCTCCATTTTTATTATTTAACAGAGTGTTGGTTTGCTGCAGCTACTAGCTGGTGGACTTTATTTTCTATGTTCTCATACGTCGTATCTAAAGATGTAGCTAATTCTTTAAATAATATCGATTGAATGGTAGTTAGAAGCTTGCGGTCCTGATCATAAAGACGTTTATTGGATGCTTTTGCCTCTGCCTCTCTTTGCATAAGGGTGCTCGCTACTTTGGAGATTTCTTTACGGTCTCCCGATTTAATTAATTGTTTATAATTTTTATTCCGTTTCTTAACATCTTCAATCCAAGCAATTCCTGGATCTTTGAAGGATTCCAATACAATAGTTGCTTCTTCTTCCGTCATCATCTTCAACATTAAGACCTTATCATTATCTACCGGCGTAGAAATCGTTAACCTCTCATCATTCATAGGATGCAACACGTAATAGGTTTTAGTCTCACCGTGATATGGTTTTTCACAAATATCGTCGATTTTACACAAACCATGAACCGAATAAATAATGGTATCACCAATATTAAACATGACATTACTCCTTTTATCATCGTCAACTAAGTTTACATTATAATTATACGCTTCAAAACAAAATTTGTCAACTTAGTTGACAATGGTGGAACGCTTATGTATAGTAGAGGCGACTTTATATTGGGAGTTGAAAAGATTGGATTCTGAATGGCGTGACTTAGATTTAATCGATCTTCTGAGTGAGAGACATCTTTACCTTCGTCGCATCGCTGAAAAAAAATGGAACGATAACAGTAATATCTATTTAGCCAATTCTGAGTGGTTTATCCTGGCAAGGGTTTATAAAAAGCAGCCTACCATTGCGCATGTAGCAAAGCAGGTTGATATTTCCAGACAGGCGACACATAAATTTATTAAACAACTGCAAGCAAAAGGATTGGTTGAAGTATTTAATGTAGAAAATAACAAAAAGCACAAGTACTTACGATTAACCAAATTCGGCGAAGAATGCTATGAGAAGAATATGTCATTAAAAGCCGAACTGGAGAATAAAATCATGGAACATATTGGAGAAGACAACGTAAAAAAAATAAAATCCGTCCTGCAAATGGATTGGGGAATATGACGTTATATGAAGTAGAATCATCTGCACCTGCTGTCTTGTAATTTATTTTTTGTGCATCTGTCATCCGTTGACACAAGCCAATTTTCTCCAGAGAGCACTCAATAAGGATAGCCGTACAGGAAAGGTCCTATTCCTCTTAATACTATAGAATATAGGAGGAAAAAAAGGAGGAAATGGAATGCATGAAGCATTTTACATGGCAGAATTAGTTGGAAGTCAAGAGGTTCCCCCAGTCCATACCAACGCTGAAGGTGTAGCATTATTCTATATAGAGAAGAACTCAGATAAAATGAGATACCGAATTGATCTCGAAGGAATAAGAAATATTACACAAGCAACCATACAGGTTGGCAGAAGGAATATTATTGGGCCAACCGTAGTGGAATTAATAAATAATCAAGAACTAACAGAAGATGGAAAAGAAGGGTTTATTACAAATGCTGATTTAGCTGGACCTTTAAAAGGAAAGACTATTTCGGAATTAACGGATTTGATGTTAACTGGTAAGGCTTATGTTAATATCCATACTAAGAATCACCCAAATGGAGAAATACGTGGAAAAATCAACTACTAAAGTAATTATTATCTTCCCTTCTTTATAAAGAAGGAATCAAATATAATGAAAAAGGTTAAAGTAGAGGGACAACCTCTCTTTAACCTTTTTTGATGAAAATTAGACCAGCAGTTCAAACTAAAATTACACTCTATTTACAAAAATATATAATTATAGATTAAAGTCTTTATATATTGCAATATAAAAGAGGTTGTTATAAGATATAGTTTGCGAATGCTTAACAGCACAATATTGGACTAACAGTATAGAGGGGGAAACAAAGTGAGTCATTCCATTGATCAGACCAATCGTCCACCATATGGCATTCTTGCTATATTGATGATTGGTGCTTTTATTTCATTTTTAAATAATACTTTATTGAACGTTGCTTTACCTTCCATCATGGCTGATTTACATGTTGACACGGCAACCGTTCAATGGCTGACAACAGGATTTATGCTGGTAAATGGAATTCTCATACCTACGACCGCATTTCTCATTCAGAAATTTTCTGTTCGTCGTTTATTTTTAGTTTCATTGGGATTATTTACGATCGGAACTATCCTGGCCGGATTTGCCCCTGCCTTTTCTATTTTATTAACAGGAAGAATGATTCAGGCATCCGGTTCAGCGATAATGATGCCGCTTTTAATGAACGTTATCCTTGTTGCCTTCCCTATCGCTAAGCGCGGAACAGCAATGGGGATGCTGGGACTGATCCTAATGTTCGCACCTGCAATTGGTCCGACATTGTCTGGCTGGATTATCGAGCATTATGACTGGAGAATGCTTTTCCACTTTATCGGTCCCGTTGCAGTGATTATCTTCTTCATCGGATTCTTCTTATTAAAAGATAAAAAAGAAAAAGTAAATATCCGTTTGGATAGCTTCTCTGTCGTATTATCAACGATTGGATTTGGTGGACTATTATATGGATTCAGTATGGCTGGTTCGGTCGGCTGGAGCAGTCCACAAGTATATTTAACAATTGTTATCGGTGCACTTTCAATATTTTGGTTTGTTCGCCGTCAATCTACATTACAGCAACCTATGCTGAACTTTAAAGTCTTTGGATATCCGATGTTTACACTGGCAGCGATTATTATGATTGTTATTAATATCGCAATGTTTTCAGGCTTTATGCTCCTGCCAATCTATGTCCAGACACTTTTAGGCATTTCTCCAATGAATGCAGGATTAATGCTTCTGCCAGGTGCCCTTGTCAATGCCGCTATGTCACCGATAACTGGGAAGCTGTTTGACAGATACGGTGGAAAAATCCTAGCTATAAGTGGACTGACGATTGTTCTTGTAACCACCTACTTACTTAGTAATTTAACCTTTGAAACAGGTTATTATTATTTAATGACGGTCCATGCTGTTCGTATGTTTGGTTTATCCATGGTTATGATGCCGGTTCAAACAAATGGCTTAAACCAATTGCCGGCAAGCTTCTATCCACATGGTACAGCAATGAACAATACATTAAACCAGGTTTCCGCAGCGATTGGTACGGCAGTTATTATTACGATCATGTCGACCCGCGAGAAACTGTACACAAATCAATTGATTGCAGAAGCGGGAGGACAACCTTCCGCTGAAATGCAGCAGCAAATCTCCATGGAAGCCTTACTTGGTGGGATAAATGATGCATTCCTGATTTCGACCTTTGTTATAGTCATTGCTCTTATTCTCGCTTTCTTTATGAAACGGGCGACCCCTTCAGATGATAACATTAAGATCGGAACAGGAAAGCCAATTAAATCAAAAAGCCTAGAGACTAGATAGAATAATTTATCTGGCCAGAAATACAGCACACTTATTTATGAAAAAACAAGACTTAGGAGGTTTCGTCTCTAAGTCTTGTTTTTTTCACTTTCATAAAATGCATTATCATTAGGAACATCTATTTCGGACCGATATGTACTTTATAAGTTCCTTATTACTGTTTTTTTCGGGATTTATAAGAATTTAATTATGGATGAGTTCTCTCCTATACCTCAGTGAAACTTGTTCTTCTCCTGTATGTACGGTTGTGACTTTTTTCTTTTCATATATAAATCCCCTTGATTCGTAAAAAGGGATCCCTCGCTGGTTACCTTCTTGAACCGATACCCATTGCTCCTTGGCACCTTTCTCCATCTGCTCTTCAGTAAGCGCATCTAGCAGTTTTCTCCCTACGCCATGATAACGGTGCTCCTCTTTCACATATAATACATATATCTCTCCAATGCCAGCTGTAGTAATCCCACCGCCAATGACACCAACCACCACATCATCTATCCTTGCAATATAGGTATAGGATTCCCTTTTAATGTCTTCCTTTACTTTCTGATTGCTATACCATTTTAAGATATTATCCGCTATATACGCTTCACTTAATACTCCTTCAACTGTTTGTCTCCACCCTGCTGCACAAATAGCTGCAATAGCCTCGGTGTGTGTTATATCCGGTTTTTCAATGTTTACTTTCAACCTTATCCCCCATTCTCCCTGTCTAACTTTGGCCATATTAAATTAATAGAGATAGCTTGGCATTTAATCTCCGTTTTTTCTATAGTCTAACATAAAGATTGAAAAATTTAAGAAATTATCTAATAATGAAATGGAGATGATAGATATATAGAGGAGGAAATAAGTTGAAGGATCTTACAAAAAAGCGTACTAAGGCTGTTATGATAGATGGCGTTGTGTCTGGTATTCTTTCTTTAGGTGTGGAATACTTCCTGCGCAAAAAGGTAAAAAACGAATTTGTACATACGGTAGTTACTCCTACAGTAGTAATGTGGTCGCTCGAGTATGCGCAGATGCGTACTTGTGGACAAACAGTAGGTTACAAGGCAATGGGACTTGCACTGGAAAGTAAGGATGGCAAAGATCTAAACTCTTGTCAAATTGTGAAAAGGATAGCATATCGTGATACACTAAGCACGTTGGATTATTTTAAGGATCGAGAAGCTTTTGAAGGTGAAAACGGCGCTGCTATGCCTCATGATCGCTATACAGGTACAGTTGTAAGAGAAAAATAAAGTCTAATTTGACTCAGTGGGGGAGTCTCCGCTCCCACTGAGTGTCTGTACTACAAGAAAAGAGCTCTAAAAATGGAATGGAAGCCAGGTCTTCCCCACTCCATCAGGATGTACTTTCCAATTTCTTAGACGATTTCTGTGAATTAACCGCTACATAAGCGATTTGCCTTTCCCCATTTTTTTCGAATATCTTATATTCTTGCATCCCTATTTTTTTTGCTACCTTCTGTGATGGGACATTATTTATGTTAGTATAAGAAAACACCTTGGGAAATTGTAAAACGTGAAAGGCATAATCCTTACATGCCAATGCAGCCTCTGTTGCATATCCTCTATTCCAATAGCTTTTAATAATATGAAAACCAATCTCTGGCACGGTTTCCCTATCTACAACTTGCATAGTTATACCACAATCCCCAATGAATATATCCCTATCTTTCAAAATAACTGCCCATAAGCCATGGTGATACCTTTTATAATGATCCATATTCAAATGAATCCATCTCTCTACCCTTTCCGAATCAAATGGTTCAGGATAATATTGCATGGATTCTGGATCGGAAAGCACTTTCGATAGCTCTTTTGCATCACTGAGTGCCAGTTCTCTTAAATATAATCTCTCTGTTTCTAGTATTTTCAGCATTTGCCACCCTCTTTTCCCATTTATGTAAAGAAGTGCTTCTTTTTTCTAAACTACCCTACGTGCATGTAAACATTTATTTATCCTAACATAGATCATCCCTTTTACAAAGCACTATTCGGAACAATCGGAATTTTCAGTTTCAATTAACCTCAAACAAGAAACTAGGTAAACAGGCTACATTTCCCATTCTCCTTAATACAATGTATGGAACTTAACAATAAGGTTAATTTTTATGAAAAGAGGTTTATAAAATGAGTGAAAACAACTATACGAATAAAGAATCTCAAGAGTATACTCAAATACCAGGGCATGAAATGAATTATACGAATGAACAATATCGCCAGTACCCCGTAATGCATGAGCAAGAAATGGAATCCATAGATGATGAAAGTTTACTTCGCAGGCCATTTTTCGGGCCGAGACCTTTCTTTGGAAGACCATTTTTTGGTAGACCCTTCTTTGGTAGACCCTTCTTTGGTGGTCCCTTCTTTGGTGGTCCCTTCTTTGGCGGCCCTTTTATTGGTGGGGTATTAGGAGGACTGCTAGGCAGTGCCTTATTATATCCAGCTCTTGGATATGGAGGTTATGGGTTTGGTTATCCAGGCTATGGGTTTGGTTATCCGGGCTATGGGTTTGGTTATCCAGGTTATGGGTTTGGCTTTGGAGGATTTTATTAATCATCATAAACAGCCTACTTACGGTAGGCTGTTTTTCATAAATCATTGGAGCAGTTATGCAAATGTTTCTTCAAGATTACCAGTGAGCTTAAAAACGATGATTCTTTCTCCTGTCTTAGTACTGATATCCGTATAAAAGCTGCACACTTCAAAATTCGTTAAGCTTAATATAATTTCCTTTAATTCATCGACACCTGACTCCACTAAACCGTTTCGATATTCTTTCACCGGAATCATTCCTTCTGTGTCTTTACATAGGGCATATTCTGCGGGGGTTAGGATTCCACGCAAGGAGACAATAATCATATCCCGTAAAATATCTGACTTAACGGAAAGCGAACCACGTCCGAGATAATTTTTCTCCCATTGTGTTAATGCCCGACTAACCTCCGCTTCTAACGCGCCTTTTGATTTGTCCATCTCGTACTCTCCTTCAATTTCTAACTACAACTGATATTTTACTCTTTTTTTCTATCCTCTGTAAAATGACATGATTTTAAGCAAGAAGTTAAGCTTGAGACGAGGACCATTCTATCCAATTTCCGTCTGCATCCATACTCACAAGGTGAATCCAGTTATTATCTACTTTTTTCCTAAATGCAGGATGATTGGATAACAAACGTTTTACGTAACTGGATGGTGCTTGGATTACAATGAGCAGGCGCAGTGGCTGATGGTATAAAGCACGATCTGACTCCATCACAGATTGCCATGGAAGACCGGTTAATAAATCACTTCCATTGCCTTGCATCACACCAATGCCAGAAGTAACGGATTGCGTTGTTTTGTTTCCACTTCCATAATAATGCGGAGCAACAGTCGATGCATAGTACTGAAGATTAATCCACTGTGTTACTGTTGCAGGACCGGAAATAATGCTATGAAGAATCGCCCCGTCTGTATCCTTTTGCCAATCATAATTATGCAAGAATACCCTGCCATGTAAGTTGGAATGTTTACTAATCGATCTGCTTCCAATAATAAAGGCCGCGTTTTTAGCTAACCCCCATTCAGGCCGTGTTTCACTCCAATCTTCTGCACGTCTCATGGTTTCCTTTATTGGATTCGAGGAAGTGATGCTTGGTAATTCCATTGTTCTTCTCATATTCACTTCTTCTCTGACATCTGGTAATATAGTTTGAATATTTTCAAACACAATCTTAGCTTTTCCAGAGAGTTCCGGTATATCCATAAACTTTAGCTCATCTGTTGTTGTGATATGCTCGGCAGCAATAAATACGGTTTCTTCTGGGATAACGATTCCTTCTTCACGCAAGACTGCTCTTACTTCAGGAAGATTACATAGGTTTGCAAGAACTCGTGCATTAAATCCACTCGATGCACCTCCACAAGCACCACAATCAAGTGAAGAGGCATACGGATTATTGGTACTATGACTAGCATGTCCGCAAATAACTACTAAACTGGAAAAATTCTCTGTTAGCCCCATTGTTTGTAACGCCTGGCGTGCATAGAATACCTTCTCTTCTTCGGTAAAACCAGTTGGAAGCTCTCCGTCTGCATAAGAAACGCGATCAAGTGAAAGCTTTGTCACTGGTTTGTTTGTCAAACGGCTCGCTACCTTTCGTATCCCAACGCCAGTTTTACTAGGCAGAAAGCTCCGTGCCATCGTCTTAAAAGCCAACCACGGTCCACTTATATCTGGCAGCATAACACTTGACATTAAGTTTAGCTTCATCGATTTGAAAGTATGATACGGCGAAAGGGCCGCTGCTAAACGACTCTGATAATCTTTTTGCGCTTCTTCTGCAGCCGTTTCTTTTATACGATACGATGGCTTGTTCATCACTGGTAAGGAAGGATGCGTTTTTGCTTCACCAAGCTTACAAGTTTCGATTGGAAGACCAAAAAAGCCTGCAGTACCAAACGTTTCAAATGGGCCAGCTTTTTCAAGTGCTCTCCGGAATGGTTCAGAACGTACATCAATACAAAATGCAAACTGTGCTTCTGGCATTGCTTCTTCTTTCTTCGTTCTGAAGCCTTTTTGTAAATGAGTCTTCAGTTTATCTGCATATGTCCTCTCCCATGCTTCTAACCAAATACTCTGTTTCGTTACTGAATCAAACGCATATGCAAGCTTTATCCGTTCCTGTTGTTCTTTTTCTGATAGAGCTAACCAATCATGAGAATTCAGCCAATTCTCCCACGAACGAACAATATTCTCCAATTCCGCGGTGTCATTGTCCTTTATTAAATCAATTGGAAGATATGGCATCATAAAGGCCACCTCGAGAGTAATCCGTACAGCTAGATACTCCTTCAATAAAGAAGCATCTTTAGCAGACTGCTCCGAACGCCATAGCATCATCCCAGACCAGCCAGGTAATGCCAATAAATGAGCTTCCAAGTAACCTTGTACCAGGTTTTGCGGGATTTCCAGAATTCTTATTGCTTCGTATAATGCCAATTCAGCTTCCTCGGGCAAATCCTTTAGTTGCATTTGGACGTACGCTGGAATATCCGGATCATGCACGATAAGCTGCTTCCACGCCTTATAAAAACCTTCTTCCTTTCCTGGAAGTCTCCATACAGCTTGTGAATCATCCAAATAGAGCTTAGACCATTTGATCATTTGCTTGTCCAGGTTTTTCGCTATCTTTCCTTTTCCTAGCCGTTCCAGCTGTTTGCTTGCCGTATTTACAACTGTCTCTTTCATAGAAGAAAGATAGGGTTTAAGCGTTTGTGTGAGTTCCTTCTGTATAGGTAATGCCTTTTCGCTTGAAGTGCTTCTATCCAACTGATGAAAGCAATAAGCCTGTTGAAGTTCGAAAGGCAAATCAATCTTCTGCTGCCTGATCCATAGATTAAGCAGCTTTTCTACATGTCCAGTATCAATATCACCACGTGCTAATGCATCCTGAATAACCGTCTCGCTGGGAAGTATATCCACATCCACTACTTCCTTAAAACGGCGTGCTACATTCGCAAATGTTTCTTCTTCTAATTTCTCCCAAGGATGGCGAGCAGCAAATGCAGTGATTGGTCCATAAGGCACGATAACTTTACTAGCCTCTTGGATCGTTTCATTTATTTCAAAAGGAACTTCCCTTGTCCAATATTGATGTATTAGAGCACTGCTCATCGATAATCCCCTCCTTTAGACAGTAATTGAGATAAATATTTTGGATGTTTTTCAATAGAAGCGGTTTTTGGCTCTCCTATTTTCACTAGCCAGAGATACATCATCCGATATACTTTAGATGATGTATGATTGGCGATATACCAACCAACAAGACTCCCTATAATTAAGACGAACAAAATAATAAATACAGAAAAGGATGATGGAGCATCAGCATGATACGTCTCTTCCAACAGCCATTGGAATCCATAATGAGTAATGATAAACAGGCTTGCTGATGCAATCATAATGATGGTGCTTAGAACGAATCCCATTTTTCCGTTTCGAATGGAGAATAACTGAGCAAAAGCAAGTGTAAATGACCAGCCGACAATTAGCGAACTCACTATGGAATAACCAGCTCCTGGTGATGTGAACCAAAAACCAAATCCAACGAGCATTCCGAGTGTCAGTGCCATTAGTTTACAAAGTGAGGAAGGTACCTCCTGTTTATGATTTGTACTCGCTTGTTTAATCGCAAACCCAGATTCTAAGAATAATGTTGCTTTAAATAATCCGTGAAGAATGGCATGCGTGATGGCAGCAACATAAGCTCCCAGAGCACATTGAACAAGCATAAATCCCATTTGCGCCATGGTGGAACCGACTAGCTGGCGCTTATAATCAACTTGGACAAGCATGATTCCTGTACCAATTAAAACGGAGACACTTGCAACCATTACTAACAGAAGCTGGACGACCCAGCCGTCAAACAGAGGTCCAAATCGGGTTAGCATCATTGCTCCCACATTGACAATTCCTGCATGCATGACAGCAGACACTGGAGTTGGTGTTACTACTGAATTTAACAGCCAACGTTGAAAAGGAACTTGAGCTGCAGGAATTAACATCGCAATAACGATGCATAGCGTTATCACTGTTTCCTCCCCACCTGTCAAATCTTCCTCCAGGATTGAAGTTAACTGCCAGTGTCCTGTTATTTCTGCTAAACCTATAAATGCGCCGACTAGCAGCAGCCAGCTTATCAAAAACATTCCACCTGTTAGAGCAGCGACATTTCTAGCAATCTGCCATTCTTTTCGCAACCGAATTAAGCCGATAAGTCCAACTATTGTTAACCCCCAGAACAAGGCAATTAATCGAATATTCTCACTAAACCATATAAAAGAATTTGCTATGGTTGTTAAGGATAGCAATGCGAAATACTTTCGATAAGCGTTATCGCCTAACATATAGTGAATGGAGAATTTCTGGACGATGACACCTACCGTGAGTACAAAGCAAGACAGTAACCACGATAAAGAATCCATACGAAACATCCCGTTTATGATTGGACCATGGTTAAACAACAATTCCAGGAAAGCTAATATTGGCGGAAACAACATAATAGCGACATGAATTGGAATATACTGCAAAGGCGTTTTCGGTAATATTAATAGAAATGCACTAATTACACTGATTCCTATTACGATAAAATATAAAGTTGGTAAAAGTCCTATACTAAAAAGATCTGCCATAAAAATTCCTCCAAACAACAAAAAACCGACAATTTAACAGCTTAGACATACTCTATGTCCAAGTCATGGAAAATTGTCGGTTTACGATTAACGCACCAAGAATGGGTTTTACTCGTCTACCTACCTATTATCTTAATCCGTTCGATATACATTTACTTTTTCATATAGTCAAATGCAAAGATTTAACTAGATGCTAAAGCAATCTATAACTCTTTTTTTATATGATACATAGCATTTTATTTTCTGTCAAGTGACGTTATCCATTTAATTTACAGTGCACCCTGTTTTCAGACTAGTCTAAATTTTACTGTAGAATAAATGGATTATATGGTAAAATGCAAGTAAAGATGTGCTGTTAGGTCCCTTTTCACTGTTTTTCTTTATCACCAAATGAAAAGGAGGTGGAAGAAAATGAAGAAAGGATGGATGCACGCCAGCAGGATATTCCTTGGAATTGTATTTTTTGTTGCAGGGATTAATGGGTATTTCGTTTACTTTGGTTTAGATCCCTTTATAGCAACAAGTCCAGAAGCAATGGCCTTATTTATATTTGATTATTTATTACTGGCAGAGAAAAGTTTAGAAGTAATTGGTGGAGTGTTACTGCTATGGAATCTTTTTATCCCATTAACTCTTGCTGTTCTTGCACCGATCATTGTTAATATCTTGCTGCTTCATGTGTTTGTTGATCATTCATTACTTCTTCTTGCTGTTCTAATGACCACTGCATACAGCTATTTAATCTATGGCTATTTCCATTATTACAAGGGATTGTTTGTCAAAAAGGCGAAGTGGAAAGAGTAAGGCAGATTTACAGGTTGGAACATAACTAAATGTACAATTCAAAGGCTTTGTTAAATAGTATTGTTGTTTTTCAGGCAAAAAATATGAGGCTGGGACATAACTAAACAGTTTGAATCAAAAGACGAATAATGTACTAAATTAGCGGAGGAAATACACGGAGACTCCTGCGGGATGAAAAGCCTAGGTGAGACCCCGCAGTGCGTAAGCACGAGGAGGCTCAGCAGCGCCCGCGGAAAGCGTAGTGTATTTCCGGAGCGGTGTTTCTCCGCTAGTTAAAGTTCGGGTTTTGCTTTTGAGAAAAACTATTGCCCCATCCTCGTTCTTATTCCGTTAAAGCACCTGTTAATAAAATAAAGTAATTTATTTCAGGATAATCTTACCAGTGTACTTGAAGTTTATTACCATTTGGGTCATAAAAGTGGAAAAAGGTATGACCATTATCTTCTTTTATATCCTCGACCTTAACTTGATTATCCATTAAGTGTTGATGGAATTTAGATAATTCTGGACTTGTAAAGCCAATGCTAAATTCTTGTCTATCATCAATTGTAAAATGTGCAAATGTTTCATCTTCGGTTGGAACTAAGATAAGTAAGAAAGGTCCTTCATTTACTTTTAAAATCGCAAGTTCCTCAGTATTGTTTAGTAACTCGAGCCCTAATACATCTCTATACCATTGTGTAGACAGTTCTAAATCTTTTACAGGAATTCTAATATAATGTACTTGTTCAATAAATGATTTACTCATATCCTTCTCCCCTTTATTTAATCCGGCATTTCAAATAGTTCCCTTTCTATATACCTTTTTCCTTTCGATTATGGAATTAACCTGCCCTTTAACGGAACAAAAGCTTCTTATTATCCAGAAAATTCGTGCATAACAATAACAATAACAATATTTACTTGAGCTATTTCTCCATTAGGCAACGTGCTGATTTATCTTTTGATTAAACACTTTTGTCCCAACCTCTTCCTTCTTCCCCAAGGTGTAGCAGTGCCATCAACCAATGTATTGCTTCAATAGCTCATTGAACTTTCCACGTTCTTCCCAGAACGGACCATGACCACTGTAATGAAATGGAACAAGCTGTGAATTTCTGATTTGTTGGTTAAGCTCCTCAGCCTGTGCAAACGGGATTACTCTATCGTGAACACCGTGAATGATTAAAGTTGGAGCAATGATATGCTGCAAATCCTGATAAAGTGTCTCATCTCTTAGCGTCTTGATTATTGCTGCTGTTGACCAACCCGCTGCTTGTAATCCCAGTTGCATAAACCAATTAGAAAATGGAGGTGTTATATATTGAAAGAAAAACGTTTCAGTTACTTCTCGCATCATCTTTGGACGGTCATTTAATGCAAGAGCAAGAAAACTAGTCGCCGTTTCTGCAGTAAATCCTACAGGAGCTGCAGCGTCTACAAGCACCAGTTTGGACACTCCGTAGCCGTTAAACTTTGACATATACCGAATTGCAATCGCCCCACCTGTTGAATGACCTACAAGAATAAAGTTATGTAATTGAAGTGCATGAACGATTACTCGAATATCTTCTGCTAATCGATCATAATTGTAGCCATCGATTGGTTTGTCAGACTTCCCAAAGCCTCTCCAGTCAATGCCGATACAACGATACCCCATTTCAGGGAGAACATCAAACTGATACTCAAATTGCTCATGGTTTAATGGCCAGCCATGTAAAAAGACAATTGCCTTTTTACCATTTGGATTTATATCTTCTACATATAAATGTACATCCAATTCCACCTTAACATAATAGCCCATCCCTATTCCCCCATATAAATATGACGTCTATAAGAATAAACATATTCACCTAAGGAAACAGAGATGAGTGTCTATTTATATTACAGTGAAAAAGGACCATTATCTTTTCTGTTTGTTATTGAAGAGGCAGCTTAGGACCTAGCCTTTAAGAAGTGGATAAGAAAAGACACTGGGACAAATGCGTTTGCTGAAAAGAAAAACCGAAGGAAATAGCAGAGACAACCGCTGCGGAAATATACTTCGCTAAATTAGCACATCGTTCGATTTTTTTGTTAAGCAGTTTAGATATGTCCCAGCCTCAATTACTTAAAGAGATGTCTATATATCTTTCATATCTCTGCATTTCGATGTTTAATTCATACACTCTAATAAAATTCACTTCAAAATGAGGATATGGTGTTAACTCTTTATCTGCTAATCTTTCCATTTCTTTTAGCTCTTTTTTAGAAAGACCAGTAGAAATGTTTCCGCCGTATTGTTCTTTCCCCAGAGTTAAGTGAGGTACAAAGGCTTCGAGTTCAAAATAATGTTCTATTAAGTCTTCTGACGGTGAAATCACTTGCACTATTTCTTGATGCAATTTGTGTAAATGATGTGAGACAACACTCAAATATAAAATGTGATCACCAAAATACTTTGGCTTATCTAACGAGACCTGGAATGGTTTGAAAGTATCACACACTTTTTGTACTTTGTCTATCCATTTTTTATCTGGAGTTAGTCCGCCTTGCGCCTTTAAAGTTATGTGAGGCTCTACACCTGATCGTTTAATCCATTTATTTTGAAAATGCTCAATTCGTTCTAAATATTCTTCAGGTGGGACAATTCCTATAAAATATTCCACTTTTATTCTTCTTCTCCCCTTTATTTTCAGTTTTAATCCTGAAAAATATCTTGAGGTGCGTTAAAAATTTTTCTTGACCCGTTTTGATAAGCGGCACGAATTCGACTATCTCTCTCCGATGTGGAGAATTTATGCGTTCATTTCTTGAAAGCATCTCATACTCTCCTCTATAAATACTTTTCTTTAAATTCCTGACTCAGTTCACTCCATACATCAAATAGGTTGCCATCTATATCCGAAAACACAAAATTTCTCCCTGCATGTCCTCTGTTTTCAATGTGGCCTACTACTACTTCTCTTGCTGATAATTCTCTATGTAAGCTTTCTAGCGCGTCTAAACCATTGACTTCAAATGTTAAGGAGAAGTGCTTTTCTCCATCTCTATCATAGAAATTTGCACTTTCTCCCTCTTTTGCTTTCACTAAAAAGAAACTTTGGTTTGCTAGGTTCATAATCGCTTTATCTTCATCCTTAAAACTTAATTTTGCTTCCAGTTTGGATTGATACCACTCAGAAGAACGTTCCACATTCGCTACTGGAATATATGTTGTACCTACTCTCCATAACTTTACCAAAATCCTCGCCACCTTATAATGTTTTTAATTTTCACTCTATTAGTATACGGCTATCTGCAAGCAAAAAGCAAGGAAGCATCTTAATCTCGATGCTTCCTTGCTTTTTTAATCCACTATTGTTACATTGACTGTGCGTCTTCCCCACTGATATGCTTCATCTTTCGTTGGAACATGAACATCTATTTTATTCCCACGAATAGCACCGCCGGTATCGCCTGCTACTGCATAGCCATAGCCTTCTACATATACTTTAGAGCCAAGCGGGATGACATTCGGATCCACAGCAATTAACTTCATATTAGGGTTTGCACGTAAATCAATTCCAGTCGCCGTAACACCTGAGCATCCAGCACAATGAGCGGTATAGGCTGTTGATTCGACAGCGATTGTTCTTCCCTCAGGTTCTGAATCTTGTGCTACAGTTTCTTTCGCCTCTTCCACTTCCTCAACCTCTTCTACCTTCTCCTCAGTCACAGCCACACTTTCTTCGGATGTATGTACTTCCTCATTCTCTGTAGCTTCTACCGATTGTGTTTCTAACTCTGCCGTATTTTCAACTGGAGTTGCACCATTTACAGTCAACTGTTGACCTACCACAATGAAATCTGAGGCTAAGTTATTCCATGCCATCAAATTCGAAACCGTCACGTTTCCCCCGTATTTTTTACTGATCTCGGACAATGTATCTCCTGGTTGAACTTTGTAATACGCTGCTTCCGCTGTTTCCACTGCTTCCTCTTTGGTAATCTTTAAAACTTGTTTCGGATAAATGGTTGTGGAATGCATGTCGTTTATATCCATCAACACCTCAACACTAGTGTTATTATTTCTGGCTATCGCCCAAAGGCTGTCTCCTTTTTTCACTTCGTAATCTGCAGCTGCTGAAACAGTCGTTGCAGAAACCCCAATAACAATGAAGCCTACAATCAATGTAACTAACTTTTTCATATTGTAGTTCCCCCTTATATTTACTGACAAGGAAAGTTTACCATATGAAAAGCCTTAGTGCGTTTACAGCATGTTTAAGAGTATATTTCCTATATTACAAATAAGATATAGTTAGGTGAATTGGTTCTACTTGGTCTATACTTTGCATAGTCATGTTTCTAGACGCTAAAAAATCAATATCTTGGAAATTAAAGTAAGTATAAAGAAACTCAAGTGGCTAACGTTGCTGTAATAGTTACTCTTAAACCAACTTTTCAAACCAATTGGATTGTATTATATAGGGCCTATTGGTATAGGGAGATAGTTTTATTCAGTCTATTATTTAAGAAGAAGACTTGATGAGTATGAATTCTATGTATGAAATGAAGATGACGCATTATGCAAAGTACGTTTACGAAAGAGAAAAAGAATAATTATAAAAAATGTCAAAGCTACACCAACGATTTATCGGTAAATGGAGGTGGATATTTTTTAAAGTTCTCCATTTACCGATAACTCTTTACTTATAACACGAGGCGATAACAACACTACTCATTATATTTCAATGATAATGGGTACGATCATTGGCTTTTTCTTATGCTTAGCTCCGATATATTCGCGAACTGCTTTTTTAATATTCTTTTTCATCGTGTTCCTTGATGTTCGGCTCGCCAATAATAGTTCATTTACCGTTTCTATTGTTATTTTGTTTACTTCTTTACGTATTCCCGAGAAGTCCCGGTCAATAAAGCCACGAGATATCGTTTCTGGCTCGGACAGCATCCTCTCGTCACTCTTGCTCAAGGTGACAATTATCATCAGCATACCATCCTCAGACAGTTTCTTACGATCACGTAAGACAAATTCCCCAATTCCAACGTCGCCATGATCTACGTAAGAGTCCCCAATCGGTATATTGCGTGTTTGACGTGCCATACCTTCTTCAATATCCACGATGTCACCGTTTTTCAAAATAAACGTATTCTCCCGTTCAACACCAACGGTTTCTGCCAACAATCGATGATGATGCAGCATTCGATATTCACCATGAATGGGAATAAAGTATTTCGGTTTCATTATTGTCAGCATAAACTTCAAATCTTCCTGGTATCCATGACCAGAAACATGCATTCCCGAAGTGCTTCCTGACCCGTAAATCACTTTTGCTCCCAGTGCATATAAATTGTCTACGATCGTGGTGACTGCTTTTTCATTTCCTGGTATTGGACCAGCAGCAAAAATAATCGTATCCCCGGGTAAAACTTCCACTCCGCGGAAATTCCCAGTTGACAGTCTAGCTAGTGCTGCCATTGGTTCTCCCTGACTACCTGTACACAGAATGACAACTTTTTCTGGAGGAAAATCATGGATCTCATCCCGGTCGATTAACATTCCATCTGGAACGGTAAGATAACCACGTTCCATTGCAATTCTAACGACATTGACCATGCTTCGTCCTAGCAGCGCCAGTTTTCGATTTGTTTTATATGCTGCATGTACCACCTGCTGAACACGACTTACATTGGAAGCAAAAGTAGAAATAATAATTTTCCGGTCTGCTTTCATAAACACCGCGTCCACATGCTCTCCAACTCTTTGTTCTGTTGGAGTCCACCCTGGCCGCTCCACATTAGTGGATTCAGATAACAGAAGCAAGACTCCCTCCGATCCAATTGAAGCCATCTTATGTATTTCTGAATGCTGGTTATTTACAGGGGTTAAATCAAATTTAAAATCTCCAGTATGCACAATATTCCCTTCCGGTGTCTGAAAGACGATTCCTAAACAATCTGGAATACTGTGAGTCACTTTGAAAAATTGAACACCAATAGCTCCAACTGAAAAATGCGACTCACTATTGATTTCAATGAGCTGACTTTCTCTCAGAATTCTATGCTCTTTTAATTTAAGTTCGATTAGACCTAACGTAAATCGTGTGGCATATACAGGGATTCTAAGCTGTTTTAATAAAAATGGAATTCCGCCAATGTGATCTTCATGACCATGCGTCACAATTAACGCTTTCACCTTTTCTTTGTTTTCGATTAAATAGGATATATCCGGGATAATTAAGTCAATTCCCAATAAGCTCTCATCTGGAAATTTATTCCCGCAATCGATGATGATCATATCCTCACCATATTCTATTACATACATATTTTTTCCAATTTCATTTAAGCCGCCTAAAGCGAAAATGGATAAATGGTTCGCCACGTTGGTATCCTCCTAGGGTTAAGTTAATGATATTATGTCCTGTGATCCTTATTTTTATTAGATATAAGGTTGTGTTGACTGGAAAAGGAGGAATCTGGACCCTTCATCTAGAATGGAAAAGAATAGGCAGGTAAAGTGAAACTTCACTGAGTTTTAACACCACAATGGGTTTGACTATGAGGCGAGTATTAGGCGTTTGACAAGAACCACTCCCCTACTCACTTTTCATCTATTCTAATCGGATTCTTCTCATTATGAGTCTTACAGCCAGCTAACCTGCAATAAAGGAAGGAGAATGTATATGTTTAAAATTGGCGGCATATTTATTCCTGTTACAAATGTAAAGAAGTCTATCGAATGGTATGAGAAGAACTTGGGTGCAAAGTTGATTGACAGCTGGGAAGATGGGGCAGGGTTTTACCTCCCAAATGGTTCTACACAACTTGCCCTTGTGGAAGTTGATACCAAGCAACCAACAGAGTTTGTCATTAAGGGTAATAAGAAAAATTCTTATTATAATTTTGTAGTGGATGACATTAACCTTGCATATAAGCACTTTCATGAAAATAATGTGACTACTACACCAATTAAAGACTTTGGGGGAATGAAGTACTTTGATTTCTACGATTTAGATCAGAACCCATTTAGTGTAGTAGATGAACAAGTGGATTCCCCGTTTCACTCTAATAATGTTAGAAAGCTTCAGAACATGGACTAAAGTGTCAGGGAGGAATCTTCTAACTAACAAAGCCTCCCTCTCCTAACTTCACTGAGCTGGAGATGCTTCGATGACATAAAGCATCCCCTTCCATTGCCGATCGACGTTGATAACGTTTATATTCGCTTTCTTAAGAAGGTTTAATATATCTCGATTACAATGGCATCCAGAGATTATCTTGTACAGCGGATCGATTGCATGTTGAGCCATTTTTAGAAAGGCATGGGGACTTATACCATGCTCCAGCAATAGAATCCTCCCGTCTTTCTTACACCAGTGACTAAATCGTTGAAGTGTCGAAACCGGATCTGGGTAGGCACATACTGTTAAACTGGAAACAATACAGTCAAAAGACTCGGCTTTAAAGTGTAGTTCATCGACATCTTTTTGGAGAAAAGTTGTCTGGAGATTATATTGGGCTGCTCTTCTTTTCGCCCGTTTTATCATTTCTATGCTCATGTCAACTGCTGTAATGTGTTCGGTCGCCTCTTGGTAAAAAGGAAAGTTAGCTCCTGCACCTACCCCTACTTCTAATACGCTGCCAGAAGCTTTCGCTAATAGTTTATTTCTCCATTTATGGAGGTACTCATTACGATGATTGTCATACATTCTGGCTTGTTTATCATACTTCTTTTGAAGCTTTTCTTTCTTCATCACTTCAACTCCTGTTTTTTTACTGCCTATTATTTGGCTCCCCGTTCTCATATGGCTTTAATAACCCATATAGCGTTTCAATGACAGGTAACTGTAAATCATGCTTTGCTGCCATTCGCAATGCTCCCCCATGTAAATGCTCTACTTCTATCGGTAAACCCTTTCGCAAATCCTGATGCATCGAGGAAGTCGCCTCTTTCGCAAGACCTCTCATGCTGGAAACGATTTTATCCACTTCTTCTTCTGAAAAAGAGATCCCCTCCTTACCGGCTAACTGGGACATCTCCAACACGACATTTCTTGCTACTCTATATGTTGCTTCTATATTTGCAATAAATCCTGCTGGGAGCTTTGTTGCCGAGGTCACACCAGAAAATGCTGTTATAAAAATGTACTTTTTCCACATATGTTTTAAAATATCATCTTCACGCAAAATAGCTGCCTGGATATCATGATTTATCTCTTCCAATTTTTCACAGATGCCGACTTGTGCCTCGTGAAGGGCTCCAAACTTGATGGCACTTCCTTTATTGGAATGGATTACATGGCCTTTGTCGTTCAATGTTGCAATAATCGATGCAAATCCGCCTAGCACCTTTTCGATACCAACCGCTTCCCTTAATTGCTGAATATGCTCCATGCCATTTAATAAAGGGAGGACAAATGCTCCTGTTCGCTGGGCAATCACTTTAATCTGTGGGATTGCCTGTTGGAGGTGATAGCCTTTAACTGCGAGAATGATCAGATCCATCTCTTCTATTTCCTCAGTGGAAGTATATAGCTTCACTTCTTTATTTTCATAATCACCTGCCGGACTATGAATCTTCAAACCTTCCTTCCGCAGTTGCTCTGCTCTTCTTTCCCTCACCAAATAGGAAACGTTATATCCAGCCTCTAGCATCCTGCCACCGAAATATCCCCCTAATGCACCTGCTCCATGAAATAATACTTTCATATAACCATCCCTTCTCACGTTACTTTTCTTAATGTTCTAACATATTTTATCATACTGCAAAAAGATGCCCAAGAAATCCCTTGAGCATCTTCTTATGTTTCGTATATTTTTAGTTTCCTGCTACATCACGTTTTGTAAACACACTCCATGCTGCCACAACAAAGACGATAAAGTAGATAATGAGCATCGTTACAGAGAATGAGAGACTCATCCCCTCAATCCAGGGTTCGGCTCCATTGGCATATTGGCTTAAATCTGTATTTGCAAACAGGATATACTTCGCCCATTCTTTATCGGCAAAGAAGGAAACAATCGAACTTCCTGCCATCATTAGAAATACGGCTAATCCAATAGCAAGTGCACTATTTCGGAAAATACTTGAGATCATAAACGCAAACGTAGCCATCATGACAAGATTGATTAGCTTGAAGCCATAGCCTGAAGCAACCTGCCCGAGAACAGATACATATTCTAATCCATTCGCACCTTCTATCACAATAGATGGATTAAGACCTTCAATGCCAAAGAAAAGAGCACCTATAATAAACGATAAAACAATAACGAAAACAAGGGTAACGAGCGCAAATAACAATACAGCGATGAACTTGGACAGTAAAATCTTAGACCTTGAAATCGGACGGATTAATAAAAGCTTTATCGTCCCCCAGCGGAATTCATTAGCAATAATTCCCCCAGCTACAACTATGGTAAATAAACTTACAATCGAAAGGAAAAGCTGATTCTCCATGACAAATTGCCATGCTCCATAACCTACAGGCTGAATGTCATTCTCTAAGTAGTAATTGTTCTTCGCGATCACCGAAGAATTATATCCTTGCATGAATTCATCTTGTTCCATTTCTTCTGTCAGCTTTTCATTTTCCGCTTGTAATTCCGTGCGCCAATTCTCTTCCGTATAATCCGTATAGTCTCCCATCGTATTACTAAGAATTCCTAAACCAATTAACAGTATCGCAAGGAGAATATACATCGCCCAGGTTGATTTCTGTATATAAATTTTAAAAATTTCATTGTACGTAAGCTTAAATAGATTACCCATTCACACTCTCTCCTATCACATCAAAGAACTTATCTTCCAGCGTAGATTTCGGAATTTCTACTTGATAAACGGAAACATCATGCTCGACAAATGTTTTAATGATGTTTGGTATTTGTTCCCTGCCAATTTGCAATGTTACAAGCCCGCGTGTTAGGGTTGCATCGATTTGATGATTTGTTTTTAATAGTTCAATGGCTTTATTTGCAGGTCGCACCTCTAATTGAACAGTAATGGCTTCCGGTTCCATTTGTTCATTATCATTTACCGATTGAATCGCAATGAGTTCCCCATTCTTAATGATTCCAATTCGGTCACACATGAGTTCCACTTCGGATAAAAGGTGGCTGGAAATAATAACCGCTACATTTTTTTCCGTGGCTAAACGGCGAACATAGTGACGAATTTCACGAATACCCGCTGGGTCCAGTCCATTTGTCGGTTCATCAAGGATTAATACAGATGGATGATGCAGGAGAGCTTGCGCGATACCCAATCGCTGTCTCATTCCTAAAGAGTACTTTCCAACCTTGTCATGAATCGCCTTTTCCAAATTGACTAAGGAAACAACCTCTTTGATGTTCTCCATCGTTACGCCTGGAATCATTCGAGCAAAATGCTTTAAATTCTGCATACCGGTCATAAAGGGATACATTTCCGGATTTTCTACAATTGCCCCGACCTCTTTGATTGCTTCTTTATAATCCTGTTTGATACTTTTACCAAGAATATGTACGTCTCCATCTGTTATTTTCATCAAACCTACCATCATTCGAATGGTTGTTGTTTTCCCCGCACCATTCGGTCCGATAAAACCAAATACTTCCCCTTTATGGATTTCAAAATCCAATCCCTTAATAATTTCCTTCTTTCCAATAGATTTCTTTAAATTGATAATTTTCATTGCGGCTTCTGACAAATAAATCTCCCCCTAAGGTATATAAAGTTCCACTCCAATTCATGTAGCCTTATCCTAGCTCTTTTTTGCCAACGGCACCAGACACTTGAACTGTAATCTGATCTAAGCCTAAAGACGTAGAGGAGTTATGTTACATGATTTCTTCTCTAAGTAATACGGAGGAATTCAAAAATGGTTTCACATAATTTTATTATTTTTCCAATATATGGGTATTTTGTTTAAAATTTTAGGTTTTGTAGTCTATTTACTATACCGTTCCTCTTTTACCTTCCTTTCACGTGGTAAGTCATCTTGCAAATAGATTGAAATGAGAGATAAAAGATGTTACTATTGCAAACAATATATAATTTTCGATTATAAATAGGAGGAGATATCATGAAGCGTAACGTGACATTAGAGAAGTTATTTATTCATCCGATTGTACAGAAATACGTTGGTCGTTCTGGTATGGCACATGCGATTTCTGTTGCAGAAATGGCATATGATATAGCTTTAAAAACAAATGTAAATCCTGATTTAGCAGCTAAAGCTGGATTTCTCCATGATATCGGTCACTATGAATGGTATTCTAAAGACGGAGAATGGAACTATGAGATGTACAAGGAAAATGATATTCATGCCATCAAAGGTGCTGCCAGAGCACATAAGCTCCTCGTTCGGTGTGGGGAGAATTTACATGATGCGAAAGAGATTGCCCTTGCAGTCCTGTTACACACAGATTCCTATCTTCCAGAAGGAAAGTTGCACTTGAACTCATTACAAACGGTCGTAGCAGAAGCAGATGAGAAGGACGAGGAGCCAGGCGGAGGCCATCATTACAGGGAAATTGATTATTTCTCTGCGCTTGAGCGGATTCAAGTTCTTGATGAAAGGATTCAGCAAACCTTACAATCTAATTCTTTAGAACAAACAAGTTAAAGATTCACTGCCAAAAAATCATTGAATCATGAAAATGAACAAAGGAGTTTTTCAAATTGGTTTCGTTCAAATCACACAATTATCCCCAGTAAAAATGCTCGTTATAACAAACGAGCTATTTTACTGGGGATATTTTGCCTATGCAGATTTGCTGTAACAATTAGTCTTTATATGCTTTCTATAACTCTGTAAGATTAAGTATCTTTATGTTAAGTTTTCCCTTGCAATCATGATCCAAACTCATTTTAAAGTGCGTTTTTATTCCATTTTCTCAGGTTCAGGAAAATTCTCGCCCTTTGTATCCACTTCAACTTTCTTCATCACCTGATCCTCTAACGGCTTGTCCATTCCATCTCGTTCAACGGAAACAATCTGATCGACCGTTTCCATTCCTTCTGTCACGCGTCCAAAAGCGGCATATTCTCCGTCTAAGTGAGGAGAGTCTTGATGCATAATAAAGAATTGAGAGCCGGCGGAATCAGGGTCCATGGAACGCGCCATCGAGATAACCCCTCTTTCATGTGCCAAGTCATTTTCAAAACCGTTAGAACTAAATTCCCCTTTTATCGCGTAACCCGGTCCACCTGTGCCATCTCCTTTTGGATCCCCACCTTGAATCATAAAGTCAGGGATAACTCTATGAAACGTTAAACCATCATAGTAACCCTCTTCCACTAGTGATACAAAGTTTGCTACCGTATTAGGCGCAACATCTGGATACAGTTCCAGCACAATTTGCTCATCATTTTCCATCGTTATTGTCACAACAGGATTTTCTCCAGTATGTTCTTCCGGTGAGGTATTTCCCTCGTTCTCTTGTCCGCATGCAGATAGGATAAAAATCATCATGATACCTAAAAATAAAAAAAGCCACTTTTTGTTCATTTTTTCACTCTTTCCTGTTTTTTCGATTATTATAGCATATAGTTCGTATTCATTTCTTTTTTCTATTGTATCTTATATACTTCAATCACAGTAGCAACAAGAGAGGTGCAAAAGAATGATTCAAGTATATAGCGATATGTTCACCTTTCGGGGGAATCATTATCAGTTTGGATATAAACAAGGGGAATGGCTTAGGACATCCCCTATTCTACCGAATCGCAGAAAGCAATCAGGCAGGAATAAAAAGAATTATACAATAGATGTCACAAAGGCAATGGATGCTTTTCAGACCTTTCATCCAAGTATATTAGAAGAGCTGGAAGGATTAGGTGATGCTCTGCAAATGCCTTGGGAAGAGGCCTTAAAAGAGTTTGGGGGATATTACTTAGAGTATGGCAGAAGTGGCTGCTCGATCATAACAACCTCTAATTCTCTCGTTCGCAATTATGATAATGCTCCAGAAACCTATGAAGGCAGATATATGCTTTACCAGCCAACTGATCAAGGCTATGCAAGTCTAGGGCCAACGATGCAAATCACTGGCAGAACCGATGGTTTGAATGAAAAAGGCCTTGTAGTGGGCTATAATTTTGTTCATCGAAAAAAAGGGATGGATGGATTTGTTTGTAATATGGTTGCTCGCCTTGTGTTAGAAACCTGTGCAACTATAGAAGAAGCAGTCCATTTATTAACAGAACTTCCCCACCGCCATTCCTTTAATTATGTCATAATGGATCAGACTGGAAAATCGATTATTGTAGAAGCGTCACCCAGAAGCGTTGTAACCCGAAGTGATAATGCCTGTACCAATCATTTTGATACATTAACAGATGAAAATCGTTATAAAATGGACGAATCCATTAGCCGCCTAAGTGTAATTAAACAACAGCAACAGGGAATCACTGATGGATATAGTGCCTATAGATTAATGAACGATACAGACAAGGGAGTATTCTCTAAAAAATACGGTGCATGGGCGGGAACCCTGCATACCTCTGCCTATTTCCCTCGTGAAATGAAGGCTTGGTATTCCCTTGGCGGAGACCGTCCTCCATTCATTATTGATTTACAAAAATGGCTTAAAGGAGAAGAACTGCGAGTGAAAAAAGTAAAAGGAGAGCTCGACACGAATTCCCCTTTTGTTAATATGTAGTATTTGTAAGTAAGACGTGTTTACCTTGCACGTCTTATTATATTATGTGCTGAACCGTGTTCATACTTCAGACTTTTATTTCACTAATGATTTATAAAATCCTGTCGCTTTTCCCTCAAAACCTTTATTGGTATAAAACCGGTGCGCATCTTCGCGTTCATTCCTATTCCCGCTATTTAAAACAAGGGTGATGGCATCGTGCTCTAATCCCCATTGCTCTGCTGCATCTAATAGCTGTGCACCTATACCTTGTTTACGGTAACTATTTTCGACGATGAGTGCAACGACTCTGACATAATTGGCATTCTTTTCATAATGCATACCAAGCATCATTCCAATCATCCCAACCACTTTTCCATCCCTTTCTGCCACTAATGTGTTATACCAGCCACTTCCTTCTATATTATAAAAGCGCCTGCTCATTTCTTTCTTCGTTGTCGGATAGCCTAATTCCCCCATAAGAAATGTGAGTGCATCCATATCTTCGGCTGTTGCTTTGCGTATCATTCTTTTTCCCCCTTCCCCCTCTACTTAATTTACCATATTTGGAAAATAAAGAAAATATATCTTAATAAAAAAACTCGCTGTATTAGCGAGTTTTTTAGTCTTATATATATTTAGAACCTTCTCGTACACTCAATGCAGCAAGTTGACTTTCATTTATAAAACAACGCACCGAGTTTGGATTGGTCTTTGAATATTCTCTTAGTGCCCAGCCTATTGCTTTTTGGATGAAAAATTCCTTACTGGTGTTATGGATGCCTATGTAACGATAGAGCAATGCTTCATCCGTGGTCTCTTTGTATTTTAATTGAAAGAGAATCGCTGTTCGATTAAGCCACATATTGCTGCTCGTTGCCCACTTTTCTATATAGTCTGGAATTACTTCTGGATTGGTTCCAGCAATATGGCCAATTGACTTTGAGGCTAAGGCATCTACAGTGTCCCACCAGGATTTAGTAGTAATGAGTTTCTCCATCAGCGGCATGTGGGTTGGTTCTAACTTCTTACGCATCCGATCCATGTAATCTAGAGCAGCTTGTTGATATTCCCGCTCCTCCAGTTCCCATAATGCCCATACAAATTCCGGGAGAAAGGCTTGTTTCAAAATATTGGTCTCTTTGTAAAATTGCCTCATGAGATTTCTTCTTTGTGGTGTTTTAATCCCTAAAAAGGGATAACGGTTGCGCATATATTTAGCCATCGGTACCGCATTTTCTTCGTTTCTATTTGACTCAAAGAGGGAAAGTATTATGTCAACGTAAGTTTCAGATATGGTCATCCACTTACTCCTCATCAAATAGATTCATACTTAAGTAGCGCTCTCCAGAATCAGGTGCCAAGCAAACTACCTTCTTGCCTTTTCCTAGCTTTCTTGCTACCTGTATCGCAGCAAACACAGCGGCAGCCCCTGAAGGTCCAATGAAAATGCCTTCTGTACGTGCGAGTTTACGCAGCATATCAATCGCATCTTCATCCGCAATTTGAATGATTTCATCGTATACATCCGTGTTTAGTATGTCAGGAACAAAGCCCGGACTCGTTCCAACAAGCATATGCTTTCCTGGTTTACCGCCAGATAATACTGGTGAACCCTTTGGTTCTACAACAGCTACATGCAGGTTTGGCAACTTCTCTTTCAGTGTTTCCCCCGTACCAGTAACTGTTCCACCCGTTCCAGCAGTACATACAAAGGCGTCTAAGTCATGATCCATTTGTTCCAAAATTTCTGGTGCTGTTGTCGTCCTGTGAATATCTGGATTCGCTTTATTTTCAAACTGCTGAGGAATAAAGCTGCCTGGAATTTGCTCTTGCAGCTGGAGTGCTTTTCTAATACATCCTGGCATCTTTTCCTCTGCTGGTGTAAGCACCACTTCCGCACCATATGCCTGTACAATATTTCTTCTTTCCATCGTGCTGTTATCTGGCATTACTAAAATCGCCTTATAGCCACGTGCTGCCGCATTCATCGCAAGTCCAATTCCCGTATTGCCACTTGTGGGTTCGATAATTGTCGCTCCTGGTTTTAATTCTCCTTGTTGCTCAGCTTCCAGAATCATATTAAATGCCGCACGGTCTTTCACACTTTTACTTGGATTAAACAGTTCCAGTTTTACATAGACCTCTGCTGCATCTTCCGGGACCACTTTATTCAGTTTCACGATCGGAGTTTCCCCAATTAAATCGGATATATTGTCTACAACTTTCATTCTTATACCTACTTTCTAACACATTCTCTGATTAATCATATAGAAATGCTATATCATTATCGCTTCTACTATTATACCCCTTTGATCATGATGTTTCTATTAATTAGAAGTACCCAGTCTATCGATGCGTTCCTGCAATTTCTGTCTATAAGTATCGCTGAGAATGTTGCTTGCTCCTCGGAAAATCTCCTCTGCATAATGTTTTGTTGGAGGTGTTTCTTGTGATTTTTCCACTCCTGTAAAAGTAATTACTCGTAACCTCTTTTCATCTTTCAGAGTTACTTCCACTACAATCGGACGATAACTTTGAAAGAATACTCCCTCTCTCTTGTATAAATAATCCAGTGCTTCCTTTGGAACATTGTAAATAACCCCTTCCACGATTTCCTTTGGAGATGAAATAATATCCGCTTTTCCTCCATCAAGCGATTCCCGTGAAAAACGAAATCCATAATCCCGCAGTATTCCTTTTCCAATAATGGATTGAAAATAAGCGTCTACACCATGTTCCTTAAAGCGTTCATGATCCATACAAGATCCATATGCAAAATAGTAGTAGGTACTCTTTTGTAAATATTTATATACACTCCAATTTCCATGAGGAATTTCTATTGTAGAATTCATTAACCGCTCTCCAGCGGCATAGATATAACAATCTATGTGATCATCTCTATCGTTATAAGCCGTTATTTTTATTCTTTCAAATAAATTATGGTCTCTGCCTTCCCTGTAATCTTCCAATTGATCTAATTCTTTTAGTATAGAACTGTCCACCTCGTAGACCTCTCCATAAGTAAATGTATCCTTATCGTAAACCCAAGCAGGATAGCCAAATCCTGTATCCAATAATTTCCCAAAAACATAAGCTTCACGATAGACACAGGTCGCCGACTTTAGCAAATGGTGATTCCGTTCCCCTTGCATTAATGTCCCATATACAAATACATGAATCATATGCTTCCCCCTTATCCTTTTTGTATCTGCAAAATAGTATATGGATGAAACAGGAAAAAGTCTAACCAAATACATAAATTTGCAGTTAAAAGCAATTCTAAAGACAACGAACAATAGGAGGCGAAAATTAGGTGAAAGCAGTAACTTACCAAGGAAAATACCAGGTAGAGGTTTCTAATGTAGCAGATCCAGTCATCAAAGCAGCAGATGATATCATTATAAAAATAACTTCAACAGCCATCTGCGGCTCTGATTTACATTTATACCAAGGAAATATGCCGATTCCAAAGGACTATATTATTGGACATGAGCCAATGGGCATTGTGGAGGAAGTTGGTCCCGATGTAACGAAGGTAAAAAAAGGCGACAGGGTCGTTATCCCATTTACTGTCGCTTGTGGCAACTGTCCGTATTGTCATAATCATATTGAAAGCCAATGCGATAATGCCAACCCTCACTATGACTCTGGAGGATACTTTGGCTATACAGAGAAGTTCGGAAATTACCCTGGAGGACAAGCAGAATACTTGCGGGTCCCATTTGGCAATTATACGCCATTTGTCATTCCAGAGGATTGTGAACTAGAGGATGAAAAGCTGTTATTTTTATCCGATGTACTGCCAACCGCTTATTGGAGTGTCGAACATGCGGGAGTAAAAGAAGGCGATACGGTTATCGTTTTAGGCTGTGGACCAGTAGGTTTGATGGCTCAGAAATTCGCCTGGCGAAAGGGAGCAGTACGTGTGATTGCCATCGATTATTTTGACTATCGATTAGAGCATGCCAGAAAGGTTAATCAATCTGAGGTTTATGATTTCACCAAATACGATGACATGGGGGAAACGTTAAAGGAATTGACCAAAGGTGGAGCTGATGTTGTTATTGATTGTGTAGGTATGGACGGGAAGAAGTCACCACTTGAATTCGTGGAGCAAAAGTTAAAACTTCAGGGAGGTACCATTGGACCTATTCAAATCGCAACCAAAGCCGTGAAAAAAGCTGGAACTGTACAAATTACTGGTGTTTACGGTGGCCTGTACAACATGTTTCCACTTGGTCCCTTTTTCGCTAGAAACATTACCCTGAAAATGGGACAAGCTCCAGCACGTGCTTACATGCCAGAGCTTTATCAGCAAATCGTTCAGGAGAAATTTGACCCGACAGATATTATTACACATACCTTACCACTTCATGAAGCGGAAAAAGGCTATAATCTATTTCAGAAGAAAAAGGATAACTGTATTAAAGTGGTCCTTAAACCGTAGTTCTTATCAATTTGGCGAGATGATTAAATTCCATCTCGTCAAATTTCTTTAATAGCTTC
The DNA here is from genome assembly GCF_003665065.1 of Oceanobacillus piezotolerans. Lineage (GTDB taxonomy): Bacteria > Bacillota > Bacilli > Bacillales > Amphibacillaceae > Oceanobacillus > Oceanobacillus piezotolerans. The sequence continues at coordinate 660,391 of NZ_RCHR01000003.1, read as the reverse complement.
TCTTCATTATAATTCCAAAGAGCATCATCAATGGCACATTGAACAGGAACGTCGCATTTAATTTCAGCCAGAGTCCTCGACATATGGAGCATATCAAGATTATTTTTAATCTTCGTTTGTACTCCTTTTGGCAAGTTATCGAGGTTTTCAAGCAGCTGGTCAATGGACTCGTGCTCTTGAATAAGCTTAATAGCCGTCTTCTCCCCGATTCCTTTTACTCCAGGGTAATTATCAGCAGAGTCGCCCATTAAGCCTTTCACATCAATGACCTGTCTTGGAGTGATTCCTTTTTTCTCAAGGAAATTGTCTACTGTAAAGACATCATAATTCCCCGTGCCCTTTTTCATTATAGCAACCTTAATTCCATCATCCACAAGCTGAAGCATATCCTGATCACCTGTCAAGATAAGCACATCATGCTCTTCTCGGTAAGCTTTCGCCAATGTTCCAATGCAATCATCGGCTTCGAAATTCTCCAGACCAATATTCGGCATATCAAAGGCTTCGACTACTTCTTTAACCAGATCAAATTGTGGTATTAATTCGATAGGCGGTTCTCCTCTGTTCCCTTTATAATCCTGATAAAGTTCCGTACGAAATGTCTTGCTCCCCATATCCCAACAGCAAATCGTATGTGTTGGTTCAAAGGTTTCCACTGCATCTAAAAAGTAACGCATAAACTGATAGATTCCATTTGTCGGAACACCAGATTTTGTCAGCATAAAATTTCCACGAAAAGAAGTGGCAAAAAATCCTCTAAATAAAAGCGCCATTCCGTCTACCAGTAATACTCTATTTTTTTCCATAACTTACACTTCCTCTATTCCAAGCTCTCTTATTATAGAGCGAATCATTGTTTGCTTCTCAAGTAAAGCGCCCTTATCTAAATTCGTTCCCATCATTTCAATGTTGTTTGCTACCAGCTTATTAATCGCATTTGCCGAGAACCCTTTAAGTCCAGTAACTAAAGATTCCCATGCCTCGCCATATTCACTGGTAAAATGCACTCTGTTAGTTTCTATATATTCTTTTGCTAAAGGCTTCAGCGCCTCAAAGAACAACTCCTTTGTTTTTTCTTTTTCATTTTTCTCAAAGAAGGATTTTGTTCCTTTAAATGTCACCACAGCCTTGTCAAAAATCGAAAAATCAAGCTTATCAAATGCTCGTGCAACGTCAGGTGTCTGTATTTCAGGAGCACTCCAATTTGACAGTTCAAAAATTTCGTCGGTTTGCTTGCTTTCCGTAACAAACAGTTGATAAAAACGTTGCGCCTCCTCTTGCATAAACGTCTCGACGCGAATAGCAACAGCCTGTAATTCTTGCAGGAGCTCATAACCAATATAATCGGTTAATTCTTCCATCGCTTTTCTCACCTGGACCTTGCCCATTGAGCCGGATTCTGTAATAGTTGCAGGATTGAAAAAGTCCTTAAACATATCATGATATCGAATCGAAAGGCGTTCTAATACATAAAAGAGTTGCTTTTCTATTTTATCATGAATCCGGTCAAGAAAGATAGAGGATCTTGCAGTTTTAATAAACTCCTCCAATCTTCTCTGCTTCAGAAGCAGGTCCTGCTTTCTATCTTCTTTTGCCTTTTCATCGAGATTCAGAGATTCTATTAATCGTACCAATGCATGATAGGTTCGGCTTATATCCCACATCGCTGCTTGTTGTGTCAGTGCAATTAAGTCTTGATGGATAAATTGGTAAAAGCGATCTTCGAATGCCTGCATTTGTGCATTTAACGTACTGCTATCCAGTTTTTCTTGGAGAGACCGCTTACTGGATAATGGATACAGCCTTGGTAATCGAATACCAAGTTTCACTAATTGCTCCTGTACATAGGATACAACCAATTGAAGCTCTTCCTCATTTTTAGCCAAATCAGCTGCATTCACGATGAAGAACATTTTATCTAATTGAAAAGATTCCTTTACCCTTCCAAGCTGCGTAAGAAAGTCACGGTCCGCTCGTGATAAAGCATGATTGTAATAAGTAACATATAGAATCGCATCAGCGTGCTTAATATACTCAAAGGCAACATTCGTATGTCTCGCATTAACCGAATCCGCTCCAGGCGTATCCACTAGTGTAATTCCTTGCCTTGTTAACGCAGAATCGTAATATAAATCCATGGAAGCAATATAACAAGCCCTCGTTTCGTCGGTTACATACGTTGCAAAATCAGTTAATTCAATCGTGATGGATGCACCGATATGCTCTTCCATCACTGGATAACCAGTAATCATAGCTGTTAAATATGCGCGGTACATCTGATTAAGGGATTTCTCTCTTGTTAATTCCTGCTTCACGACCCAGTCTAGCAATCCTTTTAGATCAGCTTGTGGCGGAGAGAAATGCTTTGTGATCTGCATAACATCCTCTGCTAAAGACTTCTCATCCTTTAATGTAACAACCACTGTGCCATGTGGCTGTTTCTTAGTTACCGGACAAATACGATTCACGGTAGCTGTCGTAGGATTAGGTGATACAGGTAACACATTTTCTCCTATTAAAGCATTTGCAAAAGATGACTTTCCAGCACTAAATGCACCAAATAACGCAATCGTATAATTGCGGTTGGACAGGCGTGTTTTCTTCTCCTTTAAATCTTCTATTAAAGAATCAAACCCTAATAAGCCTTCTACTTCCTGGATCGTTTTATCGAGCACTTTCAGAGTTGATTCTGATGAAGTAGTTGCAGTGTTCTGTTGCTGTTCCGTCCATTCTTCCCGCTGTTGATTATTTTCTTTCTTGTCCCAGTTCAATGTGGAAACGTCGATCTCTTTGATTTTTGCATTCCTCTCGGCAATATGCTGCTGGATTTCGATTACACCAGTGTTATCAAAATCGCTTGAAATAAGAATTTCATTCATTTGTTCGATTTGCTGCTGTAAACGTTCATGGCCCTCATTTCTCTTTTGCTTTTCTGCCAGCTTCTCATGGAAGCTTTCTTTTAACCTCATATACTCCTGCTTTTTACCCGCGTTTTCTTTATTTATTGCCTGTAGTAATTCATCCACAATCTTTCTAGCTTCCCGCTTAAACTGCAGCTTAATATCGTTTGCAATTTCATCGGTGTAATGTAAGACATAGTCTCCATTAAGGTTTGCACCGGGTTTTACTAATTTCAGCAGCTGCTCTTTCGTATAGCGGATTTCCAATTCTTGAATGTGCTGCTTTGATGCTTCATCTTTTATTTCATATTTTTCAGCGACTTCTGCCAGCCTTTCACGTAACTTCCATTGAACGGTTGACTCAATACTTTCTTGGAGAGGCGTCAAAAATGCCTCTATTCGTCTATCTATTTCTTCCTCCGTCTTTTTCTTTGCCCCCAATAATCCGACCTTAAAGCCTTTTTGCTGTGATTCTAAGAACTGTTCTGCTCTCTCCCGTAATGCTGCAGGCATAAGATAAGCATTCCTTAGGGTCTGATTGAGCTCCTGAAGGAATTCCTCTTCCAATAATCTCGGCAGCTGCTCCAGCCGTTCTAATTCGGAAGCAATATCATGGTATTCGTTATCGATAGCTGCAGATTCATCACTGTCATCGGTTTCTCCGAATTGTTCTTGGTATTGCTGGATAAGATAGTGCTTATGTTCTTTCATCACCTGATGTAAAGGGGTGGCAATCTCTACCTCTCGCACGCCAGTCATCAAAGATTTCAGTTTACTCTTTACTTTTTCCAGCTGATTGTGAGCGATATTCGGGTCCTTCAAGGAAGTATAATAAATCTTTTCAGGTTGAATGTTCCACTGCTCAAAGGTTCGGTTAATACTTGACTCGAACGCCTCAAAGGATAATTCATTCTCATCATGTTTATCCATTTGATTGATAATTATTGCATACGGAATCGCTTTCTCCTGAACCGCACGCAAGAATTGCAGATTGACTTCAGACTGGACATGATTATAATCCATAATGTAAAAAAGATAATCTACCGTATGCAGTGCCCCTTCTGTCATAATGCGGTCGGCATCATCCGCTGCATCGATTCCTGGAGTATCCATTAATGCGTAACCGGCGGGAATAAGTGGTTTACTTGTATTTAATTCAATCCTTTTAATGGCATCTTTATCTTTTGAATACGCTTTAATAATTTCCATATCATATGGCTCATGAAATTCAATGGTTTCCCCAGTTGTTAAATAGGCACGCGCCAGTCCTTTACCTGAATTAATCTTCACTACATTCGCACTAGTAGGAATTGGACTTTTTGGTAATATTTCTTCCCCCAGCACAGCATTAATCATCGAAGATTTCCCGGCTGAGAAATGTCCCGCAAAGCTGATGACAAATTCATTTTTATGTAATTTTTCATATAGATCAATCAGTTTCAATGCATTTTTATTATGATGTTGCTTCATAAGTTGATACATTGCTGCTATTTGCTCTTTTGTTACTGCCTTATTGATTGTTTTTTGTGTCATTCCCTATTCTCCTAATTCCCCAATTTAAACCTATTATACGTAAATTGGCGGCATAATTCTATACATTCATTAAAATTAAGAAAATACACCATGACTGTAGTTAACATAATATAATTATTGTACATTAAAAAACCTCAACGAGTAACGTCAAGGTTTAAACAGGATAAACACCATGCTTTCTTTCCGTGAAGGTAATGTTTTTCATTTCGTAAGCGGCATATCGCTTCACCAATTGTTCTCTCAGTTGATCTGGGTCAATAATATCATCGACAATCATCTCGGAGGCCAAACGATATATATCGATTTCCTCCTGATATTCACGGTGCTTTTCTTCGATAAATCGAATTCTCTCATCCTCTGGCAGTGCAGCTATTCTATTGGCATAGACAGCATTTACCGCAGCCTCCGGTCCCATTACAGCAATCTGTGCATTCGGAAATGCTAATACACAATCTGGCTCAAATGCTGGTCCAGCCATCGCATAAAGCCCTGCACCATAAGCTTTCCTAACAATAACGGAAATCTTCGGAACAGTTGCTTCTGTCATCGCTGAAAGCATCTTGGCTCCATGACGAATGATTCCTTGCCTTTCCACTTTGGTTCCAATCATAAAACCTGGTACATCGGTTAGGAACAACAGCGGGATATGGAAAGCATCACACAACTGAATAAACTTAGCCGCTTTATCAGCGGAATCTGTGAATAAAACTCCGCCTTTTACCAGTGGCTGATTGGCAATGATCCCAATCACCTTTCCATCGATCCGTGCAAGCCCTGTAATCAACTCCTGGGCAAAGTATTTCTTAATTTCGCAAAAAGAATTTTCATCAATCACCTTATCAATTAATGCATACATATTAAAAGGAGTATTCGGACTTTCAGGAATGATTTCCCGAATGGTTCGCCCACTTGCTTTTACCGCTTTCGAAGCTTGTGCAGGAGCTTTACCACGGAAATTAGCTGGAAAATAACTTAAGTAGTGCTGGGCATAAGATATTGCTTCCTGTTCGTTATTTGCCAATACATCCCCCACACCTGAGACGCTGCAATGCATCTTAGCTCCACCCATTTCTTCTAAACTAACCTTTTCGCCAATCACCTTCTCCGCCATTCTTGGTGAACCCAAGTACATGGAGGCATTGCCTTCCACCATGATGACTACATCGCAAAATGCCGGAATATAAGCCCCACCTGCGGCAGATGGACCGAATAGCAGGCAGACTTGCGGTACGCGACCAGACATTTTAATCTGATTATAGAAGATCCTTCCTGCCCCGCGGCGATTAGGAAACATCTCAATCTGGTCCGTAATCCTTGCACCTGCCGAATCAACAAGATAGATAAAAGGCACTTCCAGCTTTATAGCAGTCTCTTGGATCCGTAATATTTTCTCTACCGTTCGTTTCCCCCATGATCCAGCCTTCACTGTAGAATCATTGGCCATCACGCAAACGGTTTGACCATTGATTTTTCCAATCCCTGTCACAACACCATCTGCCGGTAAATCCTCTGCCATACAGTTGGCAAAAAAAGCATCCTCTACGTCTACACCATCATCCAATAATAGTTGAAGACGCTCCCGAACAAATAACTTGCCCTTTGATTTATTACTTTCATGATATTTTTCTTGGCCACCTTGTTTAATTTTATCTACTCTATTCTGAAAAACATCCCTAAAAGTCATGTCATCCACCTCTACATTCCCTTATACGTTGGTTTTCGCTTTTCACTAAATGCCAGTAACCCCTCAGTACGGTCTTTTGTAGAAATCGTTTCCTTATATGCCTGATGCTCGACTAATAGCCCTGCTGCTAGATTCATATCACTTCCTTTGTTAATTGCTAGCTTTGCTTGTCTCAAAGCTAATGGGCCATTACCTGCAATCTTCTCTGCAACAGAAAGAGCTCTTTCTACAAGATGCTCTTGTTCCACTAAGACTTCTACTAGCCCAATCGCGTAAGCTTCCTCTGCGGTAATTGGCTGGGCTGTATAAATGAGCCGTTTTGCCTGTCCTGCCCCAATAAGACGTGGGAGCCGCTGTGTGCCTCCTGCCCCTGGTATAATTGCTAGCGACGTTTCCGTTAATCCTAACATGGCTGTTCGGGAAGCAATTCGCATATCACACGCAAGAGCAAGCTCTAATCCTCCTCCAAATGCTGCTCCATTGATGGCAGCAATCACTGGAATCTCTAATTTTTCTATACTATCCACCGTATTTCCAATATATTGAACCGCTCGTATTACTTCCTTATCACTCATTCTTTTACGTTCCTTAAGGTCGGCACCAGCACAAAATGCCTTTACTCCTTCACCATGTATAATTGCACAATAAAAGGAAGGATCTTGCTTAATGATAAGAATCTTATCATTGAGTTGTTCCAGTAATGCTTGGGACATGGCATTTGCTTTCTCCTCACGACATAACTTCAGAATAGCAATATGATCTTTTACTCGCTGTAAAGTAACCAATTCTGCCATGGTATCCCCTCCTTACTAGGTTAGTGATTAGCTGCTAATGTTTAGGTCTATTCTATGGTTACAAGCAAATCCCCTTCATCAATAAAGTCACCAGCTGCCACATGTAGTGCTTTTATACGGCCAGCTTTTTCTGTCAAAATGGGGATTTCCATTTTCATCGATTCGATAACTACAACCTCTTGGTCTATCTCTACTGTATCCCCGACCTTCACCTCTACTCGCCATACACTGCCCGCCATTGTTGCTCTAACTTCATGCATGTAAGAAGCCCTCCTTTTATAAAGAATAGTTTAGGAGAATAACAAATAAAGTCGTTGTTACTTTTTTCAATTGGCATCAATACTTTTATTTCCACGAAAATCGAACTAAGTTTTTTAACAGCCTAAATGCCTTGCTATAACAAGTCTTTGAATCTCTGATGTCCCTTCCCCAATTTCAAGTAATTTGGCATCCCGTAAATACCGCTCTACCTCATATTCCTGCATATAGCCATAGCCACCGTGAATCTGAATGGCCTGATTTGCAGATCGAAATGCTGTCTCTGTGGCAAAAAGCTTCGCAAAAGCCGCTTCCTTTCCAAATGGTTTCCTCTGGTCCTTTAACCATGCAGCTTTATACACCATATTTCTAGCAAGCTCTACTTCCATTGCCATGTCTGCCAGCTTAAATTGTATGGCCTGAAAATTGGAAATGGATTTGCCAAACTGATTTCTTTCTTTTGCATAATTTAATGCTTTATCCAAAGCGGCTTGAGCGATGCCAACACCTAAGGCAGCAATGGAAATTCTCCCGCCATCTAAAGTTTTTAGGAATTGCTTGAAACCCTTATTTGGGCTTCCTAATATATTTTCCTTAGGCACCCTCACATCTTGAAAAATAATTTCGGCTGTGTTTGAAGCACGTACTCCCATCTTTTCATAAGGCTCCGTGATTTTTAGCCCTTTCGTGTCAGCAGGAACAATAATAGAAGAAATGGTATTTCTGCCCTTGGCATCTTTGCCCGTTACTGCTGTGACAATTAACACCTTCGCATAGCTCGCGTTCGTAATAAAACACTTTTCTCCATTGATAACGTATTCATTTCCTTCCAGGACGGCAGTTGTCTTTGTTCCTCCGGCATCTGAACCAGCATTCGGTTCGGTTAAGCAAAATGCGGCAAGCTCCCTTCCTTCTGCAAGCGGAAGCAGATAGGATTGTTTCTGCTCTTCTGTTCCAAAATAGTAGAATGGGCTTGCCCCCAATGAGACAGCTGCTGCATAACTAAGGCCGGTCCCTCCGCATGCACGGCCTATTTCCATAACAGCAATAGCATAAGCTACTGTGTCTCCACCTGAACCTCCATATTGCTCTGGGAATGGAATGCCAAGGAAGCCGAGCTTACCCATTTGTTCAAATATATCTGCTGGAAATATAGCCTCTTTATCTAGTTCTATCGCTCTTGGCTTAATTTCTTGCTCTGCAAAATCATGAACCAAAGTTTGTACCATCTGCTGTTCTTTCGTTAATTCAAAGTTCATAATTTGCACCTCTCTCGGGTTTGTATACAGAATATTCGGAATAAAATCCGCATGAAGGAGGGGCTCCATTATATGGAAAGCCCCAGTTTTATGGAAATAAATTCCCTCTCTATATCCTATTACATAGTTATTCATTCTATTCATCAAATGGTTTTTTATATTCCGCTTCTTTCCAAACCACTTCTACTTCGCCATGCGTATCGGTATCGACTACAAATGAGCCATTGCTGTACCGATCGCTATGTTTTAACTCTAATGGAAAGACATGCTCCGTGGTTCCATCAGCAGTTCGTAAATAAATGCTCTCATTTTTTTGTAAAGCAAAGAAACCTTTCACTTCATGACTTTTCGATTTGAGCTCACGCAGCATGACAAGTCCACGTTTTGCGCGTGAAGTCTTTTCAAATTCTCTTAATTTCATTCGTTTCACAGCTCCGCGCTGGGTTACCAGAACGAGGGAAGGATCGGTTAAATCATCAAAAATCTGCCCGCTAATTACCTGTTCCCCATCCTTCAATTGGATCGATTTCACCCCAGCCGCGCGCTGACCTACTACATTCACTTCTGATTCATGATACCATAATCCATAACCCTTATCTGTTGCAATAAACACATCAGAATGTCCATTGGTTAAATGGACATTAACAACTTCATCGTCGTCCTTTAGATTCAAAGCAATCATCAGTTTGGCATGTCGACTAGCATCATATAACTTCAGTTCACTGCGTTTTACCATTCCATTCTTAGTAAAGAACAGAAGATAGCTGTCTTCTGGGAATTCACGAATTGGTAAACATTCTACAACGTGCTCTTCTTTTTCCAAGTTAGCAATGTTACTTAGATGCTGGCCAATATCTTTCCAGCGAATATCTGGCAGTTCATGAACAGGGATGACAACATAACGGCCCTTATTGGTAAAGATTAACATCTTATCCGTTGTGTTCATTTCAGCAAGAATGACTAGGTGATCTTCTTCTTTTAAAGCGAGATCTTCTCCATTCGAAGCGGTATAGGAACGCAGGCTTGTGCGCTTCACATAACCTTCCTTAGAAATAGACACTAATACGTCTTCACTAGGAATAACCACTTCAATATCGATTTTCAGTTCTTGAATTTCTTCCTCAATTTTCGTTCTGCGCTCATCAGCGAACTTTTTCTTCATTTGCCTTAAATCATTCTTAATCGTTTGCAGTAACTTTTTCTCACTGCCAAGGATGGATTCTAATTCTTCAATATGTTTTCGTAATTCTTCCGCTTCTTTCTTCAAATCGGTAATATCTGTATTAGTCAATCGATATAATTGCAGCATAACAATTGCTTCTGCCTGTGCCTCGGTAAAAGCATATTTATCAATAATTTGTCTTTTTGCATCTGATTTATCTTTTGATGCACGAATCGTAGCAATTAATTCATCAAGAATCGAAATGGCTTTAATAAGACCCTCTACAATATGAGACCTGTCTTTCGCCTTTTTCAAATCGTATGTCGTCGATCGTGTTACGACATCCTTCTGATGCTGAATATAGGAATCAAGCATTTCTGGTAAGGAGAGGAGCTTTGGTGCCCTGTCTTGAATGGCCACCATATTGAAATGATAGGTAACTTGCAGATCGGTATTTTTAAATAAATAATTCAACACACCTTCTGCATTTATATCCTTCTTCAACTCGATTACGATCCGTAATCCTGTCCGATCCGTTTCGTCTCGAACTTCGAGGATTCCCTCGACTTTACGGTCAAGACGCAGTTCATCGATTTTCTTGACCATATTGGCCTTATTCACTTCATACGGAATTTCATCTACGATAATCTGCTGACGATTTCCGCCACGAACTGTTTCAATGCTAGTTTTTGAACGGACGATAATTTTACCTTTTCCTGTTTCATAGGCTTTCCGAATTCCTTCTACACCCTGAATAATCCCACCAGTTGGAAAATCTGGTCCTTTAATAACCTGCATTAGCTCATCAACGGTTATACCTGGTTTATCAATTTTCTTAATAACCGCATCAATGACCTCACCTAAATGATGTGGTGGAATATCTGTTGCATACCCAGCAGAAATACCTGTTGAGCCATTCACTAGCAAATTCGGAAACTTCGCTGGAAGTACAGTTGGTTCCATTGCCGTTTCGTCAAAGTTAGGCATTAAATCAACGGTTTCTTTATCAATATCACGCAGTAGTTCTGCAGAAATTGGTGAGAGACGTGCTTCCGTATACCGCATTGCTGCAGCTGGGTCGCCGTCAATGCTCCCGTTGTTACCATGCATCTCTATTAATACATTACGAATCTTCCAGTCTTGGCTTAATCGTACCATCGCTTCATAAACAGATGAATCCCCATGTGGATGATAATTCCCGATTACGTTACCAACCGTTTTCGCTGATTTACGAAAACCTTTTTCATGGGTGTTTCTCTCCACATGCATAGCGAACAGAATGCGTCGTTGAACTGGCTTTAATCCATCTCTAGCATCAGGTAGTGCTCTGTCTTGTATAATGTATTTACTGTACCTTCCAAATCGGTCACCAATGACCTCTTCTAATGGAAGGTCGAGAAACTGTTCCGGTTGTGCCATTTCAACTCCCCCTTATTTCTTTGAGATCTTATCGTTATCTAAAATCGTGTCATCTTCTTCTAAGCCAAATTCAACATGGGATTCAATCCATTTACGGCGTGGCTCTACTTTATCGCCCATTAGCGTCGTAATTCTGCGCTCCGCACGGGTTAAATCATCGATTGAAACACGTACCAATGTGCGTGTTTCTGGATCCATCGTTGTTTCCCATAATTGATCTGCATTCATCTCACCGAGACCTTTATAGCGCTGAACGATATAACCATTCTTAAATTTTTGGACAGCCTTTTTCATTTCTTCTTCGTTCCAGGCATATTCAATCTTCTCCGATTTACCTTTCCCTTTGGAAATCTTGAATAATGGCGGCATTGCTAAATATACCTTACCTGCCTCAATTAAAGGTCTCATATAGCGATAGAAGAAGGTTAAGAGCAGTACCTGAATATGGGCACCGTCTGTATCGGCATCTGTCATTATAATCACTTTATCGTATTGGGAATCCTCTACGTTAAATTCCGCACCGACACCCGCCCCAATGGTATATATAATAGTGGATATTTCTTCATTCTTCATAATATCCTGAAGCTTGGCTTTCTCGGTATTAATAACTTTTCCTCGAAGTGGCAGAATAGCTTGGAAGCGACGATCTCTCCCTTGCTTCGCTGAACCGCCCGCAGAATCTCCCTCCACAAGATATAATTCGTTCTTCTTTGGATTCTTTGATTGAGCAGGTGTAAGCTTTCCGCTAAGAAGGGTTTCTTTTCTTCGCCTCTTCTTACCTGTACGTGCTTCTTCTCTAGCTTTTCGCGCCGCTTCTCGCGCTTCCTTCGCACGAATGGACTTCTTAATCAGCATGGTAGCAACTTCTGCATTCTCTTCAATAAAGTATGCTAAGTGTTCGGATACAACAGCATCTACTACCGTTCTCGCTTCAATTGTTCCTAATTTCCCTTTGGTCTGTCCTTCGAATTGTAATTTATCCTCTGGGACACGCACAGATAAAACAGCAGTCATTCCTTCACGAATATCCGAACCGTCTAGATTTTTGTCTTTTTCTTTTAATAGTGCCATTTTTCTTGCATACTCATTCATTGTTCTTGTAATTGCGGTACGTGCTCCAGACTCATGCGTTCCACCGTCTCTTGTCCGCACGTGATTGACAAAAGAGAGCATATTTTCTGCGTAAGCATCATTAAATTGAAAAGCAAACTCCACCTCAATACCTTGTTGTTCTCCTTCAAAAGAAATAACAGGATGAAGTGTGTCTTTCTCTTCATTTAAATAATCAACGAATGATTCGATTCCATTTGGATATTGAAATGTTTCCTCTTGTTCTGAGCGCTCATCTCTCACGTGGATCGTTAATCCTTTTAATAAAAACGCTGATTCACGCAAGCGCTCAGCGATAATCTCATAATCATAAACCGTCGTAGAGAAAATCGACGGATCTGGTTTAAAATGAATGGTGGTCCCAGTTTTTCTCGTTTTACCTCTTGTCTCTAATGTACTGGCGGGCTTACCACCATGATGGAACTTTTGATAATAGATGTTTCCATCGCGATGGATAGTTACCTCAAGCCACTCAGATAAAGCATTAACTACAGAGGACCCCACTCCATGTAATCCGCCACTCGACTTATATCCGCCTTGGCCAAATTTCCCGCCAGCGTGAAGGACGGTAAAGATTACTTCTGTAGTTGGCACTCCTGTTTTATGCATACCGGTAGGGATTCCTCTGCCCTTATCTTCAACTGAAATACTATTGTCTTTATGTATCGTTACATTGATTTCATTTCCAAAGCCAGAGAGCGCTTCATCCACCGCATTATCGACAATCTCAAATACTAAGTGATGTAAGCCTTTGCTGTCTGTACTTCCAATATACATACCAGGTCTTTTTCTAACCGCTTCTAGACCTTCTAATACTTGAATGGAGTCGTCTGTGTACTGTGTAGATTGCTTCGTCAAGTTGTTCTCCCCTCTCTAAAAGTACACCTAGATCGTACTTAATTTATAGAGAAACCGAATTCCTCTTCCTTATAACAGAGGCTGGTTTTTCTTGTACTTGTACTTTTATATCTTACAATGTCACAATTTTCCTTTTCTAGCAATTTATATTTAATAATATAGAACAAATGTTTGATATTGTAAATGATGACAGTAAACGAAAATTTGTTCTGAATAGAGCCGATTATTAGTATACTATACTTTTTCAAGCTCTGCATAGCCTGATTTCATGCGGTTTGTATAAATACGGTACTTTTTCTCTCTTTTAGAATGGTTATATTTCTTCCGTAAGTATCTCTTCATATATAAAGGGATGACCTGTTGTCATCCCCTCGGTAGAACCTTTATTATTTTACTAAAACGGCATGTACAACCTTAATGCATAAATCCATGATTACTGTAAAGTCTCGTTCCTTTAAATAATGATATGCTTGTTCATTGACAATTCCCTGTTGAGCCCAGAAGATACGTGCATTCGTCTTTGCTGCTTCTTCTGCAATCTCCGGTAAATATTCCGGACGACGGAAGACGTTTATGATATCAATTTGATCTGGAACAGCTGTTAATGAAGGGTATGCTTTCTCCCCTAATACCTCATCAACAGTCGGGTTAACCGGAATAATGCGGTAGCCTTCCTGCTGCATAATCTTAGAAATTTGATAGGATGTACGAGCTGGGTTATCGGATAATCCGACAACAGCGATGGTTTTAGAAGTCTCCAATATTTCTTTTAATTCTTCTTTTGAAGGATTTTCCCAAGTCATAAGTTTGTACTCCTTTCTGTTATTTAGATAAAAATGAAGAAAATGCTTGTTTTCATGGGCACATTGATATATCTTAATAGTTGTTAACTACTACTATAGCATAGATACTTATTTCCTTAAAAAAGAATTAACTTTTATGATTTATAGCTAATAGCCAATATTTATAGAAAGAAGGATAGTATATGGAATATGCAATATTTGCTATTATTGCCTATTTGTTAGGATCCATTCCCTCAGCACTGGTTGTAGGAAAAGCGGGATATAATATAGATGTACGGGAGCATGGGAGTGGCAATCTAGGAGCGACCAATGCTTTTCGAGTTTTAGGTAAGAAAGCAGGTATTATTGTTACTTTATCTGATATTTTAAAAGGAACGTTAGCTGTCATTCTGCCACTGTTGTTTGATGCAGAGGTAAACCGGTTAATCATCGGTTTATTCGCGGTTCTCGGGCATACATATCCATTATTTGCTAAGTTTAAAGGCGGAAAGGCAGTGGCGACATCTGGTGGGATTATCTTGGGAATTTATCCCCTGCTATTTGTCATCATGATCACCACTTTCTTGCTAACTTTAAAACTAACTAAATATGTATCCCTATCATCTATGATTACTGGAGTCATCTCTATTCTTATATCCTTATTCTATCGAGATGTTGGTCTGCTTATTGTTATTTCCTTGCTAACGTTGTTTGTTTTTTATCGTCACAAAGAAAATATTAAACGAATTCGGAATGGCACAGAACCAAAAATCAAGTGGATGTAAGGTTTAATAAAGTAAGGGGAAGAGAATGAAATATCTATTTATAGGTTTAATTAAATTCTACCAGAATGCAATCAGCCCTTATACACCTGCAACGTGTCGATTTTATCCCACCTGCTCTCAGTATAGCTTAGAAGCTTTTAAACGCTTCGGTGTTTTTAAAGGTGCATATTTAAGTATCAAGCGAATCAGTAAATGCCACCCTTTTCATCCTGGTGGTGTTGATTATGTCCCAGAAAAAAAAGAGTAAAAAGGCGGATCCATTCCGCCTTTTTTGCTTAGGAAATTTATTGATGAGTTGTGTTTAATTCTATGTATAGAAAGGCTACTCCAGCTCTAGCGCCAGCGACTAGTGAGACTTTCCTCACCTCTGTATGATAACAAGTCGAACTACCTCTATCTATTACGGAAGGAGAAGTTCGAGGTCATGTGGTGCGAGTCCGTACGTCGCTAAACGGGCGCTTGCGATTAAGTTCATAATTTAAACTTACGTATTTGCTCCCATCTTCCCTCTTCCATTAATACTCTCTTCTGCTGCTCCCCGAATAAATCAAAATGCGGATGCACTGGATCTCGATGAATCCATTCAGGAGAGAGGCCATATTTCCTGCCCCATTGCTTAAGCTTTTCTATATCATTACAGCCTACCTTTGTAACGGTCTTACTACCAGGAAAGCGTTCATCCAACCAAAAATGGGTAAGAATATCAATTTGACCATTCTCAACATTTTGCTTCCATTTCTTCAGTTCATCACGCTTAAGTCCAAATGCCATATTATTCTCCTTCTAGCTGCTTTAGATATGCTTGATGCCAATCTGGAAATGAGCGTCTTAACGATAATGGGCGGAATGTTTCCTTGTTTACAATCACATGCTTAGAGGAACCTGTAACTGCTGTGTCTCCATTCTCATCAATTACCTCATAACCATAAACCGTGCGAATTCCATCATATTCTATTAGCCATGTTTCTACATGTGCATCCTCCCCATATCGGATCGGTTTTTTATAAGATATATTTAAATCTATAACTGGTGAGACGACATTACTTTTTTCCATTTCCGCATAGCTAAGTCCCAAATGCTCAATGAATTTAGTTCTTCCGATTTCAAACCAAACGAGATAATTTGCATGATAAACAACGCCCATTTGATCTGTTTCCTGATATCTTACTTCGATTGGTGTACGTACCCTATTCAATTTCTCTACCTCCTGCTCTCCAATCTATTCTACCAGAAATAATGATGGAATGAAAAAGACTTCTCATTTCATCAAATAAGAAGTCTTTGTCCATTTACTGGTGATATTCGTCTTTTATTTCTTTACGCATGGCCTCAATAGATTCTTCCCTGCGTTCATTTTTGGCTATAATCTTTTCACGATCCAACCCATCTGAATGTTCCAATGTTTCTTCCGCTTTTTCGATATTCTGGATCGTGTCTTGTACCATGCTCTGTAACTTTTCTACATTATCACTACGGTCATCTGGGTTTGGTTTATTTTGATCTTTTGTCAATGATATTGCTCCTTTCATCACAAACTACCCTTATTCTTTCAAAAAAACGGCTTACTATTCATGAAAACCTTTGTACAAATAAAAAAATACCTCTTTCCTTTGAAAAAGGTATTCCTCTTATAAGCGCAGTTTTTCTGACTGTATCCCCCACTTCAAAAAAAATTTGTGAGAATACAAAAAATAATAATTGGGGTAACTAACAGAAAGCCAAACGCCCGGTTCGTTCAAGGGCATGCCTATACCCTTGGGTACTAACACTCAGTGGGGGTTGTTAAAGTTTCCCACTGAGTGAAGTTTCACTTTATCTAGCTTTCTTAACAGAACTGTTCATTTTCATTTCTAAATTCTGTTCTATTTTATCAAGTAATGCACGATCTTCTAGAATTTGCTTTCTATTTTCCTGAACTAGTTCTTCAAACGACATCTTCTTCTTCAAAGAAATGGTAGTTCACTCCCTTTTTCTAGCAGGTAAGGGAATCACATACCTGCATCAGTCCAACTAAGACTGTTACCTGTTTGACCTGGTGTGAGCCTTAGTTGTTTATATGAAGTATAGCCATTTCTTTAAAATTTTATAATTATTATATTAATTTAATGCTTCGACCATTTCTTCCATAAATTCATAGTCCATCGGCCCTAGCTTTCTGGCCTGCTGGACGACACCATCTGTTCCTATAAAGTATGTAGTTGGGACGGTAATGACACTATATGCACTGGCAACTGTGCCTTCTTTATCCATTGGAATGGGATAGGTATATCCGTATTGAGAAATATAGTCAGGAACATCTTGCAGATTATTCTCTGTATCGCTTAAATTAACTGCTACTACTTCCACTTCATCTTTATGCTCATCATAGAACTTCTGCATTTCCGGCATTTCTTCCCTGCAGGGCGGACACCATGTTGCCCAGAAATTTAAGATCACCTTTTTCCCTCTTAAATCTGTTAAAGAAAAGGTTTCTCCATCTACTGTTTCTAATTCTATATTTGGTGCTGTTTCACCAACTTCAATACCGGTTGTATCTCCAGAACTTATCATTGCTCCTTGGGCACCGGTATCACCTGTTACGTCATATAGATTGCTTTCCTCTTCTTCTACCTTTTGCTGATCGATATAATTGGTAATCATTAGAGCGATTAGCACGATTAAAACACCGAATCCTATTACCTTTTTATACATAAAACCTCTCCTCTAGGCAGTAATCCATTATGTCTCTATTTAAATCGTAAGAATAATTCCCACTATTGTAAAGGGTTTAATGGAAAAATTCGTTAAAAAGTCATTTATTTGATTATAAGAGGGTGGAGTATATTATTGTTTTTAATAAGAATAAATATAGCCCTGGTCATATTTATTAAAAGGAAACAGCCATGGAAATATACGAATGATTTCCGCTGCGGGCAGTACGCTTTCCGCGGGCAACGTCTCAGCCTCCTCGGAAGAAGACCACTTCCTGCGGGGTCTTCGCTTGTTGCTTTTCCCGCAGGAGTCGACTGCCCTCCGCTACAATCCCATCATATGTGGAGTTGTTTTTCCCTTTATAGCACCATACCAGCGGAGGAAATACACGGAGACTCCTGCGGGATGAAAAGCCTAGTTGAGACCCCACAGAGACGTTAGTCTCGAGGAGGCACAACAGCGCCCGCGGAAAGCGTAGTGTATTTCCGTAGCGCATCCATCCACTATTAGTCAATTAAGCCGCAGTTTCTATCCTCGAAAAAACAAAAAAACGCATTTGCACAATTTGTGCAAACGCGTTTTTTCGTTAGTGGAATTACGCTCCAACTGAAACTTTGCTGCGTAATACCATTTGAAGGATACCACCATGACGATAGTAGTCAATTTCTACTTCACTATCGAAGCGAACAATAGCGTTGAATACAGTTGCTTTTCCATTTTCTTCATCAACTGCAGTTACTTTCACTACATCATGCGGTTTCACTGATTCATCAATTTCGACAGTAAATGATTCTTTACCTGTTAGGCCAAGTGTTTCTGCGCTTTCGCCTTTTTGGAATTGAAGCGGAAGCACACCCATCATCACAAGGTTAGAACGGTGAATACGCTCGAAGCTTTCCGCGATAACCGTTTTAATTCCTAATAGGTTCGTACCTTTGGCAGCCCAGTCACGAGATGAACCCATTCCATAGTCTTTTCCTGCTAAGATAGCAAGTCCTGTACCATCTTCCTGATATTTCATCGCCGCATCATAGATAGGCATTACTTCACCAGTTGGCCAATAAGTTGTATAACCGCCCTCTGTACCAGGAGCTAATTGGTTACGAATTCGAATATTCGCAAATGTACCACGCATCATTACTTCATGGTTACCACGACGAGAACCATAAGAGTTAAAGTTACGAGGAGAAACTCCTTTATCCTGCAAATATTTACCTGCTGGCATATCTTTTGCAATTGCTCCGGCTGGAGAAATATGGTCTGTTGTAACAGAATCACCAAATTTACCAATTGCACGAAGGCTAGTTAAAGGCTTCACTGTACCTGGATCTTTAGATAATCCTTCAAAGAATGGTGGGTTTTGAATATAAGTTGACTCATCATCCCATTTGAACAATGGCTCATCTGTCGTATCGATTGCATTCCATTTTTCATTCGAATCAAAAACATTTTCGTATTCTTTACGGAAGATTTCTGGTGTAACCACTCTTTGAACTTCTGATTTGATTTCATCCATGGTTGGCCAGATATCGTTCATGTAAACCGGGTTTCCGTTTGAATCCTTACCTAATGCATCTTTCGACAGATCAATATCCACAGTTCCTGCCAACGCATAAGCCACTACCAATGGTGGAGATGCCAAGTAGTTTGCACGAACTAATGGGTGAATCCGCCCTTCAAAGTTACGGTTACCAGATAGAACAGAAGCTGCTACTAAATCACTGTCTTGAATTGCCTGCTCGATTTCTTCCAGTAATGGACCAGAGTTACCGATACAAGTTGTACAACCATACCCAACTAAGTTAAAGCCTAACTTGTCAAGATAGGTTTGAAGTCCAGCGTCCTCAAGATAACGAGTTACAACCTTTGATCCTGGTGCTAAGGAAGTCTTCACAAAATCAGGCACTTTTAAGCCTTTTTCAACAGCTTTTTTCGCTACTAAACCAGCACCAAGCATAACATAAGGATTGGATGTGTTTGTACAAGAGGTAATTGCAGCAATGGCAATAGAACCCGTACGCATGGTTGCAGTTCTTCCATCCTTAAAGTTTACCGTTACTTCTTTATCAAATTCAGATTTATTTAAACCAAAGCCTTGGTTTCCTTCTGGAGCAGTAATAGCCTTGTTAAACTCGTCCTTCATTTGTGATAAAGGAATCAAATCTTGTGGGCGTTTTGGTCCTGAAAGGTTTGGCTCAAGCTCTGATAAATTAATTTCTACCACTTCAGTGTATTCAGGATCTGGCTGATCAGAAGAATACCAAAGATTGTTTTCTTTACAATATCTTTCAACTAAATCAATTTGCTCCTCGCTGCGGCCTGTTAAGCGCAGATAGTTGAGTGATTCCGCATCAACAGGGAAGAAACCACAAGTTGCTCCATATTCAGGTGCCATGTTGGAAATCGTAGCGCGATCTGCAAGTGGCATATCCTTTAAACCAGGTCCGAAATATTCAACGAATTTACCAACTACATTCTTCGCACGCAATACTTGTGTTACTTTAAGAGCTAAGTCTGTAGCAGTAGTTCCATTCGGGAAGCTTCCGGTAAACTTCACACCAATTACTTCAGGCTGCATCATATATGAAGGCTGACCCAGCATACCTGCTTCTGCTTCGATACCGCCTACACCCCATCCAAGGACACCGAGACCATTAATCATTGTTGTATGAGAATCGGTACCAACTAGTGTATCCGGGAATGCGTTGTACTCCCCATTTTCTGTTTCAATTGCATGAACAACATTTGCAATATACTCCAAGTTCACCTGGTGAACAATACCTGTAGCAGGTGGAACTGCACGATAGTTATCAAATGCTTTTTGAGCCCAGTTTAAAAATTCATAGCGCTCTGCATTACGTTTAAATTCCAGGTCCATATTGGCACGTAACGCATTCGCTGTTCCATACTGATCCACTTGTACGGAGTGGTCGATTACTAAATCTACTGGAACTTCTGGATTAATTTCCTCCGGTTTTCCTCCTAGGTCAACCATTGCTTTACGTAAGGAAGCTAAGTCTACTACAGCCGGCACTCCTGTAAAGTCCTGCAGGATAACACGAGACGGCTTAAACGGTACATCTACACCTTTTCCATCACTGGATCCCCATTTGGCAAGTGCTTTAACATGCTCATCTTTAATTTGTCGGCCATCATGCTGACGTAAAACAGATTCTAATAAAACCCTTACAGAAAAAGGCAAACGCGCAACCTGACCTAGTCCAGCATCTTCTAATGCTTTTAGGTCATAATAGTTATACGTTTTCCCATTCAGATCAAATTGCTTTTTCGCTTTAAAAACATTGTTATTCCCCATCATACTGCCCCTTTCATGCCTTTTTGACTTTATTCATTGATGAAAGACAAAAACTGCATTACAAATTTTCCGAATCTCTGAAAATAGAAAAATAATAACCTACAATTCTATAATATAGGAATTGTAGGTATAAAACAATAAATTAATGATTGTCAACATATATTAAAATATTATGTATTCCGATAAGTAATACTTATACAAAACCTAAAAAATAGTAAGTAAATGATTGCATCTGTATATTATTTTGGAAACAACAGCTTAAAAGTACTACCTTTCGTGGCATTTCTTTCAATTATTAATGACCCGTGATGCGCTTCAAGTATTCGTTTCGTTATCATGATGCCTAATCCAGTCCCATTTTGTTTTGTTGTAAAAAATGGCTCACCCAATTTATGAATGATTTCCTCCGGGACACCTGGCCCTTCATCACAAACACATAATTCGGTATGATATTCAGTGTTTTCAATATAAATCGTAATTTGCCCAGCTTCATCCATGGCTTCAATGGCATTCTTTACTATGTTGATCAAAACTTGTTTTATTTGAGATTTATCACAGTAAATAGTTTCATGTATAGAAGGATCTACTATAATATCAATATTTTTCAACTTTGCTTCAGGACTTAATAAACTCACAATATCATAAACCATCTCTGATATTGCTTCTCTGCCTTTATGATCAGTTAATGGCTTTGAAATAAATAATAACTCAGTTGTAATTTTTTCCATCTTTTCAATCTCATCTATCATGATTTTAAAATATTCTTCTTTGCGATTCACACCAGCTTGCAATAATTGAAGAAATCCTTTAATAGACGTCAATGGGTTCCTTATTTCATGAGCAATACCTGCTGCCAACTGACCAGCAACAGACATTTTCTCAGAGCGAACGAGAACTTCTTCCGCCTCCTTAAGGGACGTGTTATCCTTCAATAGTGCAAGATAAAATATTTGGCTCGTTTCTTCAACGTGCAGCTTAGTTAGGGTACAACCAATCGGAACGTATTCCCTATACTTACCTAGCATCCGAACGGTGAAATTCTGTTTAATTTCTTTTGATTTACGATAAGCATTCGTTATATATATACCGTCTTCTTCGGATATCAGTTCATTCCAGCTCCTACCAATTAATTCGGAAGACTCGTATCTTAACAACCTTTCAACAGATTTGGTGACAAATAAGACCTTCCCCTGCTCACTTAAGACACAGAAGATGTTATCGATATGTTCTTCCATCCACTCTAGCATAAATGAAGGAAGCATTGAAAGATTTGAATTGGGTTCAACGTCTATTATATCCGCTTCTTCTCCATGTATGGCATTTCCATTGTTGTGATTTCCTTTTCCGTCAAAATTATTTGATTGACCTTCAAGTTCCAACACATCCTCCCCCTTTTTTTAATAGATTCATACTTGTCTTTTCTTTTTCTATCTATATGATGGATTTGTATCGAATATGATACTTGTTTGTCCGATAATTAAATATTATAATAGCATTAACTTCAGTAATACCTTTTATTAAGTAATCATACTACAAAAAGTAACAAAAATAAATGAAATATGTGACATTGCATGAATTTTCATAACTATTACATAAAGGGAAATGATAATAAATGGAGATTGTTTTGGTGCTCTGGGGGCTTCTGCTTATAAGTCTATTAGCTATTGGCGGGTACTTTATGTTTCGTAAATTTTTGAAACAAATTCCTAAAGCGGATGGAAAATCAGTCATGGATTGGGAGATTTATTATGTTGAAAAATCGAAGCATATGTGGGGGAACAAAGAGCGTGAATTTCTTGAAGAGCTAGTAAGTCCTGTACCAGAGCTCTTCCGTGATGTTGCCAGACAAAAGATAGCAAGTAAAATAGGTGAACGGACTTTAAGCAAGAAACAAAAAACGATTACCGAAGAAACGATTATTGAAGGATATATTTTAGCAACACCAAAACGAGATCATAAATTTCTTAGAAAAAAACTGAAAGAAAAGAATATTGAAGTAGCACCATATGAGCATCTCTTCAACCAATCCAGATCAGATTACGAAGAAGACTGGGAACAGAAATATCGTAAAGAACAGAAAAAAGCGTCTCAAACCTAATGGATAGAGACGCTTTTTTAAACGGTATTTCTTAAGTTCAAAAATTTATAAAGCATCGCAATTCGCCACGAAACAATCATTCCTAAAGCCAATATAAAGAACATTCCAGTGGTTTCTCCTAAAGAAATATGACTTCCAATGATAAGCTTAATAATTATTCGTATCACCAACAAGCTTAATAGAATAATAGGAAAAGCTTTAGAAGGCTTTAGAAATATGTCTTCCCCCCGCTTTTCAAACTTCGAGGTTTTAATTAGAAACACAGAAAATACGACACCTACTAAAAATGCTTCTAACACTTGAACCCATCCGATCTGAAAAACAGGAAATACAAACATGAAAGCACCTGTACTCATCATTATAGGAGGTAAGACTATTTTTTTAATAGAAGCAGGCTTACTGGCTGCTCTCATTCGAATAAAAATCATCCCAATGGCCATACAAGCAAATACTACTGAACTCGCGATTAAATAAAACATTTCTACCACTCTTTCACCATGAACGCTAGGATATGCAAACTCTTATTTATTGCAAAATATACTCAATCGTTTTTAAGACACGTTGTTCATCAAAGGGCTTGACGATGAAATCTTTTGCACCTGCCTCAATTGCCTCTACTATTACTTTTTGTTGCCCCATTGCAGAACAAACAATAACTTTTGCACTTGGATCCATCTCCATGATCGTTTTTAGTGCATCCACACCATTCATCACAGGCATGGTAATATCCATCGTTACAATATCAGGAGATAATTGCTTATATAGGAGGATAGCCTCTTCGCCATTTATTGCTTCCCCAATGACTTCATGATTCTCCTTTTCCAACATGGAAGCAAGCGTTACTCTCATGAATTTTGCATCATCTACGATTAGAATTCTCGCCATTTTAAACCTCCTATAGTACTTCAGTTGATTAAAATTAGTTACTAATAGTTAGAACAGCAACGAATATGATCTACCTATTTGTAGCTACATGAACTCTTACAATATAGGCCGCAAGGAATCGCCTGTTAAGATCTTGTTAACGGATTCAATTCCAATCAGATAAACCATTAGAGAATGAAAACGTCATTATCATTTTAATTTTGAAAGGTCTCACATCTTCTCATATAAAATTTTTCAATATAAGATAATGTTTCATATCAAGTATAGCATGCATGATATGCCTTTAAAAGCCGTAAAACCCAAACCAGCCAGCTAGAAAAGCAGTTAACTTAGTCATCCAATCGAAGAATAATGCAATCCCCATAAAGATCATGACATAACCCCCGATTTTCACCATTAGCGCACTATGTTTTTTAAACCATGTAATCTTCCCAATGAAAAAAGCAAGTAATAGAAAAGGAATAGAAAATCCTAATATGTAGCTAATCATCATGACCATACCGATATTTGGCTGTGTTGCTGCCAGTGACAACACAATTGCTAAAATAGGCCCTGTACAAGGAGTCCAACCTAACGAAAAGGCCATCCCAATAATAAACGAGCCAAAAAAGCCAGATGGGCGATTTTTAAAATGAATTTTTCTATCCTTCATTAAAAACTCAAAGTTAAATACCCCGACAATTACTAACCCGAAGAATACGATTAAAATTGCCCCAATTTGTCTTATGATATCTTGATATGTTAGCAAGAAATCAGAAATAAAAGTTGTAGTAAAGCCAATCATAACAAAAATACTAGAAAACCCAATTAAGAAAAAGATAGTATGTAAAAGCGCCTTTTTATTTAATTTTGTATTTTCTTCTTTAATTTCGCTTACACTCATCCCAGTTATGTAAGATAAAAATACTGGATATAGTGGTAACACACAAGGCGAAATAAAAGATAAGAAACCTGCACCGAATGCAAGAAATATATTGATCTCAGACATGCTTATCCCCCTTTGCTATATTGTACCAGATGACCATAGAAATGGTAGTTGTTGAATTTGACAAAGTTGGAAACATTCGTTTCGTGAAATTATATCCGCTTGTTATAGTTATACTTTCCAACGTGTAAAAAGAAACTCCTAATAATTAGGAGTTTCTTTTTACACATTTCAAAAATCAACATAATTGCTATTTTTTATCCATTTGACTATTCATTGCACGCATCATTTGATTGATTTTCTTTTGCGATGGCTTTTGCCCCATTTGCATCAAAACCTTGATATATAAGGGTTTATCCATCTTTCCGAACCACTTTTTCTCTTAAGAAGAATATACCATATTATTCTATCACTGTCTATTATATTTTAATAGTGGTTAATTTTTTCCTTCTATTATATATATTGTGTGCTGATATAATAGCAAGACCTCTCTCTTAACCGAATATGTTCACTTCCGTAAAGAAATCATACTTCTTTACCATCTGTTTATATGTTCCTTTATCCTTCACATCGTAGTCAACCAATGTATAACAACTTAAATGTATTAAGGTATTGCCAAGAGCAACTTTAGAATCAGTAAAGTATCATTCTCCTTCCTTACTCCAAAATAAAAAGACACCTGATACATTAATCAGATGTCTTTTATTAAATTTAGTTATCTATTATAAAACAGTAAGTATTCAAATATCATCTCAATAAAGTCAGCATTTAGTACAGGAGTTTGCGCATTATTAAACTGTACACTATAATAACCATCTTTTGTATAAACTATACTTACAGAAACTATTACACTAGATTGATTTTCTTTAGGATGCTTATCAAAAACTAATAACCCTAGAGTGCTTAACTTGTAAGTAATAGAACAATCTGGGAAAATTAGAGTTTTATCACCTATCTGTACTTGCTCAATGCCCTCTGATGCCAGTTCGTCATTAATTTTTTGAATAACGTCATTAATTAATGTTTCTATTTCTTCTAAATTAAAATGTTCTTCTTTTTGTTTTTGAGCGTACCTTTTTACCCAACTATCCATTCTCTCACCCCCTTTGTATCCATGATAATACAAAAAAGAGTAAAATTTGCTAATTATCGTTCTAATTAATTAATCCAAAATAAAAAACACCTTAACTAAATCTGATGCCCTATGCTTTACTTATTATTCAGTAATCTTAGCAGCGTTTAATTGCATTTCCTACTGGACAAGTTAAAATAACTACAGTTATGTGTTTGTAAAATAAAACTATATATTTATTAATTTTTGATATCTTTCATACGCCTCTTCATCATTTACCATTTTTAGGAATTCTAATTCCTTTTCTTCTGTTAACGTTTGATATTTCACATGAGCTTCTTGTGAAATTGGTATTTGTGAAGAAATAGACTTCCTCAATAGCTCAGTTAGTGGCTCTCCGATTGCAATTTTAAAATTAAATCCTAATAATTGTAAGATGTTAAAAGTTTCTTTGGATAGTATACCTTCAATAGCTTTTAAGTTTTCTTTGTTTTTCTCCGCATTTTTATCTTCTGAGCTTTCTAATACTCCTTCTAACAATGGGACAATCTTATCTGTAATGTAGTCAATGTCTTTTTCAGAGATTCTTTGAGCTATTAACTTCTCTTCATAAGATTGTGTCAGCTGAACCAATTGACTTCTTTCATCAATAAGATCATTGATAATTTCTTGAAGCTCATTTATAACTTCTTTATCTTTTTTTGATGTTTTTAAAACATCTATTCTGTTCGAAATTGTTTGTGCACTACTTTTAACTATTTGAGTTGCAAGACCAGTACCCACTTTTATTAACTCCGGATCCATATCCATAATAAATACACCTCCCTTATTCCTACTCAATCCGACATATAGAAAGTGAATCCTTCTTTTTCCCTTGAAATAGCAAAATGATAAAAAACTCTCGACTGGAAGTCTTATCTTAATAATTCAATTGTAACTTTTTCAATTTGGCCGAGATCATATGGATACTGTTCTTTGATGTGATCAAAAACATCTTCATACGTATAATTTGTCACCACTGGTAAATCAATTGGATTTTTACCCCTGTGTTTGATAGTAACTAAATAGTCAGAAGCAGCCACTTTTTCTTCTAAATCTTTATGATTTATCATTATTGCTTTTCTCGATATGTTCCCCCCCCTTGTATCTATAATAATACAAAAAAGGTAAAGTTTCCCAGTATAAAAAGACACCCTATTGGATGCCTTAGCAATGTTTAATATTTATTTAGTGGCTGATTGGGCAATTTTTTATTTATTTCCTTTAAACTCTTATCAATACTTAGCAATAAGTCACTATAATTTATTATTACTGGCTTATTATATGAAAGATTTTGCGCTTGCACAAAATCATTTATAGCCCTTGTATGTTCTTCTAAAGCATTAATTAAATCTTTGTTATAATCAGGCATTGTATTCACCTCCTTGCCTACTTAATTCAACAAGTGGTGAATACTATCCTGTAAATTTTTTCCTATTTCTCAAATACAGAACTAAAGGCAGAATCTATATAAATATCCATCAATTCTTCACTTAATTCTAATCCAAACTTAGAACTGTTAAAATATCCATCCTCCATATACAATTTATCAGTTTCTTCCCTTCCACCACTTGTATATCTAATTATTATTGTCACTAAAGTATTGTCTTTCTTCATATCTAAAAGTGTTTAATAATCTCATAAGCTAACTCCTATTTAAGACAAATAAAAAACACTCCAAGCGGAGTGTCATTTTAATCTAATAATAATTCTACGGAAACTAACTCTTTACCATTTCTATTTAATGTTTTACCAGAACGATCATCATTTATTATAATTGGACTATTATTATCTTTAATAGCCTGAAATACATCAAACAAGTCATCTTCAGATCTTTCTCTTGGTAAATCGCTAAAATTTTCTACTGTTGCCTGAAGGCCATCAGTAAATTTAAACTTTACTCTCAATTTTCCCCACCTCCTTATGCCTACTCAATTCAACATAATTCAGTGAATATCCTGCTTATCTACAAACTATCGTAATAAACTCCAGTCCAGAACTGTGTCATTGCATCATCGAATTTTTTTCTATTTTCTTTTCTAGTTGAGTAGGATATATGTATTTTAATTTTATTGTCAGATATATCTGTTAAGTAGACTTTTTCGCCTTCAGTTCTAGCCTCGTACAATCTATTGTTGAATATTACTTTACCTTCCCATTTAAATCCCTCCATTATCCAGTTAAAACAAATTATAAAGGATAAATACAAAGGCAATTTATGGAGATTCCAACTCCTTAATTAAAACAAAAAACCACCCTAGTATGTTGGAGAAAAATTAACCAAAAACCGTTTAAAAACACGAAAAAACCACTCCTTCTGCTTTATTTTTCAACAGAAAAAGTGGCTTTAAGAAAAATTAACCAATTAAAGTTAAAAGTGCTAAGAAAAATTAATCAAACACACTTTTTAGCAATGAACACGTCTATGTAAAAACGCTGTAAACCTTGATGTATCAACTATTTTTTATCCATTTGACTATTCATTGCACGCATCATTTGATTGATTTTCTTTTGCGATGGCTTCTGCCCCATTTGCATCATCATCGTACGGAGCATTTGCTCATTAATAGGAGGATTCTTTTTCAAGTAATCCATCATATACTTTCTTGCAAGGAAAAAACCAAGAGCAACACCAGCAATTAACGCTGCTATAGCAATTAGTACGACCCAGATTATGTCCATTTCTAGCTTCCTCCTTCGTGTTGTCTCCTTTTTCAGTGTGTGTTCAAAAGGAGGATAAAAATGACCGAGGCCGGCTAAGTTCCAGGCGTCCTGGGTTGCGATTAATCGCCCCACCAAAACATTAAAATGGTTGCCGACCAGCACATCCAGTGCGTTGAAGCTCTAGGCGGCGCATCTCCCGTAGCAAAAAGTATGCCATTTGATACGGGAGTACATGGTTTGCATAGTATGTGCTGACTTCTGAGTTCCCCACAGAATGCGGGCGTTCTCAGCAGAAGTCCCCCTAGCGCCAACGAAGAAATTCGAAGTGTCAATTTTTACCGGACTTTTGAACATCCTATTACAGTATATTAAATCACTGCCAGGAATACAATACTTGTTTCTCTCGTTTCACAGAAGAAAGTTTTAAAGGTGAGATCCAGCCATAGTTATTTATCGTATTGCCAATAACAAATAAATAAAGTTGATATCGCCTCAATATCGGAAATAGTAATTCTTCTGCTTCTTGAATAGAACCACTACGAAATTTTAATCTTTTTTCTCCAATATGTAAAGCAATACACTGTTTAGTAGTAGAAATTTCAATAAACGAATCTTTCATACGATAAGAGTAAATGTTTTTAAGATGGCTTCTTAGATGGGAGATCAGGATGTCAATAGAGAAGCGGTTCGTAATATAATTATACTGCTTTCGTAAGTCAACTCTATTTGGATTATTTTCATATTCAACTAAAAAACGATATAGAATGTCACTTTTGTGAAAATAGTTTCTAGCAACTTCTTCATTTATCCAATATATCGAGTACTCTTCCATTAAAATCTACCTCCCTCTCCTATCTATTATAATGATAAATGTTAAGAAACCTGTCACATCATATTGCGAAAAACTACTAGTTTTGTCGAAGGAAAATGGAAATAGTCTGCTTAGCATTATTTAGCGGAAATTTTGAAGAATACACCTCTCGTCTTTATCTCTGTTCAATGTAAAATGCGCAAAAAAAAGATGGCTCCCTTGAGGGGAACCATCTTCATTATTATTATTTAACTAAAGATTCAACATGCTTAACTACATTTTCAACAGTAAATCCGTATTCAGCCATTACTTTTTCTCCTGGTGCAGAAGCGCCGAATGTATCAATTCCGAGAACTACTCCATTATCACCAGCGTAACGATGCCATCCAAGTGTAGATGCCATTTCAATTGCTACACGGTTTTTCACTGCTTTAGGAAGAACAGATTCTTTGTATGCTTCGTCTTGTTGATTGAAACGATCCCATGAAGGCATACTTACAACACTTACATCAATATTGTTCTCTTTAAGTGCTTTTTGTGCTGCAACAGCAAGCTGTACCTCAGAACCAGTTGCTAGAAGCAATGCATCTGGAGTTTCTTTGTCAGATTTGCTTACTACATAAGCACCTTTCTTCACACCTTCATATGCATTTTCTTTTGTTCCTTCTAGTGTGTCAAGGTTTTGTCTAGTAAGAACTAATGCAGTTGGTGTATCTGTAGATTCTACAGCAAGTCTCCATGCAGCTGCCGTTTCATTTCCGTCAGCTGGACGAATAACAGATAATCCAGGGATGGCACGTAATCCAGCCAATTGTTCAATTGGTTCGTGTGTTGGACCATCTTCACCTACTGCGATTGAGTCATGTGTAAATACATAAGTTACAGGCATTCCCATAATAGATGCTAAGCGAATTGATGGTTTTAGGTAGTCACTGAATACAAAGAATGTACCACCGTATACGTTTAATCCACCATGAAGGGCCATACCATTTAGTGCAGCACCCATTGCATGTTCACGTACACCAAACCAAATATTGCGGCCAGCATAGTCATTGCGGGAGAAATCTGATTCATCATTCATCGTTGTTTTGTTGGAACCAGCTAAGTCAGCACTTCCACCGAAGAAGTTTGGCACAGATTTTGCAATAGCATTTAGAACTTCACCAGAAGATGCACGAGAAGCTAAAGAACTTCCTGTCTCATATACAGGCAGGTCTTTTTCCCATCCTTCAGGTAATTTCCCTTCGATTGCAAGCTGTAATTCTTCTGCAAGTTCTGGATATTTTTCTTTATAGGAAGCAAATAAAGTATTCCATTCTTCTTCTTTAGCTTGACCGTTTTTCACGATCTTATCGTTAAAGTCAGCATAAACCTCATCTGGTACATGGAAATCTTCATGTTCCCAAGTATAGAATTCTTTTGTCAGCTTCACTTCATCTGCTCCAAGTGGGGCACCATGTGATGCAGCAGAAGCTGATTTATTTGGAGAACCATATCCAATAATGGTACGAACTTCAATTAAAGTTGGTTGCTCTGTATTAGCTTGCGCTTCTTTAATTGCTTTACGAATTTCTTCTACATTATTTCCATCCTCAACACGGATTACTTGCCAGCCATAGGCTTTAAAGCGTTGCTCTGTATTTTCAGAGAAGGATTTGTTTAAGTCACCATCTAATGAGATATCATTAGAATCGTAAAGTGCAATTAATTTACCTAATTTCAAATGACCTGCTAGGGATGCTGCCTCATGTGAGATTCCTTCCATTAAGTCCCCATCACTTACAAGTGCATAAGTGTAGTGGTCTACTACGGATAAGTCATCTTTGTTGTATTTTGCAGAAAGGTGAGCTTCAGCCATTGCCATTCCTACAGACATAGCAATACCTTGTCCAAGAGGTCCAGTAGTAGCTTCTACCCCATCTGTATGATGTACTTCAGGGTGTCCAGGAGTTTTAGAACCCCATTGACGGAACTCTTTTAGATCTTCAATAGATACGTTGTATCCAGATAGATGCAATAAGCTATATAATAGCATTGACCCGTGACCTGCTGATAAGACAAAACGGTCGCGGTTAAACCATTTCGAGTTTTTAGGATTGTGGTTCATAAAGTCAGTCCATAATGTGTAAGCCATTGGTGCAGCCCCCATTGGTAGACCTGGATGACCAGAATTCGCTTTCTCAATTGCATCAATAGAAAGCGTACGAATTGAATTAATAGATAATTGTTCTACTTTGTTTGACATTTGATTACTCCTTTCTCTATGTAAGGATAATTATATCCTTTTCTTATTCTATACGGAAACTCGATTTGCTACAAGTAAATTTGTTTGATGATTAAACTAATAGAAAATTGAATTTTTATCTAACTTTAGTGTTTTTTATTTCTATTCTGATATTGTCTTAATTTCTCAGGTGTTACATCATTACCGCGCGGGTCTATTACCGTCATCGACTTTAGATGATTCTTAAAGGATTTTCTTACATTTTTTAAATATTCTTCCCGCAATTCTTTCTGTTCCACTTTTTCTTCTTCGGTAAGACTACCCGCTTTAGATTTTCTCGCTAACTCATTAATTCGATTCAATCTATCCTTTGAAAGCATGCTTATTATCCTTCCTAAAAAGTATTCTATACAATTTAAAAGCAAGAACTTAAAGTCTGTTCTTGCTTTTAAATGTTACTATTGTATGTAAAACAATTCAAGTATTTCGGTACTCTTGATAACGCCTGTGAACAGTAGCCTTTGATACGGGATACCCCATCCCATTTAAGATCTTTGTAATTTCCTCAAAGGTTAGTTTATTCTCCCTTAGCCGCACTACTTCATCAATGGGAAAATCAACTCGTTCTCTTCCTGGCGCTTGCTGCTGATTGGAAAGGTTCTTGCTTGGGTCAAACCCCTTTTCAACCGCTCGCTTCATTCCCCTTTTTATTTTCGCATTGTGAATCTTGCGCTGATATTCTTCCACAATCCCTACTATTTGTAATACCATTGAATCCGATTCAGAAAGCTCCAGCTTCCCATCATGAATGACAGTGTAAATCGGAATACCTAATTTATGTAACTGATGAAACAAAGCTATCTTTGTGTTTCCTCTTCCCAGCCTTGTTTCATCTTGGATAAGTAAACAATCTGCTTTCTTCTCTGCAAAGATGGCAAGCATATCGAATATACCATCGCGATCAATTTCATATCCGCTTGCCTGTTCTTCTATCGTCTCTATTATAGATATATGATGTCTTCTTGCTAACGCCTCTAATTCTTCCCTTTGCCGCTTTAAGGAAGATTCCTGCGCCGTTTTATCTGTACTTACTCTGCAGTAAATAATTGCTTTCAATGTAAAACTCCCTATCTGTTAACCACTAATAATCATAGAAAAATATAAAAATGCTAAAGTGAGTCCAAATGTCACTAAATAAAACATATCCGTTTTTGTTAACTTCCCAAACATGCAAAGCCCTCCCTTTCCCAATAACAGAACCTCTGTTCGATTGAATCCAGTATCTCACGAACATATGGTCTTGTCAAGTGATTTTCAGAACGAATGTTTGCTTCTCTTTCAATAAAATGGTAAACTATCATTAATAAATCCTATGCGCGAGGTGTTTAATAGATGACAAAGCTTTCAAATAGACAACAAATGATACTAGATTTTATAAAAGATGAAGTAAAAACTAAAGGCTATCCACCTTCCGTTCGTGAAATTGCTTTAGCAGTTGGACTTGCATCCAGTTCTACGGTACACGGTCATCTGGAAAGGCTGGAAAATAAAGGATATATCCGCAGGGACCCCACTAAGCCAAGAGCAATTGAAATATTAGATATGGATGGGGAGAGCAATATTCCAAAAGATGAAGCACGCTATGCGCCAGTGATAGGGAAAGTAACAGCTGGTATCCCTATTACAGCTGTTGAGAATATTGAAGAATATGTACCAGTTCCAAGCTCACATGCTGGCACTGATGATAACTTGTTTGTGTTGGTTATTGATGGAGAAAGTATGATAGAAGCAGGAATACTAGATAAGGATATGGTAATCGTAAAACAACAGAACACTGCAAATAACGGGGATATCGTTGTCGCGATGACAGAAGACAATGAAGCAACCGTAAAACGTTTCTTTAAAGAAAAGGGACATATTAGATTACAGCCGGAAAACGCAACAATGGAACCCCTTATCTATCAAAATGTAATGATACTCGGAAAAGTAATAGGTTTATATCGAAATATTCATTAAAAATGGAGGCTATCGCTTTAGCCTCCATTTTTATATAGATAATAATAGGAGTAAAAGCGTTGGCTTTTACTCCTATTATTATTATTAATATATAGACATATATTGCTCTCTTTCCCAGGGGTGAACTTGGGTTCTAAACATATCCCATTCAATTTCTTTTGCTTCTATGAAATGCTCGAATAAATGCTCACCAAGCGCATTAATAATGACTTCATCCTGCTTCAATAGTTCTAAGGCAGTTGCGAGAGTTGCTGGCAAGTCCTTAATACCTTCTTCTTCTCGCTCTTCTTTCGTCATGACATAAATATTTCTGTCCACTGCTGCTGGCGGGGTTAGTTTATTCTCGATCCCATCTAGTCCTGCAGCCAAGATGACAGCTAAAGCCATATATGGATTTGCAGTCGGATCTACGCTTCGAGCTTCCAATCGAGTACCTAATCCTCTAGAATTCGGAATACGCATTAATGGACTTCTGTTGGAAGCAGACCAGGCAACATAAGAAGGTGCTTCATAGCCAGGTACCAAACGCTTATATGAGTTGACGGTTGGGTTGGTCACAGCAGTAAAGTTAGTTGAATGTTTCATTACCCCAGCAAGGAATTGATAAGCAGTTTCACTTAATTGCAAGTCCCCATTTGGATCAAAAAAGGCATTCTCTCCTCTACTGAATAAAGACATATTCACGTGCATTCCTGAACCATTTACACCGAAAAGTGGTTTTGGCATGAATGTTGCGTGTAAGTTATGTTTTCTGGCAATCGTTTTTACAACTAGTTTAAATGTTTGAATATCATCTGCATGCTTTAATGCGTTCGAATATTTAAAGTCAATCTCATGTTGACCAGGAGCAACCTCATGATGAGAAGCTTCAATTTCAAAGCCCATCTCTTCTAATTCAAGCACGATATCTCTACGGCAATTTTCACCGAGATCTGTTGGCGCTAAATCAAAGTATCCACCTTGGTCATTTAGTTCTAAAGAGGGAGCTCCATTTTCATCTAATTTGAATAGGAAAAATTCTGGCTCCGCCCCAATATTAAACGTATCAAAACCAAGCTCTTCCATTCTTTGAAGATTTCTCTTAAGGATATAACGCGGATCACCTTCGAACGGATTTCCATCTGGCATGTAAATATCACAAATAAAACGTGCTACTTTTCCTTTTTCAGACGTCCATGGAAAAACCACAAAACTGTCTAAATCCGGATATAAGTACATGTCTGATTCTTCAATACGTACAAATCCTTCAATAGAAGAACCGTCAAACATCATTTTATTGTCTAAGGCTTTGTCTAACTGACTAACCGGGATTTCCACATTCTTAATCGTTCCCAACATATCAGTAAATTGCAAACGAATAAATTTAACATTGTTTTCCTTGATTTGTTCTACCACTTCTTCTCTGGTATATTTCGGCATTAACTTTCCTCCTAAAAGATTAAAAATAAATAAAGAGTATACATGGTCTACATATACCCTTTAATGCTTCACAAAAAACCTAGACAGCTCCCCTTGCCTAAGATTCGCTTGTCCGTGCCTCGTAGGATGACTTAATTCGTTTCTTAGGATCGTTCTTAATTCTTTGTCCGTTAATGGGGATGATGTCTTCTTTTCTTCGCTTTTTTCTTTAGCTTTTTCCTTTGATTCTTCTAACAAAAGTTTAATCCCAGCTAAATTCAATCCTTTATCCAAATAATCCTTAATTTCTAGTAACCTATCAACATCATTAAAAGAAAACAATCGCTGGTTGCCAGAAGTGCGTTCAGGAAAAACTAAACCGTGCTCTTCATAATACCTAATTTGTCTTGCAGTTAGTTCTGTTAATTTAATTACTATCCCTATAGAGAATAAGGGCATCGAACGACGTTCTTTATCAGTCAAAAAGATAACCCCCTAAGTAATTACAAATTTATTATATTTTATGTAAGGTTTCATGTCAAATAAATGTTAGGTTTCCTAACATTTATTTTTCTAGGGCCAGTAAACCCTTTTGCTGCAACGATTTCACAGATTCTATGAGCGCAATTTTCACATGAGCATACGTCAATCCACCTTGAACAAATGCTGTATAGGGACTGCGAATTGGTCCATCTGCAGATAACTCAATACTCGACCCTTGAATAAATGTACCTGCAGCCATAATAACTTTGTCTTCATAACCAGGCATTTCACTTGGGTATGGTGTAACATATGAATTCACTGGTGAATATCTCTGAACAGCTTGACAAAAGGCAACCATCTGATCTGCCTCTTGGAATGTAACAGATTGTATCAAATCCGTTCTCTTTGCTTGATAATGCGGTTTTGTTTGAAATCCTACTAGTTCTAGAAAACGAGCAGTAAACACAGCACCCTTCAGCGCCTCTCCTACTACATGGGGTGCAAGGAAAAATCCTTGAAACATTTCCTGAAGCATATTGAATGTTGCTCCCGTTTCTTTTCCAAGTCCTGGAGCAGTCAGACGGTTGGCACACATAGCTATAAGATCTCTTCTACCTGCAATGTAGCCACCAGCACGAACGATTCCACCACCAGGATTTTTAATTAATGACCCAGCAATAATATCCGCTCCTATATGAAGTGGTTCTTGCTCTTCTACAAATTCACCATAACAGTTATCAACAAAAATAATCATATCTGGAAAGTTTTGTTTAATGCTAGCTATCACTTCACGTAATTCATTAATAGTAATAGAAGGCCGATCATCATAGCCCTTGGAACGCTGGATGCCAATAACCTTCGTTTTCGTTGAGACACTTTGAAGTACTTTGTTTATATCAATGGTACCTTTTTCAGTTAATTCGACTTGTTTATATGAAACATGATAATCCGCTAGTGATCCCTCACTGTCCCCTCTTATCCCGATTACTTCCTCCAAAGTATCATAAGGTTTGCCAGTAATATACATTAGTTCATCTTCAGGTCGCAGCAATCCGAAAAGTGCAGTCGTAATCGCATGTGTACCTGATACAATTTGCGGTCTTACTAGCGCGTCTTCCCCACCAAATACCTCTGCATATACAGCCTCTAAAGTTTCACGTCCTAAATCATCGTAGCCATACCCACTGGTGGATTGAAAATGACTGTCACTCACCCTGTTGTGTATAAATGCTTCTAGAACACGTTTTTGGTTCCGCTCCACGATCGTATTGATTTTCTGATGTATTTCTCTACTGTCTGCTTCTGCTTTAATTATCAATTCTTCTAACATGATTCTCTATACTCCCTTAAGCTCTACATAGCTGTTCTTTGTTTTTTTAAATACTATTTTAGTAAATAGGATAAAGGATGCTCATCCTTCATGTAACCTGCAACAATGTATTGATTGGACTCTTCATCAAATGATTTTTCTTTTATTATCGTACCGTGTTCCAGACGAGAAAGAATCCCTCCTTGATCTGCATCAAGTTTTATTCTATACTTCTGCCATTCTTCCTTTAAAATCTCTTCCACTTTTTCCAATAGTCTTATAAGATCACTCTCATCATAAGCACTTATCACAATATAAGGGTGGCTCATTGGAATAAACTTCTCATCCATTAAATCTGCTTTATTATAAACGGTTAACATTGGTATTGTATCTGCATTCAATTCTTCCAGAAGCTTCAATACCGTCTTCTGCTGTTCAATCTGATCTTCGTCAGAACCGTCTACTACATGTAATAAGAAGTCTGCCTCTGCGACTTCTTCCAGAGTGGAACGGAAAGCAGCAATTAACGATGTAGGAAGCTGTTGCAAGAATCCAACCGTATCTGTTAACAGTCCATGAAACCCAGAGGGGAAACTTACCTTCCTCGTCAATGGATCAAGCGTTGCAAATAGTTGATTCTCTTCCAATGAATCACTGTCAGTTAAACGGTTAAATATCGTCGATTTGCCAGCATTTGTATACCCAGTAAGTGCTATCTGAAACACTTCATTTGTTTTCCTGCGCTTTCGATATTGTTCACGTTGCTTGATAACACCTTGCAGCTTTCGCTTGATATCCAGCATTCGATTACGGATATGTCGCCTATCACTTTCTAATTTTGTCTCACCCGGTCCTCTGGTTCCTATTCCAGCGCCCAATCGAGACATCTCCAAACCTTGCCCGACTAGTCGAGGCAGCATGTACTCTAATTGAGCCAGCTCTACTTGTAATTTTCCTTCTTTTGTTTTTGCACGCATTGCAAAAATATCTAGAATAAGCTGACTTCGATCTATGATTCGTACACCTAGCACGCCGGTTAAATTTCTTAATTGACTTGGGGATAGTTCGTCATTGGCAATTACTAAGTCAATCTCATCATCGATGGCAGCTTGTCTGATTTCTTCGAGCTTACCCTCTCCAACGTAAGTTGCAGGATGGACTTTATTACGATTTTGGGTAATGACATTTATTACTTCACCACCCGCTGTCTTTCCTAAGGAAACGAGCTCTGATAGAGAAGTTGTGAAACGATCCTCTTGTTGATTTGCTTTTTTTACAGCTATTACTAAAATTCTTTCTTGGGGCATGTACTAACCTCTTTCCAATATTTCTCCAGCAATAATGGTTTGCTGGAGAGATCATTCTTCTTATTATTGTCCACTAATTCGCGTTAATTGATCAATCTGAAGATCTTGAGCTGTTAACTGAATTAAATCTTCTGTATGATATCGATTGCGTTCCAAAAGCCTCACTGCTTGCATACGAATCGCATGCTCAATCACATTGCGAACATATCTGGCATTGGCAAAATTTCTTGATCCTTCCTGTACCTGCTTAAATAAATGGTTTCTTAATTCCCATTCCGCTTCCTTCGTTAAGTTATATTCTTTTTCAGAAGCCATTTGTTTGGCGATTTCCATTAATTCATCCACCTCATAATCATCAAAATTAAGGATGAATGGAAAACGAGATTTTAATCCGGGATTTAATTGAAGGAACCGTTCCATTTCATAGGGATAACCGGCAAGAATAAGAACAAAGTCACTATGATGGTCTTCCATTTGCTTCACCAAGGTATCAATTGCTTCTTTTCCAAAATCTTTCTCTCCACCACGTGCTAGTGAATAAGCTTCATCAATAAATAGAACACCGCCCAATGCCTTCTGAATTATGGCCCTTGTCTTCTGTGCGGTTTGACCGATGTATTCCCCAACTAAATCTGCTCTTTCTGCTT
The DNA here is from genome assembly GCF_003665065.1 of Oceanobacillus piezotolerans. Lineage (GTDB taxonomy): Bacteria > Bacillota > Bacilli > Bacillales > Amphibacillaceae > Oceanobacillus > Oceanobacillus piezotolerans. The sequence continues at coordinate 621,962 of NZ_RCHR01000003.1, read as the reverse complement.
CAATAAAATGACCTTTAGATAATAAATTCATGTCAAAATAAAGCTTCGCAAGTTTCCTGGCTACTGTCGTCTTTCCTGTTCCTGGATTTCCTTTAAAAAGCATATGAAGTACTTGATTACCGGCTTTTAAACCAGATTCTTTTCTTTTCTGACTAATGATAGCAGTAGCATATATCTCTTGTATCGTTTTTTTGAATTTGTTCATTCCAACAAATGCGGAAAAATGACTATCAATCTCTTTGAATGGATTGTGTTCCATGTAATGAACCTTTTTTTTATTATGTGCAGCTACTCTTTTATTATCATTTAAAACTATGTTGATCTGTCCGCTTTTCGGTCGGTTCCTTTGCGCCTCCACACCATCACCCCTTCAGTCATGGATAGTATACGCAAAAGGGATAATTCTTGTGACAAACGCCTAGAAGCCAGACGAAAATCTTTCAATGCGGATTAACCATATTCAAATAGTGGGTAACACCGCTGCGGAAATACACTACGCTTTCCGCGGGCGCTGCTGACCGTGTATTTCCTCCGCTAAATTGCGCTTCATAATCTTAACAATGTATAGAGGAAACACAACTCCCCTTACGAAGTGATTGGAGCGGAGGGCAGTCGACTCCTCGAAAAAGAAAACCACTTTTTCTTCGTGCGATGTATCGCTGCCGCAGCCTTCCTTGTCCTGCGGGAAAAGCAACAAGCGAAGACCCCGCAGGAAGTGCGAAGGAACAAAGGCTAAGAGCGCCACGTCCTTATGTCTTCGCCTTTATGACCAACATCCTGTTGGCCCGAGGCTGAGACGTTGCCCGCGGAAAGCGTACTGTCCGCATCGGAAATCAAGCACATAATTCTATAGTGTTTCCGGGGTATGATCCAAATACTGAATTTTACACATGAAGTGTCTATCTTTTATTTACAACAGTTATTTGGAACACCATTTTCACCATGAAAAAACGGACGAAAAACGTCCGTTTTTTTTATTCTTTTTCTTTTTCAAGCGTTATATTTTTAGAAGGTGCGAAAGTTGAAATAGCATGCTTGAAGATAAGCTGCTGCTTCCCTTCCGTTTCTAATAGTACCGTAAAGTTATCAAAGGCCTTCACTAGACCTCTTATTTGAAATCCATTTGTTAAAAATACCGTAACGGAGATATGATTCTTTCTTAACTGGTTCAAGTATTGGTCCTGAATGTTCACATTTTGTGCCATATTGCTTCCTCCTCTTTTCTATCTATACATAATACATTCTATTTATTTTCCAAAATTCCTGCTAAATCGTCTAAAATCATCTGGAACTTTTTCTCTAGTGTCTCTGGCGTAACCTCATACCAGTCAATGGCCATTTTATTTCTAAACCAAGTGTACTGCCGTTTTGCAAAGCGTCTGGAGTTGCGTTTCAATATATCTATCGATTCTTCCAGTGATTGAGTCCCCTCAAAATAAGGTATAAATTCTTTGTATCCAATTCCTCTCATGGATTGACACCTGCTGTACCCTTGTTCGTATAAGGATTTCACTTCGTCTAATAAACCCTGGTCCATCATGTCATTAACACGCTTGTTTATACGCTTATATAGTAGCTCTCTTTCCATTTCTAACCCAATAAGGATCAGATGATAAGGTGACTCTAAAGCCTGATCCTCTTGATATTCTGTCATCGTCTTTCCAGTTGTTTCATAGATTTCCATGGCACGTATAACACGTCTATGGTTATTTGGATGGATTTTCTCCGCCTGAACTGGATCAATCTCCTTCAACCGATTATACAGAGGCATGATTCCTTCAACCTCTACTTGCTCCTGTAGTCTGTTCGTGATGCTGTTATCTCTTTCCGTATCCGAAAAATGATAATCGAAAAGTGCAGCTTGTATGTATAGTCCACTGCCGCCAACTAAGATCGGCAGTTTGTTACGACTTGTAATTTCATCAATACTGGACTTCACATGGCTTTGGAAAGCAGCGACAGAAAAAGGTTCATCCGGTTCTGCTATATCAATCATATGATGTGGAATTCCCTCTGTTTCTTCCTTCTTAATCTTAGCCGTGCCAATATCCAGTCCTTTATATACCTGCATGGAATCGCCGCTGATAACCTCTCCATTAAAACGCTTTGCTATTTCAATACTAAGCTTGGTTTTGCCGACTGCAGTTGGGCCCATAATTGCAATGACGGTTTTTTTCATAAGTATTCCCCTAAATCAATAAATTATTCATAAGCTTGGTAGCTTGTTAGCATCCAAACATGTTTTTCTAGCTTACCTTGGATTCCAATTAACAAATCTATCGTTGGTTCATCATGATGCGCTTCACCAAGTGGAATTCCTGTTGATTTAATCTCATCGATTACTTGCTTGAAGTCCTTTATTAACTGAGCAATGATTTCCGTTTCTTTATCGTCTGCATTCGCTTCTACTAATGTGGCTTCCTTTAAATATTTAGACATAGTAGCTAGTGGTTTCCCATCAATAGATAGGATACGCTCTGCAATTTCATCCAAGTCGCTAGCCGTCATTTCATACAATTCCTGAAACTTTTCATGAAGCGTAAAGAAATGTCTGCCCTGAACGAACCAATGATAACGATGCAGCTTTACATATAGAACGAAATAGTTAGACAACAATTGATTTAAAAAGTTAATCAGTCTTTGGTTTTCCTTTTCCATATTATGCACTCCTTTATCACTCTTCATTTAGCTTTTCCTTGGATGTAAGAATTATTCTGGCCTACATGACTCGCTTGAACATTTTCTCTAATTCATAGGTCGAAAAATGCACGATAATTGGTCTGCCATGCGGACATGTGAATGGATCCGTTGTATGGCGTAGATCTTCAAGCAGGCGGAACATTTCATCTTGATTAAGATAATGATTGGCCTTGATTGACCGCTTGCATGACATTAATATCGCTGCATCCTCACGAATAGATTCAATATCGACCTGTTCTTCATGCATAACTTGTTCAACCATTTCACGAATGACTTCTTCTTCAAACCCATTTGGAAACCAATTAGGATGAGAACGAATGATATACGTGTTATTCCCAAATTGATCAAAGAACAAACCAACCTTACCCAGCTCTTCTTTGTACTGCTCGATAAAAATCGCTTCCTGCTTCGAGAACTCAAATGTCATCGGAATTAATAATTCCTGTGCTTCATTTGTTGGTTTTCCTAGCTTCGCCTTGAAAAACTCATACTTAACCCTCTCCTGTGCAGCATGCTGGTCGATCATGTACAACCCATTCTCATTTTGCGCCAGAATATAAGTACCTTGCAATTGACCAATTGGATACATTTGCGGAATTCGATCATTTTGTGGTACTTTATGCTCGTCCACCTGGTCTATTATTTTCTCAGTATCTACTTGAATTTCCTCTTCTACCTCTGCTTCTTGTGTTTGCTTCACTTCATCAGAAGGATGACTTGGAAGCTTTTCGTTTATCACTTGCTGTTGATTCAGCGTACTTACAGGTGTTTCTAAAACCTTATATTGAGGGATAGGTGTATATTCCTCGGCTTTTTTTGTATCGAATTGCATGCTTTCCTGATACGTCTTTTCCTTTTTAACAGGCTTTTGCACCATCTCCGGAATAAGCGTAATCTCACGGAATTTATCACGAATTAACCCTTCTATAGTGGAGAATAATTCCTTATCCTTACTAAATCTTACTTCTAGCTTCGTCGGATGCACATTCACATCGACTAAAATAGGATCCATCGTAATAGACAATACGACAATCGGAGATCTTCCGATTGGTAATAACGTATGATAGCCACGAATAATCGATTGAGTTAATGGAATGCTTCTTATATAACGTCCATTGATCATCGTGGATATATAAGAACGGGTAGCTCTCGTAACTTCTGGTTTGGCAATGTAGCCTTCTATTTTAAAATCCAATGTTTCTTTATTAACAGGCAGCATTTTTTTAGCTACATTCATCCCATAAATCTGCGATATTACGTGCAAAACATCCCCACTACCTGAAGTTCTAAATAACCCTCTTCCGTTATGAGTTGCTTCAAAACGAATTTCTGGATGTGATAATGCTAGTCGATTCAATAGATCTGTGATGTGTCCCAACTCGGTATGAATGGTTTTCATATATTTTAAACGTGCTGGTGTATTAAAAAATAAATCTTCAATGGTTATTTCTGTACCTTTACGAGCATCGCTTTTTTGTTTTTCTACTAGAGTTCCACCATTTATTCGCAGCAACGTACCAGCAGAATCACCTTCTGATGTTTTAATTGTTAATTTACTTACTGAAGCAATACTCGCTAAAGCCTCCCCACGAAAGCCAAGTGTCCGAACGTGGAATAAATCATTTTCATCTCTGATTTTACTAGTAGCATGACGTAAGAAAGCATTCTCCGCATCATCATGCGCCATTCCATCTCCATCATCAGACACTTTAATACACTCTAGGCCCGCTTCCTTGAGTTCAATTTTGACCCATGTACTGTTTGCATCGATACTGTTCTCCACTAATTCCTTCACTACCGATGCAGGTCGTTCCACCACTTCACCAGCAGCTATCTTATTAGCTAAGATATCCGGCATTTGTATAATCTTCATGCAAACAATCCTTTCCTTCACTCATTATATAAAATAACTGTTCAAATACTGGGTGATGAATTACATCATTCCCTTAGTAAGAAAGTATTAACTTAAAGAGGCTGTGCTTTAGTAAACTCGAGTATTAGCACTACAACCTTTAATCTCTATTACACAACATAACTCTTCCACTATTATAAAATCTTATTTCCGTACACTTTTTTGTAACTTATGCAATGCATTCATGGCATCTAATGGTGTCATATCAAATAAATCAAGGTTTTTTAATTCACTAATTACCTTATGTTCACCTTTACTCTGTTTTTCAGTAATGGCTTCACTGCTAGAATCGATAAAGAAAGAAAGCTGACTATTTTGCTCTTCTTTGATGGAGTGCTCTTCATGAACATTCTGATGCTGCATCTTACCAGCTTCTCCACCTTCTAGCTCCTTCAAAATCGTACTAGCTCGATCAATTAACGGTGCAGGCAGACTAGCAAGCTTTGCTACTTGAATTCCATAACTTTTATCTGCTGCGCCTTCTTTAATTTGGTGTAGGAATACGACATTACCGTTATCTTCTTCTGCACGAACATGAATATTCTTAAGGTGAGATAATGATTCTTCCAAAGCAGTCAATTCATGATAGTGTGTAGAAAAGAGCGTTTTTGCTTGAATATGGTCATGAATATATTCTACGATAGCTTGTGCTAATGCCATACCATCATAGGTGCTTGTCCCGCGTCCGATTTCATCTAACAAGATCAAGCTGCGATCCGTTGCATGTGAAATCGCATGGTTAGCTTCTAGCATCTCCACCATAAATGTACTTTGACCTGAGACTAAATCATCTGCTGCACCAATACGCGTAAATATTTGGTCAAAAATAAAAAGTTCCGCTTCCTCACATGGAACAAAGCAACCTATTTGCCCCATTATTGCCGTGAGAGCAAGCTGACGCATATACGTGCTTTTCCCGGACATGTTCGGTCCTGTAATAAGAAGAATATGCTTCTCTTCGTTTAGTGAAATATCATTTGGAACAAAGGCACCATCCTTCATTACCTTTTCCACAACTGGGTGCCGTCCATTTTTAATATGGAGCTTGTTATCTACAAAGGATGGACGTTTGTAATTATTCGTTTCACTTACGGTAGCAAAGGCTTGAAGTACGTCTATTGTGCTTACAACTTCTGCCAGATGCTGTAATTCCGGGATATGCTCCTTCATCAATTCTCGAATCTCAATAAACAATTGGTATTCTAAATCGACACTTTTTTCTTCTGCTTCAAGAATTAACTGTTCCTTTTCCTTTAATTCTGGGGTAATGAATCGTTCTGCATTTGCTAAGGTCTGTTTTCGCTCGTATCTGCCTTCGGGAATGAGATGCAGATTTGATTTTGTTATTTCAATATAATAACCAAAAACCCGATTAAATCGTATTTTTAATGATTTAATGCCGGTTTCCTCTTTTTCTTTCCGTTCGAGCTCTGCAATCCACTGCTTTCCATTTCTCGAAGCATCGCGGTATTTATCGAGCTGCTCATGATATCCATCATTAATAATAGAACCTTCCTTGATAGAAATAGGTGGTTCTTCCACAATGGCTGCTTCCAGTTTATCTAATAGAAATTCGGGATATACTAGGGCATCTGCTAACTCTGTCATTTCTTGTTTACTAAATTGATATAATGCTGCCTTTAATTCTGGTATTTTCTCAAGAGACTTTTTCAATTGCATCAAATCCCTAGCATTCACATTGCCGAATGCAATTCTCCCTGCCAATCTCTCAATATCATATACTGATTTCAAAGCCTCACGCACTGTATCTCTTTCCATAAATCCATGATAAAAGCTTTCTACAATGTCGAGCCTTTTCTCAATCCGAGTCTTACTTAATAATGGACGCTCAAGCCATTTTTTTAAAAGACGCGAACCCATAGCAGTTACCGTTTGGTCCAAAACCCACAGTAAACTTCCATGCTTGCCTTTTTTAATAATGGTTTCGGTTAACTCTAGGTTTCTCTTAGAATACATATCAAGAGAAAGATAATCTTTCAGCTCAATAACCTCAGCCTTTTGCAAATGATCTAAGGAGCGTTTCTGTGTAAACTGAATATAGTTTAATAAACGGCTAAAAGCCTTCATTAAACGTTCATCATTATTGATGTTCTCACTCAAATTACGGTACTCCGCATTAAAATTAACTTCATCCTGATAAGACAGAGTTACATTTAAACGATCTTTTAATTGGGTTTGAAGCTGCTCTGGTAAATTAGAAGAAACCACGATTTCCTTAATGGGCTGGCTATATAACTCATGAATTACCGCATCCCAGCCATCTGTTATAAGCGCAATCCGAGTTTCTCCTGTTGATAAATCATTATATACAACAGCAAAAGAGCCATCCGTGAAGTGGGATAAACTGGCAAGATAATTATTCTCCCCTTCTTTTAACATGCTGCTTTCCATAACTGTTCCAGGTGTTATCAGTTGAATAACTTCACGTTTCACAACACCCTTTGCCGTTTTTGGATCCTCAACCTGTTCACAGATGGCTACTTTATAACCTTTATCAATTAATATCTTTATATAATTCTCTGCAGAATGGTATGGAACCCCACACATTGGTATTCCTTCTGAACTTCCATTATTACGTTTCGTTAGGGTTATTTCTAATTCTCTTGCTGCCATGACAGCATCATCATAGAATAATTCATAGAAATCACCTAGCCTGTAAAATAAAAAAGCATCCTGATGCTGTGCTTTTATTTTTGAATATTGCTCCATCATGGGTGTCTGCTTTGCCATGTTTCATCCTCCAAAACGCCGTAGATTCTTTCATCATTATAGCATAAATTCCACCCGAACGACGACCGAATCCCTTTAAAACCAAAAGCATTGCTATATTAGAGTTTATTTGTTAAATCATTTCAATTATAAAAAGTGCTATTTACAAATATAGATAGGCGTGAACTTATTTATTTGAAAATAGTGCATGGAAACCGCTCCGGAAATACACTACGCTTTCCGCGGGCGCTGCTGAGCCTCCTCGTGCTTACGCACTGCGGGGTCTCATCTAGGCTTTTCCTCCCGCAGGAGTCTCCGTGTATTTCCTCCGCTGGTTTGTGCTTTTAAACAATGTATAAGGAAATACTATTAAACATGAAGTGATTGGAGTGGAGGGCAGTCGACTCCTGCGGGAAAAGCAACAAGCGAAGACCCCGCAGGAAGTGGTCTTCTTCCGAGGAGGCTGAGACGTTGCCCGCGGAAAGCGTACTGCCCGTAGCGGAAATCACGAGCACAACCTTCCATTGTATTTCTGTAGCGGCGTTACCCACAATTCTGAATTAAGTTACTGCGCATTTCCCATCAGCTAAGTAAGATTAAAACTTAAAACACGCAAAAAAAACACGAGAGAATATGATTCTCTCGCATTTTGTTAGTCTTTTTTCCCTAGAAAGTCAGGTTTTACACTTTCCAATTCTTCATCCGTTACTTTATAATCCCAACCTTCATCATCATCATCGTCATCGAAATTGCTCTTTTCTACTTTTACATATACCTTCGTTTCACCAATAACTTGCACAACAAATTCACGTTCAATCTCTACTACGATTTTATGGCCATTATTTGTAATCTTACATTCCAAGCAGTTTGGTTGTTGAACTACTTTTGCAAATACATCATATTCATCGCTAATCGTGTTCTCATCTTTCACCGCTAATGGGATGACATCCGTATAGGTTACTCTTTCTGTTACAACCTCAGTCTTTGTATTGTCGTTATACGAATACCATACGTTTATGTCATAGCTTCCATTGATTTCAACGGTATCTTCTGATTTCCGTTTAGCATTATATAAGTGATTGATGACCCAACATCCCAAAATACTGGATGGTCGATGCGATGGGGATATTGAATGAGAATCCTGTGTAAATTTGCGGCCTTTTCCACAGACAGCTTTTGTAATGATTTCTCTATATTCTTTATCAAGAAAAGTCATAATTACTTTTACCTCCTCTTTTTTCATAGTCATTTTATGCAAGACAAATACCTAAAGTGCATAGAGTGTGAAAATGAAAAAAGAAAGGTAACGAAATTGCCTATTTAGGCACATAGGTAGCAGCATGATTTTCCATTTATTAAAATATGGACGTAAAGAAAACTCTTTGATCCACCTTTATACTGGATAATTGGCCTGAGTGGAGTTTCCCTTTATTCGTAACTATTTATTGCTCTCCGCATGGATTCTCATTTCTTCAGCTCTTTTTTGTTTCGCCAATTTCCCCGCTCTTACTTGTTTAACCCAGAACCCGCCATGGATTCGTTTAGGTTCGTAAGAGATAATAAACGCTTTCGGATCTATGTCCTTAATGGTTTCATAAAGTCTTAATTCGTACCTTCTTGGCGTTAAAATTTGCATGGATAAGCGGTCCCCATCCATACCATAAGAGGTAAAGCTTGTGACTCCATATCCCTTTTCCCTCAGTTGTTCTGTAAATTTCAAATCCGGATTAGTAGAAACGACATTGACAGTAATATAACCTAATGCCAATTTCTCCTCAATAATAGATCCAATAATTAAACCTGTAGCAAAACCAACAGCATAGGCTATTAGATTTTGAATTTCAGAAAGATTTTCTAATACTAGACCAAGAGCATACACGTTTAATATAACTTCTATCGTACTAACAGCTGCGGCTACATATGTACGGCCCTTTAATGTCAAGATCATACGTGCTGTACTGAATGAGACATAAACAACATTCACAATAAATATAATTGCTGCCATGATGATTGCATTACTTAACAATGTGAACCCTCCATTATCATTTCTTTCTTAAATAGACTTTTTTGATTCAGCTGAAATAAACTACCTTGTCCCCTTACATCGCATGCTTATCCAGTTTCTAAGCAGCCGAATTAGCTAAAAAGACGAGGAAACAGAAAGATATTCTTTCCAGCCGGTAAAGAATTTTACCATTAACGCAGATATTCCCTAAATCCCTTTGTCCCAAACGGACATAAATGTACCTATATCGATAGCTAAATTACTAAAGTTCTATATAAAGTAAGTAATGTTAATTTGGAGTAGAAGTTTGAAGGATCAGCTAATCCGAGGCAAGCAAAAATACGAAGGCATCCGATCAGAATAATAAAACAACGAACAACTAAATCTGTTTTTTAATTGAACATAAAAAGTACAAACTAAAAATTAATGATGGATAGGTATATTCCCTAGCTGCACATTCAGAAGCAAAAAATAAATGAACAGTCAAAAAAGGTTCCAATCATTTACAAATGATCGGAACCTTTTTTAGTTAGAATAACTCTTTAATGGCAGCCCAGTTTATTTTTTGCTTTCGATCCTGTTTCCCCAGATAATAGGTCACCACCAGTTGATTCAATCACTTTGTTGGTTACTTCTCTGGCAATGGTACCAGAAACCAACTGAAGCACGTCATTGACTACAATTTGAATTTCCTTAAATTCCTGTACAACTGGAATTTCGTCAATTTCATTTTGAAGACGATCAATTTCTTCCTCTACTTTTTTCAATGCTTCTTGTTTGCCATAAGCCTGAAGATTAACTGCCGACTTTTGCAAGGTTTTAATCTTTTGGATTAATTGCTGTACCTTTTTGTTCTCATTAAGTTTTGCTTCAACTAGCTTAAATCGTTCAATTTCATCTGTGCTCGCAATCATATCAGCAAGCCTTCTAGCCTCATCAAGCACTTCTTTACGTGTATATTCCGCCATGTCCATTCACCTCAACTGTGTTTTCTGCCAAGACACCATCTAAAGACCATGTTTTTGCTTTCGTTATTCTTACATTTACTATTTTACCGATGGCTGATTTTGGTGCTTTAAAGTTAACTAACTTATTCTTTTCTGTATATCCAGCCAATACGTTAGGATCCTTTTTACTTTCACCCTCGACTAGTACTTTAACTACTTTGTCTTCATAGGTTTTCATCGATTCAGCTGCCTGCTTATTCACTAATTCATTTAAACGGTACAGCCGCTGTTTCTTCACTTCTTCTGGAACATCATCCCTTTTACGCGCTGCTGGTGTTCCTTCTCTTGGAGAATAAATAAATGTATAAGCAGCTTCGAATCCTACTTCTTCTACAAGTGACATGGTTTCCTCAAATTGTTCTTCCGTTTCATTCGGAAAGCCAACTATAATATCAGTTGTTAAAGTCACATTAGGAATTGCTTTTCTAATTTTAGCTACTAGCTCTAAATATTCTTCTCTTGTATACTTACGATTCATTTTCTTCAAAATTTCATTACTTCCAGATTGTACTGGTAAATGTATGTGATCAAGCAAATTCCCGCCTTGAGCAAGCACTTCAATTAAATGATCATCAAAATCACGTGGATGGGAAGTCGTAAAACGAACCCTCGGAATATCAATCTTATGGATATCATTCATTAAATCACCAAAGGTATAATCTAAATCCTCAAAATCTTTTCCATACGCATTTACATTCTGGCCAAGAAGTGTGATTTCCTGATATCCATCTGCAACAAGGCGACGAACCTCCTGGATAATATCTTGAGGACGACGACTTCGTTCTTTCCCTCGAGTCATTGGGACAATACAATAGGTACAGAATTTATCACAGCCATACATAATATTAACCCATGCTTTAATTTTCCCTTTACGTGCCTTAGGAAGATTTTCAATAATGTCTCCCTCTTTTGACCATACTTCAACAACTTGCTCTTTACCAAACATCGCATCTTTCACAAGATGCGGCAGCCGGTGAATATTATGTGTGCCGAACACTAAATCAATATGTGGATGCTTCTTCATAATTCGGTCAACAACAGATTCCTCTTGAGACATACATCCACAAACACCAAGAATTAAATCCGGTTTTTCTGTTTTGAGCGGCTTTAAATGTCCGATTTCACCAAATACCTTATTTTCTGCATTTTCTCGGATTGCACATGTATTCAGTAAAATGATATCGGCTTCATTAGTATCTGTTGTAGATTCATAGCCCATTTCCCCTAAGATACCTGCCATTACTTCGGTATCATGCTCATTCATTTGACAACCATATGTACGTATTAAAAATTTCTTCCCTTTGCCAATTTCATTGATTGATTTTGGAATTGAAAAATCATAATGAAACTGAACTTGTTCCTTATAGCGTTTTCTTGCTTTTTTAATATCAGGAGCTTGATAGTTTGTTTGAAAATACTTAGCAATCATTTCTTCACTAGAGGTACTTCTAATTCGATCCATATTATCTTTAGCCGGATGAGAATCATCGGTAGCGACTGGATTAATTTGCGCTTGTTGCATCCGTTGTTCTTCGTTCATGGCGATACTCCTCTCTACACACTAAAAAAGATAGGGGTTACAATAATACAGTATACATCCAAAGTTAAAATTTAACAATATTTCCAAATAGGTAAATAAAAACCTTCCTTTTAAAAATAGGAAGGTTTCATTAACAGAATTAATTTATCTAGGTTCTACAATTAACTTTATTGCAGTTCTTTCTTCGTTATCGATCATAATATCTGTAAAGGCCGGAATACAAATTAAATCTACCCCACTCGGTGCAACAAATCCTCTAGCAATAGCTACAGCTTTAACGGCTTGGTTTAATGCACCTGCTCCAATCGCCTGAATCTCCGCTGATCCACGTTCACGTAGAACATTCGCAAGTGCACCGGCTACTGAATTTGGACTTGATTTAGCTGAAACTTTTAATACATCCATTACTAGTACCTCCTTCATTTACTATTGTAGTTCTATTGCTACTATATTCTTGGAGAGGTTAGCTTATTCCCTATTATGCATCAAATGTTTGCAAGATTCAAATCATTAACTAAAAAATGGGTGGTCATCATTAATCTGAATTCGCTCTATTTTCGTAGCCTTTCCTGTATTGGGATCAATCGTAACAAGACATCCGCTCAATTGATCTCTGCCATCTTTCACTACTTCAAAACGCACTGGAAGGTTTGTTAAAAACTTCTTAATAACAGCATCTCGTTCTACCCCAAGTATGCCATCATATGGTCCAGTCATTCCCACATCGGTAATGTAAGCCATTCCCTGTGGCAAAATACGTTCGTCTGCTGTTTGGGTATGGGTATGTGTCCCAACTACAGCACTTGCCCTTCCATCCACGTACCAACCTAGTGCCTGTTTTTCACTGGTTACTTCAGCATGGAAATCAATGAAAATAATGTTTGTTCGCTTTTTGGCTTGTGCTATTAATTCATCTGCTTTTCTAAATGGATCATCAATTGCAGGTAAAAAAGTGCGCCCTTGTAAATTAATGACAGCAATTTCTTTTCCATTTATATTAATATAAACAATACCCTTTCCAGGTGTCCCTTCTGGAAAGTTAGCGGGGCGAACCATATATTTGGCATCATCTATGAATTCAAATATTTCTTTTTTATCCCAAGTATGATTGCCCATCGTAACTACTTGAGCACCCCACTCAAGGAACTGCTTATAAATTTTCTCATTGATCCCTTTACCGGCTGCTGCGTTTTCCCCATTGATAATGGTGGCATTTGGTCTATACTTTTCTTTTAACTTAGGTAAGTAATTCCTTACCATCTCTCTTCCCGGTGAGCCAACGACATCACCAATAAATAAAATTTTCAACTTTATCATCCTATCTACTATACTATCGAAATTGCATTCACTTGTTTTTGAACAAACTTTATTTAAAATTTGCCCAGTTATTATGCATATCTTCCAACGGTATTGGAATTATATCTATATACTGCATAACTTGTTCCATAGAATTTTCACTACTTCTATAAATAGAATAAAAAACGGTCCAATGACCGTTTTTTATTTGGCGTATTCAACTGCTCTTGTTTCTCTAATAACAGTAACTTTGATATGACCCGGATAATCCAGTTCACTTTCAATTCGTTTGCGTATTTCTCTTGCAACACGAACAGATTCTAAGTCATCTATTTCATCCGGCTTCACCATGATTCGAATCTCTCGTCCCGCTTGGATAGCAAAGGATTTTTCTACTCCTTCAAACGACTCAGAGATTTCTTCGAGTTTTTCTAAACGTTTAATGTAGTTTTCTAATGTTTCACTTCTAGCACCAGGTCTAGCAGCAGATAATGCATCCGCAGCTGCCACGAGTACAGCGATGATAGAAGTTGGTTCCTCATCACCATGATGGGAAGCAATCGAATTAATTACTACACCATGTTCTTTATACTTGATTGCTAATTCTTTTCCAATTTCAACGTGACTGCCTTCTACTTCATGATCAATTGCTTTGCCAATATCATGTAATAGACCAGCTCTTCTTGCCAACGTTACATCTTCGCCTAATTCGGCAGCAAGTAAACCAGAAAGGTATGCAACCTCTGTGGAATGCTTTAACACATTCTGACCATAACTTGTACGATATTTTAAACGTCCGAGAATCTTCACTAAATCTGGATGTAGACCATGTACACCAACCTCAAATGTTGTTTCTTCTCCAACTTCCCGTATATATTCATCAACTTCACGTCTAGCTTTCTCCACCATCTCTTCAATGCGAGCTGGATGGATTCTGCCATCTTGTACTAGCTTTTCTAATGCCATACGAGCTATTTCTCGTCTAATTGGATCAAAACCAGATAAAACAACTGCTTCAGGAGTATCATCAATGATGAGGTCAATTCCAGTTAAGGTTTCTAACGTACGAATGTTTCTACCTTCACGACCAATGATACGACCCTTCATTTCATCATTCGGCAAGTTTACAACAGAAACGGTTGTTTCAGCAACGTGGTCTGCAGCACAGCGTTGTAAAGCAAGTGAAAGAAGATTTTTCGCCTTTTTATCCGCTTCTTCTTTCGCACGATTCTCTGCTTCTTTAATCATTACAGCAGAATCATGTTTTACTTCTTTTTCGATCCGCTCTAAAATAATTTGTTTTGCTTGGTCCGTTGTATACCCAGAAATGCGCTCAAGCTCAGCTTGCTGCTCATTTTTCATAGCTTCCACTTTGCTTTCCATTTCTTCAATTTGTTGTTGTTTTTCTGCTAGTGATTGTTCTTTGTTCTCTAACAGTAATTCACGCTTGTCCAATGTTTCACTTTTTCTGTCTAGAGTTTCTTCTTTTTGCATCAGACGGTTTTCTTGTTTCTGTACATCCATTCTGCGTTCGCGCAATTCTTCTTCCGTATCTTGGCGAAGTCGATGATTCTCGTCCCTCGCTTCAAGAAGCGCCTCTTTTTTAGAGGCCTCTGCATTTCGATGTGCTTCTTCCACAATTTGTTTTGCTAATGTTTCTGCACTAGAAATTTTTGCTTCTGCAATAGATTTACGTATCAGATAACCAACAACAATACCGACGATTAGAGCAAGCAAAATGGAGATGATGACAAATAGTATTTCCATAGTTTCACCTCCTATTGCTATAGGATTTGTACAATATTGTCGGCTTGTAACATTTGTAAGTGCATAATCAATTAATATCAAAATAAATGATAAAATTATACATTATTAATTGTAAGACTCGTGCTTCTAAAAGTCAAGAAAACGTCACAGATTTTTAATATGTTTATTGGAAAACTTTCCCATAAACCAAACCTATAGGCAATGCCTTCGTTGTACTGATGCAGTTTAGAAAGCAATGCTTTTCAGTATGTAAAAAATCCCTCACACTAATCGTAAGGGATTTATCATATTACATATCAAAACTTTCTTGTTCTAGTTCCTTTTCTTCAGCATTATCTTTTTTATCTTTTTTATCGCTTTTAACTACATCTAATTCATAATGCTCACGAATAGCTGAATAGATTTCTTCCATGACATCTGCATTTTCTCTTAAAAATTGCTTCGCATTCTCTCTACCCTGACCAAGTCTTTCCCCTTGATAAGAATACCAAGCACCACTTTTCTCCACGATGTCTAATTCAGCACCGATATCAATAATTTCTCCTTCTAACGATATACCTTCACCGTACATGATATCGACTTCTGCTTGCTTAAACGGAGGTGCTACTTTGTTTTTAACAACCTTAACTCTAGCTTTACTTCCAACAATCTCATTACCTTGCTTCAGTTGCTCCGCACGGCGTACCTCTAACCGAATGGAAGAATAGAATTTCAATGCACGACCACCCGTAGTTGTTTCTGGGTTACCAAACATAACACCAATTTTCTCACGTACTTGGTTAATGAAAATCGCTGTAGTATTTGATTTATTAATCGCACCTGATAACTTTCTTAATGCTTGAGACATTAATCGAGCTTGCAGACCCATATGAGAGTCTCCCATTTCTCCCTCTATTTCCGCTTTTGGAACAAGTGCTGCAACAGAGTCTACTACAACAATATCCACTGCTCCACTACGTACAAGTGCTTCCGTAATTTCTAATGCTTGCTCACCTGTATCCGGTTGAGATAATAGTAATTCATCTGTATTAACACCTAATGCTTTTGCATATATAGGATCAAGCGCATGCTCTGCATCAATAAACGCAGCTTGTCCACCTTGCTTCTGTGCTTCTGCAATCGCATGAAGGGCAAAAGTCGTTTTACCTGAAGATTCCGGTCCATATATTTCTATTACTCTACCTTTCGGATAACCACCTACACCTAAGGCTACATCCACTGCTAAAGATCCACTAGAGATGGTAGATATTTTCTGTTGTTCATTTTCACCAAGTTTCATTATAGAACCTTTACCGTATTGTTTCTCTATTTGTCTTAAAGCCATATCTAAAGCTTGTTTTCTATCACTCACAGGAAAACCTCCTTAATTAACTATTATCATCATACAATGTTTTATGGGATTTGCCAAGCAAAAAACGAATAAACGTTCTTATATTTTACTTATAATCAACTATCGAGAATCGGATTATCTTTGAAAAAGTGAACTTCTTTATGCAAAAATGCATTCTTCTATTACCTTATTAGACTGTTTTTAAGTATTGGAAAAGTATTTCTAATCCCTTCAGTGTGGCACGATGGCGAATGGTCGACCGGTCTCCCATAAATTCATAATGAAAAACCTGTTTTTTGCCTGAAATGGTATGAAGAGCAATATAAACAGTTCCAACTGGATTTCCTTCTTCTTCATTCGGACCTGCTACACCAGTAAAACTAATCCCAATATCGGCATCCAGCTTTTCTCTTACCTTAGCTGCCATTTCCGAAGCACATGCCTTACTTACCGTTCCTTCTTTTTCTATCGTTTCTTTAGAAACTCCTAGCACCTTTTGCTTCACGTTAGCGTGGTAGCTAACGATCCCACCTTGCACTACATTGGAGGCACCACTGACAGAGATAAGTTTACTAGCAAACATTCCACCAGTAAGACTTTCCGCCGCAGCAATTGTCAGCTGCTTTTCTTTTAATAATTGTATAACCTGCTGTTCAAGGGTATCATCGTTTTCACCGTAATAATAGATACCAACCCGCTCTAATATTTTTTCTTTAGCAGCCTTTAATAACGTATTAGCACGCTCATCTGAATCAGCCTTTACTGTTAACCGTATAACAACACCATCATTTTGCGCTAAGGGAGCAATCGTTGGATTAGATTGCGCCTGAATAAGATCCTGAATAGCATCCTCTAAAGCTGACTCGCCTATCCCAATAAACTTCAATACAAGGGACTGAATTTTATCCTTTTTTCCTGTTTGCTGCTGCAGGTACGGAAAAACTCCATCCGTAGCAAGCCGCTTCATTTCCCGAGGCACACCAGGCAAGAAAATCCAAATTTTTTCATTGTAATGAACGATCATTCCAGGTGCCATACCTGCCTGATTATTTAAAACATGCGACCCTTTAAATACTCGTGCCTGTTTGCGATTATTAGGCGTCATTTTTGTCTTGCTTCTTTCAAAGTAAGACTCGATTTTTTTCATTGCAGGACTATACTCTTCCATTTCCAGATGACTGATTCGTTGGAATGCTTCCCTAGTTAAGTCGTCATCCGTTGGGCCCAGTCCTCCAGTTACCAATACAATATCAGATCGTCTTTCAGCCTGCCTGAATGCCTGCTCTACTCTTTCCAGATTATCTCCTACTACAACATGTGTGTATACGTGGATACCTAATAAAGCAAGCTTTTCAGACAGCCACTTTGCATTTGTGTTAGCAATTTGTCCTAATAGAAGTTCTGTGCCAACTGCAATAATTTCAGCGCTGAATGATTTTGTCATTTGGAATCCCTCATGACATGCCAGTTTTTCACGAAATAGTCGACGCCAGATAGAACAGTAAAGAACAATGAAATATACAGCATAATAGTAGCTACCGGAATTCCTAAATAAGAGAATGGAAAATTATGTAATAACAAGAGAGCAATTGCCACCATCTGGGTAGCTGTCTTAATCTTGCCAAGCTGACCTGCAGCTAATACAATTCCTTCACCTGCTGCTACAAGACGTAATCCAGTAACCGCAAATTCTCTGCTAATGATCAAAATAACGACCCAAGCTGGAGCTAAGCCTAACTCAACCAATAAAATCAGTGCAGCTGAAACGAGAAGCTTATCAGCAAGCGGATCAAGAAACTTTCCAAGATTTGTTACTAAATTATATTTCCTTGCAATATAACCGTCAATCCAATCGGTTGAAGAAGCAATAATAAACAGAAGTGCTGCAACAAAATGCGCAACCGGAAGATTATTCTCTCCAATATTCCATGTGCCCCAGTTAAACGGAACACTTAAAAGTATGATAAAGATAGGAATTAATAAAATACGTGAAATGGTTAATTTATTTGGTAAATTCATTACTAAAATCCTCCTACATTATGAATTAAGATAACCCTTCCCATCAATAGGGAAGGGTTTCAATACGTTGTTATCTAACTTACCGGCATTCACAACATCAATAATGCTTACTCTGCTTCATTATTGATGTTAATTGTTAATCGTTGATGCACCTTACTAATATCTGCAGGATACTCTAATTCTACTCCATTAATATAGATGGTTAAAGCAGGAGCGTTTCCGACATTAAAGTAGAGCTGTTCTGAGCCGCTTGCATCAATTTCATGTGGCGACATCTCAGCATTAAACTGATTACTAAATAGAGAACTGCCGCTTGCATCCTGTATGTCTAGCCAAGTGTAACCCTCATTCGCTTCGAGCGTAATGATAACCTCCTCACCTGCATTATTTAAGGTAAGAGTGGAATGTGGAGATGAGCCCGAACCTTCTTCGTCTACTACGAATTCAGCTTGTGTCTCTTCTTCTGGTTCTTCTTCTTCAGCCGGGGCTTCTTCCCCTTCTTGCGCAGTCTCATTTTGCTCCGCTTCACTTCCAGTGCCATCGTCTTCATCAGCTTTACCATCTGCTACATCATCTGGATTGTTAATAATAACTGTATCATTTTCACCTTGCTCATTCTCCGAAGCGCCATCGTTGCCAGATCCTTGGCTAATAAAATACCAAAGCACAAAAATAATACCAATAACTAATAGAATGACAATAATCGTTGGAAAAATGGAAAAAAGCTTTGTGCTTTTCTCTGAATTACTCTGTTTTTTAGCCCGATCCATCCGGCTATATTGAACCGTGCTTTCCTCTTCAGACTTTGGAATTTCTTCCTTATGCTCTTCTAGCAATTCACTTGAATCAATACCAACTGCATTTGCATATTCTTTGATAAATGCTCGTGCATAAAATTTACCTGGAAGAATTTCAAATCGACCTTCTTCAATTGCAACCAGATAACGCTTTTGGATTTTCGTCATATCCTGCAATTCTTCCAATGATAGACCTTTAGCGAGACGTTCCTCTTTTAACCTTGCGCCAATATCCATAGATCAAAACACCTTCCATTTTAGAAATCAAACATAGAAAAACCATTTCCCTCACTAAATTGCTGGTTTTCCACCGTTTCATATGTGATTTCTTCTTCATCATGACTTCGTAATTCTATAATGTAATCGAAATCCTTAATATTATATTCCGTAGATTGGACAAATATATCCGGATGTTCGACTACTTTTACCGCTGGCATCTGCATAATCTCTCTGACTAACTGCCAATGCTTCTCGTTTGCACGTTTAGTTGATACAATCCCGTCAATAATAAAAATATTATTGGAATCGTATTCTCCTTGGATTAAACTATTTCGCACCGTTTGCTTTAACATCGTACTAGATACAAATAGCCAGCGCTTATTCGCACAGACACTTGCAGCTACTACAGATTCTGTCTTGCCTACTCGCGGCATGCCGCGAATGCCAATAAGCTTATGGCCATCTTGCTTATAAAGTTCTGCCATGAAATCCACTAGTAATCCCAATTCATCTCTAACAAAGCGAAATGTTTTACGGTCATCTGCATCTGTATGTATATATTTGCCATGGCGTACAGCCATTTTATCTTTTAGTTTTGGTTTCCGTAATTTCGTAACATTTATCGTTTCCATTGTATGTAAAATGGATTTTAATCTTAATATATTCTCATCAAATTCAGAGAGGAGCAACATACCTCTTCTGCCATTTTCCACTCCATTAATGGTGACAATGTTAATCGAAAGCATTCCTAATAATGAAGCAATGTCCCCTAACAAACCAGGCCGATTCTTGTGTATCTCGTACTCAAGATACCATTCTGTTTTCCCCATAATGAACCCCTTTAAACACATTCTTCACTTATAGTAAACAATTTGGCTAATAATTGCAATCTTATGCTCTTTATTTTATGATAAACGGTTTTTGGGTTGTTGAAAAGGATTATTATCATTTATTAATTCAAAATAGTGCTTGGAACCGCTACGGAAATACACTACGCTTTCCGCGGGCGCTGTTGAGCCTCCTCGAGACTATCGTCTCTGCGGGGTCTCAACTAGGCTTTTCCTCCCGCAGGAGTCTCCGTGTATTTCCTCCGCTAAGTTGGAGCTTCTCAACTTTCCTATATATTAAAAATATAGATATGTGAAACGTCATTTACAGTACTTACACCACACATAAAGCAGAAAATCTCTATTAGCGTAGGCAGAATACGTAGACTCCTACGGGAATAGCACGTGTTCGAAGACCCCGCAGCGGTGGTTTTTCCGCGAGGAGGCTGAGGCCGTGCCCGTGGAAAGCGGAGTATTCTGCCGGAGCGAGTCCATGCACATAACAACCATTAGGATAAGCGAGAGTGTCTCAATAGTTAGTTCGTAGTTTCTAACAAACAAAGCAAAAGAAGAAGCTGTTATGGATATGCAGCTTCTTCTCTCATATTACATACTATGATTTTTGAACCAACTTCATCATTGTGCTAGCTAATGCTTGTTGCTCTTGCTCTGAAGCTGCATTCCATAGTTCTTTGAGGACGGCTTCTTCTTTGTTCTTTGCATCTACATGTTGTGCTAAGTAATCGCCTACTTCAGCAGCAATACTATTCATCGTTTGCTGGTCCATTCCTTGTTGTTGTGCTTGCTGCAAACGATTAGCTAAAAAACCTTTCCATGTCTCAAAATTATCAAGAACTGACATATCTCTGCCTCCTTGGAAGTATTTCAAGGATAGTATTTGATATCTGAGCGCATTTATACATGATTGCGAAAAAATTACCAGCCACCATCTATGTTTATTATTTCTCCCTGGATATAACTCGAGCGCTCGTCTAAAAGAAAACTGACAGCATGTGCGACTTCACTGGGATATCCTGGTCGGTTCATCGGAATTTCACTATAAATGGATGCTTTCTCGCCTTCTGTAAGATGCTGATTCATCTTCGTTTCGATAAAACCTGGACTGACCGCATTAACGGAGACTCCACTTGGGGCTACTTCTTTTGCCAGAGCCTTTACAAAACTATTCTGTGCGCCCTTAACAGATGAGTAAACCACCTCAAAGCTCGCACCAACTCTCCCCCAAATAGAGGAGATAAAAATAATCTTTCCATATTTTTTATTAATCATGGATGGTAAGAAATGCTTTGTAATTAACCATGGTGCCTTTACATGTAAATTCAGCATCTCATCCATCACTTTCTCAGATGTTTCTTGAAACAACCCATAATGAGCCGTCCCGCTTGCAAATACAATACAATCTACTGGATAAACAAGTTGTTGTAAAGCTGCTTTTAATTCTGTCCCATCAGCTAAATCAGCTTGGAAGACGGTTAGAATCCTTGACTCCTCAATTGTTTCCATTAATTCGAATATCGTTTGCCTGTTTTTATTATAATGAAGGATCAGCTGATATCCTTCGCTGGCTAGGCGGCTTGCGATATGCTTACCAATCTCTCCGCTAGCACCGATCACTAAAACATTCTTCCCCATATTGTCCTACTCCGGTGCAATCGTACAGACAGACAATCTGTCTTCTTCGATCCAAGATGCTGCGAACTGGTTTAAGTCGTCTAACGTTAGCGCTTGTATGGTTGGGATAATATCAAACAAGTTAATGCCTGCAATTTGATAATGGATAAACTTATTCGCAATAAACTCTAATGAATTCATCGCACGAAGTAAATTACCAACTTTTTTACGCTTCATCCGATTAAATGTCTCTTCATCGAACGTGATGGTATTCGTAGAGAGTAATAATTCTTTTACTTTTTTTGCAAATTGTTCCGGCTGCTCTGTATTACTGCCAATCAAGGAATAACCAAAATTCTTATCTAAGGTCGATTCAAAATAAAAGCTATCATCAATTAAATTTTGTTGATACAACTCTTGATAAAATGCTCCGCCCTTTGAGAAGAAATAATCAATTAGCATATGTTGTAACAAATCTTTCTTTAAAAACGCATCACCAGAAAGCTCCTCAAATGATTCCTTTATGCCAACTGTGCATTTAGGGACCGATAACGGCATGTTTATCGTATGATTTTTCACAGCTACTTCCCTTGGCTCTTCTGGATATTCCCGTCGTAATTCTTCCATCTTATCAAACGATTTTGCAGCTTGATTATTTTTAATAAACTCCATCATTTTTTCAGGCTGGAAATTACCAGCAATAAATAAAATCATATTTTCTGGATGATAGAAAGTATTGTAGCAAGTATATAAATCATCCTTCGTAATTTTACTAATGGATTCTACTGTACCAGCAATATCCATATTTACTGGATGAGTTTTAAAGAGTCCTTTAATCGTTCCCATAAACGACTGCCAATCTGGTTGATCATCATACATTTTGATTTCTTGGCCAATAATCCCTTTCTCTTTTTCAACGGATTTCTCTGAAAAATAGGGTTCTTGCACAAAGTTAATCAATGTCTCTACATTTTTTTCAATTTGATTTGTCGCTGAGAACAGATATGCTGTTTTAGTAAAGGACGTAAAAGCGTTGGCGGATGCACCCTGTTTCCCAAAATCGGAGAACACATCGTGATCCTCCTTTTCAAACAGTTTATGCTCCAGGAAATGTGCAATACCCTCTGGTACAGTGATTTTCTCTTCTTTCCCAATAGGGATAAACGTTTGGTCAATCGATCCATAATCGGTAGAGAAAATACCATATGTTTTAGCCATTTCTGGTTTAGGCAGTAAAAATACGGATAATCCATTATCCAGCTTTTCTGAGTAAATCGTTTCATCGATATAATCATAAGTTTGCTTATTCATTAGCCTGACCTCCCTTACTCGTCAATAAATAAACGGTATCTTCTTGAACTTTATTGGCTACTCCAATAACGTCTTCTTTGTTAACCAGTTTAATATTTTCGATTAACTGATCAGGTGTTAATTCCTTATCACCTATCACCTGCTGATAAAGTAATTCAATTAATCCTTGGGGGTGGTCCATGGTTTCCAATAACTGATTTACAATTTGCTCCTTCGTTTCTGCCAGCATCTCCTCTGAAAAGTCGCCTTCTTTCATAGCAGTCAATTGTTCACGGATAATGTCTCTTGCTTTTTCAAAATCCTCTGGGGCAATTCCACTAAACACAAATAAAAGTCCTTTTAGACTTTCCATTCTTGAAGATGCATAGTAGGCCAAACTATTCTTCTCACGTACATTTATAAATAGCTTGGAACTTGGAAATCCTCCGTACATGCCATTGAACACCTGTAGTGCAGGGTAGTCATCATCTTTAAAAAATACGTTGGTACGGTAACCGATATGAAGTTTAGCTTGCTGCAAATTTTGCTTTTCAATTACTTCCTTAGGCTCTGTTACATTAAATGTCTGCACTTCATTTTGGTAAACATGTGAGTTTTCCCTTTTTAGTTCATTCGAAAGCTTGGATAGCATATCTTCTTCATCAAAATCTCCAAGCACATAGACATCAAGCTGATCCTCTTGAATGATACTTAGATAATACGAATATAAATCCTTTGAAGAAATATTTGCTAAATCTTCTTCATAGCCTTGGACATGCAGACCATAAGGTTCATCTTTACACATCTCATCAATTAATCGCTGGTTAGCGTATTTCATTTTATCATCTTTGATTGCATTCATTTTTTGCTTTAATGTATCCACTTCTCGTTCGAAAACCATCGTATCAAAGGCATCATTTTGAACATTTGGCTGAAAGAGGAATTCACTGAATAAAGAAATACCTTCACCAAGCACAGGGGTAGCCTCGGGGATATATTTCGCATTAGCCAGCTCCATACGAAAAGTAATAATATGATTCTCGCCTTTTTTACCTCCCTGGATAGAAAAGACGGCTCCATACAATTCATCTAACTTGAGTTGTAAAGCCTCCGTGGTTGGAAAGCTTTTCGTTCCTTGCTTTAATATATAAGGAAGTAATGCCCTTTTCGTTAGAGTATCTTTATGTAATGGCGACCGAAGCTTTGCCACCAGGTTTACGGTTTTATATTTCTTGCTTTGAATGAAATGAAAGATTATCCCATCTTTTTCGATACGTCTTTCTTTTATTGGTTGCATATATGAACCTCCTAATCCATACAGATTTCTTCCATATTCTGCACATATTTTCCATTTATCATCCATTATACGTGAAAAAAAACAGACTTGCTACTTATGGCAAGTCTGTTTCTATTGAATACTCTTATTATCTTCCACCTTTAATATATGGAACACCATTAGCCTTAGGAGCTTCCGCGCGTCCAATAAATCCTGCAAGTGCAAGAATGGTCAATACATAAGGTGCAATTAGTAAGAATACCTGTGGAATATCACTTAATACAGGAATGCCCGCACCAACAACACTTAAGGATTGTGCTAAGCCAAAGAAGATGGCAGCACCCATTGCTCCCAAGGGATGCCATTTACCGAAAATAACAGCTGCGAGAGCCATGAATCCTTGGCCCACAATGGTAGATTGGGAAAAGTTAGATACAATAGTCAATGCAAAAACAGAACCACCTAACCCTCCTAATGCACCAGAAAGAATAACAGCAATGTAACGGATTTTATACACATTCACACCATTGGTATCTGCCGCCATTGGATGCTCTCCAACGGAACGCAAACGCAAACCAAACGGGGTGCGATATAATACATACCAAGCAATAATTGCAAATAAAATGGCAATATATGAAGTAATATATATTCCTTCAAAGAAAATTGGACCAATAACGGGGATCTCTGATAAAACAGGAATATCAGTCGTATAGAATGGCTGACTAACCATATCTGTTTGTCCCTTATCGTACCAAACCTTTGTCAAATATACCCCAATTCCTAATGCTAACATATTAATTGCTACTCCACTTACAGTTTGATCTGCCCGAAATGATACAGACGCCACAGCATGGATCACAGAAAATAACGCACCAGCAAAAGTGGCTACAATAATGGAAATCCAAGGAGTTGATGCACCCAGAACATCCGCAAAGGTAAGGTTAAATACGATACCTATAAAAGCTCCCATTACCATAAGCCCTTCTAAACCAATGTTAATTACCCCTGAACGTTCACTAAATACCCCGCCTAAAGCCGTAAAGATAAGAGGTGCTGAATAGAATAGTGCTGTTGGAACGATTGATTGCAATATTTCAATCATTTATTTCTCCTCCTTTTTAAAGCGAAGTATAGCCCAGCGAATAATATAACCAGATGCTACAAATAAAATAATAAGAGCGATAATAATATCAACTAGCTCGGTTGGTACGCCTGCACTGGTCGGCATTTCTCCGGCGCCTTCTTTTAACGTTCCGAAGAGAATAGCAGCAAGTACAACACCAAGCGGATTATTAGCTCCAAGCAGAGCAACGGCAATTCCATCAAAACCTAAATTAGTAAAACCGCCCATTACAGAGATATTTCCATATGTTCCTAATCCCTCCATAACTCCGGCTAAACCAGCAAAGGATCCAGATATAACAAGTGATAAGACAATATTTCGATTAACATTCATCCCTGCATATTTCGAAGCATGCGGATTGAATCCTACCGACTTTAGCTCATAACCAATGGAAGTCCGATCAATAATAAACCACATAAGAACAGCAGCAAATAAGGCAATTAAAAATCCATAGTGAATACGAGAATAGAACGTGATTGATTGCAGCCACTCGGATGCCAACGATGCAGTAGGTGCTATTGTTGCGGAGGTTGTCTCTCCATCTGTCAATACTGTTCGAATAATTTCATTCACGCTATAAAGTGCAATATAGTTCATCATAATCGTTACAATTACTTCATGCACACCTAGTTTTGCTTTTAGAATACCAGGAACAAAAGCCCATAGTGCACCAGCAAGCGCACCGGCTATGATAGCTAATGGTAAATGAATATACATAGGGGCATCAATATAAAGCCCTACACATACAGCTGCTAACCAGCCAACGATTACTTGTCCCTCTGCACCGATGTTAAATAAACCTGTTCTGAAAGCAAAAGCAATCGCAAGCCCTGTTAACATAAGTGGAGTAATTCTTCGTACGGTTTCCCCTATGGTATAGGAGTCACCAAATGCTCCATTCCACAATGCAGCATATCCTGAAATCGGATTATGTCCAGATAGAAGCATAATAATTGCTCCAGCTATAAGACCAAGGATGACGGATATAACCGGGACTATGATATTAAATACTTTATTACTCATTCCTTGTCACCCGCCTTCTCAGTCTTACTACCAGCCATTAATAATCCTAGTTCTTGTTCATTTGTTTCTTCAGGAGTTCGACTAGCTACAATCTTTCCGTCAAACATAACTGCAATTCGATCACTGACATTCATAATTTCATCTAGTTCAAAGGAAACAAGCAATACTGCTTTTCCTTTGTCTCGCTCTTCAATTAGTTTTTTATGAATAAATTCAATGGCTCCTACGTCTAATCCACGCGTTGGTTGAACAGCAATTAACAAATCTGGTGAACGATCTACTTCCCGTCCAATAATTGCCTTTTGCTGGTTACCACCGGAAAGCGCACGTGCTTTCGTATGCACACTTGGTGTGCGGACATCGTACTCTTTAATTAATTTTTCCGCCTTTTGGAAAATCTCTTTATAATTTAAAACTTTCGCTTTGGAATAGGGCTTTTTATAATATGTTTGCAGTACGATATTTTCGCCAATAGAATAATCTAATACTAGTCCATGCTTGTGTCGATCTTGCGGTATATGTCCTACTCCCGCTTCTGTTACTTTACGTGGAGAATGGTTGGTAATATCTTTGGAATTGAGCATCACTTTACCTTCTCGTACTTTTCTAAGTCCTGTAATCGCCTCAATTAACTCTGTTTGCCCATTGCCATCTACTCCAGCAATACCAACAATTTCACCTGCACGTACATTTAAATCTAATCCCTTTACTAAATCTACTTTTCTTGAATCTCTAACATAGAGATTATTAATCTCTAAAATAGATTGTTTGGGAGTGGCTTTTGTTTTTTCTGTTTTAAAACTAACTTCTCTTCCTACCATTAATGAAGCAAGTTCATTAGCATCCGTCTCAGCAACATCAACTGTACCTATTCCTTTCCCTTTACGAATAACCGTACAGCGATGGCATGTTTCCAGAATTTCCTTTAACTTATGTGTAATTAGAATGATAGACTTTCCTTCTTTTGTTAAAGAACGCATTATTTCCATAAGCTCTGTAATTTCCTGCGGTGTTAGCACAGCTGTCGGTTCATCGAAAATAAGTACATCTGCTCCGCGATATAGTGTTTTTAGGATTTCTACACGCTGCTGCATACCAACAGAAATATCACTGATTTTGGCATCAGGATCGACTTTCAAACCATATCGATCTGATAGTTCTTGAATTTCTTTTCGAGCTCTTGCAATATCAATTTTCCCAAATTTGTTCGTTGGTTCTTTGCCTAAGACAATATTTTGGGTAACAGTAAAAGGTTCCACTAACATGAAATGCTGATGGACCATCCCAATTCCTAAATCATTTGCTACATTTGGGTCTGTGATTTTTACTGCTTTTCCATTTACTCGAATTTCGCCTTTCTCCGGCTGATATAAACCGAATAAGACGTTCATTAGTGTAGATTTTCCTGCACCGTTTTCTCCTAATAATGCATGTATTTCACCTTTTTTTAATTGAACGGTAATGTTATCATTGGCAACAATACCAGGGAATTCTTTACGAATATTTAACATTTCAACTACGTACTCCACAGAACCTTCACCTCTTTTTATCTTGAGTTGTATATGTAATTTTAGTTGCTGATTAATTAAAATCACCAACGAAAAGGAGGATGTGGATACATCCGATTCCCTTTAGTTGAAGATTTTAAAAGGCATTAGATAGGAGAAGACAAATGTCTTCTCCAATCCAATTAAAGTGATTCTAAGAATGTTTCTAACTCATCAGGTGTAGCAGGAGCTTCTACTTCCCCATTTAGAATTTTCGCTTCCCATTCTTCCACAGCAGAAATAATATCTTCTGTCATCGCTTCTTCATTAGTAGAAGCAATTGTGATAGCATCTTCTTCAATTCCGTATACAAGCTGTTCTCCACCAGGGAATTCACCATTGACTCCTCTGTTGATCACGTCTTGTACCGCAACGTCTACACGTTTAACCATGGAAGTAAGTGTTACATTATGATTACCAATCGCACCTTCATCATATTGGTCACGGTCTACCCCAATTACAAAGATTTCGCGCTCAGGATCGTTTTGTTTCACATCCTTTGCTTGGTTAAATACTCCATTACCAGTACCGCCTGAAGCATGATAAATAATATCTACTCCATTATCATACATATTGGCAGCAATTAATTTCCCTTTAGCAGGATCAGCGAATGATTCTGCATATTGCACATCCACTTCAATATCAGGATTTACCGATTTAACACCAGCAACAAATCCAGATTCAAATTTATCAATTAGTGGAGAGCGCATTCCTCCAACGAAGCCAACTTTGTTTGTATTTGTCTTCATTGCTGCAGCAACCCCCACTAAGAAGGATCCTTGTTCCTCTCTAAATGTAATGCTCGCTGCATTTGGTGCATCTACAATATCGTCTACTAAAGCAAAGTTAGTATCTGGATACTGTTCAGCTGCCGTTTGAAGATCTTCTTTTAATTCAAACCCAATTCCCAGAATAAGGTTATATTCATCACGAACAAAGCGAGTTAGGTTAGGCATATAATCTGCTTTTTCAGTAGATTGAGCATAGTCATAGTTCACACCTTTTTCTAACCCATTCTCTTCTCCCCAAGCTTGGATACCTTCCCAAGAGGATTGGTTAAAAGATTTATCATCAACCCCACCATAATCCGTTACCATTGCAACTTTATAATCCGCAGCATTCCCTGCTTCTGACGTTGTTTCGTCATTCTTTTCGGTATTTGTTTCATTACCTTCTTCTTCTGTAGCACCACCACAAGCTGCTAAGAACAAGCCTAGACCTAAAATGAAAGCAACTAGTAATAGTTTTTTACTTTTCATTTTATTGACCCTCCTCTATGTTGTTTTTGGATTCAATTAAAATAGACTATATAAATCTACTTTAAAAGTTGCTCTGCAAAGAATTCCCACTTCTCAGGAACCTCAACTATTAATGAAATGTGTTATTCACAATTGAATCTATTATACTCTTTTCGCGAAATAGCACAAAATATGTAACTAGTAAAATTCACCTAAGAAAATGGCTATTTTTCCTTTGCAATGGATATATAATATCATTATTAACATAGAAAATAAATAGTTATTTTAAAATTTCTTTTAAAAAAACGAATAAAATCATCAAAAAGTGGCTAAAAGAAACAAAATCTCGAATAAATTCCAATTATAATAGAATAAATTTACGTTATCATTCGGATTTTGGCTTTCACTAGTATTAGACCTATCTCTATGTACACTATAAAACTAAAAGTATATTCCTTGAAACTCCCTAACTTAGGGTTAGAGGGATAACTGAAATAGTAAGCAGGTGTTTCAGAGCATAAGGAAAGACTTATACAGCTTTTAATCGAGGGGTGGCTAGAGGGATCTTAAAACATTTAACATAAGTTAAGAGAAGGCAAATTTGCCTTCTCTTACTTATTAAAGAGATTCTAGATATGAATCTAATTCTTCACCTGTTGTTGGAACCTCAACTTCACCATTTAGGATTTTAGCTTCCCATTCTTCAACAGCAGTAATAATTTCATCTGTCATTGCTTCTTCATTTGTCGTTGCAATGGAAATTCCGTCCTCTTCAATGCCGTAAACTAGCTGTTCTCCTCCTGGGAATTTACCATCTACACCTTGGTTAATCACGTCCTGAACGGCAACGTCCACTCGTTTAACCATCGAAGTAAGGGTTACGTTATGTTCTCCTATTGCTCCTTCATCATGTTGATCGCGGTCTACACCGATAACCCAAATCTCGCTATCGTCATTATTTTGCTTCATGTCTTTCGCTTGGTTAAATACACCATTACCAGTTGCACCAGATGCATGATAAATAATATCTACATTATTATCATACATATTTGCTGCAATTAACTTTCCTTTCGCCGGATCCGCAAACGATTCTGCATATTGAACATCTACTTCAATATCAGGATTTATAGACTTTGCACCCGCAATATAACCGGATTCAAATTTTTTAATAAGTGGTGAATCTACTCCACCGACAAATCCAATCTTATCTGTATTCGTTTTCAAAGCAGCTGCTACACCAACTAAAAAGGAACCTTGTTCTTCTTTAAATGTAATACTTGCTGCATTTGGAGCATCAACTATATCATCTACTAGAGCAAAGTTCGTATCTGGGTATTGCTCAGCAGCAGTTTGCACGTCTTCTTTTAACTCAAATCCTATTCCAAAAATCAGGTTGTATTCATCACGAACGAAACGAGTTAGATTAGGCATGTAATCTGCTTTCTCATTTGATTGAGCATAATCAAATCCAGCCCCTTTTTCTAAGCCATTCTCTTCACCCCATGCTTGAATTCCTTCCCATGAAGATTGGTTAAAAGATTTATCATCGACCCCACCGATATCTGTCACCATCGCTACTTGGTAATCAGATGTGTCTGATGCATCTGAAGCCTCTTCTGAACCAGCTTCCCCGTTTGTATCGCTTTCTGTTGTTGTAGGCTCTTCGGCTTGTCCACAAGCAGCTAAGAATAATCCTAATCCCAAAATCAAAGTAATAAGCCATAAACTGCGGTTGTTCATTTTCACCCTCCTATTTTGTTTTTTGGAATTTTTGGTTTCAAGACTTATTTCTCTAGTCTCTTCCAACCTATTACAAGAAAGAAGCTTGTTTACACACATCCCCCATTTATTCTAAATCAATTGTGTGATTTATCTGTGATGTTGTCGCTTTCTTGCAATAATTTCCAAGATAAATAATACCATGATTAATTGTATTAATAAATAGCAAATGTAAAATTTTCTTAATAAACTGTAATGTAATTATAATAAAAAAACGACAGTCCACGTAAAAATCGGGACTGTCGCTTTCCTTACGACATCTTTTCTTCCTTTGGCTGTGACACAAGGACAGTTCTCGGCTTACTTCCTTCATATGGTCCGACAATACTTCTTGCCTCCATCGCGTCAATGAGCCGAGCTGCTCTCGTATAACCGATCCGAAATCTTCTTTGAAGCATGGAAACACTCGCACTTTGCATTTCTGTGACAAGCTGTACCGCATCTTCAAATAACTCATCATCTACTTCTTCCAACTCTTCCTCATTATCATCTGGTATCATCTCTTCTTGATAAGATGCTTTTTGCTGTTCAATACAGTGGTCAACAATCCGTTCCACTTCCTCGTCGGATAAGAAGGCACCCTGAACTCGTTTAGGTTTTGATGCTCCAACAGGAAGAAACAGCATATCACCTTTTCCTAAGAGCTTCTCCGCTCCACCTGAATCTAGAATTGTTCGTGAATCAGTTTGAGAAGATACACTAAATGCAATCCTTGAAGGTATATTTGCTTTAATGACCCCAGTAATAACATCTACTGATGGACGTTGTGTTGCAATAATCAGATGGATACCTGCTGCTCTTGCCATTTGAGCTAATCTGGTGATAGCATCTTCCACATCACTTGATGCAACCATCATTAAGTCCGCTAACTCATCGACAATGACGACTATATAAGGCAGATGCGGCTGCTCCTCTTCAGAAGATAAATTATACTTTCGAATATACTCATTGTAACCCTCGATATTTCTAGTTCCAGTATCGGAAAACAAATCATATCGTCTTTCCATTTCAGCTACAACCTTTTTTAATGCTCTTGAAGCTTTTTTAGGGTCTGTAACTACTGGAGCAAGTAAATGAGGAATGCCATTGTAGACATTCAGCTCTACCTTTTTCGGGTCTATCATCATTAATTTGACCTCATGTGGTTTTGCTCGCATCAATATTGAAGTAATAATACCATTTACACTCACACTCTTCCCGCTACCTGTAGCGCCTGCAATTAATAAGTGAGGCATTTTGTTCAGTTCTGCTAAGACAGCATCTCCTGAAATATCTCTACCTAGGGCAACTAATAATTTAGAGGACTTATTATTCCATGTACTATCAAGCACCTCTTTTAATGAAACCATTGCAACTTCTTGGTTCGGCACTTCAATACCGACTGCAGACTTACCAGGAATAGGTGCTTCAATACGAAGTTCCTTGGCAGCTAAAGCTAGTGCAAGGTCATCATGCAAGCTTACTATTTTACTAACTTTCACTCCTGGCTCAGGTGATACTTCATATTTAGTAACAGCCGGTCCGACATGTACCTTAGTGATCCGAGCTCTTACACCAAAACTCTTAAACGTACGTTCCAATTTTCGAACCGTTGCTTGTATGTGGGACTTTTCCTGATGTTGTGGATTATGCGCTGGCTCTGCAAGCAGTTCAGGAGAAGGCAATTGATAGTCTGTGTTCTCCGGTTCTGTCATAGGCATGGCATAATCAATGTCTTCTTCTTTTTCTTTAACTTCTCTTTCCTTTATTTCTGGAACCTCTTCATGCTGTAGTTGAGCCCCTTGGTACGCAATATCCGTAAAATCATTAATTACAGGCTCTTCCTCAACACGATGATCCATTGCATCCATTTCAACATCCTGCTGCTCTTTTTCCTCTCTGTTTTTACGATTTTCCTTCCATTTCTCTGTAAGAGATTCAAATGTCTTTTTTCCGTTTTCATAAACTTTTGAGAAAAGTTCTCCCAGTGAAAATTCTGTAGCGAAAACAATACCTGTAATCATAGAAAATACAGCTACAATCTTTGCTCCGACTAAAGAGAACAAATAGTTTGTAAAGGTAAAAAGAAGCGCGCCAATCATTCCCCCACCTGTTTGAGCAGGTGTCCCTTGTCCATTTATATAGGAGAGAAAGTGATCCCAAGTAGATGCAATAATTGAAACCTCTTGCACTAATAATCTCTCAAAAGTTTGTATATGCGTTAAAAGCAAGACACCACCAAAGAAAATATAAAAACCTACCAGCTTTTTATGCCCAAAATTAGGATATCTTCTTTTTATAAGGAGAACGATACCAGTCACAAGTAAAAATACGGAAGCAACAAAATACCAAATCCCCAAGAAGAAGCGGAAAAAGTGCTCTAATCCCCCAGGTATAGCACCATCGCTAATTGCACTAGCACCACTTCCAAAAATAGCTAAAAATACAAATAGTAGTCCCGTTAATTCATATTTTAATAGTTTCTTCTGTTTCGTGCTTTTTCTTTTCTTTCGTTTGACTTTCCTCGCCATTGTTTTCACCTCTCTTGCGTCCTAGCGATTTAGAATAATCAGCTTATGTATGTTATGGATCTAAAGAATAGTAAACCCTTGCCAATGCCTTGACAAGGGTTAGCTAACATTTATCTAATTATATCATAAAGCATTTCATACAGGCTAATAATCATTAACTTGAAACTTACGGGTGTATAGCGGAGTGAGTCAGGGCAGTGATTCGTTTTGGATTCAGCTTCTGCTGCTGGATTAGGATAAAATATTACCTGGTGTAAAGCGTTCCTCTAAAAAATCATATGGATTTGTAGATAACAACTGAACCATTTGATATCCCCCATCACTTGTTCGATCTGCTAACATAAGTCGGCCTTCATGGGTAATACAATGGCGATTTGTATAATCATCACTTGAAGGTGGGAAAATGTCTGATTGTGCTAATGGTGTATACAAAATCATTGAATCACCCGGCTTTCTTCCATCATGCTGCTATTCTGTTCAATTAATTCATTAATCTTCTTCATTGCATCACTAACGCCACCAACTTCATCTATTAATCCGTACTTAACCGCATCCACTCCAATGACATTTGTCCCAATATCCCTTGTTAAATTCCCTTTCGCAAACATTAAATCTTTAAATTTCTCTTCCTTAATGTTGGAATGTTGAATAACAAATTGAATAACTCTTTCCTGCATTTTGTCTAAGTATTCAAATGTTTGAGGAACACCAATAACTAACCCTGTTAATCGAACAGGATGGATGGTCATCGTTGCCGTTGGGACAATAAAGGAATAATTTGTTGAAACCGCAATGGGAACTCCAATCGAATGTCCCCCACCTAAAACAATCGAGACAGTTGGCTTCGATATAGAAGCAATCATTTCGGATAATGCAAGCCCAGCTTCCACATCTCCGCCTACTGTATTTAACAGAATAATAACGCCTTGAATCTTCGGGTTCTGCTCTATTGCAATTAACTGGGGCAGCAAATGTTCATACTTGGTTGTTTTATTTTGTGGCGGAAGCTGAACATGTCCCTCCACTTGTCCAATAATAGATAGTACATGGATGTTCGTATCGGGAGCTTGTGGTACATTCACCTGACCGAGTTGTTGTATCTTTTCAACTAAAGAAGATGAACTAGACTGCTCATCCTTTTTCTCTGGTTCCTTTTCCATCATAACCACTCCTTTACACTTTTTCATTCCTCTTTTAGTATGAACGAAAAAAACAAATCCAATGCGGAAAAAGAAAAGCTGGGAGAAAAGCTTGGGCAGAAAAAGTTTTTATAACAAAGGCGCAAGCGCCCGTTTAGCAACGTACAAACTGCGCCCCACAGGACGTGGGGTGGTTCGACGCGCCACGTGATGTGGCGTTCTTAGTCGAACTTCTCTTACCACAATGTGATAAAGGAAACATCCCCCTTTATGGGGTACGCCGACGTTGGCGAAAGCCGGTTTTAGTCGGCGCAACCTATGACTTGATTAATGAAGTTCAACTATGTTGAACGTTATCGTAGTGGAGGAGTGTGAAGTTTGGGACTGCGCAATGCTCGTCCCACCAAAAGATCTGCTAGTTGCTGGGCGCTGGAGCCGGACGTGGCTTTTCTTCATGATAAGAAATATCCACAGGTCGTTCATTTTATAATTTCCTAGACAAAAAAACCGGCTTATTTCAGCCGGTCCCTTTTAGAATATTGAATAATGACTCTTTTTCTTCCTTTGTTAGTTCTACTAATGGTAAACGTACACCACCGACATCTATCCCAAAGATTTCTAAAGCAGTTTTAACTGGCGCTGGGGATGGCTGTGAAAAAAGAGCTTGGAAGATTGGAAGTTGATCACGATGAATCGCCGCTGCTTCTGTAACATTACCATTTATATAAAGATCAATCATCTTTTTTATTTCATTCCCGATAATATGTGATGCAACAGATACCACACCATGCACGCCAATGGATAGAAGAGGCAAGGTCAGATTATCATTCCCACTATATACAGAGAATTGCTGATCTACCTTTTTCAGGATTTCTGCTACTTGATCTAAATTCTTTCCTGCTTCTTTAAGCGATACAATATTATCTATCTGGCTTAGCTTGACTACGGTGTCTACTTCCAAATTGACAACAGATCGCCCTGGAATATTATATAACATAATAGGAAGATTCGTTTCCTTAGCAATTGCCTTAAAGTGTTCATACAATCCCTGTTGACTGGGCTTATTATAATATGGTGCAACAAGTAACACACCATCCATCCCCAATCTCTCTGCTTCCTTTGTTAAAAGAATGGAGGATTTAGTTGAATTGTCACCTGTACCTGCAAGTATCGGTACCCTATTATCTACAACCTTTTGAACATGTTCAAATAACTTTAGCTTTTCTTCCAATAAAAGGGTTGGCGACTCCCCTGTCGTACCAGATACCACCAGGCCATCCGTGCCGTTCGCTAATAAATGTTCAATTAATTCTGTCGTCTTATTATAATCAACGAATCCATCCTTATCAAATGGTGTTACCATAGCTGTTATCACTCGACCAAAATCCATTTGATTCACCTTCTTAAAATAGATTCCAAAAACATAAAAATGAAGCAAGTAATTATATTATTGTTCTAAACAAAACACATCATGTAGGGCATTAACTGCTGCCTCAATATCTTTCTCGTAAACAAGAACCCATATAGTCGTATAGCTGTCTGCAGATTGTAATATTTGAATCCCTTTATCTGTCAACGCTTGCACGATTTTAGAGGCTACACCTGGAACACCCGACATTCCTGCCCCCACCGTTGATATTTTGGCGCAATTTTCGGTTTTTTCCGGGTGAAAACCTAATGATTCTAAAACTCTCACCGCTTTATCAGCAACTAAATCGGGAACTGTATAAATAACACCGGTGGGCGAGATATTGATAAAGTCTACTGATATCCCAGACTCAGCCATCGCCTTAAATATGTCAGATTGCGTTCGATAAGCAGCTTCTTTTGTCTGTACTTTAAGTTGGCTGATAGATGTTAAATGAGCGATTCCTGTTACAATTCTATCTTTTATATCTGTCCCTTCTTCAGTCCGGGAAGAAGTAACTAATGTACCAAGCTCCTTTGAACAAGTAGAACGCACTCGCATCGGAATTCTAGCCTGCATGGCAATTTCTACTGCTCTTGGATGGACCACTTTTGCACCTTGATATGCTAAATTGCAGATTTCTGTGTACGTAACAACTTCTAACGACTTTGCTGTTTTAACCAGCTTAGGATCAGCTGTCATAATTCCATTAACATCTGTGAAAATATCGATATACTCTGATTGGAGTGCTGCACCTAAAGCCGCTGCAGTTGTATCACTGCCTCCACGTCCAATGGTAGTGATCTCGCCTTTTATTGTCTGTCCTTGAAATCCTGCTACCACCACTACATCATGTTGCTGTAATTCATATAATATCCTGGTTGGATTTATTGTCTTGATTTTAGCTTGAGTAAAATCATCTGTAGTAATTAAGCCCGCCTGTGGACCGGTTAGCGTTGTTGCTTTAATATGATTTTTTTGAAGCTCATTGGATAGTACCACTGCTGAGATAATTTCACCGCAGGACATGAGGAGATCTAATTCTCGATTTGAATTGTTGTTGGAGGGGAAGTGAACTAAGTTAAGGAGTGAATCTGTTGCATATGGATCAGGACTTCTACCTAACGCTGACACAACAACAACTAGTTTATAATCCTTTAGTAAGGCATTTTCAATATGTTTAATAACATGCTTTCTGTACTCCTCCGATTGGACAGAAGTACCACCAAATTTCTGAACTAATAACCGCAATTCTAACACCTCTGTTATTATCACCTTGTATAAGAGATTCAAAACAACTGGGTAAAAAAGATGGTTATTATCTTTTTTACCCAATTAAAATCAACAGTTATAACCAGTTATTGCGGATTAATGCTTGTGCAATTTGAACTGTATTCCAGGCAGCACCCTTTAACAGATTATCGGAAACGATCCATAAATGAAATCCTTTATCATTATCTAAATCTTTTCTAATTCTTCCAACAAACACTTCCTCTTTATTAGCGGCACTTAATGGAGTTGGATACACTTGATTCGAGGGATCATCCTGTAATTCAATCCCATCAAAGCCCGCTAATTCAGCTTGAATATCCTGAACCGTTACACCTTCCTTTTCCACTTCAATATACACACTCTCGGCGTGAGAAGTGAAGAATGGAAGACGAACACAAGTTGCAGCTACTGGTAATTCTGGTAAGTGCATGATTTTCTTCGTTTCATTTATCATTTTCATTTCTTCAAAGGTATATCCATTCTCCTGGAACACATCAATTTGCGGCAATGCATTAAAAGCAATTGGATAGTGTTTCTTATCCCCTTTAACTGGTAATAAATTTGCTTCCATTTCTTGTTTATTCAAATACTGCTTGGATTGTTCCTCTAATTCAATAACAGCATTTGCACCTGCACCAGAAACAGCTTGATAAGTAGAAACGATAACACGACCTAATCCATATTTATCAAGGATAGGTTTTAATGCAACCACCATTTGAATCGTAGAACAATTCGGGTTTGCAATAATTCCGTTATGTTTTTGAATATCCTCTGGGTTGACCTCTGGTACAACCAATGGTACATTCTCATCCATACGAAAAGCACTAGTATTATCAACAACTACCGCACCGCGCTTGACAGCTTCTGGCGCTAACTCTTTAGAAATAGAGCCACCTGCCGAGAATAATGCAATATCGATTCCTTCAAAGCTTTCCGGTGTTGCTTCCTCTACCGTAACAGATTGTCCCTTAAAGGATAATGTCTTACCTGCCGAACGCTTGGAGGATAACAATTTTAATGTATCTACTGGAAGATTCTTATCCTCTAATAGTTTTACTATTTTTCCTCCTACTGCTCCTGTTGCACCTACTACTGCTATATTAACTGTTTGTTTAGTCGACATGTCTATTACTCCTTCCAAAATAGTATCAATTATCTCTTAATTTGTTATTCTATCATAGTTTTACGTAAAAGGTACGATAACTGGCTGAATTTGTTTCCCGTTAATTGCATTTTCTACGGTATCTTCCAAGTAGTCAAGCTTTGCTACTAGTGAATTAGGCTTACTTTTAGGATTATCCTGCCCGAAAGGAATAAAATAAATATGTTTACTGTTCAGCAATTTCATTAGATTCATTCCATTCATTCCTAATGCGTCATTCGTAGTTATCCCCAATACGACAGGATTTTGATTACGAATAGTGGACTTAGCAGCCATTAGCACAGGATTATCCGTAATACCATTAGCAAATTTAGCCATAGAATTACCAGTCATTGGAGCAATAACCATACAATCCAATGGAGTGTCAGGTCCAAATGGCTCCGCTTCAGGCATGGTTTTAGTTACCTTCTTTCCGGTTAGTTCCTCCAATTTCCTTACATGATCTTCCGCTTTTCCAAACTTCGTATCTGTTGTTAGAACCGTAAACGAAACCATTGGGAATATTTCCACTTGCTTGCTCATCAAATTCTCAATTATTGGAAATACATGCTGGAACGTATGATGGGATCCGGTTAAACCGAATCCTATCCGTTTTCCCGCGAGTGTCATTCCTCATTCCCCCTATCATTAAGAATCTGTGTAATCACATCCGCGAGTATTTTCCCCGCTGTTCGTGGGGCTACGATGCTCGGAAGGCTGCCTGTCAGAATCGCTTTAATACCACGCTTCTCTGCAAAGTCAAAGTCTGTGCCGCCTGGTTTAGATGCTAAATCAATAATAATTGCATTAGGTGGAAACTCTGCAATTACCCTCTTATCTACGACGAGAGCCGGAACTGTATTAATAAGAATATCACAACTACCAGTATGTTCATGAAGCTTCTCTATAGGAATAGGTGTTAATCCCATTTCTGTAATTCGAGCTAGTTCCTTTATCGAATTTGCACTAACGGATACTTTTGCCCCTAAGGCTTGAAATTTATTAGCTACAGTATGACCGACTCTGCCAAATCCTGTAACAATAATATTGGACGAATGAATCGTATAATCAGTGTGCTCAATGGCCATCATAATGGCCCCTTCTGCAGTTGGTATGGAATTATAGATGGCAACATCATCTCTGTCCATTAAAGGAATAATTTGAAGGCGTTCCTGCTTTGCCCTCTCGTTTAAGTATTCATTTGTAATCCCTGTAAATAGAATCGTATTTTTATTTAATTGTTGAAACCAAGATTCTGTAAGTTTAATTTCCTGATCAGAAAATACGGCTTCTACTCTTCCGTCACTATCCGTACCGGTTATTGGCATAATGATGACATCTAATGTTTGAAGCTCCAGATCATGGAAATCGACCTGTTTTAACCCTGTGAACCCTTGCTCTAATTTGTCAAATCCCACTAATATGATCGTTGTTTCAGGCAGCATTTGTAATTGTCTAATTAATTCTAGATATCTTGCATCGCCACCAATGACAGCAATTAATCGATCCATTATTGTTTAACCCTCCAGACATACTGCTCGTAATCAAACTGTTCCATATAGCTTATGTCTTAGACTCCTGTTAGTGATTAAAAAAAGAAAGCCCAGGCTAAAATCTTTTCAGCAATAAGCTCTTTATCATACCTCCTGTTAATTCGGATCCTGCGTAGTTGATAGAAAATGTTGATTAACTTAATTCAAAATAGTGGGTAACACCGCTACAGAAATACACTACGCTTTCCGCGGGCGCTGCTGAGCCTCCTCGTGCTAACGCACTGCGGGGTCTCAGCTAGGCTTTTTATCCCGCAGGAGTCTCCGTGTATTTCCTCCGCTAAGATGCGCTATTAATCTTTAAACAATGCATAGAGGAAACACCTCCGTATTATATAAAGTGATTGGAGCGGAGGGCAGTCGACTCCTGCGGGAAAAGCAACAGCCGAAGACCCCGCAGGAAGTGGTTTTCTTCCGAGGAGGCTGAGGCGTTGCCCGCGGAAAGCGTACTGCCCGCAGCGGAAATCACCCGCGCATATTTACAGTGTGTTTCCTGGGTAATGCACTATCTAATGAATTAAATTAGTTCGTAGTCTATCTATTTCTCGTACTAAAGACCACTTTTAAAAATCGGCATTAAAAAAGCTTCAGCTATCCTTTTACTAAGGATGCTGAAGCATTTATAAGATGTACATTAGAGAAACTGATCAGATTCTACCATTATCATATCTTCGCCTATTTTCTTTATGGAATTCCAGCGAATTTTCAATTCAGTTCCTTCTTTTTTTAATCCAAACCATTTGTAATTAGGAATGATAAAAGCATCAATTTGACCGGTTCTCTCATCGATTTCCAAATCTGTCTGTCCTAAGATTCCCAACCTTGTACCTTCATTTAAATTGACAATTTCTTTACCGCTTATTTCTTTGAACCGCATATGCATACGCCCCTATATATGGTATTACAACATATATATTCAAGTTCATTATTAGTATGCTTACGATTTCTTTGGTGCAATGATTGCAGTTGACGCTGGTTGTCCGAAAGTGGATTCAATGACTCTTTGAATCGATTCATGTGTTACCGCATCAATTTCAGAAATTAACTCATCTAATGTTCTATGTTTTTTTAATAGTAACTCATTTTTCCCGTTGCGGCTCATTCTGCTGTTCGAGCTTTCTAAACCTAATAATAAGCTTCCTTTAAGTTGCTCTTTACTATTATGCAGTTCTTTATCTGATAAGCCTTTCTTCACTAGGTTATCTACCGTTTGATTAATTGTATCCATTAATAAAGGTAATTGTTCTTTTCCAGTACCGGCATATATAGTTAGAAGTCCATTATCTAAGAATGAAGAGTGATAAGAGAAGACTGAATACGCTAGTCCACGTTTTTCTCTTACATCCTGGAATAAACGTGAGCTCATACTGCCGCCAAGCACATTATTCATAACTACTAAGCTATACGTATTTTTATCCCCTACAGGAAGTCCATTATACCCTAAACAAAGATGAGCCTGTTCTGTTTCTTTATTACGCTCTACTGTATTTGCTAAGAAATCGGGCTTGCCAATGCTTTGGGCAGTTTGTTTAGATTGATAAGTACCAAAACGAGAATCAATCTCTTTAAGGAAAGCTTCATCTACATTCCCAGCAATGGATAGAACAACATTATCTGGAATATAGCTTTCTTTTATATAATTCCTTAAATCATCTGGTGTAAAGGATTTCAAATGCTCCTCTGTACCTAGGATTGGATATCCTAATGGATGATCTCCATATGAGGCCCTCGCTAACAAATCATGTACAATATCATCTGGAGTGTCCTCATACATTTTTATCTCTTCATAAACAACCTTTTTCTCGCGCTCCATCTCTTCTTCATCAAATGCAGAATCGAAGAACATATCTGCCAGAATCTCTAAAGCATATTCTTTATGGGTATCCAATACTTTAGCATAATAGCACGTATACTCTTTGGACGTAAATGCATTGATTTGTCCACCAATCGCATCAAATGCTTCGGCAATTTCTTGCGCAGACCTCGTTTTCGTTCCTTTAAAAAACATGTGCTCTAAGAAGTGTGAAATTCCATTGTTCTTGTCTGTCTCATTTCTGGAACCGGTTAATACCCAAATCCCGATAGTTACTGACCTTACTGTAGGAATATTTTCTAATACTACCCGTACACCATTTTTACATGTATGTCTTTGAATCATGATTCTTCCTCCTAACTATAGAACAACGCTTGCTATGTTACCTTTCTTCACTTAATAATTTGTCTATTGTTCCGATTCGGTAACCGCTATCTTTTAAAATTTGAATTAACTCATCCAAACCATTTGCGATCACTTCAGTTGGATGCATTAAAATTGTTGCCCCGTTGTGAACTTTATCATTTACCCGGTCTATCATAACATTAATAGAGGGATTCTTCCAATCAATTGTATCAACTGTCCAGAGTATAGTTTCCATATCTAAATGGTGTGCGGTTTGAACAACTTGGTCATTAAAACTTCCGCTTGGAGGAGCAAACCATTTTGGCTTTTCTCCTGTTATTGCAGATAAAATATCATTTGTTTGTGTTATTTGCTCCATTATATTTTGATTTGATATTCTTGCCATGTCAGGATGATTATATGCATGATTGCCAATCACATGTCCTTGCTCCTTAATCATCATCACTAACTCCGCATTTTCCTTTGCCCATTTACCCTCAATAAAAAAGCTTGCTTTAACTTTATGCTCATTTAATATCTTTAAGATATCCGGAATATATTCTGTCCCCCAAGAAACATTGATTAATAATGCGACCATTTCTTTTTCTGGATGACCACGATATATTGGAGCAGCTGGAAGGTCACTCATTTTTATATCTGGTGCTACCTGTTTAAATTCAAGCAATGCGGCATCAAATGTTTTTTGCTCTTTCATATTTTCATATGATTTTTCCAAATCCACTTCTAACCCATTTCGACCAGGCGTTTTTTTCCAAATCTTATCAATATAAGCATCCTGGGGAAGCTCTTCAAATTCTTTCTTTTTACTCTCTATCTCCTGATATAATGCATCTTCCCGTTTTACTGCTTCTGACAAAGTAGCAGTTACCTTTTGATCCACCATGAATGGATAGTATTCCATTTGAAATGAAATGGATACGATTATTATAAATACTAGGATATTTACGTATTTTTGATAATGCTTCACACCTACCCCTCCTCCTGACCATTTTATGCAGGAGATGGACAAGGTATGATTGTCGGCTTACAGATTAAAGAACTGCTGCCCTAGGTAACTTGGTTGAAATTAGAGCTCGCAGTTTTATCTTTTTATGGCCTTTTAATCAATTAAAATGGCCATAAAAAAAGAAACTGCATTTACAGCTTCTTTCTCTTGCAG
This sequence comes from Oceanobacillus piezotolerans, assembly GCF_003665065.1. Classification (GTDB taxonomy): domain Bacteria; phylum Bacillota; class Bacilli; order Bacillales; family Amphibacillaceae; genus Oceanobacillus; species Oceanobacillus piezotolerans. The sequence continues at coordinate 578,547 of NZ_RCHR01000003.1, read as the reverse complement.
TATTCTATTACTGCTTTGCCTTTTCAGCCTTTTCCTTTTCTTCAAGTAATACTGCTTTTCTAGAAAGATTCACTCTGCCTTGTTTATCAATTTCTTTCACTTTTACTAGAATTTGATCTCCAATAGAGACTACATCTTCCACTTTATTCGTGCGTTCCTCTGCTAACTCAGAAATATGAACTAAACCATCTTTTCCTTTAAAGATTTCCACAAACGCACCAAATTTCTCAATACGTTTTACTGTACCTAAGTACATTTGGCCAACCTCTACCTCGCGAACAATATCTTCAATTATTTGTTTTGCTTTCTTGTTCATTTCGGTATCGGTAGATGAAATAAAGATGCTGCCATCTTGCTCGATGTCAATTTTAACACCAGTTTCATCAATAATTTGATTGATTTGTTTTCCACTTGGCCCAATAACATCGCGAATCTTGTCAGGCTTAATCGACATGGTCAAGATTTTCGGCGCATAATTAGATAGGTCTTCTCTAGGCTTATCGATGGTTTGCAACATGGAATCGAGAATTTGCATACGCCCGCTTTTTGCTTGTGTTAATGCTTCTTCTAAAATTTCTCTTGATAAACCATCAATCTTAATATCCATTTGAAGTGCAGTTACTCCTTTTTCTGTACCTGCCACTTTAAAGTCCATATCTCCTAAAGCGTCTTCCATACCTTGAATATCAGTAAGAATGGTGTAATGCTCACCTGATTTAACAAGTCCCATTGCAATACCTGCAACCGGTGCTTTAATAGGGACCCCAGCATCCATCATGGCTAAAGTACTTGCACAAATACTCGCCTGAGATGTAGAACCATTAGACTCTAATACTTCTGATACTAAACGGATCGTATATGGAAAATCTTTCTCAGATGGGATAACTTGTTCAAGTGCACGCTCACCTAAGGCTCCATGTCCAATTTCACGACGGCCAGGTCCTCTAATCGGCCCAGTTTCCCCAACACTAAATTGCGGGAAGTTGTAATGATGCATAAAGCGTTTAGATTCTTCTAAATCTAATCCATCAAGAATTTGAACATCACCTAAGGCTCCTAATGTACATACACTTAATGCTTGGGTTTGTCCACGAGTAAATAAACCAGAACCATGTGTTCTAGGCAACACACTAACACGTGAAGATAATGGACGAATCTCATCAATTTTTCTTCCGTCTGGACGAACTTTCTCGACAGTAATTAATCTTCTTACTTCCGCTTTCACCATTTTATCTAAAATGGTTTTAACTTGATTAATCACTTCAGGCTCTTCTTCTTCATATCCTGCTAAGACGCCATCTTTAACTTCTTTTATCGCATCTTCTCTGGCATGCTTTTCCTTTACTTGAATTGCAGCAATCAATTTATCTTTTGCTTCCGATTCTACTTTCTCTTCTAACTCTGCATCAACTTCAAATAATTTTACTTCCATTTTTTCTACATGAAGTGCATTGATAATTTCTTCCTGGAATGCAACCAAACGTTTTATTTCTTCACGCCCAAACATAATTGCTTCTAACATCGTTTCTTCAGGAACTTCCTCTGCGCCTGCCTCTACCATGTTAATCGCGTCTTTTGTACCAGCAACAGTCAGTTCAATATCACTTTTCTCATGCTGCTCGACAGTCGGATTAATAATAAATTCTCCATCAACTCGTCCTACATGCACACCTGCAATTGGTTGTTCAAAAGGAATGTCGGAAGTACTTAATGCGATAGATGAACCAATCATTGCTGCAATCTCTGATGAGCAATCCTGATCCACACTCATTACCATACTAATAACTTGTACTTCATTACGGAATCCATCTGGAAACATTGGTCGAATTGGACGGTCAATTAAACGAGAAGATAAAATCGCTTTTTCACTTGGTCGTCCTTCACGCTTAATAAATCCTCCAGGTATTTTACCTACAGCATATAATCTTTCTTCATAGTTAACAGTTAGAGGAAAGAACGGTAAATCTTTCGGCTCTTTTGATGCAGTTGCAACAGCGAGTACGGATGTATCACCATAATGCACCATACAAGCACCATTAGCTTGCTTTGCTAGTTCTCCAACTTCAACTGTAAATTTCTTCCCAGAGATTTCGGTGGAGAATACTTGTTTTTCGTCTGCCATTCGATATAGTGCTCCTTTCATTACTACATTATCTCTATTTTATATTTTCTATAGTGAAACTTCAATCCATGATAATTATTTCTGCAGATTATTTAAACGAGAAGCTATGTAGCAGACAGCTTTTACGTGGTTTACGGAATACTGTAATCTGTCTGGTTATCTCTCGTTATATGTACAAAATATGTAGATAATAGAAGAAGCAGGATTTCTCCTGCTTCTTAAAAATTATCGACGTAAACCTAGTCGTTTAATTAATTCACGGTAACGTGTAACATCTTTGTTACGTAGGTAGTTAAGTAGATTACGACGTTTACCAACCATTTTTAATAATCCACGACGGGAATGGTGATCTTTTTTGTGAACACGTAAATGTTCGTTTAGAGCATTGATTTCTTCTGTAAGTACAGCGATTTGTACCTCAGGAGATCCCGTATCAGTTTCGTGAACTTTGTACTCGTTGATAAGTTCATTTTTACGTTCTTGTGTAATAGCCATGTTCGTACACCTCCTAAAAATATATCTATAGCCCCAATCCCCTAGCAAACGTCGGAGTTACGATTTGCCAAGCGACGGTTTTACGTTTACAAGCATAACGCTTTTTCCGTGAAATTGCAAGTAAATAGTTAAGATTTACCGGAGAAAAAAGCACGAATGTTCTTCTCATCCAAAGCCATTTGGTCAATTAAGGATTGTGCCGATGCAAATTTCTCCTCTTCTCGGATATATTTATGCCATTCTACAATTAATTCTTCCCCATATAAGTCATTATTATAATCAAATAAATTAACTTCTACAGATAAATCCGTTCTCTCTGCTGTAAAAGTTGGATTCGTTCCAATATTGGCCATCCCCTCGTATACTTCATTCTTATACAAGGCTTTTACAGCATAAACTCCTGGTTTAGGAATAATTGCAATTGGATTCACTTTAATGTTAGCTGTAGGGTATCCAAGCTCTCTTCCTCTCTGATCACCTTTAATCACAATTCCATCAATCCTAAAAGGTCGACCAAGCAGGACATTTGCTTCGTCAACAAATCCGGTATTTAAAAGATTTCTGATTCTTGTTGAGCTTACCTTTTCCTGACCATACATTACTTTTGGAATGGTAGAGTGTGTAAATTCTCTCCTTGTGTATTCCTCTATGTTTGTCATATTGCCATTACCTTTATAACCAAAGGTGTAATCGAAACCTGCTATAAGGTGCTTAATGTTTAATCCAATAATAAAGTGATCAATAAACTCCTGTGGGGAAAGCTGAGATAATTCTTGGTTGAAAGTAATAATATAGAGCCTGTCCACTCCTAATTTTTGCAAGATTTCCTGTTTTTCTTTCATAGGAGTAATATATTTTACACTTGGATGATCCTTACGCAGTACAACAGATGGATGCGGATGAAAGGATATCACCGCACTTTCCACGTCTCTTGTTTTTGCTTCTTGAATTGCAGCATTAATTACTTGTTGATGCCCAATATGTATACCATCAAAAAAGCCAATTGCTGCCACTGTTTTTGGAATGTCCTCCAGATTTAAGGAATGAGGGTATGTTAACTCAAACGTCCTCATAATCAGTCACCTGCTCTTTCTCTCACTCACTAAAAACACGGATAGGTTTTATTTGTTCTTCGTCTTCAGGGTGGATTTGATAGATTGCTATTACTCGTTGTTGTTCATCTATGATAACAAATGGATCATTAGACATGATTTCCTGTGGTCTTGTCAGTTTCTGTCCGTTTAATACTCTTCTCTTTATCATGTTGTCAACTTGCCAGAACCCCAAATGATCTAACCCTTTTATCATAGGAGACAACAATTCTTCCTGCTTATTTTTCTCTACTGCATCTTCTATCATATCAAATGTTATCGCATTTTTCTCTGTAAATGAACCAGTTTCCGTTCTAACCAAATGTGACATGTGTGCAGGATACCCTAGTTTCTTTCCTATATCTACACAAAGGGTTCTAATATAAGTTCCTTTTGAACAAATCACTCGAAACCGAAATGACGTATTCACCTTTGATAATCGCTCTATTTCATAAACAACAATTTCCCGAACAGGTCGTTCCACTTTTTTATTCTCTCTTGCATACTCGTATAATTTCTTACCGTTAACCTTAACCGCTGAATACATAGGAGGAATTTGCTTGGTAGTACCTAAAAATGATTGTAATACATCATCAACCTCTTCCTCTGTGGGGATACGGTCTATTTTCATTTCCTCTATCACTTCACCGGTGGCATCCTCTGTATCTGTGGATAACCCTAATTGAACCGTTGCAATATAGGTTTTTCTAGTGTCTGTTAAAAAGGGGACAATCTTGGTTGCTTGACCAATACAAATAGGCAGCATTCCTTCCACTTCTGGATCAAGTGTCCCAGTGTGACCGACCTTCTTTGTTTTATACCATTTTCGAATCTTCATCACACAATCATGAGATGTATAACCTTTTGGCTTCCATAATGGCAGAATACCATTCAATATTAATCACTCCTATGTAAAGCATGGAAAAATCTGACTCGTTCTTAAGAAGAGAGAGTCAGATTTTTTTTGATTATTTATTTAAGTCACGTATTAAAGATTCAATACGATTACCGTACGCAAAAGCCTCATCAAATTCAAACGTAAGTTCAGGTGTTTTTCTTAATCGAATTCGCTTGCCTATCTCAGAACGAATAAACCCTTTCGCTTTCGCTAAGCCTAATAAAGTATCCTGTTTCTGCTTCTCATCACCTAAAACAGAAATATATACTTTTGCTTGTTGCAGATCACCTGTAACATCAACATCTGTAACCGTAACGAAACCTACTCTTGGGTCTTTAATTTTCCGTGTGAGAATTTCACCCAATTCTTTTTTCATTTGCTCAGCTACACGATTTGCACGTAATTCAGCCATGTTTTCACCTCGTTTAGATACCTTCAGAAATTAAGCTTGTTCATCTGCGCTCGACTTCTGTAATGGTACGCTCAAGCTCAGGGAATGTATCAATAACACGCAAAACCTCTTGCATAACTTGCTCTGCATGAGAATAACTTGTTGAAACGGTCGCAATTCCAAACTTGGTTCGCTGCCAAACGTCATGATGGTCAAGCTCAGTAATTGCGATATTGAAATCATTCTTAAGCTTTGCCATTACCCGCTTGATTATAGAACGCTTCTGCTTAAGTGAACTGCCTTCGTACATGATACATTCTACCTCAGCATAAACAATCATTTACGTTCTATTTCCTCCATTACAAATGCCTCGATGACATCTCCAACCTTAATATCATTAAAGTTACTTATTGTTATTCCACATTCGTAATTTTGTGCCACTTCTTTTACATCGTCTTTAAAACGTTTTAAGGTATCAATTTCACCTTCATAAAGGACCACACCATCACGAATCAGTCTCACACCAGCATCACGTGTAAGTTTACCATCTGTTACATAGCTTCCTGCAATGGTACCAACTTTAGAAACCTTGAATGTTTCACGTACTTCTGCTTGCCCGATAACTTTCTCTTCAAATTCTGGATCAAGCATGCCTTTCATCGCAGATTCAATCTCTTCAATTGCACTATAGATGACGCGATGTAAACGAATGTCTACTTTTTCACGTTCTGCTGCATTCTTAGCGTTAGCATCTGGACGTACATTAAACCCAATAATAATAGCGTTAGAAGCAGATGCTAATATAATGTCAGATTCTGTAATTGCACCAGCGCCAGAGTGAATGATATTAATTTTAACACCTTCAACATCAATTTTTTGAAGAGAAGATGCTAAAGCTTCTGTAGATCCTTGAACATCAGCTTTAATAATAATATTCAATTCTTTCATTTCCCCTTGTTTGATTTGTTCAAACAAATCATCAAGGCTTACCTTAACATGCTCTGTACGATTTTCTGCAATGGCTTTTTGTTGACGAGCTTCACCCACCTGACGAGCTTTCTTTTCGTCTTTGAATACTAAGAATTGATCACCAGCCTGAGGGACATCATGCAAACCTGTAATCTCTACAGGAGTAGAAGGACCAGCTTCCGTAACGCGCTCGCCGATATCATTAATCATCGCACGCACACGTCCAAAAGTACTTCCTACAACAATGGAATCTCCAACACGAAGGGTCCCATTCTGTACAAGTAAGGTAGCAACACTACCCTTTCCTTTATCTAATTGTGCTTCGATAACAGAACCGAATGCATTGGCATTTGGATTTGCTTTTAGTTCTTCCACTTCAGCTACTAGAAGTATCATTTCTAGTAAATCATCAATTCCCTCATTTTTAAGAGCGGATAGGTTAACAAAAATAGTACTTCCACCCCAGTCTTCTGGAATGAGCTCATGTTCTGTTAATTCCTGCATAACACGATCAGGATTTGCAGTTTCCTTGTCCACCTTATTTACTGCAACGATAATTGGAACTTCAGCAGCTTTTGCATGATTAATAGCTTCAACTGTTTGTGGCATAACACCATCATCAGCAGCTACCACAAGAATCGCAATATCCGTAACTTGTGCACCTCGAGAACGCATGCTTGTAAACGCCGCGTGACCAGGAGTATCTAAGAACGTTATTTTCTTGTCTTCTACTTCTACTTGATATGCCCCGATATGCTGTGTAATTCCCCCAGCTTCTGCTGCAGTAACTTTTGTATGACGGATAGAGTCAAGCAAAGTAGTTTTACCATGGTCAACGTGACCCATAATAGTAACAACGGCAGGTCTTTCAATGAGACTTCCTTCATCATCTTCAATAACGTATTTATCTAAATCTGTATCCTCTAGTATGATTTCTTTTTCTACTTCTACATCATATTCACTGCAAATTAATTCGACTGCATCATCATCCAAATCCTGATTTTTTGTAGCCATTACACCAAGAAACATTAATTTCTTGATAAGTTCTGCCGGCTCTTTATTCAGTTTTTCTGCAAGGCCGCTTACAGTTAATGTGTCGCTATAAGTAATTTTTTTAGGGGTTTCTTTTACAACAGGCTTTTGCTGTACTTGAGAATCCCTTCCTTTTTTAGGCCCTTTATTTTTCTTATTCTTATTATTACTCTGATGATGATTTGTTTTTTGTTGGTTTTGTGGTTTACCAGGTTTCTTCTTCACTGGAGCTTTCGAAGAATTGTTTGGTTTTGCACCATTCGAATTCTCTTTCTCTGCCGCTTGCTTTGGTTTAAATTTTTCATCCAATTTTTGTACTGTATCAGCAGAAATAGTAGACATATGGTTGGATACTTCTACATTTACTTTTTTTAAATAGTCTATAACATCTTTACTGGTTGTATTATTTTCTTTTGCATATTCATATACACGCATTTTACTCATACGTTCACCCCCGAAATTAATTAACCGATTAACGACATAATTTTCTTTGCAAATCCACGATCGAGTATTGCTACTGCCACCCTTTGTGACTTTCCTAATGCATTTGCTAATGTTTCCCGGTCATCTACAATTAGGTAAGGCACTTTATAATATTTGCATTTGTCTGTCAATCGCTTCATGGTCTGTGGACCTGTGTCACTCGCTATAAGTACTAGCTTTGCTTGTTGCCTTTGAATATCTTTAAGTATGGTTTCTTCCCCAAGCGAACACTTTCTAGCACGGTATGCCAAACCTATCATATTCAAATAGTTTTTATTCATGTTTATTAGACCTTACCAATTCTTTTAGTTCTTCATATATAGAAGCATCCACTTCAGCATTTAAATGTCTATTTAATTCATTTGACTTCTCAGCCTGTTCAATAACATCTAAGCTTCTGGAAAGATAAGCACCTCGTCCGTTTTTCTTGCCGGTTTCGTCAACGAAGACTTCTCCCTCTTTATTACGAACGATCCGAATCAACTCTTTTTTTGGCTTCATTTCATTTGTAATAATGCATTTTCGTTCTGGCGTTTTTCTTTTCTTCACCTTTATCGTTCCTCCTTATTCAAACAAGTCTTCACTTTCGTCAGAATAAGTTTCCTCTGTTTCTCCTAATAAGCCTTCTTCTTTTGCATCAGATTCACTCTTAATGTCTATCTTCCACCCTGTTAGCTTAGCAGCAAGTCGAGCATTTTGACCACGTTTTCCAATAGCAAGGGACAGTTGATAATCAGGAACAATAACTGTGGTTGCTTTATCTTCTTCATTCACTAGCACTTCTGTAACCTTAGAAGGACTAAGTGCATTCGAAACATAAACCTTAGGATCCTCAGACCATTCCACGATATCAATCTTTTCCCCTTTTAATTCATTGACAATCGCTTGTACTCGCTGACCTTTTTGACCAACACATGAACCAACTGCATCAACCTCTGGATCTTGTGCATGTACGGAGATTTTAGAACGATCTCCAGCTTCTCTAGCAACAGACTTAATTTCGACAGTTCCATCGTAAATTTCTGGAACTTCCATTTCGAATAGGCGTTTTAATAAACCTGGATGTGAGCGCGAAATAAAAATTTGTGGTCCTTTACTAGTATTTTCTACTTTTGTTACATACACTTTAATTCGATCGTGAATCAAATATTCTTCTGTTGGCATTTGTTCAGATTCAGCCAGCTTTGCTTCTATTTTACCTAAATTAACATACACAAAGCGGGAATCCTTTCGTTGAATAATACCTGTCATGACATCATCTTCACGGTCAATATATTCAGAGAAGATTACTCCACGTTCCGCTTCTCTCACACGCTGTGTTACGACTTGCTTAGCTGCTTGAGCCGCAATTCTTCCAAAATCCTTTGGTGTGACTTCAACTTCAATAATATCATCCACCTCGTGGTTCGGATCAGAAAGTCTAGCTTCTTCGAGAGAAACTTCTTGTTGTGAATCTTCCACTTCTTCTACTACTGTCTTTCTAGAATAAACACTCATCTTTCCAGTTACTTCATTCAGTTCCACCCTTACATTGGATGCGGATTTGAAATTCTTCTTGTATGCTGATATCAGAGCAGCTTCCAGAGCTTCAAGTAATACTTCTTTTTCAATTCCTTTTTCTTTCGATAAAAACTCAATTGCTTCGAACAATTGACTGCTCAATTTCCTTCTCCCCCTTTAAAAAACTACAGCAAGCCTAGCTTTTGCTATTTTATCAAATGGTATTTCAACCGTTTTCTTACGAGTTTTCACTTTATATTCCAATGTCACGATATCATTACTGAAGTCTTTCATGATGCCTTCATATTCCTTCTCATTGTCAATTGGCTCATATAATTTGATATATACATTTTGAGTTACATTCTTTTCAAAATCTGCTTTTGTCTTTAACGGTCTTTCGACACCTGGTGATGATACCTCAAGAAAATATGGATCCTTAATAGGGTCTTTCTCATCTAGTTTTTCACTCAGCTGCTCGGAAACTTCTCCACACTCTGCTATATCTATTCCACCTGGTTTATCAATATAGACACGCAGAAAATAGTTTTTCCCTTCTTTAACATATTCTATATCTACTAGTTCTAATTGCTTTTTCTCTAGAATAGGCAGAACTAATTCCTCCGTTGTTTTGGTAACTTGAGAACTCACATAAATCCTCCTTTTTCGTTTCAAACTTGTTGTTAGAATTTGTCTATTACTTATTATGAACCAAGGTATGAAAACTATCTATTCAATATAAAACCCCTGCCGAAAGTCGTGGCAAGGGAGAAGTTTAACAAGAAGAATAGAAGTTATGAAGAAAGAGTGGGCTGTTCACCCACTCTCCTGAACTGACGTATCAATACTTACCATAAAAAGAATATCATAAATAGCAAAAGGATGCAAGAATTACCATAATAAACCGTGAAATGTCTTATAACTGCATTTAATACGAATTATAGATAGTCTTTTATTGCTTGTTGTAAAGTAGCTTTGGATTTTGCCTTTTTACTAAAGGACATATCCAATTTAGCAATACTACTAACCACCTCTGGTCGTAAACCTGTAATAATTGGGTCGCAGCCCAAAATTTTAATACCTTCAAACAACTTCATAAATTTTTGAATGACGTTGTAATCCATTTCAGCGATTCCTGATAAGTCTAAAATAATGGTTTGGATACTATGATCTCTAATGGTTTGCAGTACCTTCTCCTCCATAATCATTGCACGATATTCATCGATTGTTCCAATTAAAGGAATAACACTAACGGAAGAGGAAACAGGAATAACTGGTACAGATAAATGTTCAACTAACTTCCTCTGAGATTCAATTAAGTCATCTTTATAATGGGAGTAGCTTAGAAAGAATCCCTTAAAGAACACGTCCAATAGACGATTAATTTGTTTACCCATCTTGTAGAACCATTCCGTGTCCTTCTCAGAATTCAGCTGTCTATATTTATTTAAAAAGTCCCACAGTGTCATTCGAATTGCCTGAATCCATTCTATCTTAAATGATAGAGTTAAATTGTTCTTAGCCCATGCGATGCCTTCTTTTTTTCCAAACTCGATTAATTCCTTTTCATTGCCATTGACAACATATAGAACAACATTATGAGCATTTGCAATTAAATTAATATTTCCTATTAGTTTAATTTCTTCAATTTTATCTTTGACGTTTACTGCTTCTTCTAATAATCTTTCCTCAAATAATTCCTTATTATCTAAATGAAATTGATTAAGTCCTTCATCTTTAAAAAATACATATTCCATGCCAACACACCCTTATTAGTTAAAAAGTAGATGAAATATAAACAATTTACTATTATTTAATATACACCTTAAAAGATTCATAAGAAAGTAATTGTAACTGGGATCTCTGCTTTCGTTGATTTAAAAAGTTTGAACAAGAAGTAGTTATGCCTGTATAAAGATACCCAAGAAATGTTCTTTTCAAACTACTAAAGATTTTTATGGTTTAGATAATAACAAATTAGAATAGTGACAATTGATTTTTCTCGGCCATGCCTTCCAAGCAACCCATATTATCTAGATACTCAAGGACTGTTTTACTAATTTTACTGCGTTCACGCAAGTCCTCTTTGGAAAGGAATTCCCCTTCCTCTCTAGCTTTTACTATATTGATTGCAGCATTTGTTCCTAATCCGTCAATTGCATTAAATGGTGGTATTAAGCTGTCACCATCAACCAAAAATTCAGCAGCGCTTGACTTATAAAGATCTACTTTTTTAAACGCAAATCCTCTTTCACACATTTCAAGTGCTACTTCTAATACCGTCATCAGGTTTTTCTCTTTTGGTGAGGCATCATTTCCCTTGACGCTGATTTCTTGAATTCTTTTGCGGATAGCATCAGAGCCTTTGTGCATTGTTTCCAAATCGAAATCATCTGCACGAACTGTAAAATATGCTGCGTAAAATAGAATGGGATGATGTACTTTGAAATAAGCGATACGTATGGCCATCAATACATAGGCAGCAGCATGTGCTTTCGGGAACATGTATTTAATCTTTTTACATGAATCAATATACCAATCAGGTACACCATTCTTTTTCATTTCTACTATCCACTCATCCTGTAGACCCTTACCTTTACGAACAAACTCCATGATTTTAAATGCTAGGGATGGTTCTAAGCCTTTATGCATTAGATATACCATAATATCATCCCTACATCCGATTACGTCAGCCAATTCACAAATCCCATCATTAATTAAATCCTGTGCATTCCCAAGCCAAACATCTGTACCGTGGGAAAGACCAGAAATGATTAGCAGTTCCGAGAAGGTAGATGGCTTGGTATCTTCTAGCATTTGTCTAACAAATCTCGTACCGAATTCCGGAACGCCTAATGTGCCAGTTTTACAGTTTATTTGCTCTGGTGTTACTCCAAGTGACTCTGTACCGGAAAAGATTTTCATTACCTCTGGATCATCTGTTGGGATATCTTTTGGTTCAATTCCGCTTAAGTCCTGTAACATACGAATCACAGTTGGATCATCGTGTCCAAGTATATCTAACTTTAGTAAGTTATCATGGATGGAATGGAAATCAAAGTGGGTTGTTTTCCATTCACTATTACGATCATCTGCTGGATACTGTATTGGTGTAAAATCATAAATTTCCATGTCAGACGGAACAACAATTATACCACCAGGATGCTGACCTGTTGTGCGTTTCACACCCGTACATCCTTTTACAAGCCGATCTACTTCTGCATTCTTATATACGATATTATTATCAGACGCAAATCCTTTCACATACCCATAAGCAGTTTTTTCAGCAACCGTACCTATCGTTCCAGCACGGTATACGTAATCTTCACCAAACAGTTCTTTCGTATAATTATGTGCTCGAGGCTGATAAGCACCAGAGAAGTTCAAATCAATATCAGGGACTTTATCACCTTTGAAACCAAGGAACGTTTCGAACGGTATATCTTGTCCGTCTTTATCAAGGGAGGTTCCACATTTTGGACATTCTTTATCCGGAAGGTCAAAACCACTTCCCACAGAACCATCCGTGATAAATTCGTTATAATGACAACCACTGCATACATAATGCGGCGGCAATGGGTTAACTTCTGTAATTTCTGTCATCGTTGCAACTAAAGAAGATCCAACTGAACCACGAGACCCTACTAAGTAACCGTCAACTAGGGATTTCTTTACTAGCTTCTGGGAAATTAGATAAATAACAGCAAATCCATTTCCGATAATACTATCCAATTCTTTTTCTAAACGATCTACCACTATTTTAGGAACAGGTTCACCATAAATACTTTTCGCCCGATTATAGGATAAATCACGAATTTCTTGCTCTGCCCCCTCAATATTAGGCGTATACAAATCGTGCTTCACTGGTGAAATCTCTTCCATCTCATCAGCTAGAGCATTAGTGTTTGTTACCACAATTTCGTGTGCCTTTTCTTCTCCAAGGAAGCGGAAAGCTTCCATCATTTCCTCTGTAGTTCGAAATGGAGTATCAGGAAGTGTTTGACGATTTAATGGGTTCCCAGCTTGAGATTTAATTAAAATTTGGCGATATATTTTATCTCGTTCTTCCAAATAATGAACGTTTCCAGTTGCAACAACTCGTTTTTCTAAACGTTCTCCTAAAGCTACTAATTTGGATATGATATCCAAGACCTGCGCCTCGTTCTGTACAAGTTCCTTTTCAAGGAGATGTACATAATTGGCAGGTGGTTGTACCTCAATATAATCATAGAATTGAGCCACTTGTTCCGCCTCTTCAGCAGACTTCTGCATCATCGTTTCAAATACTTCTCCTTTATCACAGGCAGTACCAATTAATAAACCAGATCGATGTTTTTGAAGTACAGAACGCGGGATACGTGGGACTCGGTAAAAGTAATCGATGTGTGCATAAGAAACAAGCTTGTACAGGTTCTTTAAGCCTTCATCATTTTTCGCGATGATAGTACAATGATAAGGTCTTGATCTCTGATAAGCATTTCCTTCACCCATATGATTATTAAGATCCTTATGATTTTCTATCCCTTGATTTAACAAACGCTGAACTAGTTTCCACAATAGATATCCTGTTGCTTCCGCATCATATATTGCACGGTGATGCTGGGTTAGTTCAATATCCAATTTCTTACATAGGGTGTTTAAGCGGTGGTTTTTCAACTCAGGAAATAGAAATCGTGCAAGTTCAAGTGTATCAATGACCGGATTATTTGCTTTTTCATATCCAATTCGCTTCAATCCCTGGTTAAGAAACCCCATGTCAAAGCTGGCATTGTGGGCAACAAGAATACTATCACCCATCCACTTATGGAAATCTTTCAAAACTTCTTCGACTTCAGGAGCATCCTTAACCATCTCATCCGTGATTCCTGTAAGTTCTATTGTTGTATCTGATAATGGATGATGAGGGTTAGCAAATCTCTCGAATCGATCAACTATTTCCCCTTTTTCAATTCTCACTGCAGCAAGCTCGATAATGGTATCATAAACAGCAGACAGCCCTGTAGTTTCCACGTCAAATACGACATAAGAGGAAGTTTCTAATAAGAGGTCTGCTTCATTATAGGCAATTGGTACTCCATCATCGACTAAATTTGCTTCCACACCATAGATTACTTTTATACCATTCTTCTTCCCTGCTGCGTATGCGTCTGGAAAACCTTGAACACCGGCATGATCAGTGATTGCAATTGCCTTATGACCCCATTTGGCTGCTTGACTGATCAATGCAGATGGAGAGACAACCGCATCGATTTGACTCATCGTAGTATGGGCATGCAGCTCTACTCTTTTCTCCTCTTTATGGCCCTTATCCTCGCGTGATGCTACTTTAATTTCAGTAATATCATTAGCCATCATTGCTAATTCATTAGTATACATATCAGTCTGGATACTTCCCCTTGCTTTAATCCACGTTCCTTCTTTCAGAGATTTGAACTTTTCTGCGTCCTCATCTCCTCTTGAGAACATCTTAATCTGCAAGGAATCAGAGTAATCCGTTGCTTTTAAAATAAGTAAGCTTCTGCCAGAACGCAATTCTCTTATCTCTACAGAAAAGACATATCCTTGAACCGTAACCTTACGTTCCTCTTCTAGAATTTGCTCCATAGGCATAGGTTCATCTTGAATTTTGTAACCAATCATAAATGGTTTATTATCATCCTGCTTTGATTTATCTTGATCACGCTTTTCTTTTTCCTGGACGGTTTTCAATACCATAGAGTAGTCTTCTTGTGCTTTTCTCTCTCTGAACTTTTGTATATCTTCTAAATTTGTTTTTACTTCTATTTCTAAATGATACGATAAAGCACCAATTTTTCCGCAATATTGCTTAAATTCTTCTTCTAACCTTTTTTTTAAAGCATTTGCTTCCGCACCATTTCTAGCAGTTAACATAATCTTATTATTTTCCACTTGAGGGACTTGATTGCGTACCAAATCCTTGTATGCAGGTGAAAGATTGGTTATAGATCCAATAAAGTTTTGCCAATAACCTACTATAGTCTCTGGGTCACAATCTTTATTAGCAGTTTCTATGGAAAGCTCAATCGCTGCAATTTGATGAAAAGCTTCTTTTAGTTTAGTGTAAAAGATTTGATAAACATCTGGTGGAATAATATTTATGTTATGGATATAGAAATGCCATGTTTTCGTATGCTTATAAACTTCTAGTTTCTCTATATAACTTTCTTGAAAATGCTTATTTACTATTTCTTCAGGCATGTGTATTTGCTTTAGTAATAAATGCATTTTCTCCTTTTTTGAAATGTCCATCATATTCTCCCCTTACAATTAGATTGCAAGTTCTAAAGTAATCGTTGACTTATTTTGTTTTTCTGTTAACTTGATCTATTTTATAAAAAGTTGATAGAAACTGCTGATTAACTAATTTTAAAATAGTTTATTGTGTAGCCTAGCCCGGAAAACACTCTGGAAACATGTACTGGTGATTTCCGCTGCAGGCAGTACGCTTTCCGCGGGCAACGTCTCAGCCTCCTCGGAAGAAGACCACTTCCTGCGGGGTCTTCGCTTGTTGCTTTTCCCGCAGGAGTCGACTACCTTCCGCTGCAATCACTTCATATTTTGAGTTGTGTTTTCTTTATAGCACCAGACTAGCGGAGGAAATACACGGAGACTCCTACGGGAGGACAGGCCTAGGTGAGACCCCGCAGAGACGACAGTCTCGAGGAGGCTCAGCAGCCGCCCGTGGAAAGCGTAGTGTATTTCCGGAGCGGTTCCATGCACTATTTAAAATTAAATAAACTCACAGTCTACCTAAATTAAAATATAAAACATTAAGGTGATGTCTATCCTTCACTAGTCATTCTATCATAACCTTATCCATATTAGTGTTACTAAAAGTAATTATCCATAATTATACAGAACCCTTGTCATCGATATTAGACAAGGGTTCTGCTTTTAATTCTATAGGAAAAGTCTTTGTATATCATTCCATGTAACAACTAACATTAGCAGCATTAAGAAAGCAAATCCTACAAAGTGAAAGATTCCTTCTTTTTCCGGTGGAATAGGTTTTCCTCTTAACTTTTCTATTCCAACAAACAATAATCTGCCCCCATCTAGAGCTGGCAGTGGAACAAGGTTTACAATTCCTAGATTTACACTCAACATAGCAGTCCACATAATTAGACTCATAAATCCTGTTTGAACTACTTGATCTGTTGCATCATAAATTCCTACAGGTCCTGACAGCACATCAATTGGAATTTGACCTGTGATTAACATCAATAGGTTGGTTATAACTAATTTAGTTATCTCATATGTTTGTTGGAAGCCATATTGAAGTGTACCAAGGATTGATTTTTCATAAGCTGCGTAGACTCCGATTTTACCAATTGAGATCGGTTCACCCTTTTGGTCTACTGCCTCTACTTCCTCTGGAATTACCGTAACTGATTCTTCTTGACCGTCCCTTAATATAGTCATGTTTAATTCTTCACCAGGATTTTGCTGAACGATACTCGTAAACTCTTGCCAAGTTGAAATAGAGTTTCCTTCTATTTCTATCACTTCATCGTTTGCCATTAGGCCCGCTTCTTCGGCTGCAGTATCAGGTAGAATCTCCCCCATTTTCGCCTCTTCAGCAGGAACACCTTGAACAAGTCCTAGAATAATAAAGAGAACAATAGCAAGGATAAAATTCATTAACGGTCCTGCAAACAGCTGCATTGCTCGCTGTCCAGCCGTTTTTGATGCAAACTGACGGTCATATGGTGCAATTTGTGTTTCCTTCTCATCCATTACAAAGAATGCTTTACGATCAACTTCAAAGCGAAGCTTAGTTTCATCGTCATCCAACTCATATCCCTCAATAAAAAGCTGGTGGTCCAAATCCACCTGCTCTACCTCAATTACTCTAGCCTCGGGATATTTGGATTTATTATTAACAATGATTTTATCGACTTTTCCTTCCCTGTTGAAGGTTAAGGCTATATGATGTCCGGGCTTAATTTCAATAATCTCTGGATCCTCACCGGCTACTCGCACATATCCACCAGCTGGTATTAATCGAATCGTATACAATGTCTCATTTCTTGTAAACGACAGAACTTTAGGCCCGAATCCAATGGCAAATTCTCGTACAAGCATGCCTGCGCGTTTCGCGAAAATCATATGACCCCACTCATGTACAAACACGAGCAAGCCAAACATAAAAATAAAGGCTAATACAGTCGTCAAATAAAGCACCATCCTTTTTCTAGGTATAGGGAAAAACTTTATCACTGGTTAACTGGCTATAAGCCCCCTACTTCAAGAATTCCAGGAAACACAGGAATTATAAGCTGGGGAAGACAGCAAGTCAACAATCAGGGTTGTTTTAATGAATTGCGGTTATCCCAAATAGTGGCAGATCAGGAGACCATACTTTCTGAAGTTTCATTGCTTTATTGTCCTAATTATTATTTATGCCTTTTCATTTAATCTTATTATAGAAAGTTGTCCGTTCTCCATTAACTTAAACAAAGAATTGAATGATGTGTAACAATGGCAGTACAAATAACAGACTGTCAAAACGGTCTAAAATCCCGCCATGGCCAGGTAAAATTTTACCAGAATCCTTCACACCGTAGTTCCGCTTTAGAGCAGATTCGACTAAGTCACCAACCTGTCCAAATATGGAGGCTAAAATAGTTACTAAGATTACAATAATTAGACTATGCGGAAAAGGATTTATCGCATGAAAGACAACAGCAACAACACAAGCAAGGAAGATACCACCAAGAGCTCCTTCTATTGTTTTGTTTGGACTAATAGTTGGCCAAAGTTTACGTTTTCCAAACAAACGTCCAAAAATATAAGCTCCTGTATCAGTAGACCAAATAACAAGAAAGGCAAAGAAAATGTTGGACAATCCTTCCGTACCATTTCTTACTTCAATTAAATAATAGAAACCGAGTCCTAAGTAGAATGTAGCAAGAAGAATAAATCCTGCATGGTCGAAGGTAAATTTATTTTTCACCAATACAGTATATGCCAGAATAATTAACACCACAAAGGTAATCCATTCAAATTTATCTAAATTTAAGAGAGATGGCCAGGTGCTTTGGTATAAAATTAACCAAAGTAAGAAAACAGCAATAACAGAGGGAACTAGATAATCTCCAATTTTACGCATTTTAATTAATTCCAATAAGCCCACTGTTGCTAGTATATAAACCAGAACAGTAAATGGCAATCCACCAATGATGACAAATGGCAGAAAGACGGCTAGGGCTAGTAGTGCAGTGATTGTACGTTGTTTCATATATTAACTTTCACCTCTTATAACCCTCCAAATCGTCTTTTTCGTAATTGATACTCCTCTATTGCCTGATAAAAAAACGCTTCATCAACGTCAGGCCAAAGCGTATCGGTAAACCAGAATTCAGTGTAGGCAGATTGCCACAATAGAAAATTACTCAAACGTTGTTCCCCACTGGTTCGAATTAATAAATCTGGATCTCGTAATCCATTCGTATATAAATAGTTAGAGAATAGATTTTCGTCCAATGAATCGAGAGTAACTTTTGAACTGTCAATATCATTCATTAATCGTTTAACGGCATGCATAATTTCATTCCTGCTGCCATAATTTATAGCAAAGTTTAATAATAAACCATTGTTATTTGCTGTTTTATCTATAGCATTTTGAACTGCATTTTTCGTATGGTCTGGTAAAGCATCAAATTCACCAATGGTTTCTATTCTTACATTGTTTTCCATAATTTCTGGTAAATAAATATGTAAAAATTGTTTTGGCAGCTTCATTAAATAATCTATTTCTGATTTTGGCCTTTTCCAATTCTCTGTTGAGAATGCATATAATGTTAGTATATCAATATTAGCTCTAGCAGCGGCTCTAACTACTCGGTTTACCGCATGTACTCCTTCTTTATGTCCGGCTACACGAGGCAAACCTTTATTCTGCGCCCATCGGCCATTTCCATCCATTATAATGGCAACATGACTTGGTACAGCCTCATACTCAAGATCGGGCACTTCTTCTTTTTTCCTTTTGAAAAAGGGAAATTTCTTAGACATTGCTGCGTCCTCCGAATATTGTTGATTACAAACTATTTCTCTCTGTCAGTTTATGAAAGAAAAATAGGAATCATGTATGTAAGTACAAATTTCATAATCAAACAATTCTTTTTTATTATAGCGAAATTCAACTCTGAATACAAAAGCCCCCTTAAAGGCAAGAGGGCTTCGTACTTATTTTACACCTAAATGTACAAACTTAAAAGATTTAATCACTTTTATACTTTAGATTAAACTTCCATAATTTCGTTTTCTTTATCTTTTGCAAGCTGATCAATCTTAGCAATATAGTTATTGGTTTCCTTTTGAACTTGATCTTGAAGGTTTCTTAACTCATCCTCTGTAATATCACCGTTCTTTTCATCTTTCTTCAATTGATCATTTGCATCACGACGAACATTACGGATTTGTATACGGTAGTCTTCTGCATATTTCCCAACTACTTTTACTAAATCTCTTCTTCTTTCTTCCGTCAGTGGTGGAATGCTAATACGGATGATATTACCATCATTAGATGGGGATAAGCCTAAATCAGCTTTTTGAATGGCTTTTTCAATATCTCCAAGTGCAGTTTTATCATAAGGAGTTACAACTAGCTGTCTTGCCTCAGGAGCAGATACATTTGCTAATTGATTCAGTGGAGTGGATGCACCATAATAATCTACATGCACACTATCCAAAAGGTTTGGATTAGCTCTACCTGCTCTTACTGTTGCAAGGCTTTTAGTAAATGCCTGTACAGCTTGTTCCATTTTTTGTTCCATTGATTTCATAATTGCATCTGACATCTTTTATTTCCCCCTTATTGTTGTTCCAATCGTCTCACCTTGAACGACTTTTTTAATATTACCTTCTTCTGTTATAGAAAATACAATCAACGGAATATCATTGTCCATACATAGTGAAGATGCAGTTGCATCCATTACACCCAGTCCTTCACTAATCATATCCATGTAAGAAAGTGAATCGTATTTGGTCGCATCCTTATCTAATTTCGGATCTGCTGTATAAACACCGTCTACATTGTTTTTAGCCATAAGGATTACTTCTGCTTCTATTTCAGCTGCACGTAATGCTGCTGTAGTATCTGTTGAGAAATAAGGATTACCAGTACCAGCCGCAAAGATAACAACACGCTTTTTCTCCAAGTGACGTATTGCTCTTCTTCTTATGTATGGTTCAGCGACCTGACGCATTTCAATCGAAGTCTGCACTCTTGTTTCAATTCCAATTGTTTCTAAGCCATCTTGTAAGGCCAGTGAATTCATAACCGTAGCAAGCATTCCCATATAATCTGCAGTTGCTCGGTCCATTCCCATTTCACTACCAACTTTGCCTCGCCAGATGTTTCCACCACCAACAACAACGGCAACTTCCACACCAAGTTCCACTACTTCTTTAATTTGGTCAGCAATGGATTGGATAATCTTCGGAGAGATTCCATACCCTTCATTTCCGCTTAATGCCTCACCACTTAATTTTAACACAATTCTATTGTATCGTGCTGTAGTCATAAACACCCTCCAAAAAAGTTAATCTCACTTGTTGTACATGGTGAAATAGGGAACAAGCAATGTCCCCTATTTCGTTTAAGTGCTGCACGGATGAAAAGAAAAACATCTCACCTTTTTTCGCGCAATACCTGCTACTTATTTTTTAATTTGGCTCATTACTTCTTCTGCAAAGTTTTCTTCACGTTTTTCAATACCTTCGCCCACTTCATAGCGAACAAATGATTTTACAGTAGCGCCTTTACCTGCAACGTACTTTTTGACTTTTTGATCTGGATCTTTTATGAAATCTTGTTCTAACAAGCAGATATCCTGGAAGAACTTGTTTAGGCGTCCTTCTACCATTTTTTCAACAATGCTCTCTGGTTTACCTTCGTTTAATGCTTGTTGTTTTAACACTTCACGCTCATGGTTAATTTCTTCTTCGCTCACCGCATCGCGTCCAACATATTTAGGGTTTGCAGCAGCAATATGCATTGCAATATCTTTACCTAATTGCTCATCAGTAGTTCCTTCAAGAACAGAAAGTACACCAATACGTCCACCCATATGAAGATAAGCGCCAAATGTATCATTGTCCGTTTTTGCAAAGATAGCAAAACGTCTTAAAGAAATTTTTTCACCGATTTTAGAGATAGCAGAATTGATGTATGTTTCAACTGTTTCGCCTTCTCCATTTAGTTTCTGTGTAAGTGCTTCTTCAACAGTTGCTGGTTTTTGACTAAGAAGATGCTTCGCTAAATCTGATAATAATGTTTTGAACTGATCGTTTTTTGTTACGAAGTCTGTTTCACAGTTTACTTCTAAAAGCACTGCATGGTTGTTGTCCACTTCGATATATGTAGATCCCTCTGCTGCAATACGATCTGCTTTTTTCGCAGCTTTTGCTATCCCTTTTTCACGAAGGTAATCAATCGCTTTATCGATATCACCATCTGTTTCCGTTAATGCTTTTTTACAATCCATCATTCCAGCACCAGTTTTTTCACGTAATTCTTTAACCATTTTTGCAGTTACTGCCATGTTTATTCCTCCTTAAATATATGTGAATTTGTCTTAAAAAAAGGTGATAAAAGGCTCTTATCCTCTTATCACCCTCACCTTTTTTAAAATTACTCTCCAGTTGAAACAGTTTCTTCTTCGTTAGAAGCTTCTTCTGCTTGAACCTCTTCTGTTACTTCACCTTGTTTCACTTCTAAAATAGCATCTGCCATTTTGGAAGTCAAAAGTTTTACAGCACGGATTGCATCATCGTTAGCTGGAATAACATAATCGATTTCATCTGGATCACAGTTTGTATCAACGATTCCAACAATAGGAATGTTCAACTTGTGAGCTTCAGCGATGGCAATTCGTTCTTTACGTGGATCGATAACAAACAATGCATCTGGAAGTCTGTCCATCTCTTTAATTCCACCTAAGAATTTAACAAGACGATCTTTTTCTTTCAATAAGTTTACAACTTCTTTTTTAGGAAGTACTTCAAATGTACCATCCTCTTCCATACGCTCGATATCTTTCAAACGATTAATACGTTTACGGATAGTTGAGAAGTTAGTAAGTGTACCACCTAACCAACGTTGGTTAACATAGTACATTCCAGAGCGGATCGCTTCTTCGCGAACTGACTCTTGAGCTTGTTTTTTCGTACCTACGAAAAGAACAGTACCGCCATTAGCAGCTAAATCTCTCACGAAATTATAAGCTTCATCAACCTTTTTAACTGTCTTTTGAAGGTCGATAATATAAATTCCATTACGCTCTGTGAAGATGTATTTTTTCATCTTCGGATTCCAGCGGCGAGTCTGATGTCCAAAATGTACACCAGCTTCTAAAAGTTGCTTCATAGAAATTGCTGACATAAATATTTCCTCCTAAATGGTTTTTTCCTCCGTTTAGATCCTTTTTATATAGAGACCATCTTTAGTAAGACAGCACCTTCTATACAAATTACTAAACGTGTGTATTTGTTACTATTTATTTGTTAAGAAATAAAAGTATTTACACCAGAAGTTAATATATCACATTGATAACACGGAATCAAGTTCATTCCATTATTTTTTATGTAATTTTATAATTAACGCTGCTTCCGTCTCTCCACAATGGAGTCTTTTTGCTATATCTGTAATAGACAAGCCCTGTTGATGGAGTTGTAATACTTTCGCCTCCAATGATGCTTCCAGCGAATCGGAGTTTTCCTTATTTTCAATTGGAGGTGGTTCTGGTATGGGAGAATTGATTCGTTTTTCTCCCATTTTTTCCTTTTTTTGGGTTGATGTATTAATATGATTTACCTGATGGCTTTCAAGCAATTCATGTAATCTATCGTTCTCTTCCTTTATTTCCTGTAGATAAGTTTCAAAAAGCTCTGTAACTTCTGCAGTGTTCGGCTGATTTAAAGCTTTTACCTTCCAATACAGCTGTACAATAGCATATAAAGCAATAATATGTAAAAGAAAGCTTATAATTAGTAAAAATGAAGTCATAATAAGTGTCCCTTCCACAAAAGGTTGATCAAAAAACAGATAAAATGGCATTTCAGAAGCTCAAATCTCAAAATCACTGTCCTGTTATCCTCCATTAACTATAATAATCTGTTAGATTACCAAGACAGTTGCTGCAACTCAAATAAACTTCACATAATTAATCGGGATCTGTAACTATAACAAACAAAGCTTATGAAAGGTATTGCAGCTTACTCAATACATTTTTTAATTTAAAGACAGCTTTTTTGTGTATTTGAGAAATGCGTGAAGTAGTAAGATCAAGCACTTGTCCTATTTCGGTTAAAGTTAATTCATCAAAGTAAAATAAACTTATGACCAACTGTTCTCTTTCATTCAAATTCTTTATTGCCTCTATCAGTTCATTTTTAACTTCTTCTTGAATGATCTGATTTTCAGGAATCATGCTTAAATCTTCTGGTATAGAGTAACCAATACCTTCCTTTAGATTACCTGAATGATTGCTTTTTGGCTTTTCTTCTATCGATAACACATTAGCAAATAAAGAATCCTTCACTACGGTCTCTACTTCTTGCACAGATATTCCTATTTCATCAGCAATCTCGCTTGATGTTGGAGCTCGGTGATGTTTTTGTTCCAATTGCTGTTGGGCTTGTTCCACTTTTTTGACTTTATCCCTAAGTGATCTCGGCAGCCAATCTTCTTTTCGCAGCCCATCGATAATAGCACCACGAATACGAATGGAAGCATATGTATCAAATTTCAGATCCCTATTTGGCTCAAATTTTTTCAGAGCGTCATATAAACCAATTAGACCTAAACTTTTTATATCATCTTTACTTACTGTTTTAGGGAGATGACTACATATACGTTCAACATGAAACAGAACTAGATAAATATAATGGTTTACTAATTCATTTGCTGCTTCACTGCTTCGGTTTCTTATCCATTTATTCCACAGCTCTTGTTCAAGAGGAGTATTCGTATTCACCATATTAAATTTCCTCCTCCTTCACTTTCCCTTTTATCATAGATAAAATTCTTCTTTGTTCACTTTTTTAATTTTTAATCTACTTGTCTCTGGATCAAATTCGATGGTTCTTCCGACATTTCCACCTACATCCGAAGCCACAATAGGAATCTGATAATGCTCCAACATTTCTTTCACTGCCAATATGTTTCTTGAACCAATACGCATCATATCATTACTGGAAGTAAACATCTGCGCGCCCCCGGCCATTTTAGCTCTCAATGCGAATTTTCTTGCACCTTGGTCCAGCAGTTTTGTCACCAAGATTGGGATCGCTGTATCCGCAAATTTGTATAAATTAAATTCTTTTTGCCTTGCTAAAGAAGAATCCGGCAGAAGCACATGTGAAAGACCTGCTACTTCTTTTCTGTCATCGTAGACAACTACGCCAACACAGGAACCTAATCCTGAAGTTCGAATTACATTTGGTGCTTTTACGAAGTTTAAATCAGCAATGCCAACTTTTACAACTGTTTTCTGTTCATTCATCCGCAATACCTAGTCCCTGAAATATCGTTGATAAAGAAGATGGATCAGGCAGTAAAAAGAAATGCCCCTGAATTCCACTGTCTGACTCACTTCTAATAGTTGTGTCGATAATCATCGCATAGTCCGAAGTTTGAGAAATCTCAAGTAATCCAACGGTTAATAAGGCACCTGCCATATCTATACTTAGGAAAGGTATAGATGGCTGCATATTAAGCTTCGTAAAATCAGATAATGCTGATAAGTAAGCACCCGTTACAATGTTACCAGTCTCTTGCAAGGCAGAAAGAGCCCATTCATTATGATGTAAATCCTCTAATAAGAAATTAGATTGATTCGTTACCTTCCGAATTAATTCCTCTGCTTCTTTAGTAGATAAGATAAAATAAACGTTTCCAGAGATTTCCCCCTTTATTTGGAAGAATAATGCTACAATAAGCTCTTCTGGTCCACCTATTAAATCCATCATTTCATCATAAGTTACAATATTTACAGAAGGGACCTGCATATCCACTTTTTTATTAATTAATTTTGACATGGAAGTTGCAGCATTACCGGCACCAATGTTCCCTATTTCTCGTAGTACATCCTTTTCTATAGATGTTAATTTACTGTATACCATATTCTAGCCTTCAACTAACTCTTCTACTTTTTCATGCTTTAGTATTTTTTCTATATCAAGCAAAATGAGTAACCGCTGTTCTAAATGTGCCACACCTTCAATGTAATCTTCATTTACCGCATTAATCACTTCTTGTACTGGTTCTATTTTTCCCTCTGGAATGTCAATGACATCATTCGCAGCATCTACAATAAAGCCTACCTCTATTTCGTTCAAATACACAATTATAATACGTGATTCCTCATCCATCACTTTTTCTTCTATTCCAAAGCGCGAACGCAAGTCAATTACAGGAGTTACGACACCTCGAAGATTAATAACGCCTTTTACATAGTTTGGCACTTTTGGCACTCTTGTAATTGTCATACTTTTCTCGATGGATCCAACCTGTTTAACTGGTATAGCGTATTCTTCATTTTCTATTTGAAAAACAATTACTTTTCTCTCTGCTGATTGTTGAGTTTCCATTGTTATCTCCTCTTTTCAAATACTACATTCTTTTTTCATACTGCCTCACCAAATAATCAATGCGATCACTTATAAGATAGAGTGGTTCAATATAATCTACACAACGTGTATTAATGGCCGCCTTAGGCATTCCATAAACGATGCAAGTTTCTTCCGATTCAACAATAACCGATGCTCGGTTATCTTTGTTTTTCAATTCTTTTATACCTTGAGAGCCATCATTTCCCATTCCAGTTAGCACAACAGCTATTTTGTTCATTTTGTTTATTTCTGCGATTGATTCAAACAATACATCCACACTTGGTCGATGATTATTACGAGGCTCTTTGTCAGTTAGATGGATTTTTAGTTCTGTACCAATTTTCTCTATATTCATATGATAATTACCTGGGGCAATATAGACAGTTTTGGATCTGATAATTTCTCCGTCTTCAGCCTCTTTTACATGGAGATGACATAAACCGTTCAACCTGTCTGCCAATGATTTTGTAAAACCGGCAGGCATATGCTGGACAACTAATATTGGGGAATGGAACGTTTTTGGTATATCAGAAAGAACTTTTTGCAATGCTCTTGGTCCCCCTGTTGAAGAACCAATTCCAATTATAGTATGGTCATACGCTTTATATGTTTTTGGATTCTCGTTAGAAAATTTCTCAATTGCACTTATCTCTATACTAGATGCTGTTACTACCTTTGAAATAATCTCTTCGCGTATTGTGTCAATATTTAAAGAAATGGGGCCTGATGGTTTATAGATGAAATCCACTGCGCCTTTTGATATTGCTTCAATGGTTTCCGTTGCTTCTTCTTCGGAACTGGTCAGCATAATGACAGGTAATGGTGCCGTACTCATGATTTTTTCTAATGCAGTAACACCATCCATAATAGGCATATGTACATCCATAGTTACAACGTCAGGGTTGAACATTTGGATTTTTTTTAATCCATCCTCCCCGTTTCTTGCAGTTGCAACTACTTCAATTCGAATGTCACTTTCTAATATATCTGAAATTACTTTTCGCATGAATGCAGAATCATCTATGACAATTACACGAATTGGCTGCATATTTATTACCTCTCTATTATAATATGAATATTATACCAGTCGGCATTCCTGGTTCTTCCCGACTGAATTTTAATCTATAGATCTTACTAGTTATAATTCTACGGCACATGTATATGGCGCTGGACACATCGGTAAAACAGGGCATGCTGCGAAGTCTGCCAATTGTTACTTAGAAATAAAGTGTTTTAATTTACTTAAAAATGTTGCTGGTTGGATGCTATTTAAGCTTTCCATTTGGTTAAGGTAATAGGATGTTAATTGTCGCAGGGCTTTGGATACGCTAGCTCTTTCATTATATAGAAGATATGGAGTTTGCTTTATAACAGACTGACTGACAACCTTATCTTCAGGAAGGATACCAAGCTTCTTTATTTCAATCTCAAGAAAACGATAGATGACTTGTTTAAAACGCTCCAAAGCCTGTTCTCCGCTTTTTTTTGAATGAGAGCGATTCATGATGACATGAATCGGCATTTTCCCTCCATTTACAATTACATGCTTAATCATACTATATGCATCTGTAATAGAAGTCGGCTCTGGTGTAGTCACAACGATGCATTCATCTGCAGCCAGAATAAAGAACATGCTATCATTTTGGACACCCGCTCCCATATCAAAAATAATAAAGTCATATTGATTCACTAACTTAGTATACTGTTCAATAAAGAAGTTTTTATTTTCTTCATCCATTGAGAAAAATCCTTGTAAACCTGAGCCGCCTGCTATATATGCAAAGTTTTTTGGCCCTACTTCTATAATATCGTGAATGGGAAGTTTTTCTTGAAACATATCGTAAATTGTCTTTTTTGCATGGACACCTAATAATATATCGATATTACCCATTCCTACATCTAAATCAAATAGCAGCACCTTTTTTCCGTTATTAATCAATTCTAAGGAAAAATTAATAGCAAAATTTGACTTTCCAACTCCACCCTTACCACTTATTACACAAAGTGTTTTTGCCTCATTAGAAGATGTGTTTCCATTCATTGCTCTTCTTAAACTAGCTGCTTGGTCATTTAACATAGGAATCACCAACAATAGAATCTGCAATTGCCTGTGGGCTAATGTTCAAAATATCGTTTGGCACATCCTGACCATTTGTCACAAAAGCAATGCCGATTTGCTTTTTCAGAACAATACTTAGCATACTGCCAAACTGGGTTGTTTCGTCCATTTTGGTGAAAATCACCTCTGATAATGGAATCTGATGAAATTGATTAAAGATATCATCTAGATCTTTCGGTTTAGAAGTAAGTGAAAGTACTAAATAGGTTGCAATATCTTGACGAATATCAATATATGATTTTAACTCTTGGATATACTTAGATTCACGGAAATTTCTCCCCGCAGTATCTACTAAAATGACATCATAGTCCTGCAGTTTATTTACGGCTTCTTTGAAATCCTCAACAGTGTATGCCACTTCTAGAGGCACATTTAAGATCCGAGCATAGGTTTTTAATTGTTCTATTGCTGCGATTCGATATGTATCAGAGGTTATAAATGCAATCTTCTTATGTTCCTTTAGCATTAAATTCGATGCCACTTTAGCAATCGTAGTAGTCTTCCCAACTCCAGTAGGACCAACAAATTGAATAATCTTGGCAGTGGAATTCAATGAACCAAAAGGTATATCCTCTAGCAATTCTATAATTACTTCTTTTGTGTCGGTCACTATTTTATCTTTCGAATTAGGAGTTGTATGCTGTGATTCCTTTTCAATAACTTTATCAACGATCTCTTTTGCTAAAGAAGGTTCCACCTCCTGTTCAATAAGATGTGAATAAATCAATTGGTAATCCACAGGATAATCTACGCTGCCTTGCCCTACTTGCATATCTAGTATTTTCTTCACATTTTTTAGTTCTTGTAAAACCTCATGGCTCATATCTGAACTTTTATCGTTACTAATCTTCATTTCAGGTCGCTCTAACTCAACTTGCCTTTCCTTTTTGGCAGGTAATGGATTAGGATCAAGCGCAGCAATAACTTCAATTTTCTTCTTTTTAAAAAAGCCCAGGATTCCGCCTTTCCAGATCTCTTTCGAATTTAAGATAACAGCATTTGGCCCTAGATCCTTTCGAATATCGTTCATTGCTTCAGGCATTGTCTCTGCAATATACTTTTTTATCTTCACGCTACATTCACCACCCCAACGCTCTTCACTTGTACATTTGGCTCCAGTTCATTATAGGATAATACCACAACCTGTGGTAAAAAACGGTCCAGCAGCTGTTTTAGATACATACGAATTGCCGGTGAGCAAAGAAGGATAGGAGTCTCTTCCTGAATAGCCAAGCGCTCTACCTCTTCGTTTATAGAAGAAATAATGTTTTGCTGAGATTCAGGGTTTAAGGATAGATAATTACCATGCTCGGTCTGCTTAATATTCTCTGCAATGACCTTTTCAACTTTTCCAGAGACTGTAATTACGCGCAATGACATATCTTCATCTGCAAATTGTTTCGTAATTTGTGCAGACAAAGCTTGTCTGGCGTATTCTCCTAATAGTTCCGTATCTGTTGTTAGTTTCGAAAAGTCTGCCAACGTCTCAAAAATCACAGGTAGGTTTCTGATTGAAATATTTTCCCTAAGAAGTTTAGATAGAACTTTTTGAATATCTCCAACGGCTAACGGCTCTGGAGTTACTTCCTCGACCAAAATCGGATAATTTTCTTTTAAATGATCGATCAGCTGCTTGGTTTCTTGTCTGCCCAATAATGTATGAGCAAACTTTTTAATCACTTCCGTAATATGCGTGGAAACGACGGAAGGAGGATCCACTACTGTATATCCGGAAAGCTCTGCTTCATCCTTCAGTTCTTCACTAATCCATTTTGCTGGTAACCCAAACGCTGGCTCTCTTGTTTCTATTCCATCTAATTCTTCATCATCTATCCCAGGTGCCATTGCTAAATAATGATCAAGCAGCAATTCACCAGTTGCAACTGGATTTCCTTTTATTTTTAATCGATATTCATTAGGCCCTAACTGAATGTTGTCGCGAATACGAACTACTGGTATGACAATACCAAGTTCTAATGCTAGCTGTCTGCGTATCATAACAATTCGGTCTAGCAGATCGCCACCTTGATTCGCATCTGCTATTGGTATCAAGGCATAGCCAAATTCAAATTCAATAGGATCCATATTTAAGAGATTGATGACATTTTCTGAAGATTTCATTTGCGAGCTATCAGTTTTAACCTCTTCTTCTATATCTGGTAATTCAGGTACTTTGGATTGTCTTTCCAGTAAATATCCACTTAATGCTAAGAATCCAGCAATCACGGTTGTTAGAAGAAAATTAATAGGTGTTAACCCTAGGAAGAAAATAGTGCCTGCTGCAATATATAATAATTTTGGATATCGTAAAAGCTGTTCTGACACTTCTGTTCCAAGGTTGTTTTTACTGCTTGATCTAGTCACAACAATACCAGTAGCAGTAGAAACCAATAAGGCTGGAATTTGACTGACAAGTCCATCCCCTACTGTCAATCTAGTAAAGGTGTTAACTGCTTCCATCAAAGGCATTCCCATTTGAACCATACCAATAATAATTCCAAATAAAATATTAATTAGTACAATAATAATACCGGCAATGGCATCCCCTTTTACAAATTTACTCGCACCATCCATGGCACCATGAAAATCTGCTTCTTGCTCTACTTTTTCACGTCTCGCCTTTGCTTCTTTTTCCGAAATCAGACCTGCATTTAAATCTGCATCAATACTCATTTGCTTACCGGGCATGGCATCCAAGGAAAAACGAGCAGCCACTTCAGAAACACGCTCTGAACCTTTGGTTATAACAATAAAATTTATAATCACCAAAATAATAAATACTACAAAACCAACAAGTGGATTATCTCCAATAACAAACGATCCAAAAGTTTCTACAACGCCCCCTGCTGACCCTTCTGATAAAATGGATCTTGTAGTGGAAACATTGAGCGCTAATCGAAATAATGTCAGGAGTAGTAAAAGCGTTGGAAACACCGCGAACTCTAGTGTATCCTTTGTATTCATCGCAACTAGAATGACAATGAGTGAAAGCGTCATGTTAATCAAGAGCAGTACACTTAAAATGGGGCCTGGTAACGGTACAACTAACATGACAATGATTAATATAACTCCAATTAGAACTGATAAATCTCGTGCTTTCATCAACGTCTCTCCTTAATGCTCTTAACTTTTCGTTTTCTTTTCTATTTGGTAAACATAAGCAAGAATTTCTGCCACAGCCTGATAAAATTCTTCAGGGATGACATCTCCTATTTCTATTGCCTGATATAAGGATCGAGCTAATGGCCGATTCTCCACCATAGCTATATCATTTGTCCTGGCAATCTCTTTTATCTTCATTGCTGTCTGATCTACACCTTTTGCTAGCACATATGGTGCACTTGCTTTGTTTTCATCATATTTTATGGCAATAGCGTAGTGTGTAGGGTTGGTAATAACAACATCTGCTTTCGGCACTTCGCTCATCATTCTTCGTGTTGCCATCTGTCTTTGTCTTTCTTTGATTTTAGACTTTATTAACGGGTCGCCTTCCATGTTCTTATATTCTTCTTTAATATCCTGTTTGGACATTCGCATGTTCTTTTCAAAATCAAACCGTTGATAAGCATAGTCAAGAATAGCCAGAAATAATAATGCAATTGCAGCTGCAATTCCCATCGTCATGGTTACTTTTGAAAAAAAGTCAAGCGCATTCTCTGCAGAATAAAAGGCAGTCATCAACATTTGATCTTTGTATAGCCAAATGATGAAAAAGGTAATCGCTCCTATAATCGTGATTTTCAACATCGATTTTAATAATTCAACTACTGCACGCATGGAAAATATCCGCTTTGCACCTTGAATTGGGTCAATTTTTTTTAAATCCGGTTTTAATGGTTCAGTCGTAAATAAAAACCCAACCTGCATGAGATTCGCTGCTAAACCCGCGAAAATGGCAGCAACTAATATCGGTGCCAGCATAATCGCTACCTCTAGCGAAACACCTGTAAAGACCTGCTCAACCGAAACAGGTGTTACCTCCCAATGAATTAATTCATTAAAAGAGAAGGTGAACATAGTCATCAATTTATCTAAAATATTGCCACCAAATATAATTAACACAATAAAACATAGGAGAAGAAGAAACGCAGAAATAACATCCTGGCTTTTTGCAACTCTTCCCTTTCTCCGTTCATCTCTTCGTTTTTTCGGAGTGGCTTTTTCTGTTTTCTCACCCGCAAAGAACTGTAAATCTAGTTTTAATTGCAAATTATCCACCTCCGAATAATTGCATGAGACCTTGCATTACTTCAAACATTGCATCAAATAACCTACGAGCAAGGTGAATGTATAAGCCCAGGAAAACAATTATTGCCAGAAAGCTAATTAATATCTTTAAAGGAAGACCTACAACAAAAACATTTAGCTGAGGAACAGTTCTCGCAATAATTCCTAAGGCAATATCCACTAAGAATAGGCAGCCAACAATCGGAATAGATATTTGAAAAGCGATTAGAAACATCATATTAAAGCTATAAATGACAAAATCAGCAATAGATTTATCCCCAAACGGTATGAAGCTTTCCAACGGGATAAATTGATAGCTATTAAAGATTCCATCAATGATTAAATGATGACCGTCTACTGATAAAAGAAATAGTAAAGACACAATATATAAAAATTGACCAGTGATTGGACTTTGTGCACCGGTTTGGGGGTCCATAACGTTCGCAATAGCAAATCCCATCTGAAAATCTATAAAACCACCAGCAACCTGAATAGCAGAAACGATTATAAATGCAATCAATCCAATTAATAAGCCGACTAATATTTCCTTTACCAGTAGAAATATGTACAATCCGTCAAATGCAATTGTAGAAGTATCTACTGTATAAATCATAATGAATGCCAAAAAAAAGCTTATTCCAATTTTAAAAGGCAGAGGAATTGTCCGATAAGAAAATAAAGGCATAATAACAAAAAAAGCGAGTACACGAACAAGAATAAGTAAAAAAACTGGAAAACTATTTATATTAATAAGTTCTAGCATTGCTTACCCTACAAACTGATTCAGATTCTGGAAGATATTAGCTGTAAATTCTACCATGGTAGATAACATCCACGGGCCGAAAAAAATTAATCCTACTAATACAGCTATAATTTTGGGCACAAAGGCTAACGTCTGTTCTTGAATTTGCGTTGTTGCCTGGAAAATACTTACTAATAATCCAACAGCGACCGCTAAAATCAATAAAGGACCTGTTGTAAGCAATAGGGTATAAATTGCATCCTGAGCGAATGCTAAAACATTTTCACTGCTCATTTATTAAAGCCTCTCTTCCATTAATCAAAATCCTTGTAATAATGAACTCGTAACTAGATACCAACCGTCAACTAATACAAACAGCAGAATCTTAAATGGTAAGGAAATCATGACTGGAGGAAGCATCATCATCCCCATCGACATTAGAATACTAGCAACTGCCATATCAATTACTAGAAACGGAATAAAGATCATAAATCCCATTTGAAATGCCGTCTTCAGTTCACTTATTGCAAATGCTGGTACTAATGCTGTTAGCGGAACATCTTCAATAGATTCTGGTTTTTCTACTTGTGCATATTCGAGAAACAATGCTAAATCTTTCTGTCTTGTATGCTTTGCCATAAATTCCTTCATCGGTTCACTTGCATGATCATAGGCCTCATCGAGTGTAATCTCCTCAGCAAATAATGGCTCTAAGGCTTCGTCATACACTTCATTAAAGGTTGGTGCCATAATAAAGAATGTTAAAAATAGGGCCAGCCCTATTAAAACCTGGTTTGGGGGCATTTGCTGTGTTGCTAGTGAAGTACGAACAAAAGACAAGACTATAATAATTCTAGTAAAACTAGTCATGAGAATTAAGATTCCTGGAGCTAATGAGAATACGGTTAATAATAGAATTAACTTTACAGAAGTAGCAACATTAGAAGGATCTGAACCAGAAAAAACATCTATAAATTCATTCATCGTTCATCTTCCTCTTTCTCTGGCTGCCATTTCTGTCTTGTTTGTTTTAACTTGTCCAGCTCGCTTGCAAACAATTGCTTAAAATCCCCGTGATTCTTTCCTGCTGATTTCCGATCAATCATCGATAATACAGATTCCTGTAATGTGCCATTTGAATTCTCTTTACTTAACAGTTCATCTATTACTTCACCTTCAGTAACTTCTTGAAGTAACTGAACATTTTCCCCAACGCCTACTAAATATAGCTTCGTTCCAATTCGTACAATTTGAATGGACTTATTCGCTCCAAGTGAAATGCCGCCCATGTTTTCTAATACTTTCGATTGATTTCCTAGTCGATTTCTCTTGCCTAGCAATTTAATTAATATATAAATCAAGGCAAGTACTAATAATAAGGCAAAAAACATCTTTACGAGACTGAAAGCAAGGGAGCCAGAACCCGCATCAGATTTTGATACTGATGCGTCTTGCTCCATATCTTCATTAGGTTTTTCCGTTTCTGCTTGTTCGTTATTATTTACATCCGGATTTGTATCCTCTTCAATCCAATCGATTACATTCCCTTGTGCTGCGATAGCTACTGCAGGATTAGACCATACAATAGCTATTAAACAAATCAATATCCATAAATATCTATGCAATTTACTCACTCGTTCCTTAATTTAACGCCTTTTGAATCGCCTCAATAACACGATCTGCTTGGAAAGGTTTTACAATAAAGTCTTTCGCACCTGCTTGAATTGCATCAATAACCATTGCTTGTTGACCCATTGCAGAACACATGATAATTTTTGCATCTGGATTAACTTGTCTTATTTGTTTTAACGCTGTAATTCCATCCATCTCTGGCATGGTAATATCCATTGTTACAAGATCAGGTTTTAAATCATTATACTTGTCAACAGCCTCTTGGCCGTCCTGCGCTTCGCCAACAACTTCATATCCATTCTTTGTTAAAATATCCTTAATCATCATTCGCATAAATGCTGCATCGTCAACAATTAAAATTCTTTTTCCCATTATTAGTCCTCCTAAAAATACTATTATTTAAGTTTCATAATCCTATCCGTTTTGCTGATAATATCAGTTACACGGACACCAAAGTTTTCTTCAATAACGACCACTTCACCCTCAGCGATTAACTTATTATTCACGAGAATGTCCACAGGTTCACCAGCTAATTTATCTAATTCGATAATAGAGCCTGAAGTGAAATCTAAAATATCTCTAATTGGCTTTTTCGTACGCCCAAGCTCCACCGTAATATTTAGTGGAATATCCAACAACATATCTAAATTACGTTTTTCCTGGCTATTTAATTCCACCTTCTCAAAATTAGAGAAAGATGCTTCTTGCACTTGTGCCTGTCCATTTACATTGTTACCAATATATTGCGGATGTGGCTGTTTAGTTTCTTGATGGTTAACCTCAATTGATTGGTTTTTTATGCTAAGTGGTTGTTCCTCTTCTTTTTCTATTTCGCCAAAAGTAACCATAGGAGCAATTTCCTCCTCCACTCTATCCGCTTCACTCGATCCGTTTAATAGCTGCCCAACTAACTGCTTGGCAAACGTAATCGGCATTAGTTGCATCATATTTGAATCAATAAGGTCACCGACTGTTAATTTGAAAAAGATTTTTACATAAAAATCATCTTCAAAGATGGATTCAATATCAGAATCCTCTTCAATGATAGAAGGCGGAGAGATATCTACCTTTTTTTGGAAAATCGTAGACATACTTGTTGCAGCAGTACCCATCATTTGATTCATCGCTTCTTGTACTGCACTTAAATGGAGGTCATTTAACTCTTCATCTGGAGTAGAGCCATCCCCACCTAACATAATGTCTGCAATAATTGCAGCATCGTTTGCTTTTATGACGAAAACATTTTGGCCTATAAAACCATCAATATAATCCACTTGTACACTTACTGGCTGAAAATTTAATGCATCCTTTAGATCCTTCTTTTCAATCACCGTTACAACAGGTGTAGTTATTTCCACCTTATTGTTTAACAAAGTAGAGAGTGTAGTGGCAGAACTACCAAAGGATATATTGCCTACTTCGCCTAAAGTATCAATTTCAATGCTGGATAATTGAGCTAAATTGGACGTGATCTCGCTTTCTTCGTGTTTTACATCGGTAGAATGGTCATCATCATCTTCACCTGAGCCTATATCCAATAATGCATCAATCTCTGCTTGAGATAGCATTCCATCTTCATTCGTCATTGTCTGTCACCCCTTTTATACCTTCGAGAATTTGTGCAGATATTTTATTTTTATATGTACCAGGTTGAACATGGAATTTGGGTATATCATTAATCAACATGGTTAGTGGTTCATCAATCGATTGATTGAGCCCAATTACGTCCCCATTGTTTAGATCTAAGAACTCCTGTATCGAAATAGAAGACTCGCCTAAAATTGCCTTTATATCTACTTCAGCCCTTGTAAGATGATTTGATAATTTATCGTATGATTCCGGATTTCGTTCCTTTTCCGATGTCTGCATCCAGTAATGTGCAGACAACTTCGTAATAATAGGCTCTAATATAACGTGAGGGATACAAATATTCATCACACCACTTGCCTCCCCTATAGCCGTAGTAAGAGAGACAACAACCACGGTTTCGTTAGGAGAAACCATTTGTATAAATTGCGGGTTTTCCTCAAACTCCTCAAGAATTGGGTCAATGTCCGTTACTGTAGACCAGGCTTCCTTCAAACAGTAAATACCCTTCTCAAAAATCTGCGTTAAAAGTAACTTCTCTATTTCCGTTAAATTATCTGTCTTGTTAATGGTATTTCCTTTTCCACCTAAAATTCGGTCAAGTAATGCATAGGCAATATTGGGATTTACTTCTATAATCATCCTTCCATCCAATGGAGGTACACTATATATATTTAAAACGGTAATTTTCGGTACGGAACGGATAAACTCCTCATAAGGAACTTGGTCTACCGAAGTAACCGAGATATTCACATAAGTACGAAGCTGTGTTGAGAAAAAAGTTGTTAAGAGCCGAGCATAGTTTTCATGGATTCTTGAAATACTTCTAATTTGATCTTTTGAGAAACGTAATGCACGTTTAAAATCATATACTCTTACCTTTTTCTCTTTCTCTTCATTTTTAAGTTCTTCAGCATCCATCTCACCTGATGTAATAGCTGATAAAAGGGCATCTATCTCATTTTGGGATAGTACTTCCTCCATAAAGCCTCACCTCCATCATGGAGTAATTATCGTTATTGAAGTATTTTATTTATTGTATAAACGTCTGTCACAGTTCCTTCTGCCATCAACTCATTCAAGCTGATTTTTACTTTTTCTTCCAAATCACCTAATCCAGATTTGAAATTCTCTTCTTCCATTGTCGCCAATTCCTTAATTAAAATATTTTTTAATTGGAAGTCTCTTTTTGATATCTCTTCTTTCGCTTCCTTGCTGTCCGTTACAATTTGAAACTGAATTCGAACAAAACTACCATCTTTTAAATCAGTTGTTATCTCAGGAGATTCATAGGAATATTCGATGATTTCATCTATTGTCGGCTCTGCATCTGCTTGAAGATTATCTTTATTAATATTAATTAAAACTACAATAGCTGCAATTGCAATAATTAATAATACCGCTAATGAGGTCAACATTGTCTTCACTAATCTACTCAAAATCTAATCACCCATTTCCCTGTGTATACTTTGTAATCCTATCTGCCGGTAATAATTAGTGGTCAACTGGATTACTTCTTTCTCTGGATTCTTTACAACTAATTTCTTTCCGTTGATTAATGTAATAGTAGTATCTGGTAATGATTCTACCTGCTGTATTAAAACGGCATTTAATGTGAAATTCAAACCGTTTAAACGTTTTAATTCAATCATAATTATTGGTGGGAGTACCTGGTTTTGGTACTCCCTACCTCCTTATTATCGTTTTAAGTTTACAAGTTCCTGTAAGATTTCATCAGAAGTAGTAATAATTCTTGTATTCGCCTGAAAACCACGTTGTGCTGTGATCATTTCAGTAAATTCTTCTGCAAGGTCAACGTTGGACATTTCCAATGAGCCGCTAATGATAGACGCTGCTCCTTCTTGTTCTGGAACAACTAAACCAGTAAAACCAGCATTTTCACTATCAAGGTATAAATTCCCACCATCTTTTAACAATCCAGCTGGATTAGAAAAGTTTGCTAATGCTACCTGCCCTGCTATTCTGTTGTTTCCATTTTCATCAATATAATTAACTGTACCGTTCGTTTGTACACTAAAGCTTTGAGCAGTATCAGGTATATTAATAGGAGTTACTAGGCCATAGTCCACTGTATCCACGGGTGGAGTCCCTGTACCTTCATTTACTGCATAACCTATTAGATATAGACCTTGAGGGTTAACAACATTTCCATCTTCATCTAAATAAAAATTCCCCGCTCGAGAATAAGAAATATTCATATCCTCAAAATCTACAACAGTCTGTACTAAATCTCTAGCTAAGACAAACATACCATCTCCTTCAATTGCGAAGTCCAAAGGATTATTAGTTGTTTGTCGAAAACCTTGTGTTTGTATGTTATCAATAGTACCTAACTGTGAACCTAGTCCAACTTGTGATGCGTTAATACCGCCTAGTACTTGTGTATTATTATTTACAACCGGACCTTGAGCGCCTGTCATTGTTTGGCTCATCATCTCTTGAAAAGTAACACGACCTTTTTTAAACCCGGTTGTATTCACATTGGCAATATTATTTCCAATCACATCTAGCTTTGTCTGGAAGTTCTTCATTCCTGATATTCCTGCATACATTGAACGTAACATTTTAAAATTTCTCCCCTCTAAAGTTAAATTGCTGTATCAATCAGTCAACAGCTTGTAATGGCCTCCCTAAGGGTCCAGCCTATTCACTAATTAAAATGGTTCCATTAATATTTGTGAAAATTCTACTTGTTGCTTCCTCTTTATTCATTGCTGTTACAACCGTATTATTCTTTGTGCTAACGACTAATGCTGCATTATTTGTAAGTACTAAGGAGTCGGTTACCCCTTTTCTCTTTGCTTCTTGCATTTTTTCATTAATTAATTTCCACTGCTTATCATTAATCTCGATACTTCTTTCATTTAATCGTTCGCTGGCATGCTTACTAATTTTTAAGGATACTTGTTCATTTAAAATATCTTTAAAGCTACTACTGCTCTTCTCCATCTGCGTTTTCGTATTTAAAGATGGGATATGTAAAGCATGCTGGGACGAAATTTGATGAATCCGATGATCCATATTCTTCACTCCCTTTTTAAGCCCTTAAGCTTTTTCTGGAACACTAACCTTTGTAACAGCATCCGCATATACGGTTTCACCATTCTCTAATTCAAGGATGGCCCATCCTTCTCGTTGGCTCACAGAAAGTACTTTACTAGACTTCTCTCCAGTGTCAGCTTCTGTGCTTTCATAAGTTACTTCTTTCCCGATCATGTGACTGTACTCAATAACTGGAGAAATAAGCTGACTTTCCACCAAAGTATCGATTGAGTTTGACATATTCATAATTTGCTCCACCATTGTAAACGATGTGAGCTGTTCTACCATCGCATTTGTATCCATAGGTTGTGATGGGTCTTGATTTTGTAACTGTGTCATTAAGATTTGTAAAAAACCATCCTTTCCTAAAGTAGGACTAGGGTCTCTTGTCGTTTTCTGATTCGCTAGAAATAATGAAGAATCGATCGTATTCATCGCTTTTCACCTACACTTTCACATTCATTAATAATTCATGAAAGGTGGAATCCTCAGGATTATCCTTCCTATGTTCCTGGTCACTTGACCCATCAGGGTGCTGTTCATGACTCTCTTCATGTTGCTGGTTTTGTCCTCTTTCAGAACTTGCTGCGTGCTGCACATTCCATTCTTGTTTTTCAATTACAACCTGATGTGGAGAAAACATATTCTTTAATTGCTTTATATTTGTCTCAAGCAGTTCTTTAGCAGTCTGAGTTGCAACTAATATTTTAACAGTCATTTCTCCATTGACTTGTGTTAGACGAACCATCATATCCCCTAAATGATTAGGTTGCAAACGAATGGATAATTGATTTGATCCATTTGGTAAAGTTAGAAATTTGCTTTTCTTCATTACTTGCTGAAATTGATCTAACAATTGCTGGCTTGCTGGCTGATTAAGATTTGACTGATTCGTGTAAATAACATATTGCTCAACTCGGGACAAAGGGGTTGAAGTATGTAAATTGGAATGAGCAACATTCACCTTATCAACAAGAAATGAGTCACCTAACGCCTTGTCCAACCACTTCGAAATATCCGTTACCGTTACCTTGGCCTCTGTACTATAAGCTAGTTTTGATGCTACTTTTTCTCTCTTCTCAAAAGATTTTACGAGTCCTTCCCAGACTTTTGATTCTTTTATATTTATAGAATTCATTAATTCTGTAGAAATTCCTGTTCCTGAGTTAGTCTTTAATTGAGACCAAAGCTCTAGTAATTCTAATAATTTTGGTGCAGCTTTATTCATTTCTGCTTTTGATGTGATACCAGATAGTAATTCTTCCATCTTTCTAAAGACCTCAGAAAAATATTTTTCATATTCATTAGTGGTATTAAAAGTTTCTTTATATTTCTGAAGTTCTACTAATGGCTGATACGTCAATACATTATTAGATTTGCTAGAATCCCTTTTAACCAGTTCACTTTGTAACAATTGTTCTTCTGTTGGAGAGGATTCTCTTTCAAAGTTATTTGGTCTATTAACTGTCACTAGATATTTCTGAAACTCCTCTAGTGGCTTCAGCATAAAGACGTCATTAAAATAAAAGTCTAATTTTTTTGCTGAATTCCAATCCTCTTTTATTACTTTTTTTATTTCATCTAGCAAATTCTGCAATTGGAGAGTTTCCTCA
Organism: Oceanobacillus piezotolerans; assembly: GCF_003665065.1. GTDB lineage: Bacteria > Bacillota > Bacilli > Bacillales > Amphibacillaceae > Oceanobacillus > Oceanobacillus piezotolerans. The sequence continues at coordinate 537,945 of NZ_RCHR01000003.1, read as the reverse complement.
TTAATAGATGAAACCAATTGAATGTAGTTTTGAAACTCTTCCAAAAGGGTAAACAAGTCACTAACTTCCTGTGCATTTTTTATATCAACTTGTTGATTATTGAGGCTATCTAAAATGTCCTTTAACGCTATTTCTATTCCTTCCAGAGTAAGCTCATCCAAATTCTCTAATAGGCTACCTATCTCATTTAAAATTTCTTCACCATTGATTAGCTCGCTGATTTGTTCTTTTGTTTCTTCTACCAGCGGAGTAATTGCTTGTTTTTTCGTGTCTAATAAGTTCTGAAACGAGTTATCTTGAGCTTCTAGCGGCTTCATTTTTCCTTTTATCACGCCGACTTTCTGTTCGAGTGGCATTATCATTCCAGCAGGTTTCACTTCTGTCACCTCCTTTCAAATAAGGGGGGTTATTCTTTTCCATTTTCCATTAATAACTGTGTAAGTTCGGCAGCAGTCTCTGGATTCATTGCTTCTAAAATAGCTCCACGAACCTCTTCATTTACTGATTGTAGGATCGCTACTGTAGAATCAGCTTCTAAACTTTCAAGAATAAGTGCTGCTTGTTCACTATCCATTTCTTCATATGATTTTGCAACCATACTGATTGCTTGATCGGTACTCTCATTTTCCATTTCTATCTCTTCTTGTTCTAACGCTTCATCGCTTGCATTAGCTTCTAATCTGGTAATCTCTTGCTCTAAATCATTTACTGTTGCTTCTAAATCACTAATCGTCTGATTTAATTGCTCTATTTCTTCTTCTTTTGATTCCATGTTTTGTACATAGTTACTTTTCTCATTTTCCTTGGCTTCCTCTTCTTCTGTCGTAATGACATTAGACAATACTGGAACATTATTACCTTTCTCTTTCGCCCAATTTACTACATCAATACCTGCAATATTCAAAATGGTAATAACCAAAACAAGTACAATAATAATTGGGATGACAATAGCAAAGAGAAACCAAAGTATTGGATTCATTTTCTTCTTTTTATTGTAGTTTTCTTCTACCATGCCCTCACCCGTTTTTATGGCTTAAAAATTGATTAATGGAAAGCTCGTCCATGAATGCTTTCTCTTTTCTCACTTGCTCTTCTATTTCTTCCTTTTTACGTATTTCAATTACCTTTTCATATTTCTTTACTTCTACATGTGCTTCTGTCAATCTGGACTGTTTTTGTTCCATATCCTCTCTTGCTAATTGCACTTGAAACTGTACTAACAAAATTTGCTCCGTTAATTTCTCCTGGTAATCGATAAGCTGTCTCATCTTTTCAATCGGCGTTGTCGATTGGATGTAGTTTTCATATAGGGTTTCAGCCTCTTCTTTTTTCTTTAACAAGTTATACAGCTCTGTTGCCAATGTTTCGAACTTCTCCATAGATAAAGCATAATCTTTCTGTGCAACTTTTTTCTCATTTTCCCTGACATGTAAAACCTTCGTTAACGTCATAGTCCCTGCCATTACTGGATGCCTCCATAAATCATTGTTTTCATCATCTCAACAGACTCATCTAATGTCCTATACTCCAATACATCCTGTTTTAAAAAGGCTTGGATTTTCGGATAAAACGAAATTGCTCGGTCAATTTCCTGATTAGTCCCTCGTTTGTAAGCACCTATGTTAATTAATTCACGATTATCCTCGTAAACGGCCATTAAAGATCGAATCTGCGCTGAAAGTTCCTGGTGTTCCTTACTTATAACTTGATTCATAACCCTACTAACCGATTTAAGCACATTAATAGCTGGATAATGCCCACGTTCTGCAATATTACGATCCATTACAAAATGGCCATCTAATATTCCTCGAACGGCATCTGCAATCGGCTCATTCATGTCATCTCCATCCACTAATACAGTATAAAAAGCAGTAATGGTCCCGGAGTTATTCGTTCCAGTGCGTTCTAAAAGCTTCGGCAAAATGGAGAAGACAGAAGGTGTGTAACCTTTTGTTGTTGGTGGTTCACCAATAGCGAGACCAATTTCGCGTTGTGCCATAGCAACTCGGGTCACGGAATCCATCATAAGATTTACGTTATACCCTAAATCCCGAAAGTATTCTGCAATTGCCGTTGCTGTGTATGCACCTTTTATACGCATTAAGGCAGGTTGATCTGAAGTTGCGACAACGACAACCGATTTCTTCAACCCTTCTTCACCAAGATCCTTCTCTATAAATTCTCTTACCTCGCGTCCTCTTTCTCCAATCAGAGCAATCACATTGATGTCTGCATCACTATTTCTCGCAATCATTCCCAGTAGCGTACTTTTTCCAACACCACTACCAGCAAATAGTCCAACACGCTGTCCCTTCCCTACTGTAAGCATGGAATCTATTGCTTTAACCCCTACTTGAATTGCTTCTGATATAGGAGGGCGTAACATAGGGTTAGGTGGAGCTTGTTCAGTTACATAGTTTGTTAAACCTTTAGGAAGAGCAGACTGATCTAATGGGATGCCAAGTGGATCTACTACATTTCCAATTAAGCCTCTGCCTGTTTTAATGGTTAGAGGCTTACCTGTTGATTCTACAAGACAGCCTGGACCAATTTCATTCACTTCTGCATAAGGCATAAGAATAATCTTTTCATTATTAAACCCTACTACTTCAGATAAAATAGGTGCTTTTTCTTTATTGGCAGAGTGAATGAAACATACTTCGCCAATATTTGCTTGAGGGCCCTTTGATTCGATCATCAGCCCTACAACTCGAAGCACTTTCCCATAATATTTATATGTATCAGCTTGTTGAATTGCGGTGTAATAATGCTGTAAATTCATCATCATTTCTCCTGTTGAAACTCTAATAGAATAGAACGAATCTGATTTAGTTGTGTATCAACACTTGCATCGATTTGTCCAAATGGATGAGCAATGATACATTTATTTTCTGTAAGGTCCTCTTTTAAATAGATGGAAAGCTTTGTATCATTTTCTAAAATAGATTGCAATTCCTCTTTATAATCCATAACTAATTGAAAATTATCAGGACTTAAATAAATAGTAACTTCTGCCTGTTCTTTAATTTCCTTAATTGCAGCTTTCACGATTGGTAAAAACGCTTCAGGCTTCTCCGTAATATGTGACTTAAGAATCTTCTCAGCTGTAACCACAGCTAGTTCAGCAATGGTTTCTTCACTTTTTTCCAGCATCGCATGATAATCTTCTTTAACTGCTGTGACAATATCATTCGCTTGAGTGATTAATGCTTGGTATTGCTGCAAACCATCTTCTTCACCTACTGAGAAACCCGCAGTGTACCCCTCGTTTTGAGCTTGTTCTATCCATTTATCCCGTTCTTTATCCCAGTTATCTCGTGCTGTTTGAATATCAAGAAGTATCGATTCTTTTTGTCTTTCTTGATCCTTAATCAAAGAATCTAATTCTTTCTTTGCTAAAGAGATTTTTCTTTGAATGGAATCATATTCATTCTCTAAGTCTGGCGTTAATTGTTTCTCTTCCTGTTTAAAGAACTCTACTGGCTTTATTTTAATGACTCTTTTATCTTGAATAGGTATATTCTCCATATTAGACAATGATATCGTCTCCTCCGCCACGAGCAATTACGATTTCTCCAATGTCCTCTAATCTTCGAATAATAGAAACGATTCGAGTCTGTGCTTCTTCCACATCTACAAGTCGTACCGGACCCATATATTCCATTTCTTCTCTAAAGGTCTCAGCCATACGCTGAGACATATTTGAAAAGATAACTTCTTTTACTTCATCACTTGCAACTTTTAATGCTAAACGTAAATCATCATTTTCCACTTCACGAATAACACGTTGGATTGCTCGATTGTCAAGTATAACAATATCTTCAAATACAAACATACGTTTTTTGATCTCATCTGCCAGTTCTGGATCTTGTATCTCAAGTTCATCTAAGATGGTTCGTTCTGTACTTCTATCTACACCATTTAGCACCTCTACAACTGCTTGTATTCCACCAGTTTGTGTGTAATCTTCTGTGATTGATGTAGAGAGATTTCTTTCTAATATTTGCTCTACTTGACTAATAATCTCTGGTGAAGTTGAATCCATAGTCGCGATCCGTTTTGCTACATCTGCTTGCATTTCCTGTGGAAGCGCAGATAGTATTTGTCCAGCTTGCTCTGGATCAAGATATGACAAGACAAGTGCAATGGTTTGTGGATGCTCATTTTGAATAAAGTTCAATAGCTGTTGTGGTTCTGCTTTTCTAGCAAAGTCAAAAGGTCTGACTTGCAAGGATGATGTTAAACGATTAATTATATTAGATGCCTCTTGTTTACCAAATGCTTTTTCCAAAACTGTCTTTGCATATCCTATTCCACCTTGGGATATATAGTCTTGAGCTATTAATATATTGTGAAACTGTTCTACCACATCTTCTTTTAAATTAGAATCTACTTTCTTTACAGATGAAATTTCAAGACTTAGCTTTTCAATTTCCTCCTCTGTTAGGTGCTTATACACTTGAGCAGAAACATCTGGACCAAGAGAGATTAAAAGGATCGCAGCCTTTTGTTTACCTGTCAATGCACCCTTTTGCCTAGCCATCATTCATTCCTCCTAATCTTCCCCTATCCAGCTTCTTAATAGTTTGGCAAATTCTTCTGGTTTTTCTTTTGCCATCTTTTCTAATTGTTTCCTTCGTATAACACTATCGGAATCTTGCTCTTTGGGAATATCTGGTACTTCTTCTATCATTTCTGTCACCGAAGATTGTTCGATTTCTTCATCCTTCTGTTTTCTATTTCGAACGAGTAAGATGATTAACACGATAATAATGACTAGTAAAATACCAGCCACCACATACATCCATAAAGGAATTATCGGTTCCCTCTCTTCGGCAGTCATAGATTGTCCATTAAATTCTTGGAATACGATAGAGACCTTATCTTCTGGAATAACCTCACCATATGTATCGTCAATAGATGTATCAATAATAGAGCTAAGAATAGAAGAAATACCATCTTCCACGTCACCCTGTTCTTGCTGGGATAAATACTGAACTTCGCCATCGTTTGATTGTTTAGCATTATCGACTACTACCTGTATTCCTAGATCACGAATTTTATAAGGACTTTCACTTATTTCTCTTCGAATTCGATTAAATTCATAGTTAATTGTCTCATTGTCTAACTCATACTCACCATTTGCACCGTTTTCTGCAGCAGGAAAGTTTGCGACATCTTCTTCTCCTGCTCCCGGAACTCCTGCAGTAGCATTATCACCTGCATAAGACTCCTGAATGGATTGAATGCTTACTGGAAGTCCTTCCATATTTTCTATATCCACAGGTTCCACTAATTCTTCTGTCCTGTTTTCTTGAGTGAAATCTATATCAGCTGTTACAGATACGATTGCATTTCCTGTACCCAACATCGTTCCGAGCATCTGCTGTAGTCTTCTCTGAATATCTTTCTCAACATCCTGCTTTACTGTTTGTTGATAGGAATGCATATCTTGAGAAGCATACTCAGTACCAGTACTTTGATCAAAGTATTCAAAGTTTTGATTCATGATTACAATGTTCTCTTCTGGCAGATTAGGTACTGCTTTGGAAACTAAGTGATAAAGTGAATTAATTTGATTGGGCTGGAATTGGTACCCCGGCTGTGTGTTTAAAACAATTGAAGCAGTAGCTTCCTGCGCTGATTCGCTTGCAAACACTGGCTCCTCTGGCATATTAATCATTACTTGAGCATCATTAATACCTTCAATTCCTTTCATTAATGTTGCTAACTCTGTTTGCATGGCATCCAGCTTCATAATATCGAATTCATTATCCGTAATGCCCCATGAAGAGTTCTCGCTAAAGAATGAATAATCAATATTGCCGCTATCTGGGATACCTAATCCTGCTAAATCAACTAGCAAGGAATCCACTTGTTCTTCTGGAACCGAAATTGTCGTTCCACCATTTTGAAGCTCATAAGGGACCCCTCTGGAATCTAACTCTGTTTTTATTTGATTAACTTCTTGAAGAGAAAGATTACTGTATAATGTGACAAAGTTAGATTTGGTTGTTAGCAAAATTGTTATTACGATTATTAGTAAGACTAGTAGAATGGATCCAATAAAGATTCCTTTTTGATTTTTTGATCGATTCGTCCAAAAAGAAACTGCTTTATCCTTCCATTTTGATAAATTCTCGTTCATAAAGTCCCCCACCATAGTGCATCAAGTAATTACATGCAATAATATATTTTATAATTGAAACAGAAAATTACACCTGCATTCGCATTATTTCGTTATATGCATCAATTACTTTCTTCTGTATTTGCACAGTTGTCTCTAAAGCAATACTGGCTTTTTGTGCAGTAATCATAACATCATGTAAATCATCTATTTCACCAGCTGCTAGTTTTTTCGTTTTATCGTCTGATTCCATTTGAATATGATTTAAATCATCGAGGGCACCTTTTAAAACATTTGCAAAGTTAGCGTGCGCTTTCCCCGGAGTTAGTTGATTATCGACTCTTGTTATGCCAGTTTCGGCTATTTGTGAAAGATTATTAATCGTAATCATACTGTGAACCTCCTAACCAGTTATTTTCCAATTTCAAGTGCCTTCATTAACATACTTTTCGATGCATTTAATGTTGTAATATTCGCTTCATATGATCTGGTCGCACTCATCAAGTCAACCATCTCCTGAAGTGGATCTACATTAGGCATTTCTACATAACCTTCCTCATTGGCATCCGGATGGTTTGGATTATAAACAATTTTAAAGGGCTCATCATCTTCTACTATTTGAGATACAGTAACACCGGTACTTTTTCCATTTCCTTGAGCCTGTTGTAAAAACGAATCGAACCGCCTTCCCTGTTCTTCTAATACAACCATTTTTCTGCGATATGGTTCAAATTCGCCATTTTCATTTACTGTTGCTCTAGTGGTCTGCGCGTTGGCTATATTAGATGAAACGACATCCATCCTAAGTCGTTGTGTGGTTAGCGCACTTGCACTCGTGTTGATTGCATTAAAAATGGACAATCTTAGTTCCCTCCTCTTATTACCTTCTGAAGACTGCCGAATTTACCATTTATTCTATCTATTAAACTGTTATAATAAATTTGGTTCTTAGCTAATTCCGTCATTTCTTTATCAATTTCCACATTGTTACCATTGTGGTTATATGTAGTGTTATTTTTCGTAATTGTTTGGAATGAGGAATCATTATGTGCATACGAAAGGTGTTTATCATGAGTTCTTTTCATTTCCAAGTTCTCCATTGAGTGTTGTAGAACGTCCTTAAACACAACCTCTTTGGCTTTATAATTTGGAGTGTCTGCATTCGAAATATTATTCGCTATTGCCCGATTCTTTGCAGATGCGTAGTCAAGTGATTTTTCTAATGTTCCAATTGTATTACCAAATAAATCCAATTTATGACCTCCTGTTTATTGCTGACAGATTACATTATTTCAACGCTGTTACATCCATAGCTAATTGTAAAAGAATATATTTCCAAAGTCTATCTTAATTCGACATTTTACCATCTTTTACTACAAAAATAGATATTTTATTCTAGGTATTTAGACCTGCATTGTAACATTAGCGTAATGTAAAATCTACCAATTACTATCATACCATCTTTTTTATGACAAAATGTGTCAAATTATCGTAAATTTTAATACGATAGAAATAATACTATTTTCCTAAAAAGAAGTTGGAAAAAACTTACAACTGGAAGAAAAATTTGTATAGGCAAGAAAACTTACTTACTTCCACTTCATAATGGCTAAAAGTTAAATGCTGCATAGTGGTTACTTTTTGAGCCTTTACAATTGATGTAAACTACGCAGTAACCTAATTCAGAATTGTGGGAAATACCGCTACGGAAATACACTACGCTTTCCGCTGGCGCTGCTGAGCCTCCTCGTGCTAACGCACTGCGGGGTCTCACCTGGGCTTTTCATTCCGCAGGAGTCTCCGTGTATTTCCTCCGCTAAGTTGTGCTATATTAATCTTTAAACAATGTATAGACGAAACACTACCTTACTAAAGATGATGTGATTGTAGCGGAGGGCAGTTGACTCCTGCGGGAAAAGCAACAGCCAAAGACCTTCAGGAAGTGTAGAAGGTTCAAAGACTAAGGTCGCCCCATCTCGGGGCAACGCCTTTGTGACCAACGTCCTGTTGGCCCAAGGCTGAGACGTTGCCCGCGTAAAGCGTACTGCCCAAAGCGGAAATCACCCGCGCATATTTAAATTGTGTTTCCGGGGTTATGCACTATTATAATAAATTCTATAGGTTCGGACTTTATCTAAAATAAGACATAAAAAAAGGTGTCCCCAAAAGTAATACTTTTGAGACACCTTTATGACTAACTGTAACTTCTTCTTATCTAGAACGAAGCTTTTCAAGTTCGACTAAGAACTTATCATTCAGTACTTTAATATACGTACCCTTCATACCGAGTGAGCGGGATTCAATAACACCAGCACTTTCCAGCTTTCTAAGTGCATTAACAATAACTGAACGAGTGATACCTACGCGATCTGCAATTTTACTTGCAACTAGCAGTCCTTCATTACCATTTAATTCTTCAAAAATATGATCAATCGCCTCTAACTCACTGTAAGAAAGTGAACTGATAGCCATTTGCACAACAGCTTTACTTCTTGCTTCCATTTCAATTTCTTCTGTTTTCTCATGCAGAATTTCCATACCTACTACAGTTGCACCGTATTCTGCTAGCAATAAATCATCATCATTGAAGCTCTCATCAACTCTACCAATGATTAAAGTTCCTAATCTATCTCCGCCACCAATAATTGGGACAATTGTAGTCAATCCATTCTTAAATAAATCTTTGTTCTCGACGGGGAATACAGAATAAGGGCTATCTATATCTAAGTTAGCAGTGGTTTCATGAATGCTGAATAATCCCTCTGTGTATTCCTGAGGAAATTGTCTTTCTTCTAGCATTTTCTTCATTCTTTCATTTTGAATTTCTTGATTAACCGCAAATCCTAGTAATTTACCTCTTCTGCTTAGAATGTATACATTCCCAGTAATTACGTCTCTTAGGGAAGCAGACATATCGTTGAAATTCACCGATTTCCCTGTAGCTTTTTGTAGCATTGCATTAATTTTTCTTGCTCTGTCTAATAGTTCCATTATAATCCTCCATTCAATCCTTTAAAATTATAGTATAAATTGACTTAAATCTCTATTTTGAGCAATAGATTTCAATTTTTCGTCAACATAACCCGGAGTTATTTTTATCTCTTCCATCGTTATGTCTGGCGCTTCGAATGATAGATCTTCCAACAGTTTTTCTAAGATAGTATGAAGCCTGCGTGCTCCTATGTTGTCTGTTTCCTGATTAACTTGATATGCTATCTCTGCCAGTCTAACTATAGCTTCGTCAGTAAATACAACATTTATACCTTCTGTTTCCAATAAAGCTTGGTATTGTTTAATTAATGCATTAGAAGGCTCCGTTAATATTTGTTTAAAATCTTCTACCGATAGCTTTTCTAGTTCTACTCGTATCGGAAATCTTCCTTGCAGTTCAGGTATTAAATCAGAGGGTTTCGCCATATGAAATGCTCCTGCTGCTATGAATAGCATATGATCCGTTTTTACAGACCCATATTTAGTTACTACAGTCGATCCCTCTACAATCGGAAGAATATCTCGCTGCACACCTTCTCTTGATACATTTGCTGCGTTATTATCTTTCCCAGCAACTTTATCAATTTCATCTATAAAGAGGATACCGGATTGTTCAGCTAGCTGGATAGCTTCCTGACCAACTTCTTCCATATCCACTAGTTTTTGTGCTTCTTGTTGAGTCAGCACCTTCCTTGCCTCTGCAACAGGAAGTTTACGCTTTTTCTTCTTTGTAGGCATAAATTGACCAAATACGTCCTGCATATTCATCCCCATATGTTCCATACCCGAACCTTGCAGCATATCAAACATGGAAGGCGGTACCTCTTCAATCTCCACCGATACCATATGGTCCTCTAATTCGCCCAAAGCCAATTTCTGCTCTACTTGTTGACGTTTACTCCTTAACTCTTCATCTTTATCATCAAAGGTTTCTGCTTCAGATGATTGATTCGAGAATAATAACTCTAACGGATTTTTCATGTTTGTTTGCTTTTTGGTCTGAGGGATTAGTAGTTTAACAAGTTGTTTATTTGCTTCCACTTCTGCTTGTTCTTTTACTTCATTTGTTTTCTCTTCCTTAACCATTCGTACTGCCATCTCTACTAAATCACGAACCATGGATTCCACATCACGGCCAACATAGCCTACTTCGGTAAATTTAGTTGCTTCTACTTTAATAAATGGAGCGCCTGCAAGCTTTGCTAACCTTCTAGCAATTTCAGTCTTCCCTACCCCTGTTGGACCAATCATTAAAATATTTTTAGGGATAATTTCATCTTTAATGGAACCAGTTAACTGCATTCTTCTATATCGGTTTCTTAAAGCAACTGCTACCGATTTCTTAGCATTTCTCTGCCCTATTATATATTTATCCAATTGGTCAACAATTTGTCTTGGCGAATAATTAAATGCCATGCTTTTGTTAGACCTCCTTTTTATTCTAAAACTTCAAGCGTAATCTGATCGTTTGTGTACACGCAAATCTCACCAGCAATTTCTAATGCTGCTTGAGCAATTTCCTTTGCAGATAAATCGCTAGAATGTCTAACTAAAGCTCTTCCTGCACTAAGTGCATAATTCCCGCCAGAACCAATTGCTAAAATGCCATCATCAGGTTCTATTACTTCACCAGTACCCGACACAAGATACATTTGCTCTTTATTCATAACGATTAGCATTGCTTCTAATTTACGCAGCACTTTATCACTGCGCCATTCCATCGCTAGTTCGACAGCAGCCCGGGTTAAATTTCCGTTAAATGATTGTAATTTGCCTTCGAATTTCTCAAACAAGGTAAAAGCATCTGCAACGGAGCCTGCAAAGCCAGCAAGGACCTGACCATTGAATAATCGTCTAACCTTTTTGGCTTTGTGCTTCATTACTACAGCATTCCCTAATGTAACCTGGCCATCTCCACTCATAGCGCATGCGCCCTTATGTTGAATGGCGAATATAGTTGTTGCATGCATCTCCATCGTCAACGTATTCACCCCTACTCTCTAAATACTTTTTTCACTTTGCCCTTGGGTGACTATTCATGTAGACTTTACGCATGTAGTCCTTTGTTACATGTGTATAAATCTGTGTGGAAGAAAGATTCTCGTGACCCAATAGCTCCTGTACTGTTCGTAAATCAGCACCCTCATTTAACATATGGGTGGCAAAGGTATGTCTTAATTTATGCGGATGTACATGTACAGTAACAGCAGCCTTTTCTACCATTTTTTCCAATACTACTCTTATTCCTCGTGTGGTCAGCGGTTTCCCTCTAGCATTTAAGAATACATGATCTGTGTTGCTTTTTGCCTTCTCTAATAGTTCTATTCTACCTTCATTTATGTAGGTTTCTAATGCGATCTCTGCAAATCTGCCAAATGGAACATATCGCTCTTTCTTTCCTTTACCACGGATAAACATCGTGCCAATTGTAAAGTCGATATCGCTTAATCGCAGACCTTGGCACTCACTTACCCGGATCCCAGTTCCATAAAGGGTCTCAATTAGCGCTTGATTCCTTTGACCTAAGGGGTCTGTCATATCATTTACTTCAAATAATTTCTCCAATTCTTCCATATATAGAAAGGTGGGAATTGGCTTATCGGTTTTAGGAATAGACACATGAGATATTGGGTTGCTCTGTACGATTGCTTCTCGTTCTAAGAATTTATAAAAACTGCGAATCGAGGAAATTTTCCTTGATACGGTCCTTCTGCTAAGCTGTTTGTCATAGAGCTCTGTTAAGAATACCCTAATCATTTTTGGGTCTAATTGATTCAAATCAGAAACCCCTTCTCTACTTAAAAAGGCAAAAAAAATATCGAGATCTTCTTGGTAATACTTAATCGTGTAAGGGGAAGCATTTTTCTCTATCTGTAAGTATTCTACAAATTCTCTGCATAACTTATTAAAGTCCAATATTATTCCCCCAATAAAGTATGCCTTCAGATAACAGCAGGTATATTATTTTGTCAGTGTATTTACATGGATAACCAAATTTGTTACTGTTTATACCTACAGAATATGTCAACAAGGCAGTCTTATAGAAGTACATTTTTTCCTCATCTTATTTAGGTTAAGATTCATATTTGATTAGCCAGATAAAATAGTAACCGGATTAATTAAGTGAAATTTAATAAAATTCTGAATCATGCCCACTCTTATGAGTATACCACAATAATTTGATTTGTCATGCTATTTGATAATTTAACAGGTAAACAAATAACATCTCAACAATCCGATATTATAGACGTAATAAAATCAGAAGTCAATTAATGTTGTTCAGCAATTCTATAAAGAGCGGATTACGGGAAAATTATGTAAATACATACATTCTATTGTTTCCCTTATTTGTGGTTAATAATCCCCTTTTTCAGTTTTCTTTCGTTAAGAAACTGCTTATCTAATGATAAGCAGTTAACTTTGAATCTCTTCTTGATACTCACAATTTGTGCACTGTACTTGCGAACCCTTTTTACTCTTTTTCTCTACAAGCAGAGATTCGCATTTAGGGCAAGGTCTTGCGATTGGTTTATCCCAAGAAACAAAATCACATTCTGGAAATTGGTCGCAACCATAGAAAACTCTTCTTTTCTTGGATTTCCGTTCGACCACGTTTCCCTCTTTACATTTAGGGCATTTAACACCAATTTCTTTAAGTATTGGTTTCGTATTTCTACATTCAGGGAAGTTCGAACAAGCTAGAAACTTACCATATCTCCCCATCTTATAAACCATCTCATGACCACAATTCTCACAATCAATTCCCGCTGGTTCGTCTTTAATTTCAATTTTTTCCATCTCTTGTTCTGCCTTTTCCAGCCGCTTATGGAAATCCTTATAAAATCCATCTATAACAGATACCCAGTTGTTTTTCCCCTCTTCTATTGAATCCAGATCATCCTCCATCTTAACTGTGAAATCTACATCGATGATTTCAGGGAAGAACTCCTCTAACAAGTCATTTACGATGGTACCTAGCTCTGTAGGGATAAAACGCTTATTATCTAATGTTACATATCCACGACGTTGTATTGTATCTAGTGTTGGTGCATATGTGGATGGTCTTCCAATCCCCATTTCCTCCATTGATCTTACTAATCTTGCTTCCGTAAATCGTGGAGGTGGCTGCGTAAAGTGCTGATTTGGTGTTATTTCTTTGGATGTAACCTTCATTCCTTCGGTTAATTCTGGAAGAAGCTTATCCTCCACTGTCTTATTGTCATCATTTCCTTCAATATATACCTTCATAAAACCTTTAAACTTAATTTTTGAACCGGTTGCACGAAATTCAATGTCATTACTTAATAAGTGTACAGTCATTGTATCCATTACAGCAGGAGCCATTTGACTCGATAAGAAGCGTTCCCAGATTAATTTATATAGTCTTAACTGGTCCCTTGATAAAATATCTTTTAATGACTTGGGATCTCTGAGTACTGAAGTAGGACGTATTGCCTCATGCGCATCTTGTACTCCTTCTTTCTTCTTTTTACTCTCTGTATTACCTAGATATTCCTGTCCATAATTCTTAACAATATATTCTGCAGCTTCATTCTTTGCAGTATCTGAAATCCGAGTGGAGTCTGTACGCATGTAAGTAATGAGACCTGTAATTCCTCCAGCACTTCTTCCCAAATCTATTCCCTCGTATAGCTGCTGTGCTACCATCATTGTTTTTCTAGCTCTGAAGTTAAGCTTACGAGCTGCTTCTTGTTGAAGGGATGACGTAATAAAAGGTTGAGCAGGATTTCTTTTTCTTTCTCTTTTATTTACTTTATCGATAGTAAATGTATTGTCCAGTTTACTAATAATCTTATTTACATCAGACTCTGACTTTAATTCTTCCTTTTTCCCATTTATTCCATAAAAGGCGCCCTCAAACAGGGTATCCTCTTTTAAGAATTGAGCATCAATCGACCAATACTCTTCAGGTTTAAAGTTTTTAATCTCTTTTTCCCGATCAATAATTAATTTCATTGCGACAGATTGAACACGGCCAGCACTTAACCCTTTTTTCACTTTCTTCCATAATAAAGGACTTATATTGTAACCAACTAGTCTATCCAAAATTCTGCGAGCTTGTTGTGCATCAACGAGATCAAGATCAATCGGCCGGGGATGTTTAAACGATTCTTTTATTGCATCTTTTGTAATTTCATTAAATACCACACGGCATTCTGAGTTTTCATCCACATTCAGAATGTGTGCTAAATGCCAAGCAATTGCCTCTCCTTCGCGGTCCGGGTCGGCTGCTAGATATATTTTTTTTGCTTTTTTGGCAGACTTCCTAAGTTCTTTTAACACATCACCTTTTCCTCTAATAGTGATATATTTTGGATTATAATTATTTTCTGTGTCTACTCCCATTTGACTTTTAGGTAAATCTCTAATATGCCCCATCGAAGCTTTTACTTCATATTTTTTTCCTAAATAACGTTCTATCGTTTTCGCTTTTGCGGGCGATTCTACGATTACTAGATAATCCTTCATGTTACTCCTCCTAGAATGAGGTTGACAATTTTAATTTTAGAAATCTTCACTAATACTAAATAGATTGCCTCCATTTGTCAATCATTCGATATATATAAGTCACTAATTTAACTTGTTACTACTATTAAATGCTTCAAAGTTCTTACCAATTAATTCCCAGTCATCAAGAATATCCGTTGCATCTGTTACTAACTTTGCTCCATCCTGTATCATTCGATGACAACCCTTTGTTTGATCCATAAATGGAGAGCCTGGTACTGCATATACCTCTCTCCCCTGGTCCAAAGCTTGGTCAACAGTTATCAACGTACCACTTCTCTCCTTTGCTTCAATGACCAATGTTCCGAAACTAAGTCCACTAATAATACGATTTCTCTCAGGAAAGTGATACTTCTGAGGAGGAGTGTTTGGGGGATATTCCGAAAGAATTAAACCTTCCTTTGCTATCTTGCGGAATAATGCTTTGTTTTGCACTGGATAAATCCGTAAAAATCCGCTACCTAGAACAGCTATAGTTTTTCCCTTCTTCTCCAGTGCAAGAGTGTGGGCATAACTATCAATTCCTAAAGCCATTCCACTTACTATTAACCAATCCTTTTCTAACAATGGTTCGACAAGGTGTGAAATTTTCATCCATGCTTCTATCGATGGATTTCTAGTTCCTATAACACTTAATGCGGGTGAATGTTCAAGTAACGAGACATCACCAATTGCATAAAGTACGAGCGGAGCATCTTTAATTGTATTTAACACAGCAGGATAGTCTTCGTCAACTAAAGTGATGATTTTGCATCTTTCTAAGTCAGCTTTAAACTCTTTCCGTACATCTACATTATGAAGCTCGGAATAAAATAATGATGCCTTATTAGGGGATATAGAAAATGTCTTTGATAATTCTCCGGGAGACATAGCATAAATATTTAATAAAGTAGAATCATACTTGAGGAAATTTCGGAGTGTACTTCTAGATATTCCGCGACATCTACTTAAATGAGCTAAACGAATGCTAGTTGGTTTCAGGTTATCCACATCCTATTTAAGGGAACCTAAAACTGTGTTCTTCAAGATGATAACTTTTTAGGTTCCCTTCTTTATAATGTTATAACTGCATTAATGCGTTTTACACTTTTCCGCCAATCCTGTATCTTGCAGTACTTTAATCATAGTTTCACCTATAACAGCAGGTGTATCTGCAACAGCAATTCCACATTCCTTCATCACTCGAATTTTCTCATCTGCGGTTCCTTTACCACCAGAAATAATGGCACCAGCGTGTCCCATACGTTTTCCTGGAGGAGCTGTTGCACCACCGATAAATCCAACAACAGGTTTCTTCATATTTGCTTTTACCCATTGGGCAGCTTCCTCTTCTGCCGTTCCACCAATTTCACCAATCATGATAACTGCTTCTGTTTCTGGATCTTCATTAAACGCAGATAATACATCGATAAAGTTTGTACCATTAACCGGATCTCCACCAATACCTACAGCGGATGTTTGCCCGTAACCTGCTTGTGTTAATTGATGTACCGCTTCATAAGTTAATGTTCCTGAACGGGACACAACACCAATATGACCTTTTTTGTGAATATAGCCAGGCATAATTCCTACTTTACACTCATCAGCAGTAATAACACCAGGACAGTTCGGTCCAATCAGTCTTGTCTTCTTCCCTTCCATATAACGTTTCACCTTAACCATATCCAAAACAGGAATATGTTCTGTAATACAAATCGCTAAATCTAATTCTGCATCCACTGCCTCAATAATCGCATCAGCTGCAAACGGCGCAGGGACATAAATAACAGAAACGGTAGCACCAGTTGCATCTACAGCTTCCTGTAGCGTATTAAATACCGGAACTCCTTCTACTTCTGTACCACCTTTTTTCGGAGTAACCCCGCCTACAATCTTCGTGCCATATTCCAGCATTTGCTTTGTATGAAATCTAGCGGTACCACCAGTAATACCTTGAACTATCACTTTTGTGTCTTTATTTACATAAACACCCATAATCGTCCGTCCTCTCTGTGATTATTTCACCATAGAAACAATTTTTTGTGCACCATCCGCCATAGAGTCAGCAGAAGTGATATTTAGACCTGATTCGTTTAATATTTCCTTACCTAAATCCACATTAGTTCCTTCTAATCTTACAACTAGGGGAATCTCTAATCCTACTTGCTTAGTAGCTTCTACTACACCTTGTGCAATTACATCACACTTCATAATTCCTCCGAAAATATTAACGAATATGCCCTTTACATTTGGATCGGACAAGATGATTTTAAATGCTTCCGTAACTTTCTCCGCTGTAGCACCGCCCCCAACATCTAAGAAGTTTGCAGGCTCTCCGCCAAAATATTTAATAATATCCATTGTAGACATTGCTAGTCCAGCACCATTAACCATACATCCGATATTTCCATCGAGAGCAACATAACTTAAATCATACTTAGAAGCTTCAATTTCCTTTTCATCTTCTTCATCTAAATCACGTAACTCGGTTATTGCCTTTTGACGATATAAAGCGTTATCATCAAAGTTTAATTTAGCATCTAACGCTAGTACTTCTCCATCACCAGTTGTTACAAGTGGATTGATTTCTGCAATGGAACAGTCCTTTTCAACGAAGGCCTGGTATAAACCAGTCATGAACCCTACTGCCTTAGATATAAGTTCATTTGGAATATTAATGTTAAACGCAAGTCTTCGAGCCTGGTATGGAGCAAGTCCAACAACAGGGTCAATTACTTCCTTGAAAATTTTCTCGGGAGTCTTTTCAGCTACTTCTTCAATCTCGGTACCGCCTTCTTCAGAGGCCATCATTACTACACGTGATGTAGCTCGGTCGAGAACAACCCCCACATAATATTCCTTTTGAATATCGCATCCTTCTTCAATAAGAAGTCTTTTTACTTCTTTTCCTTCAGGACCTGTTTGATGGGTAACTAATGTTTTTCCTAGGATTTCTTCAGCATATGTACGCACTTCCTCTAGGCTTTTGGCAACTTTTACACCACCAGCTTTACCACGCCCGCCTGCATGAATCTGTGCTTTGACAACGGTTACAGCAGTCCCAAGCTTTTCAGCAGCCTGAACAGCTTCATCCACTGTGTATGCAACATGCCCATTTGGTACCTTTACACCAAATTCACGCAAGACTTCTTTACCTTGATATTCGTGAATATTCATTTAATATCCTCCAATCAAAATATACTGCACCTTCATTGTATTAGAAAAAATATCATTTAACAAGAATAAATGTACTAAATTATCTATATATTGTTTATTTATACAGATTAACGAGTAGTGTCTAACCTAGAAAGAATCATGAACCCACTTGTTGATCTGTGCGATAAATGAAAGCGAAAATCTCTGCAACAACTTCATATAGCTCTTCAGGGATAGCTTCGTTAATATTTAATTCTGCTAATAGTTCTACTAATGAGCTATCCTCAATGATTGGAATGTTATGTTGCTTTGCTACTTCCAAAATCTCCTCTGCTACTAATCCTTTGCCAGTTGCAGATACAATTGGAGCAGTTAGTTTCTTCTCATCATATTGAAGTGCTGCGGCTTTTTTACGAATATTACTCATATTAAATAATCCACTCCTTGGTATGAAGATGAAGAATAATGATTGATGATTTGCTTACTTATGTTTGGTTTGTCCTGTAATGGTTTAAATGAAATGCCAGACAGATGATAATTCATTCTCTCTAAGGATGTTTTTAACAGAGGCTGAAATGCCGCCACCTGTAGTTTCGCTTTTTCGTTATCATTGAAAACCGTAATGGAGACAGATCTTTGCTGAATATGGATATCCATAATGGTTTCATTCAAATTTTTCAATTCCAAATAAAATAGAATACGGCAATGGTCTGGGTCTATTTTTCCATCACTTGTTTTTTTACTCTCAAATTCAATTTTTAAATCTTTGTTTATACCTGGTTTATATGCTGGGATATGGATGGCTGTCTGGATAAAGTGTTCTGTTTCAAACACAGATTGCAGCTGCAGGCCATTTAAATGATTTAACGCTTTAGTGGCGAGTTCATGAACCGTCCCATCGCTTTGAGGAATCATTGAAATAAGTAATTCCTTTACCGTTTGAGGCTGATTTATCTTATTCAATAAGTCATTCTCATAAGTGATGCCACTAAGCGACAGATAATGCTTTACTTGATTTAAAAAGTGTTTTCCCGGGAGATTATGTGAGGAACCTATCTCCATATTTTTTATTATGTTTTCAATAAGTACATATGAAGATGGGTTACTTAGCGTTTCTAATCTCTGAAGAATATGTATATCCAAAGCATCAAATTGCTGATAATTTGCTCTTAAATCCACTCTGTTATGTAACAGTGCGGCAATTTTTATTAATTGCGCCTGAATTTCTCTTGTTTCTGAATTGGTAGCACTTGATTGGCTTCGTTTTTGCAGCTTTGCTAACAGTTCCAATGATAACTGCATCACTTCCTGTTTATTAGCTAGCAGATTTTTCAGGATGTTCATTATTTCCGGCGGAGTAACATTTAATGGCCAATCTTTACCCTTTTGAGAGCTTACTGAAGCATTTCCCCACATACTTTTCCAGGAAGATAAAGATAAATCAGAATTAACTACCCCAACAGATTTTAAAACTTGGAAAAATGGATTTGACTCTGTATAAGTGTCTGAACGTATATTATTTAATACGTATTCTTTTTCATTTACAGTTCCATATAATAAACTCTGTAATCTTGCAATAAGAATGGCTTTATTGTTACTCATAGCCGCTGAATCTTCCCGCAGCTTTAATAGTAAATTTTGCATAACTTCGGACTGCTGTGTTGTTTTCTCAGTATATAAAGCTTGAAAAATGCTTTCTTTCATAGGATATCTTCTAGTAATCATCTGTAAGATAACTTCTTGTGCTAGTCTTCCATTCTCTTTCTGCCCTAAAAGTTGAATCGCTTTTGATAGTTGTTTCTTATCAAAGGGTAAACCGTTCTTAACTAGTCTCAGGAGCAATATACTATTCTCCTTTGTCGATTTTAAACCTAATTGCTGCAGCAATTGTGTGATATTCTCCTGTGCTTTACCGGTAAGTCGTTCTCCTAATACTTTTAAGTGTATCATTTGATCAGCACGTTGAACTTGAAAATGATAACGTTCACCTGCAATTAAAGGGGCTTCCAACTTAGCTATTAAAGTCTGATTTCCAAGTTGAACCTGTGCTTTGTTATCAGGATACAGTTGTTGAATTTTTCCCTGGATAATCTGACCTGATTTTAATTGCTTGTTAACTTGAGCCGTTTTCAGCACCTGTTCACTCTGTGTTCGGTAAATATTCACATCAAACGCCTCCTTACGCTTTCATGGCATTTCTCACAGGTGCAAATGATTTACGATGGTAAGGTGTTATACCACAGTTTTCCAATGCTTCTAAATGATTCTTCGTACCATACCCCATATTTGAAGCAAAATCATACAAAGGGTATTCCTTATGTATTTCTTTCATTAAGTGGTCACGAGTAACCTTGGCTAACACACTTGCTGCAGCAATGGAAATACTTTTTGCATCACCTTTAACAATAGACTCTGAAGGACAAGTGAGATTACCAAGCTGTACTGCATCAATAAGAACATAGTCAGGCATAGGGTTTAATTGCTCCAGCGCTTTTCTCATTGCCAATTTAGTTGCTTCAAAGATGTTCATCTTATCAATCATACTGTTATCAACTATGCCAATACCATAACTGATTGCTTCCTTCTTTATTATAGAAAAGTATGCTTCTCTAGTACCTTCATTAAGTTGTTTTGAATCGTTTAATCCTAATAATTTAAATTTTTCAGGGAGAATAACAGCTGCAGCTACTACTGGACCGGCCAGTGGACCTCTTCCCGCCTCATCAATACCTGCAATCCATTTATAACCTTGTTTATAGGCAGTAAGTTCATACTGGCACATTTCTATATAGTTAGCTTCTAGTGCTTTCTCTTTTTCCAGCTGCTTTTCATAAGACCCTATAATTTGCTGTACTCCCTTACGTGAATCTTGTTTTAATTCCTCAAGTTGTTCATCAGTAATTTCTCTATTTTGAAACAACGTTTTGATTGTTTTAATTGATTGTTTTTCCAATTATATCACCCCTTGATCTCTTTCTTATATCGGTATATGATGCCTAATTCATAATAAGAAACATCTATTTTAACAGATTCCTAGATATTATCTTTCTTTGCTAATGAAAAAAAAGAAGACATACATCACACGATGCATGTCAGATAGAAGGTCTTTCAAGTGTAATTCTACCGAGACGGCCTGTTCTTAAATCCCTTAGAAAAAGGTCTGAAACTTTATCAAAGTCTACTTCTCCACCACTTTGCAGGGCTCCGCGTTCTTTCCCTATCTTAATAAAAATATCAACCATTTCTTCCAGTTCATGACCAATATCATATCGCTCTTTAAGAAGCACGGGATAATGTATTTTCATATATTCTATAACGAATACTACAATATCTTGTAAGGATAAAAGTTGATCTTTAATCGTCCCTATGGCTGCCAAACGATAACCTACATCTGGATCTTCAAATTTGGGCCACAGAATTCCAGGAGTATCCAGTAATTCAAATTCATTCTTTACTTTAATCCATAATTGCTGTTTTGTAACTCCTGGACGATCTCCTGTTTTTGCTATTTTCTTATTTGCTAAACGATTTATTAGCGTAGATTTCCCCACATTAGGTATTCCAACGATCATAGCTCTTCCTGGTCTTGGTTGTATCCCTTTTTTCTTCAATTTTTCCATTTTCTCTTCTGCAAGTCTTTTTGCTAGTTGAATTACTCGATTAATATCAGCTTTCTCATTCACGTTTACTGAAATTGCCGGTATGTTTTTATCATTAAAATAAGCCAACCATTCTTCCGTCGCACGTTGATCTGCTAAATCCTTCTTCATAAGTACAATCATTTTTGTTTTACTTTGCAGGACTTGCTGAAGCATTGGATTCTGTGATGATAATGGAGCTCTAGCATCTACCAATTCCATCACAAAATCAACAAGTTTTAATTTTTCCTCTACTTGGCGTTTTGCTTTCGCCATATGTCCTGGAAACCATTGTATCGTCATGTAAAACCTACTCTCCTACTATTTGCATTCGATCTAAAGGCCAATATATAAAGCTAGCCTCTCCCACAATTTCATCCATCGGTATGACACCGAGCATCCTACTATCTGTTGAATTACCACGGTTATCGCCCATAACAAAAACATGACCATCAGGGACTACTTCATGACCACCAGGTAACTCTTCTAATGTAAAATCATTGGTTAATGTTTCATAAGGCTGTAATTGTTCTTTCTGTTCTTCTAAATATGGTTCTTCTACTGGCTCTCCATCTATGTACAATACATCATCTTCCACTTGGACATGCTCTCCCGGTAAAGCGATAACCCGTTTGATAAAATCCTTTTGAGCCGAGGCATGAAACACTACGATATCAAATCGTTCAGGTTCAGATATATTATATACAAATTTATTTACAATCATTTGATCACGATCATGTAAGGTTGGCAGCATGGATGGCCCATCTACAACAATAGGGGAAAACAAAAAGACCCGTACAATAAATGCTAACCCTAGTGCCAGTAGTAATGCTTTTAGCCAATCAAACCATTCATTTTTATTTTCATCCTTTTTATCTTTTCCCATGACTTCTCCTCCAGCCCTTGCATCTCTTATCTTTACTATATTATCATATCATTCACTTTTTATCCTAATGGATAGAGCATTAATTATGTTAATGAATATACCCTTTGTAGATTGATTTATGCATAAATGGAGAGATTCTGTATGAAGTCTTCTGTTTTCTAACGTTTATAGTTGAATAAAATCTGACGTAGTGAAAATGATATTAGCTGATCCTACTCTCGCTTATTCTAATGATAATGTGTTCTAGAAGCCGCTTCGGCAGAATACTCCGCTTTCCACGGGCACGGCCTCAGCCTCCTCGCGGAAAAACCACCGCTGCGGGGTCTTCGGACACGTGCTATTCCCGTAGGAGTCTACGTATTCTGCCTACGCTAATTGAGATTTTCTGCTTTATGTGTGGTGTAAGTACTGTAAATAACGTTTCACAGTTTGAATGTATTATTGCAGTAATAAATACGAAAGTCGAGAAGCTCAAACTTAGCGGAGGAAATACACGGAGACTCCTGCGGGAGGAAAAGCCTAGTTGAGACCCCGCAGAGACGTTAGACTCGAGGAGGCTCAACAGCGCCCGCGGAAAGCGTAGTGTATTTCCGCAGCGGTTCCAAGCACTATCCTGAATTAGATAAGTTCGCAGTCTAATTATTATTTGCATAAAAAACCTAGACAGCTTAAATAAAAAAGGAGCTTGAGCTATGCCCAAGTCCTTTCTTATCACTGTTATATCCAGTTTGTTAAAATTATCGACGCTCTTTGATACGCGCTGCTTTACCACGTAGATTACGTAGATAGTAAAGTTTAGCACGACGAACAATACCGCGACGAGTCACTTCGATTTTATCAACACGTGGAGAATGTACTGGGAATGTACGTTCAACACCTACACCGTAAGAAATCTTTCTTACTGTAAATGTTTCACTGATTCCTCCGTTTTGGCGTTTAATAACAACACCTTCGAACACCTGAATACGTTCACGAGTTCCTTCCACAACCTTAACGTGTACTTTAACAGTATCACCAGCGCGGAATTCAGGATGGTCTGTACGTAATTGATCTTTTGTAATGTCTGCAATAAGTTGTTGCATGTGACTTCACTCCTTCCAAACTAATGCTCATCATTTATCTGAGAAACGAGCGGAACATCGTTTTACGGCTTAAACGAACTTTAAGCACAATAATTAATATATCATAATCTATTGATGAGTTCAATAAAATTTATGATTCTTGTTGATTTTTTATG
The DNA here is from genome assembly GCF_003665065.1 of Oceanobacillus piezotolerans. GTDB lineage: Bacteria > Bacillota > Bacilli > Bacillales > Amphibacillaceae > Oceanobacillus > Oceanobacillus piezotolerans. The sequence continues at coordinate 514,402 of NZ_RCHR01000003.1, read as the reverse complement.
TTTGCTAGTATGTTTCTATCCTCTTCATCTAAATCAATGGCTTCTAATAAGTCCTTACGTCGCTCATAGGTCCTTCTTAAAGACTCTGTTTTGCGCCAAGCCTCTATTTTAGCATGGTCGCCTGACATAAGAACTTCTGGAACTTTCATCCCCCGGAAATCCGCTGGTCTTGTATAATGAGGGTGCTCCAGTAAACCAGTTGAGAACGAATCCATAGGTGCTGACTCTTTATTACCCAATACATCAGGCAAAAGACGAACAACACTATCCACCACTACCATTGCACCTAGCTCACCACCAGTAAGCACATAGTCACCGATAGAGATTTCATCTGTTGCTAAATGCTCTCGAATACGCTCATCATATCCCTCATAGTGACCACAAATAAACAAAAGATGCTCTTCTTTCGCTAATTCTTCTGCTTTTTTTTGATTATATGTTTCACCTTGTGGGCACATCAGAATAATACGCGGCTTAGTTTGTTTTTCTTTTTTTATGGCTTCGACTGCATCAAAGATCGGTTGTGGTGATAATACCATACCTGCACCACCCCCATAAGGATAATCATCCACACGATTATGCTTATTCTCGGTATAATCTCTAAAATTAACGAGTTGGTAGCTGAACTTCTCTTTTTCCTTTGCCTTATTTAAGATAGATGTTTCAAATACACCTTTAAACATCTCAGGAAAGAGGGTTAGTATGTCAATATGCATTAATCAAGCAATCCTTCCATCGGTTCTATGATAATCTTCTTCTCGGTTATGGATACCTCTTTTACGACATCCTCTATATAGGGAATAAGTATATCCTTTCCTTTATTTGGCTTTACTACCCACACATCATTTGCTCCAGGAGATAAAATCTCTTTCACTACTCCTAATTTCTCCCCTGAAATAGTATAAACCTCACAATCGATAATTTCATGATAGTAGAATTCATTTTCTTCTAACTCTGTTAATTGCTCTTTTGTAATTTTCAAGAATAACCCTTTAAATTGTTCCACTTCATTAATATTATTAAATTCTTTAAAGTGAAGAAGATCGAAGCCTTTATGTAAACGGTGGCCATCAATCGTTAATTCCACGCTCTCTCCATTATCTTTTACTAAAAATAGTTTTTTTCCTTTTTGAAACCTATCTTCAAAATCACTAATCCGCAAAACCTTTACTTCTCCTCGAATACCATGTGTGTTAATTATTTTCCCTACAGTGAACATTTTTTCTGTCATATCCTTCACCCACTAATTATCTATTCGAATAACAATGCCATCTTTTATTACAATGGCCTGTTCATTCATAATGTTATTCCAATGCGTTCCTTCTGTTACCTCAACAAGAGCTTCAACTTCCTTTTCAACAATTTCACTTCCTATTTCAAGCATTTCCAATTGTTCTATCTTAAAATCGAGCATTTCCATTTTTTCTTTTCTTTTATTTATCTCTCTTTGAAAACGTTGCTTCAACTCCTGTTTTGATATCCCAGGCTTATTCTGAAGCTTTCTTTTTTCAAATAGGAGCTGTTGACACTCTTGTTCAAGTCGCATTTTTTGGTTTTCAAACGTTTCTTTTAACTTCTTTTTGCTCTCTTCTGTGACAATCTGTTTTATTTGGACTTTTTTTATGATTTTCACCCGTTCTTCTCCCCTATCATTAGAAAACTTGGATGTCGCCAAGCTTTTAGAAGACAGCCTTGGTTGCACTTATGCAGGTAAGTAAATTTAAACTTTCCTACCTGTTAAAAGGTTTATATGTTGAAAAAGGGAAAGAAAAACCATACTGGTTCCTCCTTTCCCTTTTACATAATATCTAAGTAGATACGTTTATTCCCATCATTCTTAGCGGCATACACCACTGTTCGAATCGCTTTTGCTATTCGACCATTCTTGCCAATAATCTTTCCAACATCCTCTGTATGAACCGTAAGATGATATACTATCTTAGTATCCTCTTCGTTTTCTGTCACATGAATGTCTTCTGGATAATCAACTAATGGCCTAACAATTGATTCAATTAGGGCTTTCATGATATCACTTACTTTCCGCGATTAATTTTTTGACTCGTGGAATTTTTTCATGATGCCTTGTTCTGAGAAAAGATTGCGAACAGTGTCGCTAGGTTTTGCACCTTTTTTCATCCAATCTAAAGCTTTGTCTTCGTCGATTTTAACTTCAACCGGATTAACTACCGGGTTATATGTTCCGATTTGCTCGATTTGACGTCCATCACGTGGAGAACGAGAATCAGCTACAACGATACGGTAAAATGGATTTCTTTTAGAACCCATACGTTTTAAACGAATTTTAACTGCCATTATTTGCACCTCCATTAAATGTTGTTCACAAGATATGATTCTAACAGAAAATTTCATGCCTGTAAAGTGTTTTTACATTACAATGTATTTTCCTTTGTAATGTCCATTAAATTACTACATAAAAGGAAATTTCATACCCTTTGCTTTTTTCCCTTTTTGCATATTTGTCATTTGCTTCATCATCTTTTTCATTTCACTAAACTGCTTTAGCAATCGATTTACTTGAGAAACATTCGTTCCTGATCCTTTTGCAATTCGCTTTTTACGACTAGCATTAATAATATCTGGTTCCTGTCTTTCTTTCTTCGTCATGGACTGAATAATGGCTTCCACTTGAGAAATTTGTTTCTCATCTAATTGAGCATTCTTCAGTCCTTTCATTTTGTTCGCACCAGGCAGCATATTAATGAGCTCATCTAATGGTCCCATATTTCGCACTTGCCCCATCTGCTCAAGGAAATCATCAAACGTAAAGGACATGGTACGCATTTTTTCTTCTAACTCTTTCGCTTGCTTCTCATCAACGTTTTCTTGGGCCTTCTCAATAAGGGAAAGAACATCTCCCATCCCCAATATTCTGGACGCCATTCTTTCCGGATGGAAAGGTTCTAACTGGTCAAGCTTCTCACCCATACCGGCAAACTTAATTGGTTTGTCAGTTACTGCTTTAATGGAAAGTGCAGCACCACCACGTGTATCACCATCAAGTTTTGTTAAAATGACACCAGTAATATCCAGTTGTTCATTAAAGCTTTCCGCTACATTAACCGCATCCTGTCCTGTCATCGAGTCGACAACCAGGAATATTTCATCTGGTTTCACTTGAGCTTTAATCTCTGATAACTCACCCATTAGATCGGTATCTATGTGTAAGCGCCCAGCAGTATCGATAATGACATAATCATGATGATCAGCTTTCGCTTTCTCTAATGCCTGTGTAGCAATATCAACAGGATTCGCCTCTGTTCCTAACGAATATACCGGCATATCCAATTGACTACCAAGTGTTTTCAACTGTTTAATCGCAGCAGGACGATAGACGTCACAAGCTACTAGTAGTGGAGAACGATTATGTTTCTTGCGCAGTAGATTTGCTAATTTACCAGTGGTAGTTGTCTTACCAGCACCTTGCAAACCTACCATCATAATCACCGTTGGAGGGCGATCGGCCACTGCAATCTTACTTTGTTCTCCTCCCATTAATGCAGTTAATTCTTCCTTAACCACTTTAATTACTTGTTGGCCAGGAGTTAAGCTCTCCATTACTTCCTGTCCAACTGCACGTTCTTTAATACGTTTTATTAAATCTTTAACTACTTTAAAGTTAACATCCGCTTCAAGTAAAGCCAGTCTGACCTCGCGAGTCATTTCCTTTACATCTTGTTCAGATACTTTACCTTTACCAGTAATCTTTTTTATCGTACTCTGCAGGCGGTCGGCCAATCCTTCAAATGCCATAGAAGGTGTCCTCCTAATCTATTTCTTTTAATTGTTGAACTAAGGTTTCAAGCTCCTTATCGGCTATTATATCTTCCATTTGCTCTAGTACCCTATTTCTTTTTTCAAAACGATCATATAAATGCAATTTTTCTTCGTATGTTTCTAACATAGCCTCAGTCCGTTTAATATTGTCATAAACTGCTTGGCGAGATACTTGGAACAGCTCAGAAATTTCACCAAGGGAATAATCCTCTAAGTAATATAATTCCATGTAATTCCGCTGTTTAGGAGTTAACAAGGCTTGGTAAAAGTCAAACAAATAATTCATCCTGGTCGTTTTCTCCAACACACATATCACTCCTTGTTAAGTATATTCCCTTTACGTTAATATTAACGGATATAGAGGGGATGTCAAGGGAGAACCTATTCATCCTCCAACATATCAGCAAAGAGGCCATAAACAAAGGCATTTGCATCAAATTTCCGCAGATCCTCCATTTTTTCTCCTAAACCTACGAATTTTACCGGAATATTTAATTCATGACGAATAGCTAAGACAATTCCACCCTTTGCCGTCCCATCAAGCTTGGTTAATACAATACCTGAAACGTCGGTAGACTCTGAGAATGTTTTTGCTTGGCTCAACGCATTTTGTCCTGTAGTTGCATCCAATACTAATAGAACTTCATGAGGAGCACCTGGCACCTCACGTTCTATAACTCGTTTTACCTTTTCTAATTCATTCATAAGATTAACTTTGTTTTGCAGCCTTCCTGCTGTATCACAAATTAATACGTCTGCTTCCCTTGCCTTAGCTGCTTTGATTGCATCAAATATAACTGCAGCTGGATCACTTCCAGCGGTATGTTTAATCACATCAACTCCAGCTCTTTCTCCCCACACTTCCAGCTGTTCTATGGCCCCAGCACGGAATGTATCTCCAGCAGCTAATACTACATTTTTTCCTTCACTTTTTAATTGGTTAGCAAGCTTGCCAATAGAAGTAGTTTTTCCAGCTCCATTTACACCGACTACCAATAGCACTGTTAATCCATCTTCTTGAAGATTTAGCTCCTCAATCTGTTGGCTATCATCACCATAATAAATTTCAACTAGTTTTTCAGAGATGACCTCTTTTACTTCTTTGGTGTCCTTAATGTTTCGGCGCTTTACTTCCATCTTTAACTCATCAATTAAATCCATTACTGTGTTGACACCAACATCAGCTGTTATCAGAACCTCTTCCAGCTCTTCGAAGAAATCTTCATCCACTTTACGATATCTGGCAATTAAATCATTTATTTTGCTTGAAAAGGAATTTCGAGTTTTCTCCATCCCCTCTTTATATTTCTCAGAGACTTCTTCTGTTTCAGCGTTCTGTTTAAATCTATTTCTTAACTTATCCATAAAACCCATTTCATAAAAACCTCCTTATGAATTAATTAGTTCCTTTGTATCTTCCAGACGAACAGAAACCATTCGCGAAACACCCGATTCTTGCATGGTCACCCCATACAGCACATCGGCCTCTTCCATTGTACCCTTACGGTGGGTAATGACAATGAATTGTGTATTTTCACTATAGAGCTTCACATATTTTGCAAACCTGCTAACATTCGCCTCATCTAATGCCGCCTCTACTTCATCAAGAATGCAGAAGGGTACAGGGCGCACTCTTAGTATAGCAAACAATAATGCAATGGCGGTTAGTGCTCTTTCTCCCCCAGAAAGAAGGCCTAGGTTCTGGAGTTTCTTCCCTGGCGGCTGCGCTATGATATCAACACCTGTATCGAGAAGATTCTTTGGATCCGTGAGTTTCAGCTCAGCATGGCCACCACCAAATAACTGCCGAAAAACTACTCCAAACTGATCTTTTATTTGGGTGAAGGTACTGTCAAAGCGCTTCTCCATTTCGTCATCCATCTCTGCAATGACGGCAAACAAGGTATTCTTTGCTTCTACTAAATCATTCCTCTGCTCACTCAAGAAACTATAGCGCTCGGATACTCGCTCATATTCATCAATGGCGCCAAGATTGACATTACCTAGGCTTTCTATTGCAAGTTTCAGTGCCTTAACCTCTTCTTTAGCCTCCGCAATATTTTCAGCCTTCTCATACGTTTTTGATGCTTTTTCATAGGTTATCATATACTCAGTTTCTAAAAGAGATAAGCGATTCTCTAAATCAACATCAAGTCGGTTCGCTTGTACTTCTTTTTGTTGAATTTCGTTAAGAAAGCTTTGATGTTTTTTGGTTTCTTCTTTTATTTCTCTCTCTTCATCCTGTGTATATGCTGTTAAGTGAGCTCTTTTTTGTCGCTTTTCTTGAATCGAGGTTGTCAATTCTAATTTTATTTCCTTTTTCGATATGATAATAGAATCTATTTCTTCTTCTGTTTCTTCTACATGCTCCATTTCAAGCAACTTATCTAGTTCATCTGTATACATATCATATTGTTCTTCAAAAGCTTTTAAGCGTTCTTCCACCGTTTTTACTTTTTCTCTCTGGTTTCTAACGCGCTCTTCAAGCTCTGCTAAAGCCACTTGTGATTGATGCAGCTCCTGCTGCAGAGTTTCCTTATTCTCTTTGAATGCAACCTCTTGTTGGGATAATGCCTCGATTTGTTTATTAATATCTTCTAGTTGTATTCTAATCCCTTCAAGTTCTTTCGATAACTCTTTATTTCGATTCTCTAGTTGTTCACGGTCTTGTGTGTATTGCTTTTGATCTTGATCAAAGATATACAAATTCTCGTTTAATGATTCTAACTTCAACTCTATTTCTTTACATTCCGTTTGCAGGAGTTGCCATTGCTGTTGTTCTGTTCCTGAATTCTCTTCCGTAAGTGATAGTTCATTTTCAATTTCGGAAATCTCTTCTTTTTTACGTTTAACCTTATATTCAAATTGAACAATCTTCTCTTGATATTCATTAATCTTCTCGGTAATTTCTTGAAGATCTTTCTCTCTCGTGAATAAAGATTGGTTCGTCTTCTTTTTGGCACCACCCGACATAGAACCACCCGGATTCACTACATCTCCATCAAGTGTCACCACTCGAAATCTTCTCTGTGTCCATTTCGCAATATCATTAGCATCCTTCAAAGTCTTAGCAATGATAACATTGCCCATTAAATGGTTTACTGCTCTTTGGTAGGTTTCATTTGCCTGAACTAATTGCCCTGCAATTCCAACATATCCCGAATGGTTCTCAATCTGTGAAAGCACCTCTCTTGGAATAGAGCGTGTTTGAATTGACTGTAGTGGTAGAAATGTCGCGCGGCCATTATTTGTTTTCTTTAGCCACAATATCGCCTCTCGAGCTGCTTTGTCGTCTTTGACAACGATATGCTGTGCCTGTCCGCCGAGTACTGTTTCTATTGCTGTAATGTACTCTTTTGGAACCTCAATCAACTCAATAACCGCCCCATATATATCAGCTAATTTATGATTCTCACGTGCTTTTAAAACCGCTTTAACACCTTGGAAGAATCCTTGGAAATCCTCTTTCATTTCGTCGAGCATTTCCTTTCTCGACTTTAATTTCTCGATATATTGATAGCCTTGATAAAGTTTTGTCTGTGAATCTTGAAAGACTTGTCGCTCAGTTTCTAATTGATACTTTAACGTTTTCAATCGCAGCTGTGTATCTTGATATTTCGCTTCCTGGCTGACTAATTTTGCTTTTTTCAGCTTTCTTCTTTCGTTCAACTCTTCTCTTTGGTTTAACAAATCCTCAAATTTAGAAGCCTGAATATCTTTTTTCCCTAATACTTGTTTCAGTTGTGTTTCTATTGATTGCTTCTCATTTCGCATAGCTGCTTGCTTATTGAGGTACTCAATGTATTCTGATTTTAATTCTTCAATCTGCTCTGAAATAGTTTCTTGATTAAGAGACAATTTTTGCTGCAGCTGTTTGACAGTCTCCTTGGTTTCCTGTCGTTTAGCTGTTATTTCAGAAAGCTGCTTTTGTTCTTTTACTAATTCATCATGCAGTTCACCAATCTTTACTGCTGCTGACTGCTTTTGGGATTCCAGTTTTTGTTTATTTTCATCAAAGTGCTTGTTTCTTTCATTTAGCAGCTGTTTTTTACCCTCATATTTTTCGAGGAGCTGAGTCGTCTCTAGCAGGCTTGACTGAAGCCTTTCTATTTCCTTATCTATTTCATCAACCTGTTGTCTTTTTTGCTCTAAAGCGGCCTCTTTTTTTTGAATGGCTGTTTTTACTTTTAATTCTTCTGCATGCTCATTTTCTATTGTATTTAATAATAATTGCCATTCCGTATGTATTTTTTCAATTTCTGCTATTAAGAATGAAATCTCTTTTGTTTTCAGTTCCTCTTTTAACTGAAGATATTTCTTCGCTGTTTCAGCTTGATCCTTAAGTGGATTTATTTGCTGTTCTATTTCGTAAATAATATCTTCTACACGATTAAGGTTTTCTTGAGTTTCAGCTAATTTATATTCAGCTTTCTTTTTACGTTGCTTATACTTTAAAACTCCTGCAGCTTCTTCAAAAATCGTGCGTCTTTCTTCGGCCTTTGAACTCAGAATTTCCTCTACTTTCCCCTGACTAATAATCGAAAAGGCATCTCTTCCTAATCCTGAATCCATAAACAAGTCAATGATATCTTTAAGTCTGCAGGACTGTTTATTTATATAAAATTCACTCTCACCTGACCTGTAAACACGTCTTGTAACACTCACTTCGTCGTAATCTAAAGGCAATGTGTGATTTTCATTGTTCAGGACAAGTGTAACTTCAGCGACATTTAAAGGTTTCCTTGTATCACTTCCCTGAAAGATGATATCTTCCATTTTAGCGCCTCTTAATGATTTAGCTGATTGCTCACCTAACACCCAGCGGATCGCATCGGTTATATTACTTTTCCCGCTGCCATTAGGACCTACAACAGCCGTTACTCCTGGGACAAATTCAACACTGATTCGTTCAGCAAACGATTTGAATCCCACGCTTTCTAATCTTTTTAAATACATCATTCATTCTCCTATATCAACGAAAAGCAAATTAATTGCTCATTTATTAAAAACATTGGACTCTCTCATTAGCTCAATTATTTGCAAATGTACAAACCCACTGCGTAGTACCTTAAAAAGTTAATTAGAACTGACAAGTTCAACGCAGAGAAATTAAAAAACATTTGGCTTTTTACCGCATTTATTTTATCATAAACTTATAAACAAAAGAAGCTTAATAGAAAACTAAGGATTACCCATATTTTACAATCCTTAGTAGCACCTATAGAGAAAGAAAACTGCTTATAGAAATTATACATAAATTTTTTACTAAAAGGAGGGAAGAGATGAGCTTAGAAACAGCCTCTCAAGCAAATTTAAAAATAATTCTAGATCAATTAGCAGATTATTTGAATGTCGTAAACCGGGGACTTTTGGACGCAGATGACTATGACCTTAATAAATATGACGAACTTAAATCAATGTACGATATGGTCGTGAAAAAAGGTAGACTGAGCAGCTCTGAAGCACAAGCTTTCATCGAAGAGCTGGCGAATATTCGGAAAAGATAACCATTTTCTAATAAAAAACGAAGGCACACGCCATGTTCTTTGGCGAATGCCTTCATTGCGCTTACGCAGGTAAGTGTATACTGTTTATCAAGACCTGTTTAATATCTACTAAAACAGCGAAACTAAGTCACTTCTCTTTACATATTAAAATAATCTAATGCGCGTTTTGCTGCTCGCTGCTCTGCTTCTTTTTTTGTCCTTCCAATCCCTTCACCAGTTTTGTCGCTATTTACATATACATGTGCAACAAACTCTTTATTGTGTGAAGGTCCTCTTTCATCAACAATCTTATATTCAATTGCTTTATTCTTATCTTGCTGAACCAATTCCTGTAACTGACTTTTATAATCCATTTCATGCGAAAAAGCACCAGATTTAATTTTCGGAAAGATATAGTTTTCAAGAAAGGCTAATGCTGTTTCAAATCCCTGATCTAAATATAATGCACCTAGGAACGCTTCAAAAACATCAGCTAAAATCGCTGGCCGTTCTCTTCCGCCGGTTTGTTCTTCCCCTTTTCCAAGCAATAGATACTTACCAAAGTCTAATTCTTGGGCAAATCCCATTAAGGAAGGTTCACAAACAATAGCAGCTCGAAGCTTTGTCATTTCTCCTTCTGGCATGGATTGTTCATTACGATATAGGAATTGTGATACACCTAATTCCAGTACCGCATCTCCTAGAAATTCCAATCTTTCATTATCCGAAAATACTTCATTCCGATGCTCATTCACATAAGATGAATGTGTAAAAGCTTGTTTTATTAAATCATGATTATGGAAGGTAAGGTTAAACTTACTTTCAAGCTGTGTAACATCCATTCATGTCACCTCTAGTGTAAAAATATAGGGAAAGTCCCGCATATAGCGAGACTTTCTCATTCTTTCTTCATTCATTTAAATCTGCCGCTTAGGACTTATTACTGTTTACCATTTATGTAATTAACAGCGTCCCCTACTGTATTAATATTCTCAGCATCTTCATCCGCGATTTCCATATCGAACTCATCCTCAAGTTCCATAACAAGCTCAACAACATCTAGAGAATCAGCTTCAAGGTCTTCTTTAAAAGATGCTTCAAGGGTTACTTTTTCTTCTTCCACATCAAGACGATCTACAATAATTGCTTTTACACGATCAAATACATCTGCCATTTCAAGTTCACCTCCCTTCAAGTAGTATAGAGCATTTCTTTTCACTTTTCTACTTCCATTTCGAAGTAAGCAGAAATAAATTACATGACCATTCCACCATCAATATGAATGGTTTGTCCTGTCATATAATTCGAATCATCCGAAGCCAAAAATCGAACAACTTTCGCCACATCTTCTGGCTTTCCTAACTTGCCTAATGGAATCACGTCCAGCATTCCCTTTTTCTGTTCTTCTGTTAGCTTATCTGTCATATCTGTAGCAATAAACCCTGGTGCAACAGCATTTACTAAGATATTACGAGACGCCAATTCCTTTGCAGTTGTTTTTGTTAAGCCTATAACACCTGCTTTTGCTGCAACATAGTTCGCTTGTCCAGCATTACCCGCGACACCTACAATTGATGCAACATTAATAATCTTTCCAGCTTTTTGTTTCATCATTTGTCTTGTTACAGCTTTGGTGCAAACAAATACACCCTTTAAGTTCGTGTTAATAACTTGGTCAAATTCTTCCTCTTTCATTCGCATTAATAAATTATCTCTCGTAATTCCAGCATTATTCACTAAGATATCGAGACCGCCGAACTCTTCGGTAACTTTTTTTATCATTTCTTTTACCTCTGATTCATTTGCAACATCTGCTTGAATTTTAAGAGCCTTCACACCAAGCTGTTCAATTTCTTCTACAACCTGCTGTGCTCTTTCCTCACTGCCAGCATAATTTACTGCGACATTTGCTCCTTGACTGGCAAGTTCTAATGCAATTGCACGTCCAATTCCGCGAGAAGCACCAGTTACTACTGCACTCTTTCCTTTTAGCATGTTTGATTAATCCTCCTGATACCAATTTATAAAACTCTTCAGTGAATCAACATCTTGTACTGCAAATGTTTTCGTACTGCGATCGATTTTCCGCAATAATCCGCTTAACACCTTACCATTTCCTACTTCGACGAAGGCATCCACACCTTTATCAATCATATTTCTGATAGATGCATCAAAACGGACAGGGGAGTATAATTGTTGAATGAGCAATTCTTTTATTTCCTCAGCTTTGGTAACAGGATTAGCTGAAACATTGGCATACACTGGTACTTCTGCATCGTAGAATGGTACTTTATTTAGGTAATCAGCAAACTTCTCATTTGCTGCTTTCATTAACCTTGAATGAAATGGTCCACTTACATTTAATGGGATAACTCGTTTTGCTCCACGTTCTCTAAGTAATGCTTCTGCTTGACTAATGCCATCTTTCGAACCTGAAATAACAATCTGTCCAGGACAGTTCAGATTGGCTATATCAACAATTTCATTTTCAATCATACTTAACGCATTTGATATTTCCTCTTCATCTAACCCAAGTACTGCTGCCATTGTACCTTGTCCCTTAGGAAAAGCTTCTTCCATTAATTTTCCACGCATTTGTACCAGTGGCAAGGCTTGCTCCAAACTAAGGGCATTCGCAGCTACCAGTGCACTGTATTCTCCTAAGCTATGTCCAACTGTCATCAACGGATTGATTCCATTCTCAATCAATAAACGATGAATCACTACACTTGATAATAATAGAGCTGGCTGTGCATTTTCTGTTTCCGTTAATTTCTCACCAGGACCCTCAAACATAAGTGATTGGATGTCCTTGTCTAATAATTGATTTGCCTTTCGATACAGATCCTTGACTGCCGGATATTCATCATAAAATTCCTTACCCATCCCTACCGTTTGTGATCCTTGACCAGGAAACATAAAGGCTACTCGTTTCATCTCTTTTCACTCCTTATCAATATCAATAGATTTTAATGTGGACTTTATCGTATTGGTTACATCGTGGTCCACCATATACTTTGCTTGTTTTATTGCACTAACAATCGCTCGGCTTTTTGAAGAGCCATGCGCCTTAATAACAGGTGAAGCAAGACCGAATAAGCCAGCACCACCATATTCTGAATAATCAAGCTTATCCTTTAGGCCACGTAAATCATTTTTTAGTAATGCTGCACCGATTTTTGTTTTCGTACTCGACATCATCGTCTCTTTTAGTATTTTAAAGAGTGCCCCCGCTGTACCTTCAATTGTTTTTAACGCAATATTACCGCTAAATCCATCCGTTACCACAACATCTGCAACACCATCCAATAAATCCCGTGCCTCCACATTGCCAATAAAGTGAATAGGAGCCTTTTCTAATTCTTTGAAGGTCTTCTTTGTCAAATCATTTCCTTTTCCATCTTCAGTTCCGACGTTCAAAAGGCCAACTCTTGGCTTTGGTATCGACCGAACCTTTTCAGCATAAATTGAGCCCATAATAGCATATTGTACAAGATGTTGCGGCTTAGCATCAACATTAGCACCAACATCAAGCATAACAAAGCCTTTACCATCAATGGTAGGTAATGTTGGGCTTAGTGCAGGTCGTTCAATCCCTGAAATTCTTCCAACTACAAATAACCCAGCGCTCATCAATGCACCAGTATTACCCGCAGAAATACAGGCATCTGCCCTTCCCTCTTTTACTTCATTAGCCATTAGGACAAGTGAAGAATTTTTTTTACGGCGAACCGCTCGAACTGGTTCATCTTCCCCAGTAATAACTTCATCTGCATGTAAAATTTCTATGTTTGTTTTGCTTGTTAGTAATGGTGTGATTTGAGCTTCGTCACCAACTAATGTAATATGTAGATCTTTCATTTCTGAGACTGCATCCATTGCTCCTTGTACTATTTCTTTTGGAGCATTGTCTCCCCCCATTGCATCAATCGCTAATCTCATGGCTGATATCTCCTTTATCATTCGAACGATACATATAAAATGTGCCATTGAATACTTTTTCATTTCCTACAAAACTATTAACAACAACAATAGTAAGCCCCTTTTGCTCACCTTTCACGACTGCTTTAGCAACTACTCGTTCTCCCTCTTTTACTTGACGGGTAAATTTAATATCTGCTTTTGCTGTCAAAGCCAGCTCATCATTAATCACTGCAACTGCTAGAGAATTAGCTTGGGCAAATAAGTGATGCCCACGTGCAATTTTATTACGTGAAAAAACCAAATCAGTCTGTATATCAAGAATGGAAATAGCACGTTTATCTAACTCTAAATCAATGACTTCCCCAATCACTTCTTCTAGCGGTAATGCTTTAACCGTTTCATTCCATTGGTTGGTAGCTACATACTTAATTCTTTCCCGTAATTCTGGAATGGATAGCTCCATCCGGTCGAGGCGTATTGTTTGAATACTGACGTTAAATAGTGATGCAAGCTGTTCGTCGGTAATAAAAGGAGATTCCTCTATTTTTTCTTTTAGTAATTTTTGTCGTTCTGATTTTGTCGGTTTCATTATGCACCCATCCATCGTCTCTATTATTGTTCTGAAAAACTCACATCTCACTTAAGTTTAAATACGATTTAAGACTTGGTACTAATAGTAATATATAATACCATATATATTTATGCAAGTAATCCCACTAATCTAATGTGGCCTCTGATATCTGATCCTTTTCCAAATGCAGTTTCAGCGGTAGAAAATCTTCTTTTTCTTCTAAGAGATTTTTTTCAATTATTTCTGCTGCATCCTGTCTTGCTGTTTCCAAAGCACGATAATCATGTACCATATCCGCCACTTTAAATTCTGGGACACCACTTTGTTTTTTCCCAAAGAAATCCCCGGGACCTCTTAATTTTAAATCCTCTTCTGACAGTTCAAAACCATTTGTTGTTTCAGTCATGATACGCATTCTTTCTTTACCTACTTCTCCTTTAGGATCAGCAATTAAAATACAATAACTCTGCTTATCACCACGGCCAACTCTTCCCCTTAACTGATGAAGCTGTGATAGACCAAAGCGTTCAGCATCGTAAATAACCATAATGGTTGCATTAGGAACATTTACTCCAACCTCTACGACTGTAGTAGATACAAGTACTTGAACCTCATTACCAGCAAATTGCTTCATAACTGCGTCTTTTTCATTCGCTTTTAATCGACCATGCATTAATCCGACATTAATGGAAGAAGGGAAAAAATCAGTTAGCTGATGGTATAGGTCAACTGCATCTTGTATATCTAACTTATCCGATTCTTCAATAAGCGGGCAGATAATATAGGCCTGTTCCCCAGACTCGACGTGTTTTTCGATCATTTTTAATACTCTTTCAAGCATGTTCTCCTTTGCCCAATAGGTTTCGATTTCCTTTCTGCCTTTAGGCATCTCGTCAATAACCGACACATCCATATCACCAAACGCTGTGATAGCAAGTGTCCGCGGAATGGGTGTGGCTGTCATAAATAAGACGTCTGGATGAAGCCCTTTATCACGTAATGTTCTTCGCTGCTCCACACCGAATCGATGCTGTTCGTCTACGATAACATAACCTAATTCAGCAAATGAAACATCATCTTGAATTAAAGCATGGGTCCCAACTAATATATCCACTTCGTGATTAGCTAGTTGGGTTAGTATCTCTTTTCGTTTCTTCCCTTTTATGGAACCGGTCAATAAGGCGATCCTCGCTCTGCCCTTAAATAATTCCGTTAACGACTCATAATGCTGTTCAGCAAGTATTTCGGTCGGCACCATTAATGCTCCTTGTTTTCCCGCCGTAACAGAGGCATATAAACTAATCGCAGCTACTGCCGTTTTTCCAGAACCGACATCTCCTTGCAGCAATCGGTTCATTCTATATGGTGAGACCAAATCTTTCAATATCTCATCTAGTGCGCTTCGCTGTGCATTCGTTAAAGTGAATGGAAAGCTGGCTACAAAGGATTCCAGTTGTTCCACATCATAGACTTGAGCATTTCCTTTCGTTGCCTCACGTTTCTTCTTACGCAGTAATTGCATTTTCAATTGAAAAAGCAAAAATTCTTCATATGTAAACCTTCTTCTGGCATGTTTAAGCGCCATTCTATTTGGGGGGAAATGCATAATTTGAACAGCTTCGCGACGAGAAGGCAGTTTATACCCTGTTAAAAAACTTTCTGGTATAAACTCACTTATCTTGGGACCATATTCTTTTAGTGCCTGTTCCATTATTTTTTTGAGCTTAATATTTGTTAAATTCCCTTTAATTGAGTAAGATGGTTGGATTTTATCCTGATTACTGGCAGGTCCTAATTTATAATTACTAACCGTTATTTGTAAACGGTGAGCATCCCATTTCCCAGTTAAAGTGATGATATCCCCTGTATGGATTTGCTTCTTAGCAAACGCCCGATTAAACATCACTGCTTTAACGGCAACTCCTTCCACTTCAACCGAAAAGGTTAAACGTGACTTCCTTTTCCCATAGAATTGCAGAGTTGGATCATGAATTACCTTTCCCTCAATTGTAACTTTATCATCATGAATGAGTTCAATGAGTGGCTTAACCTCAAACACATCATATCGATAAGGGAAGTAAAGCAATAAATCTTCGATGGTAAAGATTTTTAACAAAGCCAATTCCTCAGCTACCTTTTCTCCAACTCCCTTTAATTCAGCTATTGAATCTTCAAGCATAACAATCACTCTTTCTATTAAAACTTCATCCTATAATTTATCTCTATTTTTTTCGTAACATTTTTACTTAACTAGTATCAATTATAGCAAAAAGTCTATTCTTATTCATTTAACTGATGCCTTAATTAGAAAGTCTTAGGATATTGCCAAGTCACTTTCATACTATTATCCTTTAACAAAAGCAATGTTTCCTGAAGTATAAAAAACTTCACCTTTATGTAAGGCGAAGTTTTTTATAGTACTTCTATTCAACCGAGAAGATATAAGAATAGATAGGCTGTTCTCCGTTATGCACTTCTATTTCAAGCTCATCATAATTTTCCTCTAGATACTGAACAAGCTCGTCCACTTCCTCTGAAGCAACATCTTCACCATATATAATGGTTAAAATCTCATCATCTTCAGAAATCATTTCCTTCATTAGTTGTTTTACAGTATCTTTCTTTTCACGGTCCGTCACTTTAATTTTACCATCAACAATACCCATAAAATGACCGTTCTCAATTGTAATTCCTTCAATAGTAGTATCTCTCACTGCATATGTTACTTGCCCAGTCTTCACCTGTTTTCTCGCTTCATCCATTGCTTTTTGATTCGTTTCCAAGTCAGCATCCGGATGGAAGGAGAGCATAGCAGAAATCCCCTGTGGAATAGTTGTAGTTGGTACTACTGCTACGTTTTCTTCCGCAAGCTCGGCTGCTTGGTCAGCTGCCATACGAATATTTTTATTATTCGGTAATACGAGTACGTTTTTTGCATTTACTTTTTTAATAGCATCTGTAATGTCCTGTGTGCTAGGATTCATCGTCTGGCCACCAGCGATTACATAGGAGGCACCTAAGCTTTCTAGTAAAGCTTTGATTCCATTTCCCATTGCTACAGTTACTATTCCATATTCTTTTTTAACTGTCGATTTTCTTTCGGCAGGTTCCCCGACAATGGCAGAGTGCTGTTCTCGCATATTATCGACTTTAATTTTAATAAGACTTCCATAACGGTGACCAAGATTAATACATGTTCCAGGTACTTCTGAGTGAACATGAACCTTGACTATTTCGTCATCAGAAACAACTAAAAGAGAATCGCCTAATTCACTTAGCTCATTCCGGAATTCTTCTTCATTATATGGTGTTTCTTTTAATTTATCCTCTTCGAAACGTACCATAAATTCAGTACAATAGCCAAATTCAATTTGGGATGTATCCATAAATTCTTGTGCTTTATGATGCTCTGCGTTCACCATTTCTTTCATTTCAGTTTCTGAAACAACTTCTTGCGGGAGTTCTTCCCCTTTTAAAGCTGCTAAGAAACCTTCATAAATGGTAACAAGCCCTTGTCCGCCAGAGTCTACTACTCCAACTTCTTTTAAAACAGGCAATAATTCAGGTGTACGTTGTAAGGAAGCCTTGGCCGCTGACAAGACCTTTTCCATAAGTACTACTACATCTTTCTCGTTCTTTGATACAGAAATCGCTTCAATTCCAGCGTCTTTCGCCACAGTAAGAATTGTACCTTCAACTGGTTTCATAACTGCTTTGTACGCAGTTGACACCCCTGATTCAATCGCTTGAGCCAAATCCTCTGCAGTAAGGCTTTGCTTTTTCTCCATCCCTTTTGCAAACCCACGGAAGATTTGGGATAGGATTACACCAGAGTTGCCTCTTGCGCCCATTAGCAAGCCTTTTGAAAAAGCGTTTGCAACATCTGACGCGTGATCACTATTTAACCTTTTAACTTCATTTGCTCCTGAAGTCATCGATAAATTCATATTTGTTCCCGTGTCTCCATCTGGAACGGGAAATACATTTAAAGCATCTATTTTTTTGGCGTTATTTGTTAAATGATTAGCACCCGCCAAAATCATTTGCGTTAAAACAACGCCATCTATCTTCTCGACTGTCACTATACTTCCTCCTCAATAACATAAAGACCTAATCTCTAGAAACCCTAACTCCTTGGATATAAATATTGACTGAGTCAATGTCTAAGCCTAAAGATTGGCTTAATGCATACTTAACTTGAGATTGTACATTACTTGCTACCTCAGATATCTTTGTACCGTAGCTTACAATGATGTACATATCAATATGTAATTTGTCATCTTCTTGACGAACAATAATCCCTCTAGAATAATTCTCTTTTTTTAGTATCTCTGCAATTCCATCTCTTATTTGGCTTTTAGATGCCATTCCTACAATACCGTAACATTCTACAGCTGTACCACCAGCAATTGTAGCAACTACATCGTTGGTAATGGTAACCTGACCATCAGTTGTATTTAGTTCAATAGACATAATAATCCTCCTCAGGACGACTACTCTTAGTATAAGCAAATTATACTACATACTAAGATTTTTTAAAAGTAACGACTAAACTGTATAATAATTAATTCAAAAATTCCCCTTTATACAATGGACGAATTAAGTTGCTCTGTCAAGTGAATTCTCTTTCGTATAATGATAAAAAGAGAGATTGTGTCTTTATAGGTCACATTTAATAGAAAATACGACGTAGTGAAAATGATATTAACGATTCTACTCTCGCTTGTTCTAATGGTGGTGTGTGCTAGAAGCCGCTTCGGCAGAATACTCCGCTTTCCACGGGCACGGCCTCAGCCTCCTCGCGGAAAAACCACCGCTGCGGGGTCTTCAGACACGTGCTATTCCCGTAGGAGTCTGCGTATTCTGCCTACGCTAATAGAGATTTTCTGCTTTATGTGTGGTGTAAGTACTGTACGTAACGTTTCACAGATCTATATTTGATTGTCTTATTGCAGTAATAAATCCATAAGTCGAGAAGCTCAAACCTAGCGGAGGGAATACACGGAGACTCCTGCGGGAGGGAAAGCCAAGGTAGACCTCGCAGAGACGACAGTCTCGAGGAGGCTCAGCAGCGCCCGCGGAAAGCGTAGTGTATTTCCGTAGCGGTTCCTTGCACTATTTTGGATTAAACAAGTTCGCACTTTATCTATTATACGCTTAAATATAATAGTTAAAGAGAAATAATCAATTGCATTCCTTCACAAGATATGGTAAATTGTATAAGTAATAATGAACTCGTAACAGTTGGGAGGGAATAACATGGCTAGAAAATGTGTTGTAACTGGTCGTAAGACTAGCAGTGGTAACCAACGCTCTCACGCTATGAATTCCAATAAGCGTAAATGGAAAGCTAATGTACAAAAAGTACGTATTATGGTTGATGGAAAACCTAAAAAAGTTTATGTTTCTGCACGTGCACTTAAATCAGGTAAAGTAGAGCGCGTATAATATACCGATAAATACACTTTACATTAGTTATGAAAAAAGCACCTTTTTTGAAGGTGCTTTTTTCTTATTCCTTATTCATAATTATTTTTATAAAAGATGCTTTGTCAGTGTGTTAGACAAAGCATCTCTATTTTTAAAATAGCGGCAGGCCGACTGTTAAATGCATATAAAACTATTATTACTCGCCCCACCAGGAATCTTTACTCCTCAATTGGCAATTTCCCCTGCTTCTTTAATAGCTAAATATATTGCAAAGCGAACAAGTTAATAGCCAGTAAACACCATGTCTTGTCACTAACCTGAAATTTCTTTACTACTTCTCTCTTTTAAAAATCCCGATAACTACTCTAACGAATCCACCTATAAATTTCGGAAGTTTAATAGTATAAAATTTCATAAGTGCCCCTCCTGTTTATGTGATTTCAATAAAAAGCTAAATCACATTACGACTCTTTATAAATATTAATATGCCTTGGTCGTATGAAAAAGTACCACTATTTGAAAGAAGCTTATTCGAAATGCATCTGGTCGAGCCCCAGGAGAGATCATAGTTAGTTAAAGGATAATAAAATCCTGTTAATGTTAGGCGTTTGACCTCCAGTGTAAAAGGTATAAATGAAATATTATCGTAATGATCATTATTCTTTATATGGTAAGTTCCTGGGAAGGTCAACTCCATATAATTAAAACGATCAACCATAATGGCCTGAATCTCTTGCTTTCTAATTAAATACAGTAATTGTATATTTGCAAGTTCGTGGTCAATTCGGCCACCAGTCACCCCGAATAAATATATGCGGGAAGGGTTTTTTTCTAATGCCTTGTCAATAGCCAATTCTAAATCTGTTTTATCTTTCTCGATTGGATATTCTTTATAATGCTCCGTATATTTCTTAATTTCAAGCTTTTCCTGATCCGAAATAGAGTCAAAATCTCCAATGGCGTATTCCATTTTGATAGCCTTTTTAGCTAACATAAAGGCACCACGATCTGCCCCTATCCAATAATCCACTACATTTGTAAAGTCGGAGAGCTCAGGCAAGGAAGAACTGGGACCATTTGCAACGATTCCTATAATAGCCATAAAGCTTATCCTTTAGCCGCTTCTCTTATCATTTGGATTGCTTCTGCTCTATCTTCTTTATTAAATACGGCGCTGCCTGCCACTAAAACATCGGCACCTGCCTGTGTACATAGTCGCGCTGTATCAATATTAACTCCTCCATCTACTTCAATCTCAAAGTCCAACTGGAGTTCTTCACGCCATTGGGCAATTTGTTTAATTTTTTCTAAAGTAAGAGGAATAAAGGACTGCCCACCAAATCCAGGATTGACGGTCATAATAAGAACGAGATCAACTTCTGGAAGAATTGGCTTTAATGTTTCTGCTGGGGTAGCTGGATTAATAACAACACCAGCTTTAACCCCACTGTCTTTAATTTGTTGAATAGTACGATGTAAATGTACGCTAGCTTCTTGATGCACAGTAATAATAGAAGCACCCGCTTTAGCGAAAGTGGATATATAAGCTTCTGGATTCTCTATCATTAAATGAACATCTAGAGGGAGAGAAGTGATTGGCTTAATTGCTTCTACAATTAAAGGACCAATCGTGATATTTGGAACAAAATGGCCATCCATTACATCGACGTGAATATAGTCCGCTCCACCACGCTCTACATCTTTAATTTCCTCCCCTAATTTTGCAAAATCTGCTGATAATATCGATGGTGCTATTTTTGTCTTCATTTTAATACCTCGGCTTTCTCGATTGTATTTCTTCTAAGAAACTTAAGTAATGTTCATATCTAAAAAATTCAATTTCTCCATTATCGACGGATTCTTTCACAGCACATTTCGGTTCTTTATGATGCAAGCATCCACGGAATTTACATAACTGTCTTCTTTCCCTAAATTCCGGGAAGCAATCTGCAAGTTCTTCAGCTTCAATTTCGCTAAAATCCAGTGCACTGAACCCTGGTGTATCTGCTACTAACCCACCAAATAATTCTAATAACTCTACATGTCTCGTTGTATGCTTGCCTCTTCCAAGACTACGAGATATTTCAGCTGTTTCTAAGAAAAGGGTGGGGTCTAATGCATTAATCAATGATGATTTTCCAACCCCTGATTGCCCTGCAATAACAGTTACCTTATCTTTAAAATAGCTTGTTAAGTCTGGAAGATACTCACTATCCTTTGTAGAAATTAATTCAACTGGATAGCCTATACGCTCATAGGATTTTTTAACATTCTCTATCTCCGTTTTCTCTGACTGCGTTAATGTATCCACTTTTGTAATAAAGATTACTGGTTCAACATGTTTGGATTCTATCAACACTAGGAAACGGTCCAATAGTGTTGAGCTAAAATCAGGTGAGTGGGCAGAACTCACTAGAATTGCTTGCGTTATATTGGCAATTGGCGGACGCACTAATTCGTTGGATCTCGGCTTAATTTTCATAATATATCCTTCGTTCTCATCTCCCGCCTCGAACTCTACGAAGTCGCCCACTAAAGGAGTTATCTTTTGGTTTCGAAACACTCCTCTACCCCTACATTGGTACACTAAGTCATTGGATTTCACATAATAAAATCCACTTAATGCTTTAATAATCCTGCCCTCTTTCATTTATTCACCTCCGTAAAAAACTTTGTTATGTTCAATTAATTCATCATCACGGGTCACGCGGTATTCTGCACTGCTATCCTGTGCAATTTGAAGGGTAAAGGAAATTTCCGTATCCTCTGTAATAACCTGTTCATCATAAACGACAGATATATCCTCATGCTCCATATCCTTAATATAGATTCTAACGGTTTGTTCCACCGGCTCTGGCTGTTCAGGATTTGTTTCCGTCTCACCTTCTGGACTTTCTTCAGACTCTGGTGGCTCATATGGAACGAACACAGTTATCTCTTTTGTTTCTGGTGGTAATTCTTCTGGTCCGTTTGAAACATAAACATCCACAGTATCTCCGGGAGCTAGTTCACTACCTGAAGCAGGTGACTGTCGAATTACATTTCCTTCTTCTACATTATTGGAATTCTCGTTTATAATATTGGCTTGTAATCCCTTATCCTCAAGATAAGAAATAGCTTCTGCTTGAGAAAAACCAGTTAAATTATTTAATGAAATTGGCTCTGGACCCGAGCTAACTTCAAAAATAAACTGTGTATCACTTGGTACTACCTCAGTATTAGGCATTGGCGAAATTTGTGACAGAATCTCACCTTCAGGTCTATCTGAATGTTTATCAATCATTCTAAACTCAGAGAACCCTTCACTTTCCAATAATTCTTTGACCTGATTGTAGTCCCGTCCTACATAATCTTCTACAGTAGTCTTTTCTTTCCCTTTACTAACAAACAAAGTGACAGAGGAGCCTTCCTTAATTGTTCTACCCACTGAAGGACTGGTTTTAACAACTAATCCTTCCTCTATATCATCAGAGAAAGTCGATTCGTCTTCCACTACAAGGCCCAGTTCCTCCAGAATTTCTGTTGCTTCATCTTCTTCCATCTCTACTATTTCCTCTGGAATTGTCACATCTTTAGGCAGCAGAACACCAGGATAGATGTATAATACTGTAAGGCCACAAGCTAGCAGAAATATTAAAATTAAAAGAGGAATCAACCATCTTTTCTTTTTCTTCTGTTTTTGCTTCTTTGGCTTTTTTGCTTTTTTTTGCTTTTTGTTTAATGGCTTGGTGTGACTTTCTTCTTGATCATCTGTAAAAGGAATCGTGTGTTCATTTGTATGGTGTATTAATGTTTCCTGTTCAAAGTCTCCATTAATTTGTTGATTGGTAATAATTGGTATTGCCTTCGTTTCCTCACCAACTTCTATCGGTGGTGTATATGGTTCCTCATTTAAATGATCAGGATGTAAAGCAATTTCAATTGCCTCTTCAAAATCATAAATGGAATCATATCGATGAAACGGATTCTTTGCGGTCGCTTTTAGTACGATATTCTCTACACTTTGAGGTATATCTTGATTGAATCTTCTTACAGACGGGGTGTCGCTTTGGAGATGCTTTAAAGCAATAGACACCGGAGACTGACCTGAAAAAGGTAATCTTCCTGTTAACATTTCAAATAAGACAATCCCTAAAGAGTAAATATCTGATTTTTTTGTCGCCATTCCTCCACGTGCCTGTTCAGGTGATAAATAATGAACAGAACCGAGAATAGAATTTGTTTGAGTTAAAGCAGTGGCACTTAAAGCGATAGCAATACCAAAATCAGTTACTTTTGCCTGACCATGTCCATCCATCAGGATATTTTGTGGTTTGATATCTCGATGTACAATATCATTGGCGTGCGCATGTGCAATCGCCGAAGCAATCTGCCGCATAATATCCATGGACTCCTGGACGTCAAGCGGTCCAAAACGCTGTATGTATTCTTTTAAGGTCATTCCTTCCACATATTCCATAACCATATATAGCAAATGATCTTCCTCACCTACATCATAAATGCTTACAATGTTTGGGTGGGCAAGGCTTGTAGCAGATTGGGCTTCACGGTCAAAACGGGCGATAAATTCTTGATCATTAGCGTATTCCATTCGAAGAGATTTTATTGCAACATCCCTATCCAAAATAATATCTCGAGCAAGATAGACATCTGCCATCCCACCGCCGCCAATTTTCCCCTTAATTTGATAACGCTCATTCAAGAGGTGGCCACTTCTCATTCCGTATCACCATCCTTCAGCTTTTGCAGAAGAATGACGGAAATATTATCCTCTCCACCTCGATTATTTGCCACATCGATTAATTCTTGTCCTACTTCAGTAAGACTCTTATCCACTTGGAGGAATTCGAATATTTCATTGTCTTGCACTTTATCTGTAAGTCCATCCGAACAAAGTAATAGCTTATCACCATCATCTATAGATAATGTTTTGACATCCGCTTCTACTTGTTTATCCGAACCCAATGCGCGCAATACCACATTCTTCCTTGGATGATGCATCGCGTCATCTTTTGTTATCTGGCCTGATTGCACTAACGCGTTAACTAATGAATGATCCTCCGTAATTTGTTTGAAGCCATTTTCATTTAGTAGATAGCATCTGCTATCCCCAATATGAGCAACACTAAGGAAATCACTTACGTTAATTACGATAACCACAGTTGTTCCCATTCCTTCACATTCTGAATGATTTTGTGCATGTGTATAAATAACATCATTCATCTCAGAAATAGTTTTCTTTAGCCAATTTTCAATCTCATCAGGAGAGCTGAACCCTTTTTCCTTTTCCCAATTTTCTCTAATGAAGGAGGTAGCCATTTGACTTGCCACATCCCCGGCTTGATGTCCACCCATTCCGTCCGCAATAATGGCTAAAAGCTGATCTGCAAGATTGTAATAGATACCCCCTGCATCTTCATTATGGCTTCTTACCTGACCACGATCGGTTAGAAATATTCCTTTCATGATAAATCCCCCCTCATCTATTGATTATTTCCTGTTTCACTTGTTAAAAGTGCGTGGAATTTAGTGTTTTCTTAAACGTGTAAGAAAGAACCCATCTGTGTTATAACTTTGCGGAAAAAGCTGCAATCCAAATGTGGTAATCCCTGAAGCATTTTGCACCGCATTTGGCAGCTCTTCAAAGAAACCAGGATCAACTTGAAAATCAGGATGATTAGATAGAAATTCTTTTACCACTTGCTCATTTTCTTCCACATCTACTGTACAGGTACTATAAATAAGTAATCCATCCCTTTTTAAGAGCGGAGCAACATGAGTCAAGATATCTAATTGAATTTCAGACAACCTTTTCACGTCTTCTTCATTTTTATTGTATTTAATTTCGGGCTTACCACGGATAACCCCGAGCCCTGAACATGGTGCATCAATTAAAATACGATCGAAGCTCTCTTTTTCATGCTGTTCCTGTAACTTTCTTGCATCACTTTGATTTGCTTGAATGATGGATAAGCCAAGTTGATTTGCTTTTTTTGTAATTAGGTTGGCTTTCTTCTTATGTAAGTCATAAGCATAGAGCACACCCTGGTTCTCCATTTTTTCTGCAATATGGGTCGCTTTTCCTCCAGGTGCACTACATGCATCTAATACGACCATTTGCGGATGAGCATCAAGCATTTCACCTACCAGCATGGAGCTTTGATCTTGGATGGAAACTAGACCATCTCTAAATAAATCAGTGGAAAGGATGTTGCCTTTCTCTACGATAATCCCTTGAGGGGAAAATGGTGAGGCTGTGACTTCAAAACCTTGATTCTGCAATCTCTCCATTGCTTCCTCCCTCGTAATCCTTAAAGGTTGGATACGGATCGACTGAGGCTTCTTCATTAAATTCGCTTGACACATCTCTTTTGTTGTAGAGACTCCATATTCCTTTACCCATCTGCTAACTAACCATTCTGGATGACTGGTTTCAATAGATAGTCTTTTTACTTCATCTTTAATATTATCGAAGTTAGGTACGCCGTCCCTTTGGACACTTCGAAGCACTCCGTTAATAAAACCAGATATCCCTTTATGGCCACGTTGTTTAGCAATTTCAACGGATTCATGTATAATCGCATGATCAGGTACTTTATCTAAGTATACCATTTGATAAATAGACATGCGGAGCAGCATTTTAACCCATAAATCTAGTTTCTTCTTTGAAGATACAAAATGGGATATGTAATAATCTAGTGTTATTTTTCTTTGCATCGTTCCATAGACGACTTCAGTTAATAAATTCACGTCTTTTGGACTGAGCCCAGAGGACTTTATTTCATGATCCACTAGCAAGTGACTAAACCCTTGATCCTTTTCTATACGAATCAGTACATCTAAAATAGTGTTTCTAAGAAAATTTGGCTTCATATTATTCACCTAAAATTACTCCTATTTTAATTCTGTCCATAGATCCTCTCAAGTAATCTTTGACAGACATGCGTGTTTTACCAGCAGGTTGAATTTCTGTTAGTTTGATTCCTTGTTGATTTCCACAAACAACTATAAAGCTGTCTTCTTGTACTTGAACAATTTCACCAGGCAGTCCTTCGTAACTTGTATCCACCGGTTCACCCCACCACAGCTTCATAACCTTTCCTTTATAAGTAGTAAAAGCTACTGGCCATGGATGAAGTCCTCTGATATGATTATAAATTTCTGTATTCGATTTATTCCAATCAATTTTTTCCTGTTCACGTTTAATGTTCGAAGCAAAAGTTGCTTTTGATTCGTCTTGTTTTTCAGGGGTTAATTCCTTATTAAACAGCTTCGGTAAAGTCTCCATTAACAGGGTTGCACCTGCGTCGGATAGTTTATCGTGCATGGTTCCTACATGATCATCCTTATTAATTGGAACGGTTACCTGTGTCAAAATATCTCCAGCATCCAATTTATCTACCATATACATAATCGTGATACCTGTTTCTTTCTTTCCTTGAACAATTGCATAATGAATTGGGGCACCGCCTCGTAGTTCAGGCAATAGAGAAGCATGAACATTGATACACCCGAAAGGAGGGAATTCTAATAGTTCACTCGGCAAAATCTGACCATATGCTGCTGTCACAATTAAATCTGGTTGGTAGGATAATATCTTCTTATATTCTTCTCTTAATTTCTCAGGTTGAAAAACAGGAATTCCACTCTTTTCTGCTTCGACTTTCACCGGTGGCGGAGTGATCACACGTTTTCTTCCCTTAGGCCTATCAGGCTGTGTAACGACTAACACGATTTCATACTCGGATTGTACCAGGGATTGTAAAACTGGCACAGAAAAATCCGGGGTACCCATAAATACAATACGTTTCATAACATCCCAACTTTCTCATTTATTTCTATAATTACATCAGATGATAAGGTTGCATATCAATAGAAATAAAAAGCTCATCTTTTCGCGTTTCTTCTGAAAACAAATCTACAATTTTATGTAAATACTGACGTAAGTGTGGTTCATTTCTGTATTTTATCATGCATTGATATCGATATCTATCCTTAATACGCGGGATAGGAGATGGTGTCGGACCTAGAACCATTGATGTATTATTTAACTTGTTGCTTATTAGTTGTACTATTTTTTGTGTCGTTTGCACCACTTTTACTTTATTCTCGTGAGAAACCGTGATTAACACTAAATAATAATATGGTGGATAGTGAAATTTCTTACGCATCCCCATCTCTTTTTTATAAAAATCATTAAAATTATATTCACTAGCAAGTTGTATACTATAATGTTCCGGAGTATAAGTCTGCACAATAACTTCTCCAGTTAACTCATGTCTTCCAGCTCGACCACTTACCTGTGTTAATAATTGGAATGTCTTCTCACTGGAACGAAAATCTGGTAAATGCAGCATGGAATCAGCAGTTAGAACGCCTACAAGTGTAACGTTCCCAAAATCCAACCCCTTGGCAATCATTTGAGTCCCAAGCAGAATGTCTGCTTTATGATTGGAAAATTCCCTAAGAATCCTTTCGTGTGACCCTTTTTTCCTTGTAGTATCAACATCCATTCGGAGTACTCTTGCTTGCGGAATAAGTTCGGTTAGTGACTCCTCTACCCGCTGTGTTCCTGTACCAAAGTATCGAATTAAATCACTGTTACACTCTGGACATTCTACTGGCACCATTTCTTCATAGGAACAATAATGACATTTTAGCCGGTTCGTATTTTTATGATAAGTCAGTGCAATATCACAATGTGGGCATTCCTTTACATGACCACAATCCCTGCACATCACAAACGTGGAATAGCCTCTCCTATTCAATAATAAAACAATTTGCTGCTCTTTTTTAATACAGTCTTCCATTTTTTCTTTTAAAGTTCTAGAGAACATAGAGCGATTACCCGCATGTAACTCTTGCCTCATATCCACTATTTCTACATTCGGCATCGGCATATTGTTCGTTCTTTTACTAAGAGTAGCTAGTTTATACACATCCTTGGTTGCCCTTGCATAGGATTCTAAAGTCGGTGTGGCACTACCAAGAATAACTGGGCAATGATGATTTTCTCCCCGATGGATTGCAACATCACGAGCATGATAACGTGGTTGGTCTTCCTGCTTGTATGTTGTTTCATGCTCCTCATCGATTATAATAATTCCCAGATTTTCAAAAGGAGCAAAAACCGCTGACCTGGCTCCCACGACAACACTTACTTCTTTTTGATGAATCCTTCTCCACTCATCAAATTTCTCTCCCGCAGATAGCGCACTATGCATAACCGCTACCTTAGACCCGAATCTCCCCTTAAAGCGATTAACCATCTGTGGAGTTAATGAGATTTCCGGTACTAATACGATCGCTTCTTTTCCTAATTCCAGCACTTGCTGAATCGCTTGTAAATATACTTCTGTTTTGCCACTGCCAGTTACTCCATGTAAAAGGAATACATCATGTTTATCATAGAGAATCGCTTCATTTATGGGCTGGATAGCATCTTGTTGTTCGTCTGTTAATGGTAAAGCTACTGTACGTTGAATGCTCTCATCATCATAGGGGTTTCTGTATATTTCTTCTTTATATGTTTTTAACAAATTTTTATCTTCTAAAGCCTTCAGAGTGCTTCTTGTTGTCTTGAGAATGGCAAGCAATTTCTTCATTTCAACAGGTTCAGGATGCTGGATAAAAAATGCAAGCATTTCTTTCTGCTTCTTCGCTTGATGAGGAAGTTCCACGTAAGCTTCTTCTAGCAGATATGCTTCACGAACAGGTTGAACCATTGTAATATATTTCTTCGTAATCTTGGATTTCACTATATAATCAATGAGAACATCTCCAGCATGTATCGCTTTTTGTAATTGATAATAACTGATGTTGGATTGTTCAAACTCATCAAAAGTAATCACATCTCTCCCCGCGAAGAGCATTTCCAACTCTTCTTCCAGGGGTTCATTTGTAAGCTTTACAATCTCTTTATCATATTTAGATTTCAACACTTGAGGAAGCATGGCTTGTAATGCAGTAATGGAGAGGCTCATTGTATGATTGGCTAACCACTTACCTAATTCTAATAATTCCTCGGTTAAAACGGGTGTCATATCTAATACCTGTTCAATATTCTTAAGCTTACTAAATTCAGAATGACTAACAATGCTTACTACAAACCCCATAATTTTTCTAGGACCAAATGGAACAATAACTCGCATTCCAGGGGCAATAATTGCTTGATATTTTTCTGGAATACGGTAATCAAAAGTTTGGTCTATGGAGCTTGCTGGTACATCTACAATCACTTTTGCTATATCCACTAACGATCACCCTTCATATCATGCACAATAAATTGGAAGAGTTTATTTGCTACTTCTTTCTTAGAAGAGAGCTCAACTGGTATTTGTTTCTCGTCCTTATTAATATAGGTAACTATATTTGTATCATTTCCAAATCCAGCACCTTCTGCTGTAACGTTATTCACAACAATGGCATCCAAGTTTTTCTTTCTAAGTTTACCTAGTCCATACTCGATAGGGTCTGATGTTTCTGCAGCAAATCCTACAAGGAATTGGTGTGTTTTCTTTTCGCCGAGCGATTTCAGTATATCTTTCGTTCGTTCCAGCTCTAACAGTAAGTCTCCTTCTTGTTTTTTCATTTTTTGTTCATGTACTTGCTTTGGCCGATAATCTGCGACTGCTGCAGCTTTTATTACAATATCACTGTTCTCATAATAACGATGTATCGCCTCATACATTTCTTCAGCAGATTCTACATCTATTCTATTTATATTTGGGTGAGTTATTGTTTGGTTTGTTGGCCCAGTTACTAAGTTTACTGTGGCTCCCAGGTCAGCTGCTGCTTCGGCTATAGCAAACCCCATTTTTCCACTAGAACGATTTGTAAAAAAACGGATTGGATCTACCTTTTCTCTAGTAGGACCAGCGGATACTAGTACCGTTTTTCCTTCTAAACTATGAGATGTATGGTCTTGCTGATGGGCTTCCAGCACACTTATAATCGTCTCAGGTTCTTCTAATCGGCCTTTCCCTACGTATCCACATGCTAAATAGCCTGCACCTGGCTCAATAAAATGATAACCCCAATCCGCTAACTGATTCATATTCTTCATTACTGCTGGATGTTTATACATATGTACATTCATTGCAGGTGCTATATACACTGGCGCCTCTGAAGCTAATAATGTTGTTGATAACATATCATCTGCAATACCATTTGCTAGTTTTCCAATTATGTTAGCTGTTGCCGGGGCAATGATAATCAAATCTGCCCAATCCGCTAAATCAATATGTGCTATTTTCATTGGGTCTTTTTCGTCGAATGTATTTATATAAACAGGATTTCTCGATAATGCCTGAAAGGTTAAAGGAGAAACAAACTGTGCTGCATTTTCCGTCATCATCACTTTTACATTTGCACCCTTTTGCGTTAACTTACTTGTAAGTGCGCAAGCTTTATAAGATGCAATCCCTCCTGAAACACCTAATACTATATTTTTTTGACTTAACATGAAATGTCCCCCTTCCAATAAAAGTAAGAGCACTTAATTTATTGGTTTTCATTTCTTTCCATACATAGACTATCATATCTTTACAGGAGAAGGTACAAGAATGCCCCCGTAATTCTTACGAGGGCAAATGCATTATTGGTTAACGTTTAATTTACCTGCAGCTACTTCTTCAAGCGCCAAACCAACATTTTTCTTAGACTTAGGATGCTCCACTTGAAGATCTTTTGTTTCACTTAACTGTCTAGCACGTTTTGAAGACAAAATAACCAATTTATACTTTGAACTTACTTTATCTTGCAGAACATCGATAGAAGGTTCTAACATCATAATTAATCAGCCTCCAATATTTTTTTATATTGCTTTGCAATACGTTCTCGTCTCAAATGCTCACTTAAGATGATCGCTTCAATCTTCTCAACAGCATGATCTACTTGATCATTGACAACCACATAATCGTAAGCTTCCATCATCTCAATTTCCTTACTTGCTTCCTTTAACCGATTAAGTACTAGCTCTTCCGATTCTGTTCCACGATTAACAATTCGATTCTTCAGTTCTTCTAAGCTTGGCGGAAATAAGAAGATAAATACACCTTCAGGAAAGTTTTGTTTCACTTGCATAGCGCCTTGCACTTCAATTTCTAAAAATACATCTGAACCTTTCGCAAGTGTCTCCTCCACATATTTTCGAGGTGTTCCATAATAATTATTGACATATTTCGCATATTCTAATAGTTCATTCTGAGCAATTAGCGCCTCAAATTCTTCCGTTGATTTATAGAAGTAATCGACTCCATCCTTTTCACTAGGTCGCCTATTCCTTGTTGTCATTGAAATGGAGTACTTTAGGTCTGTTGCCTTTTCAAAAAGCCTCTTTCTTACCGTACCCTTTCCAACTCCTGAAGGACCAGACAGGACAAATAAAATGCCTTTCTCATCTTTCAAATTAGTTCCTCCTAAATAATTACTCTTCGCCTGTATCTTCATTACTGATTACACGTTGTCCGACCGTCTCTGGCTGTACAGCAGATAATACGACGTGATCACTATCAGTAATAATAACAGCTCTAGTTCTTCTACCGTAAGTTGCATCAATTAGTTTATTATTCTCTCTTGCTACTGTGATTATACGTTTAATGGGTGCTGATTCTGGTGAAACAATGGAAATAATCCGATTTGCCGAAACCACATTACCAAACCCAATATTAATAAGACGTAATGTCACCTTTTTCCCCCCAGCCTAGATTCTTTATTATGTATATATTTATTCGTACCATGATTACGATACCGATTAATAATTATACTATAAAGTATAAGTAAAAAGATAGAATAAAATCAAGTTATACACTTATTTTTGCACTTATTCTTTCTTTTCTTCCAGAATGCTTTCCTTTTTTCAATATTACACAAACTCTTAAAATTGATTTTGAAAAGATTGTTGTATGATAAGGAATTTAGATAGACTTCTGATTAGTTTAATTCAGTATATCGTGCAAAATATATAGAGTATGGAATCACATTAGAAATATGCGCTCGTGATTTCCGCTGCGGGCAGTACGCTTTCCGCGGGCAACGTCTCAGCCTCGGGCCAACAGGATGTTGGTCATAAAGGCGTTGCCACAGGACGTGGCGTTCTTAGCCTTTGTTCCTTACCACTTCCTGCGGGGTCTTCGCTTGTTGCTTTTCCCGCAGGAGTCGACTGCCCTCCGCTACAATCACTTCATGTAATTGGGGGATGTATCCACCATCCTATATTTAAAGATTAAAAAGCACAATTCAGCGGAGGAAATACACGTAGACTCCTGCGGGATGAAAAGCCTAGTTGAGACCCCGGAGAGACGACAGTCTCGAGGAGGCTCAACAGCGCCCGCGGAAAGCGTAGTGTATTTCCGTAGCGGTGTTACCCGCTATTCTGAATTCAGCTAATCAGCAATTTTTATCACTTGCAAAAGATTACAAGGCAAAAAAATATAAAATCAACATGTAAAACGTAAAAGAACCGAACTGGTGATGTAGACCAGTTCGGTTCTTTTCTGTTATTTTTTGAAACCAAATAACACAGTCGGAATTGCGCTTAATGCAACGATAAACATCCAGTCTCTTAATGCTAAAGCTGTTGTATGGAAGATTGGCTGTAATGGCGGCCAATAAACAACAACAAGCAATAATAGAAGAGACGATATAACAGCTAGAACTAAATAAATGTTCTCAAATGGGTTTCTATCAAATACAGAGTTTTCTGTACGGCAGTCAAACACATGAATCAGCTGTGCCATCACTAGGGTTGTAAAAGCTACGGTCTGGGCATAGATAAGATTATCAGGATTGTTTTGATACGTCAGCATAAAGGCAATTAACGTGACAAGCCCAATTAATATACCCCTGCTTATGATCTTATAGCCTAATCCTCTTCCAAACACACCTTCGCGAGGACTTCTTGGTGGACGTTTCATTACATTATCTTCTGGTTTATCCAGACCTAGCGCCATTGCTGGAAGCCCATCCGTTACTAGATTCACCCAAAGTATTTGTACAGGTACGAGCGGTAGTGGTAATCCCAATAACATCGCAAAAAGCATCACCAATATTTCTCCAACATTTGATGCAAGTAAATATCTGATAAACTTACGAATGTTCTCATAAATATTTCTTCCCTCTTTAATCGCTGCCTTAATAGTTGCAAAATTATCGTCCATTAATACTAATGATGATGCTTCTTTCGTAACATCCGTTCCAGCAATTCCCATGCTTATCCCAATGTCACTTGCCTTAATCGCTGGGGCATCATTCACGCCATCTCCCGTCATAGCTACGATATGGCCTTTGCTTTGAAATGCTTTAACAATTTTCAGCTTATGCTCCGGTGTAACCCGTGCAAATACATAAGCGTCATCAATAACATCCTCTAACTCGGCCTGTGACATTTGATTTAATTGGTGCCCCTCTAAAACCAGACCATTGGTTGGCAGTATATTTAGATTACTAGCAATTGCTCGTGCTGTATTTACGTGATCCCCAGTAATCATTACTGTTTTAATACCAGCTTGTCTGCACTCTGCAATGGCGCCTTTCACTTCTTTTCTTGGAGGGTCAATGATGCCAAATAATCCAATAAAAGTAAGATCCTTTTCTAAAAAGGCCTCGTCTAACGAATCCTTGTTTGATAACGGACGGATACCAATTGCGATCGTTCTTAATGCCTTACTTGCCATTGAATTAATGCTATTTTCTATTTTTATTGTATCTTCCTTACGTAAAACGGAACGTCCTTCTCCATTTAATACATGGGTAGATCTAGGCAGCAGGACATCTGGTGCCCCTTTGGTAATAAGGAAGCGCATCCCATTCTGATCCTCTAATACAACGCTCATCCTTTTTCTGTCTGAGTCAAAAGGGATTTCTTTGATTAAATGAAACTTCTCTCCGTCAATCTCTTTTAACCCAAGCTTTCTTGCCGCTACTAGTAACGCTCCATCTGTAGGATCACCATCAATCTGGTATTTCCCTTTTTTAATAAGTAATGCAGCGTGATTACATAGCATTCCATAAAGCAGCATATTCTCTAAATTAGGATAATGCTCGTCTACTTTTCTATCATTAAGATAGTAATCGCCATGAATATCATATCCATCACCAGTCACATAAAGATGGTTCCCATTTAGATAAATTTCTTTAACAGTCATCTGATTTTCTGTCATGGTTCCCGTTTTGTCAGAGCAAATAACTGAAGCGGTTCCCAATGTCTCTACTGCCGAAAGCTTTCGTACAATTGCTTTCTTTTTAATCATCCGTTGAACACCTAATGAAAGTGCGACTGTAACTATCGCTGGCAACCCTTCAGGAATCGCAGCAACAGCTAATGAAACACCGGCAAGAAACATCTCATACATTGGATTTCCTTGAAAAATTCCAAGCATAACAACTAATGCTGTTAAAAACAAAGCAACAATGATTAATATTTTTCCTAACTCAGCTAATCTTCTCTCAAGTGGGGTAATCGTCTTTTTCGTATTAGTCATTAATGAAGCAATTTGCCCCATCACTGTATTCATCCCTGTCCCTACAACTATTCCAATTCCAGAACCACGGGTGACTAATGTTCCCATAAATCCCATATTGACTTGGTCACCAGCTTCAAGATTTTCCTTTCGAATTGCCGTCGCATGTTTCATGACTGGTAAGGATTCACCTGTAAGCGCTGACTCCTCTGTTTCCATACTAACGGATTTCACAATTCGGATATCAGCAGGTATTCTGTCCCCGCTATTTATCCGAACAACATCACCAACAACCACTTCCCGTGATGAAACCTTCTCCCACTTCCCATCACGTAATACATTTGCCATTGGAGCCGATAATTCTTTTAACTTCTCTAATGACTTTTCCGCTTTTTGTTCTTGAAAATATCCAATACATCCATTCACTAATACAATGACCATTATGGCAATAGCATCAATATATTCCCCTAGTAATCCAGCGATTAACGTGGCCGCTAATAAGACAAGCACCATAAAATCCTGGAACTGGGCTAAGAAAATAAGCCACCTTGGTGTATGTTTCTGTGATTCTAATTCATTTAACCCGTATTGCTTTTGTCGTTCTTTTACCTTTTTTGAAGAAAGTCCCTCTTTCGATGTAACATGTAATTTTTGCTCTACCCTTTCAACATCTAATTGATACCATTTCATCAGCATTCCTCCGAGTTTATCCATTATCATTGCATGGCTAAAAAAGTGACCAAATAAAACTGGGTTTTATATCCTTTTTTATTGGATACTTTTTATAACGATGTCTATAATTCATAACTATGCATACTTGTCCTAAAAAATGATATAATTGCTCAGGAAAGAGGTGGTTTTATGCCATTCGATGGTATTGTTACAAGAGCCGTGACAGAGGAACTGAATAAATCGATTATCCCTGGCAGAATTACAAAAATCCATCAGCCAACAAAAACCGATTTAGTGCTTACCGTTCGCAGCCAAGGAAAAAATAATACTTTATTATTATCCATTCATCCGAGCTATGCTCGTTTTCATATTACGAAGGATACATATCAGAACCCCGAAACAGCACCGATGTTTTGTATGGTTCTAAGAAAGCACCTATCTGGGGCTATCATTGAGAAGATACAACAGCATGAAATGGAAAGAGTAATTACCTTTTCAGTTAGAACAAGGAATGAGATCGGTGATGAGACTGAAAAATCACTTATTCTAGAATTAATGGGCAAGCATAGTAATATTATGCTTGTGGATAACGATAAAGGCCATATTATTGATAGCATGAAGCACGTTTCTATGTCTCAAAATCGCTACCGTTCTATCTTACCTGGTCAACCATATATTGCCCCACCAAAACAAGATAAACTAAATCCACTTACCATTCAGGCAGAGGATGTCATGAAAAGACTGGATTTTAATTCGGGAAAGATAGATCGCCAAATTGTCGATCACGTCATGGGATTCTCCCCATTTATCGCTCAAGAAATTGTCAACCGAGCAAACTTAGGATCCTTGCAAGTCTATTCAGATAAATTTAAAGAAGTCCAAGAGCAACTTTTAGAAAACGACTATGAACCAACGATTTATACAGGGAAAAGAGAAGATTTTCATGTCATTCCTATTTATTCATTCGATGGAGCTGGAGAATCATTCACATCAGTTAACGTGATGCTTGATGCCTTCTATTCTGGCAAGGCTGAGCGGGACCGGGTTCACCAGCAAGCAAAAGATTTATCCCGATTTATTAAGAATGAGAAAAGCAAGAATGAGCGTAAATTGAAAAAACATTTACAAACCATGAAAAAAGCTGAAAATGCAGAGCACTATCAACGTCTAGGGGAACTATTAACGGCCCATTTACATCTAGTGAAGAAAGGCGACACTAAAGTGAGAGTCGTGGATTATTATGACCCTGATCAAAAGCAGCTTGAGATTGAATTGAACCCTAATAAAACCCCTAGCGATAATGCCCAAAATTATTATCGAACTTACCAAAAATTGAAAACATCAAAACAGGTTATTGCAGAGGAGATAGATAAGACGAAAGAAGAAATTAATTACTTTGAGCAACTTCTTCAACAAATTGACGTTGCCAGTGTAGAGGATATCGAAGAAATACGTGAAGAATTAAGAGAAGAAGGTTATTTAAGAAAACAACGAAAACAATCAAAAAATAAAAATAAACCATCGAAACCTGTTCCTGAAAAGTATGTTGCCACAGATGGTACCGAGATCCTCGTAGGTAAAAACAATAAGCAGAACGAATATCTGACAATGAAACTTGCAAGGAGAGATGAAATATGGCTCCATACAAAGGATATTCCAGGTTCTCATGTTA
The DNA here is from genome assembly GCF_003665065.1 of Oceanobacillus piezotolerans. GTDB lineage: Bacteria > Bacillota > Bacilli > Bacillales > Amphibacillaceae > Oceanobacillus > Oceanobacillus piezotolerans. The sequence goes on along the minus strand of NZ_RCHR01000003.1, from coordinate 477,391 downwards.
TTATTCGTTCACAGGAACCTTCGGAAGAAACACTACGAGAAGCGGCACAGCTGGCTGCCTATTTTAGTAAATCACAAAGTTCCTCGTCAGTACCGGTTGATTTTACAAAAGTGAGACATGTTAAAAAACCAAGTGGTGCCAAGCCGGGCTTTGTTATTTATGACAATCAAAAAACGGTATTTGTTACTCCTACTAGAGATCTCGTTGATCAATTAAAAGTAAAATAGTACTCTAAAATAGAAATGACGTATGAACTTCCATACGTCATTTCTTGGTAATTAAATTTTAGCACTCTATCTACTCTATTTTTTAATCAATATGAGAGACTTATTTTTTGCTTCCTATAAAATTCCTTACTAGGTCAAAACGGGTGTTGTTGTATCCAGGATAACTCTTCTTGATATAAAGTATGTTATTGATTAAGGTAAAAACGTTGTATTAGTCAAAGCTTTAATAAAATGGTCCACTTGCGGAAGCTTTCGTACACCTTCCCGAAAGCATACCCACGTTCCCCTAGTAACTGGTTTACCATCAAGTTCAAGTGGAACATGTGGATACTCCTGTTTCATTGAGTCAGATACACTCTCCGGAAGAACAGCCATACCTAATCCTTGCTTCATAAATTGTTTACATGTTTCAATTTGATCTACTGTCATCACCTTTAATGGCTTAATTTTATCTTGGTGATGATATAACCAATTATCCACTAGCTCATGCATGCTATCATCACTTTTAAAAGAAATTAACGGGCGCTCTTTTAATCTATCGCTAGGAAACGGTTCTACATCGAAAATATATAACGGGTCATCGAACAGTCGTATACACGTACTTTCCCTTAGCTTCTCACCACGGATGATACAAACATTGTAGTTCTTATGCTGAAGACGGATATCCTCACTAATTCCAGTTACAAGGTCTATTGTCACTTTTGGAAATTTAGAAGTAAACTCCCCTAGGATGGATGGAAGAAACCGCTGGCTAATTAACGAAGAACAAGCTATGGAAAGGGTCCCTTGTACTTCCTCACTTGCCTGTTGAAGCATTAATTTTAACTCATTCTCATTATTTATTATTTTTTTTGCGTAATCGAGAATTATTTCTCCACTTGGTGTTGGAATCAGCTTCTTGGGAGTACGGATAAAAATGGTTTCGCCGTAGTAATCTTCAATATATTTAAGTCGTTGTGTAACGGCTGGCTGCGATATTAAGATTACTTTTGCTGTTCCTCGTATTGTCCCAACTTCGTTTAATTTTACAAGAAGTTCAAAGTCCTCTATTTTCATTCTCATTACTCCCTTGATAAGAAATACTTATTAAGTATGATTATATATTAATATTTTCTTTATTGCATTTGATAGCATATGTTGGTATTGAGGTGGGATAAAATGGATAATAAAAAGGATGTTAAAGCAGTCTTTTCACGGAACAAGGAATCATACGTTAAAAGCAGTACACATGCTCAGGGGAATGATTTGTCACTTTTACCCAGTTGGCTGAATCCAACTCAAGAAATGTCGGTACTTGATATTGCAACCGGAGGAGGCCATGTTGCAAAGAAGTTAGCACCTTACGTTAAGACTGTTTTTGCTACTGACCTAACGAGAGAAATGCTGGACAATACAGCTAGTCACTTGAAGCATTACAATAATATTCACTATGTCATTGTGGATGCAGAGGATTTGCCTTTTTTAGATAACAGCTTTGATATCATAACCTGCCGGATAGCAGCACATCACTTTCCTAACCCTATGACATTTATCAAAGAAGTGCAGCGCGTTTTAAAGGCGGATGGAAAATTTCTTCTTATTGATAATATTGCACCTGAAAATCAGAAATATGATCAATTTATTAACAGCTTAGAAAAGATTCGCGACTATAGTCATTATCGTTCACACAGTGTTTCAGAATGGAATCGTTTTTTTAAAACTCATCATCTAGTTATAGATAAAGAGAAAAAGAATAAAAAACAATTACCATTTAAGGAGTGGGTTAATCGTACATTAGCAAACAAAGCTGATATAACGAATGTAGAGCAGTATATATTAAAATCTTCAGAGGATATAAAGAAATACTATCAAATTATTATTAAGGATGAAGAAATTCAATCGTTTACCATCGATGAATGGATGGTATTGCTAAAAAAAGATCTGTCATTTTAATTAGTCTATTGTAGATGGTTAGACTTACTATTAATCACACTTTGAATAATAGTAAATAGCACGAAAAAAAATCATTCATAATACTTCTATGGATGATTTTTTTAAAGAACATGAATTCCACTATTGAAAGTTTAAAAACAATCTAGAATACATTGTTTGGAAGCAATCATTGATTGCGAATTTAGCTTATAATTGATTACGCCAGCTTAGCAAAAACTCCTGTTGTTCACCTGATAACTTGCCATCTTCGACAAGTGCTTTGACTAATGTGTCAAAGTTAGTTACAGTTTGAAAAGGTATACCTGCTTGAGAAAACTTGTCTATAGACGCTTGCAAGCCGTACGTAAATATAGCAAAAACACCCAGCACCTTTGTTCCTTCGTTTAATAAGGCTTGGGCAGCCTCAATAGATGAGCCACCTGTTGAGATAAGATCTTCAATCACAAGCACCTTTTGCCCTTGTTCAATAGCGCCTTCTATCTGATTTCCTTTACCATGTCCTTTTGGTTTTGAGCGAACATATACCATAGGTAGATTCAATTTATCTGCGAGCCACGCTGCATGTGGAATACCTGCAGTTGCACATCCAGCAATCACATCAGGCTTTTCATCCAGATTTTCTATCATATGTACGAAAGCTTCTGTTACCTTATTTCGAATTTTTGGATACGACATAGTCAAGCGATTGTCACAGTATATAGGAGACTTCATACCAGAGGTCCACGTAAAAAGCTCTTCTGTATTTATTTGAACAGCTTGTATTTCTAACAAATCACGAACGAGTTCCTTACTTAATGTCATTCAAACCACACTCCTTTAATGCCTGAGAATAAGCTCTTTTCGGATCTTCTGCTCCAGTGATACTTCTCCCGATGACAAGAATATCTGCACCATGCTCTGAAGCATATTTAGGTGTTGCAACTCGCTTTTGATCATGGGAATGAAACCCTTCTAATCTAATTCCAGGCGTCACCGTTATAAAATCCTTTCCACAAGCAGACTTAATCTGCTCTGCCTCATGAACGGAGCAGACAACTCCGTCTGCACCACTCTTGTTTGCTAGCAATGCAAGTTTCTGGGCAGTTTCATTCACATCACTCGGAATCATTAACTCCTTATTCAAGATTTCATTATCCATTGATGTTAATACCGTAACAGCAACCAGTTTTGTATTGGAAGATCCTAATCCTTCCTTTGCACGCTTAATCATCTCACTGCCACCAAAAGCATGCACGTTCACTAAATCTATGTCTAATGAAGCCAGATTTTTCATAGTTCTTCCTACAGTAGTGGGAATATCATGTAATTTTAAATCTAGAAAAATGGGGTGGTTATTAGACTTTAGTTTTTCAATAACAAGTGGTCCTTCCCGGTAAAATAATTCCATCCCTACTTTTACGGGGACACCTTGCAAATCATGCATGGTTAAGAATTGGCAGGTTTCTTTCCAATTCGGAAAATCTAAAGCTACATAGATTGCTTGTGTCATGCTAGCGTAACCGCCTTTCCTATTACTTCTTTAACAGAATCGAAACCATATTTTTTCAAAGTGCGTGGAAGCTCATCAATAATATCTGAGCAAACAAAAGGATTTGTAAAGTTAGCTGTTCCGACTGCAACACCACTCGCTCCGGCAAGCAAGAATTCAACCACATCCTCTGCTGTAGAAACGCCTCCCATTCCAATAATCGGGATGGAAACATGCTGTTTTACCTCATAAATCATTCGAATGGCAATCGGTTTAATAGCTGAACCAGATAGTCCACCTGTTTTATTGGCAAGCAACGGCGTTCTTGTAGGCAAATGGATTTGCATTCCCGTTAGGGTATTAATCATGGAAAGGCCATCTGCACCTGCAGCTTCTACTGCTTGCGCCATCTCTACTATATTGGATACATTAGGTGAAAGTTTTACATAGACAGGGAGATTACTAGCCTTTTTCACTACTTCTGTCACCCGGGCAGCCATCATCGGATCTGTTCCAAATTGAATCCCCCCCTCCTTGACATTGGGGCAAGAGATATTTAATTCTAGTGCCTGCACATCTTCTGTATCATTAAAAGCAAGCGCGACTTCTTCATACTCTTCTATTGTACTTCCAGCGATATTGGCAATAATATTCGTATTATACTGTGCTAAAAAGGGAACTTCTTCCCGAATGATTGCCTCTACTCCTGGATTCTGTAATCCGATAGCATTAAGCATCCCAGAATTTGTTTCTGCTACTCTTGGTGTTGGATTGCCTAGACGCCTTTCTCCTGTTGCAGCCTTCATAATAACTGCCCCTAACTTACTTAAATCATAAAAATCACTGTACTCTCTGCCGAAACCAAAACATCCTGATGCAGGCATAATTGGGTTTTTTAGTGATAATCCTGGCAATTCTACTGCTAGCTTATTCATAACGTTACCTCCCTTGCATCGAAAACAGGACCATCACTGCAAATCTTTTTATAACCCTTTTCGTCAGTAGCTGGTATGACACAAGCCAAACATGCACCAACGCCACAACCCATTCGTTCTTCGATGGAGATAAATCCACGACGCCCCTGTAACTCATTAGTAACCGCTCTTAGCATTGGTACTGGGCCACACGAATAATACGTATCAAAAGATCCAATTTTACCAAGAATATCCGTAACAAAACCTCGCTCCCCATAGGAGCCATCATTTGTAACAACAATGGTCTCTCCTAATTCCTTAAACTTCTCTTCGTAAAATACGTGTGACTTGGATTGGAACCCTAAGACCGCAATTACTTTCTTTCCTTTTTTGACCATGGTTCTTGCTAAATAATACATCGGTGGAACCCCGATTCCTCCACCAATTAATAGCACTACTGAATCTTGTTCTTCAATGAGGAACCCATTTCCACTCGGACCTAATACGTCTATCTCCATTCCCTCTTTAAAGCCAGCAAGTGTTTTCGTACCATCACCAATAATTTTAAAAAGGATGGTTACTGTTTTTGATTCTCTATTAATATCCGCTATGGATATCGGCCGTCTCAATGTATGGCCATCTATTAAAATATGGAGAAACTGACCAGGAATCGCCTGTTCACTAATATACTCATTTCTGAGAACCATTTCTACCGTCTCTGAAGCGATCTCGCTTACTGATAAAATTTGCATTATTTCTTTACTGATCATCATATAACAGCCTCTTTATCTGAAATAGGATTAGCACTAAATGTGGTTGAGTCAATGACATTAACAATCGCTGTCGCTGTATCTAAGCTAGTTAAACAAGGAATTCCATGCTCTACTGCCTGCCTCCGAATAATAAAGCCATCGGAACGAGGCTTGTTCCTAGAGCTCATTGTGTTGACGACAAACTGTACTTTTCCTTCTTCTATAATGGATAAAACATTTGGTTTATCTGCACCTACTTTTGATACTTCTGTTACATGGATATAGGAATCTTGGATATATTTTGCCGTTCCACTCGTTGCATAGAGATGAAAGCCTAGCTTATAGAATCGGGTTGCAATTTCTAACATTTCCTCTTTATCCTTATCCGCAACAGTTAAGAGAACTCCACCCTCTTGGGGCACTTGGATACCAGCGGCTAATAGCCCTTTATATAAAGCCTTTTCCAATGTCTTATCGTAACCAATTGCTTCTCCTGTTGATTTCATTTCTGGTCCCAATATGGTATCTACGCTCCGTAATTTTGCGAAGGAGAATACTGGTATCTTGACAGATACTTGTTTCTTCTCTGGTAAAATCCCTGTCTTAAAGCCTAGATCCCTTAACTTAGTTCCCAGTATACATTTCGTTGCAATGTTTGCCATCGTTACGCCCGTAATCTTACTTAGGAATGGAATAGTTCTGCTTGCACGAGGGTTCACTTCAATCACGTAAACCTCTTCTTCGCGTACGATAAATTGAATATTAACCAACCCTTTAATTTGTAAGGCTTTGGCGATCTTGATTGTCGAGTCCAGTAAGGCCTCATTAATAGATTTAGAGATTCGCTGTGGAGGATAAACAGCCATAGAATCACCGGAGTGAACACCAGAACGTTCAATATGCTCCATAATACCAGGTATAATGGTTGTTTCTCCATCGCAAATGGCATCTACCTCGACTTCCATTCCAGTGAGATACTGATCAATTAAAATAGGGTGTTCAGGATTAATATTGTCAGATTTAGCTAAATAAGCTTGTAACTCTTCGTCATGGTGTACAATTTCCATCTTACTTCCACCAATAACATAGGATGGTCGGACAAGGACTGGATATCCTATCTCATTAGCTACCGTAATAGCATCTTCATATTTTCGAACTGCTTTCCCTTTAGGTCGTACCAAATTTAGATTATCAAGCAGCTGCTCAAATTTGTCACGATCTTCTGCTGCATCAATCGATTCTAAGCTTGTTCCAAGAATCTTCACACCTCTTCGACTTAAACCTTCCGCAAGATTAATAGCTGTTTGGCCACCAAATTGGACAATAACTCCCTCTGGCCTTTCTAATTCAACAACATGCATCACATCTTCTAATGTTAATGGTTCGAAGTACAACTTATCGGAGATACTAAAATCCGTTGAAACTGTTTCAGGATTATTATTCATAATAATCGCTTCATAGCCCATCTCTTTAATTGCTTTCACTGAATGAACCGTTGCATAGTCAAATTCAATTCCTTGCCCGATTCGGATTGGTCCAGAACCTAATACAAGTATTTTCTTTCGATTATTTACAACAGATTCATTTTCTTCCTCATACGTACTATAGAAATATGGAGTTGCTGATTCAAATTCAGCAGCACAGGTATCTACCATTTTATAAATTGGTTGGATACTATTCGCCATCCGAAGTTGATAGACCTTATCTAAACTGGTATTCCAAAGTCTTGCTAATTGGACATCTGAAATTCCTTTTCTTTTCGCTGTTCTTAATATCTCAAGGGAGAATGGATTACTTTCTATATCTTTCTCCAATTGAACGATTGCTTGAAACTTCACTAAAAAAAAGCGATCTATTTTAGTTAATGAATGAAGTTCTTCTACCGTCATCCCCCTGCGAAGTAATTCAGCAAGAACAAAAATCCTTTCATCATCAGCTTTTACTACCCGTTCCACTAGCACATCATGGTTTATAAGTACCAGCGTATCCAACCACAATTCCTCTGAAATGCTATCTAATGACCTGATACCCTTTAAGAAAGATTCTTCAAAATTCCGGCCAATTGCCATAATCTCTCCTGTGGCTTTCATTTGTGTTCCCAATCTTCTGTCACCCATTATGAATTTATCAAATGGAAAACGAGGGATTTTTGTTACAACATAGTCTAAAGATGGTTCGAACATGGCATATGTAGTACCAGTGACTGGATTAATAATTTCGTCCAATGTATAGCCTACTGCAATTTTCGCAGCTACTTTTGCAATTGGATAACCAGTCGCTTTGGATGCGAGTGCACTAGAACGGGAAACCCTTGGATTTACCTCAATAATAAAATAATCAAAACTATCTGGGTCCAGAGCAAGCTGTACATTACAGCCACCTTCTATTTTTAAAGCACGAATAATCTTTAAGGAAGCATTTCGAAGCATATGGTATTCTCTGTCACTTAGCGTTTGTGATGGAGCTACGACCATCGAATCCCCAGTATGAATTCCTACGGGATCGATATTTTCCATATTACATACCACGATGGCCTGATCGTTAGAATCACGCATTACTTCGTATTCAATTTCTTTAAACCCGGCGATATTACGTTCTATCAAACATTGATTTACAGGCGATAGAGAAAGTCCGTTTTTTGTAATCTCTTTCAAATCTTCAAGATTATAGCACATCCCACCACCTGTTCCACCGAGTGTAAATGCAGGACGAACGATTAATGGAAAACCGATCTCCTCAGCGAAGCGAAGTGCTTGTTCCACTGTATGAACAATGGTGCTCTCTGGAACTGGTTCGTTTAACTTCTGCATTAAATCACGAAATTGCTCTCGGTCCTCAGCCTTTTGGATTGCTTCTAAAGAGGTACCTAACAAAGTGATTCCATATCTATCTAATACCCCAGAATTCTCTAGATCCATTGCTAGATTTAATCCTGTCTGTCCACCTAAAGTAGGTAGAAGGGCATCTGGTTTTTCTTTATGAATAATTTTAGTTAAAAACTCGACAGTAAGTGGCTCCATATATATTTTGTCTGCTACGGTTTGGTCGGTCATAATTGTAGCTGGATTGGAGTTTGCTAATATCACCGTATAGCCTTCTTCTTTCAAAGCTTGACAGGCTTGGGTGCCCGAGTAGTCAAACTCTGCCGCTTGCCCAATAATAATAGGACCAGAACCAATAACTAAAATCTTCTGTATAGATGTATTTTTAGGCATAGACTTCCACCTCTTTTTTCTTTTGATTGTCTTTTATTATATTGAGAAATTCATCAAATAAATAATTCGTATCTTCTGGTCCTGGTGATGCTTCTGGATGATATTGTACTGAAAATACTGGGTAGACTTTATGTTTTAATCCTTCGACCGTGTTATCGTTAAGTGCTATTTGCGTTAATTCCAAGTCAGTATTTTTTAATGACGCTTTACTGACAGCGTAACTATGATTTTGCGAAGTTAAGTACGTTTTGTTAGTCCGTATATCTTTAACAGGATGGTTTGCACCACGATGGCCGAATTTCATCTTTTCTGTATCTGCTCCGTTTGCTAGTGCCAATAACTGGTGCCCTAAGCAAATTCCAAAGATAGGAATATTGCCTATTACTTGCTTAATCATATGAATTGCTTCCGGAACATCTTTTGGATCTCCCGGTCCATTGGTCAGCATTACCCCATCCGGTTTCAGTCGTAAAATATTCTCTGCAGAATAGTTATATGGTACAACAGTTATATGGCAATTACGCTTTGTTAATTCTCTTAAAATACCATGCTTAGCACCGAAATCTACCATTACAATACGTAACCCTCTACCAGGAACAACATAAGGTCTGGTTGTAGATGTTCGTTTTACTCCATCTCTTGGAAGTTCGTTCACTTTCATTTCGGCAACTAATTCTTCTGCTGTTACATTCATATCAGCAATGACTGCTTTCATGGTACCGTACTTCCGAATTATTTTTGTCAATTTGCGGGTATCGACGCCGGAAATTCCTGGTATATCATGTGCTTTTAAGAATTGATCTAAGCTTTCTTCATTTCTGAAGTTCGATGGATGTTCATTTGCTTCCTTTACAACAAGGCCATGAATGTATGGAGAAACCGTTTCAAAATCATCCCGATTGACTCCATAATTCCCAATAAGCGGATATGTCATAACCACAATTTGTCCACAATAAGATGGGTCGGTAATGACCTCTTGGTATCCTGTCATCCCTGTGTTAAATACAACTTCCCCTTTTGAAACCCGTTCACTGCCGAATCCCTCTCCGATTAATACAGTTCCATCCTCAAGAACTAATTGTCGTTTGAACATGTACATCCTCCTTGCTATAAACTATTTTTCCTTCGGCGATAGTTAAAGCTGGATTTCCATAAACCTTCCATCCATTAAAAGGAGTGTTTTTCCCTTTGGAATAGAAAGTTTCTTTGTCAATTGCCGTTCCTTCATCTAATTGAACTACAGTGATGTCTGCTATATGATTTTCCTCAAGAACTCCATATGGTAAGCCAAATGTTTTTGCCGGTTTCACTGTCATCCATTCTACTAATTGGGCCAGTGTAATTTTGTTCGTTTTTACAAGGTGCGTATAAAGTAGTGGAAATGCTGTTTCTAATCCCACAATTCCAAATGGTGCATCGAGCATCCCTTTTGCTTTCTCATCTGCAGCATGTGGCGCATGATCTGTTGCAATAAAATCAATGGTTCCGTCTAAAAGAGCTTCCAACAATGCCTCTTGATCTTCTTTCGAACGCAAAGGTGGATTCATTTTGTAATTTGCATCATTTTTTAAGATGTCGCTTTCGTTCAATAATAGATGGTGCGGTGTTACTTCAGCAGTTACATGAATACCCGCTCGTTTTGCGTCACGTATGACACGTACCGATTCCTTTGTACTTACATGGCAAACATGATAATGACAATTCGCTTCTTCTGCTAGTAATACATCTCTAGCAATCTGAACGGATTCCGCTAAAGAAGGAATACCCGGTAAACCTAGTCTTTGACTTACTTTCCCATCATGAACAACTCCACCATAAATAAGGGAATTATCCTCACAATGGGCAACTACTGGGACACCAGCTTTACTTGCTAGCCGCATTGCTTGAAGCATTTGATCAGCGGTTTGAATTCCAACTCCATCATCTGTAAAAGCAAATACATTCATCTCTGCAAGCTCTTTAATATTCGTTAATTCTTCTCCTTTAAGCCCCTTTGTAATAGAAGCATATGGTAATACACGCACTTGAGCATCACTCTCGATTCTTTCCAATAATGCCTTTACCGATTGGGCGCTGTCCGGCACTGGATTCGTGTTTGGCATGGCACATACCGTCGTATATCCACCACGAGCAGCAGCTTTCGTGCCAGTAAGAATCGTTTCTTTATGTTCTCCCCCTGGTTCTCTTAGGTGAATGTGGACATCAATAAAACCTGGTAAAATAAGGTTCCCTTTTAGATTTACCGTTTCGTTCGCATCCTCTTGAATCCCTGTTGCAATTTTTTTAATCTGGTTATCCTCAATTAATACTTCACAATCAATTAATTCATTAGATGGTAGCAAACGTTTGCCATTTGTTAGTAAGACTTTCATTGGTCATCCCCCATTCTTTGAATAAGTACATCATCGTAGCCATACGAATATAAACACCATTGTTCATTTGTTTAAAAATCCGTGACCGTTCGCATTCGACTAAATCCGTATCGATCTCGACATTACGATTTATCGGTGCTGGATGCATAATAATCGCATTCGGTTTCATTCTTCTTTCGCGGCATTTCGTAAGTCCATATTGTTCAAGATAATTCGTTGTTTCAGATTGATATTCATGGCGTTCATGCTGGATACGGAGTAGCATAAGAACATTACACTTATCTGCCGCTTCATCGATCGTCATATATGGAAAATCCAGAGAAGCATCCTCAAAACCCGGAGCAGCGCATAAGCTTACATCTGCCCCGAGCCTTTTTAAAGCGTTAGCATTAGACCTCGCTACTCGACTATGCCTGATATCACCGACAATACAGATTTTTAAACCTTCGAAAGTATGAAACTCCTGATAGATGGTTAAAAGATCAAGCATACACTGAGTAGGATGCTCCTGCTTGCCAGCTCCAGCGTTTATGATGGGGATCGAAAGTTTGTTTTGAAGCTCCTCATACCAATCATCAGCTTCATGGCGAATGACTAGCATATTTGCACCAATCGCTTCAAAAGTTTTTGCCGTATCATAGAGAGATTCTCCTTTTAGTACACTAGATGCTTCCGCATGAAAATCGAGTACTTCTAATCCTAATCGTCTCTCTGCTACAACAAAGCTCATCTTTGTTCTTGTGCTAGGCTCAAAGAATAAATTAGCAACGAAATACCCATTATTTAAATGAATGTCTTCCAGACGATAATACTCCGCTAGATTCATTACCTTATAAATCTCTTCTACTGATAATTGTTCTACTGATATAAAATCCCTTTTCATACTACTCTCTCCCTCATAAAAGGAATCATTATTGGCATTAAAAAACCCCTTTGCAGAAAGCTGCAAAGGGGTAGACGTGTACAAATTCAGAAAATACACGTTTACAAATTAGCAACTTTCTAAACCTCTCTGGATTTAGTTAAAAGTTGATTCCTTATTTTATTTTTCATAAATGGATACTAAATTAGCTTGATCCGTTTCTTCTAAACGAACAACAATAATCTCTTTGTCAGAGGTAGGTATATTCTTACCAACATAATCTGCGCGAATTGGTAATTCCCTATGCCCTCTATCCACCAGTACTCCTAATTGAATTTGTGACGGTCTGCCCAGATCCATTACTGCATCCATTGCAGCACGTACCGTTCTACCTGTAAATAATACATCATCAGCTAGCACAACAGTCTTGCCGGTTAGTTCTACGTTAATATTAGTAGCTTTTAACTCTGGCTCATCATGAATCGTTGTTTTTTCCAAATCGTCACGATATAAAGTAATATCTATCTCACCTACTGGCACATCAATGGATTCAATTTGCTTAATCTTCTCTTTGAGTCTTTGGGCGATTGGGACACCTCTCGTCTTAATCCCAATTAAAACAAGATTCTCTCCACCTTTATTTTTTTCAAGAATTTCATGTGCCATTCGCGTTAAGGCACGGTTTATCGCTGCTGCATCTAGTATTTCGGTTTTCTTTTTCATTTGTTGCACCCTTTCAAGTCATTAAAAATGAAGCTTTACATAAAAAAACCCTTTTTTCCATAAGGAAAAAAGGGTTTTGTATCGGTAATGACACCGTTCATCCGATACCTTTTTTAGCCTCACGGGACTATCTTTAAAAGGACTCTTTATTAACTTAGTTACATTATTTCAAACTCTTTGGAATATGTCAATACAATTTCTTAATATAATCCAATGTGTCTGCAAAGTACTGTGGCGGCTCTGCCTCAAACTCCATCCATTCCTGTTTTCTAGGATGCTTAAAGCCTAGCACCTTTGCATGTAGGGCTTGTCCATCTGTATCCAATGTTTTTCTTTGACCATACTTCGGGTCACCTACTAATGGATAGCCAATATATCTCATGTGCACACGAATTTGATGCGTTCTTCCTGTTTCCAGTCTACATTCGATATGCGTATAATCCGGAAAGCGTGATATTACTCGAAAATGAGTTACAGCAGGCTTGCCATTTTCTACAACGCCCATTTTCTGTCTGTCTTTGGAATCTCTGCCAATCGGCGCGTCAATTAGACCTGTTTCATGAGGTATCTCACCATGGACAATTGCCTCATAAGCTCGTTTAATTTCTTTTGATGCTAGCTGCTCAGATAGCTGAACATGTGTAAAGTCATTCTTAGCAACCACTAATAGCCCACTCGTATCTTTATCAATACGGTGCACAATTCCTGGTCGCTCTACACCATTGATACCTGAAAGATCATCACAATGATAAAGTAAAGCGTGGACAAGTGTACCACTTTGATGGCCAGCAGATGGATGGACAACCATTCCTTTTGGTTTATTAACAACCAATAAATCTCCATCTTCATAGACAATATCTAACGGAATATTTTCTCCGGTAATGTGTAACGGTTCTACTTCTGGAATAGACCATTCTACAAGATCTTTAGTTTGGCATTTGTAATTTGCTTTAACGGCTTCTCCATTTACTGTTACGTACCCATCACTGATCCAGGATTGGATCTGTGAGCGGGAAATCTCTGGGTTAATATCGGAAAGTAGTTTATCTACTCTGGCCTTTGCTTGCTCCTCTGTGACAATATGTTGAAAAGTACTCATTTCATTATTTTCCTTTCTTTGTTTCTTCTCGGATGGTTGAGATAATAACCAATACTACACCAATCGTTAAAGCAGAATCAGCTATATTAAAAATAGGGAAATTATAGTTAAATATGTAGAAATTGAAGAAGTCAACCACTTCTTGTCTCAACAAACGGTCGATAAAATTCCCGATTGCTCCACCTAAGATAAAACTTAATCCTAAGCCTAAAATTTTATCGTATTTCGCGTATTTTTGCATGTAAAAAATAACTCCAAGAACAACTATAATGGTAATAATATAGAAGAAACCCATTTGCCCTTGAAGTATTCCCCAGGCAGCTCCTTGATTACGGTGTGATGTTAAATAGAAGAAGCCATCAATTACAGTAATACTTTCTCCTATTTCCATTGTTTTTACAACAATCCATTTTGTTAATTGATCTATTCCGATAATGATGATTGCAACGAGATAATACCAATACATTTCTTCTCCCCCGAATCTAACTTAAGTCTTATTTATCTTATACGTTTATGGTTAATTTTTCAATGTTAAGCGTATAGTAAGTAGCACTTTTTTGTTATGAAGTCGATAGAAAAAGCTGATTAACTGAATTCAAGATAGTTTATCGTGTCATACCGAAAACACACTGTAAATATATGCTGGTGATTTCCGCTGCGGGCAGTACGCTTTCCGCGGGCAACGTCTCAGCCTCGGGCCAACAGGACGTTGGTCACAAAGGCGTTGCCCCAGGATGGGGCGTTCTTAGCCTTTGAACCCCCTCACTTCCTGCGGGGTCTTCGCTTGTTGCTTTTCCCGCAGGAGTCGCCTGCCCTTCGCTACAATCACTTCTTATGAGGAGTTGTGTTTTCTTTATAGCGCTATACTAGCGGAGGAAATACACGGAGACTCCTGCGGGATGAAAAGCCTAGCTGAGACCCCGCAGAGACGAAAGTCTCGAGGAGGCTCAGCAGCGCCCGCGGAAAGCGTAGTGTATTTCCGGAGCGGTTTTTTACGCACTATCTTGAATTTAACTTAATCAGAAGTCTATTTATATTACTTAATATTAATAATAAAATCATAAACAAAAATACTCCTCTACGAAAAGAGGAGTATTTTTATTCTTACTCGCTATAATTTTCTTTTACAATGCCTGCACAACGTGTACATAATGTCGGATGATCGTGATCATGTCCAACGGTGTCAGATGAAACCCAGCAGCGTTCACATTTCTCAGCTGGATGTTTCTCAACTAGAACATGGACAAATTTATATTCTTTTGCATTTGCCGATGCTTCTTCAAGCACTACTTCAGAAACAATTAAGTATTGATGGAGATATTCCATAGATTGCAATACTTCTTTTGTTTCGCTGTCTTTCGGCACTAGGGTAATTTTAGCATCAAGAGACTTACCGATGACTTTATTGTTTCTAGCTTCTTCCAATGCTTTAAGCACGTCATCTCTAACTTTCATAAAGTGATCCCATTTATCTTCATTTAACCCAGGTATTTTTCTTGGCTCAGGCATGTCTGTCAATTGTACACTCTCTGGTTTTTCACCAGGAATGAATTCCCAAACTTCTTCTGCTGTATGCGGAATAATTGGGGTTAATAATTGAACAAGTGTTGTTAAAATTTCATAATAAGCAGTTTGAATACTGCGGCGACGTTTATTATCCTTCGCTTCGATATACAGAATATCCTTCGCAAAATCTAAATAGAAGGAACTTAAATCAACAGTACAGAAGTTATGGATTTGATGATAAATTGGTGAGTACTCAAATTTATTATAGCTCTCCTGAACACTAGCTACTAATCCTTGCAAACGGTGAAGCATGTAACGATCCACTTCTTCTAGCTCACTATCTTCAACACGATCTGTTGCTGGATCGAAGTCAGCTAAATTGCCCAGGATGAAGCGGAATGTATTACGAATCTTACGATATGCTTCAGAGATTTGTTTTAAGATATCATCCGAGATACGCACATCCGCTTGGTAGTCCACAGAAGCTACCCATAAACGTAAAATATCTGCACCATATTGTTTTAACACTTTAGAAGGTAATACGACGTTACCTATTGATTTACTCATCTTTCGTCCGTCTCCATCAAGAACAAATCCATGGCTTACAATATTCTTGTATGGCGCCTGACCTGTTACCGCTACAGCAGTAGAAAGAGATGAGTTAAACCATCCACGATATTGATCACTACCCTCTAAATACACATCAGCTGGTCTCCTGTGGCCTTCACGTGTTAGAAGAACAGCTTGGTGTGAAGATCCAGAGTCAAACCACACGTCCATGATGTCTGTTTCTTTCGTAAACTTACCATTCGGACTATGTTCTGAAGTAAATCCTTCTGGCAATAAATCCTTGGCTTCTCTTTCGAACCATACATTTGAACCATGCTCCGCAAACAATTTAGATACATGTTCAATTGTTTCATCCGTAATAATTGGAGTACCGTCTTCTCCGTAGAATACTGGAATTGGAACGCCCCATGTACGTTGTCGTGAAATACACCAGTCTTCCCGGTCCCGGACCATGTTATAGAGTCTTGTTTCTCCCCAATTTGGGTACCAGTTTACTTTCTTGATCTCGTCTAGGATATCTTCACGGAAATCTTTAATAGAAGCAAACCACTGTGAAGTCGCACGGAAAATGGTTGGTTTCTTTGTACGCCAGTCATGTGGATAAGAGTGAGTAATAAAGCCCATTTTTAATAATGCACCAGCAGCCTCTAATTTCTCTGTTACCACTTTATTAGCGTCATCATAGAATAGACCTTCAAATCCTGGTGCTTCTGCAGTGAATACACCCTTGTCATCGACTGGAGATAACGCTTCTAAGCCATATTGTTTCCCAACATAGAAGTCATCTTCCCCGTGTCCTGGAGCCGTATGAACACAGCCTGTTCCAGCATCGGTTGTAACGTGATTTCCAAGCATTACAATAGAATCTCGGTCATAGAACGGATGCTTCGCTACCACTCTATCGGCTTTTTGACCTTTAAATGATTTAACGACTTCATAATTTTCCCAACCTAGTTCAGCCGCAACAGTTTCTAGGAGTTCATGAGCTACTACGAAGTTATCTTCTCCCACTCTTGCAACATCATAATCTAGATCTGGATGTAAACTAATTCCTAAGTTTGCTGGAATGGTCCATGGGGTTGTTGTCCAGATTACGATTTTATCTCCTTGCTCTAATACACCTTTACCATCTTTTACTTCAAACGCAACATAAATCGATGCAGATCGTTTGTCATAGTATTCGATTTCCGCTTCTGCTAAGGCAGATTCAGAGGTTGGAGACCAATATACAGGCTTTAATCCTTTGTATATATACCCTTTCTTCGCCATTTCTCCAAACACTTGAATTTGAGCTGCTTCGAAATCTTTTGTTAAAGTTATATAAGGATTATTCCAATCCCCTCTTACACCGAGCTGCTTGAATTGTTCACGTTGTCCGTCAACTTGACTTAATGCATACTCTGCACATTTTTGCCTAAATTCTGCAATACTCATTTTCTTACGGTCAATTTTCTTCTTAGCTAAAGCCGTTTCAATCGGTAAACCATGTGTATCCCAACCAGGAACATAAGGAGCATGATAGCCTGCCATAGATTTATGACGGACAATTATATCTTTTAAAATTTTATTTAACGCATGACCAATATGAAGATCACCATTTGCAAATGGAGGCCCATCATGTAAAACAAAAAGTGGTCTTCCTTTTGTGCGTTCTTGTACCTTTTCATAAATATTTTCATTATCCCATTGTTCTTGTCTTATTGGCTCTTTATTTGGCAGATTTCCACGCATTTTAAACTTTGTATCTGGCATTAATAACGTGTCTTTGTAGTCCATACAGCTTCCTCCTTCAATTTCATATACTAAAAAAGCCTCCGCATCCCAAAAGGGACGAGAAGACTTGCTCGCGGTACCACCCTTATAAATTTAAATTAAAATTTAAATTCACTCGAATCCGTAACGGGGATGAACCGTCCACTACTACTTCATTCGTAATGGATACTGGGGAGTGATATTCTAAAAGTTGTACTGACCAGGCTTACACCAGCCCCTGGCTCGCTATACAGTAACTCTCCTTTTATACTGTCTCCGTCAACGTATTTATCCAATGATATTTACCTTTGTGTAAAAAATTATATGTAAATATTTAGTTTTCGTCAAGATTTAGGATTTATTTTCGAGAAGTTCTAGGCCTTCTTCTACATCTTCTTCAAATAAATCGTCCCAATCATCTGTCTTAATCATTTCCAATTGGGCTTCCACTAACATTTTAAGGCGTGTTCGGAATACTTTCGCTTGTTTCTTTAACTCTTCCACTTCAATAGAGATTTGTCTTGATTTGGTTAGTGCTTCATTAATGATACGATCTGCATTCTTCTCTGCTTCTTTTATGATAAGCTTAGATTCCTTAGATGCACTTCCTTTAAGTTCCTCTGCTGTTTCCTGAGCTACTAAGATAGATTTATTAAGTGTATTTTCAATATCCGTAAAATGACCAAGCCTCTCAGTGAGCTGGGTTACTTGTTCCTGCAAGTCCTTTTTATCACGAATTACCATTTCATAATCTTTAATTACTTGGTCTAAAAATTCATTGACCTCATCTTCATCATATCCACGAAAACTTTTTGTAAACTCTTTATTGTGAATATCTAGTGGTGTTAATGGCACACGGGCCACCTCCTTAGGGAATTAATTCTGTTATATATTTTGTTATAATTCGACATGAAATTTATAAATCCTGCCAAATAAAAAAATTACTTAAGTGAAGCTACTACTATTCGCCATTTTTCTTTCTTTGTTTGCCCATTAATCTGTTTTAATTTGCATCGGCCTTTCCCTCTGAGAGAAACCATGTCACCCACTTGAAGGGTATAACTAATATCTTCGACAACCTTGTAATTTACTTTTACAAGCTGTTTCTTAATAAATACAGAAGCATCCCCCCGCGAAATGCGATACATCTCCTTCATTACCGCATCCAATCTCAAGGAAGATACCGTATGTTCTGCTTCTACCCAATTTTCATCTTTTTGTTTTAAGTGAGAAAATGGCTTCTCTTCAAAGAAGACACTTGTTTTTTTTATAGAATTTAGATTCGTTTTGATATAAAGAGCAATATCGTTTGTAGTAACAATTTGTATGATTCCATCCGCCACATAAATATCGCCTAGCTTTTGACGTTTTATGCCTAAGGATAAAAAAGCGCCCATAACATCACGATGTTCTAAAGATATAAATTTATCATGATATGTAGCTTCTAAGAGCGTTAATTGGAACAACTCAATTGGAACCTCTTCATAAAAAGGAGCGATAATGGCTCGTTTTCTTTCTGCTGCTTCATTTCCACCATTCATTACAAGTTTTATATCTTCCTTATTAGTTCCAATAATTAAATCTAATATTTGTTGTTCTCTTGGATCTACGAAATCCGTTAGCTTAGGAACAAAAGACCTCTCCACTTGATCTTTCCATGATAATACCTTATCGATAAAGGGTTGTTCATCTTTTCTAAAGTGTTGATAGATATCCATGATAAACTCCTCTTAGAATAAAAACATGTTAAAGAACTGCAGCAGGCCATTTCTTGCTAAATGTAATACAAAGATTGCAATGATTGGTGAGAAATCAATCATTCCAAGTGGTGGAATGAATTTACGGAACATTTCTAAATATGGTTCAGTAATTTTTCCTAATATCTCCCCGAATGTAGATTCTCTTGCGCCAGGAAACCAAGACATAAAAATATATATAATAATTCCCCAACTGTAAATATTTAAAGCTAAATCAAGCACTTGCCATAATTGAAACATACCTGCTACCATCCTTTGTTAAAATCATCTTCGTTCGTCAAACTGCTTGTTATTGTCCCTGAGACATCAATATTCTCTGGTGTGCATAAAAATGTTTCCGCACCCAACTTCTGGATATCACCACTTAATGCGTATACCGTTCCACTTAGAAAATCAATAATACGCACTGCTTGATGATGATCTACTCGCTGTAAGTTAACAACGACTGCTCGTTTGCTCATAATATTATCAGCTATCTCTTGAGCTTCATTATAGGTTCTAGGTTCACACAGCACTACTTTTGAATTCGGCTGCTGTAAAGAGGTTAAACTTACGACATTTTGTTTGTTTTTCTTCGATTGTTCAGGCTTTATTTCTGGCAATTGTTCTTCCTCTACATATTCATATTCGTATTCTTCATCGACAAAAAAGTTTTTGATTTTTGATTTAATACTCATTGCCTCACCTCATTCTACCTAAAATTAAGTCGCACTATCCTACAAGACTTGTCCCAATACGTATATGAGTAGCACCTTCTTCAATTGCAATCTCAAAGTCATTACTCATTCCCATTGACAAGAAAGTACAGGGTGCGTGTTTGAAATTTTTATCTTTAATTATATCTCTTAGATTCGCCAATTTTCTGAAATATCCTCTAATTTTTTCAGAATCATCAATATGTGGGGCCATTGTCATTAATCCTACTATATGAATATTTTCATATACTCTTAGGTTCTCAATAAATGGAAGCACTTCTTCAGGCTCCATTCCATGCTTTGATTCCTCACCACTTACATTAACCTGCACGAAGCAGTTAACAGGTGCAGTTGCACGCTTGTTGACTTCCTTTGCAAGTGATTCTCTGTCAAGCGAGTGAAGATAGTCAATGTTATCTATAATATCTTTGACTTTTCTGGTTTGGAGGCTACCGATAAAATGCCATGTTGCTTTGTTTGTAAGTTTATTATATTTCTCTAAGAAGCCTTCATTTCTATTTTCGCCAAGATTCGTTATCCCTGCCTCAATTGCTTCTTCGGCTCGTTCTATTGTAACATACTTCGTCACTCCAATAATGGTAATATCCTCTATATTGCGATTACTTTTTTCACATGCTTGTCCTATTTTATCTTTGATCTTTTGTAAGTTCGTTTGTACATCCATTACTAATTCTCCTCTCACAGTTGTTAAGAGTCTATGTAGCCTAGGAAACCCAGCATTCTCCCTGTTCTGCCTTTGTCCCTACGGTGCGAAAAAAATATGTCCTTATCATTGTAGGTGCAATAGTTTGTCACATCTATATTATGACGTAATATACCCGTTTGTAAAAGAATTTCTACGTTTAATTGTTTTAAATTTAGCAAATAGCGATTGTTATCTTTTTCTATAAGCACTTTTCCTCTTAATTTGTAATCAATATGAGAAGCTACTACTTCATCAACTTCATACTGTTCCATAGAGATACAAGGACCAATCGTTACCAGTAAATCAGAAATATTGACTCCTAATGCCTGAAATCTGGCAACCATTTTTTCTGCCATTCGATTAACCGAACCCTTCCACCCTGCATGAGCAATTCCAATGTATGATGTAACTGGATCATAAAAAAATAAGGGGACACAATCCGCAAAAAATGCAGTACAGAGGACCCCTTTTTTATTTGTAATTAGTCCATCTATTCCTTTTAGTGCATCAAGATTGGTTAGGGAACCTTTTCCCCTATCTCTATCATCTATTACCTTTATTTCAGTATGATGGACTTGCTCTCCAGTTACCCAATCCTTAAGTGGAATTTCTAGCTTCTGTGCTAAAATCTTTCTGTTTTCTAGAACATCCGCAGCCAAATCATCTACATGAAATCCAAAATTCAATGAATGGTAAGGAGATTTACTTATACCCCCTTTTCTCGTTGTAAAACCGGCTTTTAAACTGGGATTGATTTTTTGCCACTTTTCTATATGTAAAAAGGATTCATTAGAATATTGAAATGGTTCGTTCAATTAGAAATCCCCCTGACTTTAGTTTGTTGGTCTTATTTTATCATATTTCACCCGATGATTTCATCCATTCTTGTGTCCATTCGTTAATAGTAGTGGGCTTTTTTCATCTCTAACTAGAATAACGTCTGATCCGATCCGTACGATTTGATTCCAGTCAATGACTATTTCATCAGCTTTACTAAAGAAGTTCCCTTTCTTCTCTCTTACCATCAATATAATAGACTCAATTTTTCCTGTTACTGGGTTAATTTCCAGATCTGATATGTTCCCTAACCTTCTGCCATCTTCAATTAATATAACATCCTTTAATTGTAATTCTGATAATGTCACCAAAATTATCACCCCACTTATAGTAATTATATGCAGAAGTGCTTAATAATTCCTTTTATCTATAGATATTCACCAAAATACTTTGTTAGTCGCTTAGATTTCAGCGATGCCCTTTTCTTCTTGGTTGTTTTCAAGATGATATTGTTTGTTAAGCAATATAGATAGACTTCTGATTAGTTTAATTCAGTATAGTGCATAAAAACCGCTCCGGAAATACACTGCGCTTTCCACGGGCGGCTGCTGAGCCTCCTCGAGACTGTCGTCTCTGCGGGGTCTCACCTAGGCCTGTCCTCCCGTAGGAGTCTCCGTGTATTTCCTCCGCTAGATTGTGCTTTTAAACCTCATGGATGGAGAAAGCTCCCCTTAACAGGAAGTGATTGGAGCGGAGGGCAGTCGACTCCTGCGGGAAAAGCAACAGCCGAAGACCCCGCAGGAAGCGGTTTTCTTCCGAGGAGGCTGAGGCGTTGCCCGCGGAAAGCGTACTGCCCGCAGCGGAAATTACGAGCGCATATTTTCAGGTCATTCCCAGAGCGCCATTATGCATTACTTTGAATTCAATTAATCAACATTTTCTATCTACTTCGAAGGATTAAAACAACATATAAAGCTTCGGCTTTACAAATAAAGAAAAGGGAAAAGGCTATCACCCTTTCCCTTTTTCCACTATTAGGTAAATAATGCTATAAATACCATTTTATCCTTCAAACATTTGTCTGTTCATTTGGCTGATTGCTGCTTTTTCTAATCTAGACACCTGTGCTTGAGAAATACCAATTTCATCAGCAACCTCCATTTGTGTCTTACCTTGGAAAAATCGTTTGTTTAAAATCATTTTTTCTCTTTCATTAAGCTTGTACATTCCTTCTTTTAACGAGATTTTATCTACCCAGGATGAATCTTTATCTTTTTCATCACTTATTTGATCTACTACAAAGATTGGATCCCCTCCGTCATTATATATCGGCTCAAATAAAGAAACAGGATCTTGGATGGCATCCATTGCAAAAACAATATCTTGATGGGGTATTCCCATTTCTTCAGCAATTTCAGCAGGAGTTGGTTCCTTAGAAGATTTATTAATAAGCTTTTCTCTTACTTGTAATGCTTTGTAAGCAATATCCCGCAAAGAGCGAGATACTCTAATCGGATTATTATCCCTTAAATATCTTCTTATCTCTCCAATAATCATAGGAACAGCATACGTCGAAAATCTGACATTATGTCCTAAATCAAAATTATCAATTGATTTCATCAATCCGATACAACCTACTTGAAAAAGATCATCAACATATTCCCCACGATTATTAAATCGCTGGATTACACTAAGCACTAATCGTAAATTTCCATTTACTAGTTCTTCACGTGCTGATAAGTCATCTTCCTGTTGCACACGAATGAACAACGCTCTCATTTCTTCATTGGTGAGTACTGGTAGTTTCGATGTATCAACGCCACATATTTCTACTTTATGTCTAGTCATTATGTTTACCCTCCCAGATGTTGATGCTGTTCAAGGACAGTATCTCCTCCTGGAAGGGTTTTTATGCAGTCTCATACTTTTGTAAAAAATGGTACTAAATTCTTTTCCTTATACCATCTTGTTAAATTCCTTTTTTAATCGGCGGATAATTTTCTTTTCCAGACGGGAAATATAGGACTGAGAAATTCCCAACATATCTGCTACATCTTTTTGTGTCTTCTCATCCTCGCCTATCAGACCAAATCTTAATTCCATAATTTGTTTCTCTCGATCATTTAATTTAGATAAAGCATCCTTAAGGAGACTTTTATCAACATCAGATTCAAGGGCTTTTGTAATAATATCATCATCTGTCCCAAGAACGTCTGATAACAGCAATTCATTTCCATCCCAATCTATATTTAACGGTTCATCAAAAGATACTTCCGACTTTAACTTATTATTTCTTCGCAAGTACATAAGTATCTCATTTTCGATACACCTTGATGCATAGGTCGCCAATTTTATCTTTTTCTCCGGATTAAATGTGTTAACAGCTTTAATTAAGCCAATCGTTCCAATACTTATTAAATCCTCAATATTAATACCTGTATTCTCAAACTTCCTTGCAATATAAACTACTAACCGCAGATTACGTTCTATTAGTACTGCTCTGGCTGTTTTATCACCTTTAGGAAGCAATATAAGCAGCTCCTGTTCTTCTTCTTTTGATAAAGGCGGAGGTAGTGCCTCACTTCCTCCTATGTAATAAATTTCATCACGCTTAATTCCTAACTTTCTTAGAAATTTATACCACTTTAATTGAAGACGTAATTTCCACAATTTCACCAATCATCTCTCCTCTTAAGCTGAATGAATAGCAGCTAACTGTATTATTTGTGGATGTAGTAGACAATGGTAGCGATTGTCTTTAACAAGCTCGGCGAACTGAATCCCTATTAATACTTTCTTTGTCATGATTTGTTGCTCCCCATAAGTAACGATAAGTTTCTCTGGTCTAATCGTAAATAAAAACATGTTATTACCCTGAACTCCCTGGTATGGAACAATTTGGATCAGGTGTTGCCATTCATTTGGTATTTCATCTATGTTCAATGTATCATGCGCTAGTTTTACCTTGGACCATTCCTCCTCTGTGAACCAATTACTCAGAAAAGACTGATCACATATGATGACCGGTTTTTTGGTCAGTGGGTCGAGTAACTGATTCCCGCTATCAATATAGCCATTCGTAGAGTAACTATTATCCTTTATTTGAATCGTAACGGAACAAAGCTGGTCATAACGGATTTTTTCGGATACGTGCTTGTCCATACGGGCTTTTGTAAACATCCAAACAATAGGAAATCCTATAATTACAAATAACCAACTGACAGGGTCTCCATATCCACTATTAAAAGTAACCAAACCATTGGTTCTCACCGAAATTGGACTAGAGAATAGAAAATGAAGCGCAATTAATCCACCTCCAGTAGTAAAGGTTACAAAATAAAAAAGAAGTAAAAGCTTAGAAAATCTATATTTTGTTATAAAACCAAAAGAACAAAATATAATAAAAACAGAAAATAGAATTTTACCTATTACACTTGTAAAAACAGAATCAGGGAAATAAATAGTGATAGGGACCATCGTGGAAGCAACAAAAGCCCCAAAAACTACTCTTAATTTTCTAGTACTGTCTCTTGCAAGTATTTGAGTTAACAAGAGGAGCATTAAATCCAGGAAAAAGTTTAACGCCCAAACAGCATCAAGATAGATTGTCAATAGTAAACTTCCTCTCTTCTACCTTTAAGAACTGTTTCTATTCCTTTTTTTTCTTTCATTATCTTATCTTTTTTTAAAAGTATATCTAAAATGACAAGCAAAGTCTGTCAATTCTTGTATGCAAAATTGAGCTTATTTTAACTACTTATTGATAAGAATGTCGGAGGTAAATCAGCTTTCTCTAAGAATAGTTTTCTAGTGGAAGTATGCAACGTGGAGATAAAGTGAAACCTCACTCAGTGGGATTACTTTCTCCTCCACTGAGCGTAGTACCATAAGGAGAGACCCGCAGGCCTTTGAACGAATCGGGCGTTTGACTAGCTGTTAGTTCCCTAATTACAATTCTTGTTTTCTAAATCTCCTTTTCATTAACAGCCAGTTAACCTGCGAAAAAAAATAGCTATGCAGCATAAAACTGCATAGCTATTTACTATGTGACCTGAAAATATCCGGCTAAATGTGAATTCAATAAGAGTATTTTGACGGGCAGGAAAAATAAATACCAAGGTATCGAAAAACTCTTGAACTCACTTTATTATCTTCTATTTCTATTCCGGTTTCTTAAGAATGTTGGAATATCAAGCTCGTCCTCTTCTTGTCTTGGACGTTGGATTTGTTCTCTAGGTGCCTGCTGTTCTCTAGATGATTGCTCTCTTTCTCGTGGAGCTTGCTCTCTTGGTGCCTGTTCTCTTTGTATTGTTTCTTCATTTGTGGCAGCATGCTGTTTATAATTAACCACTGGACGTTGTTGTCTGTGACTGTGTTCAGGTTTCTTCGTAATTTCATCAAAACCTGTTGCGATAACTGTTACAACAATTTCGTCCGATAAGTTCTCATTGATTACAGAACCAAAGATTACATTCACTTCTTTATCAGCAGCAGAAGTTACTAGATCGGCAGCTTCCTGTACTTCATAAAGGCTTAGGTTCGTACCACCAGTAATATTCATTAAAATGCCATGTGCACCATCAATGGACGTTTCAAGTAATGGGGAGGAAATAGCCTTTTTCGCAGCCTCTGTTGCTCTTGTTTCCCCAGTTGCAATCCCAATACCCATTAAAGCAGAGCCTTTATCATGCATAATGGTTTTCACGTCAGCAAAGTCCACATTGATAAGGCCTGGTTTTGCAATCAAATCGGAAATACCTTGAACACCTTGTCTTAATACGTTATCAGCTTCACGGAAAGCCTCTAGCATAGGAGTATTCTTATCTACTATTTCAAGTAATCGATCATTAGGAATAACAATCAATGTATCTACTGCTTCTTTTAAAGAATCGATACCGGAAATTGCCTGCGTAGAGCGTCTTCTTCCTTCAAAAGAGAAAGGTCTTGTTACAACACCTACCGTCAAAGCACCTAAATCTTTGGCTACTTGAGCGATAACCGGAGCAGCACCAGTTCCAGTACCACCACCCATTCCGGCAGTAACAAATACCATATCCGCACCTTGCAGTACTTCTTCAATTTGTTCTTTACTTTCTTCAGCTGCTTTTTTTCCAACTTCAGGATTAGCACCCGCTCCTAATCCACGTGTCAATTTCCCGCCTATTTGAATTTTAATTTCAGCTTTTGAAAGATTCAGTGCTTGTGCATCTGTGTTGACAGCAATAAATTCCACACCTTCAACACCATGTTCTATCATTCGGTTTACAGCATTATTTCCGCCTCCACCAACGCCGATTACTTTTATATTTGCTAGTTCCTCCATATTTGTATCAAACTCTAACATTTTTGGTTCCTCCTAAACTATATGCAAAATCAACCTATTGAAATTTTATTGCTCAATCAAAGAAATATTTAAATAGATTTGCTACTTTTCCAGATTCTTTCTTTTTCTTCTCTTTTGGTTCATGATTTTTTACTTGATTAGAATTTGAATGACGTTTTGGTTTTACTGGTTCATGTGTCTCAGATACCACAGCAGGGAAGAACTCTTTGCCTTGAATTTTTGCATTTTGATAAGCAAATTGCAGTATACCAACCCCCGCGGTAAATTGAGGCTCTCTGACTCCAATATAATCGGGAATAGCTATACGTACGTTAGAATGGAATAAATCTTGTGCCAATTCTAATACACCAGGCATAGCCATTGTACCACCAGTCAATACATATCCACCAGGAAGTTCGTTAAACCCGGCTTTCCTAATTTCTCTTTCGGCAAAGGCATAAATTTCTTCAAGTCTCGCTTCAATCATATCGGCAATTTCCAGCTGATTATAAGTCTGTTTCTGATTACTTCCAATTACAGAGACATCGAAAGTTTCATCTTCCTGTGCATCATCATAAAATGCATGTCCGTAATTCAGCTTTGCATCTTCTGCTTCTTCTGTAGTGGTCCTTAACCCTATCGATAAATCTTTGGTAATATTGTTACCACCTAAACTTAAGACACTTGTAGCTTGCAGCCCATCGCTCTCGAAGACAGATACAGTTGTACAGCCTGCACCAACCTCAATAAGTGCTACTCCCATATTTTTTTCATCAGGAGATAAAGCTATTGTACCTGCAGCAAGGGGCTGTAGACAAATGTCAGCTACTTGCAGATTGGCTCTTTCAACACATTTTAGAATATTATGTAAGACGGTTTTAGAACAAGTAATGATCGTTCCTTCCATTTCTAAACGGACACCAATCATCCCTCTTGGGTCCGTAATCTCATCTAAACCATCTACAATAAATTGTTTAGGAATAACATCAATAATCTCACGCTCAGGAGGGACAGATACCACTTGTGCGCCATCAATCACTCTTTTTATATCTTCATCCCCTATTTCACGGTTCTCGCTTTGTACCGCTACAACACCATGACAAGGTTGAAGACCTATATGACTGCCATTAATTCCAACTACAACACTTTCTATATGCATTCCAACCATTCTTTCTGCTTGCTCAACAGCATTTCGAATGGATTGAACCGTTTGATCTATATCTACGATGGTACCTTTTTTCATGCCTTTTGATTTTGCAGTACCAACACCAATAATATTAAGGGAATCATTTAATACTTCCCCAATAATTACTTTAATTTTAGATGTTCCAATATCAAGACTTACTATTATTTCACTGTTATTCAAAGAAGGCACCTCCAAATTCAGCATACACCTTAGACTTTTGTTAATGTATGCTCAACTACCAATTATTTCTTGAAATAATTACAGCTTTAAAAAGGATTAATACTCTAGTTATTTCAACAAATTAAAGGTATATTCCTTTAATTTTTTTAGAAAACTTGGCATTCGGTCAAGCTCTTGAGCGAATGCCTAGTTACACTAATACCGACAGGAAAGTTTATTCCTTATATCAGCCAATAGAATTCACTTATAAACATTTCGTAATAGATTTCATGAGTATGACCATCAAAAGTAATTATTCTTCCGCTGATTCGTCATCCTCATTAGGAACCTCTTCTGTTTCTGTGCTCTCATTATCAGAGGGAGCGACTTCCTCGAAGGATTCAAAATAGACGCCAACTCCAATATGTATAATCCCTTCCACTTCCGGGTCCAATTGAGACACGATAGATGGATAAACTTCCATCTTTTCCGCAAAGTCACGCATTGTGCCTTCAACAATGTAGCCGTCATTCATGTAAAGGTAAATCCGGTTATTATTGTCCTCTGTAGGACTCCAATGGACCTCAGAAATAAGTTTGGAGATGCTAGATGGCAATTGGTTCAGTTCTGTTGCCATTTTATGTAGATAATCTTCTTCTGTAAAACCTATTAATATAGGTGAACTTCCATTATAAGTGGGATTACCCAACTCTTTTAGAACATGTCCATTCCCTAAAATAGGATAATAATCTCTTTCTACTTTATTGTATCCAACAAGTTCATGCTCCGTTACTTGGATATCTATCGTCCAGGGCAAAGACCTTTTAACCTCAACCTGGTCAATTATAGGGTTCTTCTTAATCGCGCTCTGAATCCCTTCTAAATCCACCATCCACATATTACTATCTGTTGTTATTTTACTCTCATTGATAATAATGTCATCAGCCACATGTATATTTCCAGTTACATTAATCGTTCTTACATGACTTAATGGTGATTGTAAATATACAATAATAGATATTAATAGAAAGAAGATTGATAGATAAAAAACTAATCTGCGGTTTGCTTTTTTCTTACGGGCTTGTTTCAATTTTGGAATTCGATCCTCAATCGAAACAATGTTTTTATTACTCATCCCCATTTCTTCCTTTTTCAAGAATTAAAAGAACAAACGGCAAATGTATGCCGTTTAAATTCAGTTATTTGAATTATATCATAAAACATGATAAAACATATAGTCTCCAATCATTTGTTTAACAAGATTTTTCATAAAAATTCACAACAGTTTTTTCCAATTCATAATCCTACATTTTTGAATAGATACTAATGTTTAATAATATACCCACTGAACAAAGAGTTAAAGTTAATGATGATCCCCCATAACTTAAGAATGGCAAGGTAATGCCTGTAACAGGAATTAATCCAATAACTACACTTATATTGATCATCGCTTGAATAGCAAGCATTGAAACGATGCCTAAGCCAAGTAATCTTCCGAATAAATCAGGTGCTTCCAGCGATATTTTAATTCCTCTCCATAATAATAACAAAAATAAAAATAATACAAGGGAACCTCCAATAAATCCCAATTCTTCCGCTACAATTGCAAAAATAAAGTCATTTTGTGGCTCTGGTAAATAAAAATATTTCTGTAAGCTTTTCCCTAGACCTAGTCCCATTAAACCACCTGGCCCAATTGCGTAAAGAGATTGAATAATTTGGAAGCCATCACCCAGTGGGTCTTCCCAAGGGTTTAAAAAAGCTGTAATTCTATCAATCCGGTACGGGGCAGAAGCAATTAAACCAACTAAGCCAAGAACGCCTAATAAGGCTAGTCCAATAAAATGAGATAATCTGGCTCCACAAACAAATATCATAACCATACAAGATAACACGAGTACCATACCTGTACCTAAATCTGGTTGTAACATAATTAATCCAAACGCCGTAAAAACAAGTAACAAAGAAGGAACAAACCCTTTTCTGAAGGAGGTAATATATTTTTGTTTACTTGATAGAATGCTAGCTAAAAAGATAATAAGCCCTAGTTTCATAAATTCAGAAGGCTGAATACTAAAGGCACCTACTCCAATCCAGCTTTGTGCTCCCCCTCTAACTAAGCCGATACCTGGTATGAGAACAATAATTAGTAATATAAAACAAGTGATTAAGATCAACTTCGAGTATCTTTTCCAAGTACTATAGGGAATAAACATAACAATTAACATAGAGACCACACCAGCACCAGCAAATAATAATTGTCTCTTTAGGAAATAAAAGGCATCATTAAATTTATACTCTGCCCATATATAGGAGGAACTGTATACCATCACTACTCCGATTGTTAATAAGGCGATAATGACGATTAATAACATATAATCAGGTTTACTCTGGTCATTTAAGCGTTTCTTAAACAAAAAAACACCCCTTTATCCAACAAGATAGATAGGGGCAAAATATTTTAAAGATCGTTCAGATATTTCCCAAGCATTTTGAACTATCACATGTTTACAAGCCCCTACTACATTAGTCTATGCACGGCTTGGACAAACATGTCACCTCTTTCTTCGAATGTCCGATACTGATCCCAGCTGGCACAAGCGGGGGACAGTAAGATAACATCTCCTTCATCAGAAACTTGATAAGCCTTTTCTACTGCTTCTTCTACATTTTCTACTATATTAATAGAAGGAATTTCCAATTTTTGGCCTAATGCTTTCAATTTTTCCTTTGTTTCCCCAAACAGTACCATTGCTTTTACATGATTTAAATAGGGTTCAAGTTCATTAAACTCATTTCCCCGATCTAAACCACCAGCCAATAAAATAACTGGTTTTTCAAAAGAGGAAAGTGCCTTCTGTGTAGCAAGAACATTCGTTGCTTTAGAATCATTATAGAATTGACGCCCATTCATATTTGTAACAAATTGAAGCCTATGCTTAACACCAGTAAACGTAGTTAATACTTGCTGAATACTGCTATTATCCACGCCTTGTAATTTTGCAGCAGCAATTGCTGCTAAGACATTCTCTAAATTATGTTCTCCTACTAGAACAATCTTGTCGCGGTCCATTATTTTCTCGCCCTTAAAATAAACCGTGTTTCCTTCCACATAAGCACCGTTCTCTACCTTTTTAGACACAGAGAACGGAACTAAGATAGCTTTTGCATTCTTAACTTCACGCTCTAATATAGGGTCATCCGCATTGTAAACCAAATAATCAGTTTCCTTCTGGTTAGAGAATATATTACATTTAGACATAATGTAATTTTCAAGGGTTTTATGATAATCAAGATGCGCTTCAAATATATTTAGTAACACTGCAATTTTAGGTCTAAAATCGATAATTCCTTGTAACTGGAAAGACGATAATTCTAATACAAGAGTTTCATTTTCCTGTAGATTCTGCGCTATTTCTGTTGCTACAATTCCTATATTACCTGCAACCTTAACTCCTTGCCCATCCTCATTTAAAATGTCTGAAATAAGGGTAGTTGTTGTTGTCTTTCCGTTTGAACCAGTAATACCGACAATTGGGCTTTCTGTTAGACGATAAGCTAACTCAATCTCCGTTATGATTGGAATATTCCTTTTCATTGCTTCTTTAACAATAGGATTATCATAGGGAATACCTGGATTCTTAACCAGGAGATCCATCCCATTTAAAACTTCAAGAGGATGAGAGCCAACAACAGCCTCAGCCCCCATCTTGATAAGCTCCTGAACGACCTCATCTTCTTTATTTGCTTTCATATCATTAACTCGTACATATATTCCGTTTTGTAATAATGCCTTTGCAGCAGCAGATCCGCTTTTAGCTAAGCCTAATACCAGTGCACTATGATACGGAAAATTATTTAGTGTTTTCAAGATAAGCCCACCTCAATATAGATTCCAAGTGCTGCAAATAAAAGTCCAACCAACCAAAATGTAGTCACTACTCTCCATTCTGACCATCCGACTAATTCATAATGATGATGTAACGGACTCATTTTAAACACTCTTTTACCGGTTGTTTTAAAGGATATAACCTGAATAATAACGGATAATGTTTCAATAACAAAAACCCCGCCAATAATAACAAGTAAAATTTCTGTTTTTGTCAGGATAGCAGTGGCAGCAATTGCTCCTCCTAATGCCAATGAACCTGTATCCCCCATAAATACCTTCGCAGGATGTGCATTAAAGACTAGGAATCCAAGAAGCGCACCAACGACTCCTAATGAGAATATTGCAACTTCTGTATGATTTCCAATATAGAGAGAAATAATAGCATAGGCACCAAAAGCAATAGCTGCTGTACCAGCAAGCAAACCATCAAGTCCATCCGTTAAATTTACAGCATTAGAGGAGCCTACTAACATAATTAGAATTAAAATTGCATAGAACCATCCAAAATCAAATTGCAGGTCTGTACCTGGAATTTGAATATATGTAGAAAATCCTTCTGCTCTTAAAATAAAGTAAAAGATAAGTGCAATGACAATTTGCCCTAACATCTTCTGACCTGAAGTTAAGCCTAAATTACGCTTCATTGCTACTTTTATAAAGTCATCTAAGAAGCCTAATAGCCCATAGCCAAGCAAGACAAATATTAGCAGCCAGAACTCATAACCAATATTCTGGCCCAATACTTTAAATCCCATAATTAAGGAAGTAATGACGATGCTTAGAACAATCATAATACCTCCCATCGTTGGGGTACCGGTTTTACTAATATGTGATTTCGGACCTTCTTCTCTGATACTTTGTCCAAATTTCAGCCTTCTTAATAAAGGAATAAAGACTGGAGATATCAGGACAGTTATTAAAAATGAAATTGCAATAGTTATTAGGATAATTGTTGAATTCATTCTTTCCCTCCTCGTACTCTACCGTCATGTATAAAAAATACTATTGTAAGATTTTATTTATGATGGATTCAAATTTTAATCCTCTTGATGCTTTAAATAATAATAAACAATCTTCTCTTAGATACGGTTTAAGTGCATCTACTAACTCTTCCCTGGAATGAAAATGCTTAGCAAGGATAGAGTGATTTGTCTTACTTATTATCTCTGAGATCACGTGGGTATATTCGCCAAGCGTAAACACCGCTGAAACTGGTGCAGTAATTACATCTGCTACAGAGCGATGTAACCGTTCTGCATGTTCACCTAATTCCAGCACATCTCCGAGAATGACAACTCTATCCTTAAACCCGTCCATTTGTTTAACCACTTCAATCGCCGCTTTCATAGATGTTGGAGAGGCATTATAGGCATCATTAATAATAGATACTTGATTCTTCCCTTTTAATAATTCGAATCGCATAGACGTTAATTCCACATTCAAGAGCGCTTTTTTTCTATTTTCAAGATCTACATTTAATTTTCTACCGAGTATTATCGCATATGCCGCATTTTTGGAATGATGCTTCCCGAGAAGTGGGATGGTATACTCTTCGTCGTTTATACGAAACGCGGTTCCTTTTGACGAGATAGAAACGTCCTGGATAATGACGTCATTAAAAGTCCCAAAACCACAAGTTACTACATTTGCTTCATTGTGATGGGTCCTAAGCAGCTCTTCATCTCCATCAATAATTAAAAGCCCACCTTCTTTCAAGCCACTTCTTATTTCAAGTTTTGCTTTAGCAATGCCTTCTCTAGAACCCAAAAATTCTATATGAGATTCCCCAATATTGGTAATGATAGCGTAATCCGGCTTTGCGATTCTTGAAAGTAACTCAATCTCTCCAAAATTACTCATCCCCATCTCCAATACTAATACTTCTGTGTCTCGTTTCATTGCGAGGATAGTCAAGGGTAAACCAATTTGGTTGTTGAAATTTCCGATTGTATGATGTGTTACATACTTTGTTTTAACCATCGATGCAACTAAATCTTTCGTCGTTGTTTTCCCATTTGAGCCCGTAATCCCGATTACAATCGGATTAATAGAATCGCGAAAATGAGAGGCAAGCTGCTGCAGCCCCTCAGTTGTATCATCCACAAAATAAAAAACAGTCTGCTCAGGTACCGATGCCGGTAATTCTCTTGATTTATCCCAGAGTACTGCGACTGCTCCGTTACGTATTGCCTGCTCAGCAAATTGATGTCCGTCAAAATTCTCTCCTACAATAGGGACAAATATAGATTCTTCCACCTTAATTCTGCTGTCTGTATTCACTTCTTCTATTTTAACTTCATTACTAACCGGGCCTTTAAAGTTCGTAAAAAACTTTGATAATTCTTCTGTAGTAAATAGCATATTTATTACTCCCTTGATTTTATTGCTTGCTTTGCAACTTCTCTGTCATCGAAATAATGTTTCGTCAAACCGATTTGCTGATATGTTTCATGTCCCTTACCAGCAATAAGGACGACGTCTCCTTGCTCTGCTTGATGAATTGCTTTATATATTGCCTCTTTTCTATCAAGTATAACTTCATATGCAGTTTGCTTTTTTAATCCATCTACCATTTCCTCAAGAATCCGATAAGGTTCCTCAGTTCGTGGGTTATCTGATGTAAAAAAGGCATAATCTGCATAGCTCACAGCAATATTTGCCATTAGTGGTCGCTTTGTACGGTCACGGTCTCCTCCACAGCCAACTACTACATAAATTTTATTCTCACTAAATTCTTTAATAGTTTGAAGGACATTCTCTAAAGAATCCGGTGTATGTGCGTAATCTACAATCACCGTATAAGGAAGCTCTTCTTCAACTACCTCAAACCTGCCACTTACACCCTCCATACTCTCCAAAGCTAATTTTATATTAGATAAGGATATGTTGGAAGCAATCGCGCACGCTGCAGCAGCTAACATATTATAAACATTAAACATGCCTCTTAATTTGCTGTTTATATCAATATCCCCAATTGGTGTCACTAAAAGAAAAGATGTTCCGCTGGCACCAATATGAATATTCTTTGCTTCCACATCTGCTTTATTCTTACAACCATAGGTTAAAACTGGCTGTGCAGTTACTTTCTTTAATAGGGTTGTTGCTTTATCATCTTGATTTACAATTGCATATCGAGGCTTTCCTTTATTATAGCTATTTCCCAACTGACTGAACAACAGACTTTTTGCCTGCAAATAATCTTCTAATGTAGAATGATAATCTAAATGATCCTGTGATAAATTAGTAAAGACGGCTATGTCATAGTCAGTCCCATAAACTCTTCCCAAATCTAAAGCATGGGACGAGACTTCCATTAAAACATGTTCCACCTTTTCATCAACCATTTTCCTTAAAGACTTTTGTAACTCAAGTGCATTGGGGGTAGTATTCTCAACAGGATAAGTGTCCTCTCCTATCTTCATTTGAATCGTACCAATAACCCCAGTCTTTTTCTTCGCTATCTGAAATATCCTTTCCAGTAAATAAGTAACCGTTGTTTTACCATTTGTTCCCGTTACTCCGATTAGGGTAACTTCGTTGCTTGGATATTGATAAAACTTGGAAGCCAGCATAGCAAGCGCTCTATTCGTATCATTTACAATAATAACTGGTATGTTTGCTGTTACTTTCTTCTGCGAAATAATAGCTGCTGCCCCATTTAATTCGGCGTCTTGTATATAATTATGTCCGTCTGTAGTAAATCCTTCAATGCATACAAATATGTTGCCATCTCTTACTAGACGAGAATCCACTTCAATTCCAGTTACAACTGTATCACTAAGTAGTGCAGTTGTTTGATGGAATGGAATGCTTTTTAATAGTTCTTGTATTTTCATGTTAAACATCCTTTATGCCTTGATGTTTAACATATTATGTAAGTGGCCCATTTTTGGATACTATCCGGCAGTCTTCAAATATAGTTATCTCCAATTACTGACTGGCCAACTTATTAGAAGTACCCTGTATGGAGGTTTCGTCATTATCTGCTGACTTACACTAACAGGGTATGATATTGTACAAATTCGAAAAACATTACCCCAGTAAAAACCTTATAAATTCATCTACTTGGAGTATCACAAGTTGGGAATATTGAACCGGTTTATGCCCCATTCATTATATCAGAAAATCATTCTGTGTCATTACTGATATCATCTCCCAAATAAATTCTTACTGTAGAGCCTTGTTCTAGCTTTGTGCCGGCAGATGGAGCTTGGTCAATAATATATTCTCCTGAACCACTTGTCTCAACGGATAGATTGATTAACATTTCGTTTAACTCACTCGTTGTTTTCCCTATTAAATCAGGAATTTCTACGGCTGGTTGTTCTGGCCATTGGTATTCTTTATCCATTCCGCCCTCTCTTGGCTCGACTTCCATTGCTCTTAAACTATCACCGATAATCGCACCAACTATTGGCGCTGCAACTACTCCACCAAATTGGATGGTATTTTTTGGATTGTCTACAGCAACATAAACAACAATTTCTGGATCATCTGCAGGAGCGAACCCTATAAAGGATACTACATAATTATTTTCAAGATAGCCTCCATGCGGCCCTACTTTTTGGGCTGTTCCTGTTTTTCCGCCAACTCGGTACCCTTCAACATAAGCTGATCTACCTGACCCTTGTGCAACCACGCTTTCTAAAGCATAACGAACTTCCTTAGATGTGGATTCAGAGATGACTCTTTCTTTTAGCTTTGGCTCCCTTTTCTCCACTATCTGTTCTGTTTGTGGATCAAGCCACTCTTCAGCTATATATGGTTCATACAGATATCCACCATTAACTGCTGCTGATACCGCCATTACTTGTTGAATAGGCGTAACAGAAACGCCTTGACCAAAGGCGGTAGTTGCTAATTCAACTGGACCTACATTCTCTGGGCGAAAAAGAATCCCACTTGCTTCTCCCTGAAGGTCAATCCCTGTTTGCTCTCCAAAACCAAATGCATCGATATATGAAAATAATTTTTCAGTTCCAAGCTTCTGACCTAAATTAACAAAACCTGGGTTGCATGAGTTTTGCACGACTTCCAAATAGGTTTGATGCCCATGCCCACCACTTTTCCAGCAATGAATGGTAGCACCCTCTACCTTAATTGAACCACCGTCATGAAATTCATCCTCTCGCAAATCCACCATATCTTCCTCTAGCGCAGCAGCGAGGGTAATGATTTTAAATGTTGAACCCGGTTCATACGTACTCCATATAGGTAAATTACGATTAAAGACAGATTGATCTACTTCTTGATAATTTTCTGGATTAAAATTAGGTCTGGAAGACATCCCCAGGATACCACCGGTTTTGGGGTTGACAGCAATCGCCAAAGCAGAATCGGGATTATATTTTGAGGCAGCCAAATCTAATTCTCTCTCGATAATCGTTTGCACCTTTGAATCAATGGTGGTTTTTAAATGAAGTCCATCTTTTGGGGGATAATAGACATCTGCTAGGGTTTCCAATCTTCTCCCCTTTGCATCCGAATAAAA
This sequence comes from Oceanobacillus piezotolerans, assembly GCF_003665065.1. Classification (GTDB taxonomy): domain Bacteria; phylum Bacillota; class Bacilli; order Bacillales; family Amphibacillaceae; genus Oceanobacillus; species Oceanobacillus piezotolerans. Next base: position 440,013 of record NZ_RCHR01000003.1, on the reverse strand, counting down.
GGACAAGCTCCCTTTTTCCCCACTTAACATATCGTCATAGAATAGCTCTAGTCCCATCAACCCCTGATTATCTATCCCAGCAAAGCCTAGAACATGGGAAAGGTCATCTCCAAATGGATAATGTCTTCTTGAGTCTTTAGATAGATAAACTCCTTCCATATTTAAAGTCCGGATAGCAGATTCTTGATATGGGGATATTTTAATTCCTTCTGGCCTAATATTCACACTGGATTTACTTTGTGTAATAATTCCCTTCATTTCTTCAACGGACATTTCTAACACTTTTGCTAATTTCTCTGCAGTTTCATCTGGGTTTGTAATTTGTCTTGGAACGACAACAATAGATGGAGCAGTTACATTTTCAGCAAGTGCCTCCCCATTTGCATCCAAAATCAGGCCACGTTCTGGCTCAAAAACAATATCCCTAGTCCATAAATCAGTAGCTTGTCCAACCAATTTATCCCCTAAGAAAAATTGGACATATCCTAATCGTATATCAATAATTACGAAGATAAGGATTGCAAAAAGAAAAACAGTGACGATTCGTTTTCTAACAGTTACAGCTGATACACGCTTCATTTTCATCCCCTTTTCATAGGTAGGCTTGTATCAACTATATGTTGTTAAGAAAAAGAATAGAACACTGCTTCTTATAGAAGGGAAATTGCTCAAGATTCTTGTTCCGTTCCTTCTTCGGTTTCAGTATCTTGATCGTTCGAATTCGGCGGCTGTAGTTCCACCCCTAAATAATCCCCTTCTTGAAGATTCGCACCTTCTTGTACACTTTGTGTAGTGACATATCCATTACCAAACGTTTCAATTTGCAGATTCATTAGATCGGCTAATTGCATGACCTCTCTCATCGACCAACCTAATATATTCGGCATAGAAGGCTTATCAGTAATCAATATAATTCTCTCTTGAGATAGAATTTCTTCACCTGCTTGAATATTAGATGCTGTAATCTTCTCCCCATTTCCTATTAAGGTTACTTTTGCACCATTCTTTATTAACTCTTCCTGAGTAGATATTGCATTCTTACCGATCAATTCAGGTACTTTTAACAAATTGGTTTCCTCTTTAGGCTCTTTATCAGGATTAATATTTAAATAATGCAAGCTATTCTCCATTACATTCTTAAATATAAATGAGACTGGATCCGAACCTACTTGACTACTTTCTAATTCTGGCTGTTTAACTGCTACATACATAATTAGTTGTGGATCTTCAATCGGAGCCATACCCAAAAATGAGAAAACATAATTCTCTCTTCCTGTAAGGTATCCACCCCCATTAGGATTTGGGATTTCAGCTGTACCAGATTTCCCGCCAGCAGTATAATCTTCTAGTTTGAACTTCTTACCAGAACCTACCTCACTATTAACCACTGAATCTAGCAGTTTTAACATATGATCAGCAGTTTCTTTAGATATTGGTTGACCTACTTCTTCTGGTTTATTTTCTTCTATGACTTTCCCAGTAGAAGAATCTACTATCTTATCAATTACATATGGCTTTACCATCTTACCGTCATTTGCTACTGCAGTAGCAGCCTTTACTAACTGAATAGGCGTAAAAGTAGAACCTTGACCAAATGAGGTCGTAATTTTTTCTAAAGGCCAATTGTATAATATCTGTCCTGCTACTTCTCCAGGCAGATCAATACCTGTTTTTTTATCTAAGTCAAATGCTTGTAAATACTCAAGGAATTTCTCTGTTCCTAATTTTTCCCAGACAAGCTTGGCCGACGCAACATTAGAAGATCTAGCAAATCCCTCATCGTAAGAGATGACACCAAAACCGCGTCCGCTATTATAGTCACGAACGGGATTAATAGCTTCGTTTGCTTGGTAAGTTCCGGACTGGTATTTTTCGTTACCATTATATACCCCTTCTTCTATAGCTGCTGCCCAGGTAATCATTTTGACAGTGGAACCTAATTCAAAAGGACTAGAAATGACATCATTATACCAATTCTCTACGTTTTCAGGATTATTCGGGTTATAGCTTGGTCGATTCCCCATCGCTAATACCTCACCTGTTTTGGGGTTCATTACGACTGCAGTCAATCGCTTAGGATTATATTCCTTTTGTACCTGAGTAAGAACATCTTCTACTAGCGTTTGGATCTTTTGATCAATAGTTAAATAAACATCATCCCCGTCCTGTGGCTCTCTTACCACTTCATTGGGATCTAGCAGTCGGTTATTATACTTATCTCGTTGATAGGAAATATAGCCGTTCTGACCTTTAAGAATCTCATTCATTTCTTTTTCAATTCCAGCTATGCCGTTAATTTCCCTGACTATTTCTCCTTCTACCTCTGTTTCTGTCTCTTGAGCAAAGCCAATGATTTGAGAAGCAAACATTGCATTTGGGTAATATCTTAAGGAGTCTTCTTCAAAATTAATTCCTGGAAGATTCAATTCGAGGATTTCATCCCGGGTTTGTTTCGATAGATCTTTTCCCGCATTTCCAAATTCAACTTGGAATCTCCCCTCAGCAATTCCACTTTCAAGTTTATCTTGTATTTCATTCGCTTCCAATCCAAGATACGGGGCTAATGCTTCAGCAGTAGCGTTCGGATCTACTACATGCTTAGGTTCATCAAGTCCTTCAGAATATGCCTCGTCGACTATTGCATAAATACGATAGACGGGCATGTCGTACGCTAAAGTCATTCCATTATTATCGTAGATTTTTCCTCTTTCTGATTCTAAAGAATACGCAGCAGTACGTTTTTGGTCAGCGAATTCCTCTAATGATACTCCTTGCACTTCTCCTGTTGCTTGAATATACATAAATCGGCCTGCAAGAATGACGAAGAGGACAGAGAAAAGAATAATGAGAACACCCGCCATAAAGTGGGTGTTTTTGTTTTTCCTCATAATGACCACTCCTGAACTAGTTGTTAAAAGTTTGTGCTTGTTTCACTTCTGCCTGTTGTATTTTCAGCCCGTTTTGCTTTGCAATTTCGATGATTCGTTCAGGACGACTTAATTCCTTTTTCTCAAAGATAAGACCTTCATTCACTACAACCTGTGTTTTAACATTTTCCTCCAATGATTGCAGTTCTCGGTTTAAAGAGTCATTTAAGGAGGAATATGACACGATAAATATGCCTGCAACGATCATAGCAGCGAATGTGAATGAATAAATTACTTTTTCTCCCTTAGTAATCCATCCAGTTTTTCGCGATTTTTTAACCGCATGCTGCTGTTCCTTTTTTGGAGATTGTTTTGGATTTAATTGCTGCCAGTTGCGAGCATAATCTGCACTCATCATTTATTCCACCCTTCTTGATATATAAATTCTTCATTCCACGGTTTAACCTTTTCTACAATTCGTAATTTAGCTGAACGGGAACGGCGGTTTTCTTCTAGTTCTTCATTCCCTGCAACTATCGGCTTTCTTGTTACCAGATGAAACGGAGCTTCGAACCCTTCAGGAATTATCGGTAGATTCTTTGGTGTTTCTTTATTAGTACTCCATTTTTTAAATGCTTGCTTACAAATTCGATCTTCAAGCGAATGAAACGTGATTACTGCTATTCTTCCATCCACATCAACAACCCTACCTGCCTGATGTAGTGCATCATTGAAAGCTTCTAGTTCATCATTAACGGCTATTCGAATTGCTTGAAAGATGCGCTTTGCGGGGTGTCCCCCTTTTCTTCTAGCAGGGGCAGGAATAGCTTCTTTTATAATTTCTACTAATTCTTGAGTTGTAAGTATTTCCTTCGTCTCTCTGTACTTTTCAATATTCCTTGCAATTTGCTTCGAGAATTTTTCTTCTCCATATTTAAAAAAGATAGAAACCAGTTGATTGTATGACCAGGTATTTACAATTTCAAATGCAGTTAGATCGCTTGTTTGATCCATTCTCATATCCAGCTTTGCCTCTTGATGATAACTAAAACCCCTTTCCCCTCTATCTAACTGCGGGGAAGAGACACCTAGATCAAACACAATCCCATCCACTTTCTTTATATTGTGTTCCGCAAGTTTTTTCTCTAAATTTCTAAAATTAGAATGGATAAAGAGAATCTCCTTGTCATATGAGGACAATCTTTCTTTAGCAGCTTCTAATGCATCTAGATCTTGATCAAACGCAATTAACAAACCGTCGTTACCTAATCTGGAAACAATCTCCTCTGAGTGGCCGCCAGCCCCTAAAGTACAATCTATGTACGTACCATTCGGCTTAATATGAAGTCCTTCAATTGTTTCTTCTTTTAATACACTGTAATGTTCAAACATGATAGACACCCACTTTTATTATTCTAGAGCGAACCATTAGATATCAAAATCCATTAGATTCTCAGCTATTTCAGCAAATGATTCTTCAGATTCATCAACATATGTTTGCCAGCTCTCATTTGCCCAAATTTCAATACGATCGGATACACCAATGACTACACATTCCTTTTCTAAATTAGCATAGGTTCTAAGCGCTTGTGGTATATTTATTCTTCCCTGCTTGTCCACTTCGCATTCTACTGCTCCAGAAAAGAAAAAACGTGTAAATGCTCTAGCATCCTTTTTTGTTAGTGGGAGCTTTTTCATCTTTCCTTCCAATACTTTCCATTCTTCCATTGGATACGCAAACAAGCATTTATCTAATCCACGGGTGACAACAAAAGATTCTCCAAGTTCTTCGCGGAACTTCGATGGAACAATCATTCTGCCCTTCGTATCAATATTGTGATTGAATTCCCCCATGAACATCGATTATGCGCCCCACTTTCATGATTTTATATTACCACATCCCCCCACAATTCACCACCTGAATAACAAAAAAATTTTTCTAATGAGATTAAGTCCATATTTTAAACACAAAAAAAGCCGCCAATCCAACGATTGACAGCTCTCCTACTTCAGGTGGTGGAAAGTGGTGGGAAAAGTTAAACTTCATTCAGTGGGGGGCATTTCTTCCTCCTCACTGAATGAAGTTTAACGAATCGGGCGTTTACTTTCTTTTATTCTTCTCTACTTCTCGAAGGGGCTTACTTCCAGCTAAGGAATATTTTAAATATGAACCACATAGTGATCCTCCATAAATGAACATGGTGCATGTATCGTTTGATGAACAAATGCTACCCCATATTGATTGATGAGTGGAAGAGGATTCCATATTCTCTCCTGTAAACCAGCAGGTCGTAAAGCAAGCTGTATGCCTTTTAGGTCATTTAATTCTTTTGCATATTTTTCTTCAACCGCCTTGTTCATCCTTTTTTCTAGAAATTCCACATCTCGCATTAAATAGGTTAAATTCTTTTCACTCAAATCTCTAATATCCGAACGTATATCACTAGCTACTTTGCGTAGAGGAGCATGAGCTTTCTCAATTGCTTTTTTCAAATCGGCAGCTAAGTCTTCAATTGGTGGATTGCTTTTACTTTTAATCCACTCTTCTTTGAATTCATTCAACCCTTCGTTTATTGCTTCGTCTACTGTTATCTTATATTTTTCCAATCCTTTATTAGTAGTACTATCTAAAAATGTGAAGGATAACCTAGGAACAACAGGAGGCATCTTTACTCCAAGAGTATGAAAAGCAGTTTTCAAGCCAGCCCAATAACTAATCTCACCCGGCCCACCAATAAATGCTAAAGTTGGAAAGATTAATTCTTGCATAAGAGGGCGTGTAACAACATTATTACTTAGTTGTTCTGGGTGATCTTTGGCGATTTGAATGATTTCCTCAGTAGTAAATTTAACCTCTTGTTGTTTTCCGACCCAGTCACCATTCTCATCTCTCATAAGCAGTATTCGTTCCTGCCCCTTATGATAAAACAAATTCGCCGCATTTTCCTCTACATCTAAAGGTACTGTATACGATTTTTCACCCAATCGCTTTAATGTCGATCGTACCTCATTTGTAATTTTTTGCTGATTTTCAATCATCTGCAAAAAGAAGGATGATTCTAAATTCCTTATAAGCGGATGAGCTGAGTCCACTAATACCAGTCCGTATTCATCAAATAATCTAAATATTAAACGAGCAAAAAATTCTGTATATGTATTGGATTGACTCAAACAAGCCTCTGTTACTTCATGTAATTCTTTCGTATATGCTGTTTCTTGAAGTTCGATGAATATCCTGTTTAACCAGTTCTTCACTTCCTCTTTATCCATTTCTATATGGGAAACAGAACTCTTTTGTTCATTTTGCTGTGACACTTTCCATTTTTTCATTTCATTAGAGTTACGCAAATATATATGGTTGATTTCATCAAAATCATGATCCTCACCAGCAATCCAGAAAACAGGTATGACAGGAATATTCAGTTCTTCCTCCTGTTGTTTAGACAACTGAATGATAGATATCACTTTGTTAATGGTATAGAGAGGACCAGTTAACAATCCAGCTTGTTGCCCGCCCACTACAACTACACTATTACTCTCTTTTAGTCGGTTGATGTTTTCCAAGGTTGAAGCAGGAGCACTCCACTCTTTATTTATTTGATACAACACATCGGCTAATTCAGTTCGTTGAAATGATTGCTTATATAAATCATTGACCCTTTCTTCAAAACCATCAAAAGGTAGGTAGTCAAAAAAATCCTTTATATCTTTATTATTACTTCGATAATCACTTATTAACTTACTTTGATTCGTTAACCTTACAGGGTCAATTCGCATCATATTCATGCTCCTTTATCCATTTCTCATTTACCAGTTAGTATTGTACCTAAATTTCTGCTATATTTCATGTTATCTGTTTATGATGGTAGATTGATTATACAATATGCTGTACAACCCCTATCAATAACAGCACAAAGTAAAGAAAAAAATACAGCAGAAAATGCATTCTCCATGCTATTTTTAAGGTTTTTCTTAATTGAACCTCCATCTTCCACTTCCACCCGGCAGTAATAATTAAGGCAGATACAAGCAGAAAGAATAATAACATAAAGCTTAGGAAGCTTTTTCCAAATATAATCATACATTCAATAGCGACCGCTAAGATATACAAGATGGTTGTCCAGTTGACAGCAGAATGAACCGCTCTTCTACTCGTACGATATATTTTCCGCGAAATAATATAGACAGTCATTGTTGCCACAACCGGTACCGTTATAAAAAAAGCGGTAATATAAACAATAAAATCAAACATAACTTCTCTCTTCCCATCATATCATCTTTATGTATTGCGGATTCAAATTTTGAGTGAACAGTGTCTAAACATTTACTTTCAAAATGTATATATTACAGAACCTTTGGAATTCCGTTATATTCACTTTTGTTTAAAAATTTCCATTTTTATATTATAATAGAGTAAGGAAATCGTTTCTATTAATAATATACTGTTTCCTTCTATTTGTGTATAGAGTATTAATTAAACACCAATGGGGAGGTATAACATGATTAAAGTAGAAAGGCTATTAATCAATTATAAGACCTTAGAAATGTTTAAACGCTTTAAAGAATACGGACATCAAGAATTGTCCATGCTGGAAGATTTACAGAATAAGATTGTAGAAAATAACAGTGAGTCTCCTTTTTATGGCATTTATTATGGTAACAATTTAATAGCTAGAATGAGTTTATATGAGATTAATAAAAAATATGATTATTATTTTGAACCGCAACAGGATTATCTTACTCTCTGGAAATTAGAAGTCTTGCCTGATTACCAAGGAAGAGGCTATGGTAAAAGATTAGTTGAGTTTGCAAAGGAATTTCGTTTGCCGATAAAAACCAATCCACGTATTAATTCTCATGGTTTTTGGGAGAAGATGGGATTTCAGAAAGCTCATTATGAAATGGAAAGAGACTTAGGTGAGAATCCATTAATTTGGTTACCAGAGGGAGTACAGGAAAAAGAAATCATAAAATAAAGGGGAACCTCACTGATGGAGAGAGTTCTCCATCCCCTACTAAGTGTTAGTACACAAGGATATGAGTATGCGTCCCTTAAGCGAATCGGGCATTTGACTTGCCTTAGTCCTTCACTTATTAATCTTGTATTTTTTTCACCTCTTACGACTAACAAACCATCCATACGCAATCTTTCCTAGCAAAAATGCTTATTATGATACAGGACAAGTGTTTCCGACAGCCAATTAAAAGAGAAAGCAGAGCTTTATAAAACCTAAAATACTTATACTGAGAAAACACAAAAGACATGAATGCCAAACTATCATTCATGTCTTTCCCTTTCAATCTATTCTAGTAGACTTGACCCATCCCCATAACTTCCCCATTTCTTCCCACGCATGGTCGTAGCGTTTCAATTCTTCCTTAAGTTTCTTATTTTCTTCCTTCAGTACATGGACTATTGCATCGTGCTCTTCCTTTGTCAAACTATTCTCATATTGAAACTTCGCTTTCATTTTTTCTAATAAGACGATTGCAGATTCGATCGTATCCTTTTCTTCATAACCCGTTTTAACAAGTTTCCAAACATCTTTTCTCGAGCCTTGCTTCCTTTCCTCTTTGGCAAGCTGGATAGCTTCCTGGTATTGTTTTCGTATTGTAGCATTCCAGCGGAAACCACAAGCAGCTGGGGTACGTGACAGCTCAACTGCTACTTCTTTAAATGCTTCTAGTTGCGTTTTACCTTCTCTAATATAGCGAAGAACGGTTTCAGCCAAAATAACATCTTCATCTTTAGTCCAAGCATCTTGACGTGTTTCGTTCATAACACCCCTCCTAATATCTTTGCTATCAATGTATGCTTTAAATAGGAGTGCTAGAATAACAGTTTACTTATTTACGCTTTAAAAATTTCCGGACTGCTTGCTTATGACTTGGAGAATCCCATAAAGATGCAGAGTTTTTTACTTCACTTTCATTCTTTCTAATAGCATTTCTAACTGTAATTTATCCATATATTGCTTTTTTAATAGTCGCATTTAATCATAGCTTTTATTTAAATAGGGTTTCAGTATTTCTTGTAACTTCCATTCATCTTCGTAAATCTGGTGAATTTAGCACAGCATATTTAATTTCTTTCTCCATACTACCCCACTTACAATTCTTATATTCTACTTGAATTCTTGTTAAGGAGCTTACAGGTAGTTAACCTACGATAAATGCATCGCAATTAATTAAATATTCATTTATCTATATGTAATAAAAAAACAGACCACATAGATGTGACCTGTTTGTTACACGTTTGATTAGTTGTTGACAACTTCTTTACCATCATAATGTCCGCAAGATTTGCAAACGTGATGTGGTTTAGCTAATTCTCCACAATTTGAGCATTCTACCATGCCAGGTACGTGTAATTTTTTATGAGTACGACGTTGGTTTTTCACTTTTTTAGACGTTCTTCTTTTAGGTACTGCCATGACTTACACCTCCTTCAAATGAAAGCAACAATTAATTGTCTTTCTTCTTTTTATCAAGTAATGATTCCAATTTTTGAAGACGTGGATCCACCTTACTTTTCTCCTCTTCCTCAGAAAGAAATTTCCATCCTTCTCCATCTTCAGGACCTTGCTCTTTTGCTTCCTCAGAAAATACTCGATAAGGCTTTTCTAAAAGAATGTTTTCCTTTATGTATGGAGTTAGATCGATGACTTCACCATCAATCGGATGAATTTCATCTTCCTCTTCTTCATCGAAGTAAGATGATGTGGTAAATACCTCATTCGCTTTTATCTGAAAAGGATAGGGTACATCCACTAATGTACGTGCACAAGGTAGTATCATTTCACCTTTAATCTGGAAAGAAAAGACAATCTGATTTCCTCTAAAAGTACAATGTCCAGAAACCTGAACAGGCTTAATGTCACGTATATCGTTATTCATCGTTTTCAGTTCGGAAACATCCACATAATCATCAAATGTGTATGGTTCATTATTAGCGTGTTTTCTAATTTGGCCCAATGTAAATTTCATTTTTTCACCTCAAGGCAACAAGAGTTATTGTAAAAGAAAAATAGATATTTGTCAATATGTTTTCTTTACACCTAATATTATCCCCTTTCACTTCATTCATAAACGATTCCTAATCATTTTAACATATTTCCTTATTACCTTTCAGCTATGTACAGTTACGTGCTACTATTACTGATTTTTGATACAATAGTTATTAAATTAAATTAGGAGTTGAGCCTATGAATGCATGTGGCTTAATTGTCGAGTATAACCCTTTTCATCTTGGTCATTTATACCATATTAATCAAGCCAGACTCGCTTCCAATGCAGACTGCATGATTGCAGTAATGAGTGGCTCTTTTTTGCAGCGAGGAGAACCAGCTATTATAGATAAATACCATCGCACCAAAGCCGCACTTGCTTCAGGTGTTGATATTGTACTTGAACTCCCCTATATATACTCCGTTCAGAATAGTGATCACTTCGCAAAGGGGGCAGTCTTAACTCTGAATGAAATTGGAGTTTCAAGCATCTGCTTTGGTAGTGAATCCGGAGATATTTCCAGATTCATTAAGGCTCAGAACGAAATTACAAAGCACAGAATTGAATATAATAGAATACTTAAAGTTAAATTAAGCGCTGGATTATCCTTTCCGGAGGCTAGCAAACAAGCTTATAGAGAAATCGGATTAGATGACCTAGCATTAAATTTGAATAAGCCAAATAATATACTAGGATTTAGTTACGTGAAAGCTATCTATGATAATAAGTTATCTATCCAGCCATTAACCATTGAGCGTACAAAGAATAACTTCCACGATATAGCGATTTCGAATCCGATCGCAAGTGCAACAAGTATAAGAAACGAGCTTTTTCATGAGGGAAAAATAACTAATAAAATCGCACAAACTATTCCCGCTGTAACCATTGAACAGTTAGAACAATACTACCATCATGCATCTACTTGGCATCATTGGGAAAGCTACTTCCCTTATTTGCAATATAGAATACTGACTATGTCCGAAGATGAGGTAAAAGCTATACATGGTGTTGTAGAGGGATTAGAATACAGAATTAAGAAGACCGCAAAAGATGCCCATTCTTTTGAAGAATGGGTTCGGTTAATAAAGACAAAGCGCTACACTTGGACAAGGATTCAACGAATGTTTGTCCATCTTTTAACCAACACAAGAAAAGAAGACATAGAAGAATGGCTGGCGAAACCAAATGTACCATATGTACGTGTATTAGGTTTTACGGAAAAGGGACAAGCATACTTAAATCAGGTTAAAAAAAATATAAATGTTCCACTTATCGATAAATTTAATAAAAGCAATTCTCCTGTATTGAAGCTTGAGGAGAAAGCTACTAATGCATATTACAGCATACTCAAGCCAACTAATCGAATAAAGCTATTCAAACAAGAATTGCGTTCACCTATTATATTATAAAAGGAAAAGACATAGAATCAGCTCTTATTAGCGAGTCTATGTCTTTACTTATATTTTAGGAAATTATAAAGTGAACGACCTGTAGATAATTCTTATCATACGAAAAGCCACGTCCGGCTCCAGCGCTAAAGCTAAGCGATCTTTTGGTGGGAGGAGCACGCCCAGTCCCAAACTTCACACTCCTCCACTACGATGACAGTTCGACATAGTCGAACTTCCTATGTCCAGATAAAGGAAGTGCCGACTAAAATCGGCTTCGCCAACGTCGGTATACCCCATAAAGGGGCATGTTTCCTTTATCTCATTGCGGTAGGAGAAGTTCGATTAAGAACGTCACATCACCTGGCAAATCTTTTCGATGGGACTAGTAATCGCAGTCCCAGGCGTTGCGACAGGACGTCGCGTTTTTAGCCTGTAAGGGCGCTTGCGCCTTTGTTCCTATAATTGTTCCAAATAGTTTAATGCGTCCTCAAAAGTATCTACAGGTATGATAACCATATCCGTATTAATTTCTTCAGCTTTCCGCTTGGCTTCCTCGTAATTGGAGTCTTTTCTCCCATTTTCATTTGGAGCAAAGAAAATATCGATGCCTTTTCTATCTGCTGCTACTATTTTTTTATCAATACCTCCAATACGATGGACATTGCCATCATAATCAATTTCACCAGTACCAGCAATTTCAAGTCCATTCGTTAAATCTTTCTCTGTTAATTGATCATAGATTTCCAATGAAAACATTAAGCCTGCACTAGGCCCTCCAATACTTCCGCTGGAAAATTCTATTTCAGGGCTAACTGTAACATGACGGTCCGTAACCAAGCTTATGCCAATCCCTGCTTTATTGATAGAATCGTCAATAAGCTCTAAAGTAATATCTGTTGTATGTGACTCCCCATCCCTAACATAGGTTAATGTAATCGAGTCTCCTTCCTGTTTGTCATCCACATAATTTATTAAGTCATTTGCTTCCTCTATTTCCAACCCATCTATTCCTATAATTCGATCACCAGTTTCCAGTTTTCCTTCAGCAGGTAATCCCTGAACAACGCTGACAACATATACTCCATTGTACTCTATCGTTATATTTGCGTCAGCAGCACTATAAGCTACAACTGTTGCCGCTTCTTGTGAACTTTCCATCACCTGTAGTTGAGCTTCCATATACTCATCCTGTGAAATTCCTTCTGGAAATACCGCTTCTAAAGGGAGAATTTCACTATGAGGAAGGATTTTTGCAAGTGCATATTGGATCGGAGTTGCCTGTAAACCACTTACCGTTACAAGGTGCATGTCCCCTTTACTTTCGAAACCATTTTCCACATTTACAATGGGGTTAAGTTCATCTGCCCCGCCAGGGCGTTGAATATAATAAGGAAGTTGATATGACGCTAAAAAATACGCCAACACGATAACAACGAATAGATAAATGACGTTTCTTTTTGTAAAATTCATCCTGTAATTCTAATCTCCTTCCCGCTCTTCTAGTAAGATAGCAGTTGCTTATTAATACTTTTATCAAAAGTGTATGGCATAAATAAGGTATGTATGAGCGTATATTGATAAAGACTTGTACAATTGAATCTCCTAATCATGGTCGCGGATAGAAATATTCTACTACTAACAAATGCAGATGTACAGAGCAACGGCCATCTTCAATAGGTAAAAAGTGAATTTTCATTCAACAGAGAGAAGGTCATATTAAGAAACGAAGATATTAGGGGTGGCAGTTTTAACTCTCCCTACCCAACCGTTTGTCAGATAAAGAAATCGGGCTTATGATTTAGCGAACGCCCTTTTATGATTCTTGACTTTCCTAGAATTACTTGAGCGGGGTTTACCATGCATATTCGTCTTACTTCTTGGCAAATTGATGCTAATTAACTGCAGGCACTGCACCTTAATACCTTCGTTTCCTGTGGTCGGTCAGTATACCTGCAATAACACACAGATTATCCTTTGGCAGCTATAAGCAGCACACTAACTAGGGGGAAACTACTTGAAACCAATTATTCATACTATTCTATTTTCAAGTGCGACTGTATTTATCACATTCTGCCTAATCAAATTTCCAGATCAAACCTTGGAAGCAAGTATCCGAGGCTTAAATTTGTGGTGGGAAGTAGTATTTCCATCTTTATTACCCTTTTTTATCATTTCCGAGCTACTCATTGCTTTTGGTGTTGTAAAGTTTATAGGAAGATTATTTGAGCCTGTTATGCGACCATTGTTTAACGTTCCTGGAGTAGGAAGTTTTGGTATGATCATGGGAATGGTTAGTGGCTATCCTACAGGAGCTAAGATAGCAGCACGGCTACGAGAAGAGAAACAGTTAACTCAAGTAGAAGCTGAAAGACTTGTTTCATTTACAAACAATTCAAGCCCTTTATTTATCTTTGGGGCAATTTCAGCTGGCTTTTTTCATGATGCTAAATTAGGTATTCTGCTAGCTACTTCTCATTATTTAGGAAATGCAATGGTAGGGATATGCATGCGGTTCCATGGGCGTCAATATGAAACTACTTATAAGAAGCATGCAAGAAGGTTTTCAGTTAAGCAAGCTTTTTGGGAAATGCATGAGGCTAGAATAAAGGCTAATAGGCCAGTAGGAGAGATTTTAGGTGATGCTGTTATAAATTCCATCAAAACACTCGTTATGATTGGTGGATTCATCGTTTTGTTCTCCGTTATCATTAAATTGCTATTTTTAGTTGGTGTGTCGTCTATGATTTCTTCTATATTTGCTTTCATTTTTTCCATTATTTCACTACCTGAGTCATTTGCACTTCCATTCATCTCAGGTCTATTTGAAATCACAATAGGTGCAAATATGATTTCCCAAATCACCTCTAGTCCATTATTGCAACAAGCAATATTTGTAAGCTTTATACTAGGTTTCAATGGATTTTCTGTCCAAGCACAAGTAGCTAGTATATTAGCAAAAACAGATATTCGATTTCTGCCATACTTTATTTCACGATTATTGCATGGGACAATTGCTAGTATATTAACCATTATTCTCTTCCAACCTCTTTATCTAAATAAGCAAACCTTTGAGTTAAAAGATATACCAGTTTATCAGCCAATAGATGTTGAATGGATGGGATTAATGGAGAAACTGCAAGATATCGGGCCGATCATTACCCTCCTCGCATTAATGGTAGCTATTATCATACTACTTCGGAGAAACGTTAAAAATGGCGGAGTCAAATAGACCCCGCCATTTTTAATAAGTGAGCGTTCAAAAAACAATCTGTGCAATTGATATGTAAACGTTTAATACTCTGTTTGTCTTAAGGTAGGAGAAACTTCCTCAGCGACGATTGACTTACAGGAACAGAGAATCTCAATTAGATGTTCTCACTCTTACAAGACTTTAATGAAACCTTTTATAAGTAATTAAATTTTCTTTTTAGTTCCGCCCTAACAGTGTCGGGTACTAGTCCAGAAATATCCCCGTTATATTTTGCAATTTCTTTCACCATGCTTGAACTTAGAAAAGAATATTGATTATTTGTCATCATAAACAATGTTTCAATTTCAGGATTTAGTTTACGATTCATAGATGTAATCTGCATTTCGTATTCAAAGTCACTAATTGCTCTTAATCCACGGACAACCGCATCCGCATTCTGCTCTTTTGCATAATCCATCAATAAATGATCTGAAGAATCCACTGTAATATTAGGCAAGTCACTTGTCGCCTCTTCTAGTAAGCGCATTCTTTCTTCTACCGTAAATAATGGTGACTTTGCTTGATTGTTAAAAACTGCTACAATAACCCGATCGAATATTTTGGATGCCCTAGTTATAATGTCGAGATGCCCATTCGTTATAGGATCAAAACTGCCAGGGCATATTGCTAATTTTCCCATAGACCTAACTCCCTTTTAAAGATTTATTTCTTCTGGTAAATAGTTATTCCAATTGTCTCTCCATATTTCTCTTGTTTCAAAAGGTTTAATTTATCATTGCTCTCTGGCAGATGTTCAGATGGATTGTGTTCACAATAAATCAAACCGTAAGAGCTTATTAAATTTAATTCAAGGATATCTTCTATTAATTTTTTATAATCCACTTTACCATATGGAGGATCAAGCAATATTAAATCAAACCGCAATTCTCTTTTAGCCGCACCTTTTAAAGCACGAAAGGCATCAGCCCTAAACATCTCTGTTCTATTCAATAAATGCAATGTCTTTAGATTTTCAGTAATTGTATGTATTGCTTTCGGATGCTTATCTACAAATACTCCATAATCCATCCCTCTGCTCATTGCCTCTATACCCAGTGAGCCGCTGCCGGCAAACAAATCCAGCACCTTTCCCCCTTCGAAAAAAGGACCAAGCATTTGAAAGATAGACTCTTTAACTTTATCTGTTGTTGGTCTAGTTGTTTTACCTGGGACTGCTTTTAATTGTCGTCCTTTAAAATCTCCTGCTATAACACGCATGATGACACCTCTAATATGAACTATTCGACTTTTATCCTACCATAAATAAGCTTATCTGCAAAATAGAAATTAACTGATTTCATGTATAATAATTTTTTCCAGGTACATAATACATAGTGATACAACTGGTTAACTGGTTGTTTCAAACACGGAGAAGACTTAAACTTCCCCATAAGTTCTTCTTCCGGTTTCTCCTCTCCCTTTGCCTATTTGTTTTTCTTTGAAAAAACAAAGGGACCTGCAGAATTAATTATTCTGCAGGTTTTTTTCTTTTTTTCACCGCTATAGAAGACGGAAAGCCATTAACAATCAAGCGTATTATGAATTAATATTTCACTTTATATTCCCATTTTATAATCATACTGTTTTGCTTTGTCTGGTAAAGCATTCTCAAAGTCTGTTCGTACAAAAGGCTTATAGGAATGTTCTATTTTTAATACAAATGGCAAACGATTTAATTTATTCTCCACTTGATTAACATCTGATTGATTGACATATATTATTGCATATTTTAACTTCTTAGATGCATAAATTAAATTACCGAACCGCTTAATCTGCTTTAAGTTTTTCATATGTTGAAACCAAACAACTAACCCCTGGCGATTTGTTCTCATATTCTTGACCTCACTCATTTTATACCTATTATCTTTAATTATGAAAAGTATTTGCTACCCATCCGAACCAGGGACAATCAATCCCTCCATAGCAATTATAGCTTAGTTCTATGTACAATGCTCTTAAGGTCAACTGACTTTCAGCTAAACACTGAAAGTCAGCTGATTATTATGAAGCACAACCACAAGCTCCACCACTGCCACATCCACAGCCGCTATCTGTAAATGCTGCCCCGTCTTTAGGTGCCTTGACTTGTTCACTGACACTTAATGCGACATATTGACTGATTTCATCTAATAGCTTTTGCAGATTACGTTCCGCTATTTTAAAAGAGGCAACTTTTTCATGCATATCCATTTCACGTTTGGTGTACCTCACCTTTTTCATTATTTCATTATAATCAGGGTGATACCTTCCAAAACGTTGTATGTCCTCATAGTGACTCTTCATATCGTTAAAAGCTTTAATCAGCTTTTTTGCTTCTTCATCTTGGTTCAATGCTATCTTAGACTGAGTATAGGCTTCCATCACATCAGATTCAAGCACCATTTTTCCAAGCTTCTCTGAATGGTCAAGAATCTCAACATATTCAAGTGTGCCTATCATATAAACACCTCCATGTCCATTTTATCATTTATTTATGAACATGAAAATGGAAAGGTGTTAATCTTTCATCACCCCTGCAAATTGCATCACCATATTTAACATTTGAACACTGTTATTAATTCGTTCCACTCTTTGGGAGATTGTCTTCCCATAAAAAACCTTTGCTTCTTTTTCCATTTCTTTTATACTGCTTGGGTCCCTTGTCAAGTACCGATACCACACTGGATTATAACGAATAAAATTTGCTAGACTAGGATTCTTAGCTAAATACTCTTGAACCTGCTTATCCATTCTCTCTCTCCTAATCTAATCTTTAAACCAATTAAATGGATCTCTGGAAGGACCTATATTTTTTGGTTTCTTTGTACTTTGAAATTGTTCAATTAATTCCTGTACCGTGCCAATTGTTTTACTCAAATTTGAAATTTGCCCTTGAACTTTATTCATATCAATATTTTCCGTAACTTTCATGAGCTGACCAAGCAGTTCAAATTGTCTTTTTTCCGAATCCTTATCTGCTGATTCTTTCTTGTCTGAATTACTTGTACTAGGCTGAGCCTTGTACTCATCCCAAAAGGGATCATCTTCTCCTAACAAGCTCCACTTTTCATAATATTCCTGCCACGGTCGCCCTGTTTTCCTTAGTTCTTTTAATAATTCTGGATGGTCATTAACAAATCGTTTAAATTGCACGACAGATGGATGTAAATTCTCCTTTTCCATTTTCTTTCCTCCATCAATAAATAGACTTATTCACTATAAAATATGCGAATGCCACATTAACGTGAGAACGGAAAAAGCTAACCGAACTTCTTCATAGTTAACCCACTATCTGAAAGCAATTTCTCTAATTGTAGTGATTCTTATTAATCAAACGCGTAAGGTTCCTTAGCCTATTTAAATTTCATTAATTACAGATCCACATAACTGCGTATCGCTTTCAATAACTGAATAACAATTTGCAAATGTTCTTTTAAATCTCCTCCATTTCGAACTGTGGATGAAGAATATTGCTGCTTCAATCTACGGGTTACATCAAGTGAGACCATTATATAAGCAAATAACAATATAATTATTTGATTATTTTCGTGAAAATAAGTTTTACTTCTGACAGAATTCCCAAACCAATACTATATAAATTATTAAGAAAATAAGAAATATATTAGTATATTCGTTGCAAATTAAGCGTTTTCGTACTAATATAAATTAATGAGGACAATTATGCGAGGTGAAAAAAATGAGAATCGAAAACACTGGAATCGACAATGTAGTGATAGACTTAAAGCCTCTTGACCATATTACAGGGAAAAACGCCTTTATCCGTGCAGGTCAATGGGATTACGAACGCGTTACCTATGATTACAAGATTGATTCAAACGAGCAAAACATTACATATTATATTCGTATACAAGGGCATGCAATTGAAGGCGATGTAGATAGGGGTAATGCAGTCATTAAGCTTCTAACACCTTTATTAGGAAAGCATTATTATCCACATGGAGTAGAATATGGAGAGGAAGAAAACTTTTCCGAAGAATTGATTGAACGTGCCAATACTCTACTAACTAAAGTGGCAAATGATGTTACCCCATACAAAAAAGCTTAATAGAACCAAAAAGACGAGCTGTAGTATATACGCTCGTCTTTTCTATTTGCTAAAGTCCAAAAATTGCTCTGAAGAGATTGGTAGTTTGTCCAGTATCAAATAAGATATATAGGAATAAATATACCATTACTCCGGTAATCGCAGTAAAGAACCATATAATTGATGTTACTGGGCCAATTTTTCTATGTTTCGTTATGTTACGCTTGAAAGCAAGTGTCAATGTAATAATTCCGAACACAGCACCTGTTGTTGCTAAGATAATATGAAAAACAAGAAAAACAGTATAGTATATCTTTAAATTCTCTGGACCACCGAAACTAGTATTCCCGATAAAAATGGTTCGTGACATGTAAATGGTAAAAAACAGGAGTGCACTAACAGCTGCTGCAATCATTGTTTTTTTATGTGCTTTCACTTTGTTTATGCTAATAAAGTACCAACCTATTGCAACTAGGATAGCACTTAATACTATAAAAAATGTACTTAATGTAGGTAAAAAAGGCAAGTTATTCACCTTTCCTTTCTATGTAATCTTTTCATTCGTTACTCAACGAGACTTAACTGAATTTGCTGGTAACGGGTCTATTTTATTTCCGTCTTCCTTAAACCAATTAAATAATATCGATGCTAATATTGACCCATAGGCGATTTCTTGTATAACTTTCATTATAATACCACCTAATTGCTGATCAATCATCACTGATAACGGTGAGAATGTCTCAGGACCATTAAGCTGTGTAGAGATACTGTTCAGAACATCTCCTGGGACACAAAGACTTAAAGCAGTTAACCATGCTCCGTCTTGGGTATATGCTGCGTATAGCGGGACAGATGAAAAAATAATTAGCACACAAGCAGGAGTAATCAGCACACTATTCACAAAGATATATCCTACTTTCAAGATCGGCTTCAGATGATCAAACTCTTTAATCGGAGCCAATAAAGGAAGCCACATAACAAATGCTGCAATAAGTAATATCACATGAATAGTTGTATGTGCAACGGGCGCAGATTTTGAAAAATTAAATATGACTGGAATATGATAGATGCTAAAGAGACCGTTAAACAGCAGCAACGAAATAATTGGCTTTGTTGCAAATCTCAGAAAAGAACCAACAAATGGGGCCTCTATAATATTTCTCCATATCCAAACAGGCAGCCCCTTAATAATCAAGATTGGTGTGATAATTAAGTAAAGTGCCATTTGTGTCATGTGGGCTGTCAACATAATGTGTGACAGTAAATCAACAGGTGATCCCTTGGCAATATATATAAGCAGTAAACCTAAATAGAAAGAAACTTTCTGGTTTCTATTAGGCTTCTCCTGCCCACCAAAACGCTTTCGATACGGTCCAGTTATTAAATGATAGGCTATTCCAATCCCTAGTAGAAAAACAAAAAAGAAAGGACTCCACATCGCTCGAAAACCAAATATTTGCAACTCCAGCCACATATGTATTCACTCCATCGTAAATAGGTTTTCAGTCTTTCATCTTTTATTTTATATTAAAATGCACACTTATTTTGTGACGATATTCAAACAATTTATCAATGAAGAATAAAGTGAAACTTTACTCAGTAGGTTTTTCTTCCATTCCTTCTGAGTTTAGCACCAAAAGGGTGTGAGTATGGAGCTCTTGTGCGACTCAGATGTTCACTTGCTGTTTCTCCCCCACTCCCATTCCTCGTCTTCTAATAAGGGCTTACAATCCGTTAAAGCTGCGATCTTACTAATCAGCATATAACGAGCAAAAAAGACCGGGTATATATCCCGATCTTCTTTGCTAATAAGATTACCACCAAATAATTGTAGTAAAAGTTAATATAGCAACGGCAGCTACCCAGATACCGCCAAAGATTAATAGAGCGACTAGCTCATGCCCTTTATCTTTCATATGCATAAAATAGTAAAATTGAAAGCCCACTTGTACAATAGCCAAAATAAGAATAAGTGGAATGACAAAAATCTTATCCATATCGACAGCAACTGCATAAAACGCAATTAACGTAAAGATAATCATTAAGGCAAATGTAATAACTTGATGTTTCATTTCTTCCTTGCTCTTATGATTTTGGTATGAATTAAGTTTACTCATGCTTGTATTTTCAGTCATAAATTAACTCACCATCCCCATCAAATATACAACAGTAAAGATAAATACCCAAACTACATCGATAAAGTGCCAATACAAAGAAAACGTATTGAATTTGGATGCATTTTTCAATGTAATACCTCGTCTCGCATTACGCACCATTAATGCGATAAGCCAACTAAGTCCAAACACTACGTGACCACCATGGAATCCAACCAACGTATAGAAAGCTGACCCAAAAGCTGAGGAACGAAATGTAAAACCGTAGTCTGTAATATAATGATAGAATTCATAAATTTCAAACCCTAAGAACGCTAGCCCCAGAAGAGCAGTTATTCCAAACCACAATTGCATCTTCTTAAAATCATAGTTTTTCATATGATAAATAGCATACACACTTGTTAGAGAACTAGTTAACAACAAGATTGTCATAATAAAAACAAGTTCTAATCCAAATAAATCTTGTGATGTAGGTCCACCAGCTGTCGAGTTTTTCAATGCCAAATACGTGGCAAAGAAGCAAGAAAAGAGAACAGTTTCTCCACCCAGGAAGAACCATAATCCTAAGAATTTATGTTTCCCCTCAAGTGTGGACTTTGCAGGATCCTTAGGCAGGTTATTTGGATCTAAAGTATGTTCCTGACTCATCTTAGTCAACCTCCTTCTCAAGGTCTTCTTTATGAATATGATAACCATAATCATCCACTAATGAACGTGCTAGCATACTACCTAAAGCAATAGCCATACCACCAAATAAGGCAATGAGCCATAAATTATTATCCACTTGGTAAATAAACCCAAATGAAGCTATGAAGAATCCTATAGTCATAATAAGTGGAAGAATGGAACCATTTGGCATATGAATATCATTTACTGGCTGAGCTGGTGTCATCTTTTTATTTCCTTCCATTTTTTCAATCCAATATGGATCTAAACCACGAACTAATGGCAATTGCTTAAAGTTATACTCTTTTGGCGGTGATGAAATTGACCATTCAAGTGAACGGCCGTCACCCCATGGATCGTTTCCGGCTTTTTCACCTTTTACAGTTGTATACACGACGTTAATAATGAATACAAGTGAACCAATACCCATTAGAAAAGCGCCAACTGTACTAATCATATTTCCTGTATCTAATCCTTGTCCTTCTAAGAACACCCAATAACGACGAGGCATTCCCATCAGTCCTAAGAAATGTTGGATAAAGAAAGTTAAATGGAAACCAATAAAGAAGAACCAGAAAGCAATTTTACCCATCGCTTCATTTAACACTTTACCAAACAATTTAGGCCACCAGTAATGCAGTCCAGCTAAAATACCAAATACTACCCCACCTACAATAACATAGTGGAAATGCGCTATAACAAAGTAGGTGTCATGATATTGGTAATCAGCAGTTGTAGCACCGAGCATAACCCCTGTCATCCCGCCAATAGTAAAGGATGGAATAAACCCTAAAGACCAAAGCATGGCAGAATTAATGGTAATACTTCCTCCCCACAATGTTGCTAACCAGTTGAAGATTTTAATACCTGTAGGAACGGCAATTGCCATCGTGCCAACTGCGAAGATAGCGTTTGCTGTCGGTCCCAAACCTACGGCAAACATATGGTGCGCCCAAACCATAAATCCTAAAAAGGCAATTAAGAACGTTGCAAATACCATAGATGTATAACCAAATAACCGCTTTCTAGAAAAAACTGGAATGATCTCGCTAAAAATCCCAAACGCAGGCAAGATTAAGATATATACTTCCGGGTGCCCAAAAATCCAGAATAAATGTTGCCATATAACTGAGTTACCACCTAAAGCAACGTCAAAGAATGCGGATCCAAACAAACGGTCAAACATTAGCAAGAAAAGACCAACCGTTAGAGCTGGAAATGCAAATAAGATCAAGATACTTGCTACAAATGTAGTCCAGGTAAATAATGGCATACGCATATAAGTCATACCAGGAGCTCTCATAGTAACGATAGTAACAAGGAAATTAATCCCCCCCATTAACGTACCTGCCCCTGAAAGCTGTAATCCCAAAATATAAAAATCCATACCATGTCCTGGTGACTGAATAGATAACGGTGCATATGCTGTCCAGCCAGCATCCGGTGCTCCGCCTAAAAACCAACTAAGATTTAACATAATCCCACCAAATAGGAATAACCAAAATCCTAATGAGTTTAAGAAAGGAAATGCTACGTCACGTGCACCAATTTGAAGCGGCATGATAGCATTCATAAATCCAATTAAAATAGGCATAGCAGCAAAAAATATCATTGTAGTACCATGCATGGTAATCATTTCATTATACAAGCCAGCACTAATGAAATCATTCTCAGGTTTTGCTAATTGTATACGAATAACTAGTGCTTCAATCCCCCCGAGCACAAAGAAAAATGCTCCAGCAGCAATATACATATTTCCAAGCTTCTTATGGTCAACTGTTGTTAAGTAGTCCCATAAAATGGCCCAGAAGCCTTTCTGTTGAGTAGACGCAATACTCAATATTGAAACCTCCCTTTTGTGTCTTCCATCCCAAATTTATTCTCTCTATTCGTTTCCTGCACTTTCTGGATTTATTTCTGAATGATCCAGCCCTAATAGATATTCAGCAATACTACTTGCCTCATCTTCTGATAGTTCAGGATAATTACCAGTCATTTTATTGCCTGGTTTCAATGCTTCAGGATTCATTAACCAGTCAACTAAATTTTCATATGTTAAGTCTTCTACCCCAGCTAAAGTTGTACGGTTAGCAAAATTAGTTAAGTTTGGTCCAACTGCAGATGGTGACGATCCAATGGCATGGCAGCCAATACAGCTGTTTGCTTCAAAAAGGTCTTTCCCTTCCTGAGCTGAAGCAGTTTCGGGTTCTGCCTCCGGATCCACACTTTTCATATCTTCAACCCATTGATCATATTCTTCCTGACTCACAACAACTATCTTAAAATCCATTAGTGAGTGAGAAGGACCGCATAGTTCAGCGCACTTACCCCAATATACGCCTTCTTCGTATGCTTCAATATACATCGTATTTGTGTTTTCTGGATTTGCATCCATCTTCCCTGAAATAGTTGGTACCCAGAATGAGTGAATAACATCCGCAGAGTCAATATTCAAATAAACTTTTTCATTTACTGGAATATACATGTCCTGACTTGTTTGAATCTCCTCATTCGAATAGTTAAAGTGCCACCAATACTGATTACCTGTAACATCGATTGATATTGATTCACTAGCATCAGCATCATCAGCCAAATCAAAAACAGTAAAAATTGTCGGTACTGCTAGAATAATAACTAAAACAATAGGTATTGCTGTCCAAACAATTTCTAACTTGTGATTCCCCTCAACCTGTTTCGGAATGTAGTTCTCTTGCCCCTTCTTTCTACGGAATCGAATAATTGCTACAGTATACACCAGCATAACGATGACAAATACAGCAATCATAATAATGATTGAAAGAATCATGATATCCATAGAAACTTCTGCCCCGTAACCCTTAGGGTCGAGAGCTGTCAAGTTTTCTTTCCCACAAGCAGCCAATACTAGGGATACAAAACCTAACAGGATTAATGCTTTAATTTTTCCCATCCATCGATTCATGAATTGAACCTCTCTTTCTCCTTTGTTTTTTCTATAACTATATTAAGAATGAAAGCTAACTAAAAACAAATATCTTGTACTCTAGTTAAAAATAGGTAAAGTTACCACAATCATTAACAAGAATACAACTGTGAGATAATTTAGAGAATAAATAAAAATCATGTTTGCCCATTTTAGATCATCTTTCACAAAAAATCCCCGAAAACCGATAATTAACCAACCAATATTCATCATAGTAGCTACAACTACAAATACTGTTCCTAAAGAAGTTAGAAAAAACGGCAAAGGCAGTAAACATGCAATATAAACCACTATCTGACGTTTTGTCATTTCAAACCCATGAACTACTGGCAGCATTGGAACTCCCGCTCTCCTATAATCATCTGTTTTCTTCATAGCTAGCGCAAGAAAATGCGGTGTTTGCCATAAAAACATAATAAAGAATAGAATCAGAGGAATAACATGGAACTCTGGATTAATTGCAGTCCAACCGATTAATGGCGGCATTGCTCCTGATAGACTTCCCACAGCCGTATTTAAAGTAGTCGTGCGCTTTGTCCACATTGTATAGAGAACTACGTAAACAAACCAGCCAATAAAGCCAAATACTGCTGATGTGAAAGTAGCTAATCCTAACAAAATAAAACCAATGATACTTGCTGCAATTCCCATCGTTAATACCGCTTTCATGGAAAAGAACCCTGTGACCGTTGGACGTTTACTTGTTCGGTTCATTTTGGGATCGATATCTACATCATACCAATTATTAAGGATACAGCCTCCCGCTATTACTAATCCACTCCCAAGCATTGTGTACACTAAAGTATCCCAATGAGAGGTAATAGAAGAGCCAGTAAAGTAAATAGCTAACCAGAAACCAGCAAATGTAGTAATTAGATTAGAATGGACAATACCAATTTTAATAAGGGCTTTAAATTCAGAAATAAACGTTTTTATTTTTTGTCCGGTAGATACCGTAGTATCGTTTTGCACTTCTCTATAGGACGTACTCGCTTTTTCCAACTTTTCCCCTCCTTTTATCTAAAATCAACGATGTTTTCCAAGTTAGAAATATTAAAAAACTGTAACATCTACTAATAAATTGTAACATGGAGGCACCATATTATCTAATATGCCATATTGTTTAATAATATCATGGAGTACGCCCTTGGAAAGTGACAACATTTCGAACAAAAAATACATCCAGTGGATGCAGTTGCATTCTGAATAATATGTAATCTTTGTTTAGACCTTAGTTAGCAATTATCCTCTCTATATTATTTCTAGCAAACTCCTATCAATAATGCAAGGAGTTTTTACTTTTTTAAATAGTGTAAATCATAAAAAAAGCATGTTATAGTATAGAAAGCTAGCAATTAACTAGTAATTTTACCGTTAGTCCATTTTTTGTTTTACTTGCCCTCCTATAGAGCAAGTATAAAGTTTACCAGATGATAGTTTGCTAATAAGCTACAGCGGAATAGCTTTTATTGGATTGTTTTGTCAATTAATATTATTATAAATAGAGTAATACATAAAAAGAGAGGCAGAAGAATGATTAAACAATTGAAATACTTATCTGTAATTGCAACAATTTGTATGCTTTTTTTATTGTTAGGCGGAGCACTTGTTACTAAAACCGGTTCAGCAGATGGCTGTGGAAATAGTTGGCCATTATGTGAGGGTGAAGTGCTGCCATCAATAGTTACGATTGAAATGGCAATTGAACTCAGTCACCGTTTAGTTACAGGTGTTGTAGGGATTGTAGTATTATTACTAGCAATTCTTGCATGGAGAAACCTGGGAAATATTCGAGAAGTAAAATTTTTAGCCTTCCTTTCTGTTTTCTTCATTGTCGTTCAAGCTTTAGTAGGTGCTGCTGCGGTTGTTTGGGGACAGAATGATTTTGTTTTGGCCACACACTTTGGAATTTCATTAATCTCATTTGCTTCTGTTTTCTTATTAACGCTACTTATATTCGAGATTGACAAAAAATGGGATACAAAGACACTTTTAATAAAAAAGAAGCACCGAATCGAGATTTATGCCTTAACAATTTATACACTATTGGTTGTTTACACAGGAGCGCTTGTCAGACATACTGAGTCCAATTTGGTATGCGGCAGTTGGCCATTCTGTAATAATAGTGATCCATTCGCATTTTCTGATTACTATCTACAACAGTGGATCCAGATGGGGCATCGACTAAGTGCAGGTATGCTATTCATTTGGACTCTAATTCTGACTATTAGAATGATAAAATACTATAAATCGAGTAAAGTGATGGTTTGGAGTTGGGCAATTACAATCTCCTTAATTTCATTCCAGGTAATACTAGGTGCACTTATCATCTTTACCTTATTAAACCTTGGCATTGCTTTGTTGCACGCTCTTGTTGTCTCTTGTTACTTTGGTATGCTTAGCTACTTTGTACTTCTTTCAAACCGATCATCCAAAGCAGAAAAATTATATCAAGAGGAACTAAATAAGAGAGAATTAATTATCTAAAAACAGGAAACATTTCTCTTTCACAAAGTACCTGTGTCACTGCTGGCCAGGGCTTATAAATAAATGCATAATGCAAGAAAACGAATTTCTATTCTTTATACTATTTACCGTTTTAAACGGTAAAAATGTGAAAAAAGGGAAGCAGCTTCATGTTAGCTGCTTCCCTCTTTCTTATTCAAATTCTATTAATAAATCATCAACCGCTATTGCATCGCCATTACTTACATACAATTCTTTGATTGTACCAGCAAAAGGTGCTTGTACAGTAGTCTCCATTTTCATCGCTTCTGTAGTAAGAAGATGTTGTCCCTTCTCTACTTTATCCCCTTTTGCACAATTTACTTTAAGAACAGTACCTGGCATGGTGGCACCAATTTGCTTATTAATACCCTTATCTACTTTTGGACGTTCCACAATATTCGTTTTAATATTTTCGTCTTTTACGGTAACTTCTCTCGGCTGACCGTTTAATTCGAAATAGATAGTACGAGTTCCGTCCAATCTTGCTTCAGAAATAGATACTAATTTTACAAATAATGTTTTCCCCTTTTCAATCTCAATTTCTATTTCTTCGCCTAGCCTCATTCCGTAGAAGAAGGTTGGCGTATCAAGTACGGATACATCTCCATACTTTTCATAAAATGATTGATAATCAAGGAATACCTTTGGATAAAGTGCATATGAAATACAGTCAAAGCTTGTAACTTGTCTGTTTAATTGATTAAATAATGTATCACGTATCTCTTTAAAATCAATTGGCTCTAACAATTCTCCAGGTCTCACCGTAATGGCTTCTCTATCTTTCAAGATGATCCTTTGCAGTTCTTTCGGAAACCCTTGATACGGCTGACCAATATAGCCTTGTACAAATTCTATAACAGAGTCAGGGAAATCGATGGATTCTCCTTTTTGATAAACATCTTCTTCTGTAAGATTGTTTTGTACCATAAACAATGCCATGTCACCAATTACTTTAGATGAAGGTGTTACCTTAACAACATCACCAAACATATCGTTTACTTTTCGGTACATGGTTTTAACTTCTGACCAGCGTTCTCCAAGTCCAACTGCCTTTGCTTGTTGCTGTAAATTACTATATTGACCACCAGGCATTTCATGGAAGTATATTTCAGAGTGCGGAGCATTCATTCCACTTTCAAACTCTTGGTAATATTTCCGAACACCTTCCCAATAAGTAGATATTTCTTCATAGTTCTCAATATTAACTCTCGGTTGTCTTTCCGTACCTTGTAAAGCATAATACAACGATTGTGCACTAGGCTGTGAAGTATTTCCAGCCATGGATCCTGTTGCTACATCGACTACATCCACACCAGCTTCAATTGCACGTGCATAAGTAAAAATACCATTGCCACTTGTATCATGTGTATGAAGATGAATTGGAATATCAACGGTTTCTTTTAACGTAGAGATTAACTGGTAAGCAGCTTCCGGCTTAAGCAATCCTGCCATATCTTTAATTCCAAGTATGTGTGCACCTGACGCTTCTAGTTCTTTTGCCATTGTTTTGTAATACTGCATATCGTATTTTTGACGGCCCTTGTCCAAGATATCACCAGTGTAGCATAGAGTGGCTTCTGCCACTTTATTATTCGCACGAACTGCTTCAATTGCCGGCTTCATTCCTTCGATCCAGTTTAAACTGTCAAAGATACGGAAGACATCTATTCCAGCGTTTGCACTTTTCTCTACAAACTCATCTATTAAATTATCTGGATAATTTTTATATCCTACTGCATTACTTGCACGCAGAAGCATTTGGAAAAGGATATTTGGCATCTTTTCACGTAATTTTATCAATCGGTGCCATGGATTTTCTTTTAGGAAACGGTATGCTACATCAAACGTAGCTCCTCCCCACATTTCAACAGAAAATAAGTTAGGAAGCATGTTTGCTGTAGGTTCAGCAATTCTTAAAATATCTTTCGTTCTGATTCTAGTCGCCAGCAGTGATTGGTGTGCATCACGGAATGTAGTGTCAGTTAATAAAACTTCTTTTTGGTTTTTCAGCCAATTTGCTAAGCCTTCTGGACCTTGTTCTTCCAGTATTTGCTTTGTACCATTTGGAAAACTCTCTAAAGGATCAATTTTAGGTATTTCTAACGACGGAAACTCCGGCTTCTCTTTTTTCGGTAAACCTTCCACTCCATTTACTGTCGTGTAACCGATATAGCTGAGCATTTTTGTCCCTCTGTCACGTCGTTTTGGAAATACAAATAACTCAGGAGTTTTATCAATAAATGTAGTATCATATTCCCCGGATAAAAAGCTTTCATGAACCATTACATTTTCCAGGAATGGGATATTAGTTTTAATTCCTCTAATTCTAAATTCCTTCAGGTTTCGCACCATTTTATGTGCAGCCTGTTCAAATGTCATCGCATGAGTGGATACCTTTACTAACAGGGAATCATAATGCGGAGAAATAACGGCGCCCTGATATGCATTTCCAGCATCCAGCCGTACCCCAAATCCTCCACCAGAACGATAAGCCATTATCTTTCCAGTATCAGGCATGAAGTTATTTAACGGATCTTCTGTCGTAATCCTTGACTGAATCGCATAACCCATTGTGCTTACATTTTCTTGGGTTGGGATACCAATTGTATCACTATGTAACTCATGTCCTTCTGCCACTTTAATTTGCGTTTGTACAATATCGATTCCAGTAATCATTTCAGTGATTGTATGCTCTACCTGTACTCTAGGGTTTACCTCAATAAAATAGTATTCTTCACCCGTTACTAAAAATTCAACTGTCCCCGCATTTATGTAATCAACGTTCTTCATTAAACGAACTGCAGCGTTACATATTTCCTCGCGAAGCTCTTCAGATAAAGAAAGACTTGGTGCAACTTCAATAAGTTTTTGATGCCTTCTTTGCACAGAACAATCTCTCTCATAGAGGTGCACAATGTTCCCATGTTTGTCACCGATAATCTGAACTTCAATATGCTTCGGATTTTGGATGAATTTCTCTACATAAATCTCATCATTACCAAAAGCCGATTTTGCTTCAGATTTTGCTCTTTCATAGGCTTCTGTAACATCTTGTTCACTCTCCACAATACGCATCCCACGGCCACCGCCACCTAATGAAGCTTTGATTATGATCGGATAACCATATTTTGATCCAAACGCTTGAACATCTTCAATCGTCTGAACAGGACCATCACTGCCAGGAATGACTGGTAATCCAGCTGCTGTTGCTTGTTCCCTTGCTTTTACTTTATCACCAAACATACTCAAATGTTCACTGGTTGGTCCGATAAAAATAATGCCTTCTTCTTCACACCGCTTTGCAAATTCGATATTTTCAGACAAAAAACCGTAACCAGGGTGAATGGCATCAACCTGGACTCTCTTAGCTAATGCAATTATCCCTTCTATATCTAGGTATGCATCAATTGGTTTTTTTCCTTCGCCGATTAAATAAGTTTCATCAGCCTTAAAACGATGGTATGAACCAGTATCCTCACTAGAATAAATTGCGACGGTGCGAATATTCATTTCTGTGCAAGCACGAAAAACACGTATAGCTATCTCCCCACGATTAGCAACTAGCACTTTCTTAATTCGCTTCAATTCTGTCATAAAAGAGACCTCCTCTATTATACTAAGAAATTACTACTCTTTTACGTCATTCTCCCTCTTATTAACATTCATTGCAATATTATTAAGGATTCCCATTGAAATTAACAAAACTAACAGAGATGATCCACCATAGCTAATAAAAGGTAAAGGCACACCTGTAATCGGTAAAATACCACTAATAGCTCCTAGATTTATAAAGGCCTGAATTCCTATCATAGAAGATATGCCTATCGCCAGTAATGCTCCAAAACTATCTTCACACTTTCTGGAAATAAAGATGCCTCGAAGTACGATTACCGAAAATAGACCAATAACTATAACTACCCCAATAAATCCAAGCTCTTCAGCTATAACCGCCATGATGAAGTCCGTATGTGCTTGGGTTAAATATCCTAATTTCTGAACACTTTGCCCTAAACCTTCTCCAGTTAGTCCCCCAACACCGATTGCTAAATAAGATTGAATTAATTGATAACCATCCGAATCGGGAGTTTCAAAAGGCTGATAAGCACCTGTAAATCTTGACAATCTTTCATCTGTAATCATAAATGGAGCTGCTATTATAACTAGAGCCAGTCCAATAAAAATTAATACAGAAAGATGTTTCATTTTAATTCCCGAGCTGAAAATAACTGAACATACGATTAAAAAGATAATTGCTGCTGTACCGATATCTGGCTGCAGCATAATTAATCCGAGAATTATACAAGTCATAATTAATGGCGGCAATACACCTTTCACAAAATCATTTAAGTATGCTTGCTTTTTTGAATAAACAGATGCTAAGTACATAATCAGTGCAAGTTTTGCAAACTCAGATGGTTGCATACTAAATGGACCAATAACAAACCATGATTTCGCATTATTTACCTCATTCCCAAAAATTAACACTCCAACTAAAAGTCCAATAACAATAATTATCAGCAACTTTATTAATTTTTGATAGTACTTATATGGGAATAAGGAGGTAATAATAAATCCAACCATACCAATTGCAAAAAAGATGGATTGCCTAACTAAATAATGCGTGCTATTATTGCCCTCCACCACAGCTGTAACCATACTGGCACTATAAATCATAACAAGACCAAAAGCTGTTAAAAAGATAGGAGTAATGAGTAATGTGTAGTCGTAATCTTTTAATCTCTGAATCATCTTACTTCTCCCTGCTATAAAAAATGGACGAAAGAATAGATGAAAAGATTTTTTATTAGTTTACCATATTTTTAGATAATAGTGGTAATTTTATAAAAAATAAACTTTCTCTATCTTCCTGTTATGTATTAAAACAAAAAAACCTTGCCACAAATATATACAGGCAAAGTTTTTGCGTATCTACATAACGTTGAACTATATTTAATCATAATGAGTTTTGCGTGGCTTCATGAAGGATATTTAACTTTTTCTCTAGATTCTCCAGAAGTGTTTTTCCTTCACTCTCTGTGATTAAGTTCAAACGTACAGCAAAATCAATTTCCCTTGAGAGGCCAAACATCTGTGTATCCAACACGTCTTCATATACGGGACACTGTGGCATCATTAAATTTTCTATTTGAACTTCTATTAGTCGCAAAATTTTATCAGCATCAGCCTTAAGAAGGGCATAGGCTTTTTCACGATGATTGACAGTTGCCTCTTGCATCAATAATATCCCCTCCCGCTAAAAGACTTTCTTTATATTATATTATCGTTAGGGATAGAAAAATGCAAATAAATTATTAGTTAAATATAGGATGTTAATAATTAGACATAAAATACTGTTATCTCTATTTATTTTTGTAATCGCAAGTACAAGAAGACAATAGCACCATGCCAATGACCAATAGATTTTCGTTATAATGTGTAAAAACAATGGCTAAATGAGTGAAATCATTGATTAGTTTTGATATTCTTAAATTATAAATGATTATTAGGGGGATTATAAATGATAGTGCCGATTACTGGAAAGGTTTCCTATTCCATTACTTTAGATCCTACAGTATGGATTTTCGATGACAGAAAAATACTGCTAGAAGATGCATTTATAGAAAATGAGAGAAAGAATGAATCAAACGAATGGGCAAAATTAGGTCAACGTTGGGATAAAGAAGTCGGAGAAGAAAAACCAAGAACAGATTCCAACCATAATATTTCTAAACGAGAGGGAGAGAAAATCCTAAAAAATTCCTATGTTATACCTATAAAAGAGTTTGTCAATAAAGCGGAGATTCATGAAGATGCAAAAACTGCTGTACTTCTTACAGAGAATAATAAAGAAGTTGAACTAGCAATAGACGAATTAACTAACGGATACGTACAATTTGCCTTAAAAGGGAAGCCACTAAAAGAGGACGGACCAATCTATTTTCTTTATAGAGACGGTTCAAATAAAGAGAATCCGATTAAGCATGTTAAAAAAATAGTTATCAGGTAAAGCGTAATCTTTATGAATATGTATATTTTATTCCATTCAATCCAAAATAAGTGCAATAGCACTTTAGGAGGAATGGAATATGTCATTTCGTGTTGGTGTATTATTTGTTATCACTTTAATTCTAATTGGTTGTGCACAACAAGAGAATTCGATGGAAAGTGAACAAGCTGAAAATCCATACATTCAAGTTAAAAATTCTGACCCAAACGAGCTACAGGAATTAACAAATAGTCAGATTGCTACTCATTTAGCAAATCTTGCAGCCGATGTTCCTGAGGTTAATAATGCAACAGCTGTGGTAGCAGGTCCATATGCAGTAGTAGGTATTGATGTAGATAAAGACCTGGATCGCAACAGAGTTGGGACAATTAAATATACTGTCTTAGAAGCACTATACCATGACCCCTATGGAAAAACAGCTGTTGTTGTAGCAGATGCTGATGCAACAGAAAGAATAAGGGGCATGGCAGAAGAAATCAGGCAAGGCCACCCTGTTGAAGGTTTTGTTGACGAGTTATCTGCTATAGTCGGCAGATATATGCCTGACTTTCCAATAAGAGAGAATGTTCCAGAACAGCCCGACCAAAATAAAGAGGTTCTGCCTAAAGACAAAGAAAGAGAACTAGAAAATATACAAGAAGAGCAATCTAATCAACGCTTAGATAATAATCAACAATAGAATCAAACTTGTTCAGTAAGGGTTTTCTCTCATTCCCAATTACTAACCTTGCACATTAACTGTCAGTAAACCTGCTGTAAAATGAAAGTGACTGCCATAATTTGGCAGTCACTTTTTCCATTTAATTCTTCAATTCGTTGTAATACTGAACACCAAATTGCGAACCTTCAGAGACCATTTTTGCATTTTCCATTTGTCCTATATCGTTTCCATCTACATTTTGATCAGGTTGTCCAGCATTCTCAATCGTAGAAGTATCATGTTTATTTTTTTGAGTTAATAAATAACTAAAGAAACTAACCGCTGCAATACCAACTGCTCCTGCAACAAGCATTGAATTTCGATTACTATTCATGAGCAATACCACCCTTTCTTTTATAGTGTATATTCCCAGCCTATTTATCATTAAAACATCTATTGTTTATTAAATGTTTATCAAAAGACTTAAAATAGTTATTCTAATCTGCAATTAATGAGAATAAAATCACTGCAATTTATGTTATAATATATGGATAAGCTATTGATCTAGAGGTGATAACATGCAAGTAAAATGCACTATTTGTGATAGTATTGATACGTTAAATGACGATTCTTTACAAGCAAAAAGACTTAGAAATCGCAGGATTTATATGTACCTTTGCAGAGATTGTTATAATCGCATTAAAGAAAAAACTTACCAAAGAATAGAAACTGGTAATTTCCGTTTATATAAAGAGAAAAAGAAAGTAGATGACTTTATATAATAAAGCCAAGGGTATGAGTAATAAAAAAACTTTGAACAATTCAGGCGTTTGGCTGGCTAATTGTCCCCTATTATTCTCTCAACTTCTTTTCGTTTAGGGTCGTACAGCTAGTTAACCAACTTTAAAAAGAACCAATCAACTCGTTAGTATAAAAACCCGAACTAATTCAAATAAAGAATTAGCTCGGGTTTTTCATAATGAGAATACTGATGTTCCAAGTCTATTTATTTAGGCATTTTGATTTTTTGCTTTACGCTGGAAATGCAGTCTCGTACGATATATTCCTAAAACAAGATTTATTACAATTAGGCTTTCGACTGTAGGCATTCTCATGACAGTACTGAAGATGGTTAAAATAAATACACCTATTAAAAGTAGTATGTATACAATTATCTTTTTTATTATCGGCAATTTTTTGGCAAAGCCTAGCTCATAAGCAATAATAGCTAAAATTAGATTCATTACATAAAATATCCCAAAAATATTATCTGTTCCGTTCAGCTCCAAAACCGTATCAAACACTAACCTAAAATTGTCCATACGTCTCCCCCATTATGTTTGTGCTAACCCTTATCATACTAAATTTTTTATATTCTTGCTAGATAAAAACAAAAATGAATCCGCATTATAGTTTTGAAAATCACACTATTTTGATATATACTACAAGTACGAAAGAGGTGTAGGGAACCATGAGAAACTTAGATTGGCAGATGTTAGGTTTAGCGATATTAGTCATCGTGATGTTTATGGCGGTTGGGTTATCCATCGCATTGCGTAGTATTTTTTTAATTTCACTATTTACCCTTCTAGGTTTTGGGTTAATGGGCTTTGGATTATCATTAAAAAAGCGAAAAAGCGGTGCTTAATGCATCACTTTTTCGCTTTTTTTAGATAATCTAAGATATCATCTTGAATGTTCATATTACAAGTAAGTATAGAATTCTTTTCTAACATATTAAGTTGTAGTCCGTTTATATCTGTTGTTCCACCACCAACTTCTCCCACAATTACAATTCCAGCAGCTACATCCCAAGGAGATAGACTCATACTTAAATATCCGTCTATAATCCCCTCTGCTAAAAAGGCAAATTCCAATGCTGCTGAGCCATAAGTTCTTGTGCCGCGAATTCTTTTAACAAATTTCTGCATAATTCTCTCATCTACTAATCGGTTCTCACATAACCAGAAATGATTCATTCCGATGATCGCTTCTTCTATGTTTGACTTTTTGGTTAGCGCGAGAAGTCTTACATCATTTTTATATGCTCCATTCTTATATTTCGCATGATACATATTGTCAGCCATAACATCATAGATAATTCCGATTTCTCCTATTCCATCATGATAGATACCTATGGATATGGCGAAATTCCTTTTCTGGTGAACGAAATTCATGGTGCCATCTATTGGATCGATAATCCAGACGGTTCCTTTCATCGAAGTTAACTTATCACCATAGCCTTCTTCCCCAACTATAGAATGGGTAGGGTATTTCTCTTTAATTCTTGAAACGAAGAATGATTCAGTTTCTTTATCCATTGTCGTAACTAAGTCATTTGGATTTGACTTTGTATCAACAACTAAAGGGTCATTAATCTTATTACGTATATTAACACCAGCCTCTCTCACCCATGCCAAGGCTGTTTCATATATTTCTTCGCGTATATCTCTATCCATTTGAACCCTCCAATATACAAATATTAATGCTATTGTATCAAATTGAGGTTATCAAGTCATTGGAAAGCTCAGATATTAAAAAACACTCACTTAACTTTATTCGGTAGGTTAGAGTCAATTGAGCATTCGAATACCTACTTGTTTCTTCTTCCTTGTAAGTCACCTTGTATTATCATGATATAATAACAGACAATTAAAATGCCCTTAATTGATAAACAAGATAACTTATTGAAAAAATATTCCCAATACGTACTTGGCTAATAGAATGCGCAAATACCTATTGGGACCCTTCAATTAGAAAATACTCTCTATTTCAATTAGCTGTTTTCTTAAGGCTTCCAGTCGTTCTTTAGATTTGATTACCTGTACATTGTCTTTTGCTTTCAAAGCATCAGAAAGTGTCAGCAACTCATAATCAATTTCCATTTTAATTACTGGTAATTTTTCAATTGCATCTTTCCGATTTAACGTTTCCATCAAGAATTTCAAACGAGCCACTCCTTTCAAGCATAGCACCTGAACTAGGTACCAATTTCACTTCTTTTTTTATAGTTTATGGCTTAATAAACTTTTGGTTCAACCTAATTTAAACTAATTTAATATTTGATAAATACATACCCATTTAAAGTACCTTTAAAACTTACCTGCCCAAGGTATTGCTTGACGTGCGACATCCCATGCTTAATAATAATGATTATAATCTGATAGAAAGGATGTCGAATGTGACAGTTCAAGGGTTCCGAAAAGTAGATTTTGAGACGTTCCATATAGAGGGGTTAGACGAGAGAATGGAAGCCATTCAATCCCGTATTCAACCAAAATTCCAAGAGATAGGAGAAGAACTTGTTAACTTCCTTTCTGCAAACCTAGGGAATGAAGTATATTTACATATTGCAAAACATGCAAGGAGAACTGTTAACCCACCAAAAGATACCTGGTTGGCAATTGCCGATAATAAACGCGGTTATAAGAAACACCCTCATTTTCAATTGGGTCTATTTGATGACCACTTATTTATTTGGCTTGCTTTTATATATGAATTACCAAATAAGAAAGAAATGGCAGAAAAATTATTAGATAACTACGATGAATTAAAAGGGCTTCCTGAAGACTTTATGATCTCACTTGATCATACTCAAAAAGAAGCTATTTCCCTTGCTGAGTTGGAACGTAAGCATCTGGAGCGCTTCCGTGACGTTAAGAAAGGTGAATTTTTAATTGGAAGACATCTTTCAAAAGAAGATGAACGAGTTCAAAATGGAGATAAAATTATCGATATTGCGAAGGAAACATACACCGCATTAATACCGTACTACCAAAAAGCACTTACTGTAAGATAGTAAAATGTAATGAATTCTCGTTTTGTGTCTGATTTCCTTTATCAGCCAATGAATCAGAAGAAGCATAGCCAGTTAGCTATGCTTCTTCTCAAATCCATTTTCGGTTAATGTCTTCTGCTTCTTGTATCATAGAATGAAATAATTGCTCCACCGTCGGGATATCATGAATCCGAATGGATGATTGTCCAGCCCACCCAAACCCATTCTCTGTATTCCCTTCATGAATAAACTTTCTATTTGCGTGACCACTTATGTAATCCTTTAATGATTCATAACCCATACCCTTCTTTTCAATCTCTAAAATAGTCTCAGTCCATTGATTTCTTAAAGCTCTTGCCGGAGCACCAATAGAGCGTTTGATAATAACTGTACTATTCTCATCAGCAGCTAATATTGCCTGTTTATAATTCTCATGTGCATCGATACAGTCTTTTGTTGCTATAAATCGAGTTCCCATTTCTATTCCTTCTGCCCCTAGGGAAAGTGCTGCCATTAACCCTCTACCATCCACAATTCCACCAGAGGCAATCACTGGGATAGCTACACTATCAACAACTTCTGGAGTTAAAACAAACGTACCGGTGTCATTCCTCCCTAAATGTCCGCCACCTTCTTGCCCTACAACCATAACTGCATCCGCACCTAATTCTTCCGCTTTTTCCGCTTGTCTTTTTGCAGCTACTAATACCATCGTTTTTATTCCGTGTCCTTGAACCATATCTAAAACACCCTTAGGATTACCTCCAGTAATAGAAACTACTGGTACCTTTTCTTCTACCGCAACTTCTACCATATGTTCAAATTCTCTTCCATGCTGCCCTATTGCATAATTCACACCAAATGGTTTTGAAGTAAGCTCTCTAACACGTCTTATCTCTCTTCTTAACGATTCCGGATCTTTTAAACTCATTGCTGTAATTTGGCCCAATCCCCCAGCATTAGATACCGCTGCTGCAAGGTCTGAATAAGCTAAATAAGCTAAACCACCTTGAATGATGGGATACTCGATTCCAAAAAGTTCTGTTACTCTTGTTTTTAGATTCATTATTCCTCCTCCTCAAAATGTTTTTTTATATTATGTTTATGCTTATACTATAAAAATAAGATAGCATTTAAAGCAGTAATTTGCTATAATTTTTTCATTATTTTTAAAGTAGAGGTGTATTTCATTGTACAAACAGAGCGAGACCCCTTTGTTTACAGGACTGTTAAAGCATATAGAGAAAAACCCCGTCCAGTTTCACATTCCTGGTCATAAAAAAGGAGCAGCGGTAGAATCTTCTTTCCAATCCTTTTTAGGTGATAATTTATTTCAAATAGATTTAATTAATATTGAGCCTCTGGATGATTTACATCATCCTAATGGAATTATTAAAGAAGCACAAGAGCTTGCAGCAGAAGCATTTCATGCAGATTTTACTTATTTTTCTGTGCAAGGAACTAGTGGTGCTATTATGACGATGATCCTAAGTGTATGTCATCCTGGAGATAAAATAATTGTGCCAAGAAACGTTCATAAATCAATTACATCAGCTATCATTTTTTCAGGTGCAGTCCCTATATTTATTCAGCCGGAAATTGATACGGCACTTGGAATTTCACACGGAATTACACCGTCTTCGGTTGAGCATGCCTTATATTCACACCCAGATGCTAAAGGCGTTTTAGTTATTAATCCCACTTATTTTGGAATTGCCACTAATTTAGAAAAAATAGTTTCAATCGCTCATAGCTATGATGTCCCAGTGTTAGTTGATGAAGCACATGGTGTACATATTCATTTTCACGAGCAACTCCCATTATCTGCTATGCAAGCTGGAGCTGATATTGCGGCAACGAGCGTACATAAATTAGGTGGTTCCTTAACACAAAGCTCCATATTAAATCTAAAAGGAAATCGAATACCTCATGAAAGAGTTCAAACAATAATGTCTATGCTAACTACTACCTCAACTTCCTATTTATTACTGGCTTCGTTAGACACGGCAAGGAAACAACTTGCGATAAATGGATATGAGATGATTGACAAAGCCATAAAAATGGCTAATTTTACTAGAAAGGAAATAAATAATCTGGAATATATTTATTGCGCGGGTAAAGAGATTCTCGGGACGGAAGCAACTTATCATTATGATCCAACGAAATTAATCATTTCTGTAAAAGATATCGGCTTAACAGGTTATGATGTGGAAGTTTGGCTACGAGAACAGTATAATATTGAAGTAGAATTGTCAGACTTATATAATATATTGTGTATTATTACACCCGGAGACACAATGGATGATGTAACCCTGTTAGTAGAAGCATTAAAAACGCTGGAAAAAGAAAAGGCTATGATAGTTCAAAAAAGAAAAATTATAGTTACTGTCCCAGAAATCCCTTTATTAGCAATTCCTCCCCGTGATGCATTCTATTCTGATACAGAAATTATCTCTTTTGAAGAAGCAGCTGGCCGAATAAGTGCAGAATCTATCATGATTTATCCACCTGGTATTCCTATATTCATTCCTGGTGAAATTATTACAAAGGATAACATTGCATTTATTCAGAGAAACAAATTGGCTGGTTTACCGGTGCAAGGTTTAGAGGATGAAACATTAAACACCATTCGGGTTATTAAAGCAAGAAAACCAATCTATTAAGAAAAACAAAGCGGTGTTTTCCGAATGTCTAGAAATCGATGCATTTTAAAAAGCTGCACATTTTGTGCAGCTTTTTTATGAATATTAACTGGCAGTAAGATCTAACGAGATTAATTTGAGAGCTTCTAACAATGGTATATGGAGGTAGAAGAAATCCTTATTAATAGAAGTTTTACTTTATTTATCATTTGCAATTAGGACATGTACTATAAAGCGTTGTTACTTTCTCTTCTTCATAAGCTTCAATCACTTTTTCACAATCTTGACATACAATTGTACCCACTTAGTCCATCTCCCTTTATAATTAATTATTTTGATAACTTAAACACATTATAATATGTCACAATATGAAAATCAAGCCTTAATTAGTATAACACTTTAAGTTTTATATTTTAATTAGTGTACATAATTGATTTTTAGTGTATATATTGGTTGGTAAATATGCTGTGTTTAGCTTGAAAGGGCCTACAATAATGAGCCTGATTCATTATTTGGTTTTAAATCAAAGAGAACTCTAAAGGAATAAAACTAAACATCAACAAATTGAATGTTTGACTTTCCTTCCGTTCCCCTTTTACAATTGATTAGTTCATGAAATCTGCTAATTTCATACGGATGTTAATTTATTATAAAACTGCCTGTTTTTAATTAGCCAACGAGCATTACAGCCCTTTATCCATACATAAATCCAGATTTATAACTTAGTAGACTTTGTAGTCTATATATATGAATGATTTTTAATGGAACGGGTAAAGTATTTATTGAGGCAAGAAAGGAGTTCATCTATGAAGAACAAAGTAACAAAAGTATTCTATATCTCAGTTATAATCGTATTACTATTTATTATCTGGGGAATTATTCCCGATGAAACATTACCAAATGGGAATTTAAATGATGTTACGACTGTTATTCAAGGTTTCATTGTTGATCATTTTGGTTGGTTTTATTTAATTTCTGCAACGGGATTTTTGGTTTTCGCCATTTACCTAATTTTCTCTAAGTATGGAAAGATTAAACTAGGTAGACCAAATGATAAGCCTGAATTTTCCTATTTAACATGGTTTGCTATGTTATTCAGTGCTGGAATGGGAATTGGTCTTGTATTTTGGGGGCCAGCTGAGCCTTTGTCGCACTTTTACAATCCGCCATATGGTGAAGCAGAAACTGCAGATGCAGCAAAAACGGCCATGAAATACAGTTACCTCCATTGGGGATTGCATCCATGGGCAATTTATTCAACCGTCGCCTTAGCTCTCGCTTACTTTAAATTCCGTAAAGGGTCTCCTGGATTAGTGAGTAGCGTTCTGATTCCTTTATTTGGCGAGAGAGCTAAAGGTGGAATCGGTACAGTAATCGATACAATTGTTGTATTTGCAACTGTTTTTGGAGTTGCCACCTCTTTAGGTTTTGGAGCTATTCAGATCAGTGGTGGTTTATCATATGTTTTTGGAATCGAACAATCCATCTTCATAGAATTAATTATTATCGCAGTCGTTACAGTACTATTTATCGGCTCCGCACTATCTGGGATAGGAAGAGGTATAAAATACTTAAGTAATATTAATCTAATTTTAGCTCTTTTACTCATGTTATTTGTTTTGTTTGTAGGACCAACTGGTTTCATTATAAACTTCTTTACTACAACTTTAGGAAGCTATATTCAGGATCTTCCGAGTATGAGTTTACGAATGGCTCCTTTTAATGAAGCAAGTACAGTATGGATTAACGACTGGACTATATTCTATTGGGCTTGGTGGATTGCATGGGCACCTTTTGTAGGTACCTTCATCGCCCGAGTATCCCGAGGACGCACAGTAAGAGAATTTGTCTCAGGTGTACTGTTGGTACCCACAATTATAGGAGCACTATGGTTTACAGTATTTGGGGGTACAGCCATCAACTTTGATTTCTTTCAAGGAATGAATATAATGGGAGAAGTCAATAGTGTTGGAGAAGAAGTAGCTTTATTTGCGGTATTAGAACAATTACCTTTAGGCACTTTAGTATCTGTTGTAGCTATTTTGCTCATAAGTATTTTCTTTATTACTTCGGCTGACTCGGCAACATTAGTGCTTGGAATGCAGACTACTGGAGGAGGATTAGATCCAACTAATCGTGTTAAATTCACATGGGGGATTATACAATCTGCAACGGCGGCAGTCTTGTTATGGCAGGGCGGACTCGGAGCATTGCAAACAGCATCCATTATAGCCGCTTTTCCGTTTACCATCATTATGATACTGATCGTGATTTCTTTGGTAAAAGCCTTTAAACAAGAGTCTTTAATCATGGAAAAAGATAAAATGAAAGAAAAAAGAAGGTAACCCTAAGGGTTCCTTCTTTTTTAATAATTATAAAATATGGATTGGAGTACCTAGAGCAACTTCTGCTGCTTCCATTGTAATTTCTCCAAGTGTTGGGTGAGCATGGATTGTTAAAGCAAGATCTTCAGCTGTCATTCCTGCTTCAACTGCCAATCCAATCTCAGAAATCATATCACTTGCATTAGGACCAGCAATTTGTCCACCTAATAGTAGACCATCTTCTTTACGTGTCACTAATTTAACAAATCCATCTGTATCATCTAATGACAATGCACGACCATTAGCTGCGAACGGGAACTTACCGATTTTAACATCGTAACCTTGTTCTTTCGCTTCAGCTTCTGTAAGTCCCACTGTAGCAAGTTCAGGTTCAACGAACGCTACTGCTGGAATTCCGATATAATCAACTTCAGATTTTTCTCCACTGATTGCTTCTGCTGCAATTTTACCTTCATAAGAAGCTTTATGTGCTAATGGAGCACCTGGAACGATATCACCGATAGCATAGATGTTTGGAACATTTGTACGGCATTGTTTATCA
This sequence comes from Oceanobacillus piezotolerans, assembly GCF_003665065.1. Classification (GTDB taxonomy): domain Bacteria; phylum Bacillota; class Bacilli; order Bacillales; family Amphibacillaceae; genus Oceanobacillus; species Oceanobacillus piezotolerans. Next base: position 397,270 of record NZ_RCHR01000003.1, on the reverse strand, counting down.
ACTTTAATTAAGCCTCTGTCAGTCATTTCAATACCAACTTGTTCTAAACCAAGTTCACTTGTATTTGGACGACGACCAACTGTTACTAATACATAATCCGCTTCAATTGTTTCTTCTTTACCCTTCACTTCATATGTTACTTTCACACCGTCTTTAGTTTCTTCTACACCTTTAGCCATAGCTTCGGTAATAATATTTGCGCCCTTCTTCTTCACGCGTTTCTTAAACAATTGAGTCATTTGTTTTTCGAATCCGCCTAATACATCTTTAGCACCTTCTAGGAAAGTAACTTCCGTACCAAAGTTAGCATAAGCAGTACCTAGTTCACTTCCAACATATCCAGCACCAATAACAACTAACTTCTTAGGTACTTCTTTTAAGTTCAATGCGCCTGTTGAATCTAAAACGCGATCGGAAAACTTAAATGTTGGAATTTCAATTGGTGTGGAACCTGTTGCAATAATACAATCTTTAAATTTGTAAGTTTGAGAAGACTTCTCATCCATTACTTTAGCAGTGTTTTGGTCAACGAAATAAGCTTCACCACGAACGATGTCTACCTTATTTCCTTTCAATAGACCTTCCACACCAGATGTAAGCTTGTTCACTACTTGTCCTTTCCATTCTTGAACTTTCGTAAAGTCTACTTTAACATCTTTAGTTGTTAAGCCAATATTTTCATAGCCATGAGCAGCTTCTACTCGATGACCGGCTTCGATAAGTGCTTTAGAAGGAATACATCCAACATTTAAGCAAACTCCACCTACGGCATTTTTTTCTACAATAGTAACTTTTTGTCCTAATTGTGCAGCGCGAATTGCAGCTACATACCCGCCAGGTCCGGCTCCAACAACTAGAGTGTCAACTTCGATTGGAAAATCTCCAACTACCATTACCTACGCCTCCATCATAATTAATTGTGGATCATTCAATAAACGCTTGATTTGGTTCAATGCATTCTGAGCTGTAGCACCATCAATTAAGCGGTGGTCAAAACTTAATGAAACCGCTAAGACTGGAGCAATTACAATCTCTCCATCGCGAACGATAGGTTTTTCAGCAATACGACCAATACCTAAAATGGCTGCTTCTGGATGGTTAATAACTGGAGTAAACCATTGTCCACCAGCTGAACCAATGTTTGAAATCGTGCATGATGCACCTTTCATCTCATCAGGTGCTAGTTTACCATTTCTTGCCTTATCTGCCAATTCATTGATTTCTGCGCTTATTGCAAAGATAGACTTACGGTCAGCATTTTTAACAACTGGTACTAACAAGCCTTTATCTGTATCTGCTGCGATACCAATGTTGTAATAATGTTTTTGTACAATTTCGTTAGTTTTATCATCGATAGAAGCATTCAAGATTGGATATTGTTTCAATGCAGAAACTAGTGCTTTTACTACATATGGCAAGTAAGTTAACTTAATACCTTGATCCAATCCAACTTGTTTGAATTTCTTGCGATGTGCAACTAACGCTGTAACATCTACATCATCCATTAATGTAACATGTGGAGCTGTATGCTTCGAGTTAACCATTGCGTTTGCAATCGCCTTACGAATTGGTGACATTTTCTCGCGAGTTTCAGGGTAATTTCCTTCCGGTACAGAAGTTTTAGCAGCTTCTTTTGTTTCTTCTTTTGCTGGTTCTTCTGCTTTTGCTTCTGCAGCAGCTTGTCCACCATTTAAGAAGCTATCAATATCTTCTTTTGTGATGCGGCCATTATTACCAGAACCTGAAACTTGTTGAATATTAACACCTTGTTCACGTGCATATTTTCTTACAGATGGCATTGCAATTACGCGTTTACCATCCTCTACTGCTTCTTCTTTTTCAGCAGAAGCTTGTTCTGCTTGGTCTGCAGTTTCTTCTTTAGGAGCTTCAGCTGGAGCTTCTTCTTCTCCACCTTCAGACTCGTAGCCTTCTGCATCCAATGAAATGAAGACATTACCTACTGTTGCAACTTCTCCTTCAGCTACGTGAATCTTTTTAACCGTTCCATCTACTGGAGAAGGAATCTCTACAACTGCTTTATCATTCTGAACTTCACAAAGCACGTCATCTTCTTTTACTTCATCGCCTTCATTAAAAAACCATTTGACGATTTCGCCTTCTGCAATACCTTCACCAATATCTGGGAATTTAAATTCAAATGCCATGAATCATATACCTCCTAGTTTTTAGAAATTCAATACAGTGTTTACTTTTTCAACGATGTCTTTATGGCTTGGTAACCAAACTTCCTCTGCATCAGAGAACGCATAAACTGTATCAGGAGCAGTTACACGCAACACTGGTGCTTCTAGATGTAAAATTGCTCTTTCTTGAATTTCTGTAACAACATTGGCAGCAATACCTGCTTGTTTTTGTGCTTCTTGAACAACAACAGCACGATTTGTTTTCTTAACAGATTCCAAGATTGTTTCTATATCGATTGGTGAAACTGTACGTAAATCAATAACTTCTGCTGAAATACCATCTTTTTCAAGTTCTTCAGCCGCTTTTAAGCAAGAGTGAACCATTGCACCATAAGAGACTAGAGTAACGTCTTTTCCTTCACGTTTCACATCTGCTTTACCAATTTCAATAGTGTATTCTTCTTCCGGAACCTCTTCACGGAATGAACGGTATAGTTTCATATGCTCTAGGAAAATAACTGGGTCGTTGTCACGAATAGCAGAAATTAATAACCCTTTTGCTTCATAAGGTGTAGAAGGAATAATTACTTTAAGACCTGGTTGCTGTGCCATTAATCCCTCTAAAGAATCTGCGTGAAGTTCTGGTGTATGAACCCCACCGCCGAATGGAGCACGAACCGTAATCGGCATTGTCCATCTTCCACCAGAGCGGTAACGCATACGCGCCATTTGACCACTAATAGAATCGATTACTTCATATACAAAGCCAAAGAATTGAATTTCTGGTACTGGACGGAATCCTTGTGTTGCTAACCCAATAGCAAGACCACCAATTCCAGATTCTGCTAGTGGTGTATCAAATACGCGATCCTCACCAAATTCTGCTTGGAGTCCTTCAGTAGCACGGAAAACTCCACCGTTTTTACCAACATCTTCACCGAATACAAGCACATTTTCATCATTCTTTAGTTCTGTGCGCATTGCATCAGTGATAGCTTGAATCATTGTCATTTGTGCCATGTTTTATTTCGACTCCTTTGCTTTGTACTCTTCCATTTGCTCTACTAAGTTAGATGGAAGCTCTTCATACATATTTCCAATTAAATCTGTAACTTTTTGTTTTGGATATTTTTCAGCATCTTTAATTGCTTGTTTAATATCTTCTTTTGCTTCTTCAATTACTTTGTTTTCTTCTTCTTCAGACCATAATTTTTTACCTTCTAAGAATTTACGGAAACGAACAAGTGGATCTTTCTTCGCCCACTCATTATCCATTTCTTCAGAACGATAACGTGTTGGATCATCACCAGACATTGTATGTGGACCATAACGGTAAGTTAGTGTTTCGATTAAAGTAGGACCTTCGCCTGCAACTGCACGGTCACGAGCATGTTTTGTAGCAGCATATACTGCTAAAACGTCCATACCATCTACTTGAATACCTTCGATACCAGCAGCAACTGCTTTTTGTGCTAATGTTTTCGCGCTTGTTTGTAATTCTCGAGGAACTGAAATAGCAAATCCATTATTTTGCACCACAAAAATAGCCGGAGCTTTGTACGCACCTGCAAAGTTCATTCCTTCATAGAAGTCACCTTGTGAAGTACCACCATCACCTGTGTAAGTAATAGCAACTGTTTTTGCACCGCGTTTTTTCATGCCTAGAGCCACACCAGCAGTTTGAACATACTGTGCACCAATAATGATTTGTGGGCTTAATGCTTGCAAATCTTCAGGCATTTGGTTCCCATGGAAATGTCCTTTTGAGAATAAGAATGCTTGATATAATGGAAGTCCTTGCCAAATTAGCTGCGGAACATCACGATATCCAGGTAAAATAAAATCGTCTTTCTCTAGCGCAAATTGACTCCCTAGTTGAGAAGCTTCTTGACCTGCAGTAGGGGCATAGAACCCTAAACGTCCTTGACGGTTAAGTGCAATGGAACGCTGATCTAAAATACGCGTATAAACCATACGGCGCATAAGCTCTTTTAATTCATCATCCGATAACTCAGGCATATCATCTTGATTCACTATTTCTCCATTTTCATTAAGAATCTGGAATGTTTCGAACTGACTTTCAACACTTTCTAATACGTGTTTCAAAATAGTTCACCTCTTCCTTTCATTAACCAGTTTATTATTTTCATTTCTAGCCTTTCCAAAAAAAAGGAAAAACTGTACTTTAATTTATAATTCTTGTACCCATTTTCTTCTATAACTAACCGTTTCATTCTATGCTGTATGTAAACTGTTATAAAATTATTTACAAAATGATTGGTACAAATATTAACTGATTCAAATATAACGTATTCAAAACTATAGGTCAATGACTTTGTTTTATAATTTAAATCAATTATCTACATAAAACGCTCCTAATTTTACGTTCAAATGCATATTTTAACATCCCTGTTACATTTCAAATAATAAACTGTATCATATTTACGTATTCACCAAGATGCAGCTAGAATTTATTTTTATTATGATAAAAAATGAATCTCCCCTCAGAGGGGGGGTCATCCCCCACTTACTACCTTGTTTTCTTCTTCAATTCTTCTCGTTAAGGAGCGTACAGCCAGTTAAACTACGGTAAATTGCCATTACTGCAGGACTTAAAAAAAGGATTATTACCAATAAATGGTATATAATCCTTTTCATTTCCTATTATTAAGCATTTGCAGCGTCGTCTTCTTTAAAAGTAACATTTAGGTCTGCAAGCTCATAAAATTCTTTTTTTAATTCATTATATTTAACTGTATATTGATTAAAATTATCATTTGCTTCCAGAACCGATTGATAGCTTTCGTTGGTCTTATGTATATGATTTGTCAATTCTTCTTGTTCTAAATTCTCTGTTTGAAGCATGTTATATAACTCTTTTTCTAATTTCAGTGATTCATTATATGCTTCATGCAATGAAGTATAAGATTGGTAGCGATTTTGCATGGTGTCATACATTGAATGCGCCTTTTTCTTCAATGCTTCATTATCCAGTTTTGAAATTAACTCCTCAATCTTATTAAACTCCTCTTGAGAAGCATCGATGCTTTCTTTTTCGACTTCAATTAATGAGGCACGCTCTTCAATAATCGTTATAGCTTCCTCTGATAGCTCAGTAATTTCCTTGTATTCTTCCATATCCAAATTAATAATTTCACTATAAATTTCTTGCTCACGTACTTCCAATTGAGTAATTTCATTTTGCTTGTCTACAAAATCAGATTCTAGCGATACTGCTTTTTCTAGATGATTATGTATTTCTTCTTCCGTACTCACACCATTACATGCGAACAAAATGGTAATAAAAAACATAAATAATAACAATGGGATTGCTTTTCTTTTCACGAGTCTCCCCTCCTTGGAATTCTATAAATACAATTTTATGTTTTACAGTATAACATATTTCATTCATTGCTTTAGATTTCATTCTAGGTTCTAAGATATGATTTTTTAATAAATGTTATGTTAATATAAAGTTAATATTAGCTTTTCATATTTAAAGAACTAAAGGAGTATAACAGATGATTACTATGAAAGATATTGTACGTGAAGGTCACCCTTCCTTAAGAAAAACAGCCAAAGAAGTTCCTGTACCATTAACTGAAGAGGATAAGACGTTATTACAAGAGATGCTTACCTTTTTAAAAAATAGTCAGGATGAAGAGATCGCTAAGGAATATGGTTTAAGAGCAGGGGTTGGTTTAGCTGCCCCACAACTTGGAATAGAAAAAAGATTGATTGCGATTCACTTTCAAGATGAAGATGGGAAACTTTACAGTTATGGGCTTGTAAATCCTAAGATTATAAGTCACTCAGTTGAAGGAACATACCTTGCTTCTGGAGAGGGCTGTTTATCGGTAGATCGCGTAGTAGAAGGTTACGTGCCTCGACATCGCAGAATAACAATTACGGCAACCGATACGGATGGAAATCCAGTTAAACTCAGATTAAAAGGTTATCCAGCAATCGTTTTCCAGCATGAAATAGATCATTTAAATGGTGTTATGTTTTATGACCATATTAATAAAGAGAATCCATTTGCGGCCCCTGATAATTCACAACCGATTGAATAGTAGTTAAGTGTCAACGCTTATGTTGACACTCTTTTACTTATATAACTACTATAATTTCTGCTAAGGCCAATCATATAAGTACGAACAATGTATAATTAAACTCTTATTGTGAAATATAAAAATACATAGTACGTTAAGGAATTATGACTATTTATTAATAAATCATCGATTTTTATTTCAAAATTTACCAATTCATACTATACTATAAGTAAGAGGGATTGGAACGGTAAATGTTTTTGGCGCTTTTCTTAAATTTTTGAAAGGAGACGTGTATTACACATGTTAAAACGCCTTAAAGAAAAGCTTAAGAAACGTTGGAAAGAATTACTTGGAAAAGAAGGACGTGTACCAACGACTTTTGAAAGAGACTACCATTAATCAACCCATCAGCTAGTATTTTAGGTTTAGCAGGTTTAAAAGTCAGAAATGGACAGAACGGAAAACAATCATCTTATTCAATTTTTATTCGTTGCTGGTGGAATTATAGAACTTATCAGCGGATAATTTACTAAACAGAGAAAACGTTAGGAGAGATATTATGATATACAAAGTATTATATCAAGAACTATCGGATGAGGTTCCTATTAGAGAACATACACAAAGTATGTATATAGAAGCTGAATCTGTGCGTCAAGTACGAGACATATTAGCTGATCGCAAAGCCAATATTAATATAGAATTTATCCAGCCATTAGATGAAACACATTTAGAATACGAGAAACAATCCGAGCATTTTAAAGTGGAGAATGCGTAACATATGAAATTTGTTAAAAACGATCAAACTGCCGTTTATGCACTTGGTGGTCTTGGTGAAATTGGTAAAAATACGTATGCCGTACAATTTCAGGATGAAATTATCCTAATTGATGCAGGAATCAAATTCCCGGAAGACGAATTATTAGGGATTGATTATGTTATTCCTGATTATACTTATTTGGTCCAAAATCAAGATAAAATTAAAGGATTATTCGTAACTCACGGACATGAAGACCATATTGGCGGAATTCCTTATTTGTTACGTGAAATAAATGTGCCAATTTATGCTGGAAAACTTGCGACTGGATTAATAAGAAATAAATTAGAAGAACATGGTTTATTAAGAAATACTAAATTATTGACAATTGAAGAAGATGATGTAATAAAATTCCGTAAAACCTCTGTTTCATTTTTCAGAACGACTCATAGTATTCCAGACGCCTTTGGGATTGTAGTTAAAACTCCCCCTGGAAACATTGTTCACACTGGTGATTTTAAATTTGATTTTACTCCCGTTGGGGAGCCCGCTAACTTAACAAAGATGGCTGAAATCGGCAAAGAAGGTGTTCTCTGCTTACTTTCGGATAGTACCAACAGTGAGGTACCTGGTTTTACAATGTCCGAAAGAATCGTAGGAGATAGCATCAATGATATCTTTAGCCGTGTAGATGGTAGGCTGATTTTCGCGACCTTCGCTTCCAATATTTATCGTTTACAACAAGTTGTTGAGGCTGCCGTTAAACACGATCGCAAAGTTGCAGTATTTGGTCGTAGTATGGAATCAGCAATCAACTTAGGACAGGAATTAGGATATATTCAGGTTCCCAAAGAAACGTTTATTGATGGTAACCAGATAAATAGACTGCCTGCTAACGAGGTAACCATTTTGTGTACTGGCTCTCAAGGCGAATCAATGGCAGCATTGTCACGCATTGCAAATGGTACACACAGACAAATCCAGCTTATTCCTGGAGACACTGTCGTATTTTCTTCATCTCCAATCCCTGGAAATACGGTAAGTGTTTCAAGAATTATCAATAAGCTATATCGTGGTGGAGCAGATGTTATACATGGCAAGTTGAATAACATTCATACCTCTGGCCATGGCAGTCAGGAAGAGCAGAAGCTCATGCTTCGTCTTATGAAGCCAAAATTCTTTATGCCCATACACGGAGAATATCGGATGCTTAAAGAACATACAAAGCTAGCTGTGGCGTGTGATGTAGAGCCGGATAATTGCTTTGTTATGGACAATGGCGATGTACTAGCACTTGGCAAGGATACAGCAACTGTATCTGGTAAGATTCCTTCTGGTTCTATTTATGTAGATGGCAGTGGAGTTGGTGACATTGGTAATATTGTATTACGCGACCGCCGTATTCTATCAGAAGAAGGATTAGTTATAGTCGTAGTTAGTATCAACATGAAAGAATTTAAAATTGCTGCAGGTCCAGACATCATTTCTCGAGGCTTTGTTTATATGAGAGAGTCAGAGGACTTGATTAAAGAAGCCCAGAAATTGGTTTCTTCCCACCTGGACAAAGTTATGGAGAGAAAGACAACACAATGGTCTGAGATTAAAAATGAAATAACAGATACCATTGCACCTTTCCTTTATGAGAAAACAAAACGCAGACCTATGGTATTGCCAATCATTATGGAAGTTTAGAGCAAAGGCGGAAGTACCCGTTTAGCAAAATTGCACTTCTCCCATCGCAATGAGATAAAGGAAACATGCCCTTTACGGGGGTATGCCGACAGTGGGCGTTTGCCCGATTTTAGTTGGCCTTATCGAGTGGGGATGTAGGAAGTTTGGGACTTCGCAATGCTCTTCCCATCAAAAGATCTGCTAGTTGCTGGGCGCTGGAGCCAGAAGCGGCCTATCAAAAAAAGACATCGCAAATTCTCTTGCGATGTCTTTTTTTACTTAATCATTATCAATCACCAAATATCTTTCAAATCTCGAAAGGTCATTATCAGCCCCAATAACGATTAGTATATCATCTTCACGGAGTAACGCATCTGCCTGCGGAGATACATTGATATCTTTTCCTTGTTTAATTGCGACAACATTACATCCAAATTGAGCACGAATATCCAAATCAATTAACGATTTATCTACCATCTTCTTACCCGCTTTTACCTCTACGATACTATGATCATCGGACAGCTCCAAATAATCAAGAATATTACTCGAGATGAAATTATGGGCAAGTCTTTTCCCCATATCCCGTTCAGGGTGGACAACCCGATCAGCACCTATCTTATTTAAGATTTTCTCATGATAGTCATTCTGTGCTTTTACGGTTACTCGTTGTACTCCTAAATCTTTTAGGATTACAGTCGTTAAAATACTCGCTTGTATATTCTCTCCTATAGCTACAATTACATGTTCAAAGTTAGATATACCAATCTCTTTTAAAGCCTCTTCATCCGTAGAATCTAAAATCACGGCATGAGAGGCCACATTCTTAAAGTTGTTCACTCGGTCTTCATTCTTATCTATCGCCAATACTGGCATTCCCTCATTACTCAGTTCTCTGCAAATACTGCCACCAAAACGCCCTAATCCTATTACCGCAAATTCTTTTTTCATTTTCATCCTCCGATAACTCCGATAAATTGAAGCATCAATCAATTTGAGATCCTACCCAAATGATGGCTCAAGTTAAGATTTTCAGTTTTCCCCTATTAAGGATTGAACCATTTTTTAAAGTAAGGGGCATACTGCCAAATTATGACATCATTCTATTTGTTTTCTACTTTGTCATTTTATCATAATTAATAACGAAGGGCAGATTATTAACCACCCTCCCCTTCTAGATAGCATCTAACATATGAAATTGTGATTTTACTAAATGATAATATTTGCCCTCTTTTTCTAATAATGCTTCATGATTTCCTTGTTCTAAAATGCTTCCATTTTCCAAAACAAAAATGACATCTGCGTCTCGAATGGTTGATAGACGGTGAGCAATAATAATTGAAGTTCTACCTTTTAATAATTCTCTCAATGCGTTTTGAATTCTAACTTCAGATTCTGTATCAATGCTAGCCGTAGCTTCATCGAGAATGATAATCCTAGGATTAGCCAGTAATGCACGAGTAAAGGAAAGCAACTGCCGTTCACCAGCAGAAAGTATATTCCCTCTCTCTTCCACCTCGGTATCATACCCATTGTTTAAACGACTTATAAAATCATCTGCCCCAACCACTTTTGCAGCTTCCATTACTTCCTGGTCGGTTGCATTGGGCCTTCCAAACCGAATATTTTCCATTATAGTACCAGAGAAAATAAATGTATCTTGTAAGACAACACTTATTTGGCTCCGTAAGCTATCTAGACTTACATCACGGAGGTTATGCCCATCAATAAGCACATTCCCTTTGGTAGGATCATAAAACCGACTAATTAAGTTCGCAATGGTGGACTTACCACTACCTGTATGACCAACAAGAGCAATTGTCTGACCCGCCTCTATATCTAAAGAAATATCCTTTAAAGCAATTCGGTCAGATTGATAGGAAAATTCGACATTCTCAAATGCAATATTCCCCTCTATCTGTTCCAAGGAATAAGCGTTATCTTTTTCTTTCACATTTGGCTTCTCATCTAGAAATTCAAAAATTCTCTCCGAGGAAGCCATAGCCATAAGTAATTGATTATACATCTGGCCTAGTCGGGAAATAGGTTCCCAGAACATCCCTAAGAAGAAGGCAAAAGATACAAAGGTTCCAATTGCAATGCCACCATTCTCTGGTCCTAACAAAAGCAAATAAGAACCGTAAGCAATTAGAATCACGGTACCAATTGCATCACTCAATTCCACAAGCGGGCGAAACATTGCGCTTTTCTTTGCAGCTATTCGGAAACTATTGAAGTAACCTTTATTGACCCCTGAAAAAAATTCTGCATTCTCCTCTTCCTGTGAAAAAGATTGGGTAATCCGCATTCCTTGCAAGCTTTCATTCAGATGTGAATTCAATCTGGATTGATGCATCCGAACTTCCTGCCAGGATCTGCGAATGTTTTTCCTTAGTTTTGTAGAGATATAGAACATAAGCGGGATAACAATAACTACCGCTAATGCTAACGGTGGACTAAGCACGAATAGGATTATGATAATACCAACAAGCGTGACCATATCCATTAATAAACTTATAATCCCATTAGTGAAAAGTTCCTGTAATGAATTTACATCATTGAGAATCCTAACAAGAATAGAACCCGCAGACCTAGAGTCGAAAAATCGATGGCTTAATCGCTGAACATGTGAGAATAGATGTTGCCGCAAATCATAAATAACATTTTGACCAAGATGATTCACCCATTTAATACGGAAAACGTTTGCTGCATAGTTAAATACATATAAAATACCGATAATAAAGACCAGGTAAGTTAGTAAAGCAGGATTTTCATCCCGAATTGCCATATCGATCGCCACTTTACCAACCAAAATTGGAACGGTCAGTCTTATAATGGTAGAAATTAACATGGCTGTTATGGCGCCAGGTAAGTACGTCTTAGCATACGGCTTAACATATTGCATTAAGCGCCATATCTGCTTCCAATTAAATGGTTTATCTATCACCGTATCAACCGTATAATGAAATCTTTTCAAATGTCTGCTCTCTTCCTTTATCTTTTTGCCAGACAAGCAATTCCCTCCATTTCTAATTCGATGTCTGAACCATTTCTTCTTGGTCCCGATATTGAATATCATAGATACGTCGATATGAACCATTATTATTTAATAATGTTTGATGAGTACCACGCTCAACAACCTCTCCATCCTCTAAAACCAAGATTTCATCAGCATGTTTCAAGGAAGATATTCTATGAGCAATAATAAAAGAGGTCCTGTCCCTCATCACTTCTTTTAGAGCCTTTTGTATCTTAAATTCTGTTTCCATATCTACTGCTGATGTTGCATCATCCAGAACGAGTATACTAGGATTGATGCAAATCGCACGAGCAATAGCTATGCGTTGTTTCTGTCCACCAGATAACCCCATTCCTCTTTCACCCAACATCGTATCGTAAGCTTTTGGCATTGCCATAATGAAATCATGTGCTTCTGCCCGCTTTGCTGCACTTACTATTTGTTCATCAGTCACATCCAGATTTCCATAAGCAATGTTTTCTTTAATGGTGGTAGAAAAAAGAAAAGGCTCCTGCAGGACGAATCCAATATGCTTCCTCAGTGTTTTTAGCTTATAATTCCATACCGGTCTACTATCTATCAGCACTTCACCCTTCTCCGGCTCATAGAACCTTGTAATTAATTGCGTAATGGAAGTTTTCCCTGACCCAGTTGATCCAATTAATCCAATGGTTTTGCCTGGGGGAGCATCAAAGCTAACATTTTTTAAGGCAGAATCATCATCTTTTATATAAGTTAATGTCACTTGATTAAACGTCACATGCCCGTTAATCGGAACTTCAATAGCAGTTTCTTTCTCCTTAATATCCTCGTTGGCATCCAGTATCTCAATTAATCGTTCTCCTGAAGCCTTTGCTTGTGAGAACTGATTAATGATAAAGCCAAGATTCATTAACGGTCCTAGGATATACCAAACCAAGCTAAAGAATGCAACGAGCTCTCCAACTTGTAAGCTTCCCTGAATAACCATATAACCGCCATATGATAATAAAGCTACAACACAAATATTTCCGATCAACTCCATTAAAGGGAAGTATTTAGACCAAATCATCGATGTATCTAAGTACCTCTTTTTATAATCGTGATTACTAGTTGAAAACCGATCAATCTCAAAGTCTTCTCTTGATAATGACTTTACTGTGTTTATTCCACTAACGTTCTCCTGAATACGTGTATTTAATATTCCCATAGATTTTCTGATTTTACGAAAAGAAGGGTGTACACGTTTATCAAATTGGAACACCACAACAATAAGGAAGGGTATTGCAGTCATGGTTACTAATGCTAACGAAACAGAATAATAGAACATGACAGTTAAACTAACCGTAATTAACAGCACTATGCGAATGAGTTCCGCAAATCCTGCAGATAGAAAAAATCGAAATCCTTCTACGTCCGAGGTTAGTCTAGACATAATATCTCCTGTCTTCGCATTGTCATAGTATTTAAATGACAATCGCTGTAGTTTGTTATATAATGCTTTCCTTAAATGATAAACAGAAGTCATTCCAAAATAGTCACCTAAATATTGAAAACCAAAGGTAGTTAACCCTTTTATGACCATGAGTCCCAGAAAGATAGCTGCGATATATGGAATTAGATTATATCTGTTTTGAATTACAACCTCATCAATGGTTATCTGCAGGATAACAGGGTATACAACAGTGATTGCAGTCATAAACAACAAGAGAAAAATAGACCAGAAGAAATAACTCCTAAAAGGCCAATAGAACTCTTTTAATTTTTGAAACGTCCCCAATGTCTCCCTCCCCTTTCTTTACCAGTAATTACTAATATAACGGTTAACGAAATAAATTACCATATATTTTTATAAATTTGCCAATTTATCATTAAATAGGAAAAATGCGAAGAATAGAACAAAAGCGCAAGCGCCCCGTTTAGCAACGTACAAACTGGAGCGCTCCGCAATGAGATAAAGGAAACATGCCCCTTTAGGGGGATGCCGACGTTGGCAAAAGCCGTTTTTAGTCGGCACTTCCTTTAACTTGATTAAGGAAATTCAACTATGTTCGTAGTGGAGGAGTGTGAAGTTTGGGACTGCACAATGCTCGTCCCACCAAAAGATCTGCTAGTTGCTGGGCGCTGGAGCCAGACGTGGCTTTTCTTAATGATAAAATACCCACAGGTCGTTCATTTTATAATTTCCTAGAATGAAATAAAAAGAAGATGACTTTTGTCACCTTCTATCTTCTACAATCCGCTCTATTCTTTTTAAAAGCATATTTAATCGTTTTGTTGCTTGGTAATGACGTAAATTGTTCCTATGGTCGAATAAAAAATAGGATGGAACAAATCGAATGTTAAATTGTTTGGAAAGATTATAGTCATTATCTATAAGGATAGGCTCTGTTAAATTATATTTTCTTGCCATCCTTTCAACCTCTTTTATATCCATATCTTGCTTACTTCGTGGCATGTGAATTGCTATAACATGAAGCTTGCCCTGATATTGCTTCTTTAACTCAGCAATTTTGGGTAATACCCTTTTACAATCACTGCAGCTTACGGACCAGAAATGAATGAGGGTTGCCATATCTTTGCCCTCATTTTCAGAGTAATGATTAATTACATTCGTATAGCCTTTAAGTACAGGCATTTTCTCATTCAGCTTCAACTTAACCCCTCCCATATTGATACTTCCTAATTTTATATGTAATTTTTATAAATATGGTACATTGGGAATTTTAAATAAACTGTGAACTAGTTTAATTTCTTCTTATATAATGATAATTCCGAAATCACAACGTAAATATGCGCTCGTGATTTCCGCTGCGGGCAGTACGCTTTCCGCGGGCAACACCTCAGCCACGGGCCAATAGGATGTTGGTCATAAAGGCGTTGCTACAGGATGGGGCGGTTTTAGCCTTTGAACCTTTCCCACTTCCTGTGGGGTCTTCAGCTGTTGCTTTTCCCGCAGGACAAGGAATGCTTCGGCAGCGACGCATCGCACGAAGAAAAAGTGCTTTTCTTTTTCGAGGAGTCGACTGTCCTCCGCTCCAATCACTTCATGTTAGCGGAGCTTTATCCAATGCTTAATAGGTTTAAAAGCACAAATTAGCGGAGGAAATACACGGAGACTCCTGCTGGATGAAAAGCCTAGTTGAGACCCCGCAGAGACGTAAGTCTCGAGGAGGCTCAACAGCGCCCGCGGAAAGCGTAGTGTATTTCCGGAGCGGTGTTACCCACTATTTTCCTATCAATTTAAATTTAAAAATTAACCAAAAAGGTCCACCCTATTTAAGGATGAACCTTCGTAATTGTATTAACCTAGCCTCTCATTTACCATTTGACAAATATCTTCTGCATTAAGTCCATGCGCGCTTATAACAGATCCTTGTGTGCTGATATCCGCCATACCCATCACGTCTTTATCTTGACCTGAAATAACACAACAATCACAGTTTTGGGCATCAGATTCCGATTTAAGCTCAACTACTTCATGCCCTAATTCCATTAATGCCTCTTTTACATCCGTGAGTGTCCCTTCCACTCCAATTCTAGCCATTATTATATCCTCCTCTATGAGAAATTACATATGTAGTGTTTACCAATTAGGGATATAATATGCAGCACTTCTTTAATAAGCTTATTTGACATGGATGGCATACGCAGCATGGACAACAACCATTCATACTTCTTCTTTATGGTTTAACCTAACCTCATATGCTGCAATTCTCTTCCACTACATTACAAGGAGACACTTTTTTAATGACAGAAAAAAGGTAGAATTTCTACCTTTATATAAATAAGTAAACTATTTTTTAAATAAATTTGTGGTATATATTTCTTTTTTTAATTGCTTTAAAATAGCTCTTCTTGTAAGAATTCCATCAAAAATACCGTCTTCATCTTCCACACAAACGAAAGCATGATTAATCATAGCATTTAACCCGTCTAATAGATTATCCTCTTTGGATAAGGTAGGAATGTCTGTGGTCATAATTTCTTTTACCCGTATTTCTGATAAGAGCTCCATTTCGAATCGCTCAAGACCTAGAATTTGATTCAATATAGCCGATTTTCCAATTATACCCAATAGTTTGTATGAAGAATCTAATACCGGTATGGCTGAATAACCAGATTTAACCAGTACCAGCAGAGCGTGCTCTGAAGGATTATTTACTTGAACGTGTGCGACTTTCTCCGAGGGAATCATTAACTCAGCCACAGTAATATCTGTTAACTGTCTATTTTCTTGTATCATACTCATATCAAACTCCCCTTTGGTTCTTATTTTTGTTATGGTAGCGCTTTCTTTAAAAAACAAGTATTTATATATTTATAATACCGCAACAGCCTCTATTTACTTAAGGTGATGATCCACATTCAGTATGAATGATAGGGATCCATAATATTGTTGAAATAAATAAGATTAGGCAGGAATAAACTACAAAAACATATCTAGAGGGAATGGAAACGCAGAATGTTATTTAATTGTTTCGATTGGCCAAATTCATTAAATTTAAAAATATGACTATACTGCATTTATGCAAGTAGGTGACAAAATACGCTCTATATTATTATATGTATAGAATGAGAATTGTTCTTTTTTAAAAGCTGTCTTTCACTCCCCCAAGGATGTAAGTTATGAACTCGTTGTCTTATTCAACACGAATTCTTCTTGAAGGACCTTAAAGGTATCCCTAAAAATTCTTTTTCCAACAAAGTATACATACTCTAAAGAATGGGACTAACTTGAAGTCCAGTTCTTTACAATTGTCTTCTTCAAAATTGTTAAGTTTTAATGTTAATCATTTAGTACTTTTCTGTTTCCTCTTCTAATATGAAATTTAGATGACATACTTACTAATTTCATATAAAATAAGGTGATTGTGTTTTATTCTGTTTACACATTTAATACTAAATAAACACTATACAGAAGTCAAACAATTAAGCACTGTTCTGAACACTCCTTATTATACTTATTAGAAAGGCTGAAAATAATGAATCGTCGTACCTTTTTAAAAAGGGGACTTGCTAGTTTAATAACAGCATTAGGACTGAGCGGTAGTGGATACGTTTATGCCAGAAACATCGAACCGTTTCTTCTACAAATAAAAAAAGAAAGTATTCGCTCTCATAAAATCCCTTCTTCCTTTAATGGATTCAAGATCGTTCAATTTTCTGACACCCATATTGGTTTCCATTATGGATTAGAACAATTGAATAAGTTAGTTTCTAAGATTAATAATTTAAAACCAGACATTATTGTCTTTACGGGGGATCTGGTTGATGAACCAAATAAATATAATAATCACTTCAATCTCCAGGAAATTCTTAGCAAATTGCAAGCAGGATACGGCAAATACTGGATTTACGGTAATCATGATCATGGTGGTTATGGTACTGATATTATTAATAATGTAATGGAACAATCAGGGTTTAATCTCTTACAAAATAGTCATACCCTTATTGAGAATGGTAACGACCGGTTTATTCTTGCGGGTATTGATGATGTAATGTTAGGTGATCCAGACATTCACGCTGCTTTAAATAATGCAAATGACGAATTGTTTACCATCTTACTCTCTCATGAGCCTGATTTTGCTGACTATGTTAGCTCCTTCCCTGTTGATGTACAATTTTCTGGCCATAGCCATGGAGGTCAAGTTCGCTTACCTTTCATCGGGCATCTATACACCCCCGATTTTGCTCAAAAATATGTTCAAGGAAAATATCAAATTAAAGATTCTGACCTCACTTTATTTGTTAATAGTGGAATTGGCACCACTAGACTCCCATACCGTTTCCTATGTAAACCAGAGGTTCATCTTTATACATTAGAGCGGTCCTAGTATATGTTCACAGCTTTTTCAAACTTTTCATTAAAATGACGATGTGAAAAGTGTTATACTTTTAGTTAATGTATACTTGGGAAAGAAAGGGGTTATAACTTGAAAGTTTTGAAATTATTTATTTTCATAAGTGTACTTTTGATATTAGCTGCCTGTGGTGGATATTCAATTGATACGAACATGTCAGAAGAAGTAGCAGACTTTGAATTTACAACTCAAGATAACGAAACTTTAAGTTTAAGTGATTTAGAGGGTGAATGGTGGATTGCTGACTTTATCTTTACAAACTGTACAACAGTCTGTTTGCCTATGACCGCTAATATGGCTAACCTGCAAGAGAGATTCGAAAAGGAAAATATTGAGGCTAAACTTGTTTCTTTTAGTGTAGATCCAGACTATGATACACCTGAAGTATTAAAATCCTATGGAGAAAGTTATGGAGCAGACTTTTCCAATTGGTCTTTCTTGACTGGTTATGATTTTGAATCCATAAAGGAGCTTTCGATTAAATCCTTTAAAAATTTAGTACAGGAACCACCTGAGGGATCAGATCAAGTAACACACGGGACGAGCTTCTTTTTAGTTAGCCCAGAAGGAGAAGTTATTAAAAATTACAGTGGAACACAAAAAGCAGATTTGGACAATATTATAAACGACTTGAAGCAACTTCAATAACATATAGCGATACTGCCAATCAGCGTAAATTTGGAGCTTGAAATAAGAAGCTAGATTGGTATTATCCCTTCTTACAATAACATGGGGGTTCTGTGCCCCTTTAACCTTTGATAAATCAGTGGAGGGTTCAGCCCTCCACTTTTTTACATTTAAGATTAGTTATTGTTCTTGCACATGTACAAGCTTTGGGTTACGATAGAGTTGTTTAGAATTAATAGAAGAAAGGAGGAAAAAAGATTGGACGAGAGTACCACATTATCTGATCTTGCTATTGCTTTATATACAGTAAATCGGCATGCAAAAACAGCTCCTGAACCTCAACATTTATACTATATTAAGAAGGAAGCTATAAACCAGCTGCTAAAAGAGAGAAAAGCCAAAAAGATAGGACTTCATTTTTCTGATCATCCAAAATTTAGTAATCAACACTCCACGCTATTAGTGAAGGTAGATGATTATTATTTCCATATCCCCCCTTCTAAAGATGATTTCAAAGAATTAGAGCATCTAGGTTCACTCGATCAAAATTATCGAAATCCTCAAACAAAAATGTCCTTATCAAAAGCAAAACGAATTATTTATAATTATATTGGTTATCAGCCCGATAGGAAGCAACCAACGAAGAAGAGATATAAATCTTCCTACTACACTCCATCTTCCCTTGGAAAAATGGAATGGCCGCCTGCCAGAAGGTCACATCGACCATAAAAATTCTTATAAACAGTTAGACAGAGCATGGGTATGTAACGCTCTGTCTATTCGTATTTAATTGCGTCCTTTACGAAGCTCGGAAAAAAATTCTACTACTCTTAATAGAAGTAATCCTGCTCCAAATACAGCCAAAACCTTTAATAACATATTTAATAGACTAAAGGTCAAAGGTTCGATGGCATCAAGAGAAAGCACCATTGTAAAGAACAGTACTAATATGAACAAGCTACTTATCAGATAACTTAATACTTTGGTTGATTGTGAAACGACAAACCACTCAACAATTGGCTTAATCAATAAAAAACTAAGAATGACCCCAACGATGATTAAGAATAGATGGATATCATTCTCCTCAATACCTAAAGCTGACAATTGTGATAGTTTAATAAAATAAAATGCATTCATTTATTATCCCCTAGCTTTTTTATTATCATTCTCTCCGAGAATAGAGAAACTAAACAATGAAACCTACCTAAATTTTCTAATTTTTGTTATAATTTCCAAGGGGGTGGGATATGGTGAAAAAAGCAGCAGTCTTTATAATAATTGGGGCAGCTTTATGGGGAACAATTGGTTGGTATGTTAAGCATTTATATGGGTTTGGTTTCACCCCAATGGAAGTGGTGACATTACGTGTCTTTATATCTGCCATTCTCCTCTCACTTTATGTTCTGATTACTTCTCCTAAAAAGTTCACCTTGCATAGATATAGTGATCTAAAATATTTCATAGGAACTGGCATTTTTAGCATCACCTTCTTTAACTATTGTTTATTTAAAACCATGGAAATCTCAACTATCCCAGTGGCAACTGCATTATTGTATACTGCACCTGCAATGGTAACCATTATTTCTTATTTTGTCTTTAAAGAGGCTATTACAAAAATGAAACTCATCGCTTTAACATTAACTTTAACAGGTACCTGTTTTGTCGTTGGCTTAATTCCATTGAATATGACTAGCATTCAAATGAGCAGTATTCTTATCGGTTTGGGCTCAGGTCTTGGATATGCATTTTATAGTATATTCAGTAAGTTCGCTTTACAAAAATATGATAGTTTGACAATTACAAGCTATACTTTTATCGTTGCCGCTATAGCATTGGTACCTTTTTTTCCATTCCAGGAGAAATTCTATTTATTATTACAACCTTCTGTGCTCTTCTATGCATTTGGATTAGGATTACTTCCCACTGCTTTTGCTTATATTATTTATACATATGGATTAAATAGAACAGAAGCTTCAAGAGCATCTATCTTATCTACTGTAGAACCAGTAATTGCTACACTAATTGGAATATTTATTTTCCAGGAAAGCATTACAAGCATGCAAATGATTGGCATGATCTGCATTATAGGTGGAGTATTGTTTATCCAAGGGAATAAAGATAGTGGAATGTCTGTTACTGATTAAAATCCATTCTAGTGACATGAATAAAGAATATAATCTAAAATCTGCTTGTGAAGATATGTTACCTTAATTTATAGGAAACAAAAAACAGGAATGCATTCTATTCCTGTTTTTTTAGACTTATTATTTATCGCAGGTTAACTGGCTGTAAGATAACTTCTGAGATATTTCCCTTTATTTGTTGCTGCTTTTTCTTTTATTTAACATTAAGTCCCTATGTTTTTTTTCTAGACGCATTTCTATCTGCCTTATACTCGTTTCATCTTCCATTAATTCTTGTTTATTCTGTTTTACTAATTGTTCGTAATTTAATGTTTTTGGCCTCATATGTTACACTCCTTATACTGTACTAGTTATATTATAACCTATTTCGACAATTTTTAATCTAAATTATTTGAACATTTTATTAAAATTTAATAATTCATGAAAAGGTTGTTAACTTTATATTCATTAAATGACAGAATCCGATAACCCAAACCCAAAGTGTGGGTATTCGGTATTCCTTTAGTATGGTGTATCACGAGAAAAAAATTATTTCCTTAACTATTGAAGATTCTGACATACATACGCCAACTAAAGAGTCCTCTATTAAAACAATCTTACTTTAATTCAAAGCAAGACAAATTTACTCTCTAAAAAAACGCTATTAAACGCTGTTATAAAAATCAAAATTCATCGTCCTCCCCTATCCGTCTAAGCCAAATGGAACTTCTTATACACAAAATTAAGGGATATAACGGCAATAATACAGAATAAATATATGTTTATTCCGGCTGAGAAATCTTATAGTAAATGGTAGAGGTTCTACACCTACTTCCATTGCCAGCCTTCCCAGCGATTGTTATAAACAGTCTCTCTCTATCATAGGCTATGTATAGCACATTATGGAATTTGATAAAAGTATATTCATATTCCGCGTCAGTATGTATTACTTGAAGCATCACTACAAAACCAATTACACAATGATGGTGAACGATGAATACACGACAGAGGAAATGATCTATATGAATGTAGAATAAAAATGGGTCTTGAAGTGAACAAACAGAAGGTGCTTTATGTCTATCTAGTATTTCCATTATAAAGATATTCTCTTTTGGAATAGGGTTAGATTTAGCAGGTAAAAGAAAACTCGCATTAGTACAGATAATAGTTTTTCATAAGTCGGGGAAGGATATATGCGATTATCCTATGCCTGTGATACGGCCACCATTTCAGAAGGAATAAATCGCTTAGAAGCTTTTTACAGAAGGGTAATTTAAAGTAACGATTATACTATTCTAATTTGATTCTTTCACTATCCTTCATTTTTTCATACTCATAGAGGTTTAATAGCCGATCTAATTCTTGACTGACAGCGATGGATTCACGGTGTGTTAATCCTTTTTCATTTGCTATCTCAGACATTTTGATTCGTAGATATTCAATTTTCTTTAAAAGATTTTCCATCATTATTAAAATATATAAGCCTCCTTTTTGCAAAAAGTTCTTACTATAATGTAGCACAGTAACGCACTATTAACAACCTTTTCCATTAATTTCGTTTATTCAATAAACATATAATTTTCTATCTATAGTGGTGAACTGATTTTCATTTACGATAAATAAAAGCTTTCAATTTTACCGCAAGATTTTTTGGTCGATTCGCCTTCATTACTGTGCTACTATGAATATATATTGATATGGGAAGGAATGTCTTCTGTGACGGAAACAAAAAAGAAGAACGAATGGTGGGAATGGATAAAAGCCATCGTTATAGCCATCGGGATTGCTCTATTTCTAAGAACATTTATCTTTGCAACCTCTATCGTTGAAGGTGAAAGTATGAATCCAACACTCCAAGATGGAGAACGAGTCATTTTCAATAAATTAGTCTATTTAGTAGATGAGCCTGAACGTGGCGATATTGTTATTATCCAACGACCTCATAAAAACTATGTTAAAAGAGTAATTGGACTACCCGGTGAAACCATAGAAATCAGAGCAGGAGAACTCTACATCAATAATGAACGATATACACAGGAATTCTTATCGAAAGAATCCATGTTAAGAACGGGAAACTATGGTCCGGAAACCATTCCGGAAAACCATTATTTTGTCATGGGAGACAATCGAGCCATTAGTAAAGACAGCAGAAATGGATTAGGGCTTATTTTAGAAAATGAAATAATTGGAAAATCTGAAATTATCATCTATCCTTTTAGTGAGTGGAGTCGAACGAAATAATGAATAGCTCGGGGTTATAAATATTTCATAATCTATCGGGATGCTGTTCCACAATTTTTCTTAATCCCATCTCCAATTCTTTTACGAGATAAGACAGGAAATGAAATGTAAAGAGGACAAGCATTAGCTTGTCCTCTCTTCTTACTTTTCTCCATCCAATACACAATAACCAATATTTAGAGCAAGTATGCCAAAACAGATGATACCGAAAACTACTTCCATCCCTTTCATGCACCCCTTTCTGTAAGCGTATCAAAAGTAAATCTCTAAAATGAAAGTTATTTACTCCTCTATCATATACCAAATTACCAGCCGAAATAAAGAAATAATATGTTAAAATGTTGTATGCAAGCTTTCTAATGGAGGTGATACTTATGCACTGTCCACATTGCGGGACCCTTGTTAAGGAAGAAGAACTTTATTGTGTAAAATGCGGAAATAAATTACCTAGTGATATGGAGCTTCGGGTTGGGAGAAAAGAAAAGAATCGATACTGGTTTATCCCTTTACTTGCTATAATAATAATGACAGTAATTACCAGCATTTTTTATTTGGTTTTACAAACAAACTCCGCTAGATCAATGGACTACTATAACCAAGGTGAACAAGAACTTTTAGATGGCAACTACGAAGCTGCTGCATCGATGTTTAATCAAGCTATGAAATACAACCGCAGCTTTCAACAAGCAGAGATTTCACTAGAATATCTCGAAGCCGTCCAACGAATTGAACAAATGCTAACAGATGCAGAATCGAAAGCAGCAAATGGGGATTTTCAAGAAGCGTTAGGGATTTATTCAGAGATAGATAATGAATTAAAGCTATACAACGGTGAGGCCGTTAATCAATTAGTTCAGTTCATGAATGAAAACAGGGATTCAACGAAGATTGCACAGATTAACAGTGCCCTCAATAATGAACCTACCATAGATGATTTAAAAATCCTTTTATGGGAGGCAGAGTCGGTCGGGGAAAAGGCATCTGATATAACGAGCTCTATTCGAAATCAGATTATTGACTATTCCTTTACGAAAGCAAGTGAGTCATTATCCAATAAATACTTCAGAGAAGCTAGCTTTTTCGTTGAGGATGGTATGAAATACGCCCCTGATTCTGAGAAATTATCCAGTCTTCACACTACTATTGAGAAAGAAAAAGTTGCTTTTGAAACAGCACAGCAACAAAGAATTGAACAAGCAATGAGTATTGCACAAGAGGATTATGAACGAAATGAGAACGATGCAATCGAATTATTGGAAGCCAACATAGAAAAAGATCAGCAAGGCAATCTTGTTGTTAAAGGAAAAGTAAAAAGCGTTGCTACTATTCCAACGAATTCTACTGTCATTGAATACAGTCTTATGAATGAACAAGAGATGGAGATTTTGTCCAATGAAGTGTTCGTATATCCTGATACCCTATATCCAGGAGAAACCGGTGAATTTGAATTTACTCATTATGATATAAAAGATCAATCTCTGACCGTTAAAGTAAATAAAATCACCTGGTATACGGATTAATGTAACCTTACTTTTTACAAACGAGGAGAAGATGATGAATAAGAAAAAATATACGCCTATCATACTTACAATCGTTATTGTTATAGGAAGTATTATTACTATGATTTTTTTGTACCAGCGCTGGACGGCCCAAGAAATGGTCATTCATACTCCAGCTGTGTCAAAAATACAAGTAAAGGAAGAACAGCTAAGTTTAAAATCGATTATCCATGAAGCAGAAAAAAATGTAGTACAAATAGAGGCAATGAACGAGATAAGCACAATGACTGGATCTGGTTTTTTGTATAATGTGAAAGGTGATATTATAACGAATGCCCATGTTATCAAAGATGCTGATGCTATCTACGTTAGAACTGCTAATGCAAGAATCTACCCAGCTGCAGTTGTTGGTATTGGTGAAGATACAGATATAGCGGTTGTCCGAGTTCCACAGCTTTCAAACGTAAATCTATTGCCATTAGAAACCGAGTCGTATGCGGAAATAGGCGATGAAGTAATAGCTTTAGGCAGTCCACATGGCTTTCAAAATACAGTAACACTAGGAATTATTTCAGGGAACGAAAGAAGCTTCTCTGTCGATGGGTATCATTATTCAAACGCTTATCAAATCTCTGCCCAAATAACTCATGGTAATAGCGGTGGTCCTCTGATAAATAGAAGTACTGGAGAGATAATTGGAATCAATTCAGTCGGTACACAGGATGGCGCAATTGGATTTAGCATTCCAATAGCAGATGTTTACGACCAAATTCAACAGTGGTCTAACGAAAAACAAAATGACCAATTAGACTTTGCAAGTACATCTGACATTTCTAATCTCAAACAACCAGCAACCGATGTCTCAGATGCCGAGTATGTTGTTGAGTATTTCCTCGACAGCATTGAAATGAGAGATTATGTAAATGCATATACCTTATTAGGAAGCTCCTTACAAGTCAATCGTTCGTATGCTGATTTCCGCGATCAATACAATGATATTATAGAGTTAGATTATACTAATCTAAACAGCAAAAAAATTAATGAGGAATCAGTAAATATTTCAATTGAGATAGTTATAAAACGGCGGGATTCCAAAAAGGAGCAACACAATCTGGAGTTTACAATTGGGTATGAAAATGACCAATTAAAAGTATTGTCTATTACCCAATAATATTTGAGTGATCCACTACTGATCTTAATAAAATATAAAATTACACTACAAACATTTCTACACCAGTTAGACACCATTTGACTGTGAAAGTCCTTTTTATAGAGAATAAAATCGCTCTGACCTAGTGCAAACGTCCAGACACATTTGTTTAGCCTACATATATTGTAAATGTAATGTAGGAGGTGAAAGAGCATGAGCTATTGTGGTGGTTATGGTTACGGTGGTTACGGTTACGGTTATGGAAGCGGCTTTGCGCTGATTGTTGTGCTTTTCATCCTATTAATAATAGTTGGCGCAGCATTTTACTGCTAATTCAACTAGAAATAGCTTGTGCGATGATTAGAGCACAAGCTATTATCTTTTATCTCACAAGAAGTTTATGGCAGATTGAAGCAATGCGTCGGTAATTTGCCCCTAGTATTGGCTATAAATCATGTAAATATCTTATTGGGTAATCCCCCCAAAGTATGTTCATATTACTTCAGTTATTTTCTTTGGGGGGGCAAAGTTTACTATACAAGAAGCCTTGGACTCATTAAAATAATTGACCGAACAATACACTTCCCATCGAAGCATCACTTAACCAATAAGTATCCTCTCTTTTGGATAATGATAATTCCCATTTTTCTTCTTAGTTTTAAACATAAACAGGAAAGTAAGAATACCAACCCTCCCAATAAACATTAATATCATTAAAATCACCTTGCTCAGAGCACTCAACTCGCTAGTAATTCCTAAAGATAACCCTACCGTTCCAAATGCTGAGGTAACTTCAAAGATAACTTGCATCAAATTATAAGGTTCTAACTTTGATATAATTAAGGAACTGCCAAAAACAAGAAAGCCTGCCATTAAGGTCACCGTAACAGCTTTAGCTAGATCTTCTTCATGAATCTCACGATTTAATATACGTATACTTCTTCTTCCTCGAGCATATGTAATGATATAAATAATAACCAATGCAAATGTCGTTGTCCGTATCCCTCCACCAGCACTGCTAGGTGAAGCTCCGATAAACATTAAAAAAGACATAAATAAATGATTCTCTTCTGTTAATTGGCTTACATCCAGTGTTGAAAGTCCTCCGCTTCTAGTAGTTACAGATTGAAACAAAGAATAGAAAAAGGACTCATGCCACGTTTTATTTGCAAAGAAATAATTAAAATCCAATAGATAAATACCTATTGCCCCTATAACAACTAAAATCAGGAAGGTTAAGGTTGTAATCTTCGTAAATAAGCTGAACCTAAGTGTCTTTCTTTTTTCACTTGAAGCAAAAATATGCTGCTTCACTTCAATTAATACAGGAAAACCAATAGCTCCAAAAATGATAAGAAGTATATTTATGAATTGAACAAAATAATCATGGCTAAATGGCATCAATGAAGTTCCCGTAATATCAAAGCCTCCATTAGAAATAGCACTTATCGTACCAAAAAAGCCATGCAAATAAGCTTCTTTTGCAGTTGGGAAGTATTGTAAAAAGTAAGTTCCCAAGACAATAAATGCAATTAATTCTATGATGAGCAGGACGTAAATTAATTCTTTAATTAAACGTACCATTCCTTGGAAGCTTATTTGATTTTGATCGGTCATTATCATTTGTCTCTCTTTTAGCCCTATTTTTTTTCCTAATAAAAGCCATAATAATGTCCCTATAGCCATCACACCTACTGCCCCAATTTGAAGTATGATGGAAAGTAAAATGATTCCAGGAACACTAAATGTATCTACTATCGAAATAGTGCTTAAACCAGTAACACTTACTGCACTTACTGCTGTAAACATGATATCAATTAAAGCTATCTCTACCCCTTCTTGATGTGCGAAAGGCAAAGAAAGCAGCAGTGTTGAGACAATTACCGCAATAATATAAAAAATGAATAATAATTGTACAGGGCTTAATTTATTTACCCAATTCATTTTAGAATGATAGTATTTCATAGTATGCTCCTATTGTTTTGTGACTGAATTGTAGATTATATTAATTATATCAACAAAAAAACAAAAAGACTTTGGATACAGGCTAATGTTCGTAATTTCATATGATTTTTTTTTTAAATCTACAGCTTTATTAAAGAGAGAAAAATAGAACAATGACTGCAGGAATGTATTTTATTCCATTAGCTTTTTTCCACTATAATACCTTTAAACAAGACATTCATATTTTCACCAATATCATTTATTTCAATGATGTGTGTTGTGAACATTGCAGGTTTATTATTCTCTTTTGATATTTTTACTTCTAATAACAATTCTTCTTCGTTTTCCTTTAATTTCTGAAAAAAATCCTTATAACTTTTCTCAATATAGGCTTCGATTAACCAATAATTATCATTATCTTCTCTATTAATAATAAGCCCATCAATTAACGCGATATCTTTCCCATCATGATTGTCAGTTTTCATTATATGCAGCTTCTTTAACATAAAGGTTTTCATTCCTATCACCTCAATAGATTTCTACCATAAAGTCTATCAAAAAACATAACAAATTAAAATGCACATAACGCCAAAAAAGTACTAGTTCTCACTTCGAAATAGGAAATGTTGTGCTTGGCACGAATCTATATAGGTCTTAATAATAGATGAATTTTGTGATTCCCGTCAATTTTCTAAAATATCATGTATAATAAAGGCAATGATTTCTAATAGCATAGGAGCGAAAAAATTGAAATATTATACAATAGTAATTCTTCTTCTTTTTCTTTTTGGCTGTTCGCCCAGCAATGATTCAGTAATACAAAAAGCCGATAGCGAAGATCCACCAAACACTAAGAATGAATCCACAGAACTCGTAGAAAAAGATAAAACACTCGTTATTCCCGCTTTCAATAAGAATGTCCAAATAAATTTAGATGATATTCCAATATTGGAGCAGTATTTAAATGGGTTTCCTAATCCCAACGATAAAATGGAGGAAATGAATCTCATTCCCCTTCCCATTAATAATGAGTCCTTGTATTTGCTCGAATTTGCTTGCAGTCGTGACCTTTGCTCTTATATGCTAATTAATGAGGAATCCATAAGTTCATCCTTTCTTGTAACTGATTTGGCAAAATATAAACAAACCATTTTATCTCCAAACGAGACAAAAATGATTTTGCAATTTAGCAGAAATTATTCGAAAAATGAAGAACAACATCATATTGCCCTAGTCAATATGGAAACGTTTGAAAGAATTATACCAGAAGAAAATAAAAAAAGAAGCACCTTAAATTATACGAGACCATTTAAAAGTATAGAATGGTTAGACGAACAAACGATTTCCATCACTACATCCAGTATGGAAGAAGTTGAATTAAAAACCATAAATGAAGCAGATGATGTTATTACTTATACATTTCATATACCATAAACATTTTCAGGGGGGACTAGAGATGACTATAAATAGTACCATAGAGACCATTCTAAATCATCGATCTATTCGTAAATTTAAAAAGGAGAAGCTATCCACCGAACAAATTCAACTATTAGTAAAATCAGCTCAACAAGCATCTACATCAAGTCATGTTATGGCCTATACGATTATAGGAATAACTGATGAGAAGATCAAAAAAGCATTATATGAAGTTTCAGGTCACAGACATGTAGTTGACAATGGACATTTGTTTATTTTTTGCGGTGATTTGCATCGTGTACAACTTCGGGCAACTGAATCAGAAAAAAATAGCATGGCAGAAACGATTGAGAGCACAGAGCAATTCATCGTAACTATTATAGATGCTGCTCTTGCTTCACAGAATCTTGCAATAGCCGCAGAATCATTGGGACTGGGAATTTGTTATTTAGGCAGCTTGAGAAATAATATAAACGCGTTCAGTTCCATCTTAAACCTCCCAGACCATGCAATTCCTTTATTCGGGATTGCTGTAGGCTATCCAGATCAACAACCAGAATTAAAGCCACGTTTACCAATGGAAGCCGTTTATCATGAAAATACCTATAAAGCAGATGAATTACAAATACCTTTATTACAGACATTTGATGAGGAAATGAAAGCATATTACAAAAATCGCTCCACAAATAAAAGAGAGGATACCTGGAAGCAGCAGATGATTAAAAAATACAATAATTCGACACGTATGGATGTTTCTGCATTTGTACAAAGCAAAAATTTAAATAAGCGTTGAAAGAGAGGGTATCCCCCTTTTTTTTTTTTGCTTTTTATACCTTATTCATAATATGAGCATCATTAAATGCTTTGACGAATTAATTCGTTTTATCTCTCCCTGAACACTTTTCTAATAAATTACCGGATTTTTCAATATTTTTTTAATAATAAAACACTTAACTCACAACGCCTTTATATCCATAAGGAAAATTATAGAAAGTATATTTAGCTAAAGAAAACAAAAACTTTATAGTGACCTGAATTTTGATTAGGAGGGAAAAAAATGACTGTTGCCTCACAAGTAAAGCAAACCATTGCAGGGTTAAAGAGTGCTCAAGCAAGTTTTGAACAATTTGCATTGCAAACGGATAATAAACAAGCACAGCAGCTATATCAAAGTGCTGCACAACAAACTCAATCAATTCTGGACACGATTGAGCCAAGAATGCAGCAAATTGAGCAAGAAGAACCTCAATATAAACAATAGTACAACCTATGAGGTTAGATTTTTATCTAACCTCATACATACCAACTATCTTTAGAAAGCAGTGAAAATGATGTTAAAGAGATACTTTATTCTTTATATTTTAATCCTTTCCTTATTAGCGGCATGCAGCAATGAGCTTTCCAGGGAGCAATCCCCTTCTCAAGATATTGAGGTAAAACATATCTCATCAAATCAGGGTTCGAGCCAAGAACCATCGAACCAAGCTAAGGATATTCTTAGCAAAAATGAGGATGTAACAGCTGTAAAGGCAATAAACAACAAAGATAGAATGATTATTGGCGTTAAAGTAAAACATCACAAACGATTTAACCTGGAGAAAATGAAGAAAAAACTGACGAAAAAAGTCGAGGAATCTTTTCCCGACTATAAAATTGAGCTTTCTACCGATAAAAAAATCTATCTCGAAATAGAAAAAATAGAAGAGAAGTTACAATCAAATGATTTGAAGAGCAAGGAATTAGAAAAGGAAATAGACCGTATATCTAAATTATCAAAAGAACAAACCTAATAAATATAGAAAAGAGTGAGTCAGAGTGGCTAATAATAAAAAGAAAAATTTACCACCCCAAGCTCAAGAATATCAGGCGTTTCAATCTAAGCGAGAAGTAAAAAGACCAATATTTAAAAATTGCTTAAAGGCTTTCCTCATTGGAGGAACCATCTGTTTAATTGGACAATGTATTTCTACTTTTTATATTTACTATTTCAATTTCACAGAGCAGACAGCTGGTAATCCAACGACAGCTACGTTAATTTTCCTTACCATGCTCTTAACAGGGTTTGGTATATATGACAGACTTGGACAGTTTGCCGGAGCTGGTTCTGCAGTGCCTGTAACAGGATTCGGAAATGCCGTAATATCTGCAGCTATTGAACACCGTACAGAAGGGTTTATTTTAGGCGTTGGTGGGAATATGCTAAAGCTCGCAGGTCCTGTCATCGTATACGGAGTTTTCTCCGCTTTTATTGTTGCCTTAATTAAAACCATCTTATTGAAATGGGGAGGTTTCTAATGTTACAAGGTCACCAAACTTGGCTTTTTAAGAATAAGCCAACTATTATATCAACTGGTACTGTCGGTGGTCCATTTGAAGCGAAAGGGAATATTTCTGATGCCTTTGATATTCTTCATGAAGATATTTGGCTAAATCAAGATTCTTTTGAAAAAGCTCAACAGCTTATGATGGAAGAAGCATGTCAAGCAGCCATTAAGAAAAGTCCGATAGAAAAGGAACAAATCCAATTTTTTATAAGCGGAGATTTAATTAACCAAATTACTCCAACTACGTTTGCTGCAAAAACAATCGGAATTCCTTATTTAGGGTTATTTAGTGCATGTGCAACTTCGATGGAGAGTCTTGCTTTGTCTGCCTCCATCATTAACGCTAAAGGAGCAAATTATATACTTAGTGGTACTTCTAGTCATAATGCGGCAACAGAGAAGCAGTTTCGTTACCCTACTGAATATGGGGGGCAAAAACCACCTACCGCACAGTGGACAGTTACTGGCGCAAGTTGTGCCATTGTTGCAAGTGAGGGTAATGGGCCAATTATTACATCAGCAACCCTTGGCAAAATTATGGACATGGGGATGAACGACCCTTTTAATATGGGAGGAGCAATGGCTCCTGCCGCTGTAGATACGATTGTAACGCATTTTAAAGAAAGACAAATTGATCATTCTTATTACGATTTGATCATTACAGGTGATCTTGCACACATTGGTAGAGAAGTTTCTTTAGATTTGCTCCATAAACAAGGAATTGACATACCTGAAGAAAAATATGTTGATTGTGGATTGACGATTTACCGAGAAGGTCAACCGGTCTTAGCTGGCGCAAGTGGTCCAGCATGCTCTGCAATTGTCACGTACGGACACTTTCTTAAACAGATGAAAGAAGGTAAATTGAAACGGATCCTAGTGGTGGCAACGGGATCTTTACAGTCCCCATTAAGTGTAAATCAAGGAGATACGATTCCTACCATTGCCCACGCAGTTTCTATAGAGTCAGGAAGTGATATGATATGATATTTTTCTGGGCTTTTGTCATCGGTGGACTTATTTGTGTAATTGGACAAATTATGTTTGATGTCTTTAAGCTCTCCCCCGCCCATACATTAACATCTTTAGTGGTTTTAGGTTCACTATTGGATGGTTTGGGATTATACGAGCCTCTTATTGACTTTGCTGGAGCTGGAGCAACCGTGCCGATAACGAGTTTTGGAAATTCACTCGTACACGGTGCCATGCTAGAAGCAGAGAAGCATGGCATTATCGGTGTAGTAACCGGTATGTTTGAAGTAACAAGTGCGGGTATCTCTGCTGCAATTGTATTTGGTGTTATAGGGGCAATTCTTTTTAAACCAAAAGGATAATAGAAGGAGAAATCTATATGACAGTAGGTTCACAAGTAAAAGGCACCTTTGCTTCCGTGAAAAATATTGAAGCAAACTTAGATTTATTAGCTAATAAGGTACAAGAAGCAGAAGCACAACAGGCATTTAGCGAAGTACAGCAAATCATTACAGAAATAAAGCAGGATTTAGAAAAGCAAATCATTTACCTTTCAAGACAAGAACCACAATATTGATTATAAGGAGTGGTTATATGCCAGATTGGATTATTGTTATAATCAAATCGGTCGCCTTATTGGTAATATTGTTTACATTTACCAAAATACTAGGCTCTAAACACATCTCACAGATAAATGTATTCGAGTATATTTCTGGAATTGTTTTAGGTGGAATTGTTGCAATCCATACTATTGAACCTGACCTAAACATTACTTATGCGATTATTGCGATGTTCATCTGGTTCCTTATCCCCTATTCAGTTGAACGAATATCTTTAAAAAGTAAAGCCTTTCGCAACTTTACAGAAGGAAAAAGTACGGTTTTCATTCAGGATGGCAAGATCATGGAGGATAACTTAAAGAAAGAAGGATATTCGTCAGATGATTTACTTGAAAAATTAAGGAATAAAGATATCTTCCTCGCATCTGATGTAGAGTTTGCAGTATTGGAACCAGACGGCTCTTTAAATGTACTGCCAAAGCGGGAAAACAAACCACTTACAGCTAAAGACTTGGGAATTACTTTGGCACCTCAAAAAGAACCACAAACCGTTGTGATGGATGGTAATGTATTGTATGAATCTTTAGCAAATCTTAATTTAAACAAATCATGGTTAGAAGCAGAATTAGCAAAGCTGAACGTCAGTATTGAAAATGTCTTCCTGGGACAGGCAGACACAGATGGACAGTTCTATGTAGATTTATATGACGATAAAATCGCTGTTCCGTCTCCAAGCGAGAAACCCTTACTTCTTGCCACAATGAAAAAGTGTCAAGCAGATCTTGAGCTTTATGCTTTGTCGACAGAAAATGTAACTGCTAAGAAAATGTATCAGCAAAACAGTAAAAAAATGCAGCAAGCAATTAATAAAATAGAAACCTATTTAACTTAGTAAGGTTAAATAGGTTTTGCTCATTTATGGAATAGAGATTGCAATTTTACCGAATTGTTTGCTGTCTTTTAAGAAATCCAATGCCTCTTGAGTTTGTTCGATGGGAAATGTACGATCTAAAACGGGATGCATTTGATAATGTTCCATATGCTTTAGCATCTCACGAAGTTCTTCCCTGCTTCCCATCGTCGTACCTAACAGCTGATATTGGCCGTAGAAAAAGTTTCGGAGATTAAGCTCAATCGTATCCTCGGTTGTTGCACCAAACGTAACAATCTTTCCACCTTTTTTTAGTACCGATAACGAGCGATTAAACGTCGCCCTCCCTACACTTTCAATAACAAGGTCAATTTGTTCATTTTCTAATTGCTTATTCCAATCACTATTTGTATCAAGGACGATATCCGCTCCAAGCTCTTTAACTTTCTCTCGTTTTGCTTCACTTCTGGATGTTACAATCACTTTGGCTCCGATATTTTTAGCGAATTGAATCATATAAGTAGATACTCCACTACCTGCGCCTGGAATAAATACCGTCTCGCCTTCTCTAATACTTCCCTTTGTAAATAATGCTCGATAACCCGTTAGCGCTGATAACGCAAGGACTCCCGCTTCTTCCCACGATAAGTATGAAGGCTTTTTCTCTACTTGTTCTTCTGAGAGTACAATCTTCTCAGCAAATGTACCATGGTCAGGCATGCCTAATAAATCAAACTCTTTTGATGGTGCATCTGTATTTTCAAACCATCTAAGTGAGGGATTTATGATGACTTCATCACCAATAGCAACATTAGTTACTCCTTCACCAATCGAATCTATTATACCGGCTCCATCCGATCCTAAGATTAATGCTTCCTTCTTATCCCCTACTCGATTTGGTATGTATAGGTCACGACGATTTAACCCAGCAGCTTTCAAACGTACAACTACTTCATTTTTCCCTGCGACTGGATCTTCCATCTCTTTTACATACTGCTTACCATTCTCTAACACAAATGCCTTCAACCTTTATCATCCTTTCACTTCAATTGCATTTAGGTTGTCTGGGACTCCTAACCTTATTTGGAAATGCAGTTACTCAAATTACTTTTTCATTAAGAATTAAGAATTTCATTTTATTTATACCACTCATTATAATTGTAAATATACTAATTATCAAAATATTAATCTGCATATTATATAATAGTATGAGACTGAGACATAATCAGTTGCCGAACAATATACCAAATTAGCAAAGGAAATATTACGTAGTCCTCGAAAAATAAAAACACTTTTGTTTCGTACGATGTGCTACCGAAGCTTTCCTTGTCCTACGGGAGAATGGGTCTAGGTGAGAGCCTACAAGATACGCTGCGACTTCTATTACTGTTCCCGGAGCGGTATTCCTCCGCTAACCAAAGTTCAGACTATTATTTTGATAAATCCCTTTTGTCCCAGCTCTGACATATGATTTAATAAATAATAATAGCTACTACAGTTGCGACTATTAAGCCAAGAATAACTGGAATGAAATTTTTCCTTACTAGATCCATGACTGGCACGCCACAAAATCCTGCAATAGCAATGAGGGAAGACCAAGCAACTATAGTACCTCCTCCCGTCCAAACCGCTCCAAGCTGGCCAATTGCTGCCAATGTAGAAGCATCCATAGAAGCAGTCTCTAAAGTGGCTGCTAAGGCTCCTGTTAAAGGTAAACCAGAAAAACCAGATCCATCCAAACCCGTTATAATTCCTATTAGTAAAATACCAAAGCCTGAAAGAACTGCACTTTCTGGCAAGTACCCTTGTATCAATTCTACTATGCCAAATAGCAACGCTGGACCTTTCTCAACCCCTAATATTTCCCCTGAGAAATCTGGGCTTCCCAAAAAGAAAAACCCTGCTATAGGAATCACTGGTCCCATTGCTTTAAACGCAAAGACAAATCCATCCGTTATATGGTTACTTATATAATTTAAAGCGTGGTGTTTACCAAAAGCAATCGTTGATAACATTAGTAAAATAGCTGCAACACCCCCAATAAATGCTGCACCATCTCCTCCAACTAAGCCACTATTCCCTCCATACAATTTGCTATACATCATCACGATAACTACTATTAAAAGCGAAAGCGGAACAACGATTGCAAAAATCTTACTCCATTTTGAGAGGTTTTTTGTTTGAGGCTGATTTGTATTCCTTTTCTCTTGCTCGAAGGTGGTTAGTTCCTTCTCATTTAAAGGATGATTTGGTGTTCGTATCGATTTGCGATGTGTAAAGTATACTAGAAGAATAGCAACTCCACCGGCAATAAGTGAGAGAGCGAGTGCTTTATCCGCGATAGCTGAAACGCTAACCCCTGCGGCTGCACTTGATAAACTAGGAGCAACCTGTACAACATAATCCGAAGACAATGCCATACCTTGACCTGCAATAGCAATAGCAACAGCTGCTGTCATCGCCGGCAAGCCTGCTCGAATTGCAGCTGGTACCAATAATGCACAAATTAATGGTACAGCCGGTGTTGGCCAGAAAAATAGTGAAATAACATAGGTAATAATAAACAGCACAAAAAAAGAAACATGACCATTAATCATTATTTTTTGAATGGGTTGTATCATACGTTTATCAGCACCTAATTCACGTAAAGAGTTTAGCAATGCAAGCATAAACATAATAATTAGGAAAATACTGAATAGTTCTTGAGCAGCAACCAAGTTTGCATTGAATATAGCAATAAACCCATCGATAAGGTTGCCAGTATACACCCATGCAATAACAAAGGTTCCCAGAATTGTCGGTAAAACGACTCCTTTACGAAAGATCATTGTTACAAGAATGAGTAAAGTAAAGAAGCCATAAAGGAAGTGTGCTAGACCCAATTCCATCTATTCCCCTTCTTTCATCGTTAGTAGCTATATAGCCTATGCAAGGTAGGGAAATTCCGCTACTTCTTCACTTAATCGCTTTTTACCTTCTCACCACATATGGAACAATATAATCTCCCATCTTGTTGAATACCTTCAAAAAAACCGTTCTCACAATCTTTTGCATTCATAACAAGAACCAATTAATTCCTTCAACCCATCCATCTCCTACCTATATTGCATATTCCTCCTTCTGATAAGATATGAAAAAAGGTAACCTCTATATGAAGAGATTACCTCGATGTGAGTAGAGCCTGCAATTTTTACGCTGCATTAAGTAGAGTCTTTGGTTGTTTATAAAACAAGAAATATACTAAGATAGCACTAATTATAAACCCTGGAACCATATATGATCCGTTGTATAATAAGGAGTATAACCATACAGGTTGTCCAGCAGGCGCGTATTCTCCAAAGAATACTATCCCTCCAGTAAAATGTGCTAAGAAGCGTATTCCTGCCCCGATTAACACTCCTAGTGTTAAATATACAAATCCCTGTACAGCTTTTCCGTTATTTAAGGCTTTTTTAACGGGTTTACTAAATAGGCCTGCTAACCCTAAACCAGTAAAAGCGACGATGTAGTCAAGAAATGCTTGCAAAGGGGTAAAAATAGTAGGGCCAAATACTAATTGTAAAGCTCCTAATAGAAAGCCCGCAAGCAAGCCTCCTTTAAGTCCCCATCTAAATGCGACTATAAAAATCGGAATCATTGCAAATGAAACAGAGCCTCCTTGAGGCCAGATAGCAAATTTTAAAAATGGAATAATATCAAGCAATAATGCTAATGCCGACATGATAGCGACCTCAATTAAAAACAATGTGCGTTTTGAGTTCATCGAAATACTCTCCCCTATTTATTACTTATTTAAACAACAAAAAAAGCAATGCCGAGGGGACGTTTTTCCTGATGGGGTCTGTATGAACACAGACCAACTCCACTCACATTGCTCTTCTTCCATCAAAAAAACCACCGATCCCTACACTAGTATTAACTAACAGGTTCAAAGGGTCTGAACATACTAATTTATAAAAGGATAAGAAGATTACAGCATAGCTGCAAGTCATTTCTATACCTCTAAAACTTATATAAATTAGCGGGTTCACTCTCAGCCTATTGGCTCCCCCTGTTGGCTTTAATATATTTGCTTTTTTTGTTACCATCATTGTACTTGAATGCATCAAAAGTTACAATAATAAAGCTTACGTCACGATAACATCACTTCCTCTTCCTTCCAGTTAATCCATGCTTTTCCAATATTTCTCTTTGTTTCCGCCCTTTACTTGTCAAGTAATTATTCTTAAACCAAGCATGGAGGGACATAATTAAGGTAAATAAAGTTGACACAAGTTGCTCTACTAATGCACTATCTATCGGTAATGGTGATTTTCCAAATATCACAAGAAATTGATTAATCAAGGCGATCATAAGCACGATTGTACGAATAATTGTTCCTCTATCCATTAACCACACCTCCTTATATAACTAATATATTTTTAATCTACAAATCTAATAACGTTATTCTCCTAAATATAAATTTGTTTGTAATCAAAAATTTACTTTTAATTAAAAATTTTTTAATTAAATTTACTTGACTTTTAGTTTTCATAAAACTATACTAGGTTGCAGAAAGTAACTAACGAATCTAATATATTTTGGAGGGATTTAAAATGGCAAAATCAACTTGGACAGTAGACACAGCTCACAGTGAAATTGGATTTGTAGTAAAACACATGATGATTTCTAAAGCAAAAGGCACTTTTGATCAGTTTGAGGCAGTGATTGAAGCGGATGTAGAAGATTTATCTAATTCTAAAATTGAAGTAACAATTGATACTGCTAGTGTAAATACACGTAATGATGCCCGTGATGAACATTTGCGTTCCGCTGACTTTTTTGATGCAGAAAATCATCCAAAAATGACATTCGTAGCTACAGATATTAAGAAAAAATCAGATAAGAATTATGATGTAATAGGTGATTTATCTATCAAAGATACAACTAAACCTGTAACTGTTGATGTAACATTCGAAGGAATCAGCAAAGACCCTATGAGTGGTGACACAGTTGCTGGTTTTAGCGGAGAAACAGTGATCAACCGTAAAGATTTTGGTTTAACTTGGAATGCTGCAGTAGAAACTGGTGGTGTACTTGTAGCAGAAGATGTAAAAATTCAAGTCGAATTAGAAGTTCACAAACAAGGTTAATGAAATAAAAATAGTGGCCGAGATATTAAGCTTGTCTCGGCCTCTTTTTTGTCTCTATTTGGATTTCCCGGTAAAGTATTCAGCCGTTTCAGATGTATAGATTGCAACAATCATCCTCCCATTAACAGCTTTTGCCCGGATCAATATAGGCTCATTATATAAGTTTTTAAAAACAAAATCTGGTCCCCACCAACTTACTGTTGCATCCCTGCCAGATGGCACATACGGAACTCTTCGGCTATGTGCATAACGTTCTATAATCTGAATTCCCTTAAGATCGACTGCATTAAATAATGTAGAAGATACTTGGCAAATACCGCCTCCGATATCCTCTGAAAGCTCTCCTCTAACGATTACGGGCGCCTTTTTATAGCCCCTTTCCGGAGTTCTTTGTCCAACCGTATCATTAAAAGAGAATGTTCCACCTGGAAATACCACCGTATTATTTATCGCCTCTGCAGCCAAAGCTATATTATAAGACCGTTCCTTGTTTGTTTCGCGATAAAACGTCGCATAACTTCCTAATTCCCGAACACTTATTTCCTGTAATAAACCACTGTCTACCTTTGCATGAACAGGCGCTACAGGAATCTTTATATCATTATCCTTATTACTATAATATAATTGTTTAAACAATGACTCAAATTCAGATCTGTCTAACGTAATTCCTGGTTTTTCCGGAATGATCGCCCCATTATCTGCATACTTGGCATTAACAGGTTGTTTGTAAATCTTTTTATTCAAATCATTCATTAAATATTCCAGCTTTTTTTGATCAATAAAAAGAGAATCTAAATAATTCATTCCATACTGACTTATCTCTCCTCGTTGTAACTGTATATGTAAATCTTCTTCTACTTCAAGTGCATTAGAATGTAATGGTTGAGAAAAAATGAGCATTGTCATCATTATTTTCCACATATAGTTATCCTCACCTCCACTTATAGTATGAGAAAAAGTATAAAAAATAATGTAAAAAAGCCATCCAGCATTCTTCGCTGGATGGCTTTTTTACACTTTCGGTTTAGTGGAAGTCTCTTGTATCTTCTAGGTATTCACTAGCAATTCGGTAACCTACTAAGCCAGCTAATACGAGTAACAAACCGTATAAGAAATTTTTCACAAAAATAACCTCCTCAATTTGTAAAAGATCACAAACTACTTTCTCTTACCTTAAACGATTAAAAAGGTCTGAATTTACCTTTTTTAAGTACTAGTTTCGGACCACCGATTAAGAATAAAGTACGATCATCTACTACTTTTTTCATTGCAGCAGCCGCTTTACCTTGTAACTTAGTACCACTTAAGATATTTCCAATCCCATTAGCTACACCTAGTGATGCAACTGTTCCTTTATCATCAAACACAAAATCTTTAAGTGGTTCGTTGTGGATTAGCGCTTTAATGTTTTCCGCAGCTACAACCCCTTCTTGAGTTGCTAATTGTCCTGTTGGAGCATATGGACGGCCTGTTTCTTTATTCATTACCCATGAGCAATCTCCAAGTACGAAGATATTTTCTTCACCAGGCATACGTAGGTCAGCATCTACATTTACTTTACCTTTTACAAGTTCAAATCCAGATTGACCAAGTACTGGGTTACCTGTAACACCGCCAGTCCAAACAACGGTACCACCTTTAATCAGCTCTTTATCTTCTCCTACAATAAATCCTTCTTTAGTACATTCCGAAATTGCAGCACTCATTCTAAATTCTACACCACGTGATTCTAAGTATTGCAATGCATAAGACACTAAGTCTTTATCAAACATAGGCAATACAGTTGGAGCTGCTTCTACGTTGATAATACGTACTTTATTTCTTGGAATATCATATTTCTTGCAAAGCTTCGGTACTATTTCAGCTAATTCACCAACAAATTCGATACCAGTGAATCCGCCACCACCGACTACAATGTTTAATAGTTCATCATCAGTGATTTCTCCTGCACTATACTTAGCAAACTGATATTCAATATGTTCTGCGATTAATCGTGCTGAATCAATATCTTGAATAAAGAATGCGTTTTCTTCCATTCCTTTAATACCAAATGTATTGGTTACAAATCCTAAAGCAACAACTAAATAGTCGTAAGTAACTTCACTATTTTCCAATACAACACGTTTTTCATCTTTGTTCACTTTCACAACTGTATCATAGATTAAGCGTACACGGTTTGGATTAACAACATCACTAATCATAAAACGAGCTTGGTTGGGTGTTTTTGTACCTGCAGCTACTTCATGCAGCCATGTACTTTCATAGTGGTAATTGTGCTTATTGATAAGTACGATTTCTGCTTCTTCAGCTGATAATTTCTTTGTTAAATGTCTTGTTGTAACTAAGCCAGCATATCCTGCACCGAGTACAACGATTTTTGGTTTACTCATTTAAACTCCACCTTTCTTAAGTATGTAAGAATTATTTTTGACGAACAAGTGCAAAGGCAACTTGTACTTTCATAAAATGAATCATGTTAATTACATAACATATCATATCAAATTTTTCTTAAATAGGCTATCATTCACCTCTTGGATAGTGAAAAATATTTGCTTTTTCTACAAAAAAACTCAGATTTCTATTAAACAAACATACTCACTACCTGTTGGCTTTTCTTCTCCACTGAAAACCTCTTGTCGCAACGTCTTTGTGACCTACATCCTGTAGGTCCGAATGTCTTGCGTTTGAAAGTTCTCTAATTCCTTTCGTTAAGGGGCTTAGACCAGTTAACCTGCGATAGAAAAATAGCTATAAAAAGAAGAAGCTCCTTTCTATAGCTACCATAAATTACTTGCCTATTTCTTGTTTTATTTTTCGCATTTCTTCTATCCAGGAATCAACATCCTCACGTATCTCTTCTGCAGCTGAATCTATCTCATCTAACTTTTCAGAGCGAAATCCACTCATCAGGTCAAGCTTAGCACGGTACTCTTCTAATATGATATCCGTTAATTCACTTGCAGCCTCTCTATCAATTTTATCTTCTTCACTTAACATTCGAACAGCTTTATCATAACGGTCTTTCTCAATTTGTATGACAGACCTTATTTGATTAAGGTCAGTATCAAACCTGTCGTATTCATCAAGTATTTCCCATGGACCTGGTGCTTTCGTGTGTGCCCAAGCTAATTCAGTATCAGATGGAAGCCATTTATTGGCAATGGTCGTGTTTAACTCTTCGGGATTATTTGCAGAATAATAATTCCCTGATCCTGCTTCTGCTACTTGACTTAGTTGACTTTCTGCATCTTCATCTACATTAAACCCTATAATATTCACATTTCTATTTTCCGTATCACGAACAAAGGATTCTGCTTCCTTTACAGGATCACCATCACAAGTTTCGACACCATCACTGACAACAAAGACGGTCACTGGATCTGTGAAATCCTTACTGATTTCATTTGCTTTATGAATAGCACCAGCTAGCGGGGTATAACCTTTGCTTTCAAATGAATTTAATGCTTCTTCAAATTCAGTAGGTTCATACGATTCCATTGGGTATACTTCTTCAACGCCTTCGCATGATAAGCTTTTATCCGTTTCTGATTCAGACCCTATATGCCCATAGACAATCAATGCAATTTCATTTTTTTCACCTATGATATCAGCGAACTGTTTTACAGCATTTTTAGCGACATCCATTTTAATTTGATCGTCAACAGGTTGGAGCATGCTAGAACTAGCATCAAGAAGAATAAATGCTTTTCCATTCTGAGCTATTTCAACTTCTCTATCCTCTTGAATGGATGAACTTGGTTCAGGAAGATATGGCTCTTGAAAGCTGGGTTCAAATGCTTCTGCTTTTTGAATTAAATCATTATAATGAGGAGATCCTAATAAATAAACGATTCCATTATATAATTCATTAGGATTTTCTGTCATGTCCGCATATGAATATAACTCTTCTTTTAATACTTCTTCCGATATTGGATACGTACGATTTAATTCTTCTTCCACGGACATTTCCTTTACAAGGGATCCGCCTTTTTGTGCTTTCATATCTTCTCTAGATTGAATAGCAGTATATTCTATTAATTCACTTGCTTTTTCAATAAATTCTTTTCTTTCTTCACTAGCAGCTTCCTCTGATTCCCCATCAGGATTGTTATTTTCCATTTGCTGATTTTCACTACCATTTCCTCTTTCAGAACAAGCTACAAGAAACAATAATACTAGGATAATAGCGAATGCTCTCTTTACCATCTTCTCCCCCCCTATCCTTCTTATTATAAGATTGACCAAATTAATGTCCTCGTCAATAGTATAATATTACTAAAAAGGATACAAATATAAAGTGAAACTTCACTGAGTGGGCTTTTCTTCTCCACTCAGTGCTAGTACCACAAGGGTATGACCTAAAGGCCCTTGAATGAATCAGGCGTTTGACTTTCTGTAAGTTCTCCACTTACTATTCTTGAATTTTTCTCGAATTCTTCTTGTTAAGGGACTTACAGCCAGCCATCCAGCCGATAAACATATATACCTAAGGCAGATTCCAAGATTCGCACTTTTCTATGAGCTGCTGCCTTCCCTATGAAACTCCATCTTCCAACTAAAGTAGTCATTTTCCGGATTTTTTTCATAACTTAAATAAGCATTGAACTTTTTACCATTTTTACTCGTTAACCCTTTTACATATGCTTGTTTCTTTTTTAGTAACTCTTTAACCATTGTCTTGGTAGGCTTCTTCTTCATTGCTTTTAAATATTTATCATTTTTCCAAATGACAAATTTGCAGCCACTTTTCCAATTGCTGCAGCCAAAACCCTTTTTACCTTCTATAATCTTCCCACCACACTGTGGGCATTTTCCTAGCACCTCATTTGCTGAGGCCCGGCGAGAGACGGTTGGAATGACGGTATCGCTATCCTGTTTAATCATTTCCACAGAATCTGCAGTAAATTGAAATACCATTTGCAGAAATTCTCTTTTTAATGCGTTTCCTTTTTGAATATCAGATAGAGCCTTCTCTAACCTGCCTGTAAACTCAAGATTTAATAAATCTTTTACTGGAAAGGTCTCTACTAATTTCCTGCCAAGCTCTGTACAAGTTAGATTCTTACCTTCTGCTTTAATATATCCAACGGTTTTTAATTTCTTAATTGTTTCTGCCCTTGTTGCAGGTGTACCAATGCTAAAGCCTGTTAATATACTTCCTAATATTTCAT
The DNA here is from genome assembly GCF_003665065.1 of Oceanobacillus piezotolerans. GTDB lineage: Bacteria > Bacillota > Bacilli > Bacillales > Amphibacillaceae > Oceanobacillus > Oceanobacillus piezotolerans. The sequence continues at coordinate 353,760 of NZ_RCHR01000003.1, read as the reverse complement.
CATTTTCTTCTTCTTTAAAACTCTTTCCACAAGTCTCCATGACACGAAGAAGTGTTTTTTCTGTATGATGCTTAGGTGGCTTAGTTACATGAGAGGATACTTCTGCATCATGTAATTGTACCTTTTCGTTTAATTGAAGATTAGGTAATAACTGATCCTTTGATTGGATTTTCTCGACTTTTTTCCATCCTTCTACTAATTGAACTCTACCTTTAGAATGGAAGGTGAAATTTCCCTCTCCATCTGTTATCTCCGTGATGACCTTCGTTTCTTCATATTGTGCTATAGGCATAAATTGCATAATAAACCGATTCTTAATTGCTGTATAAACGATTGATTCATCGCTATTTAAACGCTTTGGCATTAAATATGTAGGAATAATAGCACTATGACTCTCTACCTTACTATTGTTAAAGACGCGTTTAGAACGAGTAAACTTAATCTCATCTTTGTATGGCAAGTCTGCAATATGCTTCTCCAATACGTTTCGGGCTTTATTAACTAAACTTTCTTCAAGAGCAGTGCTTGCCGTTCTTGGATACGTGATTAGTTTTTTCTCATAGAGAGATTGAGCAACTTTTAAGACTTTATCAGAGGTCCACCCCTGCCATTTACTAGTAACAAACCCCTGTAAGTTGGATAGATTAAATAAGAATGGTGGATACTCTTTCTTCTTTTTACGATCGACATTGGAAATTGTTCCACTTTTTCCTTGAATTAATTTACTAATTTCTTCCAAGACTTCTTTATCCTTAAATTGATCTGACTGATCTTTTACATAAACACCACTGTATTCTTCATTCTCATTTGTTCTAAAAGCAGCTTGTAATTTAAAGTAATCCTCCGGTACAAACTGTTCAATTTCTTTATCTCGGTCATAGATAATTTTTAGTGTTGGCAATAATACACGCCCGATATTCAAGGCTTTACGTTTTCCTTTTTGATACTTTAATGTTGCGACAGAAGTAAGATTAATACCAATCACCCAATCAACCCATTGTCTGCTGATTCCAGCATCTCTTAAAGGCTTCATTGCTTCATTGGAAACCAAATCACGGAGGCCATTTCTAACTTCCTCTGGTGTCCATTCATTCAGCAATAGTCGATATACGGGCTTCTGCTGCTTTCCGCCACGATAAATAATACTATCTCCTATTAATTGACCTTCTCGATCATAATCACAGGCAGATATAATCGCTTCTACATCTCTCCGCTTAATCAAGGATTGAATGATACCAAGCTGTTTACGTGCACCACTATCCACCTTACTGCGGTCTTTTGGACTGCTTTTCACCTTGTATTTAAATTGCTGTGGAATAAATGGAAAGTTCTCCATTTTCCAACTTGACATTTTTTCATCATAATCCTTGGCATCATATAACTCTACAAGGTGTCCAAAAGCCCATGTAATGATATATTCGCCGCCTTCAAAATAGCCATCCTTCTTGGTTTTAATTTGTAATGCGTCGGCTATATTTCTAGCAACTGACGGTTTTTCTGCTAATATCAATTTCAAGATTAAAAACTCCTATTCTATTACAGCATGAGAAAAATAAGAAAGGGAAAGCGATGTGATAAATAGTAGTTTTGATAGAGGATTAAATTTATTATAAAACATTTTTGTATAATTTGCATCAGGTACTAAATGAAAACACTATCGCACATTTTAATAACAGGTTTAAAATACATTTTTATTTTATTATTAAAGATAACTTGACCATTGAATTGCCAATTATTACATGATTATATATTCAATACTATGTGTGAGACAGTACATGCTTATTTTACTAGGTAAAACAAGAGACTGCTATATAAGGGACGATTATGCCTCCTCAAAGTTGATGCTGAGGTACTTTCTCAAACACTAGAGATTCTCATATTCTTAATGGCTTAGATATTGATAGCAAATTATTCTAATTATCTCTTGCCTGTTTCAATACTTTCATGTAAAGTTATATAATATAATCATAATTTGAAACAAATTGAATTCTTATCTTGAGAGACGGAGGGACTGGCCCTATGAAATCTCAGCAACCTGCCCTAGGGTAAAGGTGCTAATTCCAGCAGGAAATTTCCTGAAAGATAAGAAGAGAGTTGCACTTAATCTAAACCCTCTTCTTTTAGAAGAGGGTTTTTCTATATTTTATAGGAGGGATCTTTATGAGTTCCAAACATATTGAAACGAAACTAGCTCAACTAGGCAATAAAAGTGACGAACGTACAGGAGCAATTAATGCACCAATCTATTTATCTACTGCCTATCAACATAAAGGGCTAGGTAAGTCTACAGGGTATGATTACTCAAGAACCAAGAATCCAACACGCAGTCTTCTGGAAGATGGTATTGCTAATTTAGAAGAAGGTGATGCTGGTTTTGCCTGTAGCTCGGGAATGGCGGCTATCCAATTAGTCTTATCTCTATTCAAATCGGGTGACCATATTATCGCAACAGAAGATATTTATGGTGGAACATATCGATTGCTCAATCAATATGCTGAAAACTATGATATATCAACAACCTATACTGCTTTTGATAGTATTCAGGAAACAAAGAATTTAATTACATCTAGAACCAAAGCAATATTTCTTGAAACACCAACAAATCCATTAATGCAGATCATTGATATTGAAAGCTACGCACAATTAGCCAACGAGCACAACCTGCTATTAATCGTGGATAATACATTTTTAACACCATATTTTCAAAGACCAATTACTCTCGGTGCAGATATTGTCATCCATAGTGCTACGAAATATATCGGGGGACATAACGATGTATTAGCGGGTTTAGTAGTAGCGAAAGGAAAGGAAGTTTCTGAGAAGCTGGCCGTCATCCATAATTCATCGGGCGCAGTCTTATCCCCTTTCGATAGCTGGCTCTTAATTAGGGGGCTGAAAACATTGGCGTTACGGATGGAGAGACATGAAAAAAATGCAAAACAGTTAGCCTCCTATTTAGAAAGCCATCCAAAAGTTACAAAAGTGCTCTACTCTAACACAGGTGGTATGCTCTCGTTCTGTATTAAAGATAGCAAGTGGGTTGATCCATTCCTTTCCAATCTTAAATTAATTGTTTTTGCCGAAAGTCTTGGTGGAGTTGAGAGTTTTATAACCTATCCCGTGACTCAAACACATGCTGAGATACCAAAAGCAGAAAGAGAGAAAAGAGGAATAGATGATACCCTCTTACGCTTTTCAGTTGGTATCGAGAATGCAGAGGATTTACAAGCTGATTTAGAGCAAGCATTTGAGAAACTAAACTAAGGTGAAGGGTAAATGTATTGGATGCATTTACCCTTCACCTTCTTTCTATTTACAAAGGAAAGTATCCATTTCAACATTCTTCATAAATAATTTTTATTAATTCATCTTCTATTTCTTTACCGATTTCTTCGTCCAATAAATGATTAAGCATGATAGAAAAGATGAGGGCTCTATTCCGTTTGGTTTCCATATAACCTGATAATGTACTTACCCCTTCGATAGTACCTGTTTTTGCAAGTACTCTTATTCCGTTCATGCGCTCTCTAAGGGTACCGCCTGCCAATCTATCCTCTTCTCCTGCAATCGGGAGGGCGTTCAAAAACGTTTGAAACCAAGGCTGATTCTGAACTTGAAATAATAAGCGAGATATTTCTGACGGAGGGATTGCATTAGAATGAGATATACCAGAACCATCCTTGATAACAATAGTGTCTAGGTCCATTCCTAGCTCTTTTAATTGCTCTTTCATCACTTCTAACCCTTTTTCCCAGCTTCCTTCATTATTTCTCACCTTCCCCATTTCCTTTACTAATACTTCTGCATGTCCATTATTGCTGAACTTCATAAACGGGACTAGTAAGTCTGAAAGCGGAATGGATTGCCGGGCAAGTAAACGTGTTGTTTTCCTTGGTAATCTTCCCTCTTCTATTTCTCCACTTAGTTCAATACCTTCATTCTTAAGTGCTTTCTTGAATAATTGGAGGGCATATTGTGTCGGGTTCCACACTGACATAAGCTCTTGAACGGGTTCTTCATTAGCAGAGATTACTCCACTAATTACAAATGTATTGCTAGCATGCTTACGCTCTATAATCAATTCATCTTCTACCCATTGAGATACCGTCGTTGCTTTGTTTTGAATCGTAATATAATCTAGTTTGGGATACACAGATATATTAGGTTTCTCACCAGGTGCAGCGGGAGTGACTTCAAACATAATACTGCCTGTATCATAATCCTTATTGGGCGAAGCTGTTAACGCAGATATGGCTGCCCCATAATAATATTGTTCATCTGTCCATGTTAAATCTGGAGAGAACTGTATATCATCGTACCATGAATCATCCCCTACTAAATCGCCTTCTATTATAGCTATTCCTCGTTTTTTTAATTCTATGGCCCATTCTTCAAATACTTCAGGTACTAGTGTAGGATCTCCTTTTCCAATCAAATATAAATTGCCGGTTAATCTTCCTTTCTCCACTTCACCATCTGCACGTACTTCAGTTGAAAAAGTATATGTTTCTCCTAACAGACACAAAGCCGCAGCCGCTGTTAAAAGCTTCATATTTGATGCTGGATGAAAACGGATATCTGCTTGATGTTCCAGGATAACTTCTCCACTATTTACTGAGCGAATACTAATTCCTAGTAATGCCCCCTTTAATTTGCCATCTTCTTTCATGTATTGCATGAGCTTATTCTTCATCTCTTCCCCCCTATATTGTTCCTATCTATTTATTTCTATATAAAAGGTAATAATCCTATTAACAAAGCAGTTACTTGTTCTTTTCAGGTACAAGTAACTGCTTCTTTTATTTCCATCTCACTGCAACGAGCAGACGGCAACATTCTTTATCATTTACATTTGAACGAAACTCCAACCGTATTTCATCCGGATTATAATTAATTTTGACTTTTGATTGGATCCCCAAGGAATAAATTAATCGCTCTACTTCAGTTCGATTCCCTTTCTGTGCAGCAACCATAATCTGCTTATCAAATTCCTTTGATTCAGCGAATTTATTTAACACAATGGTTGCATCGTTTACTAGTTGCTTCATTACATTTGCTGATTGGTAGAAAATCTCCGGGTTAATCGGTGGATATTGCCGATTTTCGTTTACAGGGGAAGTATAATAATATGGACAATAAACTGGAAAGAAATAATACATTCGTTACCACCTTCTCCTTTCCTTCCTAATAGCCTATGCAACATTGCTTATTTCGGATAATTCCAAATTGATTTATTGTAGAAATTTACAGAATTGATCCTTTATACTATTATTATTTTAATAAGAAGAGGAGGGTTTTCCATTACAACCATTGTAGAAGAAGTTGCAGAAAAGATATTAAAAGCGAGTGATTCAAAAACGCCAATTCCATTTATTCGTCATCACTATCAATTAACAGAGGATACTGCATATTCTGTACAAGATGAGCTAATTCGCAAAAAAAGGGAAAAAATCCAAGGTTATAAGATAAGTATGACAAGTAAAGCTACACAAGCAATCGCCAATACGAATGAGCCTGCATATGGAACGCTTTTATCAAGCAATTTAGTAAATAGTGGAGAATCTATTTCATTATCTGAATTATTTTCTCCACTTGTTGAACCAGAGCTTATATTCATCCTAACGAATGACTTATCCTCTGATGCAACTGCAGAAGATATCTTAAATAATAGTACCATAGCTGCCGGAATTGAAATTCCAGACTCCAGATATATTGACTGGTTCCCTCATTTTTCTTTAGCTGATTTACTATGTGACGATACTGCAACTGGTCTTGTCGTAATATCTGAAGCAATTCTTTCTCCCCTCACGTTTGACCAATTAGCAAATATTAAAATGGAATTATTCCATAATGGAGAGAAAATAAGCGAAGGATACTCATCAGCTGTGCTAGGTAATCCCGCTACTTCTGTGGAGTGGTTAGTTAAAAAATTGTCGAATCATCAAAAATCCTTGAAAAAAGGAATGGTAATCTCATCCGGCACTTTTATTTCACCTATTCGAGCAGAAGAAGGTACATATGAGGTCAAATATGCGGGAATTGGAAATGCTAAAGTGACCTTTACTAAATAAGCTAATTTTATCCTTAAAAACGAAGCCTTAAGAGCGAACTCCTAAGGCTTCGTTTTACTGCTGTGGTGCAGATGGTGTAGAAATGCTTGCTAACGCTTGTTCTGCTTCATTCGCATATTGATTCTGTACTGCTAAATCACCTAAAGCAACCATCCCAACTAATTGCCCGTTTTCCACAACTGGCAACCTTCGTATTTGCTGCTGTGACATAATTTGGGCTGCTTCATGCACATCCATATTTGGGTTTCCCTGAACGATTTGTTGCGCAGTCATTACCTCTCGAACGGGAGTTTCTGATCCTTGTCCTTGTGCAGTAGTGCGTAATGTAATGTCTCGATCTGTTACAATCCCTACCATTTGTCCACCCGTGTTTACTACAGGAAGTGCCCCAATGTTATATTGACTCATTAATGCTGCTGCCTCTTGTACGGATTGCCTATCTGTTACTGTTACTACATTCTTCGTCATAATCTCATTTAAGTTCTGTGCCATTACACGGCCTCCTTATTTTGACTTTCTAAATTAATTTTGTATCTCTTTCATTTGATAGTTTTGATAATTTCTTTCACTCTATTCACGAATTACTTATAAGAGAATTTAGGTTCAAACATCAACACGGATTATTTTTCCATTGCTAATTTATCTTGAAGTTCATATAATAAGAACAAACGTTCTTGTTAGGTGGGTGAATAAAATGGATTACTCTCTTTATCCTCGAAATGATGTACTTTGCATTGACATGCGCTCCTTCTATGCAAGTGTAGAAGCGATAAAACTTGGGCTTGATCCGATGGAAGATTTATTAGCAGTAGTTGGAGATCCAAGCCGTTCAGGAAGTATAGTGCTTGCCGCATCTCCTGCATTGAAGAAAAAGTATGGAATTAGCAATGTCAGCCGTTTCTTTGAGCTGCCAGATGATCCTAATATTCATATTGTTCCCGCTCACATGGCCGATTATCTTCAGGTTTCCATGGAAATTACCAAACTCATTAATCAATATGCACCTAAAGAGGCCATTCACCAATACTCGGTAGACGAAGTATGGGTAACTGTAAATGGCTTAGAAAAATTATTTGGTAATCGCTTTGAAGTTGCTCAAAAAATAAAGGAGGATATTCTATATCATTTTGGAATGACAGCATCGATTGGAATTGGTGATAATAAATTTCTTGCAAAAGTAGTCATGGATCTGCATGCAAAAAAGATTGGCATTGCAGAATGCAGATATGAGGATGTGAAAGAAAAGCTATGGCCATTCCCTATAGAGAAAATTTGGGGAATTGGAAGCAGAATGAAGCGAAATCTCAATCGTATGGGAATTGTCACACTCGGTCAGATAGCAAACTATGACGTGAAGCAGCTCAAAAAGCGATTTGGGATTATGGGTGAACAAATATACTTTCATGCTTGGGGAATTGATTTAAGCCCCGTATATGGAAATTTCACTAAAACCGAACAAAAAGGATTTGGACATGGGATTGCCCTGCTGCGTGATTATACAAAGGATGAAGTTGAGGTTTGTATTTTAGATCTCTGTGAAGAAGCATGTCGTCGCGCACGAAGAGCTAACAAAGTCGGAAAAACGATTCATCTCGGAATCGCTTACTCAAAGCATACTGGCGATGGCTTTTCAAGGTCCAAATCGATTGAGCTTCCTACTAATGTAACCATGGATGTATATCGAGTGTGTGTTCAATTATTTCATGAGTTCTATGATGGATACAGCAAAATTAGGCATGTTTATGTCACGTTAACTAATCTTTTCGACAAAGGAGAAACACAATTAGAACTATTTGAGGATCGAGCTAAGCGTACAGATATTGGTTACGTAATGGATACGATTCGTGATAAATACGGTTCAACTGCTATCCTCAGGGCCTCTAGCTATACAGAAGCAGGAGTAACCATCGATCGCAGTAAAAAAATTGGCGGTCATTATGCATAAGGCATCCTATAACTTGACCTCTTTCCCTTTTAAGCCGGATTTCCTACTTTTAGATTTACGGTACTTGCCACAAATTGTATAATAAAAATAGGACCATGGTAGTAATAGGAAAGAGGTTATGTTTGTGACATATACATCACAGTTGGAGATACCACCTAAGAAACTTCAGAATATAGCACTAGCATTAAACAAATCAGCCACCGTATCCATTACTGATCAAGAAGGAACGATTCACTTTGTTAATGAAATATTTTGCCATCTAGCTAAGTATAATCAGGATGAGTTAATTGGAAAAAATGTAAAAATGCTAAATGCTGACTGCCATCTCCCTGCTTTTTATAATGTAATAAGGGAAACAGTAGAAAGCGGAAAGATTTGGCGCGGGGAAATGAAAAACAAGGCGAAAGATGGTACATACTACTGGACAGACACATCCATTATTCCATTTATTAGCGATGAGAAATTATATCAATACATAGCAATCAGTTACGAAATAACCGAACAAAAAACATACGAACAAAGTCTAGAAAAAATGGCGTACATGGATCCAAATACTGAATTACCGAACCGAAATTATTTGATAAAATGGATGGAGAACCACTCCTTTTTGATTGATGACTCGGTGACCATTTTATTCCTTAACTTAGATCAATTTAAGAAAATCAATGATAATTTTGGCCATGACGTTGGAGATGCCCTTATACAACAAATCTCGAAGCGCATCAAACATAGCATAAGAGAATCAGACTTATTAATTAGATTAAACGGGGACAACTTTGGAATCATCTTAGAAAAAAATACAAATAAAAAAGAAATCGAACAGATAGCAAGGAATATCTTAAAACAAAGTCGAGCACCGCTGCAGGTAGATCATCATGAAATGACAATCAAATTAAGTATTGGAATTAGCAGCAAAATTTATGATCCAAAAGTAAATGATGCTAAGGAATTTATACGATCAGCTCTGCAGGAAGCCAACATCGCCATGTACCATGTGAAGAAGAATGGTGGCGATGACTATTCCTTTAGCATGGACAACCAAAAAATTCATATGGACCGAAGCTTGCTGATTGAACTGGAGTTAAAAAATGCTCTAATAAATAATGAGTTTCATATTGTATACCAGCCACTTATTAATTTAAAGAAAAATAATATTGTTGGTGTGGAGGCCTTATTGCGCTGGAAGAACAAACAATTAGGAACTGTTTCCCCAGGTGAATTTATCCCTATTTTAGAAAAAACAGGAAAGATTATAGAAGTAGGAAAGTGGATATTGAGGACAGTATGCAATCAGATGAAACGTTGGCAAGAAAATGGAATTTTCCTTGAAAGAATATCGGTGAACGTCTCCCCTATTCAATTCAAAGAACAAAGCTTTATCGATGATTTAAAGCAAATTATTGATGAAACTCAATTAGATGCATCTTATTTGGAAATTGAAATTACAGAGGGTACCATTTTAGAAATTGCCAATGTATCCAAGACATTACAGAAGCTTCAAGGACTAGGTATAAAAGTATCTATTGATGATTTTGGTACAGGATATTCGTCCTTAAGCTACTTAAAACAACTCCCTATCGATACTTTAAAAATTGATAAGTCGTTTATTGATGATTTGGATACAGATGGGGAAATCATTGTTAATACCATCATTAACATGGGGAAAAATTTACGATTCCGAATTATTGCAGAGGGAATTGAAACTCCTCATCAATTAAAGTACTTAAAGCAACAACAATGTCATGAAGGTCAGGGATATTTCTTTAGTAAGCCTGTCGGTCATGAACAGATTCCTATTTTATATCAAGAATTGCAAGTGACAAAGTAAAAATTACAATCTAGAGGGGCATATGTCTCCCCATTGATTGTAATTACTGAAAAAGCCAGTAGATAAATTCTTGATAACCAAATTAATCTTAGTGGGGGAGTATAAAAATGTACGAACTTAAAACAAAAGAAAATGATCGTAGTGTTATCGAATTTATTGAAAGTGTAGAGAATCCAAAAAAACGCGAAGATGCATACCGACTACTTGATATTTTCACAGAAACAACAGGCTTTCAGGCAAAAATGTGGGGTACAAGCATTATTGGTTTTGGTTCTTATCATTATAAATATGCCACTGGCCATGAAGGAGATGCACCGTTAGTAGGGTTTTCTCCGCGTAAAGCAAAAGTCAGCTTGTATTTTGCTACAGGTGATGAAAGGCGCGAGGAATTATTAAAGGCTTTCGGCAAACATACTACAGGCAAAGCTTGTGTCTATATAAATAAAGTAGCGGATATTGACACCGAGGTTTTAAAAAAATTAATCCTTCAATCTATTGAATTCTTAAGAAAAACATATCCAAATCCATAAAGTGAAACATCGCTCAGTAGGGGTCTTACAGCCAGCCAGTTAACCTGCCATAAATTCAACTATTTGTATTCCAAATGGCCTTCATGTAAGCTATATGGATAGAATACTATTAGAAAGCGTGTTTATTATGGGAATTGTCATTGTTGAAATATGCGATTATAATGGATTATCCATCGAGGAATTAGAAGAATTATTTAAAGACCAGCCTGAGGTTGCTGTAATGAGTTACGAGTGCATGAATTACTGTGGTATGTGCGCGATGAGACCGTACGCTATGGTAAATGGCAAGCGTATATTTGGAAAAACAACCGAAGAGTGTATTGAAAAAATAAAAATAGCCGTAGCCGAGGAGTTAAATATATAAAAGCCTGTACCCTACTTTTAAATTCTTAAATTTTTAGAGTCAGGAACTTAAACACATGGATATCGTGCAGTATGTCCAGTAGTAGCAAGTCAAAAAAAAATGAAAACAGAGAAAGCTCTAAGAGGCTTTCTCTGTTTTCATTTTTATCGCAGGTTAAAAAGCTTCACTTTATTCTGTTAGCAATGGATAATATCCTTCTTCATTATGTGTTTCTTTTCCGACTAATGGTGGATTAAATACACAAACCATACGCATCTCTGTCTTTGCTCGCAATTTGTGCTTATCGTGATCATTTAATAAATACATGCTTCCTGGTTTTAATTGCCATACCTCGCCAGTTTCTATCTTTTCAACCTCTCCTTCACCCTCGATACAATAGACTGCTTCAATATGATTTTTATACCAAAAGAAGCTCTCCGTACCAGCTTTAATAATCGTATCGTTTAAGCTAAAACCAACGCCATCCTTTTTCAGGATAAATCGACGACTTTCCCAAGTTTCTCCCTTTGTGTGATCTTCTGTTCCGATAATTTCATCAAGAGATTTTACAATCATTTTCTTAGCCCCTTTTTCATTTATTGTTCTTATATATATGCTTTTAATTGGATAAAACATGTTTAATGCTTTGATTTAATATCTCAAATCCTTTTTCTAATCCAACTTGATCGATAATCAGTGGTGGTAAGAATTTAACAACTTCATCGTTAGGTCCTGATGTCTCAATGATTAAGCCTCGATTAAAGCTTTCAGCACATATTTCATTAGCAAGTCCCTCTACATTTACAGCGATTCCTTGCATTAATCCTCTGCCCCGTGCTTCTCCCTTTAACTCTGGAAATCTATCGATAATAGAGTCAACCTGCCTCCGAATAAAGGCAGCACTAGCCTTAATTTCATTAGAAAAGTCGTCTGTCTCCCAGTAGCGTAATGCTTCCGTTGCACCGATAAATGCTAGATTGTTCCCTCTGAAGGTTCCATTATGCTCACCAGGCCCCCATTTATCATACTCCGGCTTAATAAGTGTAATTGCCATTGGCAATCCAATTCCACCAATAGATTTAGACAAGCAAACAATATCAGGATTTATGCCGGCAGGCTCAAAACTAAAGAATGTACCAGTTCTTCCACATCCAGCTTGCACATCATCTACGATTAATAGAATATCCCAGCGTTTACATAGCGTTTCTATTTTTCTTAACCATTCCATTCGAGCTGCATTAATGCCGCCTTCTCCTTGAACTGTTTCTAAAATAATTGCTGCAGGTAGCGCCACGCCACTGCCATTATCTTCTAAAAATCGTTCTAGATATACGAGGGAATCTTGGTCTTCTGCATATTCATCAAAAGGCATAAACACAGAATGGTGCAGTGGCACGCCAGCTCCATGGCGTTTAAAGGAATTACCAGTTACAGATAACGAACCAATTGTCATTCCATGGAAGGCATTAGTAAAACTAATTACCGTATCCCGGCCGGTAACTTTTCTAGCAATTTTCAATGCACTTTCAACAGAATTGGTACCGGTTGGCCCAGGGAACATTATTTGATAACGAAGGTTACGAGGGGTGAGTATGGTTTCTTGAAATGCTTCAAGAAACATTTTTCTAGGGGTTGTACCCATGTCTAGGCTATGCAGAATCCCATCGTTACGAATATATTCAATTAGTTTCTCTTGCATCACATCATCATTATGGCCATAATTTAACGCACCAGCTCCAGCAAAAAAGTCAATAAATTCCTTACCATCTACATCCCAGATTTTATAGCCTTTTGCTTTTTCAAAAACCGTTGGCCAGCCTCGGCTGTAACTTCTTACTACAGATTCGTATTTCTCAAATGTTTCCATTTTATCGTTGCTAATTATAGCGGTTGACATCCACTCATCCTTTATAATTTATTTATGATTACATATTTATTTTTCAATTGGTCCAATTTTAAACAATAGTTCATCTTCATGGCCTTTACTCGGAAAATCATCAGCCTTAAAATAGTCACTAATCTTCCAATTGGTTTGAAATTTTCTGGCCAGTCCTAAAAACAATCTCTTGGATGGGGTATTGGAAGGTCCCACAGTTGCTTCCACATAATGAACATCTACACAGTAGTCACGTTCCAGTAATTGCAGCAGCATTTTTGTCGCAAGACCTCTCCCTCTTTCCGATGCATGAACAGCTACTTGCCAAATAAATATCGTGTCTTGTTGTTCTGGATGAATAAAACCAGAAATAAATCCAACTACCTTTTGTGTTTCTTTTCTCACAACGACAATCGACGTATCTGAAAAAATTTCACACCACATGAGGTAACTATAGGACGAATTTAGGTCAAGGTTGCCAGTATGCTTCACTAGTTCCCATACTTCCGCTCCATCTTCTTTCTTTGGCTTACGGAAATGGTACTCTTTTGAAGTTATTTTTAATTTAGATATAGCTTCGGATATAGTGATGCTTTCACCTCCTGAATCTTTTGTCAATTTAGTTTACGCTATTTAGCTTACCGAGAATGCTTTCGTTCGTCAAAGTGATTTAACTTGGTTTTGACGTGTTTAATCATCTTTAAAATGGATGAAAGTCAAATAATTTAGAATCACTAAAAATTGCTACCAAATCATGCCAAATAGTAAGAATTTTAAATACTGTTAAAAAAACTGCATCTCCACTTTCGTTAGCGAATGCATTAATTTCCCCTGTACTTGCTGTATTAAATTTATGTTTGCTAAGAATCCTCACTAAAGTAAAAAATCAAAATAGCTATCATCCCTTCTCATCCGGAATGATAGCTATTTTGATTTTTTGTTAATCAGACTTCCTATTGATTAACATCTTAATTAGTTCTGCTAATAAAACAGGTGTTTGCTCAAACGCACTCTTAATATGCAAACGTTCAGATCGCTTATGTGGATCTTTGCCAAATGGACCGACATTCAGCACTGGAGCCTGTAATTGCTGCATTTCTTTAAAAGGTATTGTATAAGTGTCATTCCAAACTGGTGTATTTTCTTCAAAGGCTGACCAGCCATCTTTCGTCCCTTCGTAATTTACATAGCTTAAATCACAAATCCCATTAAAATAATGGACCTGACGGATGGATAGTTTACATTTTTCTTGTGCTGTTTTACTAACAAATGCCGTACATTCTTTTACCAAATCATTGTCTGACGAATTAACAGCAGGATAATAAGGTGGTGCGAATAAAATGATAATTGCTGGCGCTAATTCCTGACAATGAATCATTAATCGATCAGCTATTCTTAGCGCCTTCTCTCGATCGTCCCACTGTTCTTGGTAATATATATCCGCTTTCATTTCCTGTATAGCATCATTACCTAGTTTATTTGTTGCATATTCTAGTAAATCCTTATATTTCAAAACCTTCACATTTCCAATTGGTGTTACCTCGTAAGCTTTACATTTCAGCTGGTAATCCTCATTACATTTACGAGCGGCTTCATTAGCAACTTTCTCAAAAATATCAAACACCTCTGATGCACTGCGCTTCATCATAAAAATGTTATATAAAGCAGATGAGCGATAGGGTGTCTGTGTGGAGTAAGTCAGGCTTAAATCTCTTTGTTGTAATGTTATTGGAAGTGGTGTTTTTTCCCCTAACACCTCCTCAATAAAAGCTTCATTCCATTCCATTTCTTTGGTTAAATAAGAAGCCATATACGAAGATGTCAATCCTCTAAGAGGTTCTCCAGCATGTGTTTCCTTTCCATAAAATAAAGCTGCACCTAGTATTTTCCCAATGGAACCAGTATAAATAAAGTAATGATGGTTACTAGGATTATTTGAGAATACAGGTTCACTGTTAAGGAAGAGTGTAACCCTAAGCTTGTGTTCTTCCTGCATTGCTAGTATTTTCGGAATAGCCGCACGCATTCCGGCTGAGTTTACTTCTTCGTCAGGAACAGTAACTAATAATAGGTTAATAGGCCAATCTTCCATACTAGCTCTTTCAATTAAACTCATATGATAGACTAGACCCATCTTCATATCCATGACTCCACGGCCAAATAAATACTCTCCAGATATTAAATCCTCTAATACTTCGGGAGGTAGCTTAGCCTGGGCTTCCATCCATGTTTTTGTTAAATCCTCTGGCAATGTTGCTAATGCTTCGAAGTCTCCGTACTCCTCTGTGCCTACCGTGTCAAAATGACTAATCATACAAATGGTATCGGTCGCATTAGGGTGTTTATATAAAGCAGTCAAGAACTTTCTTCTTTTATCCGCATCATACAAGCGAATATAATCCGGATTTGCTTGGTAGTATTCCAAATCTTGCAGTTTGGCTTGTAATTTCACTGGAAATTGACGCTCTCCTTCCGTTAATGAAACACTTTTCCATCCTACAAGTTCCGTCAGCAAAGACCTTAACTGATTAGGAGTTTGCCATAATGTTGCCATATCAAAATCCCCCTATTTAAAGCAATCTCTTTCTCTATCCTTCATAAAGCATGAAGCAGTAAGTTATAGATATTATACCACTAGCATACATATCTTGACAGTTTACTATATTAACTTTTCTAAAAATTTGCTAATATAGGAAGTAGTCATATCGAATATAATCAATCTATATAATGAAGAGAAACGTCAATCAGTGTTGGGTTTTCTTTCTTCCTCCCTGATTGCAGTTATCCGAAAGAAGCTCTTACCGACTGCTGGTCCCTGCTTAAGATCTGTAAGATCGCTCGAATGCATAAAGCCGAAGTATGACATCAGTTAACTCGTAATACCTAACCAAAAAGGGATTATATAAGTTTAGTTAATGCGAAAGGTGGAATAATAATGGTAAAGATGCTTATTCTAGGTGGCGATTATCGTTACGTGGAATTAATGAAGGCGATTGCCTGTCAAGAGATTAGAGTCTATGCAGTTGGTTATGAGGAAATTAACGATCATCTTGATAAACATGATATCATCCTATGTCAGCTAGACGATGTACCATTAAAAGAAATAGATGCCATTTTACTTCCGGTTTCAGGAACAGGTCATAACGGGAATATAGAAGCTACCTATTCTACACATACAATAAACCTGACAAAGGATCTTGTTCTAAAAACCCCAGCCCGATGTGTGATTTATACTGGTATTTCTAACCCATACTTACAAGATTTATGCATGGATGCCGATCGTTCGTTGGTTCCACTGTTTAACAGGGACGATATTGCTATCTATAATTCTATTCCGACTGCTGAAGGAACATTAAAAATAGCCATTGAAGAAACAGACACTACGATTCATGGATCCAAAGTTCTAATACTCGGTTTTGGAAGAGTTGGTTTGACGATTGCTCGTACCTTCTCCTCTATAGGAGCAATTGTAACAGTTGCTGCTAGGAAAACTGAGCATATAGCTCGCATCGAAGAGATGGGTCTTAAAGCTATTGTGCTGTCTGATATAGAAAACACTATCTCTTCTGCCCAAATTTGCATCAACACAATCCCTTCCCACATCCTAAACAAACGCGTTTTACAAAAAGTACACCCCTCTGCCCTTATTATTGATATAGCTTCAAAACCAGGCGGTACAGATTTTTCATTCGCAAAAGAAAAAGGCATCAATGCGATCCACGCATTAGGCATACCTGGAAAAACAGCTCCCAAAACAGCAGGAAAAATTATCGCAAAAGTATTATTACAGTTATTAAATCAACAGTTCCCCCATCTTAATTGAATGCGCACACCAAAAGGAGAGACCCACAGGACGTTGAATAAATCAGGCTATTACCAGCTGCCTCAGCTGTTTAGTCTCTTAAAGGCAGGCTTTACACCAGTTCATACGTGATAAAGTAAGGAGGGAAAAGATGTTACTTTTACTAAAAATCACTCTATTAATCTTATTTTATTGGCTTAAATGGCTATCAAGTATGCATGAAGACTGTATTACAATCCATATAAATGCTTATTATCCCGATGAAAAGACATATACTAAGGCAGTATCAGTAGAATTAATTGAGCAAGGAAAAAAAGTTAGTTATAAAGGAAATCGAATTTTCCATATAGATGGTGCAGAGTATTTTATGCACGAATTAACAATCCCTAATCTAATTTCACCCACTAAACAAATTATTTTAAAAAGACGGAAATACCCTGTTACACATAAATACACTTCTAAATAAAAGAAACTCTAGCGAACATTAGCCACTAATAAATCAGAAATTCCAACTGTACGCCTCATCCGACTTTATGTCTAGAAACTTGTAGAGCAGGTGTCAGCGCAAAAAAGGAAATCCTCTCGATTTTGTTTCATTAACCCCGGAGCGTCACGACAACCTGAATATCCTTTACAGTAAGCTTCCCTCGAATTCAGTTAAAATAAAAAAGCAGAACACAATTATCAGTGTTCTGCTTTTTTATTGAATTCATTAGATATGGGCCTGAGTGGACTCGAACCACCGACCTCACGCTTATCAGGCGTGCGCTCTAACCAGCTGAGCTACAGGCCCATTAAAAATAATGGAGCGGGTGATGGGAATCGAACCCACGACATCAGCTTGGAAGGCTGAGGTTATACCATTTAACTACACCCGCATATATAAAGTATTTTAAATATATCATATCCATGAGCATCTGTTCATCAGTTTCCCAAGCCCCGGCGAATAATTTGAAGCGTGGGCCGCCCCTCTACCCTAACCTCGACTAAGTGGTATTTTATGATTGTGCTACTTCACTTGTTTATGCAGAAGTTTCTTATTACAATGATGCGGGTGAAGGGAGTCGAACCCCCACATCCGAAGATACTAGATCCTAAGTCTAGCGCGTCTGCCAATTCCGCCACACCCGCAAATGATGAGCCATGAAGGATTCGAACCTTCGACCCACTGATTAAAAGTCAGTTGCTCTACCGACTGAGCTAATGGCTCCTATATTAGTATTCTATTAAATCCATAAGGAATTTCTAACACCAAAAAACTAGTTGCAGTTATAGCATCCAAAAACAACTTAATTAATTTATCACATCAGAAAGTTCTTGTCAACTTTTATTATTAATAAATGAGTTCAATTTATAGAACGGATATTTATAGATTAAATTTCTATACTATAATTTCGTTATTTAAATACCAGAAACTGATTCACCCCATTTTAGGTGCCTTTATTTTAGGGAAATGATACAATCATCTTTTCGTCGGTAATAACTAGGGTGTTATCTTAGAGATTAATTGGTTCTAAGCTTCCTATCCTTCAATTGGCAACAAGGGTAAAATTGCTCTCCTTCTGAAATTAATTAAATTCTGTAGTAACTTGCTTTAGTTTTGCCAGCCGAAAAAAGTTCAAAGCTTCTTGAACATTTTATGAAACTTTTCACAAACTCATTGTTTTTACGTTCCAGTAGTAATAGTATGAGTTAATAAAAGCTTTTTATCTAACAAATAAGTTAGAAAAACAGAAAGGGGTAACTCAATGAAACAAAAATGGGCCTTACTAGCATTTATTTTTACTATGATCACAGTGCTAATAGGTTGTGAGCCTTTGCTTGTTTTGGATCCTAAAGGTCCTCAAGCTGAGACGCTTTCAAATACAATCTGGATATCCATATTCACAATGGCAGTTGTAGTAATAGTTGTATTGACACTGTTAATAAATATGCTAGTTAAATACCGTGCCTCAAAACAACCAGACGATTATGAGCCACCTCATATCGAAGCAAGTCCAATAGTGGAAAGCATTATTATTGGAATACCAGTATTAATTGTTGCTTTCTTATCCGTAGTCTCTGTTGTCTCCACTTATCAAGTTGAAGACGTACCAGAAGGATATGAAGATCAGGAGCCATTAGTAATATATGCTTCCTCATCTAACTGGAAATGGCATTTCAGTTATCCGGAACAGGATATTGAAACAGTCAATTATGTTTTCCTTCCAACAGACAGGCCAGTTGAATTCAGATTGTATTCACATGGACCAATTACTAGTTTCTGGATTCCACAGCTTGCTGGGCAAAAATATGCCATGGCAGATATGATAACTAAAATAAATCTAGTTGCAGATAGTCCTGGTGAATATATGGGTAGAAATTCAAACTTTAGTGGGGAAGGTTTTGCAAAACATGTATTTAATGTAACTGCTCTTTCTCCTGACGAATTTGACACTTGGGTTGATGAAATTCACGCAACAGCTGAACCAATCACAGAGGAAAAATTTGATGAATTACTAGAACCTGGACACCTTGGACAACTAACCTTTACAGGTACACATTTAGAGTTTGCACCAGCTCCAGAGGGAGAACATGGTGGACATAATCATGGTTCAGATGACTCGCATTCTGAGGATAACGAGGATACATCAGAGCACACTAATCACTAGTTTTCGAGTTTTATAGCAACAGGAATTACCGATTATTATCTCTCGAAAGGAGTAAGAACATGGAATTTTTTGAAAGATTTGCTGTTCCGCATCCCAGTCCATTAATATACGCGTCCATGGTTGCTATAGGTTTAGTAATCATAGCCATTATTGCTGGCGTAAGTTACTTTAAAAAATGGGGCTACTTATGGAACGAATGGTTAACTACTACTGACCATAAACGAATTGGAATTATGTATATTATTTCCGCTTTACTAATGCTTTTCCGTGGTGGTGCGGACGCAGTTATGATGCGACTTCAAACCTCAGTGCCTGACAATACTTTTCTAGATGCACAACATTATAATGAGGTTTTCACAACACACGGGGTAGTTATGATCTTCTTCATGGCTATGGCATTTGTAATTGGTTTAATGAACTTTGTTGTACCACTACAAATTGGAGCTAGAGACGTAGCTTTCCCAAGACTAAATGCAATTAGTTTTTGGTTATACTTTGCAGGTGCAATGCTATTTAATATCTCCTTTGTTATTGGCGGATCACCTGATGCCGGATGGACGAACTATTATCCACTTGCAAGCAATGACTTTAGTACATCTGTCGGTGTTAACTATTACAATTGGGCACTACAGATATCAGGTATCGGTACCCTAATGACAGGGATTAACTTTATCGCTACCATTATTAAAATGAGAGCACCTGGCATGACACTGATGAAAATGCCAATGTTTACTTGGTCTGCTCTGATCACAAATGCGATTATTGTCTTTGCCTTCCCAGTATTGACGATTGCAATCATAATGGGAACATTAGATCGTCAGTTTGGAACCCATTTCTTCGCTTCCACAAATGGCGGTATGGACATGATGTGGGCGAACCTATTCTGGGTTTGGGGACATCCTGAGGTTTATATTTTAATCTTACCTGCTTTTGGTATTTATAGTGAAATCATTGCAACATTCTCACAAAGAAATCTATATGGTTATAAATCAATGGTAGGATCAATGGTTATTATATCCCTATTATCCTTCCTTGTATGGGTTCACCATTTCTTTACGATGGGTCAAGATGCATTAACAAACAGTATCTTCTCTATTACAACAATGGCTATTGCAGTTCCAACTGGAATTAAGATATTTAACTGGCTGCTTACTATGTGGAAAGGGAAAATACACTTTACTGTACCAATGCTATATTCTGTAGCGTTTATTCCACTCTTTACGATTGGTGGGGTTACAGGTGTAATGCTTGGAGTTGCAAGTGCAGACTACCAATACCATAATACAATGTTCTTGGTTGCTCACTTCCATAATACGATTATTCCAGGTGTTGTATTTGCAATGCTTGCAGGCTTAACTTATTGGTGGCCAAAAATGTTCGGCTTTATGTTGAACGAAAAAATTGGGAAATGGGCATTCTGGTTCCTTACTATCGGATTCTGCTTCTCCTTCTTCCCAATGTATATTACTGGATTAGACGGGCAAGCACGCCGTATGTTCACGTACTCAGAGGCAACTGGCTTCGGTCCATTAAACATGCTTTCCTTCTTCGGTGCAGGATTAATGGCAATTGGTTTTGTTATAATCGTATATAACATTTATTACAGTTTCCGTTATTCTCCAAGGAATGTTGGAGATGATCCTTGGAATGCACGTTCACTAGAATGGGCTACGCATAACCCTGTTCCTGAATATAACTTTGCCGTTCTACCTCAGGTAGAATCTAGTGAAGCATTTTGGGATTATAAGAAAAAAGGACATAAATTATTCCCAGATAGCATTAAGAAGATTCATATGCCAAATAATAGCGGTCTTCCAATTATTATGTCTGGTCTATTCTTTATCTTCGGATTCTCATTTGTATTCTACATTTGGGCTGGAGTAATAATCTCTGCTATCGGTATCTTCGCATGTATGGCATACCGTTCATTTGAGAAAGATGATGGTCGCTATATTTCAGCCGAAGAAATTAAAGAAACAGAAGATAAATTTGGAGGTGCTGGACAATGAAAATAGATCACACACAGCCTCTAGAATATAGCACCGAACAGAATCAACTTAATATCCTTGGTTTCTGGATATTTCTCGGTGCGGAAATTATGCTTTTCGCAACACTTTTTGCTTCCTACTTTATATACGAAAATCGTGTAGGAAATGGACCTTCTGGTGGCGAAATTTTTGAAATAACACCAGTATTGATTGAAACATTTGTACTTTTAACAAGTAGCTTTACGATTGGCTTAGCTATTAATGCCATGAGACTAAAACGAACTAAAGCAATGCTAGTATTCTTAGGAATCACCCTTCTACTAGGTTTAGGATTCCTAAGTGTTGAGATTTATGAGTTTATGCATTATTACCATGTTGGTGCAACATTGCAAACTAGTGCATTTACCGCTATTCTTTTAACAACGCTTGGTACGCATGGTGCCCACGTTACTCTTGGGTTGTTCTGGGGATTATTTATTATGATTCAAATTAAGCGAAGAGGTTTAACACCAGCTACTGCTAATAAATCCTTTATTTTCTCGTTATATTGGCATTTCCTAGATGTAGTTTGGATCTTCATCTTTAGTTTCATCTACTTGAAAGGAATGATGTAAAATGAAAGAACTATTTCCTATTAAACAAGTAAATGGATTCGTGTTTTCTTTACTATTAACTATAGTGGCACTTAGTGTATACTTTTTCGATATGTCGTTTCAGCTGGGAATGACAATTCTATTGGTAACAGCTTTCATCCAAGCAGGCGTTCAATTAATTATCTTTATGCACGCCGGTGAAAGTGAAGATAAAGGTACGATTTATACATCTACCATTTACGGTGTTGTAATTGCCCTATTTACAGTCTTCGGTTCCCTTCTTGCTATGGTATGGGGTTATATGTAAAAAAAAGAGCATCGATGCTATCGTCGATGCTCTTTTATTTTGCTCCCTTCCCTTCCTTCGTGTACATCTCTTCCGTAATTGCTAAAAATATCCCCATTATAAAGATGAATACTGCTCCCATCACAATCCCAATTCCTATACCAATGACTTCCGATAAACCGCTTACAATATATCCGTAGAAAAATAGTAACGTACCAATTACGGATAATGTTCCACAAATAAAGCTAATAGCTGTGACGATATTACTTCCGAATGATTGCATGTTACAACCCCTCCTTTATACTTATATTATTCAACATGTTCACAAGTTTGTCAAATATATTTGAACATTTTCCGAAAAAATAATTATTATCTTGACAAGCAATAAGCCCAGCAATATTAATTGCTGGGCTTATTGCTATTTGTTTCTAATGTTATTATTCATCTTATGTTTAACTTCATTATCACGGATAACACGATCAATATCCAGATACGGCTTCCCTTTTAGTGCATCATTCGAAAACAATTGCATGGATCTCTCCTTACTTTCCTCACTCATTCAAATTAACCTCCTCCTATTTCTGTTATGTGTCAGTTTGTACATTAATCTGACAATCATTCATTACCTTAAACAAATTAATACCAAATCGAGCGAAACCTCTAAATCATTTTTTAAAATTCTTCCTTTCCCCTCTTAAGAAAAAAAAGTTCTTAGGTCTAGTTAATCCCTCTATCAAGTCTGAAGTGCCACCACTCTTGACCTGTAAGTATAACTTAGTATGGCATGGAAGTTACATTTTGTATTTGTTTTATGTTTATTATGAAATTTTTACATTTTTTGAAACCTATTACTCCTCTTCCCCGTATATAAATTAAGAAACCTCATTTATACTTAAAAAAGGATGGATGCCTATGTATTTATTTGGAACATCTATTGAGAATATCTATCTAATTATATTGTTTGCAGCTGGCACCTTAACACTTTTTCAAATTCTATTTGGAGAAATGGCAGGAGGATTTTTTGAAACCATCCACCTCAATCCAGTTCTTATACTTGCATACTGCATCTTTTTCTCTGCCTCGGGTTATATTTTGGAGCAAATTACCACAATATCGAGCGTATGGATTATAATCATTTCCGGAATCTCTGCACTGGCCCTATCCATTTTTCTAAATATCTTTGTTCTAATACCAATGGCCTCTGCAGAAGGTTCACTTGGATATACAGAGGAATCCTTAAAAGGCAGGGTTGGTAGAATAATCATTCCGATACCAAAAGATGGTTTTGGAGAAATAATGATCGATAGCAAGAGCGGTATGATATCCAAACCTGCCTGCAGTTATGAAAATGATGAAATCGAAGCAGGCATAAAAGTACTCGTCATTAATTTTGAAAATGGAAATCTTTATGTAGTGCCTTATGAAGAAAGTATGTATGATGACTACTTATAGCTAATAATTATCCATATAGGATAATTTATTATAAAAATTAAAATGAGGGGGAATGATGATGCCAAGCATTTGGATCGTTATTGGTATTGCAGCAGTATTAGTATTAGCACTTATCGGAGTCTTTGTAACTAAATACCGCACTGCTGGACCTGATGAAGCACTTATAGTAACAGGAAGTTATTTAGGTGGTAAAAATGTACATGTGGATGAATCAGGAAATAAGATTAAAATTATTCGTGGTGGAGGCGCCTTTATCCTCCCCGTATTCCAACAAGCAGAGCCACTAAGTCTGTTATCCAGTAAACTAGAAGTTACTACGCCTGAAGTATACACAGAGCAAGGTGTCCCCGTAATGGCGGATGGGACAGCTATTATTAAAATTGGCGGATCTATTGGTGAAATTGCTACTGCAGCTGAACAATTTTTAGGAAAAACAAGAGAAGATCGCGAAAATGAAGCGAAGGAAGTTCTTGAAGGTCACCTTCGTTCCATTCTAGGGTCAATGACAGTAGAAGAAATTTATAAAAATAGAGATAAATTTTCCCAAGAAGTGCAGCGTGTGGCCTCTCAAGATCTAGCAAAAATGGGATTAGTTATCGTCTCTTTTACCATTAAAGATGTGAAGGATAAGAATGGTTACCTCGACTCTTTAGGTAAACCACGTATAGCCCAAGTGAAACGAGATGCGGATATTGCAACAGCTGAAGCAGATAAGGAAACAAGGATAAAACGTGCTGAGGCTGCTAAAGAAGCACAGAAAGCTGAGCTTGAACGAGCAACGGAAATAGCCGAAGCAGAGAAAGAAAATCAATTAAAAACCGCAGAATATCGTCGGGAACAAGATATAGCAAGGGCACGTGCTGACCAAGCCTATGATTTCGAAACTGCTCGAGCGAAACAACAAGTTACCGAACAAGAAATGCAAATAAAGATTATTGAGCGTCAAAAACAAATTGAATTAGAAGAAAAGGAAATACTGCGTCGGGAAAGGCAATACGATTCTGAAGTTAAGAAAAAGGCAGACGCAGATCGTTATGCGGTTGAACAATCAGCCATTGCAGATAAAGCGAAGCAAATTGCAGAAGCAGATGCAAACCAATATCGAATTGAATCCCAAGCTAAAGCAGAGGCTGAGAAAGTCCGTGTAGATGGTCTTGCAAAAGCAGATTCCCAAAGAGCACAGGGTGAATCGGAAGCGGAAGTTATTCGCCTAAAAGGACTGGCTGAAGCTGAAGCAAAACGTAAAATTGCGGAAGCCTTTGAACAATACGGTCAAGCGGCCGTTCTTGATATGGTTATTAAAATGCTGCCTGAATATGCTAAGGAAGTTGCCAGTCCACTATCTAATATTGATAAGATTACTGTAGTAGATACAGGCAGTAATAGTGAAAATGGCGGAGCAAATAAAGTATCCGGTTATGCGACTAATTTAATGGCAACCCTGCAAGAATCATTAAAAGCGTCTTCTGGTATAGATGTCAAAGATCTACTGGAAAATATCACCGGCAGTTCCAATTTCTCCAGTAGCCCTGGACATGAAGCGATAGAATATGAAGAGAAAACTAAAGTTTAAAGCCTCACAAAACCTTAAGCGGGAGTATATCCTTCTTAAGGTTTTTTTATTGGAAATGTACAGATTTAATATGTTGTATGTTTGTTAGTAATGAATCTCCACGAGCAGTTGCAAGTTCAATAAGGTTTCCAGAAATCCCTTTTAATAATCCTATTTTGTCTGTTGATAGCCCTAAATCAAGCACAATAATTTGTCCTTTTAACTTTTCTAGTTGAATATCTAATGTACGGGCTAATGTAAGATTCGATGGGAATATCGAAAACATTCCTCTTTCTAAAGTATAAGGAGATTGATGATTTTTATATGGAATAAACCATTTTAATTGATGAAGAGGAATATAAAGTGTCTTGTATACCGGAGAGTAAAATACGCAGTAATCATTTAAAATGTTTGTTACATATCCGTGGACCGTTTCATTTTCATTTCCATTTACATTAATTTCAGCAAAGACTCCCCTGGATTTCATTAGAATTTTTCGTAGTGAAAGATGTTCTAAAGCAAGATACTTATCATTATCTACTGTTTTTCCTCGCTCATCCTTTTTTATTTTTTTAATATGCTTAATAGGTATATAGAGGTAGTCGTCTCCGTTATAGAGCACGATTACATCTGTACCAATATCCACTAATATTCCATGATGACGTGAATTTCCGGTTATATTCACTTCTAATGGTTGTTGAATTAATGGGTCAATTAGCTCCATTCTACACCCCCCTTATTAGCCATTATCTCTATTTAGTCTCTTCACATAGTGAAGAGATACTGAAATTCCCTTCCCCCTACCTAATTTTAAATCTTCGTTACTGTTTTCTTTCTCTTCTCTATATTTTTCTAAACGTTTTCCCTTTAAGTATATGTGTCCTAGCATAGCAGCGCACTGTACAAATGCCCTTTTCCACTACAATAATGACAATGCCTACTAGTGTACTGACCTATTAGGTTAGTTTATAAATATTGTGGGATAACATCCTTCATCGGAATAGCATACTTTAAATGAAGATATATGTGTGGAAGGAGAAATATAATGGGCGTGATAAAAACAGATCAATGGTTGCATGATTTATATGATAAACCCATTCTTATTTGCGCAAAGTTAGAAGAATATTTTCCAGGTGGAACAGCAGATGATATCTTCTCTTACTTAGTTAGGAACGGAATGTATAGATCACCTTCAAAGGATAAAAAGAAGTTTATTGAGTACTTACAAAAAAAGAATTTTTGGGAAGTTACAAGTAGAGAATTTGATCTACTTCGTGCAAAATGGCAAGGTCCAGATATTCCTATCTTTATCTTCCCGTCCGATTCGAATAATCGAAAATTATCCAAAGATTTTAATGGGAAATCAGGCGTCGCATTCACTGATAAATTGTTCTTATTTATTTCTGAAAAAACAACAGAGAATGAACTAAAGGCTCTATTTACTCACGAATACAATCATGTCTGTCGATTAAAACATCATGCTAAGGATTCTAGCAAATATAACTTACTAGATGCTATTATTCTAGAAGGCTTAGCAGAGTATATGGTTGGGGAGCAGCTGGGGGAAGCCCTTCAAGCAAACTGGACTACCTATTATCCAGCCGCTCAAATTAAAAAATGGATCGATCATATCATCATCCCCAATAGCAAGCTAACACCAAACAACAGAAAATATGAAGCAATCCTATATGGAAGAAACCTCTATCCCAAAATGCTCGGCTATTGCGCTGGATATCAACTTGTGGAAGCTTTCACAAAAAAGTCTAAAGTAAAGGGCAAGGATTTATTAAAGCTTGATTCAGAAACATTTCTGTAAAACACTTGATAGCCTAAATCGTTCTAATTGGGATTATACCTATACAATATATAAAACCATTCATATATTATTTGTGTAAATCACTTTGGAGGTGATATGAATGAGTGGTGGTTATGCAGGAGGCTTTGGTAGTGGCTTTGCTTTAATTGTTGTATTGTTTATTTTGCTAATCATTGTAGGGTCAGCTTACGTATATTAAGATCTGAAGAAAGTTAAATTATTTAAGGAGGTTTTTAAATATGGGTTTTGGTAGATGCGGATGTGGATTCGGTGGTTATGGTGGTTACGGCTATGGCGGTGGTTATGGCTACGGTGGTGGCTTCGCGTTAATCGTAGTATTGTTTATCCTTCTAATCATTGTTGGAGCTGCTTGGTTCTAATTTAAAGTAAAACTTCCACCAGTGGGGATTACCTTTTCTCGCCCACTGAGTGCTAACACCACTAAGGTATAAGTAAGAGCCATTAAACCAATTGGGTGTTTGATCTGCTGTTAGTCCCCACTTACAATTCTTATACTCTAGGAATCTTCTCGTTAATGGGCTTACAGTCAGTTAACCTGTGACACAAGAAGCAGGCGGTCGACTAGGACCGCCCGCTTCATAAAACTGTTCCATAAGCAATATCTTCTCTCAATCTGGTATAAATTGAATTCACCTTATACCCAGTACATAAGCAGGAATTTTTTGGACTAAGGAAACATTAACCTAAAACATTTGAAAATCGCTCATTTTGACCGTCTTTAAACATGAAACGAATTCCTCTGTTTACCATCTTTTCATCCTTGTATCTGGGTAGTACATGGAAGTGAGCATGAAATAGATGCTGACCGGCAATCTCGCCACAATTCCAACCAAGATTGTATCCTTGTGGCTGGTATATCTTATCAATATATTTCTTTACTTCTCTTAACAAAGCAAAGGTCGCATTGCATTCCTCCTCCGTTAACTCAAATACTGTTTCACGATGCGCTTTAGGTACGATAACCCCAGCTCCTTCCAAGATAACTCCTTTCTTCATAGCATCTTCTAGCTGTAGAAATCTGCAATATTCATTTTCTAGAATAACGTTTTGCTTTTTTTCCAGTTTTGGGTGGCAAAATACACAAGCTGGCTCCAACATTTAATTCATCCCCCTCTTCTATGTTTACCTGCAAAAAAACACAACCAACAATAGTTGATTGCATTTTAAAAATCTTGGTTAATAAAGCAAGTTAATACTTGCGCTTCTTCGTCATTTACAGGAACAAATAAATGTGGTTTTGATCCTTGAAAATAGGCGCTGTCTCCCTTTTCCATATAATAGTTTTCATTATCATAAAGCAAATAAATAGAGCCCTCCAAAATATAAATAAATTCATCTTGGGAATGAGTATATGTTTCATTTCTCTGATTTATATTTTTAGGGGTTACATGTACGATTGTTGGCTCGATTCCACTTGAAAGAGAACGATTAGCAAGCATCTCATAAGAATAACCCATATGTACATCTCCAACCTTAGATTTCCGATTTGATCTTTTTTGGAGTACTAGATCGTCATTTGTTTTATCATCAAGTACCCAAGATAGAGAGACACCTAACGCTTCACTAATTTTTGATAACGTTGCAATAGCTGAAGCTGTCTGTCCATTTTCAATTTTCGAAAGCATACTCTTGGAGATACCGCATTCATCTGCAATTTGCTGCTGCGTTTTCTTCTGTCTTAAACGTAATTGTTTTATTTTATTTCCTATTTTATTAAGATCTATTGAAGCTCATTCCTTTCTTCATCGTTCGATTCTAGTGCTTTAATCATAGAACAGTACATCAAAGGTAGTCAAGATAGTAAGTAAAACTGCATTATATTCTATATAAATTACTATTTAAAAGAAAGAGGCTGGACAAAAGTGTTTTTCAAAAGAAAAAGCCGAACTTCGGCTAGTGGAGAAATATCGCTCCGGAAATATACTTCGCTTATTTATTGGTTCGTTCGTCTTTTGAATTAAAATATTTAGTTATATGTCCCAACCTCTTCTAGGATAGAAGCTCTAAAAGTTAAATCGGCTCCTACCTTATTATCCACTTGCTAACAAAGATCTGCTCGGCAGCACTTTGCCCAATTTACTCTGGATAAACAGCGAAGCTTCTTGTATCTTTTTATCATTTATTCCTGTTTCTATTCCTAATCCATGCAACAGATATAGAACATCATTTGTAGCAACATTCCCTGCAGCTCCCGGTGCATAAGGGCACCCCCCCAGCCCACCAATCGAGCTATCAAAATGAGTAATTCCATATTGCATGGATGTCATAATATTTGCAATCGCCATCCCTCTTGTGTCATGAAAATGCATGATGATTTTTTCTTTTGGGAGTTGGACCATTACCTTTTCCAATAAATTCTCTACTTGAGATGGAACTGACGAACCGATTGTATCTCCGAGAGATATATCATCTGCCCCATATTCTAGTAATCTTTCACATATTTCAACAACAGATTCAGGTTCTATTCTTCCTTCGTATGGGCAATCAAATACAGTGGAAACATAACCTGTTACATATTTACCTGCTTGCTTTGCTTCCTCTATTACGGCTTTTAGTACAGGAAAAGTATCATTAATCGATTTATTTATATTCTTACGGTTATGTGTTTCACTTGCTGACATAAATACAGAGGCACCATCAATCCCTGCTTCTAAAGCGAATTCAAGCCCCTTCTGATTTGGCACAAGGGCAGAATACCTAACATCAGGGTTACGCTTCATCTGTTTCCCAACCTCTCTTGCGTCAGCTAAAGCTGGAATCCATTTCGGGTTTACAAATGAAGAAAATTCAATTTCTTTTATACCACTATTAGAAAGCATATCAATCCACGTTACTTTGTCTTCTGTAGGTAAATCCTTCTTCTCATTTTGCAAGCCGTCCCTTGGTCCAACTTCTTTAATTTGAACAAAACTTGGCAATTTATTCATTAGTACCCTCTCCTGTTCAAAAATTTATCCACTCAAAATGATAGCGTTTACTTTATTAATAGTCCTTAACAGAATATGTCAGTCTCTTGCATTACGTGTTGCACTCCCACCATTGTTTATAAAGGACAGGAGCTGATTTATTTATATATATTCAATTATGTTTCCTTTTATTCAACAATGTTGAATAAAGTATAGAATATTGTATTCTCTATTGTCAACTTGTATCTCCAGTCTCTTTCTAATCATTCAAATAAGCTAAACCCCTAGGTTTCATTATATTAATCTATTTCATCATTTCTAAATTTTATAAAATTGGGTTGAATTATTTACAACCATTTGATAGTATTAAAACTAATTTCATAGACACCTTACTGATCGGTGAGGTAGAGGCGCAAAGAATATAAGTAATCAGTCGGAGTATGACATCGTTGAGGATTGACGAAAGGATTGTTTGCCGAAGTGTAATAAGGGTCAAACTTATTATTGCTGGGATGCTTCCTAAACAAGGAGCAGACTGTCATGCAATGCTATTCGCATGGAGGACTACTGATCGAATTGGAGGATAACATTATTGTGCGGCAACAATGGTAGGTTATTTTCTATCATTGTTTTTTTGTGCATTAAAATTATTTTCCCAGTTGCGCAAAAAATAACAATCATTCACCTTCCCCTTCCTTCAGACTATCCACCCTTTATTTATGGGACCACAATTTTCCATTT
The DNA here is from genome assembly GCF_003665065.1 of Oceanobacillus piezotolerans. Lineage (GTDB taxonomy): Bacteria > Bacillota > Bacilli > Bacillales > Amphibacillaceae > Oceanobacillus > Oceanobacillus piezotolerans. Next base: position 323,359 of record NZ_RCHR01000003.1, on the reverse strand, counting down.
GTAGAGCATTCCATACATATATTCCTATATTAAATACCTCTAAAGGAGAGCAAACTATGAAAAAACTATTCTTAAACGGAAAATTTTATACATTCAATCAAATACAACCTGTCACAGAAGCTGTTGTAATTGAAAACAGGCGTTTCATCGCCTTAGGTACAACTAAAGAAATATTATCAAACTATAAAACGACTGATGCTGCTATTGTTGACTTACAAGGTAAAACCGTAACACCAGGATTAGTGGACAGTCATTTACATCTATCTCTATTAGCGGACAAATTTATAAACCTTGACTTAACTGGAACCCATTCGAAACAAACAATGCTTGAGAAGATACAAGCAAAAGCAAATACACTTAAACCAGGAGAATGGCTGCTTGGTGGTGGCTGGGATGAAAATCTGTTTACAGATGGAACGATTCCGACCATTGAAGAATTGGATTTCGCTGCTCCAAATAATCCGTTATTTTTATCCAGAATTTGTGAACATGCATCTATTGTCAACAGTCATGCGTTAACGAGAAGCAATTACCATCCATCCATTTCTGTTCCTGAAGGTGGAATGATTGTTAAGAATCCACAAACGAAAAGACCAACAGGGTTACTGTTAGAGTCAGCTTCTGATTTGATTAAGCCATTTATTCCAGTAAAGTCCTATGAGGTTATGAAGGATTCATTAAGACAAGCGATACAATTTGCATTGAGAAAAGGGTTAACGAGTGTCCATACCAATGATCCTCTTTATATGGGTGGACTGAAGCAAACCTATTCCATTTATGATGAACTTTTAAATACAGAAAAACTTGGGTTGCGAGCAAATTTATTAGTCAACCATGAATTTCTTGACGATTTACATGATGCTGGCATGTATGCTGGATATGGCAATGATACCCTGCAAATCGGGGCAGTAAAGATATTTGCAGATGGTGCTTTTGGACGCAGGACTGCACTTCTATCCGAACCTTATAGTGATGATCCAGATAATTATGGGGATGCCATGATGGATCAATACGCCTTATATGATATTGTAAAGCGTGCACGCGAGTTGGATATGCCAATTGCCGTACATACAATTGGAGATAAAGCATTAGAAAATGTCCTTGATGTATTAGATAAGTTCCCTGCAGTAAATTATCGTGACCGACTTATCCATACACAAGTACTTCGGAAAGAATTAATAGAACGACTAGCAAGACCTAGCAGAATTGCTGATATTCAACCACGTTTCCTGGCAAGCGACTTCCCATGGGTGAAAGAGCGGCTTGGCGAAGAGCGGATTCGACTTTCCTATGCTTGGAAATCCTTATTAAATGCTGGCGTGATTTGTGCAGGCGGATCAGACTCACCAGTCGAACCGGTCGATCCATTGCATGGCATTCATGCTGCTGTAACTAGAAAAACACCTGGTCAAATACATAATGGCTATATTCCAGAAGAAAAACTGTCGATGTATGAAGCATTTCGAATCTTTACTGAACTAGCTGCCTATCCAACTAACGAGGAACAAATCAAAGGAACCATTGCTAGAGGAAAACTTGCAGATATGACCGTGTATTCTAACAATCCTTTTGAGATGGAGAATCCAGACGAGCTTTTAGATACAGAAATAGAAATGACCATCATTGGTGGAGAAATCAAATACAGTAAATAACAGGATAAAACAGATAAAGGAGAATGAAGAGTAAAAAAGGTTTAGAGAGTGTGTCAGGTTTTAATGAGGATTTGCCTTTAATCTTTTTAATGTTTTTAGTAGGTCTATATTTTAACAATCCACAGTGACGGCTTTGATTACTTCGCTCCTTTGAATTGTGCTATATAGATTAACGACGGTCACTGGTTAGTACTCTTATCATGAAATAAATAATCCTAGAACACTTAGTAATAATTATAGTTGCACAGAAACATAAAAATAGGGTTTGACTACATATACCACTTCCAGGAATGCTAATGGTTGTCTATATTGATTCTTTTGCATTACATGGACAAACTATATGGAATTTTGCAGATATCTCCTCTGTCATTCCAAATTTTTATCAAAGTGGTTGTTATTCTCATCTTTTGAGTAAGTAAATTTTCCATTTACTTAAGGACTATAAAGCAAGATATTCAGGTATTGGCCATGTTGACCGAAATTTGTCGCTTTTAAGGGAAAATATCTGCAAAATGAGGTAAAAAAACCGCCTCATCTTGATAAAGTTGAGGCGATTTCTTCTCAAAAATTATGCTCGTTGTTCCTTCGTTGGCCCCATTACACCTGGCACTGGCAATCCAGCTTGTCTTAGGAGTACCGTCATCTGTCCGCGATGATGTGTTTGATGATCCACTAACGTTCTTAACAGCTTGCCCCTTGGAACGAGAGAACCATGGCTATCTACTTCTTCTACAAGCTTTTCATCTGTGAGGGAGTCCTTTATCTTTTCTGTTACTGCTTCGGAAACTTTTTTATAAGTTTGGACAATTTCACTTGCATTATTAGGAACTTCCTTTGAATTTACCTCTACTTCTAATTGAATACCAACTTGTCCTACAAAATACAAAGGTGCAGTAGTAAGGTGCCAGCCTAACCAGCCCAGTGTATTATGGCCTTCCACAATAGCCTGGTCTAACTTCTCATCTGTAAGTGCTTCTAATACTTGCAGTGTACCATTTGCAGAATGAGACCATTCTTGAATAAAATCTTCTACTTTTCGATACATAGATATCCCTCTTTTCTAATAACATCTACATAAAAAGTATCAAAATATTCTATTTCATTCAAGGAAATCGATTTAATGTATTATAATCATTAAACAAAGCTTATACTGTGTACGAAATGAGGTTTTACGATGAAGAAAATAATTCTAAATACGTTAAATAGGATAGAATTAGATTATGGAATAAAGATATTATATTCCTGTGAAGTTGGCAGTAGAGCGTTTGGTCTCGCATCTCAACACAGCGATTATGATGTTCGCTTTATTTATGTTCATAAAACTTTGCATTACCTTGAAATTGACCCAATCGGCATTGGAAAGAAGAAAGATTATATAGATGTACCCGTTCAAGGCAATCTGGATATTCATGGTTGGGAGTTGACAAAGGCATTAAAACTATTTAGAAAATCCAACCCATCTTTATTAGAGTGGCTGCACTCCAGCATCATTTATTTGGAGCCGTTCACAACCATTCAGCAATTAAAAGCTATACAAAATGAAGCAGTAGAACTAAAATCTTGTATGTACCACTACTTAAATATGGCAAAAAATAATCTCAGCAAGCTTAGCTATATGGAGAGTGAGAATGTCAAGGATTACTTAAATGTAGCTAGACCCATATTATTTTGTAAATGGATAGAAAATCACTTATCCTTCCCACCCACTTTGGATATGAATCTATTAGTTAACATACTACCTGAAGGTAATTGGAAAGAACACTGTTTGGAGGTCATCACTCTGAAAAGAAAAGGCATTCCATTACTACAAAAGGTACAAAGTAATTTATTCAAAGAAGAGCTCTACCGATTAGATGACATCGCAAACAGTCTACCCAGTAGAAAAAGTGATCCTACAAAAGCGTTGAATCTATTATTTCAAACAACTTTAGAGGAAGTTTGGAGCAAAGAAAAACCATAAACCCATTATATGGATTTATGGTTTCTTCCATTATTTCTTCATAAACATTTGTGTCCAGTAGTGACCATCCGATACATATCCTACACCAATATGCGTATAGCTGGAGTTTAAAATGTTGGCGCGATGGCCTTGACTGTTCATCCAAGCATCTACAACTTGTTGTGCAGTCTTTTGCCCTTTTGCGATATTTTCACCGGCAGATTTATAGTTAATTCCATAATTTTTCATCATATCAAATGGAGATCCGTATGTTGGACTGTTATGGCTGAAGTAACCTTTATCATGCATATCTTGGGACTTATGCTTCGCTACTCTAGCTAGTTCCCAATCATATTTTAATGCTGGTAAACCATGATTTGCTCTTTCAATATTTACAAGTCTAATAACCTCTTGTTCCACATTATACTCCGCATTGCTAGGAACATTCAGCTTTTGACCTGGATAAATAAGGTTTGGGTTTTTAATTTGTGGATTAGATTGAATCAATTCACTTACGCCTGTTTGTGTTTTTACAGCAATCTTCCACATGGTGTCTCCGCCAACAACCGTATATGAACTAGCTGCTAATGTAGAAATAGGCAAGATGAATGATACAGAAATGACAGATGCAATAGCCACTTTCTTAAACTTATTAAGCATGTAGTTGTTACCTCCTGTTGTATTATATCTAAATGTTAAACTAGATTGAGAGCATCGTCATTGCTAAAAATTTGGCAGGATTTTTACAGATAGATGACAAAAGAGGTGTAATGATTGATGTCTTGCAATGGAGCTAGTAACATATTTGTAACATTAAATTTTTGGGAATATTTTCTAATGAAATTTAAGTTGAAAATTATATGAATCCCTTTAATACCGATAAAAAGAGCCTGGGTCAAAAGTGTTTTATCAAAAGAAAAATCCGAACGATGCTTAGTGGAGAAATACCGTTCCGGAAATATACTTCGCTTTCCGCGGGCAACGTCTCAGCCTCCTCGGAAGAAGAACACTTCCTGCGGGGTCTTCGCTTGTTGCTTTTCCCGCAGGAGTCTACGTATATTTCCTCCACTAACTTGGTGCCTCGTTCGTCTTTTGGATTAAAACATTTAGTTATGTCCCAGCGCCTCTTTTTTACAGATTATTTCAAAACAAACGCTGTCCTACTATGCCCTTCTTTTGTCTTTTTCACTTCTAAAATGGCCGGGAACATATTTTTAAGGTCCTGCACATGAGAAATAACGCCTATCATTCTACCAGACCTCTGAATTTCTATTAAAGCATCTATTGCCTTGTGGAGTGATTCTTCATCCAGGGACCCAAAACCTTCATCAATAAACATTGTATCGATTTTAATATTACCCTGGAAGCTTTGAATAACATCCGACATTCCAAGTGCTAAACATAGTGATGCAGTAAACTTCTCGCCACCAGATAAAGTTTTGACATCACGAGTTTGCCCTGTATAGGTATCGTAGACATCAAGTCCCAGTCCACTTTGTTTACCACGAACTTCTTGGCGATCACTGCGTATAAGATAAAACTGACCATTGGATAAATTTCTTAATCGACTATTAGCCGCCTCAATAATTTGCTCCAGATACTCAATTTGCAAATAACGCTCAAACGATATTTTCTTATCATTTTGGCCTCTTAGAACATTATATAAATCCGTTATCGTTGCTAGACTCTTTTCCTTTTCCTTTGCCGTCTCATCCGATTCTATGATATTATCTTTTATTTTAATAATATCCTCAAAGTAATCCTTTGATCGTTTCCATTGGTTCAATGCTGCTTCATAGGCATTCTTTAGTTCATCTAATTGAACATGAAGTTTCTCTAAGTTGGTTTTCTCTTTCCCATGGAGAACAGCAGTTAAATCCGTTACCTGTTGTTTTACAAGCCTAAGTTCTTCATTAAATCGTTGAATCCTTTCTTTTAATTTCTGTTGATCGGACTCCGAGTACCTTGCCTCCTGATACTCTTCCGCAGAGCTGAAGCCGGCTTCTAGATATTTTAGCTTGAATAGTTCACTAGCACTCCCCCATTTAGCTGTGACTTCATCTAGTTGTTTGTTCGCGAACTCTACATTAGAAGCCGCTTTTGTTTTTGCTTCTTTAGCTTCCTGAAGATGTTTTTGCACATTTTCCCAAGCTTTCTCAAGCATTTCCTTCTCTTCAGCTTTTTGGTTTATCTTTTTCTCTAGTTTAGTAAGGTCTCTCATTTCTTCTGGAATTTTCTCTAAGCGATCATGATATACTGCAATTCTGCTGCGATAATCAAGTTGTTTTTCCTGATATGCTTTCTCTTTTTCCTCTTTATGACTTTGCCACTGTTTTATTTCATTTTCCAACTTTTCAAGTGATACTTTTCCTTCTCTAAGCAAGTTACTTTTCTTCTCAAGCTCTCCTACTTGTTTCTTGTGCTCTTTACCTTCTAAAACAATTCGGTCATAGTCTGAAGCTGCACTGTCCTTAGATAACCCAAACTCAACTAACTCTTCTTCTTTATCCTTCAATTGGCTATAATTTGCTTTCCAATCTACAGTAATATCCTGATAGCTTCTTTCCTTTTTGTCACGTTCGTTTCTTAAGGCCTCCAGCTCTTCTTTTTTCACCTCACCATCATCATGAGTAGCTCGAGCCGGATGCTCTAAACTTCCACAGACAGGGCATGCCTCTCCGTCATGAAGGTGGGCTGCTAATTGAACTGCTTGATTGTTCAGCCACTTCGATTCTATTTCCTGATAGCGATTTTGAGTGTCTTTGAATTCTATTTCGATTGTTTGTTTTTGCTTCATTAATTCATTATGCTTTGCCGATAATTCAAGGTACCTCTTGAGAACCTTAGCCTGCTCTCTTAATTTAGTTAGTGTCTTTTCTCTTGCAGGAAGTTCACTAATCTCTCTGTCCATTATTAAAAGCTCTTGGTTAAGTGTCTCTTGTTCTTTCACTATCTTCGCTAATTTCTCTGCAGCTTGGTCTAATTCTTTCCTTACATACTTGCCTTCGATTGTTAACTTGTTAATCTGTTCTTTCCGTCGTTCCATATCCTTTACTTCTGGCAGGAAACGATTGAGCTCATCTAATGTTTTTGCTGTTTCTTCTCGGAGTGCCCGCTTGTTTTCTTCGTGTTTATAATTTGCCTCCGCTTGAAGAAGGGATTCGTTAGCTTTTAAGGAATGATCTTTTGCCTTAGTAAGATAATCAGCCTTTTCCTTCTCTTCCCTTCTGAGTTCAAGGACACGCTTCTCATATACCTCTATTGCACTGGCTTTCATCGCTTTATCCAGCTGTTCTTCCAGCTGCTTCATTTTAGGAACATTTTCTTCAAGCTCATGAAGCTTTCCAGACTTCTCTTCCAGCTCTTTAAACTTATCATTTAAGCCTTTTGCTTGGTGATATTCCTCCTGCTTCTGGTTATGCATCTGAAATGCTTTCTCATAATGCTGTTTATCCTGGATGATTTGTTCTCTATAATACGCTTCTTCTCGCGATATACCCTCCAGAATTTGATTTACATTATAATGCTCTTGTGAAAGCACCTGAAATAGCAGCGAATCCTCACGGTAAGGAAGCAGAGAGGATATGCTTGATATATACTGTTCTCTTGCATGTTCAGCTTGTTTAAAGTCTTGTTCTTCGGTCTGTTTCTTTTCCCTTAATATTTCATTAATTTCCTGATAAGATCCCGTACGAAAAATCCGCCTCAAAATTGCTTCCTTATTTTCCGTCTCAGAGGTTAATAATTTACGAAACTCCCCTTGTGGAAGCATGACAATTTGTTTAAACTGATCCTTTGTCAGGCCAATAATTTCCTCTACTTTTCTATCGATCTCCGAAACAATCTGCCTATCTACACAAGGGATCTCTTTATCTTGTATCTTCTCATAGAATTCATAGCGCTCTCCGGTTTTGGACTTATTGCCTTGCTTCACATGCCCTAACTGTCGTAAGATCCGATAAATCCGCCCATTTATCTCAAACTCCAGCTCTACGGATGTATGGGTGTCATCAGCAGCAAAGTCACTGCGTAACATCGTATTATTCTCTCGATCAGCACCGCTTGCACTGCCATATAAGGCGAAGCTAATACCATCAAAGATGGTTGTTTTTCCAGAACCAGTATTTCCAGAAATAACGAATAGTTTATTATCTTCCAAGTCCGTAAAATCTATTACCTCTGTATACTTATAAGGACCAAAGGCCGTCATAGTTAGTTTAAGTGGTTTCAATGAATTTCACTCTCCCTTCTTCTGTTAATTCCGAACATATTCTTTCTTTTCTGCATCTGTTGTTTCATTATCTTTTCTCAACAATTCATCTAATACTTCTTTAAAGAGATTCTCCGTTTCGACTGTCACATCTATCCCTTTTATTTCTTTGTAGAAAGCACGGAATAAATCTACATCACTCATTTTAGTCCGATTCGTTCTGGCGTCAGAATCACTGCCCGACACGAGCGATATAACATTTTTCCGTTCCACATGCATAGCATTTGGATAGACAGAACGTACCTTTTCCATCGGAGATAATACAGGAGCTTCATCTAATAAACGCACAAATACATAATCCTCATTAACAGGGTGCTCCAGCAGTTCTTCCATTTTCGCTTCTACTGTACGAATATCTCTTCTTGGTTTAAGTTCCCTTTTTTCTATTGTAACTTCTCCCTCTTGATCCATTTCGACAATGAAGAAACCCTTACGATGGCTTTCTTCTGAAATAGAATACTTCAAGATAGAACCAGAATAACGGATATTCTCTTGGAGAACCTGATGGGCTTGGTGCAGGTGTCCTAATGCAGTATACTGAAATGAGGAAAAATGATGGGCATCTACATACTCAGCTCCACCTATAGACAGTGGACGTTCGGAATCACTCGTATTCTCTTCTTCTTCACCAAATGGAGTTACAAAAGCATGTCCAATATAGACATGTCGCTCATTAGATGATGAGTTTGATTGGATTTGTTCTACTATTTTTCTAGTTGCATCATTATGCGTCTTAATTTCCTCATCCTCAAAAGCCGTTCTTACCACACTTGGATCTGTGTAAGGAACGAGATGAAAATGTACTTTTCCATGCTCATCCTCTAATACGACATGTTCGATTTCTTTAGAGAAATTTCCTACAATATGATAACCGTTCGATTTCATTAAAGAGCTGCCGAAATGTAATCTTCCAGGACTGTCATGATTTCCTGCAACAGCTAATACCGGTGTCTTCAATTCTATTACGATTCGTTCTAGCACCTCATCGAGCAAATGTACAGCCTCTGTCGGTGGCACAGCCCGGTCATATAAGTCACCTGCAATAATTACAGCATCTGGCTTCTCTTCCTCAACAGCTTGTACGAATTGATTTAACACATATGCTTGGTCCTCGGTCATATAAACTCCTTGGACAAGCTTTCCTAAATGCCAATCCGCAGTATGAAAGAATTTCATTATCAAATCCCCTTTCAAATGATTGATATATATGATTCATGATAGATAGAATGATAGATTAATTAGTGGTTCAATTATACCATTAACCAATGAAAAAAATGGGTAGATTGTTAATCAAAACTTCTTCCATTTGAAAAAAACCTTCATTTTAAGAAGGTCGCTGTATATCCTTTTGGATCGATTTTAAGTGGAATTTATTGTGGTTTTTCAGGATATAACTAACAGACTCTCCAGTCCAATTATCGGGACTAGAGAACAAGATGACTTCAGTTATATATCTCCTTAGTCTTTTTAGTATATAAGTAGTTCTCCTAACTTCTATATCTGTAGAATTAGGGACATAAATGATAACCATATCCACCAAATTTTCTCGATTTATTAGTTCTTTCCATAAGCTTGTTAGGCCAGGTAGATTTAAGTTTTTATCTCCTAAATCACTAAACTTTTTCAGTACGTGAAGTTTATTCGACACACAAAAAAACTCTAACTGTTTTTCAATCTGATACCAATGTTCAGGTTTTTCCGGGTCTCGATACATATAGATAACCACATTTTTTTGGCTTTCGTCCTTATATTCTAGCATAATAACAACTCTCCTAATAATTCTGACGCTGGTAACTTGTTTATTAGAATAAAGCAGGAACTTTCCTTGCTTTATCCCTGCGTTATTATGCAATTATGTACAGAATAGCCACTTTCTATACAGACTGGGATTAGTGTATAATAGAGAGTAATAATGAATAAGGAGTGAAAATCATGGCTCTTTCCAAGGCGAAAAAGCAACGTCTTAAAAGAATCAGAGAAGGAAGACTAGATCCAGAGATAAATCGAAGTCCATATGCTCATTTAGATTTACGTACTAGGAGAACAAAAACGAAAAAGGATAATATTTATCGGCACAAACATAAGAATCGCTTTCCAAAAAATTGGGAAAACGATTCTTTTTATTTTTACCTTTTCCAACTAAAAATGGCAATAAAAAAAATCAGACCATCCTGGATGATCTGATTTGGAAATTAATCCACAATCGTTACTTTAACCGTTCTGACTCCCCAATTTATTGCAGCTTGCGCAGTTGGAACGAATACATCAATTTTATTGCCTCTTATTGCTCCACCAGTATCCCCTGCTACAGCATATCCATAACCTTCTACATGGACAAGCGTTCCTAACGGGATCAAGCTCGGGTCAACTGCAATTACTTTTGCATTTGGATTCTTAATAAGATCGATACCCGTGGCTGTTTTGCCAGATCCACCAGCACTATCTACTGTATAGGCAGTAGCCGTTACTGTGAAGCTCTTCTTATTCTCTTGTTTTTCTTGTTTTTGTTGCTTCTCTTGTTTCTCTTGTTTTTCTGCCTTAACTTCCTTAGCAGGTTCTTTTACGGTTGTCTTTGTTTCCTTTACAGTCTCTTCTTGCTGCTTCGTTTCTTGTTTGTTTTCTGTATTTACACTTGCTACCACTGTTTCAGCTGGCTTAGTAACTTTAACAGTTTGTGCTTTTTCTTCTGCTTTTTTCGCAGCAAGTTCAGCAGCCTTTTTCTTCTCAGTCTCAATATCAGCTTTAATTTTTGTTTCTAAGGAAGCTAGGTTACTGTCTTTTGTTTCCAGTTCAGAAATACGTGCTAATAACTCTCCTTGTTTACTTTCCAGGCCGATGCGTTTTTCTTCAGCGACCGCTTTTTGTTTTTCCAGGAGAGCAACTGCCTCATCTTGTTGTGCTTTTAACGCATTTAAATTATCAAGCTGTACTAGAACTTTATTTTGATTATCAATGACTTGTTGTTTATCCAGTTCTTGTTGTTCCATTAATTTTGCATCCGCATCCGTAATTTTATTCACAGCAGATACACGGCTGATAAAGTCTCCAAAGCTTTCTGCCCCAAATATTACTTCCAGGTATTGAACATGACCACCTGTTTGTTGGTATGATACAACCCTTGTTTTTAATATTTCAAAGCGCTCTTCGATTTTTGCTTCTAACTCTTTAATCTCTTTTTCTAAGCTTTGTACTTCAGCAATGGTATTGTCGATATCTTTATTTGTTTTTTCAATCGTTTCTTGATTTTTAATCAATTCAGTATCTAATTGGTTGAGTTCCTTATTCATTTGTTCTAAGTCGGTTACTAGATTAGCAATTTCTGATTCAGCTTCAGAGAGGTTGGCTTTAATGTCAGAACGGTCATCTTGGATTTTCTTTAATTCACTTTCGTCCTCCGCATTAGTTGGATTTACGACCAAAAGATTCCCCAATACTAGAACAGCAGCCATAAGAACCATAAATAACTTTCTCATTTTTTCCCTTCTTTCCGCTTCACATCCGCTTAATTGGAAGGTTTATGTATAATTGTAGTTTGCAGTTATGTGAATATATTATTAGTAACTATTGCCAATTTAGTATAGCAAGCAAAAATGTCACCAATGTTAGGGTTATATTACAGTTTTATTTCATAGTAAAAAAGAAGCACTCTATTAAGTACTTCTTTTGTCATTCTACTACTTATTTTTTGGGGCTCGTATACAAACTATATTCCTATTTTCCACCATTCTCTACTTCTTATTGAGGATATTTCCAAGTAATTTATCTGCAACAGAAGGAAATAATAAATAAAGTATACTTCCAACATTCATCCAGCGCGGAATATTGAGCTCTCGCCGCGGATTTTCCATTAAGGAGATAATTTGACTTGCAACTCTATCTGAGGAAAGCATATAACGTTTAACATTTTTGACATACGTCCCGGATTTATCTGCTGTTGTAAAAAAGTTAGTCTCAATTGGTCCAGGATTAACAGCGGAGACATATATACCTGTATCTTTAAGCTCCAGACGAATACTATTCGTGAAGCCAAGAACTGCATGTTTTGTAGCGGAATACCCGCTTGATTTAGGGGTAGCAAGCTTGCCAGCCTGTGAAGCAATATTAATAATATGGCCTCCATTTTTCTCCAGCATAGTTGGCAGAACCGCTTTTGTACAAGCAATCAACCCTAATACATTTACTGAAAACATCTGTTTCATATCATCCAGGCTAGCTTCCTCGATGGAATCAAAGATACCAAAACCAGCATTATTTAAAAGAATATCAATGCTTCCAACTTCCTTTATGATCTTTTTAAAGATTAGTTGGACCTGATCCAAATCGCTTACATCAAGCACATAATATATGCACTGGGCAGAGGTTTTCTCCTGGATCCCATCACGGATACGTTTTAATTTCTCCTCTGAACGAGCTACTAAAATGAGATTTGCTCCCTTTTCCGCAGCTTTGATTGCAACTTTTTCTCCAATGCCAGAAGAAGCACCTGTGATGAGAATGTTTTTATTCCTTAAATCTTTCATGTTCCACCTCTCCAATATATAAAAACTATCTATGTAGTTACCTTATTATAATTAACTTGCAGGCATCTGTCTTTCCTTACCCTACTATTATCTAGTATTATTCAAATTATGAGTGATATAATATATAAGAAATCAATATATATATGGAGGATTTATGCTTACCTTTGAAGAAAAGTTAAAGATTGTTGAATCGTTTAATGAACTTGCAAGACACGATATATCCTTGGGGCGTGTGAATTTTCATTATCCCGACAGTATTTACGAAAAGAAAATCGTTGTATATCATCTGCATCCTAATGGAAATGGGTTTGTTTATACAGAAAAAATAGAAGGTTATCAAAAAAATGATACCAAGGGAATGACCAACATTCGTGATTTTTCAGAAGAAGAATTGCGTTCGATAATACAGCAATCTATTGCTTCCCTTGGAGAGAAAGAACCTTTCCAAGAAACATGGGTAAATAAAGAAAAACAAACCCTCACCATTATACATGAATTTGATACGTGGGATATTTATTCTGGTGACCTATTAGATGGAACCTATACCACGTATCGCGCAGCAGCTGACTATCTCCATCAGGAAGGGTTCATCCCACAGTAGGAAGAAAGTAATGAAAGAAGGCTTTGCAAACCACTTGGTGCAGAGCCTTCTTCCATTATACTTCCTATATTATATTCAACGTCTAAACCAGTTTACTAAATAATCTTCTCGATATAAGTCATCGGGATACGTAATAAACGCCGTATCTCCCTCTTCTTCGTATAAAAACTGCATAAATTCATTTAATGCTCCCATATATTGTTCATATAAGAATTCAAAACTGACCGTTTCCTTTGGCATTAAATTATCTGCACAAACATCTGGATTTGTATAGTTTACATATGTTCTGCAAGGGATGGGACGAACTTCATAAGCCATACACTGATTCGTTTTTGTATCTAGCAAGGGGCAAGGCAAGAAGCGTTTTCGATATTCATTTTTAAATTCCCCATCTGTATCTCTTTCTAAGGAGGTCAATTGTTTAATAACTGGCTCCTGCTTCTCATAATAGTCTGCTAGATGGCGTTCAATTGCCGTCCGTCTATCTGCAGGAAATTGCTCTATTGCTTTTTTCATTAGCTTTGCTTCCATCTCATTAACGATGATCGGGAAATAGCAACAGAAGGCACAACCCATCCTACACGTTGCTTCTATATCTACCGCTTTTTCCATCTGCGTTATTTGTTCACTGACAACCTGCAATAATCCTTGAAAACTAGCTAAAATCTTATTTTCTATGGAAATTTCTGCATTAGCCCAGTGCTCGACAATACCATAAAAATGATCTTCATCTATTTCATATTTATCTTGCAGTTCCATCATTCGATCTTGTATTTCTTCGTATGTTAGAAACTTATCCATAGTTACGACTCCTTACCGTTCATCCATTCTATGATAACTTATTCAAGCAGTAACATAAAGAAATAGATTAACATAGGGAAAGAGAATTGCCAACTGGGTTTATTTAGGGGATACGACTATCATTTCCCCTGATTATACGTCCTATGAGTGGCCGAATACGCAACTTTTTCTTTCCTTCGATAACTCATTAGGCTTTGAATCCATTAGCATTAACAAAAAAATAATAGCAGGAGCTAATTCAAGTGTGAATTTTCCTGCTACTGCATGCTGCTATGTTTCATTGAATTTGCACTTTCATTTCTAAAGTAAAAAATAACCTGATACAGATTCAATTTTAGATATATTTTTACTGTCTTTTTTTCGTCTTTTTATTATTATATTTTTCTTCAGCAGTTAGTGGTTCGTTAGCAAATTCATGATCAAACTGGTGAGATAATTCTTTTCTAACTTTCTGTTCGTCACTGAAACCACCATTATTTTTTCGACTCATTAGGACACCTCCACTTATATTTCCTTTTTAGTATCTCTCAATATCTCATTTAGTATGAAACCTTTTCTTCATGTGAACGTATAAGCCAGTAAGTCAAAATCGATAACGGAGGGATCTCTATGCTTTGGTTAGTCATTCTCTCACCTTTACTAATTATAGGTGTCATAGCTGTCTATTTTGAAAAGAAAAGTGGAATGCAGCCGCCCGATGGGTCCAAACAGAAAGATAACTTAGTACAGGTATTAAATCAGAATGATAAGAATACACGTTTTTAATTTTAATGACTATCTTTAAAGGATAGTCTTTTTTCTCGTATTCCTCCTATTTCTGTTTCCACGATAACCCGATTCATGAAATATGTAGGCAAGCAAAGTTTATCCAATTAAGCTATAATGCCAAATTCCACCTTTCTTTTCCTTTCCAACCTCTCCTTTGTCTTCCAAGTAATCAAGATGCCCAATAATTTCTGACATCACTAATGAAAATTGTGTTTCATACAATTTTTTATAATAAGTTTGAGCGATATCAGCAGCTGTTAAATGCCCCTCAGCAATTAAATCCTTTAGTTTCTCCGATTTGTTCACAATCCCACTTAACCGTTTATCAATCAACGGAACTACGTCTTCTATAATCTTTCCATGACCTGAGAAGGCTCTTTTGATTGGTATCTCCCGTATTCGTTGTAAGGAATCATAGTGCTGAAGAAGAGTTGGTAATCTTTCTCCGTTTGGATCTGGTTCGACTAATGCATTACTGGAAATATGCTGGATAAGCAAATCACCAACCAATGCATCCTGACGCTGATTGTAAAGAATTGCAATCTGGTCTGGAGAATGTCCGGGAGTATGAATAATCTCCGCGATGGTATGAAATGCTTCAATTTTCTTAATATCTGTATGGATGCCCATCCCCTCATTTAATCGCATCTTTTCAAGCAACAGATTAATCTGCCTTTCTCCTTCTTTCCCGCAGCCCATTTCTTCATAAAGACGCGTGTAAAATTCGACTCTCATGTTAAAAAAAGCAGGATCCCTTTTTAATCGCGGAATCGCGTGCTCTTGGGCATAAATGGGAACATCATTCAAAGCTATTATCTGATTGATCAGCCCGACGTGATCAATATGATTATGAGTAAGCACAATGGCATCTATATCTTTTATTGTCCAACCATATTGGTCCAATTTATCAAGAAGTGCTTGCCAGTTTGTTTTATGATTCCAACCCGCATCAACTAAAATAATCCGGCTACCTTCTTTAACCAAATAAAAGTTAGTTGTTTTCAGGTTGGACGGAGTATCTACCATAATCGGTATAATCTCGACATTCTCCTGCATTCTGTTTACTCCCTTCCTATCCACCCGTAATAGCGTAACTACTGTATATTCTAAACTAATTCAGAAAAGGATAAAAGAACATTTCCAACAAGTGTCGGAAAAATTAGAACGCTTTTACAAGATATAAATCTTTACAGAAATTGAAAATTGATGTATATTAGCTATTGGCGAACATTAAGATTAAGCAATCAAAATAATATTCGTATTTAGAGGTGGATAACATGGATAACGTGTTTGATTATGAAGATATACAATTAATTCCTGCAAAATGTATTGTAGATAGTCGTTCAGAATGTGATACTACAATTTCTTTTGGCGGATATAATTTCAAGTTGCCAGTAGTTCCTGCTAATATGCAGACAATTATTGATGAAAATATTGCATTGAAGTTAGCTGAAAATGGATACTTCTATATTATGCATCGTTTTGAACCAGAAAAACGTGCAGATTTCGTGAAAAAAATGCAAGAACGTGACCTAATTGCTTCTATTAGTGTTGGTGTAAAGGCTGAAGAATATGATTTCATTCAAGAATTAGCAAATGAAAACCTTATTCCAGAATTCATCACTATTGATATAGCTCATGGGCATTCAAATGCAGTTATTAATATGATTAAGCATATTAAAAAACATCTTCCTAATAGCTTTGTAATTGCTGGAAATGTTGGTACACCTGAAGCAGTTCGAGAATTAGAGAACGCTGGTGCAGATGCTACCAAGGTTGGAATTGGACCTGGTAAGGTTTGTATTACAAAGATTAAAACTGGATTTGGAACAGGTGGCTGGCAGTTAGCTGCTCTTAGATGGTGTGCAAAAGCTGCAAGTAAACCAATTATTGCGGACGGCGGAATCCGTACACATGGAGATATTGCTAAGTCGGTTCGTTTTGGTGCATCAATGGTTATGATTGGCTCACTATTTGCTGGTCATGAAGAATCACCTGGTGAAACAGTAGAACGTGATGGTAAAAAATTCAAAGAGTATTTCGGTTCTGCTTCCGAATACCAAAAAGGTGAAAAGAAGAACGTCGAAGGCAAGAAGATGTTTGTGGAATACAAAGGTAAATTAAAAGACACGTTAATTGAAATGGAGCAAGACCTTCAATCCTCTATCTCATATGCTGGTGGAAATAAACTAGATGCCATCCGCAACGTGGACTATGTCATTGTAAAAAACTCTATATTTAACGGTGATAAAGTATATTAAAAGCAAAAAGAGCGAGTATTTTTACTCGCTCTAATTCATATCTCAATATAAATGATAGAACGTTAACTGCACTAATATAGACAAGGCTAAGTTCCTCTTTCCCCTCATCCTTCCTGCCAAAAAACTCCAATTGTACCCTGACCTGCATGAACAATTAAGGACGAACTTATCTCACCAATAATGATTTCAAGTTCAGGTATTTCTTCCACCAGTTTAGCTTTAAGCGCTAACGCTCCAGCTAAATCATTACCGTGCATAATACCAACCCGCTGAACCTGATTTTCTTTAACAGATTGAAGGAATATTTCTAGCATTCGGTTTTTGGCTTTCTTTTCTGTCCGAATACGTTGATACACATCGAGCTCTCCATCTGTTTTAATTGTTAAAACAGGTTTTATTTGTAGTAGGTTTCCCAATAATAATTGAGTACCAGACATTCTTCCACCCTTGTAAAGCTGTTCCAGATTGCCTAATAGGATGAGATTTCTGGATTTTTTTACTTCATTACTTAAAATATCGACTACTTTATCTGTGTCCATACCTTGCTCTAAACACGATAACCCCTTATATATCAACTCAGTTATTGCAAAAGATAGCGAGTAAGAGTCAATTATCTTTACTTCAAAGTTCGTTTGTTCCTTTGCAACATTTGAACTGGAAATCGTTCCACTTAATTTAGAGGAGACATGAATAGCGATTGCTTCATCATACTCTTCACTAAGCTTCTCATACAATTCTTTAAAAACTCCTACGGATGGCTGTGAAGTTTTTGGAACATCCTTATTACTTTCTATTATTTCATATAATTTCTCTGAGGTAAGGTCTTTCCCATCCTCATATATTTCCCCTTCAGAAATAACAACAATCGGCACAACATAAACATCCGGATGCGCTTTCAATTCCTCTGGCACATATGCTGTACTATCTGTAACAAACGCTACTTTCTTATTTATCAACGCAACTTATCTCCTTCTTTACTTTATAATTTAATTATACAGGTAAATGAATCTCATACCAACAAAAATCTATTACACATTAGTGTATTGAAGTAAGTTAAAGTTATCTGTATATTTAGGTTATTTTTGATACAACCTTTATATAAAAAATCTTTGTTTACTTTGACATTCCTTAATCTCCGGCATACAATAACCATATATGCAAATATATTCATATAAGAATATAGGTACTATATAGGAGGTGAAATATTGTATATGGATCCATTAGAACATACCACTGACCTGGATGAAGAGATTCTTTTCGTCGTCTCACAAACATTTAAAGCCTTAAGTGATCCAACAAGGATTCGAATATTAAATTTACTCTTCGAAAGAGAATACTCTGTCAATGAGATAGCAGATACCTTGCAGTTAAGGCAATCGACTGTCTCCCATCAATTGCGTTTATTAAAAAATCTCCGACTTGTTAAATATCGCCGTGAAGGAACTACACTATATTATTCACACGATGATGAACATGTCATGCATACACTAAAGCAAACGATTGAACATGCAAGCCATGCATAAAACCTATATACATACTTAAGAAATGGGGGTCTTATTATGGGGCACGATCATGGGCATAATCATACGCATGGTGCAAATAAAAAAACGCTTCTTATAAGTTTTATAATCATTACATCCTATATGGTAATTGAAGCGATAGGTGGAATATTAACTAATAGTCTGGCACTTCTTAGTGATGCAGGCCATATGTTAAGTGATTCTATCTCACTCGGGGTTGGATTATTGGCATTTAAGCTTGGTGAACGTGTAGCAGACTATAGTAAAACTTATGGATACAAGCGATTTGAGATTCTAGCAGCCGTTTTTAATGGGGTTACGTTAATTATTATTGCTCTGTTTATTTTTTATGAAGCATTCAGACGCTTCTCTAATCCTCCTGAGGTTGCTTCTAGTGGCATGCTGATTATCGGAATCATCGGTTTACTTGTAAATATCCTTGTTGCATGGATTTTAATGCGAGGCGGCGACACAAAGGAGAATTTAAACTTACGGGCAGCTTTTCTCCACGTACTTAGCGATATGCTGGGGTCAGTCGGCGCTGTTTCAGCAGCTTTATTAATCATGTTCTTTGGCTGGGGATGGGCTGATCCACTTGCGAGTGCCCTCGTTGCTATCTTGGTATTGATTAGCGGTTGGCGTGTTACACTGGACTCCTTCCAGGTACTTATGGAAGGTGCACCAAAGAATATTGATATGAAGGAAGTTATTAAAACAATAGAGAATAACGAAGAAGTTATAAGCATTCATGACTTACATGTTTGGAGCATTACAAGTGGACATAATGCACTCTCCTGCCATGCTGTCGTTCGCCACGATCTCACGATTAGTGAATGTCAATCTCTACTGCGGACGATTGAACATCATTTGCAGCATAACGGCATTGGCCATGTAACCATTCAATTAGAAAATCCCGAACATGGGCACCAGGATTCTATCCTTTGTAAAAATGAACACAACCATCTTAATCATGAACATTAACACAGAGGACAAACGGGAAATCACCAGATACAAATTATGATTAACTAATCGCCATAATCAGTTGAGTTTTTTAAAGATAAGGTTGAACGTTAGTCTTCTCTTTTCGATGAATAGATTATTTATATATCGAAACTTCATTCAGTGGGAATTCCATCCCCACTGAGTGTAAGCATCTCTAGGGTATAAGTATGAGGTCCTTGAAAGAATAGGGTGTTTGACAAAATTACTCCCCCACTTACTATGCCTTGTATTCTACTCGAATTCTTCACATTAACGGGTTACAACCAGTTAGCCTGCAATAAACATTGACACGTTATAGCAAATTCATTATACTTACATATATTATTCACTACGATTCCGTAGCTCAGCTGGGAGAGCATTACCTTGACAGGGTAGGGGTCGCTGGTTCGAGTCCAGTCGGAATCACTAACTTAGAGAAGCGTCAATCCTTTGTTTTATCAAGGGGTTGGCGCTTTTTCATTGTTTAATAAAAAAGTGATGATATTCATCCTGTATATTTATGCATTGCACATACCTTATTTTCAAGGCTGGCTTATCCATTAATTCAATAAGGTCTTATGTGTCCATTAATTCCGGAAACTATTGTCAAATCTGTCCATCCATAGTCTTTGCATTTCTTGATTCTTGTGTGAGTAAATGTCCAATGTAATACTAACTAGTCCATGTCCCAACCGTTCACTTACAAATTTTGGATTTTTACCCATTCGCATAAGTATGGTTGCATGTGTATGACGCAAATTGTAAATGGAATATAAGGGGCGTTCGCTTCTTCTACCAATCGTTTATATTTTCGAAGCAAGTTTCTTAGGTCTAGATATTTCCCATTTCTAGAAGTAAAGATTAAATCTATCCACCATCATGGATAGAGGGTGTTGAAACAAACCATTATATATGAAAAAAAGACCTTACAAAAAATGCAAGATCTTTATTCTCATATAGGAGTAACCGGGCGCAGCAGGCGCCCAGGCCTTTAAAGTTATTTAATCACGCGTTTTGCCCCGACATAACGCTCTTTCCAATACTTATCACTCATTTTAACAACTTTTACACCTTTTGATGTAGCTCCGGTAAATGTACCATTTCCATTGTATATACCAACAAACGATACTTTCCATTTTTTACCTGTACTATAGAAGACTAAATCACCTTGCTTTAAGTCTTTTTTCTTGACTGCCTTTCCTACTTTATATTGTTCAGCACTTGTTCTAGGGATGGTCATTTTAGTTGCTGCTTTTTTATACACATACTGCGTAAAGCCACTTGCATCAAACCCTTTTGGTGTAGTTCCGCCCCATTTATAAGGAGATCCTACATGTTTTTTTGCTACCTCTGAGACTTCTTCTCCATAATTAATAGATGCTGAGGCGCTAGATGCATTACCGAGGATAAATGTTGCTAATAAAGCTAAAGTCGCTAACACCGCTATTCCCCATTTTGAAAACCGTAAAGTCATGTTCATTTGCTTTCCTCCCAATAAAAAATTAAATACGAATCAATATATGGTCATTATTCGAAAATGATTCCTAAAATATTTGAGAAAAAAATATTTTTTTCCGCATCGTACACCGCTTCTTCTACACACATATACGCAGCTCAAATTCATCAATTTAGGCTATATAAAAAACCTTTAATTATTGAATCATCTCATCATACACGTTTCCATAATAAAGCGTTGAATTATGTTGTTTTGAAGTTTAAGAGAGCAGGATACTAATCTTGTTAGCTGAATTAGTAGAGAATTAGGAACCAAATAAAAGATAAAATCAAAATACCACACTTCTAAAGGCATGATAAAACAACCTTGACTAATTGCGTTTCAAACAGCAGGGTTTTTTACTTATTTTTTAATTAATTGGACGGAGCAGAGTTAATTATTTCATTTTCCAGAGAAAAATAAGTATCTCTAAGATAATTTATTTTACTATTTTACAATTAAGATATGGTATATTATAAAATAGCAACACAGAAATAGAATTTTTAAAGACTTGCAACCGCCTTCTTATGTGCTTTGTATTGTACGCTAGTGCTTAGCTTGTTTTAAAGACAATGGATCCTAATGTAGTGTCATTTACTCTCTTTCAAATTTTTATTAAGTTCCCTAATATTTATAAGCATATAAAAATTATTTAACTGTTTGACATGCTAAAAAAAAGAATCTCTGCTGAATAGCAGAAGTAATATTATTGCTAAAGAGGTAATAAATTGAAAATAAGAGACTTTACTTTAACAACCATTTTTTTATCCATTATATTATTATGTGCTTTTACACCAATTGGTTTTATTCATTTAGGTGTAATTAAAGCAACTATCATTCATATTCCGATCATTATTGCTTCCATTATACTAGGCCCGAAAATTGGTGCTTTCCTAGGATTTGTATTCGGAATTACAAGCATTGTAACAAATACAGTTGCTCCGACGCTGCTTTCTTTTGCATTTTCTCCAGCAATTCCTGTATTAGGAACGGGTCAAGGGAGTTTTTGGGCATTATTTGTTGCAATTGTTCCTAGAGTAATAATCGGCTTTATCCCTTACTATTTATTCAAGGCAATGCATAAGGCTATGACTAAGAAAAAGAACAAACAGAAACAGGTTTTATTTCTTACAGGCCTCCTTTCAACATTTGTACATACTCTGTTAGTAATGGGTTCTATTTCTTTATTATTTAACGATGCCTATGCTCAAGCAATTAATGCCGACAGCACGAGTGCTATTATTATAGCTGTTCTGACTGTCTTTTTAACAAATGGACTTGCCGAGGCAGTTCTCGCTGCATTTGTAACAGCTACAGTTGCTCCTCCACTATTTAAGCTATTAAAAAAATAAACATCAGTATCTTAATAACAAAGGTTGAACCATATAATCATGAAAATATGGTTCAGCCTTTAATTTTTTTATGAATTAGATTGAAAAAAGGTCTATTCCATGGTCGGAAAACTCTGTTATACCTTATCAAATTCAATCCCTCCTTTACCTACTAAATTAGAAATTTGTTTGGCTACTTCTAAATTAATTCTCATAAATAAGATTAATAGATTCGATTATAGGATATAAGAATAGTAAGCCAAACAAAACCAAGGAGTTGTTAACATTGGATAAAATTTTATTCATTCAGACCGGAACGGGAATTGATATGCACGGACAGGATATTACAAATGCAGCGGTAAAAGCGGTGGATAACGCAATCAATTTTAACTCGATGCCAGGAATTGAAGCTGCACTACCAAACCAATCCCTGGATAATATGAAGGTGAAGGTCAAACTTGCAGTTCCTCGTAATTTGGACCAGTTAGATAAAGCCGAAGTAACCAAATCCATTCCCTTTGGCAAAGTAGAGATAGAAGTTATGGAAGGCGGTATGGCGACAACAAGTGGTATTATTCTTGAAGAAGAAGGCGATAGCAACGAAATGATGTATCTGGTAAATGCAGCTGTTGAGGTAGGATATTAATTATTACAAGTACAAGTTTCGTTCAATCTAACTGAAAAAAGAATTTTATTAAAAGGTCACTCATGAGCAGTAAGAATGACCGATTGGAAAAAATAGATAATTTGAAGAAAGGACAGGTGATCCTATTAGTAGGATCACCATTTCTCCTAATGCAGTCTACCTTCCTAATTTTTCTGCACTTGCTCCACCAATTCCCCAATGTGTCTTCGGTATCTCTTGAACAATAACTCGCACATTTTGTCGTGGTGCATCAAGCGTTTCCATAATTGTGTTTGTTACATTTTCCAATAAAGCTTCAATTTTTTCTGGTGAACGTCCTTCCATGATCTGTATATTTACGAGCGGCAACAAAATCGACTCCTTTCTTTTATAAAGTGATACCTCCACTCAGTGAGAATAATATACAGTCCCCACTTACCATTCTTGTAATCTACTCTGATTCCTGAGGACGGCGTCATACAGACAATTATCCTGCGGGAAAATGATTTATGCCTTTACGAAAAAGGACACTTCTCCAAGCCCACCGTATTTTGCCTGAACATAATCTCCAGGTTCAAGGCGAACAGCTGCAGTCAGTCCACCGGTTAAGATTGGCTGTCCAGCTTTTACTTTTTCGCCTTTTTTACTTAACATGTTTGCCAGTCTGGCAACAGAGTTAGCAGGATTTCCTAAAACGGCTGCTCCAGCACCTAATGCTTGAATTTCTCCATTAATAGAAAGTGTTACTCCAACTACATCCAACTCCAATTCGTCTGGTCTTCGCAGATACGTTCCAAACACTGCACCAGCTGCAGAGGTATTATCTGCTATCACATCAGGTAATGTGAAATTGAAATTCTCATAGCGGCTGTCAATAATTTCAAGTGCTGGGAATACGTAATCTGTAGCTCTTAATACATCTAGTGCCGTGACTCCAGGTCCCTCTAAGTCTCTTGCTAAAACAAATCCAATTTCCGGTTCAACCTTAGGATGGATGTAATCCTCTACAGAAACAGCTGCGCCCTCTTCCACGATCATATTATTAAAAACATAACCGTATATAGGATCAGTTACATTCATTTGTTTCATTTTTGCTTCGCTAGTAATTCCCATTTTGGGCCCAACAATTTGTAAGCCCTCAGCTAGTTTACGAGTGACAAGCTCTTCTTGCACTAAATAGGCTTCGTCAATCGTCAGGTTAGGATATAATGTGTCCGTTATTTTTACAATCTCCCGTTTTTCTCTTTCGGCTTGAAGAACGTAGGTTGCTAATTCATCAATTGTATGTTTATCCATGTTTCTCCTCCAATAACAGCTTTAAGCTTTTATTTATTTGCTAGTCCTGCTGCTACATCAATAATCATATCCTCTTGGCCACCGACAATTTTTTGTCTGCCAAGCTCTATTAAAATATCACGCGAGTCGACAGAGAATCTTTTCGCAGCACGATTAGCATGTAATAAAAAGCTTGAGTATACACCAGCATAACCTAATGTTAAGCTATCACGATTGATTTCCTGTGGTTTCGGCAATATAGGTGCGACTATTTCTTCTGCCATATCCATCAACTTATATAGATCGACGCCCGTTGAAATTCCCATTTTATCTAACACGGCGACTAGTACTTCTGTCTGTGTATTTCCCGCACCTGCTCCTAGGCATCGAACACTGCCATCAATACGAGTTGCTCCTTCTTCAATGGCCGCTAACGTGTTTCCCATTGCAACGGATAAATTGTTATGTCCATGGAAGCCGATATCTACTTCCAATGTTTGACGAAGTGCTCTGATTCTTTCTTTTACTTCATGTGGAAGCAATGCACCTGCAGAGTCAACAACATATACTATATCTGCTCCATAATTCTCCATTAGTTTCGCCTGTTCCACTAATGTCTCAACTGGTGCCATGTGACTCATCATTAAAAATCCAACTGCTTCCATTCCTAATTCTTTTGCTGTTTCAATATGCTGCTTAGAGATATCCGCTTCTGTCACATGCGTTGCAACCCGGGCCATCTTCGCACCAAGCTTCTTTGCTTCTTTTAAGTCTTCAATTGTTCCAATCCCAGGAATAAGCAATACTGCAATCTTTGAGAAATTGGACACTGAAACGGCTGCTTCAATTAATTTCATCTCATCTACTTTTGATAAACCGTACTGTAATGAAGAGCCACCAAGCCCATCCCCATGGGACACCTCAATATAGGGAATCATTGCATCATTAAGTGATTGGACAATCGAACGGACTTGTTCTACCGTATATTGATGACTGATTGCATGACTCCCATCACGCAGTGCCACTTCAGTTAGGATAATTTCATTTGACACATTTTCCTCCCCTTTCCTACGAATGATTTGCTACCTGGTGCTTCCGATTTTTAGCAAACTCTTCAGCTACTTTCACCGCGGCAGACGTCATAATGTCTAAGTTACCAGCATATTTTGGCAAGTAATGTCCAGCACCCTCAACTTCTAGGAATACTGTAACCTTATTTCCGTCAAAAATAGGCTCTGTTCGTAATTTGTATCCAGGTACATAGCTTTGAACCTTGCTCACCATTTCTTTAATAGATTTAGTGATGCCCTCTTCATCTATTGTTTCTCCTTCTACCAATGCATGAATCGTATCCCGCATCATGATAGGCGGTTCAGCAGGATTTAAAATAATGATTGCTTTCCCTTTTCGGGCGCCACCAACTGTTTCAATTCCTTTAGCTGTTGTTTCTGTAAATTCGTCTATGTTTGCTCTTGTGCCAGGCCCGGCACTTTTACTAGAAATAGTAGCGACAATTTCACCATATTCTACGGGAGCAATTTGACTAATCGCAGAGATAATTGGGATTGTGGCTTGCCCTCCACAAGTAATTAGATTAACATTCTCTGCATTCACATGTTCTCCCAAATTAACAGTAGGAACGATAAACGGACCAAGAGCAGCTGGAGTTAAATCTAGCATTTGTTTCCCTAGCTTTTTAGCTACTTCCGCATTATGAAGATGGGCTTTTGCACTTGTTGCGTCAAAGAGAATATCGACTAAGTCCGGCTGCTCCAGTAAACCATCAACTCCATTATCAAAAACCTGCAGTCCTAAGTATTCTGCATGCTGCATTCCCTTAGATGTACGGTTAATTCCCATCATGGTTGTTAACTCCAGTACATCTGATTTGGTTAATTTCACCATCAAATCCGAACCAATATTACCAGATCCAATAATGCCTACTTTTATCCTTTCCACCTTCATCCCTCCTTTGATTTTTTATTCTGTAAATGTGATGGATACTTCTCCAAGTTCAGCAAATTTTGCGTAGAAATGATCACCAGGTTTAGCTTCAACAGCTGCTGACAGCGCACCAGATAAAATCACTTCTCCAGCTTTCAACGTGATATCAAATTCTGATAACTTATTTGCAAGCCAAGCCACACATTTTACTGGATCACCCAGTGCAGCTGCGCCAACTCCAGTATTTTGTAAAGAATCATTTTTATATAGAGCCATTCCTAATTGTTTTACGTCTATTTCTGTCAATTTTTTAGGTTTCTCACCGAGAACATAGAGTCCAGATGAGGCATTATCTGCTACCGTGTCTTCTAATGTAATCTTCCAATCTTTGATTCTGCTGTCGACAATTTCGAGTGCGGCAACAACTACATCTGTTGCTTGTATAACATTCATTGAGGTAACATTTGGCCCTTTTAGATCTTCTTTTAGAATAAAAGCAATTTCCCCTTCCACTTTTGGCTGGAGTACTTTATGGAATGGAATACTCCCCCGATTTTCAATTACCATATTAGAGAGCAAATGACCATAATCAGGCTCACCAACTCCAAGCATGTCTTGCATCGCTTTAGAAGTTAATCCAATCTTCTTTCCAGTTATGCGGTGACCTCTGTTTACCTCTTGTTTGATCGTAGCCAATTGAATTTGATAAGCTTCATGAATGGTAAGGTTTGGGTTCAGCTCGGTTACCGGCTGAACCCCTTCCCTTATACTCCATGCACTCGCTAAATGGGACGCTAATTGTTCTGCTTCCATGTAAGAACCTCCTAAAGTTTAACCGTTACATTCGTTAATTCGGAGTAAAAGTCAAAGCTGTGTGCGCCGCCTTCACGGCCAATTCCACTGCTCTTCATGCCACCAAATGGTGTACGCAGATCACGTAAGAACCATGTATTTACCCAAACCATACCTGCCTCAATTTGTGCAGAAAGGCGAGTTGCACGTTTGATATTTGTTGTCCAAAGACTTGCACTTAATCCATAATGCGTATCATTTACTTGATGTAAGACTTCCTCTTCGGTATCAAAAGGCACCACCGTAACAACTGGCCCGAAGATTTCCTCACGGACACATCTGGAATCACTGTTTAAACCAGTAATAATCGTTGGTTCCACAAAGAATCCTTTCTCAAAGCCTTCTGCAGCCTTTCCACCGATAACAAAATGACCGCCTTCTTCTTTTGCTATATCCAAATAGCTTAATACTTTGTTGTAGTGCTCCTCACTAACTAACGCTCCCACTTTCGTATCTTCATGGAAAGGATCTCCTACTCTCAGGTCTTTTGCCTTATCTTGAAATTTCTCGATAAATTCGTCGTAAATGGATCGTTCTACGTAAATTCTAGATCCACATAAGCAAACTTCTCCTTGGTTAATAAAGCTGGATTTAAGTGTTGTTTCGATTACATCATCTAAATCAGCATCTGCAAATATGATATTCGGATTCTTTCCGCCAAGCTCGAAGGACAGTTTCTTTAAAGTCGGGGCAGCAGCTTTCATAATGGCACTTCCAGTAATGGTTTCTCCAGTGAATGCAATGGCATCCACATCATCATGTGACGTAATTGCTGCACCTGTTTCCCCAAATCCATGGACCATATTAACGACACCATCTGGAATTCCTGCATCTTTACAAATTTGTGCCAGAACGGTTGCTGTCATTGGTGTCACTTCTGATGGTTTCATTACTACTGTGTTGCCTGCAGCTAATGCCGGAGCTAATTTCCAAGTCATCAGCAGCAATGGCAAGTTCCAAGGGTTAATTAAACCTACTACTCCAACTGGGTGGCGAACCGCATAATGCATCGCAATGTCGTCCTGTTGGTATGCTTCTGTTCCAACAGTAGTCATGAAGTCTGCAAAAAAGTGAAAATTATACGCTGCCCGCTCAACATCCACACTTCTTGATAACCAGATGGGTTTACCAGTATCTAATGATTCCAATACAGCCAATTCTTCTTTTCTTTCTAAAATAAGATCGCCAACTTTACGAATCAGTGCAGAACGCTGTCTTAATGGCATATTTCCCCATTCTGCGCGAAGTGCTCTTCTTGCCACAGCTACCGCTCTATCTACATCTTCCTTTGTTCCTTCTGCTACCGTTCCTAATACTTCTTCTGTTGCTGGATTAATGTTTTCAAATGTTTTTCCATTTATAGAAGGAACATATTCTCCATCTATAAAGTGGGAACAATCAATTGCCTTTACTTCCGTTCTGTTTTCCGTTGTTTGCATCAGTAAGTCCTCCTTTTTGTATTTAAGGGAACGCTTTCAGCATTTCCGCTTAACCCATGAAAATTAGTAAACAACCTATCCCTTTGATGCACATCCTCTTGAACACCTTCATTATAGAAAACCAATAATGAGAAGAATAGTCTGGTGTTCCTCTATACGCAACAGAAGGGAGATTTTTTATAAAAATTTTTAGATAATAAAATTAAAGAGTTATTTTTTCTATAGATACTATGGGTAAAACATTGATATTATAAATATAAGTCTTGTTCTTTTATGCAGAACAGGCTTTTCTGAGGAGGATACTTATGACTAAAAACAAACCACAAGTATTATCGTCTGTTCGCAATGCATTGCGCATCCTGAAAAGCTTCTCAACTTTTGAACCGACCAAAAAAGTGAGTGAATTGGCCGAATCCTTAGGACTTGCTAAGAGTACGGTAAGCAGACTGCTTTCAACATTAGCCAGTGAAGGGTTTGTAGTAAAAGATGATAAAACAGGAGCCTATCGCCTCGGGTTGTCTGTACTAACGTTAGGCGGAATTGTAACGAATCATTTAGAGATCCATAAGGAAGCAGCTCCTGTACTATATAAATTAGTCAACGACACAGGAGAAACGTCACATCTTGCCATCATGGATGGATTGGATACGATCTATATCCATAAGGAGGAGTGTAATCATCCAGTACGAATCCTCACACATTTAGGTAGAAGAAACCCGTCTTATTGCACAAGCTCAGGAAAGGTTTTGCTCGCATATAATGATTCTTCCCTAACTGAAGAAGTTATTTCCCAAGGGTTAAGGGCACACACACCTGCTAGTATTACCGATCCAGATAAACTCAGATTAGAGTTGAAATCTATACGTGAAAAAGGCTACGCCGTTAGCACAGAAGAATTAACAGAGGGAACCCGTTCTGTCGCAGCACCTATACGGGATTTTACGGGGAAAGTAGTTAGTGCCATTACTGTAGTTGGTCCGATCCAGAGAATGAAAGACTATAAGATTAAAGAAATCGCTAAAAAAGTGATGGATGCGGGAAAAGAAGCTTCGGAACGATTAGGCTATGATAGTCGTTATTATAAAAATTGATACAATCGTTATACCTCCTTCATGAACAATTAGATGGACCAACAATATTTCAAAAAAGAGAAGCAACTAAGTAATTTAATGCTATCACGATTTGGATTGCCACTCATAAATGTGCTGCTTGTTGTCCACACATTACTTATCATATTTATATCTTTCTAAGTCTTGATTTTTTCAGCACTCGTCTAACAAATTCTGATGCTGATCAAGATCTATTATTCCCAAAAGTTGAGCCTAGCCCATCCAATTGGACAAGCTGGGCTCTAATTATTCATTCCCTGCGATTAACTCTTTCGTAAAGAGAATATCATCTGTGAAAAAACCGTCTACATTCAGCTCATGTACACGTTTCTGCTCTTCTCTTTGGCTGCTGGGATTAGTGAAATATACATGAACCTCTTTTCCTGCTCGGTGTAATTGGTTTACGTTTGTAACGGTTACATCTGTTGATTCCATTCCAATGATTGGATAGGACACTGCAATCGCTTCTTCTAATTCAAAGTTTCCTTTTTTATAGAGCAGAGTAAGCGGAATATCATCTTCCAGTTGTTGAATCTTTTCAAGACTAGCTTGTGAAAAGGATTGAATGGTAACAAGGCTCTTTTCAACTAGATCATACATGTTCAGATAATTGATCAACGGCTCTTCCATCTCTGTGGCACCATCTACTAATCTTGTCTCAATATAATAATGCTCGCTAGTCCCAAATGTATCGAGGATTTCAACTAGAGTAGGAATCTCCTCCTCCGATTCTTTCTGATTAAATACTTCTACCGTTTCATACTCTTTCATTTCCTCAATGGTGTAATGCTCTGGTTCCCCTTCGCCATTTGTTGTACGATCAATCGTTTCGTCATGCATCGCGATTAATACATCATCCTTTGTCATGCGTAGATCAATTTCTAATGCATCGACTCCATCATTTGCTGCAATTTTATATGCTGTGAGTGTATGCTCATTAAACCGATCATTAGCACCGCGATGTGCTATTATTTTCGGTGGATCAACAAGTCCTGGTTGGGGTACTTCCGGTGTACAGCCAGTTAATGCAATGATAGATATAATCAGAAAGAAGGCAGTCTTTCTAAACAAACATTTTTCTTTCATTTCTAAAGAACAGCGCTTTTTCTGGGTAGTCTGTAATAATGGCTTGAACCTGAAGATCAAGCAGCTGTTTTATCTCATCTGTACTATTAGCTGTCCACACACGAAGATTTTGCAAGAGATTTTTATAATCATATACATTCTCTAGCACCATGTCTTTAGAGATATGTAGAGATTCCATCGCAAATGTTTCCATATAGTCTACTGGATGAGAAATTCCCTGCATAAGCAGCCAAGCTATTTTTGCAGTCGGATCCATGTTCTTAATCCGCAATAAACTAGGTAAATGAAAGGATGAATACACTACCTTTCTATTATTTCCATATTGCTCCACAAGAGAGAGTACCTTTTCCTCTATTCCGAAGTAAGGAAAAATATAAGTCTTTAACTCGATATTTAATTCAACCTTTGGGAAATCATGCAATAATTCCAGAACCTCTTGAAGGGTGGGCACCCTTTCTTCACCCCAAGTCTCATAGTCATAGCTTTCAAAATGCTGGAATTTGGCACCCGCACTGTATTCTTTAATTTCTGGAAGAGTCAAGTCCTTAATAAATCCATTTCCATCTGTGGTCCGGTCCAATTGTTCATCATGTATAACAACAATTTCACCGTCCTTTGTCATATGGACATCCAATTCAATTCCATCTACCCCTTGCTCGATTGCCTTTTGGAAACTAATTAAGGTGTTCTCTGGATATGCTCCCATACTTCCACGATGACCATAAATCTTTGTTTCTCTCATATAAACTCCTCCCTTATCATACATCCGGTAGTGAAGCTAAAGGAGAATAGAGCATGTTCGCTCTATTCTCAAGCCTTCTTTCATTCATTTACTGTTTATTCGCCACGTGCAGCGTTTGCTTGTTCAATTGCAGCATTGAATTGTTCTACGGCCGTATTGTAGGCAGCATCAACTTCTCCGCCATTATAGACAGTTTCCAAAGCCGTCTCCATTACTTTACGTCCTTGTGGAAGCATATCCATTAAAGCGCCTTGAGTAGCATAGCTTGATTCTGTTGCTTGAAGTTGTTCAACTGTTACTTTTAATTGTGGCATTTCTGTATGAGCATCTACAACAATTTGTTCTTCATAAGCAGCAGGATTGATAGCAAAGTAACCAGTTCCTACATGCCACTGTGCTTGAACTTCTGGAGTTTGCAGGTACTTCATGAAATCCCATGCTGCTTGTTGTTCTGCTTCTGGTTTGCCATCGATCATCCATAGACTAGCTCCGCCAATTACTACCCCTTGGCGCTCTTTATCTTCTGGATGCGGTAAGAAAGCAATACCTACCTCAAACGGTGCGTTATCAATAACATCACGGGAGCTTGCCGATGATTGCAAGAACATCGAAACATCCTCTGCTAAGAAACCAGCAACCATGTTATCTCCATTCGTACCATAATTAGCAAATGTACCGTCATCAACCATGTTTTTCACCCAATTGAAGATGGATTTTCCTTCTTCTTCCGTCCAACCAATTTCTGTAGGGGTATCTGTACGTCCATTATCATTATTTAGTAATAATGCTCCTTGGTTTGCCAATAATTGCTCCCATAGCCATCCATAAGCCTGTAAAGCGAAGCCCTTCATCTCAGGATTAGATTCCACTATAGCTCTGCTCACTTCTTCCACTTCTTCAAATGTTTCTGGTGGTGCCTCTGGATCTAAACCAGCAGCTTCAAATGCATCCTTATTATAGTACATTACTGGAGTGGAAGAGTTAAATGGCATAGAATAGAATGTTCCATCAAGAGAATAATAGTTAGTAATATTTTCTTCTAATCCGCTCATATCGTAGTTATCTGCATCGACAAATTCTTGAATAGGTACGATTTGCCCACTATTAATCATAGACATTGTCCCAATCTCAAAGGTTTGAATCATTGTTGGGGCACTGTCAGAACCTGCAACTGCATTGAATTTCGTCAACGATTCATCGTATGTCCCTTGATATTCTGCATTTACTTGCACCTTATCTTGAGACTCGTTATAGCCTGCAACAATTTCATCAATTGCTTCTTGACCAGCACCGCCCATAGAATGCCAGAAAGTTACCGTTTGTTTTTCTCCACTTTCTTCATTTGCTTCCTCAGCAGAATCAGAAGACGTGGTCTCTGCTTCTTCCGTATTATCGCCCGCTGTTTCTTCTGCTTCACCCTCTGTACCACACGCAGCAATAAATAGTACTAGACCTAGCATTAGAATGGATAATAGCTTTCTCATTCTCTCTACACTCCTCTTTGAAAATATTTATGTAACCCGCACAGCGCGGGGTAACACCATTTTCTTACTTCAAAGCACCTTCTGTTAAACCTCTTTGCAGCTTTTTCTGTCCTAAAAACAGTAGAATCAATGTAGGGATAATTACAATGACCGCACCTGCCATGATGACACCCCAGTCATTAAGCTGCTCTTGGGTTTGCAATTGTTTCAAACCAATTTGAACAGTTCGCACAGAGTCGTTCGTAGTCGCGAGTAATGGCCACAAGTACATATTCCAGGAAGTTAAAAATCCATATACCCCCAACGTTACGAGACTCGTTTTTGCTACCGGAAGGACTACTGTTAAGTAAAAGCGAAAATCTCCCATGCCTGCAATTTGACTTGCTTCTTTCAGTTCCTTTGGAATCATTTTGAAATTCTGTCTTAAAAGGAACGTACCAAAAGCCATAGCAAAAAATGGTATCGTTAAACCTTGATAGGTATCAATCCAATTCAAATCACGAATAATATGGAAGTTAGGAATGATAGATGCTTCGAATGGAATCATCATGGTAGCAATAAAGACATAAAATAATAGATCTCTTCCCTTAAACTCTAAAAATACAAAAGCATATGCCGCCAAACTGCAAAGTACCAATTGGCCTATCATAATTAAAATCGAGACGACAAAGCTGTTAAAGAGATATTGAAATAATGGAAATCTCTCAAATGCATTCTTGTAATTATCCAGCGTTAGAGATGTTGGCAGGCTGCCGGTTAGAATATCCTGGTTAGACATAAAGCTCATTACCAAGGCCATTAAAGTAGGAGCGAACAGGATGATTGCAGAGATTGTTAATAATATGTAGAAGATAAGTTTCTTTCCTGTGCCCATTGTCATTGATAATGAACCTTCCTTTCTCCAAATTTAAACTGTATGGCTGTCATTAATAAAATAAGGATAAATAAGACAACGGCTTGTGCGCTTGCTGAACCAAACTGGTAATTTACAAATGCTTCCCGATATATTGAATATACAATCAGATTGGTCTCGTTCGCTGGACCACCTTGTGTTAAAATATCGATCTGCCCAAAGGTTTGAAATGCATTTATAATTGTTACTGTAATTACAAAGAACAACGTAGGTGAAAGCATTGGAATCGTGATTCTTCTTAATTTGTAAAAGTATCCTGCTCCATCGATATCTGCGCTCTCGTATAAATAGGAGTCTATCGACTGCAGTCCACCTAGCAATATTAAAAATGTAAATCCAATGTTCATCCAAATAGTTGTAATAGAAATCGAGACTAATGCCCACGCAGGGTCTGTTAACCAGCCAATAGCTTCAAAACCTAGTGCTTCCACTATCATATTTAAAAATCCCATCGAAGGATTAAACAAATACAGCCAAAATACAGATGCGGCAGCAACCGAGATTCCCATCGATGAAGAATAAATCGTTCGGAAGAAACCTACACCCTTTAATTTCTCATTGGCAATGACCGCTAAAAATAAGCTGATAATCACTGTAACTGGTACCGTATAAAGAACAAATAAGAAAGTCGACATCATACTTTTTAAAAATACAGGTGAGGTAAACAGGTTAATATAGTTCTGCCAACCGACAAAAACAGTGGTGGAGCCACTTGCGTCTGTAAGAAAAAAACTTAAATAAATCGTTCTAAGCATCGGATAGAATAAAAAGACACTAAATAATAAAATGGATGGCGATAAGAACAATATTCCTTTTATAAAGCTCTTTATTTTTTGTTTCTTTCTTACCTGTTTAAAAACAAGTTCCATAGAATCCTGATTTTGAACAGCTAAATCACTTGCAATACTCATATGGCAACCACCTCTTGGCTCTTGCCTGCAGTAGCAGCTTTCAATAATTCTTCTGAATCGGAATCAAAGTAACATAAATGTTCTACTGATATACGCACAGGTATTTTATCCCCTACATTAATCATCCATTGACCAGGCCACTTTGCCGTCCATAACTCAGTTCCAATATCAAAAGCAAGTGTTGTCTCATTTCCTAAATGTTCTACATTAACTACTTCTAAATAATGGGTTGCATTCTCTTCCATTCCCGAGAAAATATGCTCTGCTCGAATTCCAACAGTAAGATTTACATCTTTTAAACGTTCACTTACTGATAAGGGATCCATCTCAATAGGCAGCACACCTTCAATAATTAACTGCTTATAGTCAGTAGAGAACTTCGCTTTCCCCAAGTTCATTTTGGGAGAACCAATAAAAGAAGCGACAAAAAGATTTGCTGGCTCATTGTATAGTGTGATAGGTTTACCTATCTGCTGAATAATTCCATCATTCAGTACCATAATCCGGTCCCCCATTGTCATGGCCTCTACTTGATCATGCGTAACGTAAATCATAGTTAATCCTAATCTTTTTTGCAGTCTTCTTATTTCTACGCGCATATTTGCACGGAGCTTAGCATCTAAATTTGATAACGGTTCATCCATCAAACATAATGGGGCTTGGCTTACAACGGAACGGGCTAGTGCAACACGTTGACGTTGACCCCCAGATAACTCTCTTGGCTTTCGGCTTAGCAATTCACTTAGCCCCATCATTTCGGCAGTTTCTCTCAATCTCTCTTGCTGTTCCACTTTTGATACTTTCTTTGCTTTTAATCCAAATAATATATTTTGCTCCACTGTTAAATGTGGGTACAAGGCATAATTTTGAAAGACCATGGATAGATTGCGTTCCTTTGGTGGAAGGTGATTAACCACCTTATCATTAATTTTCAGCGTGCCATCTGTAATGTCTTCCAACCCGGCTATCATACGAAGTAAGGTACTCTTACCCGAACCTGAAGGACCAACCAGCACAAAGAATTCCCCTTTTTCAATAGAAAGGCTGATTTCATTTAATACTTTTTTCTGTTTGTCATAGGATTTGGTAATATCGATTAATTCAACCTGCTCCATGTCCAAAACCTCCTTTACTTTCTGATTAAATCATATTTTTTCATACAAATAGTTAAATTTACAAAAATCTGTCAACTATTTAACATCTGTTTAATAACCTTAATATTGTGTTTAACTAGTTCAAGTTAAATTAACATCAAAATCCTTCTTATGACATGTTGACACATTTAGTTTAGATCGAATTGCACGGTATTAAAGGCCTGCAATATTTTTTTATATTTTTATGGTTCCACAGATTATTCAAAAAAATGATATAATATGGGATAAAATAGACTTATTTGAGGTGAGTTTCTTGAAATTTTCCTTTTCTACTAAAATGGATCAATTTAAAACTTCTATATTTAATGAGCTGGCTGCATTTAAAAAGCAGAAAATGGAGAGCGGAATGGAAATAGTTGACTTGAGTATTGGCAGTCCAGATCTTCCTCCCCCTACTTATGTAATGGAAGAATTATCTACTCATGCAAAAGATCCCCTACAATATGGGTATGCATTAACCGGGATGGAGGAGTTTCATCAAGCCATTGCAAATTATTATCATAGAAACTATCATGTTCAGGTTGATAGTAGAAATCAGGTATTAACTGTAATGGGATCACAGGATGGACTTGTCCATTTACCACTTGTCTTCTGCAATGAGGGCGATACTGTTCTTGTCCCAGATCCTGGTTATACAGCATATGAAACGGGGATTTCACTTGCTGGTGCGACTCCCTACCCTATGCCCCTTCTAGAGGAAAACCATTTTCTTCCTGATTTAGATGCTATCCCAGAAGAGATAAAAAAGAAGGCTAAACTACTGATTCTAAACTTTCCAGGCAATCCAGTACCAGCATTAGCAACAGAAGACTTTTTCCAAAAGGTTGTTGCTTTTGCTAAAGAAAATAACATAGCAGTTCTTCATGATTTCGCATATTCTGAGCTTTACTATGAAAACAAGCCAATCAGTTTCTTATCTGTAGAGGGAGCTAAAGAAGTTGGAATTGAGTTTAACTCTCTATCCAAAAGCTTTAATATGGCTGGCTGCAGGGTAGGTTATGTCACAGGAAATGAGATCATTATTGACGCATTGGGAAGGCTTAAATCCAATCTGGATTATGGCATCTTTCTACCTATTCAACGTGCGGCTGTTCGTGCATTAGAGGGAAATGAGCCTTTTAGCAATGATTTAAGAAATATCTACAAAAGAAGACGAGATATTTTAGTAAATGGGTTTAATAGGTTAGGCTGGAGAATTCAGAAACCCGCTGCTTCGATGTTTCTTTGGGCACGAATCCCCTCATCCTATACATCAACCGAATTTGCTTATCGGCTAATCGATGAAGCTGGTATTGTCGTAACACCAGGTAATGCTTTCGGAGAATCAGGAGAAGGATTTGTAAGAATTGCTTACGTTCAATCAGAGAAGGTCCTGCACCAAGCCGTAGAACAACTAGCGCATCATAAATTTTTCTAAAATTAAAAAGGGATAAGCCTGATGACTTATCCCTTACCTTATATTACATTAATAACCAGATGCCTTCTTTAATTCATATGCAGCCATTATTTCGAATAAAACAGCACGTTCTGTCTCCGATAGCGGGACGAGCGGTAAGCGCACACCTCCGACTTCATTCCCGATTCGGTTTAATGCTTCTTTAACTGGTGTAGGACTTGGAGCGGCAAATATTGCTTTCATCATTGGTAATAAATCGCGATGCAAGCGTGCTGCTTCTATAACATTTCCATTCTGAAATTGTCTTACCATATCCTGCATTTCATTCCCAATTAAATGGGATGCTACGGAAACAACCCCTGTTCCACCAATAGATAGCATAGGAATAGTCAGACTGTCATCCCCGCTGTACACACTAAAATCTGAAGATGTATGACTAATAATCTGCGCTGCTGCTTCCAGATTTCCACTTGCTTCTTTAACCGAAACAATATTTGGAATGCTAGATAGTCTAATAACAGTCTGTGGCTCCATATTAATGACGCTTCTTCCCGGTATATTATATAGCATTACAGGAAGTGCTGTACTTTCAGCAATAGTTTTAAAATGCTGGTATAAGCCTTCTTGTGACGGTTTGTTGTAATAAGGAGTCACAAGCATAATCCCATCTACCCCAATTGCTTCCGCCTCTTTCGTCAACTCAACAGAACCTTTCGTGTTATTAGATCCCGTTCCAGCAATGACAGGCACTCTGCCATCTACAACTTCCACCACAAATTTAAAAAGTTCAAGTTTCTCCTTATGAGAAAGTGTCGGAGATTCCCCTGTCGTACCTGCGACGACTAAGCCTTCCGTTCCATTATTAATTAAGTAATTTACTAGATTCTTAGTAGCTTGAAAATCCAATTCCCCTTCTTTATCAAAAGGAGTAACCATAGCTGTTAATATTTTACCGAAATTCATTCAATACACACCCTTTTCTTTGATTTTTTTGTGAAGGGTGGAGGACTAATATAAAAAGCAATAACGAGAGCTCGCTATTGCTTTAGAACATTTGACGTTTGTTCTTCGCTTGATAGCCCTCCATATAGTCTCCTATATGACAGTTCTGCATTTATTCAATAACAGACCCAGCTTCAGGATGATGAGCATCCCTCTACTTCGGCGAATCTCCCTTTCCCTATGCTTCCATGGAGCCCATTCTCCTCCACATAAGTACTAATGATTTTCGCACCTCTATCCTTACTTCAAAAAAACATTTTTTAAAATAAGAAGATATTTGTTTGTTAATCTCAATG
This sequence comes from Oceanobacillus piezotolerans, assembly GCF_003665065.1. Taxonomy (GTDB): domain Bacteria; phylum Bacillota; class Bacilli; order Bacillales; family Amphibacillaceae; genus Oceanobacillus; species Oceanobacillus piezotolerans. The sequence continues at coordinate 284,992 of NZ_RCHR01000003.1, read as the reverse complement.
TAACAAATATATATATATAAAACAAGTGCTTTTATGGATAATAAATACAAATACTATTATAATAGTAGAAAATTTCTTTCTTTAACAACTAAGAAAATCCGCCAGGCTAAAACCTGGTAATTACTAAGCTGATGGAGGTTCATTGTGAAACATGTCGTTTCTTTCTTAAAACCATACAAACTCCCTGCTGTTATCGCTTTTTCATTAATGCTTCTGGAGTTATCTGTTGAACTGCTCCTGCCCTTGTTCCTGGGAAAGATGATCAACGAAGGTGTTATGAATCAAAATATAGATAATATTATTATCTGGGGAAGTTTAATGATTGGCCTTTCACTATTCGCATTTGCAGCTGGGATTATAAATTCATTTTTCTCTTCCCATGTAAGCTCTTCCTTTGGCTATGATTTACGGCAGAAACTATTTGAAAAAATACAAGCTTTCTCCTTTAATAATTTGAATCAATACCCAACTTCCGGTCTAGTAACCCGATTTACGAACGATGTACGTCAGGTGCAGAATACGATCTTTATGGGATTAAGAATTATGGCGAAGGCACCTTTAATTGTTCTAGGTGGGGTCATTATGGCCTTTGTCGTTAATAGCAGGTTAGCTATTATTTTTCTGTTTACCGTTCCATTCCTAATTCTGTTTTTATTAATATTACTAAAATTTGCCAGTAAGATGTTTCGAAGAGTTCAAGGTAATGTGGATAGGGTGAATACAGTCATGCAAGAGAATTTAATCGGGATGCGGCTAATTAAAGCCTTCAATCGCAAAGGATTTGAAAAAGACCGTTTCAATGAGGCGAATATTAATTTGGCAGCATCTACAAGGAAAACATTCCGATTCATTGAAGCTTCTACTCCAGTTTTGTTTCTAGTAATGAACCTGAGCATCGTGTTTATCCTATGGTTTGGAAATACCTATATCACTTCCAACATAACGAATGTGGGAGAAGTTGTTACCGTTGTAAACTACGCATTGAGAGTGTCGATGTCCATCTCTATGTTCTCCTTTATCATTATGGCCATCTCTCGTACTAAAGCTTCAGCTGAGCGAATTGGAGAAGTATTCGATGCAGAAATAGACTTAACAGACCAAATAAATGCGGAGAACAAAACGACCGTTACGCATGGAAAAGTCGAATATAAACAAGTAGCTTTCTTTTACCAGAATACAAGTAAAAAAGTGATAAACAATATCTCCTTCACCGTACAATCCGGGGAGAGATTAGCCCTCATGGGAGCAACTGGAGCTGGAAAAACATCACTCGTTCAATTAATCCCAAGACTCTATGATGCCTCAGAAGGAGAAATTCTAATTGATAATGTGCCAATAAAGAACTTTAGATTAAATGAGCTTCGCTTGACAATCGGCTATGTCCCGCAGAGCCCTCTGCTCTTCTCTGGTACGATCAAAGATAATATTGCCTGGGGAAAACAAGGTGCGACAGAGAAGGAAATCATTCAAGCAGCCAAAGATGCTCAAATTCATCGCACTATAATGGATTTACCAAATCAATATGATACAAGGGTAGGGCAAAAAGGGGTTAATTTATCAGGTGGTCAAAAACAGCGTATATCGATTGCCAGAGCTTTAATCAGAAAACCGAAAATCCTTATTCTTGACGATAGCACAAGTGCACTTGATCTAGAAACGGAAGCAAAACTGCTAGAAGCCATTCAACATTATCACTGTACGATGTTCATTATTACGCAGAAAGTTTCTACTGCTAGGAATGCCAATAAGATTATTTTATTAAATGAAGGAGAAATTCTTGCTCAAGGAACACATGAATTATTATTAAGTGAAACAAAATTATATAAAAAAATAGTGGAATCCCAATCTGGAAAGGAATTTGCAAATGCTCACTAATCAACTAAAATCCCCCTTTCAATATAAAAAAATTCCAATTAGCAAGGAGGATTCCGCAGAGAAGAAACGTGCCAAAAATATGGGAGCTACTCTAAATCGAATTGGAAAATACTTAGCGAAGGAAAAGTGGAAATTATCTCTTGTTATCCTTATGGTAGCAGCTACCTCTGGATTAAGCTTAATAGGACCCTATTTAGTTGGAATGGCAATTGATGATTTTATTGTTTCCAGAGAAATTGCAGGATTTGGCATCTTATTAATGAATTTAATCCTTGTCTATTTTTTGCATTCAATTGCAATGTTTTTTCAAAACTACTGGATGATTGGAATTGCACAGAATACCGTCTATGATTTAAGAAAAGATTTATTTCAGCATTTCCATCGATTACCAATCTCTTTCTTCGATAAACGTCAGCACGGAGAATTAATGAGTAGATTAACCAATGATATAGATAATGTAAATCATGTATTGAACTCTTCCGTTATTCAGATTATATCTAGTGTGTTAACACTAGTTGGAACAATCCTCATCATGCTCTCATTAAGTCCGATTTTAACAGCTGTAACCATGACGATTATTCCTATCATGTTCCTTTCCATAAGGTGGATTACGAAACGAACAGGACCTCTATATAAAATGCAGCAGCGCGATATTGGGGATGTAAATGGCTATGTGGAAGAAATCCTTTCAGGTCAGCATGTTGTTAAAACCTACTCTCAGGAGAGCACTGTCATCGAAGAATTTGAGAGAAAAAATAAAAGCTTAAGAAATACAGGATTCTGGGCACAAACCATCGCCGGTTTTACCCCGAAAGTGATGAATACACTGAATTTCTTAAGCTTTGGCTTCATCGCTTTTGTAGGAGGAGTTTTAGCAATCCATTCAACTCTAGTTACAATTGGGGTGATTGTGATTTTCACAGAATATGCAAGACAATTCACAAGGCCTTTAAATGAGCTGTCCAATCAATTCAATCTGCTGTTATCCGCCATAGCAGGAGCGGAAAGAGTGTTTCATGTACTGGATGAACCGATGGAAGAGATAGATGAGGAGAATGCAATAGAGTATAAAATTCAAAAAGGACATATTGAATTTAGGGATGTTACTTTTGCTTATGAAGATAAACCTATATTAAAGAACATTAGTTTTGAAGCCAAGCCAAATGAAACGATTGCATTTGTTGGACATACTGGTGCAGGAAAAACAACAATTATCAATCTTATTTCGCGTTTCTATAATTATGATAGCGGGAACATTATGATTGACGGAATGAACATTCAGAAGATCAAGCGGGCAAGCTTACGAAAACATATGGCCTTTGTACTTCAAGAATCCTTTTTATTCAAGGGTACAATCAAAGAAAATATCCGATATGGAAAGCTGGATGCAAGTGATGAAGATATTATTCAAGCTGCAACAGACGCGAATGCACATGAATTTATTATGAAGCTCCCTGAAAAATACGACACATATTTAGACCAAGAAGGCAGCGGTATAAGCAAGGGACAGAAACAGCTTATTACAATAGCCCGTGCTCTTCTAGCAGAGCCAACCATTCTTATTCTTGATGAGGCAACAAGCAATATTGATACGGTTACAGAAATCAAGATTCAAGAAGCACTAGCAAGGTTAATGAAAGGAAGAACGTGCTTAGTTATTGCTCATCGCTTAAACACCATACAAGAAGCTGATCAAATTATCATGTTAAAACAAGGAAGAATTATTGAAAAAGGTAATCACGAATCTCTCATTAAACAGAGAGGTCATTACTACCAGCTATATAAAGGACAGCTATAATCGATAATAAGTGAAACTTCACTCAGTGAGATGGTGGCAAAGGTTGTGAAATAACGCCCTCCTCCATTTATAATTCTTTTATTCTCCATAGATTCTTTAAGTGAGGGGATTAAAGCCATTTTATTAGCGAGAAAAAATCGAAAAAAATATAGATAAATGGTAAAATAAGTATATCCACTTATCTAAGGGGGCTGATACAATGGGAAGAAAAGGAACCATGACAGAAAAAACCATCGATAGTAATTATTTACAAGAAGAACACACCATTAAAATCTACCAGCCTGAAACTTTCTCTCCCTTGTATAGATACAATATTTGTATCATGCAAGACGGAAACGATTACTTTCAAATGGGCAGAGTAGCAACCTTTAGTGATCGACTGCATGAGGATGGGAATATCAGTAACACAGTTTTTGTTGGAATCCATTATAAAAATAGGCAGGACAGGCGTAATAAGTACCATCCAAACGGTAAAGAACATGAAGCTTATACAAAGTTTATTGTGCACGAACTTGTTCCACTTCTAGACGAGATGATTCCATCTAACCAATTAGGGAGTACGCGTGCCTTAATGGGGGATTCTCTTGCAGGAACCTTTGCCCTTGTAACAGCACTAACATACCCGAATACTTTTGGTAAGGTGATTATGCATTCCCCTTATATTGATGAAGCTGTGCTGCAATTGGTTAGAGACTCAGAAATTGACTTTTCTACCATCGATTTTTACCATATAATCGGTACCAGAGAAGATGAAGCCGTTCTATCAGATGGAAAAGTAGAGGATTTATTAACACCAAACCGCGAATTGAATCATCTCTTGAATAAGAAAGGCGCGAATTATACCTATCATGAAATAGAAGATGGAAACCATACTTGGAAATACTGGCAAAAAGACATGCCACATACACTATCAACCATGTTTAATGATTTGGATTAGGCCATCAGTTAATTCCAAGATAATTAATTTTAATATAAATTTCAGGAGGTCATTTTATGAAATATGGTATTGCAATCTTTCCGTCAAAACCTATCCAAGATGAAGCTAATTCATACCGTAAACGTTATGACTCACATTATGCACTAATTCCACCTCACATTACGTTAAAATCAGGATTCGAAGCAGATGATGCGACCATAGAGGAATTAATTGTGGAGCTTAAGCACATTGCAAATGCTACGAAACCATTTAAAGTAAATATTAATAAAGTAAGTAACTTCTCTCCTGTTTCGAATACCATCTACTTTAAGGTGGAACCCACTCAGGAGTTAGTGGAACTACAGCAGCAACTTCATAGAGGTAAATTCACTAACAATATGCAGCACAGTTTTGTTCCGCATATTACAATTGCACAAAACCTAAGTGATGATGAATTTTCTGATGTGGTTGGGACTCTTAAAATGACTAAATTCGAGTTTGAAGATTCTATTGATCGCTTTCAATTATTATATCAACTAGATAATGGTTCATGGACTGTTTATGAAACATTTGTATTTGGAAAGGAAAAGGTATGAACATCAAAATAGTAATGACACCTGAAGAACGTGAACAAGCTTTTCAAGTAAGACTAGAAGTGTTTGTTCATGAACAAAAAGTTCCAAAAGAAATCGAGCTAGATGAATTTGATGATACTGCTATGCATTTCCTAGCACTTGATAACCATAAGCCCATTGCTGCGAGCAGATTACGTTTTGTCGAAGAATATGGTAAGTTAGAACGAATCTGTGTGCTCAAAGGTTACCGCGGAAAGTCGATTGGGAAGGCGCTAATTCAGGCCATGGAAGTAGAGATAAAGGAAAAGGGCTATAAAAAAGCGAAGTTAAATGCTCAGATTCATGCTGTGGAATTCTATAGCAAGTTAGGATATGAAACAGTCTCAGATGAATTTATGGATGCTGGGATTCCGCATGTAACCATGATAAAAGCATTATAAACAGTTAGCCTTTAATGCTTAGTAAACAAAATAAAAAACAGCTTAAAGTCTGGTAAACATATGTTTATCAGGCTTTTCAAATACACTTTTACATTGAGAATAACGTTTCCCTCTCCCCTGCCTCCATAAACAAGCCAACATAAACGAACCCGTAAACCTCCCATCCAGATTTTTTCAAAAGGAGATATATAATTGCCATACCTTCTATACATTTTTTGTAAGCATGTTTCTTCTCCAAATGGTTATGATATGAAGTGAATGTTTAAAATACTAGGGGGAAATTCACTATGACGATAAATTTCGGTACGATGTTTATTGAAACACTATTTGGCTTTCTTGCATTATTCCTGACAACAAAAATTCTGGGAAAAACACAGATATCACAAATTACTCCATTTGATTTTATTTCAGCTTTGTTATTAGGTGAATTAGTGGGAAATGCCCTGTTCGATGATAAAGCAGGTGTGCCAGAGATAGCATTTGTAGTAGGAATATGGGGCATAATGATGTATTCACTTGAAATTATTACACAAAAGTACAAGCGAACTCGAAATCTTATTGAAGGCAGTCCCTCCATCGTGATCTACAATGGGAAGCTAGTTAGGGACGTAATGGAAAAAAATAAGCTTGATATAAATCAACTCCAGCATTTACTCCGATCTAAAGATGTCTTTACCTTACAGGAAGTTGAATTTGCAATTTTAGAATCAAATGGGACATTATCTGTTTTAAAAAAGTCAGATTATCAAACTCCAACCAGGAAAGATTTGAACTTATCTCCCCAGGAAATTAATTTATCAACTACCCTAGTCAATGATGGAGAAATCATCTATGATAACCTAAAAGAAAAGAACCTTACAGAGGACTGGCTCCACAATCAATTAACAGAACAAGGATATAAGGATATTAAAGAGATATTCTATGCTGAATATACGAAAGGAGAACCTTTATTCCTCTTACCATTCTATAATCGAAATCATCAAAAATGGGATGTTGAATAAACATCCCATTTAAGTTAGTCAATCAATATTCTTAATGCTTTTGAAAAACTTATCATATCAAATTTGGTAGCCATAGAAATCTCACTTCTAATTTTTATAGCTTAAATCGTTTCATTAACATACTTACCTTTGAAGTGGAGAGTTTCCAATTCAACATCTGAGCGATAAGTTTGGTAAGGAGAAGTGGGTTTCTGGTATATACGGTCATACTTTCCTTTTAGATCTTGGTGTTTCTTTTCTAGCACTGCTTTAAACGGCTTTTCCACAGATTTTGCTTGATTAGGCTGCTTATTTTTTATTATTCGGCTATGATACTGACTATATTGGTAATTCTCTAATGGCAATATATACCCCAATATCATCCCTCCCCATCTGTATTAAAGCTTTCGAATACATATCTAAATTTACGGCCGTTCTATTATTACTTTCCCGAATCACCTAATAAATATGTCTACGACTCAAAATAATTTTCTAATTTCTTCATTACTTTCTCAATGTTACTTATCTCTTCTAAAAATTCCTTATTCCAAGCTCCTGCATTTTTTTCAAAACTTTTCATTTTTTTCTCTGGCTGTTGAAACCACTTTTCATTTTTTTCCAGATGCTTTTCAATCACTTTAACGTTATAAAGTAATTTATCTTTGTCCATGAGATCACCCTTCCCTTTAATAGCTTATGAATAGAAAAGGGGACTGCCTAGGTAGCTATCATGAAAAATCATCAAACTATAAGTCAAACCTCCAGAAATATCAATATATGCCCACACCATATGTACCAGGATACATATTCTATTAAGGAAAGTTCACCAAATAACGAAAGGAGCTATTATCATGGGTTGTGGGAAAAATCATGACACAGGAAACTGTGTAGAAGATATTCTTAGAGATATAGTGGAAGCACAAAATGATATTATAGAGAATTGCTGTGATACTAGTTGTGAGCAGTCAATCAGTGACCTATTAGGAGAAACTGATAACCCAAATGGTTTAGATACAGTACCAGTTATTCTTTATTGTAAAGATTGCAAACCATTTAAAGGGTTCGGTGCAGAGAGAAAAATTCATAACGGTTTTGGGATGAGCGATATTGTAGCAAGCTTTATCTTCCGAGTGAAAAAAGTGGATGAAGATGGCTGTGCTGTATTAGAATTACTATTAGCTGATGGTCAAACTTGTGGTAAGGACCACTTAAAAGATCCAACAGATCAGGATACGAAAAGATTAGAGGGCACTGGAATCTGTATTACAGTAGACTTGGACTGCTTCTGCCATGTTACTTGCTTACCAGCAATCAGTATATTTAACAATGACTAATATATAAAGTGAAACTTGTACTCAGTGGAGATTTTACAGCAAGTTAATCTGGATAATGAGCACCAAAGAGATGGTTCATCCTACTCATTGGTGCTCCCTTTATTGCCTCAAAAACCTAATAATCTAATTTGACTAATTTCCTTAAAATCTATTTCAACCGAACGTCTCCCCGTTTGCATGTAAACAATACCCTCTTTGAAATCTTGAATAAATCCTTTATAAGATTTATCATTTACCTTAATCTCACATTTTAGTTTTGGGGCGTAGTCTGATGTATCTAAAAAATAATTCACCTTTTCCTCTAAGGATAAATCTTTAAATTGCTTCCGTTCGGACTGTTTCTCCTGAATTATTGTTTTCTCTTTTTCTTTCTGGTATGTTGGACCAGTTGATTCAGAGGTTGAGCTTTCCGTTTCCCCCATCTCTTCTGTATTAACTTTATCCATTATTCGCTGTTTCATCATGTTCTGCTTCGGCCGGACTCTTTGTACGGTTGATTTATTATCATTAATGGATGCTTCCTTACTCTTTCTTGGTGTTACATAATGATCCTGCATCAATGCTCTTGGAGGAGCGATGGAAGGCTGATTAATAAATAATACAGGGCCCTTTGCATACCTCTTCTCTTTCATGTCTCTCTCTCCTTTGTAGTACCATTTACTATCCTAGTATATGTAGGACACTTTTTGGATGTGCAAATGCCTACTTCTTTGTTGGAAAACTGGCTGGAACAAAGGCGCAAGCGCCCTTACAGGCTAAAAACGTGACGTCCTGTCGCAACGCCTGGGACTGCGGTTACTCGTCCCATCAAAAAGCGTTTGTACTAGCACGTCCTGTGCGTCGTAGCAACGTACAAACTGCGCCCCACAGGACAAGGAACGCTTCGGCAGCGAAACATCGCACGCAGAAAAAGTGGCTTTCTTTTTCAAGGACGTGGGGTGAATCGACGTTGGGACTGCGATTACTCGTCCCATCGAGAAGATCTGCCACGTGATATGGCGTTCTTAGTCGAACTTCTCTTACCCGCATTGAGATAAAGGAAACATGCCCCTTTATGGGGTACGCCGACGTTGGCGGAAGCCAGTTTTAGTCGGCGCACCCTATGACTTAATTAAGGAAGTTCAACTAAGTTGAACGTTATCGTAGTGGAGGAGCGTGAAGTTTGGGACTGCGCAATGCTCGTCCCACCAAAAGATCTGCTTAGCTTTAGCGCTGGAGCCGGACGGGGCTTTTCTTCATGATAAGGAATATCCACAGGTCGTTCATTTTATAATTTCCTAGGCTGTAATAAAAAACACCTTCCCATGGGGAAGATGTGCGATTCATAAATAGGCCATAAACGTAGTAGCTAAGCCAAAATAGATAAGAACAGATATAATGTCATTGATAGTAGTGATAAATGGACCCGAGGCTACTGCTGGGTCAATGTTAAAGCGATCCATAATCATTGGAACAAGAGAACCTGCTATAGTCGCAACCACAATAGAAGCCATAATGGAAACACCGACAAGAATTCCGAGGAAAAGATCGTCTTTCCAGAAGAAAATGACAAAGGAAATGACAATGCCACAGACGGTACCTGTAATAAACCCTGTTGCTGTTTCCCTGAATATTAATTTGATTTTCCCTGTATTCTCGTAGTCTCCGGTTGCTAGACCACGGACAGCAACGGCTAGTGCTTGTGTTCCAGAATTCCCTGCCATTCCAGCGATTAAAGGGATAAAAATAGCTAGTACAGCTACTTGATCTAGAGTCTGTTCGAACTGACCAATTAAACTGGCTGTGAACATTCCCATAAATAAAAGGATAACTAACCAAGGCAATCGCTTTTTAGCAGCAGAGAAGGCATTATCATTCGGGCGGTCTGTTTCAGATATCCCGGCTAGTTTTGAATAATCCTCACTTGCCTCTTCTTCCATTACATCTAAAATATCGTCAACTGTGATAATCCCTAAAAGGTGATCTTGAAAGTCTACAACTGGGAGTGCTAAGAAATCATAGTCCCGAAACATTTGGGCGATTTCCTCTTGGTCTCTCGCAACAGATACAGCTACAATATTCTCACTCATTATTTCACCGATAAGTGTAGAATCAGAAGAAATAATTAGGTCACGTAGAGAAACAACACCAACTAAGCGTTTGTCATCATCAAGTACATATAAATAATATATGGTTTCAGCTTCTTGGGCTTTTTGCTTTAAATGAAGCAGTGCCTCATTTACTGTTTGCGATTTTAATATCGCTACATATTCGGTAGTCATAATACTACCGGCGGTTTTTTCTTCATAATGCAGCAAGTGTTTTATCTCATTAGCAGCATCTTTATCCATTATGGTTAAAAAACTTACAACTGCATCTTTATCTAGCTGATTTAATGTATCAACTGCATCATCGGCAGGCATTTGCGAAAAGACCATTGCAGCAAATCTAGGATCCATTTCCATAAAAAATCCTTTTGTTTCCTCTAGTTCAATATTTATCATAACGTCTGCAAGCTCATTTGGAGCTAAGTAAGCATAGATAAGCATACGATTTTCTTTCGATTGTTCGTTAAAAAACATTGCTTGATCGTATGGATGCATTTCTAGAAATACTTCTCTGAATTCATCCATATCTTTATTATTTAATGTAGTCAATACATTTTCTGAATATTCTTTATACTTTTCTTCATATTGCTCTTCATAATTTGCATTGGTTTCTTCCATATGATAACTTCCTTTCTCGTATGGACCTTCAGTTTTATTGTTTTCCCCTTCTTCTCTTTTATGAAACGACAAAGTGAAACTTCACCTAGTTGGGAGTTCCTTACATCTCTCACCGGCAAGGTACAAAGACTATACCCGCTACGTCCTTGGACTCCCCGACGGAAGCCTTTTGTGGTAACATCTTTGTGACCTCCATCTTGTAGGCCGACCGAATTGGGCGTTCGATAAGAATTACTCCCCCACTTACATTTTTTGTATTCTCCACGTAAATGGTCTTATAGCCGACTTACTGCGATAAAAAGACAATTATAGGATACAATGTGGATAGCATATAAACTTAGATGAACCTGCTAGTGATTAAAGCAGCACGTACTATTAATCGTAAAACAAAAGCAGATCGATGTTTCATTTTACCATTCATATTATAATATAAACAAACGCTAATATATCTGCATGTAGTTGCCTAGTGATAACAAAAAAAAAGAGGTGCTATAAATGAAGATTGATGTAATTGGGGATGTACATGGTTGCTTTGAAGAACTCAAGCACTTATTTATGGTTTTGGGGTATAAGGAAAAGGATAATATTTTTATACATCCAGATGGAAGAATTCCTGTATTTGTCGGTGACATAACAGACAGGGGTCCTGCTTCTATCGCTGTCTTGCAATTAGTTTATACAATGGTTGTAAAAAACAAAATAGCGAAATACGTTCCTGGAAATCACTGCAACAAACTGTACCGCTTCTTTTTAGGCAATAAAGTCCAACTTAAACATGGACTTGAAACAACAGTTGCAGAATTTGAAGCAAGGAATGGGAAGGAGCAAACCGAGATAAAAAAACAGTTTAAAATACTTTATGAACAAGCCCCACTATATCTCGAAATTAAAGAACAAAACGCGGTAGTAGCGCACGCAGGAATAAAAGAGGATTTGATTGGACAAACAGGTAAAAGGGTTCAGACATTTGTATTATATGGTGATATAACTGGCGAGTCTCACTCAGACGGTCGCCCGATTCGCAGAGATTGGGCCAAATCTTACCAAGGTAATAAATGGATTATCTATGGACATACTCCAGTATTGGAACCAAGAATAAAAAATAAAACCATTAACATTGATACCGGATGTGTATTCGGCAACAAGTTAACGGCTTTTCGATTGCCTGAAGAAGAGACCGTTTCCGTTCCCTCTTTACAAGAATTTGTTGAAGAGAAATTTAGAAACTTGGATTAGTCCTTTTCTATCCTTTTAAGTGCGGAAAGCATATCATCTGGAAGATTAGATGTTATTTGTATCATTTCATGACTAAAAGGATGCTCAAATGTAAGCTCATAACAATGTAAAGCTTGTCGATTGATTATGTTGGTTTGGCCTCCATACAAATCATCTCCAGCTAATGGATGATGCAGATAAGCGAAATGAACACGGATTTGGTGCGTTCTTCCTGTCTCAAGCTGAATATCCAGCAGGGAATGAGAAGTATAAGTGTTTAGCCTCCTATAATGTGTAAGTGCAGGCTTTCCTGTTTCTAAAACCATTCTTTCAATGATTGAGTCTTTTTTCCGACCTATAGGGGCATCAATCTTTCCTTCTTTCTCTGCTGGTATTCCCTCTACGATTGCTTGGTACTTGCGTTTGATTTTTCCCGATTTCTGTGAGGCAGCTAATAAAGAATGACTGTAGCGATGTTTCGCAATAAGCACCAGCCCTGATGTATCCCTATCCAATCTTGTTACGACATGAACTGTATACGGGATGTCCATTTTTTCATAATATGCCAGAAGTCCATTTGCTAGTGAAGCTGCTGGATGATGCAAAGAGGGAATAGTCGGAATTCCTGCAGGTTTATCGATAACCACCACAGCTTCGTCCTCATATACAATATTTAGGGGTATGTTTTCCTTTTTCATATATGTTCCGATAGTTTCAGGTGGAAATACAACTTGTAGCTGGTCTCCTTCTAGCAGAACATGCCTTACCGTTCTTTCCAGCCCATTAACCAGAATCTTCCCATTCTTCTTAACATCGATTAATATTCTTCTGGAAAAGCGCCCAACGTCCTTTAGGTAATCACGAACAAGCATCTTGTGATGCTCTTGGCTAATGACCCACTTCATATTATAAAATCCTCACTACAAATTATTATTATCCTCAGCAACAAACGAATCCCTCACCCTATTCCAAAAAGGAAATTGGCGAAATCTCGCAAAGCGAATTCTTTCTTTCGCTACCCGACATTGAATGGACTTTACATTATTATAAGTTCGACTAAAGTGATCGATAGCAATAATAAAGCTCTTTTCCTTGATTGGCTCGAGTAAGCATGTATGGTGTTTCGGTAAAATCAACGGAGAACCTATTGTACGAAATATTCGATTATTAATAGATGCCATTTCTGTTAATTGTATCGTTTCAATCGATGGATGGATAATTGCCCCTCCAAGCGCCTTATTATAGGCAGTACTGCCAGAAGGTGTTGAAATACATATACCGTCTCCTCTAAAGGTTTCAAAGTGCTCTCCTTTTATTTTAACATCAAAAACTACAGATCCTTCTGCTGTCTTAATCATTGCTTCATTTAACGCAAGCAAACGGTCTTCCTTTTTGCCGCTTTTATCTCGGATTATGACCTCTAATAACGGATATTCAACAATTTGATATGGTGTTTTTGCAATTTCAATAATTAACTTCTCTAGTTCTTCTGGTGTATAATCCGCATAAAAACCTAGATGTCCTGTATGCACACCAATGAATGCTGTTTTATCTAAGCGATGAACATAGCGATGAAAAGCCTCGAGAAAGGTGCCATCTCCCCCAACTGAAATAACGAGATCTGGTTCTTCCCTATTATATTCCAAATCAAATTCGGTTAAGTATTGCTTCATCGTTGCTTTTATTTTTTCAGATCGATTATCCCCTCTGGAAACAATTTTAAATTTCATTGTATCCTCCTAATCTCTAACCAAGTTTAAGGCCTTTCATTTTTCCTATTTGCGACGAAATGCTCGTTGCGCCTCTTGAATTTCATGCTTTATTTTTGACATTTCTTCATCTAATTTAAATGCCGCTTCCGCAGCGCGCTGTAATCTTTCTTTTACCTCGACCGGGATTTCTCCAGCATATTTATAATTCAATGAATGCTCATTCGTAGCCCAGAAATTCATAGCCAGTGTACGGATTTGTATCTCCGCTAATACCAATTTTTTCTCTTGAATCATTTCGACTGGATACTCTATAATTAAGTGGTATGAACGATAGCCACTCTCTTTTTTTCTTGTAATATAGTCCTTTTCCTCTACTATTGTAAAGTCATTCCTACCACGAAGCATCTTAACGATCGTGTAAATATCATCTACAAACTGGCATACTACACGAATTCCAGCAATATCATAAATCTCTTTTTCAATATTATCCAGAGGAATATTTCTTGTCTTCGCTTTTTCTAATATACTTGGAATCGGTTTTACTCTTCCAGTGACAAATTCAATGGGAGAGTGGCTACTCTGGTGTTCAAACTGAGTCCGTGTTCCTTTTAATTTTACTTTTAGTTCTTCCACTGCTTGTTTATAAGGAGCAAGCATAGGTTCCCAATTCATAACAACACACTCCTACAACAAAATTATAGCCTAAATTATTTTAACATACTAGCGTCTGATTCAATTCTTTGCATAATAATAAGGAATTGGCCATAATCAATAATAATAGAAGGATTAATTGAAAAAAAATCGCATCTTTCTTTATAGGATGGTTTTATAGTTGAGAAGTTAACTAGGTAATTTTTTAACTATTCTCAACAAGAAGACAGGCATTGCTTTACATTGGGTAATCCCCTATGTTTTACTATACATTCCTAATACTACCGTAAAGGAGGTTTGGAACATGACACAAGAGATAGAAATTGAATTTAAAAACTTGTTAACTAAAAAAGAATTTGACTTATTGTTAAGTCAGTTGCCCTTCCCTATGGATGGAATCAAGCAAACGAATTACTATTTCGAGACAGATGATTTCTCTTTAAAATCCAAAGGTAGTGCATTAAGGATTCGTGAAAAAGAAGGCAACTATTACCTTACACTTAAGGAGCCTCATATGTTAGGTCTACTAGAGACCCATGAACAAATAACAAAAGAGGAAGCTTACAAATGGAGAAATAATGAATTTGTTCCAAAGGCAACCATCTCCAAACAATTAACCAATCTGGGAATTGTTGAAAAAGAACTTCGTTTCCTTGGAGAATTAACGACTATCCGAAGAGAAATCCCCTATCATGGGACATTACTTGTTTTGGACTATAGTATATATAATAATGAATCAGATTATGAATTAGAGCTGGAAGCAAATAATAAAGATGATGGCATTTATACTTTCCAACAAATTCTGGATACCTTTCAAATTGAAAGAAAAGAGACACCAAATAAAATTGAAAGATTTTACCGTTCTCTACTAAAGTGAACTTCTCCCTGTGGGTTTATAAATCATACCGACGTGTTAGCCCCACATGGAGAGCTCCACAACCGCAAAATAGGTCATGGCTCATTTTTGTAGTAAATCAGATTGGTTGCCCTTCTCTCCCTTTCCTTGCTAAAATATATACAAAATCTGCAAGGAGAGTATGATGATCGAAAATAAACATGGAACCATCTACGAGGCCATTGGTGGCTTTGAAACAATAGAGCAAATTGTTAACGCCTTTTATAAAAGGGTTGGAAAGCACCCGGATTTAATACCAATTTTCCCAACTGATTTAACCGAAACGGCCAGGAAACAAACATTATTCTTAACTCAATTTTTTGGCGGACCAAGGCTCTATGAAGAGGAACGAGGCCATCCAATGATGAGAAGAAGACATTTACCATTTCCCATTACACCTACTAGAAGAGACGCTTGGCTTCACTGTATGAAAGAAGCACTTGAGGAAGCAGGTTTGGAGGAGCCATATCGTACAATCATGTTTGAAAAATTGACCTTAACAGCTAACCATATGATGAATACACCTGAATAAAGGAAAGGAGAATTCGATGTGAGTTGGAATCAATTTGGGCTAAAGAATGCAGATAAAGCAAACAGTTCAGAACCGTACACATCGAAGGAGTTAAGTCCAAAACCAGTAGAAATGTACGTTTTTATTGATCCTCTTTGCCCAGAATGCTGGTCGTTAGAACCTTTTTTAAAGAAATTATCAGTAGAGTATGGAAGATTCTTCACCGTACGAATCATAGTTAGCAATTTTTTAAATGCGATGGATGCTAACGATCCTAATAAGCACATCAAATTAAGAGAACATTGGGAAAGAGTTGCAAGACGTACAGGTATGAGTTGTGATGGCGATTTCTGGTTAGAAAATTCGATAGCCAATCCATGGAACGTGTCCATCGCAATTAAAGCTGCAGAAATTCAGGGGAAAAAAGCAGGTAAAGCTTTTTTAAGAAAAACGCAGGAGAAACTTTTTCTTCATAAATTAGACATATCTGATGAGGAAGTATTAATGCAAATTTCAGAAGAAGCCAAGATTGATACAGAAGAATTTGCGGAAGATTTATACTCTGAAACAGCTAAGAAAGCATTTCAATGCGATGTTAAACTTACTAGGGAAATGGATATTAAATCTACTCCAACTTTAGTCTTTTTCAATCAATCAAATGACGAGCAAGGAGTTAAGATTACTGGTCTTTACCCTTATGAAGTATATGAACTTATTTTACAAGAAATTCTGCAAATGAGTCCTATTCCATCAGAGAAGCCGCCCTTAGAGACATTTATAAAGGATAATGGGATTGTCGGAAGTAAAGAAATCTCAGTGGTATATGATTGGACCCCTTCTAAAACAGAGAAGGAAATGAAAAAATTACTATTCAAACAGAAGGTCAGTCGAATTCATGCGAAGTACGGAACCTTTTGGAAATATAAGCATTAAAAAAGGATATACGGGGCAGCGTATATCCTTTTTCTTCCGTTCTTTGTATCGAATACAAAGGGGGATGGGAGAAAGTTTCATGATCAAACAAAAGGGGTTTTTGTTTGTAATTAACTTACAAACAAATATTAACAGTTTTTATTATAAAAGACAAGTACAATGTTCATGGATTCACAAAAAGTTCAATTCTAAACACAGCTTCTTCTTCATACACTCCTAGTAATACTTGGACGTTAGGAGTGTGGTCGATGCAACAGCTTATTCCTTTTTTATTTTTTATCTTGTTAATCATTTCTTTTTTCTTAAACATACTGGGATTGTTACAATTAATTCCGCTTTATCTTACCTTGCCACTATTGTTTATTTCTATTTATTTAACGATCTATTCCTTTGCCAATCAAAACACAAATCGCAGGCGGATACGCTAAAGAACAAATAATTTACTTTACTTCCCTGGGAGCACTGGCTTTTTTAGGCAAAAAAATAAAGGATATACGGGGCAGCGTATATCCTTTTCCGTTCTTTGTATAGAATACAAAGGGGGATGGGAGAAAGTTTCATGATCAAACAAAAGGGGTTTTTGTTTGTAATTAACTTACAAACTTATATTATCAGCTTCCAAATAAAATGGCAAGGTTGATGTTCATATATTCACAAAATGTTCAATGATAACGGTTACTTTTAGTAACTCCTTAAAGATCAGGTGTGCTACTCTAGAATGTTACTATCAACCTGAATTGTTGCAGGAATAATATTTAAGAGAAAATAAAAAGGATATACGGGGCAGCGTATATCCTAAGTCCGTTCTTTGTATAAAATACAAAGGGGGATGGGAGAAAGTTTCATGATCAAACAAAAGGGGTTTTTGTTTGTAATTAACTTACAAATTTATATTATCAGCTTCGTATTAAAATAACAAGGGCAATGTTCATGTTTTCACAAAAAGTTCAAATTTTGTCTTATTTTGTCGAAAAACAAAGGCTGGCCTTATTTGGCCAGCCATTACTGTTTATCCTAATAAAAGCTTTTCCATTTCGGTTAATTTCTCTTCAAATACATCTAATGCTGCTAGAACTGGCTGTTTAGATGTCATATCTACCCCAGCCTTTTTCAATACCTCAATTGGATAGTCACTGCTTCCTGCTTTCAAGAATTGCAGATATCGTTCTACCGCAGTATCCCCTTCTGTTAAAATTTGATTTGCTAAGGAAGTAGCAGCAGAATAACCTGTCGCATATTGATACACATAGTAATTGTAATAAAAATGTGGGATACGAGCCCACTCCAGACCAATTTCTTCATCTGATACAACCGCTTCCCCATAATATTTCTTATTTAACTCATAGTATATTTCTGTTAACTTGTCTGCAGTTAGTGCTTCCCCATTCTGGGCACGGACATGAATATCATGCTCAAATTCCGCAAACATCGTTTGACGAAATACCGTACCACGGAATCCTTCGAGGAAATGATTTAAAATATACAGTTTTTCTTTTTCATCTTCTAAATGGTTGATGAGGTAATCATTGAGTAGTGCCTCGTTACAAGTAGATGCGACCTCTGCAACAAATATAGAATAGTTTCCATAACGATATGGTTGATTGTTTCTTGTATAGTAACTATGAACAGAATGACCAAGTTCATGCGCGAGTGTAAATGTATTGTTTACATTATCCTGCCAGTTTAATAAGATATATGGATTGGTTCCATATGCACCGGAAGAATATGCACCACTTCGTTTTCCTTTGTTCTCTTCTACATCAATCCAGCGATTATTAAATGATTCTTGAAGGATGTTAGCATAATCTTCTCCAAGTGGCTCTAATCCCTTTAGTACATATTCTTTTGCTTGCTCATAGCTTATCTTCATATCTACATCTTTAACAAGCGGTGTATATAAATCATACATGTGAAGTTCATCTAGCTGTAAAACTTTCTTGCGTACCTCTGTATAGCGGTGCAGCAAAGGCAGCTTATTATTAACTGCTTCAACTAAATTATCATAAACCTGTTCTGGAATATTATTATTATCCAATGCCGCTTGTCTTGCCGATTCATAGTTTCGAACCTTTGCGGAGAAATTATGTGTCTTTATATTCCCACTTAAAGTAGAAGCAAATGTATTTTTAAAGCTTCCATATGTTTTATACATAGCCTTAAACGCATCTTCTCTTACTCGTCTGTCTTTTGATTCGAGAAATCTGCTATATCTCCCATGCGTTAAGTCCACCTCTTCCCCATTTTCATCCTTAATGCTTGGGAAGGTTAAGTCGGCATTATTGAGCATGCTGAAGGTTTGAGATGCCGTTGATAATGGATCAGAGGCTTCTGCAAGCAAGGCCTCTTCTTTTTCACTTAAAACATGAGGGCGAGCACGCGTAATTTCATCTAGCGTTTTCTTATATAACTGCAGTTCCTTTTTGTCTTCTAAAAATGATTCTATTTTCCCTTCATCCATCGCTAAAATTTCAGGAACAATATAACTCATTTTACTGGAAGCCAGCGTCAGCACGTTTTCCGCTTGCGCATTCATTGCTTGATAAAAAGAATTTGTCGTATCTTGATCGTTGCGCATGTGTGCGTATGTATAGAGCTTTCCTAATCGTTCTGAAAGTTTATCTTGCAGGCTTAATAATTCATATAAGGTATCAGCAGAAGAAGAAAGCTTTCCCTGGTATTTTGAGATTTCCGGAATATCCTTCTGAAGCTTTGTGTATTCTTCTTGCCAATCCTCATCTGAAGTAAATATGTCTTCTAGTCTCCACGTTTTCTCAACAGGAATTTCGGAACGTTTTGGTAATTCTTTTGTTTGATTTGTCATATTAATTCCTCCTTTTTCTTACTGTTTCTATATTCGGGATTTATTTCAAGAATCCTTTAAATACCTTATTCATTTAGTATAACGAATTATTCCCGAAACATGCTCATATTTTGCTTTCTAGTACTTCAAGTAATCGCCTGTCTCCTTTAACAGCTTCTTCCACATTTGTATAAAATGGAAAAATCATTTGTTTCCTGAAATGAGTATCCGAGATGGATGTTAAATAGCCTAATCGCTCTAATAAATGAAGATATTGCAGGATTGGTTCACCATGCGAATGGATTAAAGGAAAGTGTACAGAGGGGGAGTAATATTTCTTCAAGGAGTATTTTGCTTTATGAATGGAGAAAACATGCCCTTTAGAGAGCGGGTGAAGAATGTCCATTAATAATCTGCTCTGCCAATTCCACGGCGGCAGTTTCATTCGATACTGATCCTTAACAGGTAAATGAATACTAGAAGGTAGATACTCATAATGGGTACCCCTTTCGTACAGCCATTTATGCCAAGCTAATTCCTCTCCATAAAGCTTGCCTCTTACGTTTTGGCGGAAGGCTTCCTTTTCTCTTTTCCAATATCGATAGGTTAATGCTTCATGGTAATTGTCTACAGAAAATAATGATGGAAAGGCGCTATGGTACAATTTCTTTACAGATAGTGACCCAAAAGCTTGGCCACTGCCGGTAAGAATAATGTTTTGTATTTTAACAAATTGAGACGTAATTGGACAGAAATAAAGTAAAAGTAAAGGATACGAAGAGGAAAATTGATGTAAAAATTGGGTAAGAAAAGGAGTTAACTTAAATCTATTCTGTGATATTCTTATAAATTTATTCGCACCTAGAATCCATATTGGAATAATTCCAGCATTCAGGTAACCTCTATTCCGATTTTGAATAATCTCAATTGGCACCTGTGCACACTGGTATTCAATGGCAATCTTCTTATCATAAAGGGTTAATAGTATATCAGGACGCTGAACAATACTTGGAATAAATGCTTCTAGCTGAACTTCGTATCGTTGCTTCTTTAACCAGTTGTATAATTGTATCTTCCCACTCTCGTGATACGCACCTTCTCCATTCTCAGCGAGAGAACAGTTTTTTTCCGCGAAGTGAGCAAAATGGGAAATAACTTTGATTCCCGATTTCACCAGAACAGGCTGACTACATTCTGGACAATAGAATTCCTCTCCTCTTGATTTAATTTCTTCTACTTCTTTTTTAGATAAATGAATGAGCGTAATAAGTTGTCCATTTTTCATCTTCGCTTGTAACATACATCATCACCTCCAACTACTCCATTCGACAAAAACCCCCTTTATCCTTTTTATTCCATAAAAAAATATAGGCACGCAATAATTGGCATGCCTATAATTGTGCTGGAAAATGTGATTTTATGTTAGAAAATGCATGATATTCAAAGATTTTCTTTCCATATTCCTCAAGAAGATGAATAGTCATATCCGTATCATCGCCAAACTCCAATACTTGACTGATAAGATCTTCCTGAAGATGATCGTCAAGCAAGTCCGGTGAAAACTCCATAAATAAGTAATACTTATTATTATAATAGTACAGTGTTTCTTCCACGCTGTCTGTGTCATCTTGGAAATAGTGGCTTAATTGTATAACATCTTCAAAATTATCGAATCCCGCTATAATCCACATGGAGCCTTCTACCATATCAATCTCATCGGAACTCTTTACATTCTTGCCAAATTTATCTTCCAACAAGTTCTCAATCTTCTCATCATATGATAGATCTCCTATATCCTCATGACCTTGAATCTCTCCATTTTTAGTAACTTTTGCCTTTGTTACTATGACTTCTAACCCCTTCTCTAATGCCTGTACCTGAATCCATAAAGGACCATCAACATTAAAGTCCTCTTTATAGTTTACTTCATCCATCATTTGCCAAAACAATTGTTCACTGCGTTCACGGTCATACCATATTTCTTCTCTTTCAAACCCCAAATCCTCGATATCCAAATATGAAATATAAAACTTAACCGTGTTTTCATTGATTCTCTCTATTTCCATTCCCTTTCTCTCCCTTCTTCATAGTAAATGTTTACCCTTTTATTTACATATTTTATAAAGTTTAAACAGTTAGGTGGAAGAGATAACTTCACCGTTATTTATATTCAATGAAGAATTATCATTAAAGATTAACTAATATGTTACTAACTATTCATCTTTTGATTACTACTATTGTATGTTAGTGTCTGGCATGTTGGAAATTAATATGCCTATACAAATATAAATTTTTCTCCCATTTTTTGCTTAGTTTCAATAACTATCTGATTTGAATAGTTAATACATAATTCTAAACGAAAAGCCTGCTTTTGTCACGGGATTATTCTTCGTAAACACTATAATACTCTTCTTCACTAAAACAAAAACGCAGAACACCACATTCTGCGTTTTATTGTTACATATATATGCGTTTTATTTAAATTAATTAACCATTCTTTGTGCTTCTCGCAGCTGGAACGTTCGAACTGTTCTTGGCAAGAACCTTCTAATTTCATCTTCATTATATCCAACCTGTAAACGCTTCTCATCAAGAATAATCGGCCTTCTTAATAGCCCAGGATTCTTTTGTATCAAAGTGAATAGGTCTTTCATTGGCAGCTGTTCAATATTAACATCCAAGCTTTGAAAAACTTTAGATCGTGTGGATATAATCTCGTCTGTTCCATCTTCCGTCATCCGTAAAATTTCCTTTATTTCATCAAGCGTCAACGGTTCAGAAAAGATATTACGTTCTTTGTAAGCGATGTTATGTTTTTCTAGCCATGCCTTAGCTTTTCTGCAAGATGTACAACTTGGTGAGGTATAAAGTGTTACCATGTAACTTCACTCCTCATTCTATAAGTATAAGTTTTTCTTTTGAGAACGTCTTAAACCTCTCTATTCTTAAATTAAAATAACTTTAAATAACCCATATGTACCAGTATACTATAAATGTCAAGTAATAGGTAGAGGATATCCAAGAAATAAAAGTGGAATTTTTCAACGTTCACAAAAACGTTTCATTTACTATGTAACATACCCCTAATTTTTATCAATTAAACCATTTTAAATGAAAAAAGAAATATTCATTTACCAGAACTTCGCAAGCTGATAAATCAAAATATTTTATAAAATAAGAACGGAAAGCCCCAAGCATCATACGAGGCTTTCCGTTCTTGTTTTGTTTAAAGGTTATTATCTAGGATATTTGCTGATTTTCTATTTTCATCGTACGTAAGAACTTCTTCAGCAGGCTGATAAGACTTCCCGTAAATTTCTTCATCTTTATAAGTATGAATAACTTCATACATTTTTCTCATTTGTTCATAAATGACTTCTTCAGACTCATTTGTTGGTGACCAATACAAAATCTCCATTGGCGTTTCTTGATTAGTTGCTAATGAACGTCGATTATATCCAATAGACCTAGCATGAACAAAGCCCTCTCTACTGTAGAACCGTAATCTTTTTTCAGTATCTGTATCTTCATAATCTACAGGTTCCACTTCTAAAATGATCGGTTTCCCCTTTTTCTTAAGCTTCTCTATTAATTGATGACCAATTCCCTGCCCTCTTGTTTTTGAAGAAACCCAGATATAATCAATAAATATAAATGTGTCAAACTCTGCGAACATAAGAACATGTTGCGGGCTGTCATCTTTATGATATACATCCCCTTTTTCCTGCAACAGCAATTCCATATGCCTTTTTGATTTCATTTCTTCAATGGGGAAATATTCCTTTAACTTATCATACCAATTCATGATTTTCTCCTTTATGTTTGTACTTTATTTACTTTAATTACATTAAAAATACATCCTACTTTCTTAGGATACCCATATTAATAACTTTTTTAAAGCCGGCTATCAGAGTGTTTTTCACCATTATTTTACATTTACTGTGATTAAAGACATTTAAAAAAGCAGATCTCATATTTTCTCGAGATCTGCTTTAAATAATCTAAAATACTGTATTACTTACTTAAACCAAACAGGTAATCCACGTTCTTACTATAATTACTTCCTGCATTCCATAATAGGAATTCATAAATGCCATTATCATATAATGCTTTGATTTGTGCTTCTATTTCTTCTTTATCATATTCTGTTGCTGGTCCATCATAAATCCAAGGAGCTTCGAAATCTTGCAGCCAAGGTCTGGAAACCGGCGGGCTTTCTAAGGCTCCCAGCACTTCATTTTCCACCTTTGCATATTCCGAGATGAGTCGGTAAGGCTCTTTATCAGGCATTTCAATCCCAAAATAGCCATTTGACCAGTGGCTCGGATAAACCATGGAAGAAATGATATCAACATTTTCGGAGATGCGTGAGAAATTCTGACCAATACCTGGAGTTTCTTCTATTGTAGCAGCATAACCAAAAATATCCACAGATACATCTACGTTATAATCCTTTAATTCTTCTTTTGCATAAGCGACAAAATCCGATACTGCTTCTACTCTCTTCTTCACATTATTCATCTCCAGATCTTGGTAGTCCCCCATCGTATATTCAAAAATCTCGTCCTTCGTTTCAAATCCTTCCGGGAACCGGACATAATCAAACTGTATTTCCTGAAAACCCATCTCTGCAGCCATTTTAGCTATTTCGACATTGTATTCCCACACTTCTTTTACAAAAGGATTAACAAATGCTTCTCCCCTATTATTCACCCAAACTTCTCCATCTTCTGTAAAGGAATACTCTGGATGGCGTTTAGCTAGCTCTGAATCTTTGAAAACAACAACTCTAGCTATTGGGTAAATTTGTTTTTCTTCTAACGTTTTCATCATTTCATCAGGATCCTGAATCATGTTCGTCCCAACTTCTTCAAAATCAGAACCTTGTTCTGGCATAAATGTCAGATTCCCAAAATCATCTTTAACATCGATAACCATCGCATTTAAAGCTGTTGAGTCCACAAAATCAACCAGTGTATCAAACTTACTCGTACCTGCTGCATTACCAGTTACATAAATTCCACGAACCGCATCAGGGTACTCAAAGTGATATTCTGATTTTCCTAAAAAGCGAGCTTCACTTTGATTAGGTTCTATCTTTTCTATTTTGGTCTCCCGTTGAGAATGATCCTGAACTTCGAATAACTCATCTGCTTGAATAAAGAGAGCCAGCCCAATAATAAGAAGGGTTGCCAATATTATAGTTGTACCAAGTTGTTTCTTCCCCATTATGTATCAATCCTTACTTTTTTTCTTTAGTATAAAGGAAAAAAGCTGATAGATGAATGGGTAATTATTCATTCTAATGAAGGACTAGATACTTTGGCTTCTACTATCGGTACATGAGCTTTTAGCATGTTCCACTGAAGCCACATGCATATATTTTCATTTCTTATTTCTCCCTTCCGTGTCAGTAGAATAGTTAGTTATGAACAACCCTGTATTACAAACTTCCCTAAACAATTTCGATAACTTTCTGTTTGATTGATACAAGTATTCCAAATATAATAGATTTGAATTTACTCTACTAAAGGATGTGGTGACCATACTTTATAAATCAAGAAGTAAATCCAGCGAATTAAATACACTAGAGATATTAAACTACCGAATGGATTTATCTAATAAAAATAAGCAACACTATTTTAATCTTAAAAAGGGGTATGAAGGAGAAGTGATTTTTGACCTTTTAACCGAAAGACTCGACTGTGATTGCTTGATTTTAAATGATCTATTACTAGAAGTGAATAATACTAGCTTCCAAATTGATTCTTTATTGATAATCCAAGGAAAGATCTATTTTTATGAAGTGAAGAACTATGAAGGTGATTTCTATTACGAAGCTGACCGATTTTATAAGAAGCCGAAATATGAAGTTGTAAATCCATTTACCCAACTCACTAGAACCGAATCTCTACTTCGACAATTGCTTACGAGCCTCGGATATAGCCTCCAAATAAACTCCTTTTTAGTTTTCATCCATCCTAACTTCAACCTATATCAAGCTCCCTTAAATGCACCAATCATATTTCCAAACCAAATAAAAGCTTACTTAAACAATCTTAATAGCAAACCATCCAAGTTAACTGAAAGGCATATGGAGCTTGCTGCTCAATTATTCTCCTTACACAAAAATGATTCGCCCTATACACAAATCCCCACTTACGATTATGATCGGTTACGAAAAGGAATTATTTGCCCACAATGTCAATCATTTTCTATGCTTGTTATAAAGCAAAAATGTATATGTCACAATTGTGAATATCAAGAACCAAAGTCTAACGCTGTATTAAGTTCTATTAGAGAATTTCAGGTTCTATTTCCGAATGAAAAAATCTCGACTAATATCATTTACGAATGGTGCAAAGAGATGGTATCAAAAAAGTCAATAAGAAGAATCTTGTCAAATCATTTTGAAACTGTCGGAGTGCGTCAATGGACTTACTATAAGGAAAAATAGATTCTTCAAAGTCTTTCATCCTTTCGATGAAAGACTTTGTACTTTATTAATTGTTTTTTCAATAGAGCTTTTTCAATAAAGAAAAGTAAACTCTTTAGTTAGTCTACAAATTTAAGCAAAGTAACTTTAATGAGTGTTCTTTCTAGTGTTTCGGCTACCTTATTCAGGACTTCATTTCTCAAATTAGATACATTTTAACGAATGCGACTTCGATTGGCTCTTTATCACTCCCATGAGTGACCTTTTCGACGCTCCTCACCCTCAATTGGGCCTTCATCACTCACATGAGTGACCTTTTCGACGCTCCTCACCCTCAATTGGGCCTTCATCAGCCCAATGAGTGACCTTTACGGCGCCCCTCAACCTTAATCGGGCCTTCATCACTCACATGAGTGACCTTTACGGTGCCCCTCAACCTTAATCGGGCCTTCATCAGCCCAATGAGTGACCTTTCCGGCGCCCCTCAACCTTAACCGGGCCTTCATCACCCCGATGAGTAACCTTTTCGACGCTCCTCTGCCTCAATTAAGCCTTCATCACTCCCATGAGTGACCTTTCCGACGCCTCGCAGTCTCAATCGGGCCTTCATCACTCCCATGAGTGACCTTTCCGGTGCCCCTCAACCTTAATCGGGCCTTCATCACCCCCATGAGTGACCTTTCCGACGCTCCGCAGCCTCATTCGGTCCTTCACCGCTCTCATGAGTGACCTTTCCGGCGCTCCGCAGCCTCCATCAAGGCTTCATTACTTCGATAAGAATCTTTCTACACTATACGGGCTTAATCGAAATTTAACGTGCTACTTTATTTATACTAAAGAAGAAAACAGATAATACTACTTAGCATAATATAGATGAAAGGCTTTTACAGACCCTCCTTCTTGCATTTCACCTTAAGAATATATATAATAATAAAAAATCAATATTTGTTAGCAATGAATAAGGCGTAGTACAATTGCCCGCTGATTTTTAGAGAGCTTGTGGCTGGTGGAAACAAGCATCAAGGTAAATTGGAATTGGACTTTGGAGCTAATTATGAGATAAAGCGATCTTAAACATTAAGATAATAAGGGTGGCACCGCGGTTCATTCGTCCCTTCTTTGAGGGATAAATGGGCTTTTTTTGATGGCTAAAAACGAAATGGAGTGGATAAGATGGAAACGATTTTTTCAGGGATTCAGCCAAGTGGAACATTAACATTAGGTAACTATTTAGGAGCAATTAAGCAATTTGTTGAGCTTCAAGATGACTATGATTGTTACTTCTGTATTGTGGATGAGCATGCAATCACCGTTCCACAAGACCGTTTAAAACTAAGACAGAATATCAAATCTTTAGCTGCACTATATTTAGCATCGGGAATTAATCCTGAAAAAGCAACATTATTTATACAGTCGGAAGTACCTGCTCATACTCAGCTTGGTTGGATGCTGCAATCAATTGGATATGTTGGGGAATTAGAAAGAATGACTCAATATAAGGATAAATCAAAAGGAAAAGAAGCAGTTTCGACAGCTCTTTTAACCTACCCAGCTTTAATGGCAGCTGATATCTTACTTTACCAAACGAATGTTGTTCCTGTTGGAGACGACCAGAAACAACATCTGGAGTTAACGAGAGATTTGGCAGAGCGCTTTAATAACCGTTTCAATGATATCTTTACAATACCAGAAATTCGCATCCCTAAGGTTGGAGCCCGTATTATGTCTTTACAGGACCCAACAAAGAAAATGAGTAAATCAGATGAAAATGAAAAGGGATTTATCTCAATGCTGGATGATCCGAAGAAAATAGAAAAGAAAATAAAGAGTGCGGTAACTGATTCTGATGGCATTGTTAAATATGACAAGGAAAACAAACCAGGTGTCTCTAACTTACTTACCATCTATTCTAGCTGTACAGGCGAATCTATTGAAGCGCTTGAAGCTAAATATGAAGGCAAAGGCTATGGAGATTTTAAACAAGGTGTAGCTAATGCTGTTATTGGTGTCCTTCAGCCGATTCAAGAAAAATACGCTGAGCTTTTAGAGTCTGATCAATTGAATGATATTCTTGATACTGGTGCAGAGAAGGCAGCCTTAACAGCAAATAAAACATTGGCAAAAGCTAAAAAAGCAATGGGGCTTGGAAGGGTTAAAAAGAAAAAATAGTATATACGCTAAAAGGCATCCCGGAAAGGATGCCTTTTTCTTACTTTTGACTAGATGTATTTTGTTCTTCTCCATTTTCGACTTGCCACATTTTTTCTAGAAATGGCTGTCCTTTAATTAATTTTCCACATAACTCTTCTTGTTCTGGGCTCCACCCATCTTTTATACCGTCGTAAAGTGTTTGCCATACTTTTTCCTCATCCATATATCGAATGAAAGGATATTGCTTAGGATCCCATTCAGTTAACCAATAGCGTAATTCTTCTAAGTTATTTGAAGTGTGAAGCTGATCTAACGCTATCATTAATAATTGCTTTAATTGCCGCTCTCTCCGTGTTAACCCAAATACAAGTTCTGGAGCCATAGACAGCATATGATATTCTTTCTGGAAATTCCTCTCCTCGAAACCAAAGGATTGAGGTTTTGTCTTTTTAATCATGTCATAAACAAGTTGCTCTTGTCTTGGAATAAGCCTGCTTTTACGCATTGGGATCTGATACCCAATTGTATCAAAGGCAATGATATCATCCCCATCCGTCACAATACCTGCAAAATCAACAACTGATCGTTCATGGCCTTTTCGTATATAAGCGCGTTTGTATATAGCATCAAGGAGTTCTTTAGGTAAATCATGCATATCATTCTCAATATATTGATATAAGCCTTTTGTTATGTACAAAAGCGGCACCTGATCCAATAACTCAATTCCATCTTCTTTGCGCCACTCGTGAAAATAACACACATTATACCCATTTTCTTCGCCTTCAAACCAATTTACCCAAACATCATGCAAATATAACATAAACAACCCCCGCTTTTTAAAAACTTCTAACCATTTTCTAATACTTTTCATCTTCATCATAATCATTCAAATCCGTTCAGCTGAACAACTTTTCTTAACATACATTATGACCATGATTTAGAAAAATATTCTTATAATGCACGATTATGGGTTGTTTGGAAAACGATTTAACACAAAAGCCATTAACAAAAGCCCTATCGGCAGAAAATAACATTCCGCACGACTTCGGATAAATATAAAGTAATCAGACCATTCCAGTCCTGCTGGTAAAAAGTTTATATAAGCAATAAGGCTTACTCCACCAACTACAGATACTCCAAAACCAACCAAAAATAAAAATATATACCCCAACAAAATCACCTGCTTGTCCGGTGTCGTTTACTATATTTTTATGCTTGTCCAAAAGAATAAATGAAACAAATGTTAGAAAACCTGGCATTGGCTAAGCCTTTGGGCGAATGTCTTAGTTACCCTAATGTTGATAAGAAAGTTAAAAAAAGAACTGACTAATTAACTAGTCAGTTCTTATATTTATCCATTATATTTTTTAAAAATTAAACTTACATTATGACCGCCGAAGCCAAGAGAGTTACTTAATACAGCATTTACTTCTTGTTCTCTCGCTTCATTAGGTACATAATCCAGGTCACAATCTGGGTCAGGTGTTTCATAATTGATTGTTGCAGGAATCCGGTTATGGTAAATGGATAGAATGGAGATTAGTGCTTCCACTCCACCTGCAGCTCCAAGCATATGACCAGTCATTGATTTCGTTGAAGAGACGGCTAGCTTATGAGCATGATCACCAAATACTGTTTTGATAGCTTCTGTTTCGTACTTATCATTTAATGCTGTACTTGTACCATGAGCATTGATATAGTCAATATCTTCTGGTGTAATGCCTGCATCCTTTAATGCATGCTGCATTGCACGTGCCGCTCCTTCTCCGTTCTCAGCTGGAGCGGTAATGTGATACGCATCTCCTGTTGCACCATAGCCAACTATCTCACCATATATATGTGCGCCACGTTCTAATGCAGTATCGAGCGCTTCTAGGATTAAAATCCCAGCACCTTCTCCCATTACAAAGCCATCACGATTCTTATCAAATGGACGACTTGCCACTTTTGGATCGTTGATTGTTGAGAGTGCTTTAGCGGAAGAAAAACCGGCAAACGCCATATTAGAGATTGGTGCTTCCGTTCCCCCTGTAATGATATAATCTACATCTCCACGACTGACTGCTTTATAGGCATCCCCAATGGAATTTGCACCAGAAGCACAAGCAGTTACGGTACAAGAGTTAATTCCCTTCGCACCAAGTTGAATAGATACTTGCCCTGCTGCCATATCGGGAATCATCATCGGCACGAAGAAAGGACTGACACGCCCAGGTCCCTTTTCCATTAATTTCGTATGCTGTTCTTCCCATGTGCGCATACCTCCGATTCCAGAACCAATCCACACACCAACACTATGGGCATTGCTGTCATCAATTGTAAGCTTTGCGTCTTCTACAGCCATCTTAGCTGCCGCAACCGCATATTGTGTAAATGGATCCATCTTGCGGGCATCTTTTTTATCCATAAAGTCTGTTGGATCGAAATCCTTCACCTCTGCAGCCACTTTTGCGGGATACAAATCTTTATCTACTTTTGTTACAAAATCAATTCCTGATTTTCCTTCTAATAAATGATTCCACATTGTTTGTACATCATTTCCAATTGGTGTTACTGCACCTAATCCAGTAACAACTACTCGTCTATTCATCATTTAATCGTCCTCCTCTCTATTATTTACCCCATCGCAATGCAATTGCGCCCCAGGTTAATCCGCCGCCGAATCCGACTAATACAACAACATCATTATCTTTAATGCTTCCATCTATTACAGATTCAGATAAGGCAATTGGAATAGATGCCGCTGAAGTATTGCCATATTTTTTAATGGATGTATTCATTTTATCTTGAGGAACACCAAGTCTTTCCCTTGCTGCTTCCATAATGCGAATATTCGCTTGGTGTGGAATTAAATAATCCACATCTTCTTTATTAATACCGGCTTTTTCAATAACTGACACAGAAACCTCAGGCATTTTTCTTACCGCAAATTTAAATACTTCACGGCCGTTCATGATAATATGATTTTGGTCATCTTCATATAAATGCTTCCCGCCAGTACCGTCTGAACCTAATTCAAAGGCTAGTATTCCTTTTCCTTCTGATACAGGACCAAGTACACAAGCACCAGCTCCATCGCCAAATAACACACAAGTACCGCGATCTGTCCAGTCCGTTATTTTGGATAATTTCTCTACTCCAACTACTAGTACATGCTTATACGTATTCGTTTCGATAAATTGCTTTCCAGTAACTACCCCATACATAAATCCAGCACAGGCAGCACTAATATCCATCGAAGCAGCTTTCGTAGCTCCTAACCGCTCTTGCAGCATGCAAGCAACAGAAGGAAATGGTGTATCTGGTGTCACCGTTGCCACAAGTATCAAATCAATGTCCTCTGGCTGTAGATTAGCATCCTCTAATGCTTGCTTGGCTGCAAAGTACGCCATATCTGACGTGTTTATATCATCCTCAGCAATTCGTCTTTCTTCAATACCTGTTCGTGTGCGAATCCATTCGTCATTGGTGTCAACCATTTTCTCTAAATCATGATTGGTAACTATTTTTTCTGGAACATAATGTCCTGTTCCTAAAAAACCAACGCTCATTCATACCGCTCCCTATATATTAATTATTATTATCAATTATTATGACTTGGTACTAATTTTAATATAAAACCCTTTAAATAGCAAGCCTATTCGATTTTAATACTCGTTTGGCAATAGTTCAGTTTCTTTGTATTTCTCTATTGCTTCTTTAATATCCCTCTTAAAATACTCCGGGATATCCTCATGATACTCTCCCATAGAAATAACTTCCTCCTGAAAATCAAAGGTCATTATTTCCCCTTTTAGCTTGCCTTTATTAAAGGACTTCGCTGCTAGTTCATACAGCTTGTCCACATCTTGTATGGTACTTGTTAGAACTGTATCAGGGGCTAACTCTCGCTGATCTGATATATAGCCAATCGCATACAGTCCATCTGCTTCTGCCTGCATAATGATTTTTTCACTAAATGCATCTCCAGCAGGATAGAAAACATCTGCACCGTCGTTCTTCATTCTTTCATAGATGCTTTCTGCCATCTCTGTATCCTTCCAGCTCTTCAGGTAGTCGATTTCTAACGTTGCCTGTGGA
The DNA here is from genome assembly GCF_003665065.1 of Oceanobacillus piezotolerans. GTDB lineage: Bacteria > Bacillota > Bacilli > Bacillales > Amphibacillaceae > Oceanobacillus > Oceanobacillus piezotolerans. The sequence continues at coordinate 252,985 of NZ_RCHR01000003.1, read as the reverse complement.
TTGATGTACTTCACACCCTCATAGAAGCCTTCAATTTCTGGTTGCCATAGAAACGAACCTATAATTCCGACCACATTTGTTTCCGTCATTTTCCCTGCAACCATTCCACCAAAAAACCCCATTGCATGGGCGTTAAAGTTTAAACTAGTTACATTATCATTTGTAATCTCACCATTAAAATAAACAAAATGAATATCGGGATAATACTTGGACAAATCTGTAAAAGCATCGCCGTAGATATTACTATGGCCAAAAACTAGGTTAACACCGTCCTCAGCGAATTCATCTACTGCATTTCTGATCTCTTCTTCTGTATCTACATTCTCTTTATAAAAGACATCTATGTCATATTTATTTTCTATTTTAATTAAACCTTCGTACCCCTTTTTATTCCATATTGTGTCATTAACTCTACCATCCAGCAGCATGCCAACATTTTGAATATCATTGTTTCCACCATAACTGCAACTAGCCAATATAAGGAGAGCAGTGCTAACTAGAACTGTGATATATACTTTACTCAATAATGAGCACTCCTATCTTCTACTTCAAGAAAATTCAACATTAAAAGGATTAAAGCTTTGTGAAAATATAACATCCTGTATTTTTATTTTATAACTCTTCACTATATTTTAAAACAATTATTGATGATAAAGAGACTTATACTGTCTATAATGCTTAAGTACTTCCTCTACCCTATTCTTTTTAACATTCTTTTCAAGAAATAAACGATTGATATAATCCCCACCAATATCCCCCTTTTTCTCACGAGGAATTGCTATCATATTCGGCAATTGGGAAGTATTCAACCAATCGTGTAATGCTTTCGCAAATTCTTTAATATCGATAGCATTCTTTGTAAACTCTTCTGAATCAAAAGGAATAAATTGCTCGCCATTATAACACCCTTCTTCATTCATAGGCATCCATTCTCCGAATAATAGATTCGGTATGATTTGGATATCCTTAGAAATCCGATTATTTTGCTCTGGCAAAATCCAAAAAGTCCTCTTTGCTCTAATTTGATTTCTTTCTTTATATTTCCCAATTATTATACAGGAATCATATTCTAATTGCGAAACGTCATAATATAATTTAAAATTGCTATTTCGGCCAAAGAAATCAATCAATGTCTCATCCATATCGGGATTCACTAACCCCTCTACCACGCAGTCCTCTTCCATTAATTTATTTACAATATGATATCCTATCCAATGATTACAATTAACAACTAAGTTAGCCATACATCTTCCTCCTTTTAACTTTAATACAGCACAAAACATTAATCCTGCTAATATCTACTTATGGGTTCACGAGAAAAGAATATTGTGCTTTTCCTTTCTTTCCATCTTTGTTAAAATAGTTATGGAGATTAGCATTAACGGAACAAAGGAAACTTTAAACGAAAACGAGGTGGAAACAATGAGATACATAATGACTATTGTTTGGGCTGTATTGATCGGCGCAGCTGTTAATTATGTTTTAACAAGTATGGGTGGCGAAACATTTGTAATGTCTGATGCTTTGATATTTGCTGTTTTGCTAGCTGGGATGGCCATTTTATTAGGTGATTTTGCATTAAAAGATAAAAGTGAATAAGTTTTTTCACTTTCATCAGTGGGTAAACCCCACTGATGTTTCATTTTTATTCTATGTTTAATTAACTATGAAGATGATGTAAAACCCTTGCCGCAGGAGTTTGGCAAGGTTGTATGATTAATCAATACCATGCTAATGTACTTAAAGCCACCAATCCAGCTAAAGGTAAAACTAAACGATTAAATCTTCTAGGCGGACGTCCGAAGCCATACCCTGGAAAGCCGGAGCCATATCCCGGATAGCCATAAAATCTTTGATAATCTGGGGAAGCGGACATGGAAGTTTCGTGGTGCTGTTGCCCAGCTTCTACTGGAACTGCGAAATATACATATTCATCATCTAAGCCAGTAACGATTCCATCAAAAGTGCTACCATCAACCGTTTCTGCCAATACATAAGAATGTACATGCTGCTTGCACAAGTCATACATTTGATTCTCTTTTTTCATTACATCAACCTCCTCATCTTCTAGACTATTCATGCGCCTAGAAGGTGTGAATTATCATAGTGACAGGGTACTCAAGGTTAAAGTGAAGTCGTCCCTGGGCTTTCTTCCCTTATGGAGTATCAATACCGCATAGAGCAAATGCGGAGTTTGGATGGAAGCGGTCCTCCGGAAATTATTACAAAGCTCAGAGGCTGTGGTTTCAGCAATACTCAGTAGACTTGATAGAAATGTATAAGGAGAGTTTTATATTGGATTCAATAGAAAAATTATGGACAACCATTGAATATTTAATTTTGGGACTTGTACAAGGTATTACCGAACCTATTCCCATTTCATCCAGCGGGCATCTTGTCCTTTTCCGTGAATTACTTGGAATAGAAACAGAAGGCTTGTCCTTTGAGATTTTTGTTAACTTTGCTTCTTTATTAGCCATTTTTATTATATACCGTAAAGACATCGCACGATTAATTACTAATAGCTATTTATATGTTTTTAAAAAGGATGAATCTCAGAAAAATGATTTCCTTTTTATCGTCTATCTAGTTGTTGGAACTATTCCAGTTGGAGTGATTGGGGTTCTATTTGGGGATGCTATTGGTAAAGCTCTTAGTGATCCAGTAGTTGTTGGGTATACACTATTAATTACAGCGGCTGCCATTTGGGCAATCCGTAATCTGCGCGGCAGAAAAAGTGATGGTGATTTATCCATGAAAGATGCCATTATTGTTGGACTCGCTCAAGCAGTTGCTGTAACACCTGGTATCAGCCGTTCTGGTGCAACCATAGTTGCTTCTATGCTTGTTGGAATGAAGCAAGAAACCGCATTGCGTTTTTCATTCCTATTGTACATTCCAGTGAGTCTTGGTACCGCAATACTGGATATTCCAGATTTAGTATCAAGTGAGGCATTTCAAGCATTGTTGATCCCTAATATCGTTGCATTTATTACAGCGTTTATCGCTACCTACTTTGCCTTAAAGTGGTTTATGAATATTATGGCAAAGGGGAATTTAAAATACTTCTCCTACTATTGTGTAGTAGTTGGGTTACTCGTCATATTTCTAATGTAAAAAAGCAAGCGAGGTTTCTCGCTTGCTTTTTTACTTATATCAATCCGGAATTCCCAAAGCAATTTTTGCGTATCGTGACATATTGTCCTTGCTCCACGGCGGGTTCCAAACAATGTTAACATTAACCGCCTTCACTTCTGGTATATCTGATAAAGCAAATTGGACATCACGTTCAATGTGCGCGGAAAGTGGACAGCCCATTGCTGTGAGCGTCATTTTCACTTCACATATACCTTCTTCATCTAAATCTACATCATATACTAAGCCTAGATTAACAATATCAATACCTAACTCAGGGTCGATAACGTTTTCCAGTGCACCCATTAAATTCTCTTTTAACGCTTCATCCATCCTCGTAACCTCCCTTTTTATTCTTTCTTCTATTTAAACATATCTACATTGAAATTCAAGTAAATCCTAACTCTAAAGGCTTATAAATAACGCCTGAACCATTCCACAAGTTCTAATTTAGCTGGACGGCTAACCTTATGATCCCGGTTTGCCTCTCTGATATGACGGATACGGTCACTATCATTGTATAGTTCCCGTGCCTCTTCATAAAAGCTCAAAGAATGGTTAAATGGTACAACGTTATCTTCTTCTCCATGCCATAAGAGTAGTGGTCTCTGATTTAATTGCTCTATTTCTCGGGACAGGTCATATTCTTTAACTCGCTCATATAATTGCTGTATTTCCTCATCGGTAACTGGAAGCTGAGTTGCATTTCTGTAGTTTTCCACTAATTCTTCTGTAAATTTCGTTAGTTTAGGAGAGCCCATCATAATTGCGGCAACTTTAATCCATTGGTATTTTCTTAAAGCTGCAGCAGTGGTAATCCCCCCCATACTTGTCCCTGCTACTCCAAGTCTTCCCTTGTCAATCAATCCTTTATTCTCTAAATAATCCTTCATCGTTTCCAACTCTTTTACATTTTGAATTACCATATCCCAAAAAGCGAATGTTCGTTTTACTGGAGATATTCCATTTTCTCTTTCCCCGTGATGCATTGCATCAGGCAGAATGACCCGAAAGCCTTTCTGTGCTAATAAAAATGCAGTATCTAAATTATGCTCCTTTGCACTTGTAATACCATGGAAATAAACAATAACAGGCAGTGGCTGCTTTTCTTTATCGCTTTCAACAACAACTAAGCTAGGTATACCATTTATATCTTCATTAATAACTGCAATCATTATTTTAATCTCTCCCAAATATTTTCATTACCTTTATTTTAAAGCTTTCTTTGACAATCTTGCAAATATATTACCTAAAAAGAAACTTCAAACAGTGAGCACAAAGAAAATGATGGATTTTCAGCTGTTTTTATGTGAGGTTTTATAGTGCCTGCTCACTATATAATTACTTTACTTATCATGTAAAGCCCTTTAAACTAGATGCATATGAGGTGAATAAAATGAAGAACCAACACTTAATAGCATTGGATTTAGATGGAACATTATTGACTGACAAAAAAGTAATTAGCAATCATACGAAACAGGTAGTATTAAGAGCAATAAATGAAGGACATATTGTTGTTATTGCGACAGGCAGACCTCATCGGGCAAGCATTAATTATTATCATGAGCTTGGGTTGACAACACCAATGGTCAACTTTAACGGTGCATTAATTCACCATCCGACAGATAAAAAGTGGGATGTATTACATAATCCTCTGCCAATTCGTACTGCACACAAGATTATCGAAACCTGCTATGATCTAGATGTTTATAATATTCTTGCTGAGGTCATGGATGATGTTTATCTGGACGAATATGATGAGAAAATCATTGAAATTTTTCAGCAAACAGAAGAGGATACTCCCTTTACCATCGGTAATCTGACAAATGAGCTAAAAGAAGATCCTACTTCGTTACTTATACATCCGAGAGAAGATCATATCTTTCAGTTACGGAATCACCTAACAGAATACCATGCCGAACTTATTGAGCATCGTAAATGGGGAGCACCATGGAATATTATAGAGATCGTAAAAAAAGGAATGAATAAAGCAGTCGGCTTGCAAAAAATTGCTAAATATTTCGGAATACCAAAAGATAGAATTATCGCATTCGGCGATGAAGACAACGACCTTGAAATGATTGAATATGCTGGTGTCGGTGTTGCAATGGGTAATGCAATAATTGAATTGAAAAACATTGCAAAGCACATTACAGACACAAATGAAAAGGATGGGATTGGCATATTCCTTGAAAATTATTTAAAAATAAAGTAAAACTTCGCTTAATGGGAGTTTTACAGTCAGTTAACCTGCGATAAATCAATTGTAACAACTGCCTATTCTTTCCACGATTACAGAAAAGTAAATGAACCATAATATTAGTGAGCGCTACATGAGCGTTCACTTTTCTTTTTACTTCTTGAACAATTACTTGTACCGAACATGTAATTCCATAATGATTCTCAGGGAGGAATCAAGCATGGGTAAAGGAAGTAAATCCAAACGTTTTACTCAGCAAGGGGCTGACTCAGTCAAAAAACATGCAGAGCGTTTTCCATACCGTTCTACGTTAGCTGAAGCAGAAGCAGAGAAGAATCCAAACAACGAACAGTCATTAGGAGGGTTTTAGTTGCAAAATAACTTATTACAACAAGCGATGAATGCTGTAACGAATATGATGAGTGGAAATGCTAGTGAACAGGATAAACAAGCAGCGCAATCCGCTATTCAAGCTGCATATACAAATGCAACTTCTGAAGAAAAACAACAATTACAGCAATTAGAAAACCAGTTAAAGCAACATAACCAGTTACACTAACCTCCCTTTAACGCCTGTTAAGAGCTTCTCTTCCTTGCACTAGCTGGAAGAGAAGCTTTTAATTATTTTTGCTTTTTAATTACTTGCTTTTTTGATAAGATAAGGATTAAGTATGATTTTAGGAGGAGATTTTTTAATGGGAGTTCGCGTAGAACCTACACCAAACCCTAATGCAGTGAAATTTTCTACTGATAGTGTCATTTTTGAAGGTACAAACAGTATTTCTGTAATGCCGGGTGATACAAGTGAACATGCCATTCTAAATGACTTGATGCAAGTTGATGGTGTGGATAATGTGTTTGGTTATCAAAACTTTATAACTGTAAATAAAAAATTTGACGTTGAATGGGACGATCTAACACCACTCGTATTGAATGTATTTGAAAAATACAAGTACTAATTATTACATACAGGGAGCAATAATTAATTAGTGAACTGTTTACCTATTGACTCAACATTTAAACACAAGTGATTATTTGCAAGAGAACAAAGGCGCAAGCGCCCGTTTAGCAACGTACAAACTGGAGCGCTCCGCAATGAGATAAAGGAAACACGACGACCGTAGGGAGTCGATGTTGACTTATCGTAGTGGAGGAGTGTGAAGTTTGCTAGTTGCTGGGCGCTGGAGCCGGACGTGGCTTTTCTTAATGATAAGAAATATCCACAGGTCGTTTATTTTAAAATTTCCTAGTCAATAAAGAAAAAGGCTGACATGCATCAGCCTTTTTCTTTATTCTACCTCCGGATAGATTGGTATGTAATTAGGATTAATCGCTTCTCCTGCTTCGTTTTTCACATAGATGGATAGTACAGGAATATTCTCCTTTGTTGATGTAATATCCTTTAATCGTTCTTCAATTTCAATACTTGTCCAAGGAGAGTCTTCTCTTACCCCTTCTATCCTTTTTTCTTTCACAAGAACTTCCTCTCCCTGTGCAATCGAATAGTATATATAGTCTTCTTCGGTACTGACTTCTGCAGTTACATTAACTTCCATCTCTTCTACTTGTAAATGAATATTCCTCATTTCGAGAAACGGCTCTTTACCACTCGATTCTCCTGCGTTTTCAGTAACTTCACTATTTCCACAACCAACTAATATCATTCCAATAAGCAAGATACTAATGAAGTGCTTCATTTACCTTTAACTCCCTTAATCTTTTCTGAAGAGTCCATAGATACCAGCTGTTTCTACAATATTGGTAAACGCATGAGGATCTACTTCATTGATGACTTGTTCTAAATCATACAGTTCATATCGTGTAATAACTAAATACAACATACTTTTTTCTGATTTTGTATACGCACCTTTGGCAGGAAGAATTGTAATCCCACGAACCAACCGCTTGTGAATAGCCTGTTGCAATTCATCAGCTTTTAACGTAATAATCATTGCAGTGACTTTTTCATGGCGTGTATGAATCGCATCAATAACTCTTGTCGATACGTACAAAGTTACCATTGTATATAAAGCATTTTCTGGCTCATACAGGACTCCGGATAATACAATTATTATACCATTCATGAGCATAAAGTAATTGCCTATAGGTTTGTCTTTTTTCCTTGATAATATCATTGCAATGATATCCAAACCACCAGTAGAAGCACCATGCTTCAGTGTAAAGCCAATCCCTATACCACTAATTACTCCACCAAATACTGCATTTAATATTATGTCTTCAGACAAACTTACTACAGGAAGGATTTCCAAAAATATAGTGGAGCAGACAACGGAAACAATACTATATATGGTGAATCCTCTTCCAACTCTATACCATCCTAATATTAATACCGGTATATTAAGAACGAATAATAGGATACCTGTACTTAAACCGATACCAAGGTAGTCAATAAAAAAGCTGGAAATTAATTGTGCGGCACCAGTAAATCCACTGGCATAAACATTTGCTCCAATTAAGAAATAATTTAATGAAACTGCATTTAGCAAGGCTCCTATTATGACGATAATAATTCTTTTTGCTTCTACCATAAACATGACGAATAACTCCTTTCCTTGTTTTTATTAAACTTTGACTTAATTCTTATCTCCATATAAACTTAAAGATATTAAAGTGATGCTTTTTAGAAAGCAGATTACCTCAAGTTCTTAATAAAAGTTTACATAGTTGGCAATCTGCTATTGAAGTACACAGTAATTAACTAATATTTATGTAGGTGATGAAAATGACGGTAAAAATACTGGCAGATTCTGCTTGTGATTTAACAAAAACTCATTATAACGAATATAACATTGAAATGGTATCATTAACTGTTCATTTAGAAGAAAAAGAATATGAAGATGGAAAAACCATTCAACCCAAAACAGTTTATGAAGCTATGAGGAACGGAAGCTCTCCTAAAACATCGCAGGTTTCTCCACAAACCTTTAAGTCTGTTTTTACTTCCCATGCAAAAACGAACCAGCCTCTGCTATATATTGCTTTTTCTTCACAACTATCAGGCACGTATCAGACAGCTAAGATGATGGAACAAGAAGTAAAAGAAGAATACCCAGATGCCCCTATTCATGTTGTGGACACAAAATGTGCTTCTATAGGATACGGGCTCGTTGTTTTACATGCAGCTAAGCTTGCTAAACAAGGTGCTAGTCTTGAAGAATTAATAGAAGATGTTACTTTCCAGGCTGAACATATGGAACATATTTTTACAGTAGATGACTTGGAATACCTTTATCGTGGTGGAAGAGTGAGTAAAACAGCCGCATTTGTTGGCTCTTTATTAAAGATAAAACCTCTCCTTCATGTAGAAGATGGCAAACTCATTCCATTAGAGAAAATTCGCGGTTCTAAAAAAGTTTTAGGCCGGATGCTTGAAATTATGGAACAAAGAGGGAACGATTTTACCAAACAAACAATTGGAATTAGTCATGGTGATGATTTAGAACGTGCACAACAACTTTCCTCTATGATTCAAGATAAATTCGGAGTAAGAGAAGAAGATATTGTAATTGAAATGGTAGGTTCTGCAATAGGTGCACATGCTGGTCCAGGGACAATCGCTCTGTTCTTCTCCAACAAAGTAAAATAATAATTTAATCCTTTGAAAAGAAGAGAAACATGCCCTAATATATAGCAGGTTTATTCTTCTTTTTTTCATTATGTAATACCTAGTTTTATCACTACCCTAAAAAGGTAAATAATAATCCTTCTGCATTACATTATTAATGAGCTTAGAGAAACAACTATCATGAGTTAGTTATTTACTTCATATTATAGATTAAACGAATGAATCTTAATAAGGAGGAAAAACATGCATATTCATGATTTAGTAGATACTTTTATTAGTGAACGACATTATTCTCCAGATACGATTAACAATTTATTAGACTACTATCAGCAAAAATATATTACAGGTAAAATTGAACCAAATGATTACCGAAACATCTTTGCATACCTTCATAAGCAAGGTGCAACATCGGCATACGAAACCCAACAATACTATCAAAAGTCCTATTAGGGCTTTTTTTCTCTATGAGTATCTATAAGTACACCATTTACAAGGTGGGATAAAATGAAAATGAAACATAATAATGGGGGATCAAAAGCCCCAGTATAGTTATCCAACCTGGTATAGTATTTAAGGTGGGACCACAACTGCATTTATCCGTGGAAATTAGGAAGGCAATTAACAGATAGGGAAAGTTTATTGGTAAAACTTCAAAATTTAATAAAATAACAGATTGAGAATCTTGTTCTCAATCTGTTAGGAGTAATTCAACACTTCCTCTTCCCATTCTTTCGGGCACTTATTGACTTTAAAATTAAGAAATCTTTTGCGCTTCTCTTCTTTTCTGTTTAAAACTTAGGTAAGAAACACCAAATATAAACAATAGAATAATACCACCAGATAACGATATTAGTCCCCAATTTAAACCCACATCAGGTTGAAGTGCATAAACCTCGACTGACTCCCTCGGAACTCCCACTCGGTATGTGCCATTCTCATTTTCCCGAACAATATTATCCCCCAAAAATCCACGAAGCTGCATACCTGGTTCAATATCACTAACATCAATATATTTCGATTCACTATCATTATTAATAGCGATAAACATGGTCTCTCCATCATAGGTACGTTTGAACACACTCATGGCCCCATTTGAACCGACTATTTCAAAGTCGCCATGTTGTAAAGCTGGGAATTCGGAGCGCAATGAAGCGATTCGTGAAAAAAATTCCTGCAGTTCAGGTTCCCCGCTATTAAACTGAACCAAACGTTGGGATTCTTCTGCATTTCTTCCATACATAGCAAATTCTGATCCTTGAAATAGAACCGGAACTCCCGGAGAAGTATACATATAAGTGAGAGCCAATGTCCAGCTTGTTACAGCATTTCTCCCATTTCCAGAGAATTGCTGAGTAAATCGTTCTGTATCCATATCATCTAAAAACAATAAATCAAGATTCTGTTGTGTTTGTTCCCATGTTTCGTAAACCTTAGAAACATGTGCAGTTGGTTCTGAAAAGACTTCAGTCATCGCTTCGTATAAAGCGACATTTTCTATCGCATCTATTTCTGTCTCAGCAATTATTTCCTCGTTATTTTCATCTGTAACCAGAATATCCCCCAGCAAATACAACTCTGAATCGGTTTCCTTTAAGCTTTGTGTCAATTGCTGAAGAAATGATAGTGGTGTTTGATCAACAGCGTGCAGTTTCAAACCATCCAGGTCCGTCTCTTCCACCCAGAATTCAGCTGCATTAATGATATATTCTTTTACCTCTGGATTTTCTAAGTTTAGTTGAACTACATTTGAAGTCCATTCTGGTTCGGTTATATCCATGGTATTTATCCAATCTTCATTGGAAGGATCCGTGACGATTGGGTTAGACTTTGCAGCATAGTTTGTTACTAGCTCCATCAATACCTTTATGTCACGCTGGTGAGCCTCTTCTATTAATGTGTTGAGTTCCTCGATTGTTCCAAACCGTTCTTCCATTGCTTTAAAATCTTCCACCCAATAACCATGGTAGCCTCCTTCTGCATTTTGCATAAGGGGTGACAATGTAATAGTAGTTATCCCAATTTCTTTTAATCCATCAAGTCTATCAATTATCCCTTGAAAATCACCGCCATGATAAGCAGCTGGATTCTCAATTTCTACTCTTTTATCATTTTCATAATTCCCATTATTAAAGCGATCCACTAATATTCCATAGATAATTTCCTCTTGCAATTGATTCCCTTCTGCTACTACAGCGTTTCCATTGAAACCAAATAAAAGCAGCAGAGCGATAACAAATACCCCATATCTTTTCTTCATGTTAAATTCTCCCAGCATTTGTATTTCTATTTTTATTATTAACTAAACCAATCTTTAGTCAATATAAATCATACTATTGTTAAAAATCTTTCACTTTTCACAAAACGAAAAGGCTGCCTTAACGAAGGCAACCTTCCTCTTTGTATTTTATTATGGCGCTATCCCATAAGGCAAACGAGCGAAACCTAATATTAGCACAAGAATTAATGCGATAATAAATTGAATCCATCCACTCTTAGCGGATTTTCCTTTGTTGATTTTCACCAAAATGATTTCCATTGCGGCAATTAGCCATATACCAGCTAACGCTTTCGTAATTGCTTCTGCTAACATAGGCATTTGAGCATTTACAATGTAATTAGCAGTTAAAGTTCCACCTGTATAAAGAATAAACAAGTAATCCAAACGCAGTATCATATGTACTATTTTCGCTTGTTTTTGTTTGCCTTGTTTTATTAACATGTAGGCAATAATAAATAAAATAAATCCTAGTACCCATGATGTAATGTGCATATGCGTGTTCATATATGTATCCTCTCCTTTTTCTACTTTCTCTCTCTACACGAATAGAATTAAGTAGATTACTACCGTTATGATACCATGTCAGCTTTAATAAATCATTTATAAACCTTTACTAAGATCGTTTAAATGGTTGACGTTTCCAATAGGTAAGACTTCGCCATACCCATTCTAATGGACCGAATTGATAGCGCATAAACCACCACTTGCTAAAAAGAACTTGTAAAGAATAAAACAGAATCACAATGATTATTCCCACTAGAGGAGAGATAGAACCATATAACCCTATTCCATAAGACAATAAGAATAGAAAAATAGATTGTGTAATATAACTGGTAAGTGCCATTCTGCCTACATAGGTAAAGGCTCTGGTCATCCGCTTTCCTCGATTGCTTTGTGCAAGCAATGTCATGCTTACAATATAAAAAATAGCAGATGCACCTCCACCTACATTATCCTGAATATAGGAAAACCACGGTGGATTATCAAATAGATAAGGGCCCATCTTCAATAGGATAAAAATAACAAAAGATACGGACCAAATCTTCCACAATATTGCACGATAGTTCTCTGGTTCATGAAGCAAACGCTTTCTTGCTATGTACATTCCAATTAAAAACAAAGGAAGGATTGTCATCACTAGGAAAATAATGCCAATTCCGCCATTTGCATACATCCAATCGGTATAATTCTGTTCCCAAATCAGGAAAAAGTTGCGACTTTGGTAATTCGCGAAGGCTTCGTTGATGGCAGCTTGATTCGATACACCTAAATAATCCCTTGCAATATAATATACAAATGTTATAAAAGATACACTGCTTCCTAATAAAATCACAGCAACCCATAATAGATATTTGGAGCGGACATTTATAAACAATAAAAGGATAAATCCTACAACGCTATATGTTAATAAAATATCACCATACCAAATTACAAAGGCATGAATCAATCCAAATCCAAATAAAATACTCATTCTCCTTATTAAGAAAGGATATAAAGAAATATTCTTTGCTCGTAACCTTTCACTCATGATTTGGTAACCAAACCCGAATAAAAGGGAAAATAATGTATAAAAGCTAGCTTGAAAAAAGATATCGATTATTATTCTAATAAATGAATCCACAGGTTCATTCCAAACACGATCTCCTCCCCCGTATAAAAAGTATGGGGCACTAAAAGAGCCAATGTTAACTATAAAAATACCAAATACAGCAAAACCTCTTGCAGCATCAATCCATTCTAATCGATTCTTTCCTCTTATCGGTAAAGCAGTATTCATCCAACCATCCCCCCTTATTCCAAAATACCACAATCAACCCGTTTCTTCCTTCAACTTTTTTAACTAAATACATAAAATAACTTAGAGGAGGATTGTTTATGCCTGCAAAAGTTGGTGCTGTCAAAGTTATTACAGTAACCTTTTCCAGTATTCTTCATATCGGAGATGTTTATTCCATAAGTCCTACCAGTTCAGCAAAAACATATGCTGGAGGTGGCTCATTTAATACAGGTAACGGAATTCACGTTAATCTTAACAACTCACAAACATATGTAAATGATCCTGATAATATTGACCAGCCTAATATAGGGTAACAGGAGGATTCCTATGCACTTTACTATCCATCAATCCATTAACATTCATCTATTAAAAATAGGTTCCATTACCAATTCATCCGTTGTTCAAATTGGAAGTACAGGGAGCATTCAAGGGCAGTCGGAGCAATATAATACAGGAGGTTTTACTGAAGAGGCTAAAACAGCAGAAGTGGCAACTGAGGTAGAGGAAACCCCACCACTTGTCCCTCTTTCCCCTTAAAGCTAACAAAATTATTTTGCTTGCATAGACTATTTCTAGGCATAAGTCTAAGAAGATTATTGTTACGTTAAAGGGGATTTTTACATGTACGATAACAATTGGAATTATTATATCGATCAGCTATGGCAATATATCCAGAGGCAGGATACCATGATACAATCGTTAACCGAACGATTAGAGAAACTAGAATCAGATTTTAAAAATAAGCCTACAACTTCGATTGAAAAAGTGGAATACAAGTTCGATCAATTAAAAGTAGATACGTTATCTGGAACACTTCATATCGGTATTTCCCCTGAAGAATTGCAGAAGATGGACGATATAACGCTTCCTAATACAACGAATCAGCCTAGACCACCATTTCAGCAGCAATTACAGAGTGAGATCCAGGGATTTATTCAAAACAATGGTCCAGAACTAATTCGCAACCTTTCTGAAAAAGAAGGGTTAAATCATCAAACATTTAATCATGATTTACTATTAGAGGATATTAGTAAACAAATCCCTGGCAGAATTTCTTATTACAAGCAAGAAGCTATAAATTCAATGGGAAACCTATCTGAAGAACATCTTCAACGTTATATCTCAACTAAAATTAAAGATGAAATTCATCAGTCACTAGCAAGATATATGAAAAATTTACAAAAAGGAGAAGACCAATGATAATGGAAATCCACAATTGGGGACTATGCGTTGGCAATGTTCAAATTGGATCCGTGTCTTCTGCTTCTGTATTTTTGATTGGGGATAATGAAGAAATCGTTCTTTCTTCTTTTTTTGATACTCCCCCTGAAAGCTTTACAGTAGCAAGCCTTGTACCACTAGCCCCACAATAAAGTAAACTATAAATCAGAGGGGGACCCCCTTTTCTTCCCAATGATTGTTGGCATCATAGAGAGAGAGGCCGGCAGGACTAAGTCAAATCGGTTTTTGACTTGTAGCTCGTCCACCACTACCTTTCTTGAATTCACCTCATCGGTTACAAGATAAGGTATTACGACAGGGATGCTGTGCCGATATTGCTACAAATCTATAGGGGCAAGGAATCGCATCCTCAGGACGCGGCATTTTAGTCAGTCTGTCACGTAATGCAGAATAAAGTTATAGTCTATACAGTGAGGTTTTACTGCGATTATATTAAGAAGAAGCATTTTAAACAACCTTGAAGGGAGAGAAAGATGAATAAGCGTACTTCTGAAGTAGATACCGTACAGGTGACCTCCTTCTCTACTAGTGCGATATTTAATATTGGGGATACCAATCAATCTAATCAAAAATCAAGAGGCATTGCCGTTCAAAAAGAAGGATCCCTGGCCGATTTTGATTTACAATTTGAGGATTATCCTATTTTTAAAAGAGATGCTGTATGGCCTAAGCAACGAACTACAGTAAGAAAACACACTTATCACCATTCCCCTGTCATTCAAGTACAAAACGTTAATATTATAGGGGTAAGCACCTCTTCCGTCTTACAAATCGGAAGTTTAGAGCATATTCGAGCAGAATCACGAATAAAGCATTTTCGTATGCTTGAGAGATAAGCTTCACAGGCAAACGATAATTACGATAAAAAAGAGGTGTAAGAACATGCCATCTATTGTTGGCCCACTAAAAATTAATAGTATTACTACCGGTGGAGTAGCTAATTTCGGAGATTCCTTTTATTTATCACCTAAGAGTACCGGAAAAACAAGTACTGGTTCCGGCTCATTTAATACTGGTGATTTTATTAATACGAATAATGGTTTCAGTGCAACTGGTATTTCAGATCCAGATGTTAATGACCAGACTCAAACCGCCAATGCATAAAAAAACAGCTAGCAAAAAAAGCTAGCTGTTTTAATGCTTCCTCGGTACTTCCAGTTCTAATTGCTTTGCAAAGAAGTAAAGATACGTTGCTTTTACAGGCATCTTCGTAATTTGTTCTACAGCATGACGATATAAATTAATTTGTACCTCATATCGCTCCAGTAATTGCTGCTTCACTTTATCTGTAAGCTCCTGAAAAATAGCATCTGTTTTATAATCAAGAATAACCCATCCATCTTCATAAGGAATAAGACAATCTATGATCCCTTGAATCAGAACGCGGTCATCTGCTCCTGACCAGTTCGCATATACTTCACTTGCATCCAATGTTAAGCTAAAAGGTACTTCTCTTTGAATAGAAGATTCTTGTTTCATCATAAAGGCAGCAATATCACTGTGGAAGAACTGCTGAATCGCTCTAATGTCGATGATATCCGCTTCTTGATTGGTTAAGATTTCTTTTTCCACCAAAACCTCTAAATACTCCTCAATTTCTTCCGCGGTTAATGGCTCTTTTAACGGAATATGCTGCATCACCGTATGCATAGCGGTCCCTTTTTCAGCTGCTGTAATTGTTTTTTCCTTTTGCATAAAGGCAGGACGCTTTATAATAGGTGCTTGAAACGGTTTAATGAATTGCTCCGCACTATATTCATCTCTTAATGCGCGCTGCCTCTTAATTTCAGTCACCGACTGCTTTGCACGTGAAAGAGCAGCAACTTCATGTGGATAGGTAAAAGATAATCGCTCTTCAACAAGCTGTTCAAGTTTTTCATCTTCTACGTCCACCTTCTCCCAATTGGTGAGCTTTTCTTTTAGTAACCCAGTATCGTTAGCTGAAGTATCTTCTAAATTGGTAAACTCGCTTGCATGATAGATGGAAATCTCCCATTTAGATGGATTGGCTTTAATAGAATCTAAGACAATGTCATCCACGTCTTCTGTTCGAAGTGCCCCACTATCTTGGTGACGTATCAGCGCAGGTCCTACCCAATCCAGGTATGTCTTTGCTTCCATTCGGAAATATGCTGGCAATATCCACTGGGAAAAATCAACCATCCGCTGCCACTTTTCTATCTTCTTAGCAAATGAAGAGACACTTCCGATCATTACGAGCTTTTCTTTCGCTCTTGTAAGCGCAACATACAGTACCCTCATTTCTTCCGCTAATAACTCGCGCTTCTTCTCTCCATTTAGTGCATGATAATAAAGCGTTGGGTACATAATTCGCTTGTCTGGATCAATGTACTTGCTTGCGAAACCTAAATCTTTATGAAGCAAGTATTTATCTGTTAAATCGCGCATATTAAACTGCTTATCCAATGCTCCTATAATAACGGCAGGGAATTCTAATCCTTTGCTTTTATGAATAGTCATAATTCGAACGACATCTTCTTGTTCACTTAGTGCTCTGGCTGCACCAAGATCATCTCCACGTTCCTCCATCCGTTCAATAAACCTGAGAAAGCGGAAAAGACCACGGAATGAGGTGGATTCATACCCTCTTGCTCTGTCATACAATGCACGGAGATTCGCTTGCCGTTGACGACCTCCAGGCATCCCTCCGACAAAATCATAATAACCTGTTTGACGGTAGATATCCCAAATCAACTCAGAGAGAGCCCCTTGTCTGGATGCTAACCGAAACTGATTTAGCTGCTCTAGGAAGGAGGCAATTCGATCTACTGTTTCGTTGCTGTTTTCCTCTTTGTATTTCTTTAGAGCATCATAATAATTGTTTTGCTTATCCGCCAATCTCACCTTCGCCATTTCGTCTTCTGTTAGACCTACAATAGGAGACTTTAATACAGAGGCAAGTGGGATATCCTGTCTCGGGTTATCAATAACCTTAAGCAGACTAATCATGATTTTCACTTCAATTGCTTCAAAATAACCTGTTGAAATCTCTGCGTATACAGGGATCCCTTGTTTCTTCAATTCATCTACTATCGTTGGAGCCCAAGTCATAGAGCGAAGTAATATAACAATATCCCGATATTGAATGTCACGCTGCATTCCAGCGTTTTTATCAAAAACCTGTAATGGCACGCTATTATCTGTCCCTATCCAGCTTTTTATTTTTGCAGCATAGGCTCTGGCTTCAATTTGCGCCTTTTCCAAGTCCTGGAAGTTCTCTGTATCCTCCGATACCTCAGCTTCTTTCTCCTCCGGCTGCTCTCGATCGATAATGATTAATTCAGGTGATGGCTGTTGGAATGGATAGTCATCATAACCTTTATTCCCATATATTAGTTCAGCCTTTTCATCGTAATCAATATCACCTAATTTTTCATCGAGTATTTGCTTAAAAATATAATTCGCACCATTTAAAACCTCTTCCCGACTTCGGAAGTTTCTGGCTAAGTCGATTCGTTTCCCTGCTGTATCCTCTTGTTCAAATTGCTTATATTTCTCGATAAAGAGCGATGGTTCTGCATGGCGAAAACGATAAATACTTTGTTTCACATCCCCAACCATAAATCGGTTACCAGGACCATCCTGATCGCTGACGAGCATAAGAATCGTTTCCTGAACAAGGTTTGTATCCTGATACTCGTCGACTAATACTTCACTGAACTTCTCTTGAAAGTGTACCGCTACACTGGAAGGTAAAATATCATTCTTTGTGGACGCATCGTCGATTAAAAGCTGCAAACAGAAATGTTCTAAGTCGGAAAAATCTACTATAGCCCTTTCTCTCTTTTGCTCGCTGAACTTCACCGCAAACTGTTTTACAAGTTCGGTTAATTCTTTTACTACTGGAGCAAGCTCATTCATGTCTTCTATATGAGCTGATAAAGATCGATTAAACCATTTATCCTTCATATCTGTCCAACGATCTTTATAGCTTTTCCTTAAGTTTTTAACCTTTTCCTTCTTCGTTTCATCACAATCCTGCTTTTTACCGGAAAGCCTTGCAAATTTACTGTTCGTCATAAACGCTTGCAAACTGTCCCATGAATCGAGATTCGTAAGTGCTTCGCTTAAATTAGCAAGATCACTATCAATCGTTTCTGCATATTGATATGGTCCATCACTTTCCCTTGTAATGTCTAAAGCGAGCTTCATCTCCTGTTCAATGGCGTGAAATTGATTTCGGACTTCCAGCTTCATGAGGTTCAACCAGTCTAAATCCTCTTCTTTCCAATCTGAGGGAACCCGATAGCTGTCTGCTAGCGAATCAAGCCATTGTAATGGCCAAGGATTCTGCATGGCAAATGTATATAAGTCAAGAATGACATTTTCTACTTCTAGATCACTTCGGTCCGTCGAGAATCGATCAACTACAGAGAAGAATGCTGCTAATTCTTGTCCTTCTAAGCCATACCACTCTTCAAATAAATCGTCCATCACTTCCTGCTTTAATAAATCTGCTTCCATATCATCAGCGATTCGAAATGCTGGATCGATCTCCAGCAAATAAGCATATTGTCTTACAACCTCCAAGCAAAAGGAGTGAAGCGTAGAGATCGAAGCACGCTGTAATAAAGCCAATTGCTTCTTCAGATGATTAGATTCTGGATTTCTCTCTAGAGCTTCTTCTAATGCCTCCCCAACACGGTTACGCATCTCCTGTGCAGCAGCATTTGTAAATGTAACGACTAGTAAGGAATCGATATCAATGGGTTTACTTTTATTAAGCAGCTTCTGAATGATTCTTTCAACAAGAACTGCAGTTTTTCCAGAACCTGCAGCAGCTGCAACTAAAATATCACTGCCATCTGAATAAATGGCTTCTTCTTGTTCTGGTGTCCAATTAACCATCTAATTTCGCCTCCTCACTAATTCTTTCTAATACTTCATCATCTTTCATATCTTTTAATTTTCGATAATTATTCTCTTCCAGAATAGGATCGAATTGACATACAGATAGAAATGGACAGTAGGTGCAGGCAACATTGTTCTTATGCTGATAAGGATTCAAATCAACTTCCCCAGATGTAATATGAATCCCTGCATCCTGCAGCAAATGATGAATATGATTCTGCAGACTTTCAAAGGTCTCATTTGAAGCTACTTTAGAACGCGAATCAAATGATCCATCCTTTTTCAGCCCGGCAGGAATAATCTGGCTCGTATTTCCTTCTAGTGTCGTATCCATCATTTTTACAATCTCTTCATTTGAAAGGATTAATCCTTTCATCTTATAATGCTTAAATATTTCTTTTTCAATTTCGTCATTACTAATTCGCTTGCTCTTCGAAATCATTGGATTATGCACATGGAAATAAAGTACTCCTGCAGGGGTTGCCTTTTGTTTTAGCCATCTCTCAGAATGTGTTAAGACAACATCCAAATAGGCAAGCATTTGTAATGCTAGTCCATAATACACTTCCAAAAGGTTTAAACCTCTTGCACTGGATTTATAATCAATAATCCTTAAATAGAGATCATCCATGTTCGTTGCCTTGTCAACCCGGTCAATACGGCCCCTGAGCATTAATTCATAGCCGTTTGGCAGCTTCATAGAAAGGGGCGGCAGGGTTTCTCCTTCACCGAACCCTAATTCTAACCCAATCGGTGAAAAGTGACTCTGTCTTGCTTGTTCACTTAATATAAAGGTTGCCCTTGCAATGATTTCCTGCAGCTTTTGCTTTATATATTTATAGCGATTAGAACTATGCAATATCTGATGCTGCAGGACGGGTGATAAATTACTTACAGCCTTATTCGCATAGCTCTCAGCATCATTCTTATTTAATTGATTAAAGTCCTTACCTTCTCTTTGAATCCACTCGGTAATAATTTTTATAGCTTCATGGAATAGCATTCCTATATCTGGTGCATCTAACTTATACGTTTTCCGTTCATCCAGTTTTAAGCTATATTTAGCAAAATGCTGATAGGAACAACGGAAGTACGATTCTAAGCGACTTACACTTGCCTTGATTTCTTTCGGATACAACGCTTCCACTGTATCCCTTTCCAAGCTCTGCGGTTTATTTTCATAAAACAGACTCTGTAAGACGCTATAGGTTGTACTATGTTTCGGATGATTCGTGATATACCAATTCAATACATGCCACCATATCGGGCTTACGGGATAACCTTTCCTGGATCTTGCAAGCTGTGCAGTTAGTGCAGACCTTGTTTTCACTGGAGTAGTTATAAAGCGGCTAGCTTCTGCCAGCTCATCTGGATCCTGAAGCAAGATATGATTGCTGCATACTGTAAATAATCCTTCCATCCGTTTAATTAGCTGGGAAGGCATTCTGGACTTGCCTTCATTATCACTTAATGGATAGCTGATCCATAGTCGATCTGTCGCCGCTGTAAATGCTAGATACATATAAAACCAATCATCTAACAGCTGACGTTTGCTGCTATCTGCAAGTTGAATCCCTGTGTCTTTTAACCATTCTCTTTCTTCCTCGTTAATCATCCCATCACTTGGTGGCTTCATTGGCCAGATCCCATCATTGACACCTAGCAGAAATCCGCACTTCACTCCACTCATTCTTGAACGGTCGATGGTTCCTACAATAACGTGGTCAATGCTTGGTGGGACATGGGAGAATTGAAGGGTTTCAAATCCTGCATCGAGAGTGGTTCGAAATGTCGCTAAGCTCATTTCTTCTTCGCCGGCCATCTCTACCATTTCATCGAATAATTGAATCATTGCATTCCATACTTGTTCCTGTTCTCTTGCTTTTTCCAGCTGGCCGATAGAATCATAATATTGGCGCATTTCTTCCAAACGCTCACTAGCTCCAAGCCTTTCCAATAACAAGTAGGTTGCCTCGCATAACTGGCGGATCGTCTTTGCCTGTCTTATCTGTTTGTCAAAAAGTTGCAATGCTTGTACAATTTGCTTTCGATAACGGTTCAGCCTTGTTTGTGTTTCTCTTTCCTGGCTGGTTTGTACCGCCTTTTCAAAGCCTCTGAATCGCTGGAACTTCCAATCTTCTTCGGAAAACCAGCGCTCCCTGGACCGAATGCCATATTCCAGCACATAATTCTCTAGCTCATCAATGGCATCTGGATTAAGGGGGTATGCTTCATCTGAAATTGGAATAAATCCTGTTTTTAACACACGGAAAATAGCACCATATCGCCAGTTTCCCTCTACAATATCTAATACGGATCGAATAAATTCGATTATAGGGTGGTTCAGCATATGTTTCTTCTCATCAACAAAAACAGGAATGTTATAGTCCGTGAAAATGGTATGAATTAAATCATGATATACATCAGTTTGGCGAATAAACACCGCTATATCCTTAAATCGATACTTCTCCTCACGTACCAGCCGTAAAATTTCCTGTGCGGCTCCCTCTACTTCTGCTCTTGGATGGACTGCCTCTGCAATCTGAATTGGTGCTTCACCTTCAAATACTGGTGCTGGCCGTTCATCGAAATAACGATCCAAATGAGCAAAGTATGGCCGGTCACGGAATTTGCCATTTTCTGTTTCCATGATGATTGTTTCATCTACGGAAATGGCATTTTCATAAGCCAATCGCTGTAAAGTATGATAGGTTTCCGATGTTTGATAAAAGAGATCTAACTCCCCAATGTCTCTTTCTGGATTGTCGAGCGTTAAAGTCACCGTAACAGATTTACACTTTTGCATTAATTGCTCAACCACGAGCATTTCCTTTGGAGTAAATCGATGGAAGCCATCAAAATAAACCTCTGCACCATCTATTACATTCGTATGCCTGATTTTGTCTGCAAGCAATTGAAGACTATCCTCGCTATCAATATAGTTATTCTGTAAAGCGATTGTGAGCTTTTCATAAATATAGAATAAGTCCTGTAATTTATTCGTTAGTGCAACTTCTTTCGTATTTTTATGAACAAACTTCTGCATATGGTCGATTTGCAGCTGTAAAACTTCCGGAGTCACTTGATACCTTTTGAATTCTGTTATCATCTCTTCCAGCTGATGCAGGAATCCATGCTTCTCTACCGCCTTTTGGAAGGTATGCCATTCTCCTTCTTTCTCTTCTATAATTTTTCTGAGCATCATTTGAATCCCAATGGAGCTAATAAATTGCTTCGTGCCTCCCCCTGTTTCTTGCAGAATTCTATATGCAAGACGCGAGAAACTAACAACTTGTGCTCTTATACTTCCTTGCAGTTCTGTATCATTAAATAATGCATATTCTTGTTGAAAAGTCATTTGATCAGGAACAATATAATAAATTGGATTACCTAAAGGGTTTTTTTGAAGTTTATCTTTTATTTCATCAAGGGTTCTACCACTTTTCCCTGTTCCAGAGCGTCCTAAAATAAATCGAAGTCCCATTATTAAAAACCTCCATTTCAGTGCGTAAAAAAAGAGCCTCTAATCTCTATTTTAACAGAGTTAAAAGCTCATATATAGTAATAGGTTACGGGTAAAAATTGCCTTATCCTTACTTACTGTTCTCTATACTTTTTACTTCCTCTTCCTTGCTGCGTTTTTCTAATCTTTTCTCTACCATTTTTCCTATCATCCAGAACAAAACAATCATTAGAACAACCACAATTGTTTTCATCGGATTCTCAGCAAACTCCAATAAACTGGAACCAACAAAAGAGATAGAGAAAATCATGACTGACTTTCCAAGTAAAACAGCTAATGCAAATTGTTGTATACTAATTTTTGAAAGTCCAGCTACGACATTAATGACGGAGGATGGCGAGAATGGAAATGCCAATAATAGAAAAATTGGTCCAAATCCGCGTCGATCCACCCACGTTGTAATCGCAGTTACTTGCTTATTGCGTTGTATTTTATGTACCCATTTTGTATTGGATAATTGACGAATAATTAAAAATACCGAAATTGCCCCTATGCTTGCTCCTAACCAAGACAAGAGAAACCCTTCTAGAAGGCCATACGCCGCAGCGTTGCCAATAACAAACACAATTAACGGTAAAAAAGGCAGAAACGCCTCAATAAAGGGCAATAAAAAACCCGGTAATGGTCCAAGCCCTTCATATTGTGAGAGCAGCTGTTGAATAAAGCCTTCTACCCCCTCCTTTTCCAGCATTTCTCTCCAGTTCGAAAAAGTAATTGTCAGTATATACATGTAGTTTTATCCCCTCATCCGCACAGTGTCTTCTTGTTATATTCCCTATTATGTCTTTTCTAGTATATATTAAATCCCTAAATAGGAAAAATAGCTACTTTCTTCCATTTTACTAGAAATATTTATTTTATGTTGTATTTATCTTTACTTTTAGCATATAATAAAAGGGAACAAACGTTCCGATAAGGAGGAAATCTTATGCGCTATCTTACAGAAGAGGAACTACATATAGCATCCAGGTTCCTTTTTCTATCTATGGCGATTGTTGTGATTAAGCAAGATGTTGCTCATATTCAAAATGGAGCTTTCAAAATAAAAGATCCTTATATTGAGTTGTTGCAAAGAATGGAATCCAATGCATTAAATGAACGGAGAAAGCTAAGAAAAACAATGGAGGATAAGAAATTAAAAGTAGTTCAATTAAATAAAAATGATTCTTTTTCATCTTATTTATTCACTTGTAATGGATATGAGGAGAAACGAAACTACTTTAATCCAGCAATTCGAAAGCATGTGCAGGCCATTTACGAAGAACTTATGGAGCTGTCTCTGCAATCATCTCAACCTGCTGCTGTTGCAAAAGCTTAATTCGTTTATCCAATAAGAAGCGAAACTGCGCTGTACGTTGCACCTGATTTAACATAGAGCCATAAGAAACCTCTAATACAACAGATTTTCCATTTTTAAAGATGACTTCTGTGCGCAGATTGTTTACCTTTTTCATTTTGTGAATATGAGAATGTGAAATCCATGAACACATTCTATGGTTTGGAGAATTGGTAGGAAAGAAATACATGCCACTTGAAGGATCAATAGAAATGGGGATTTTATGTGTAATGCCACTGATGCCGGTAGTCCCCTCCTGCCTGCCTTTCAGACTGGAACCGAAAAACTTGCAAGCATACTCCATCATTCGACGCGGACTCATATCAACAACATATTCTGCCTCCTCTTCCATCACCACCGTTATAGGATTACCGCTAATATCTTCTTTTGTAATAATGGCCATCGTAAGAGGATTAACTTCATAATTCGAGCTATCAAAATCGATTTTCATTATATTCTATTCTTCCTTTCATGTTCAGTAAAATGTAAAGAAAGTAGCGTTACGTTCAATTTATCAAACAAAAAATCAAAAGTATAGCGAAAAAGACAATCTTTTCAATAAATTTACATTAATTGCGAGTTTTTGAATTTTACACTTAAAGTAAGGAAGTTTTAAGGGCTGCACTGAGTTGACTTAAATATACATTACGTTGGTTTCGTTTTTTTAACCCTTTGGCAATTAATAGAAAGTGCAGTTAAGTTAATTGTAAATAGTGCGTAGAACCGCTACGGAAATACACTACGCTTTCCGCGGGCTCGCGCTGAGCCTCCTCGTTCGCAAAAACCGCTCTCTGCGGGGTCTCAGCGTCTTCGCTTTCCCGCAGGAGTCTCCGTGTATTTCCTCCGCTGATGTGGTGCTTTAAAAGCTTTAACATATTCAAGGAAACACTAACCACATAGACAGTGATTGAAGCGGAGGGCAGTCGACTCCTGCGGGAGGACAGGCCTAGGTGAGACCCCGCAGTGCGTAGCACGAGGAGGCTCACCAGCCGCCCGCGGAAAGCGACTGCCCGCAGCGGAAATCAGCACATATTTTCATGTGTTTCCTAGTCTTTTTGCACAATAATAAGTCTGGAGCTTATCTATTTTGGCATAAACTACAAGTTTTTAAATATCATAATCTCATTAAGAATGATACACAGCCCCATAAATTTCACGATTTCCAAGCACAAAAAAAAGGCTACCATATAAGATAGCCTCCTAAGAGTTAGTAGAGTAAACCAACAAAATCTTCTTTTGAAATTTTACCTAAATAATGTGGCACGTCAATATCTGCTAAAGCATCTTCAATTGCTCCACGCTCATGACGGACTCCTACTAATTTCTCTTCCAAGTCTTTCACATTTCCAATTCCAAAGAAGTCTCCGAAAATCTTGCAATTTTCAATTACTCCTTTTTGCACATCTAATCGCACATCAACTAAACCAGCTGGGAATTTATGTGACTCTTGTACATTATAAGACGGAGATTTTCCAAAGTTCCATTCCCATTGCTGATATCTATTTTTTGAAATTTCATGGATATTTTCCCAATCTTTAACTGTTAGAACATATTGTGGAACATCCTTTATATCATCTACATCAAAGACGTTCTTAAGAATTGCTTCCTTGAACTGCTCCATCGTGACTTTTTCATCAAGATATTCAGAAATATTCGCTACACGGCTGCGGATAGATTTAATTCCTTTAGATGCGATTTTCTCTTTTTTCACTTTTAATGCCTTTGTAAGCTCTTCAAGCTCAGAATCTAACATAAGTGTGCCGTGACTAAACATACGTCCTTTTGTAGAGAACATGGCATTACCTGAGATTTTTCTTCCTTCAACAGCCACATCATTACGTCCTTGCAGTTCGGCTGGAACTCCTAATTCATTTAATACTTTAATAATTGGCTGAAGGAACTTAGCAAAGTTCTGGAAGCTTTCCCCGTCATCCTTCGTAATAAAGCTAAAGTTAAGGTTTTGTTCATCATGATATACAGCTCCGCCACCAGAAAGACGACGAACAACTTTGATTCCTTTTTCATCCACATAATCGGTATTAATCTCTTCAATCGTATTCTGATTTCTCCCAATAATAATAGATGGCTTATTAATATAGAATAATAAATATGTATCTTTCTCACCGAAGTTTTCTAAAATATATTCTTCAATAGCAAGATTAATCATTGGATCTGTAATGCCTTTGTTATCAATAAACTTCAACGCGAAAACCTCCTAGTAAATTAGTTCTACAAATTAGTTTAATGCATAAATTTAAAGGAATCAACGAATACGTTTCTTTTAGCCTTCCCAGGTTAGCCCTTCTTCAGCAAGCATCAGCTTTCCTTTATAACTTTCGCCTGCTTCTTTTAAAAGCTGACTTCTGTCCCCAAATTGAGGTAAATGACTTAATATAAGTGATTCTACCTTCGCCCTCTCAGCAATTTGACCAACTTCCTGACTATTCATATGGCCCGCTTTTGAACCATCTTGTCCAGCATAGTAATTGCAATCCGCGATAAGTAAACCACTATCTTTTGCAAAGTCAATCCAATCTTCTGTATAACTGGAATCTGCCGTATACACCAAGACACCTTTCCCGTCAGAAATTCTCATGCCATAGCACGGAACAGGGTGTTTCGTTTTCATAAACGTAATTGTAAATGGACCAACTTTTAAAGCTTCCCCCGGCTGATATGCGATTCCTTTTGTAAAGTTATGTGTCAGAGAGCCGAAACCTTCTTTATCCTCCGTATGACCGTATATTGGCAAAACTGTATCACTCTCTGTTACATAATAGTGAATTAAACGAGCGTACTGCAGGACACCAATATCCGCTGTGTGATCATGATGATAATGCGATAGAATAACGGCATCCAAATCTGATACAGCCTTATACTTCTGCAGCTTTGATAAAGAACCACTGCCAGCATCAATCAGCAATGTAAAATTATCATGTTCCAGTAAATAAGCTGATGTTGCCCCATCTTTAGTGGGATAGCCTCCCCAATATCCAACAACTGTTACCTTCATTTTATCCTCTCCTATTTAAAATTTTGTTATAAAACAGTATTGACAAAACACCTTCTGTAGTAATACAATATAAATAATCAAACGAAGGAGGAGTTAATCATGATGAGTGTAATTGAATTTTTCAAAAATCTACCGAAAAAGAAATGCCAGCAATGCGGGAATGACATCCACGAAAAAGCAGATTGTTACGGCAATATCTGTGACGAATGCGATCATCCTGCTAGATAATCACCTTGGATATCACATCGTTATTATAACAGCTAAATGGAGAAACATCCCCATTACAGCCAACCATAGCTGTATTTTTTTTGTCTAAAATAAAAAGGAACAGCAAAAGCTGCCCCTTTTAATTGATATTTACCTCGTTAGAAAATCCAAAACATCGTTTGCTGCTTTTTCCGCGTTTCGAACACAGTCAGGAATACCTGCTCCATCATAGGAACTTCCTATGAGATATACACCGGGCAATTGTGATGAAACAGATTCACGGATTTCTCTCACTCTCTGCTGGTGTCCAACCGTATACTGTGGCCTAGCATTCCTGAACCGAGTAACAATCGTAAAGTCTGGTTTTCCTTTTATTTTCATTACTTTACGTAAATCATTTAATACAATATCAATAATCTCATTATCTGATAAGTCCACTATCTCCTGATCACTCGGTTTCCCTGCGAAGCATCGCAATAACACTTTTCCTTCTGGCGTGGTTGTTGGCCATTTTTTGTTCGCCCATGTACAAGCGGTTATTCTGTACTCATTGGTCTTTCGGGAGACTTGAAAACCAGTCCCGTCCATATTATTCTTTACTTCTTTAGCATCAAAAGCCAAAACAACATTAACCGTAGAAGTTGTCGGTATATCATAAAGCTTCTTGAAGAAATCAAATTGACTAAATACCTTTGGAATTGCACGATGTTCGGTAGCCATCACAACTGCTTCTGCTTTTAATACGCTTCCATTACTTAATAACAAGTGATAACCTTTTTCCTTTTTTTCAATATGGTCGACTTTACAGTTCAATGTGACCGTATCTTCTTCCAGTGCTACTGTCAACCGAAGAACAAGGGTTTCAAGTCCCTCTTGGAAAGTGAAAAACATGCTCTGTTTCTTCTTCTTTCCTTGAGTAGCTGGCATTGTTTTCTGTAGCCCTTTCATTACACTGCCATACTTTTGCTCCAAATGATAGAAATTAGGATAAGTCGCCATAAGACTCATTTCATCAATGTCACCAGAATGAATGCCTGATAGCATAGGTGAAATTTGACTATCGACTACTTCATTACCAAACCTGCGCCGCATAAATTCTCCGATAGAAACATCTTCTTTTGGCTTAGCCTTCGGAAGAATGTAATCACACAATGCCCTTATCCTGCCTTTCACACTGACAAGCTTGGAAGTTAATAAGGGCCCTACTTCTTTTGGCACGCCCATAAACGTTCCTTTTGGCATCGGATGCAATTTGTTATTCTGTAAGATATAGGATTGGCCTGTCTTATTACGAATGATCTCATCGTTTAATCCAAGCTCATCTACCAGCTCTACAATCGAAGGCTTTCTTGAAAGAAGTGAATCAGGTCCCAGCTCAATTGTGTATCCATCTTTTTTTAAGGTTTTTATCCGTCCACCGAGCTTTTCCCCTGCTTCTATTAAAGTAACCTTATATGGAAGCCCCTGTTTATTTATCTTTTTTTGTAAATAATAGGCAGCGGATAAACCACTCATTCCGCCACCTACTACAACAATATTTTTTCGATTCATTACGCTTCACTCTTTGTTGCGTTTAGTACTACATGGGCTAACATTTGAATAAATTCCGGATTTGCATTCGGCATTTCTGGACGATAATAGTTTGCACCTACTTCATCACACACAACTTTACATTCATAGTCATTGTCATAAAGAACCTCCAGGTGATTGGCAACAAAGCCAACAGGTGCGTATACAAAGGAGCGATACCCTTTTTGCTCATATAAATCACGAGTTAAATCCTGTACATCTGGTCCTAGCCATGGATCTGGTGTATTTCCTTCACTTTGCCAGCCTACTTCATAGTTTTCCACCCCAGCAGCTTCTGCAACTAACTTAGCTGTTTCATGTAATTGATCTGAATATGGATCACCATTCTTTAGGATTTTCTCAGGTAAGCTGTGTGCAGATACGATGAGAACTGCATTTTTTCTTTCTTCATCATTCATATTTGTAAATATTTCACGAATCCCATCTGCCCAGTATTTAATAAACCCAGGTTCTTTGTACCAGCTCTCTACAGATTTAATCGTCATTCCGTATTTCTCAGCCTCTGTCTGAGCACGATCATTATAAGACTTGATACTGAATGTAGAATAATGTGGCGCTAAGACGATGGATACAGCTTCCTTTATTCCATCCTTCGCCATTTCTGCAACTGCATCTTCAATAAATGGTGTAATATGCTTCAATCCAATATAAGCTTTAAATTCGTACTCATCTTGACTATTATTTACTGCTTCTTCTAATGCCTTTGTTTGTTCTTCTGTGATTTTGGCAAGTGGAGAAATACCGCCTATTGCTTTGTAACGATCTTTTAAATCCTGCAAAGCTTCTGGTTCAGGTTTTCTGCCGTGACGTATATGTGTATAATACGGTTCGATATCTTCCTCTTTATATGGCGTTCCGTAAGCCATTACTAATAACCCTAGTTTCTTCTTTTCCATGTTGATGCACCTCTCCTGATAGATTAAATTGTCCCTTATTTCTGAGAATAGTCATGGATAAGGTTCGTTAACCTTTTTAAGGTCTCTGGTTTAATATCTGGGGTCACCCCATGACCTAAATTAAAGACATATCTGCCGTCTGCCATGCCTTCATCTAAAATTGCCTTTGTTCGTTTCTCAATTGTTTCCCAATTTGTTAATAGGATTGTCGGGTCAAGGTTACCCTGTAATACTTTTGTCACTCCCAGCTTTCGAGCTTCCGAAATGGAAGTGCGCCAGTCTAACCCGATAACATCTACAGGCAGGTCATTCCATTCCAGCAATAGATGTCTTGCTCCCACACCGAAGAGTATTAATGGTACTCCATGCTTTCTTAATTCCGAGAAAATCTCCGTCATTACAGGTTTAATAAACAGACGATAATCTGCTGCATTTAATGAACCCACCCATGAATCAAAGATTTGAATGGCCTTTGCTCCTGCTTCAATTTGAGCTTCTACATAGGTGATGACCATATCGGATAGCTTGTCCATTAGCGTAAACCATGTTTCAGGCTCGCTGTACATTAATGCTTTTGTTTTACTGTAGTTTTTCGATGGGCCCCCCTCAATCATATAGCTTGCTAAGGTGAATGGGGCACCACTGAATCCTATTAAAGGTACATTCAATTGCTCTTCTGTTAATAATCGAATCGTGTCTAAAACATACGGAACATCCGCTTTTGGATTAATCGTTCCCAGTTTCTCAACATCTTGGAAGTTTCTAATTGGATTGTGAATCACCGGGCCGATACCAGATTTAATTTCCACATCCACTCCAATTGCCGGCAATGGACTCATAATATCTTTGTAAAGTATTGCTGCATCTACGCCGTAATTCTCAACTGGAAGCCTGGTTACATATGCACAAAGTTCTGGTTGATGCGTGATTTCGAATAAAGAATATTTTTCTTTTAAAGCACGATATTCAGGTTGTGAACGACCCGCCTGACGCATAAACCAACCAGGAACATAATCCGTTTCTTCCCCATTATATGCTTTAACAATTGTCTCATTAATTTGTCTAGACATCTAATTTCACCCTTTGTCAATTCTGCCACATTTCTACTATAATAACTAATGTCATAAAAGTGTAGCATATTATATATATTGTCATGAATTTGTACGATATTCGCAAACTTTGACAATCTATTACCAAGAAAATTTAACCGTTTCTGACCGCTTGCCTTCTAATTTGGTTAATGGATTATAAGGTACTACATAGTAACTGTTTTCTTGGAAAAGTACATTGCTTATAACGTATTCTGTCTCTCCCTGCACTTCAGCAACACGCTTATCTATTCCATCCTGCTCCCGGTAAACTCGATATACGACCCGATCATCGCTGGAACCATCCCAGACTAACTTTCCTCTCAACATAGATAATCCACCAAACTCATATTGTGCATGGAGATTGTTAATCTCAGGCAATTCAATAGGTTCTGGGAGAGATTCTACATTCTCTGGTTTTAGAAATTCTTCTGATAGAGGATGGATATTATCCACTTCTGATAATATTGCCTTGGTTAGCGCTGTTGGATAGGCACTTCCGTCTGTCAAATAATGTTCCATATCTGAATGATCATACCCCATCCATAACGCTGTCACATATTCTGGTGTATATCCAACAAACCATGCATCCTTAACTCCCCCATCTACATGAGGATGCTGTGTGGAACCCGTTTTACCTGCTAAAGCTTTATCATAATCCCCAGCTTGAGCCGTCCCTTCCTCAACAGCTGTAGTCAGCATTTCCGTCATATTCCAAGCAACCTGAGAATCGAAGACCCCCGTTTCCTCTTGATTTGCCTGATAAATGACGTTATTTTCATTATCATAAATTGTATTAATACTATAAGAATCCATTACCTTTCCACCACTAGCAAAAGAACGAAAACCTTCCATCATTTGAAGTGGAGAAACACCATACTTTAACCCTCCAAGAGCGATTGCTAAGTCATTATCTTCAATGTGTATCCCCATTTTTTCAAGGTATTGCTTTGCATACTTCACACCTATTTGATCAAGCAGCCAAACAGCAGAGGTATTCTTAGAGTTTACAATCGCATCGTAAATACTTACGTAATCTTGGTAGACGTCATCCACATTGGAAACCATATATTCTTCCATCGGCTGATCAGGGATAATCGTATATGGTGTGTACCCATCTTCATGCATCATAGCTGGCCCGTAAACAGCAATTGGTTTAAAAGTAGAACCAGGCTGGCGGGTTACTGTAACTCGATTTAAATCGCCAAACATAAAGTCTCTTCCACCAAGAGCAGCAACAATCTCTCCTGTTTGTTGATTCATCATAACAAAAGCGCCCTCAACATCCTCTGTATTGCCAGGGAAGTACTCATCATTTTGAAACTGTTCATATGCAGCCTGCTGCACCTCAAGATCCACGCTCACTACAATTCTGTAACCTCCACGCCTGAGTTCATCAATGGAGAGCTGATATTTATCAGCAGCTTCTTTCGTAGCTAAATCTACATAGCTTGCCAACCATGGCATTTCCTCTTTTTCTTGAACATTTAACCCTAATGTTTTCCCCTGCTCACTTAATCTTGCCTCCGTAGAAATTTTCTCAGCTTCATCCATTGCATAAAGCACTGTATTTCTTCGGTCCAAAGCTTTCTCAGGATGATTAATAGGTGAATATCCATTAGGGGCCTTTGCTAGCCCAGCCAGTAAAGCTCCTTCTGCGACAGATAAATCTGCAACCGGCTTAGAGAAGAAGAATTGAGATGCTGTTTCTACTCCATACACACCATGACCAAAATAAATTTCATTAAGATAGAGCTCTAATATCTCATCCTTGGTTAGTTTCTTCTCTAAATAAATAGCTGCCATCACTTCTTTTATTTTTCTGGACCATGTTTTATCATTATATAGAAATAAGTTCTTTGCTAATTGCTGTGTTATGGTGCTGCCACCTTCTACCTTGCTCATGGCCATAATATCTTTTATTACTGCACGTGTAATAGATTTCATATCTATACCAGCATGGTCATAAAATCGTCTATCTTCTATGGCGATAAAAGCATCTTGAACGTGCTGCGGGATTTTTTCAATTGAAAAATAATCCCGGTTCTCGTGATACAAGGTTTCTATAACTTCACCATCTGTGGTTTCAATCGTTGTAGTCGTATTTAATATTAGATCTTCTTCCTTAACTACTATACTTCCACCAACTAAAACTCCGCCATATCCTATTAAACCAAGAAAAAGAACAGATACACAAATAATCATCGTATATCTAAGTTTTTTATTCTTAGGAAGAGGGAGGCGAAATTTCTTATAACGTTTTTCATTATCCTGCATTTGTTCACCTCTACACAGATTAAATCCATTATACGACATTTTCTAACATGTAGAAAGCAATATATACTTTATCTTATTTAATAATAATTACATTTTTAAACTTTGCAGATTATTAGATGTTGAGTATATAATGTCGTATACTCTAAGCAAAGGATAAGGAAAGGATGGTTGTTCAATGAAAGCTTATATGACTAAAGGAACCGTGGATTTTCTCGTTAAACTTTCTAAAAAGCATGCACTAGATATTTACATCATGAACAACAATGAAGGCGGATTAGCTTATTATGAGGATGCGAAGAAGAGTATTTTCACTACCGGTAAAGACTATGAAATCATTACACAAAATGGAGAAATGCAAGCAGAAGGGTTTGTTGTCATGAACAACATTCCTGTCACAGATGATGCACGTGCGGTGTTTGAGGACAGATTTAAGGCTAGACGCAGTGATGTGGATTCGATGCCAGGCTTTCAAGCATTTCGATTCCTGCGTCCACTGAAAGGAAATCATTACGTGGTACTGACTCAATGGAATTCGGCTTCAGATTTTGACAACTGGAAGAACTCAGAGACATTCCAAAAGGCACATCAAAACCAAGAAGTCAAAAAACCGGCTTATTATGCAGATCGTCCGTTTACTACAAGTTATCAAATGTATGTAGAAGAAGAAAACAGCTAACTAGGATTTCCTAGTTAGCTGTTTCGTTAGTTTAATACATATTGATCAAAAAACGCCTGAAATTCTTCTTCCGTTCGTTGACCAACAATGCGGGCAACTTCTTCCCCATTCTCAAAATGTACAAGAGTTGGAGTAGATTGGATTGCGTAAGGTGCAGCTTCTTGTCCAAATTCTAAAAGATTATATTTCTTCATATCTATATTATTGTCCTCTGCTAAAGGAACAAGATATGGTGTTGTTTGTTGACAGTATACACAAGTTGGACTATAGAAATAAACAGTAACTGGTTCGCCACTCTCTACTTTTCCAGCAAGCTCATCTGGTAAAATCTGATTCCCATAGTCTGGATTGTCTAATTGATCGATGGTTGCTTGATCCAGATCTGTAGTTCCATATGGATTATCAGCACCAGCCAGTTTTTGATTGTTTTGATATTGTACTACAAAGAATAATGCGATAAGAAGGACAACGATAACTCCTATTATTGCAATCATTTTTTTCCCCATTTATTTACTCTCCTTTTTGTTTTTTAACTCTCTTAATAGTAATAGATGTGAAATAAAAATTACACTAAAAGCTATGAAAGCTAAAAACGGTATAGTAATAAAACCAAAATAATCTATGTATTTTAGGTTACAAGAAACTCCTTCACACGATCCCCCTAACTCCTGGAAGGCAGGGACATTTTGCAGGAGATAGTGATACATGGATAGAAGTATCCCGATTCCACTCAAAATGAGTCCAGGTAATGCGACACTTATTTCTTTTTTAATAGCTGCGACCCCATAAATGACAACCAATGGATACATGAGAATACGCTGATACCAGCAGAGTTCACAAGGAACATACCCCATTACTTCAGAGTAAAACAAGCTGCCAGCCATCGCAATAAAGGCTTGAGTCCACGCTAGAATAAGTAGATTTTCTGCTTTCTTCGTTATTTTCACCATCGCCATTTCCCCTTCTTCATCCTTCTCTTAAAGTATACAAACTTTAATTACAATGTACAAGATAATTACTAATAATAAGTAATAGAAATTTGACAGAATCCGCAAACTTTACAACATGTCTTTCATTCAGTCACGAGATCGATACCTCTCTCTTTGAAGCCTCTCGTAAAGATAAGTGAGCGCGATTAAACATAAATAACCAATATTAAACCCAGCAATGATATCCGTTAAATAATGAACGTTTATAAAATATCTGCTAATCCCAATTAACAAAATAACAAGTGAAAAACCTACCTGCGTACAAATAATAGCATGTTTAGACTTCAATTTTCTCGTTATAAAATAAGCAAGCAAACCATAACAAACGATAGAAATCATCGCATGTCCTGACGGGAAACTATACCCCACTCCACGCGCTTCTTCTAATATAGAAGGTCTTTCGCGTTCAATCCATTGTTTGATCCAACTATTAAGATAATAAGTAAGCAATGTTCCAAAAGCAAAAATGATTGGTGCCTTCATATTTTTTAAAAGCACCCACAGCACAATAGACATAGAGATTACAAAGGGTATAAGAAAACCTCGAGAACCTAAGTGAGTAATCGTAAGAAAAATATTATAAACAAAAGTCCCACCTGCCTGACTGGCTAGTTCACGAGTCCATTGGTCTAATAAAGGGACAGAACCATTCACAATCTGTATCATCCAAATGCATGTCATAGCGACTAGGATCATCAATAAGACTAAAAGAATTCCTTTTCTCTCACTAAACATAAAGTACTCCTTCAAATGTTTGAAATATATTCATCGTGGTATAAGAGTAGTATAACAAAAAATAAAGGCAGGGATTAGGATGGATAAAGATTTACAAGAATTAATCGATGGGTTAAATGTTGATTTAGCGAATGAATATGGTGCAGCAATTCAATACACCTATAGTGCGTCGGTTGTTTCGGGTTTATACCGTTCTGCTTTAAAGCCATTCTTTGAAGAAGAAATTACCGATGAACTTGGGCACGCCCTCTATCTATCAGAAAAAATTAAATCATTAGGTGGTACACCAACTACAACGCCTGCAGAAGTACCTCAGCCTACAGATGTAAAAGATATACTAAATGCAACACTAGAAGCGGAAACAGCAACGATTAAGCGTTATGAAGAAAGAAAAGAGCAAGCAGAAAAACTAGGACTTACAGAGCTTGTTGTTAAACTGGAAGATTTAATTTCCGATGAAACACACCATAAAGAAGAAATCGAACGGCTATTGGAAGACCCTAGATTATCATAAAAAAGGATGGTACCGAACCATCCTTTTTATTTGCTTAATTTTCCTTTTACATATCCATTTATGAAAAGGAAAGTAAATAATATACCACTACCTAAAGCCAGGATAAACCCAAGGTATTCCTGTGAAAAAAGGAATAGAACTGAGAAGATAACCGTTTGAACCAAACCTAACTGATATAGAATAGTAACAAGTGCTCGCTTCTTCTCTTTTGCTTCCACAGGGTATATATCAAGCCACATAATCGTCCGGTGATGCTTATACAAAGCCATCATTTGAAAGATGCTTAAATAGAGAAACAGGATTCCGAAAAGCAGCTTCATCCAGAGGTTTGGAATAAAGACGATAAACAGACCTCCAATGATGATTAATCTGACATACATCCCGATATAATCACCGCTGCGAACAAACGTGATTCGATATAAATAATCATACGTCTGTTTTTTCTCTAACGGTACACGGTCTGTTATTAGAGATACTAACCATTGTCTCTTCCTTACCTTAACACGAAGGTGCGGAACCTCTGCAAACATACTGGCTAATCGATAAAAAGCCTGCATGCGCTGCTGGTCTTTTTCAATTAGATGGCCCCAATTTAAGCAAATTTGTTTCTTGGAGACCGTATAATCATATAAGAAGACCAGTCCAAAAATAACAGTCGTAATTGCTGCGAAGAGCATATCTCCGTTAACTAAAAAGTAGAAAATCGCTATATTTAGCAATAATCGAACAGCAACATCGATCCTTCTTACATTCTGATCGCGAACCTTTAACATCCACCAGTTCGCAAGTAAATTTCCTATTTTAAAAATTAAAATCACTATTAGAGTGTAGAGATAAATTCGTCCTGTTCGTTCTGGATATGCAGCAAAATACAAAGGTCCAAACGCAGCAACTATTAAAAGAATGACGTAAAGCTGTATGAAAAAGCTATATATGATTGCATTTCGAAAATAAGCGGTCATCTTGTCCTCGGCTGTAATAATAAAGACGACGTCCGGCTCTTTTAATAACGTTCTTACTGGGCTATATGTAACTAATATTCCAAACACCACTCCTATAATTAACGATGTTGGAAAATTATCTGGAAGCTGTGTCACCCAGCCCTGGTAATAATAAGCTAAGGCAGAAATCAGAAAAAGCATGGCAATGGCTGTATGTCCATTGAGGATATAACGCATATATCTTCCTATTTCCTTCATATGCGAGGACAATCGCTGTTTATAAAGTGAATTGGAATCAAACATGGCTATCTTCCTTTGTTAATTGTACATACAAATCATCCAGCGTCGCCATCGGCATATCAAAGCTTGCCCGTAATTCTTCTAATGTCCCCATCGCCCGAATTGTTCCATCATGCAGAATAATAAAACGGTCACAGTAACGTTCTGCCGTAGCTAAAATATGAGTGGACATTAAGATTCCCGACCCATTATTCTTCATTTCTTCCATTAAACGCAGATAAGACTGAATTCCTAATGGATCAAGCCCAACAAAAGGCTCGTCCACAATATATAAGGGTGGTTCTATAAGAAAGGCACACATAATCATTACCTTTTGTCTCATTCCCTTAGAGAAATGGACTGGAAACCACTTTAACTTCTTCTCCATGCGAAATTCCTTCAACAATGGCGGGAGCCGTTTTTCAAATTCTTCCTCTGAAATGCCATATGCCATCGCCGTTAATTTCAAATGCTCCTGTAGGGTTAATTCATCATATAATATCGGCATTTCTGGAATGTAGGCGATTTGATTACGGTAGGAAGTTGGATTGTCCTTAAATGTTTTTCCATTTATCGAAATCGTCCCTTTTCTCGCCTGCATCAAACCGATAATATGCTTAATGGTTGTACTTTTACCAGCACCATTAAGGCCAATCAAACCAACAATTTCTTTCGGCTGTATTTCAAAAGAAATTCCGTGTAACACATCTTTATGGGTATAACCTCCGTAAAGGTTCTCTATCCGTAACAATGATTCCACTAATTCTTCCTCCTCTTTACTTCTCTCCATTTTATCATTTCCACCTATCTTTTCCAAAGCAAACCGCAAATGACTTTTCGACAAGATTTTTTTATTTTTCATGTATAGTTATAAAGATATCGCACAAGATAGTATTGAAGAAACGGGATGCAGCAAGCACTTAAATCGTGTGTATCACAAATGAGGTGTTGGTGATCGAGTTACTAATTTAGCTTTTGTGTTTAACATTAAAACACAAATGAGGTGTTAGTGAACGATAAACTACTCTGAATTTCGTGTATAAAAGTCACACAAATGAGGTGTTAGTGTTGGCGTTCTAATGACAACAAAACCCTTTTGCCAGAACGCACCTCAGGCTCTCTGAGATGCTGACAAAAAGGTTTTAGTAAACAGTTCACGCAACTGCTTTACAGGGTCCCCACGCATTAGAGGTACCATCCCGTTTCTTCATTCACAAGGCTTAGTCCAGATGTTGGACTAAGTCTTTTATTTATGACATACTTAAGGAAACTAAATTTTAAAAATATATAAGGAGTGGAGTACTTATGAGTCATGAAGATTGTATCTTTTGTAAAATTATAAATGGAGAACTTCCATCCGCCAAGGTTTATGAAGATGAGAAGGTATATGCATTCCTGGATATTTCTCAAGTAACAAAAGGACATACACTAATTGTTCCAAAAACACATACGAAAAACATTTATGAAACACCTGCAGATGTTGCTGGCGCACTATTTGAACGTGTACCAAAGGTTGCTAATGCGATTAAAGCAGCATATAATCCTTTAGGTCTTAACCTTATTAATAATAATGAAGCAGCAGCTGAGCAATCTGTGTTCCACTTACATATTCATTTGATTCCTCGTTATGG
Organism: Oceanobacillus piezotolerans; assembly: GCF_003665065.1. Classification (GTDB taxonomy): domain Bacteria; phylum Bacillota; class Bacilli; order Bacillales; family Amphibacillaceae; genus Oceanobacillus; species Oceanobacillus piezotolerans. The sequence goes on along the minus strand of NZ_RCHR01000003.1, from coordinate 214,200 downwards.
TGAGGGTGATGGTTATACACCTAATTGGGTGACGCATAGTGAGGAGTATAGTTCGGAGGATTTGGGTAGGATTGCTGGGGAGATTAGTGGGGCTATTAAAGAGTAGATAAAGTATAGGTTCTTTCAAGGTTGGATAGTCGGAGGTTTAGATTTTGTTATGATTTCTTAAGAAAACGCTTGTCCTTTTATGGATTGAGCGTTTTTTGTGCTAGTCCTTTTGTAAATCATTAAAGTATAAGTATGCCAGTAAGTAATTTTTTACCTATTTTGTCATAAATACAATTAATAATATAAGGTAATGCTCACAGAAATATACTAATTACAAAATACAACAAAAATGAAAAGCATTTCAATTGATGATGAATATAAATACATTTCTTAGATTATAACTTTATAATTATTTATTTTGGGATAGAAATATAAATAAATATTCATATTACATGTAATGCATTACTGCTTTAACGTAAAAAGTAAGTGATTTTAATAAATTATAGGAGGTCGTAAAATGGAAAACTATATTAAAGTAAGCACTATTATGTTAACTCAAGGTAACATTACTGATATTACCATTAATAATGAGGAAACAATAGTAGAAGCTATTACAAAATCTGAGATACTCAATGAGTCAAACCTTCGTCAGATTTTCAATATAGGAGCTTGGCTGCTTATTATCCATTGTATTATTGTATTATTGTTTTGTTTTCGATCCTTCACATCTACCGTTTCCAGCTCCGTTGTGGTACAAAGCGATTTAGAAAGTTCCAGCAATTCACCCAGTTATGACCTAACCGGTAACCAGATTAGACAACCCCCATCAAATTACTGAAGTATTTGTAATACTCCTTGAGGAATTTGTTGGGATTGAGCTAACATAGATTGTGCGGCTTGTGTAAGGATATTATTCTTCGTGAATTCAATCATTTCTTTTGCCATATCAACGTCACGTATACGTGACTCTACAGAAGATAGGTTTTCTGTACTTAACTGGCTTACGTTCATGGCATGTTCTGTACAGCACCTAATTTTGAACGATAGGATGAAACTGATTCGATAGCATTATCAAATTTGGTAATTGCTTCAATGTTATCTGTTACAAGGTCAACATTCTCAATGCCCAATGCAGCTGTGCTAACCCCCCTCAGGTTTACTTCTATAGATTGTCCCCCATTTGCTCCAATTTAAAACTTAATAGAACCTGCAAGTGTATCCATATTTATTTCGGTAAAATTGTCAACCCAGTGTACCATTGGGTCTGTTGCAGCTGTTGGTGAAGTTAATTCATCTTCAACAAAGGTCTTCCCATTAGTCTTAAAGTCAGTAATAAAACCACTTAAACTTCCCCAAGTTGTTTTAGAAAGTGTATCATCTAAAGTTTCAGTCCTTTTCCCATTACCATCGGTAATTGATAGGTCAGCAAAAAAACTTTATATCTGAAATAGAGCCACCTTTAGTCGCTAACTTACTATCAAGATACTCCACCGATGCATAACCAGCGGCATAATTAATACTTTGACCGCCCCGCTTTGCCCATCTCCTACGGCATAACAATTTTGTCTGCAGCATCCGATTTGTCTACTGCAACCCTCTTATTAAATCAGGTTTTTCATTCCCCCCCAGACCCGGTCTGCACCACCACTTAAATATTCTGCTGATTCTTCATTGAACCATTTGGGTATAGCACGGTCGCCTGTTAGCCCTTCATTGTTTACGCCTTGATCCATGTTCAATGTACGAGTAAACACAGCATGTACCATTTCATGCGCAATAGTAGCATCAAAATAGTTAAATGGATCGTCATTTCCATTGGGAGCGAAAGATTTTTATAAATCAGCAATGTCGATTTCCATTACTATATTTACACCTTGATTTATGGAAGATTTCACACCATCAGCTAACCTGTGCTAATGTACCACTCTTTCCATCAACTTCAGTAAAACTTATGGTGATGCTAGCCCCATCCCCAGTTAAACTAAATTCTTGTTCAATCTTTTTTTCTGCATTTTGCAGCATTCCTGGCAGTGCATCTTTAAACTTTTGTATTTCTTCTAAGAATAGAAGAGCTATTACGATTTAATAATTTTATCGTATTAAATTCAGTTTCACTGAAATACAATTAAATTCTTCTTTCAATTGAGCAACTTCTTCTTGCGATATTTTTCGATCTTTTTCTGTTAATGTAATTGTTGCTAGCTTGTACACTTAATTCCCTGCCTCTTTGCAAAATTAAGTTAACCTCATTTAATCCGCCTTCCGAGTTTGGATTAAGGAAAATCCTTCTTGGATATTTCTAGAAGCTTGTTCTAGACCTCTTATTTTACCGTGCATTTTTTCAGGGATAGCTAGACCTGCTGCTTCGTCTCCAGAATTATTAATGCGTAAACCATAGGATAACTTCTCAAAGATTGTTGTATCTTTGATGAATTGACAGAGAGTTATCATTGTGCTTTTAATGCGGTGATATTGTGAATCATGATCATGCTGTATATTTTTTCCTTACAACCATTTAGAAAATTTAATGTAAACATTCATCTGGAAGTTAAACCCCATATATAAATATAGAATAACTCTCTTGAATTGAAAAAGGACTCTAGCAATGCTAGAGTCCTCATCTTCAATTGCTATTATTGAAGTAATTGTAATACACCTTGTGGTTGTTGGTTTGCTTGAGCTAACATAGATTGTGCCGCTTGTGAAAGGATGTTATTCTTAGTGAATTCCATCATTTCTTTAGCCATATCAACATCACGGATACGTGATTCTGCAGCAGTAATATTTTCTGCAGAAGTTCCTAAGTTGTTAATTGTGTGATCTAAACGGTTTTGAACTGCACCAAGTTTAGAACGTTCAGCAGAAACTGTATCAATTGCTGATTGAATCTTTGTAATTGCTACATCAGCTGAAGTTTGAGATGAAATATTAATTCCTTTTGCTGTATTCGGATTAGCTGGGTCAACAGCACTAGCAGTAACACCAGTTCCAACAGCAGATAATGCAGTATCACTATAATCATCGGCTTTAACTACGTTGATTTCACCTAACTTTTCCAAAGCTGCAACAACGTCATCAGTTGTTGCCGTCGAAGTACCATCAGCTTGTTGTGCTAGAGTGATTGTGATTGTATCTCCAGCGTCATTTAATTCTGCAGTTGTTTCAAGTATTGCTTCACCTGAAACTGTATCTAAAGCAGTATATGAAATGTCGATATCCTTAGTTGTATTGTTAGTTACACTAACCCCAGTAATACCAGTAAGTGCTTGTTCCGCACCAGTATAGCCAACAACACCTAATTTAGTAGCATCCATGTCACCAATTTCAATCTTAATATTTTGTCCTTCATTTGCACCAACTTGGAATGTACCGCTAAATGTACCATCTAATAGCTTTTGAGTATTAAACTCTGTGTCATCAGAGATATCAGTTAGTGCTTGTGCTAATTGATCCACTTCTTTTTGTAGCTCTGCGCGGTCAGATTTAGTATTCGTATCGTTAGAACTTTGTACAGCTAATTCACGCATACGTTGTAAAATTGCATGAGTCTCATTTAATGCACCTTCAGCTGTTTGAATTAAAGAAATACCGTCTTGAGCATTCTTTTCAGCCATTTCTAATCCACGAATCTGTCCACGCATTTTTTCAGAGATAGCTAAACCTGCTGCGTCATCTCCAGCTTTGTTGATACGAAGACCTGAAGAAAGTTTCTCCAATGAATTTTGTGTTGCACCTTGGTTTGCTCCTAATTGGCGGTGTGCGTTAAGAGCAGAAATATTGTGATTGATAATCATGATCAATCTACCTCCATGTTGTTTATTTTTAGCAAGTCACATCCTTGTGTCTTGCTTCATAATTAATATCGGCATGGTTTTGGATAGTTTAAATGTTTTGTATAAATTTTTTTCATATTGATAGATAACTTATTATTTGAAAAGTTCAAGAACATAATAGAAGATAAATGGAAAAAATCAATATGATAATTCAAGTGTTAACTTTGAAAGGAAAGAAGAGAGATATTTATTAATACAGCACCATCTCATGAGGCGAAGTTCATATAATCTATTAATTGGACACAGAGAACAGGAATTTTTAATTATTTCTAGAAGTGTCTAAAATGATTAATATAGAAGATTAGGTGAATTTGAATTTGTTATTATACTTCCCAACGACTTGAATAGAATTGATTCTATTTTAAAAATAATGAATTAAAAGGAAGGAGATTTTCGTTCCAATTATTGCAAGTAATTAACTACTCTAAGTAAAATTAGCTTACTTATGTATATTATTTTTATAATTACAATTCTCCTAAGAATTGTTTCCCCTGGGATTCTTTATGTAATCTTTACCTCTTAATAAGAGTTTAAATATATGGCTATGCTTTCAATATTCACATAGAACTCTTAAAAGTAGATTATAAGGGTTCTATGCATAATAATCTTAAAATGCTAATTGGCATTCTTCTTTCACCTCAAAACAACTGCAAAATCTCCTTTATCTCGACAATTATCTATAGATTAAATAAAAGCATAAACCATCCAGAAGATCTTGTAGGAAAAAAACATCTCTTAATCCCCCTCCACCTTGACGCCTCCCCCTCGACTTGTTAAAATCTTTCTATTGTCTAAAAACAAATAGCTACATCTTGTATAAGTCCAGGAATATGGCTTGGACGTTTCTACCAGCTACCTTAAATAGCTTGTCTACAAGGGATGGAATGTGTTTTATTTCTATACCTTTGAATGTTACTTTGGCATGCTGGAAAGAAGCCAAAGTTTTTTTATATACAAAAGTAGCAATTAGGAGATACTACACATTATGAAAAACTTTTTTGGATTTACCGAAAGAAATACATCATATAAGCAGGAAATATTTGCAGGTCTAACAACCTTTCTTTCCGTTTCGTATATTTTAATCGTAAACCCGCTTATTCTAAGTCAAGCGGGAATGGATCGAGGGGCTGTATTCACCGCAACCGCTCTTACCGCAATCATTGGTACATTACTTATTGGTTTACTTGCGAACTACCCAATCGCTATTGCACCTAGTATGGGACTAAATTCATTCTTTACTTTTTCCGTTGTGATCGGAATGGGGATTGAATGGCAAGTAGCTTTGACTGGCGTTTTTATTGCGGGAATTATTTTTATGATTTTAAGCTTAATGAAAATAAGGGAAAAGATCATTAACGCGATTCCCAAGGATATAAAACATGCGATTGCTGCTGGGATTGGTTTTTTCATTGCATTTATCGGTTTTAAAAATGCCGGAATTATTGTTGCCAACCCAGATACTTTTGTTTCCATTGGTGACCTAACATCTCCTGGTACAGGATTAGCTATCTTTGGTTTTATTATTACCATTATTATACTCGTTCGTGGTGTAAATGGAGCAATTTTTTATGGAATGGCGATTACAACGATTATCGGTATGCTTGTTGGCTTAATTAAAATTCCCTCTTCGATTATTGGTACCATTCCAAGTCTTGAACCCACCTTTGGTGTTGTATTTATGAATTTGGATGCAATTTTTACACCGGATGTGTTAGCAGTTATTTTCACCTTTTTATTCGTTGCCTTTTTTGATACAGCTGGTGCGTTAATTGCACTAACTAGTCAAGCTGGAATTATGAAAAACAATGAGATTCCGAAAATAGGACGAGCATTGCTAGCGGACTCTTCAGCTGGGGCAATAGGAGCGGTACTTGGAACGTCTACACCTGCAACAAGTGTTGAATCCTCCTCAGGTATTGCAGTTGGCGGGAAAACTGGATTTACATCGATTATCATTGCACTCTGCTTTGCAATAGCACTGTTCTTCTACCCTATTCTGGCGGTAATCACTACAGAGGTCACTGCTCCCGCATTAATTATTGTTGGGGCATTAATGTCGATGGATATTCGAAATATCGACTGGAGCAAAATCGAAATTGTCATTCCAGCATTTTTGACCATAATTATGATGCCACTAACTTCCAGTGTGGCAATGGGGCTTGCTTTTGGATTTATCCTTTACCCTTTAGTGCTACTAGCACAAAAGCGTTATAAAGAAATACATCCTATTATGTATATCCTGTGTGTATTGTTTATTTTATACTTTATTTTTATTGCATAGTGAGAATAAATTTCTGAAGCTACTCTTAATAATTAGTACTTTCTATTTACCTATTCCTCTGTTATAATTATTTGTATATTCCGCAACTGACAACAGTGTACAGTTGGGAAAAAAGATTAGAAGAGAAGAGCAGAGGAGAGATTTAGAAAATGAAAATACGTGTATTAATTATGTTGGCATTACTAGTTGGTATTGGTACGGTTCTACACGCCGCCATCCCTGGTTTATCTATAATGGGTGTAAAACCAGACTTGTTATTATCAATGATGTTTCTAGGAATCTTTTTATTCCCTAAAGCTAAATATGTATTATTACTATCCTTAACTTCAGGAATCGTTGCTGCTTTAACTACAACAGCAGCTGGTGGACAAATTGCAAATGTTATTGATAAACCAATAGCAGCATTTATTGTCTTAGCCCTATTCTTATTAATAAAGGATAGAATAAACACAGCAATCACTGCACCTATCTTAACGTTTATTGGTACAGTAATTAGTGGTTCCGTATTTATAGGTATCGTATCTATGATTGCAGGTTTACCTGAAGGTGGCTTTATTGCTTTAATATTAACAGCAGTAGTACCTGCTGCAGCTATAAACACTGTGATTATGGTAGTGGTTTATCCAATCGTTCAAGCAATTATGAAGCGTTCCAATTTAGCAACTGCATTATAATAAATAATAACCACCCTCTGGCACCCGATGTCAGAGGGTTTTTTTAAAAATTTTCACTTGTAGTGTTTAATAGCAGGTAAAGAGAGGAAATGTTATAATAAAGTGGAACTTCATTATGTGAAGGTTTGTACATCACATAAATGAAAGAAAGGGGCGTGTGTTTCTATGTCAAGAGCAAAATCATTAGCACTCGGGCTCGTAGTCGGGGCTTCCGTAAGTACAGCCATTACTTTGTTAACTACACCTTCATCTGGTCGTGATGTCCGTAGTCGTGTGAAAGATCAAAGTCTAGAACTTAAGGACTTGTTTTATAATCTTAAAGAAGATGGCTTACGCCTTAAAAGACAAATTACGGAAACTTCCAAAGAAAGTGCTGTTTTAATCAAAGATTTAACCGAGGATATTAAAAAATCCGTAGAAGAATGGAAAGCAACAGTTGAACCACATCAAGAAAGTATTCACAACTATCTAGAGCAAATTGAAAGCAGCTTAAGAGATTTAGAAGAAAAAGTAAAATCGAACAAATAACCTTCTCATTAAATGAGAGGGTTTTTTGTTTACTACATGTATCCACCAAGCTTACATCTATTTTTCCTCCTCATAATGGTTTACCAAGATAATTGCTACAGTCAACTAATTACTCCGTTCTACTAAATCTCACAAAGAAGTCAAAAAGTCGCTCCATTATAACTTATCTCGCCCCAAGTTTATCAAAACTTAATCCAAATCAAACAAAAGTTACCCCAAGACTATCAACACTTGACCCAAGCCAAACAAAAGTCACTCCAAAACTATTAAAACTTACTCCAAACCAGAAAAAGTTGAACCAATCCTGATAGACCACTCACGTTGATTCCTTCCTATCTCACTCATTTCCCCACTTTTTCACTTCAATTTCACTACTTTAGTGCTGATTCTTCATTGCTCGCACTATTTCTCCAGTCCCTACCTCCCCTCCCAAGATCCGCAAAAAAAAGACTACCCCAAAGAGTAGCCTTCCTAAACCAAACCTTATTCAATTCCTTCTGTCCACTCAGCAACAGTATCTTGGTTATCCTCAACCCACTGCGCTGCTGCTTCTTCAGGATCCGTACCTTCTTGAATAGCCAACATTACTTCTTCCATATCAGCTGTGTCCCAATAGAAGTTATCAAGAACTTGATATGCTTCTGGTGCATCTTCTTCTAATCCTTCACGTACCATTGTATTGATTGTTTCTGCTTCCCCAAATGTTCCTTCAGGGTCTTCTAAATATTTAAGGTCATATTTACCGAATTTCCAGTGTGGAGACCATCCTGTTACGACAATTTCTTCTTCATTTTCATACGCTTGACCTAAAGCAGTTGCCATTGCACCACTTGAAGAGGTTTCTACTTCCCAGCCTTCCAGGTTGTCATAATCTTCTAGTGCTTGCTCTGAAGCTGCAACAACACCCGCACCTGGTTCGATACCAGTAATCGTCATATCTGCTTCGTCTGTTAAATCAGCAATTGAGTTTACATCCATATAACTAGGAACAACAAGGCCAATAGCAGCACCTTCTAAGTTTGGACCAAGGTCTTCCATTTGGTCACCATACTGTTCAAATTGAGCTCCATGAGTTCCAGGTAACCAAGCAGCGACCATTGCATCTGCTTCACCTGATGCTACAGCTTCCCACATAACTGCATTGTCAAGTGGAGTTAGCTCTACATCATATCCTAAGTCTTCTAATACTTTTCCAACCACATGGGTAGATGCAATTTCTGTATCCCACTCCACATAAGATAGATTAAGTTCCTGTCCATCTACAGCTGTATCTCCTGATCCTGCAGATTCTGTTCCTTCTTCTTCCGCTGCACCACAACCTGCAGCAACTAATGATAACGATAGTCCGGCAGCTAAGCCAAGACGTTTCCAATTAAATGACATATTTAACTCTCCCCTTCTTCTTTCTATATTTTTCTATATGGAAACTTTTCTAATGAAAAGATACCAGCTTTAGTCTTTGTCACGATTTAAATTTTGTGTAATTCGGTCAATAATAATAGCTAATATAACAATGGCGATACCAGCAACAAAACCAGTACCAGCATCGGCACGTTGCAAGGATGATAGAACCTCACGTCCAAGACCCTTCGCTCCGATCATTGATGCAATAACAACCATGGATAACGCAAGCATTACAGTTTGGTTAATTCCTGCCATAATCGTTGATTTTGCCATTGGTAATTCTACCTTAAATAGCTTCTGGGAGCCTGTTGTACCGAAAGCATCTGATGCTTCCACTAAATCCTTCGATACCTGTCTAATACCTAAGTTCGTAAAACGAACAGTTGGTGGTGTTGCAAAAATAACAGATGCAAATACACCAGGTACCATACCGATTCCAAAGAATGCTACGGCAGGTATTAAGTAAACAAACGCTGGCATGGTTTGCATGAAATCAAGGATTGGAGTAATAATGGCATTTGCCGTTTTGCTTTTCGACATTAAGATTCCGATTGGAACCCCGATGATAATTGAAATTAAACTAGCAAGCAATACAAGAGTAACAGTGTTCATTAAGTTCTCCCAATGCCCTTGGTTATAGACAAGCCACAGACCAACAATGGAGAATGCCGCTAACCCGAATTTCTTACCTGTTACAAAGAATGCAATTAATGCAATAGCAAGGATAAAAATAACAGGTGGAATTGCCATTAGAACATCTTCTGCAAAGAACTCCATAAAGTTTCCAAAGTGCTCTTTTATGGGGTCAAATAGAAAGGCAAATCCATCGGTAATTACTCCTGTTAGCCAGTCTACCCATTCAGCTAACGGTATCTTAGGTGCAAAGTCTAGAATTGTATTAAGCATTTTCCATATTCACCTCACCCTCTCCAGCTAGAGCTGCAATCACAGAACCACGAATGATAATTCCCTTTAATTTACCTTCTTCTACGACTGCTACTGGAACTTTTGAATCATAAATAATGGAAAAGATATCATGTAAGGCGGTATCTATATCTACTTTTGGAATGTCCGTTTGAAGAATCGCGTGAATGTCTTTCACATTGTTTTTACGAGCTTCTAATGCATCTTCAGCCGTAACATATCCTTTTAGATTGCGTTTACTATCTATCACTAAAATACTTGAGATTCCTTCTTCACCCATACGTTCTAAAGCAACTCTTGGACCATGCTTATCAATATTAATCGTTTCTGGTCGTTTCATAATATGACTGGCAGTTAATACTTTAGATCGATCAACATCTTCTACAAACCGTTCTACATAATCATTTGCTGGATTCATCAGAATCTCTTCCGGCGTACCTATTTGAACAATAGAACCGTCTTTCATCAGAGCGATCCGATCACCTAAACGTAACGCTTCATCTAGATCATGAGTAATAAATAGGATGGTTTTCTGCATAGAGGATTGTAAATCAAGCAGCTCGTCCTGCATTTCTTTACGAATTAACGGGTCTAACGCGGAGAATGCTTCATCCATTAAAAGAACTTTCGGATCATTCGCTAGAGCTCGTGCTAAACCTACACGTTGCTGCATCCCACCTGATAGTTGACTAGGCTTTTGATGGAGGTATCCACCTAATCCTACCAACTCCAGTGCTTCCTTCGCCTTCTTCTCTCTTTCTTCCTTAGATACTTTTTGTATCTCTAAACCAAATGCAGCATTTTCTAATATTGTTCGGTGTGGAAACAATGCGAATTGCTGGAACACCATACTTAATTTTTTTCTTCTTACCTCACGAAGGCTATTCTTATCCATTTTTGATAAATCTTGCCCATCGATAAGAATACTACCCGATGTTGGTTCTATTAATCTATTAATTAACCGTATTAATGTAGATTTCCCACTACCGGACAACCCCATAATAACGAAGACTTCACCTTCTTCTACAGAGAATGATGCACGGTTGACACCTACCGTACTCCCTGTTTCCTTCAGGATTTCTTCTTTAGACTTTCCTTCATTTAAAAGGTTTAAAGCCTGCTTTTTATTCTTTCCAAATACTTTCGTTAAATCTTTCACTTCAATGATTGGCAAAAGTTTCACCTCACCCTTCTACTTAAGACTTATGGCTTATGTCATGCAAACCACCTTTATACTATAACCCTTAATCAAGTTATTTTTCAAACATCAAATCCCGTAAATTTCGTTTGTTTTTTACGTACAGTTTATTCTGTACGTAATATACATCCGGAATCCTTTTAATTCCTCCCAGATCCTCCCATATCCAGTACAACTTGCTATTTTAATTATTAATTGATTTGTTGTATCTTATTAAGGTATAGAGGGGATTGGTTTAAAATGAAGGAAGTCGAACACACACAACAAATAATGATTCAATTTTCAAAGACAATTGAAATGTTTGGACTAACCCCATTAGAGGCAAGACTTTACACTTATCTGTTCTTGTCGGATAAAGCGCTTACTCTGGATGAAATGGGTATCGCGATGGGAAAAAGCAAAACAGCTATGAGTACGAATATTCGGAGTCTCCTAGATCTTAATCTCGTTACAAGAGTATGGAGAAAAGGAGTGCGTAAGGATCTTTATGAAGCAAATTCACAGTTGTTGAAATCCTTTATGAATTTCTATTTCAAAAAACGGGCAGACCAAATCATTCAGCAAAAGGAAGCATTAGAACATATGAAGGAGAGCATAGAGGAAAACAAGACCGCTATAGAAGCAGATGATTTTGGAAAGTTTACCAGTCAATTGGAATCTATGATTGACTTTCATCAAGAGTTAGAAAATCGATATAAAAATATGGGATGAAGGAAATCATCTCTATGTATAGTTCATAGGGATTTAAGCGGCAGAAATAACTCAAAAAAGCCGACTCCCCCAGTCGGCATTTCTGCCTAACAGAATCTTTTATTATCTACGTCTCCTTCTTGCTTCATAACGATATAAAATATCGATAAATTCGTTCATTAAAGAAGGATAATAACCTTCTTTTTTTAATGCTTGAATCGTATCGTTTGGATCTAGCTTTTCATTTAACATTCCCGCGAAATGGATTAATAGGGATGTAAAGTCAATCAGCCCCTCCTCTTTCTGGGCGTCATATTTATCATTTAAGTATTGGAGCATATTTAGCAAAGACTTGTATTCTTCCTTGGATATATCATTCTCTATAATTAGCTTGATAAATGGATATTGTTCCATGTCAACAGTATTTGAAAGTAATTGAATATGAAAAGTGCATGTATCAGAATTCTCCATTTCCCCCAACAGAAAATACCCCCTATAACCGTATTGCTTCATTCTTTTTCTCTTTAAAATTTAAACTTGGTATTCACCGTGCTTATTATCCAGTTAGTCTAAAAACCCTCTCATATTCAATCCTTAAAAATTATGATAAAAATTAACAAAAAAACTATTGATTTTTCTCCTAAAACATACTATGATTCTCAAAGAATTAATAAGAATCATCTGCTAAGCAGGAGGGAACATCATGAATTGCTGGAAATCATATAACATCAAGAAAGAAATCGGACTACATCGCTTATACCTTATTTCTACTTTAATAGGTGTTTTAGCATTCATTATACTATATGTCCCTTATTCCATTGTACATAATTCCATTGAAGTGAACGAGTATGGAATTATTCCGCTATTGATTGCTGTAATCTTATTACCAGCGATGCACTCATTCATGCATATTATCTCACTAAAAATAATGAATAAGAGTGCACTAATTGTTATTAAACGTACTTATAAATGGTTTCCTGTTTTCACCTATTATACAAAATCTCACGTCACAAAAAAAGTATCTTTATTAACAGCATGTGCACCAACCATCTTTATTACGATTCCTGGACTTGCAGCAAGCTTCCTATTTGCTGACTTCTATGTCTATATTCTATTATTCACAAGTCTTCATATTGGAATTACGTTTATTGACTTTTGGTATATTAATCATATTCTTCGAGCTCCAAAGCAATCCTTTATCCAAAAAGATAAGGATGGGTTCGATATTTTATTAAAATTAAATGAAGAGGCTGGACAACTTAATTGATAAACAACATGTCCAGCCTCTTTTTGATTGGTCTGGAAGCGCCATAACTCATTGCTGTATTACATATCTTAATATTTGTGGCATAATTTAGTTATTTTCTAGTTAATTTATGTTTGAACTATTTTTTTGCTATTGAAGTATGGTATATTTATCATTGACGAAAATAAGAGTAAGTTAGATATAAATGAGGAGTGTTTATATGAAAAAAGTAGCGATCGCACTGGCTCTATCTGCTAGTGTACTTACATTAACTGCTTGCAACTCAGATGGGGCAGATTCAGAGGTTGTAGCAGAAACCGCAGCAGGAGATATTACAAAGGAAGAATTCTATGAAGAATTGAAATCCCGTAATGGTGAAGCTGTACTAGAAGAACTAGTTACAGTGAAGGTTTTGGAAGACAACTATGAAGTATCAGAAGAAGATGTGGATAATGAAGTACAATATATGAAAGATATGTACGGTGATCAATATGATATGCTAATACAGCAACAATTCGGCGGTGAAGAAAACTTCCGTAATATTATCTATATTTCATTGTTGCAGGAGCAAGCAGCTGCAGAGGGTATTGAAATTACAGATGAAGAATTACAGGAAAAATACGATCGTAGCTTAAAAGAAATTGATGCACAGCATATTTTAGTAGCAGATGAAGAAACAGCCAAGGAAGTAAAACAAAAGCTTGATGACGGTGGAGATTTTGCTGAATTAGCTAAAGAATATTCAACAGATGGCACTGCTCAAGACGGTGGTAACTTAGGATATTTCTCTACTGGAGATATGGTTCCTGAATTTGAAGATGCTGCATATAGCATGAAAGTTGGAGAAATCAGTGACCCAGTTCAAACACAATATGGATATCATATTATTAAAGTAAATGATATTCGTGATACAGAGGAAGAAGTTGGCGAGTTTGAAGAAGTAAAAGATGAACTTCGTCGTGAACTTGTTGCACAACAAGTGGATGCAACTAAACTTCAAGAAAAAATCAACAGTTTAATCGAAGAAGCTGAAGTAGACATTAAAATAGACGAATACAAAGATATGTTTAAAGAAGAACCTGCCCAAGAAGAAGAAGCACAAGGTTAATCAATGACAAGAAAAAGGCTGTCCCTAGGATAGCCTTTTTAGTTTGGAATTCTTTCTCTTTGCTCTTCACGTCTCGTCTTTTCTTCTTCCATCCGTTTGATATACACTCTTCCTTCTCTTTCAATAAATTGCAGCTCTAGTCTTCTCTCTGCGATTGAGGTTCGAAAGGCCATATATCCACTAAAGAAAATTAATCCAATCACCATTATGATCCACCAAGGTATTCCTAAGATCATTTCGATTCCTCCTTGTCCACATACTATCTATGAAGATATATATGTTTACCGATTTACGAATATAACTAAATCCTCCAATAGTCTCCGCCTGAAATTTACATTTTCCAAACTCTTGTAAAGTACGTTACAATAATAGGAGAGATTTATGTGGAGGGATACGATGGATTCTTACTTTTATAATATCATTCCGATTAGAATTACTATAACGGAAGAAGAACGTACCAAAATACTGGAACAATATCCAACCCCAAACCTACCAGCTAGTGAAGAGCACTTTCAGATGGATAGAGAGGCACATGGTAGTTTCGTTGAAATTCGAGTTTTGCTAAATGATTATCAAGTACAACAGACTAAGACAAATAAACAATATTTAAAAATACGCTTCAGCAATAATGCAGGAAGCTTAAATGCAAAAATGTGGGACAATCAAGGGGCTGTTGAACGAACTCTCCCTATCCTTGAACAGCATTCTGTTTTTGACATTTCTGCAAAGGTCGAGGAGTTTAATGGATTTAAATCATTAACTATTGAACGAATCTCTCCTTGTACAGAAGAGATCAATCCTTTTTCCTTATTGCCGTATACACAGCAGGATATGGAATCCTTAACAGTTGAGCTATTCTCCTATTTATATGAGCTGCAAGGTGCCTATCGTGAATTGAGTCTATCCGCAATGAACCGATTTTGGAAGCAATTTAGTATCCGCCCTGCTGCAAAAGGTTTTCACCATAACTATCTTGGTGGCCTTTTGAAACATACGGTAGGTTTAATGCGTTTTGCTAGATATATTTTGAAGTTTGAAGAGAATCACTTTAAAGCAACGATGAAATTAATCCAAGTAGTGGAAAAGGCTCATAAAAAAGAGCTTTGGAATGCAATAGAAAAGGATGAGAAGCAGTTTGTCTGGAAAGATACAATCGATCACCTTTATCAAATGTTCTATGGAATGATGCAGCATAAAGATACTACGCCAAATTATGACTTGTTGATTACTAGTATTCTATTTCATGATATTGGTAAACTGCTAGAATATGATCACGCGGGCAAAACATTTGATGGGTTCTCTTTTCTTTATCCAACCGCAACGGATGAAAGTACAAGCATTAGAAAACAGGCAGGCATTACCATGGATGAGTTAGGCGTCATGATTGGGCATATTCCTTATGGCGTTTTACTATTAACAAAGCTTATCGAGATAGAGAATCTTACTTTCAGTTTGGAGGAAATTCATCAATTATCGCATTGCATTCTCTGTCACCACGGTTTACCTGAATGGGGTTCAGCTGTAAGATCACCACTGACAGTAGAAGGATATCTTATTCATATTGTAGACTATTTAGATAGTCGTTATGAAAATACAGAAGCGATCAAGTAAGTGATGGATTTTATTTGACTTCGAGAGTGAGCTTTATATTTAAGCAGGAAGGTCACTTAAAAATCAATTATGCAATGGAGCGGGACAGGGCAGTTTCGCGGTCAATTGGGGCAGCTTTTAGACGACGCCGAGCGACTTCACACTCGGTTGGAGCAACTTTTAGACAGTCCCGGGCGACTTCCTACTCTGCCTAGGTCAGCTTTTTAGACACAGGCTGCTCTCCACTTGGAACGTTTTAACACCATAAAATATTAATTCTGGCTTCCAGCACATCAAAAAACAGCACCGGTATCCTGGTGCTGTTTTTATTTTCGTGGAAGATATTTAAAGATTTCTCCTGATTCTACCACTTTTATAAAGCTCATAAGCCATTCATAGTAATTTTTTGCATAATTTAACTTATCCAGATCCTGCTGAATTCGTTCTTTCAGTGCTTCATCCTCTGTAACTTTATATAATGCCTCTAGCTTTTCCATTGTTTCTTCCGCTTCTTCAATATTCGTTTCTGTTTGTTGTTTCCATTTAATTCCGAACAAGGAAGTAAAGGATTTATACCAATCCTCTTCTGATTGGTAGAGGTCTTTTCTTACTCCTTTTCTATATGCGGATTCAACCATTTTCATATCTGCCAAGGTTCGAACTCCTGTTGACATACTCGTTTTACTCATAAATAGGGCATCACGCATATCATCCAGAGTCATAGGCTCATCTGAGAAATATAATACACCATAAAGCCTTCCTATTGATGGTGTTATACCATATAAATTCATATTTTTCGCGATTACCTGAATGAACTTCTCAATTGTTTCTTCATGTTTATTCCAATTTGTTGTATCTTTATGTTGCTCAGGCATGGTAAACCGCCTCCACCTAATTGTAATCTACAAGATAGTTTAACACTATTTTTTAGTTTATGCGAATCAATTATTAAGGGAGATACTATATAATTTCTCACAGCTCTTGAGAACCTCATTTTTACATGTAAACAACAGTACCTGTTGCCTGTCAGAAATGCTCTCCATTATTTCTACCATTCGCTGTGCTCTGATAGAATCAAAATGAACGAAAGCATCATCCATTATAAATGGGAGCTGGTGTACATCACTCATTGCTTCACTAATTGCAAGTCGCAATGAAATATAAAGCTGGTCCACCGTACCCTGTGACAGCTCATTAATGGTGTACCTAATCCCATCCTCTGCCTCTACGATAAAAGGCTTATCTTCTGAGGGGGCGAAGATTTTTGTATAGTTACCACCTGTTAAATGCTGAAAGTAAAATGCTGTACGTTCGATTACCATGGATAAATATTTCTCTCGATAATCCCGTTTCGTATCTGCCAGGACTTCTTTAGCAACCTTCAGCACAGCCCAATCTTTAGACAGTTGATGCAATTTCTCTGTTTCCATTTCAAACTGGTGTAATGTATCAGAGTATTGACTGGATGATTCCATCGCTTCAATTTCTGCCTGGACCCTGGCCAATTGTTCCCTTTTGTTGTTTAATTCTCTTTCTAATTGATCCAATTTGTACATAGAATGTTGTTTCTTTTCCTTTAAATCCAGTTCACCTAGTTTATTATCTACATAATATTCTAAATCAGCTACAGCAAGCATATTTTCTAACTGAAGCTTCACTTTCTCTAAGGCAATTTCATTTCCTTCTTGTTCATCCAGCATTCTTGATTTATGATAAAACGCTTCTTCAGAATCTACCTTAGCAACGGAAAATAATACATCTCTTTCCTGCTCATAGCCAGTCATTTTTTGACGAAGCTGATGCTCTTTCTCTTTACTTTCAGAGAGTAATTCTTCATATTGCTGCATTTGTCGGTTTGATTGATCCTGTTTTAATAAAAATGCTTCTATTCTTTTAAAAGATTCTTCCATATTTGCTGATAGAGTCCAGTTCACTTCAGCAAAGAACTCGTTTATATTATCGCTTATCTGGCTCATTCTATGTTTTACTTCTTCTATTTCTTTCATCTGTTGCTTTCTTTCTCTTTCCATATGCAGCACATTTTTTAAAGCATGATAGAGCTCTGGCCAATAGATTAACTCAAGATTTCTTAAAAATGGATAGTTTATATACTGAGTGTGAATGCTTTCATTCATCCGCATTTCCTTTTCCTTAAGTGCTTTTTCTTTTTCCTTCCAAGCTAAGCTATTCATATTATTATTACTTAGCTTTTCTTCTAGTTGAGCGATTTCCTTTTGATGTTTGGAATGCATCTGGATTAATTGCTCCGCACGATTTCTTTCTTCTACTGAGGACGATGATGGATTACTTAATGAATTCCCTTCAGTAAAAATCTTATCCATTTCTTTCACTGAATAATAGCTCCATAGGAACTGACCTATCCCAACCAATGCAAACAAACAAGCCGCTAACATAAGTTGACTTATATCTGTTAGAAATGTCCCTATAAAGCTGATTACCGCTAACAGGCTGAAAATATAAAGAATCTGCTTGCTTTTTTCCTGTTTTTTCTTTCTCCTTTTACTCCAGGATTTCCGCTCCTGATCCTTTTCTTCTTTGAGTTTCTCTAATAAATGAAATTCGTTATGCTTTTTCAGTAAGGAGTCTAAATCCTGATAGGTTTCATCTGTCAGCAAACCATCCTCATGCATCCCAATCTGGTTAAGTAGATAATTTCTTTCCTGCTTTAATTGATGTTCTTCTTCTTTTAATTTGCCCTGTTCAAATGTTAGTTGTTCATATTGTTTTTTTATTTCCTGCCATGTTTTCTCAATATGAAATGGAAAGGAAAGATTTTCTAAATCTTCCTTTTCTAAACCGATATTAAGGCGTCCAAGCTCTGTTTCTATTTGAATTGTCACCTTTTCTATCATAGCTACTAGCTTTTTTAATTGCTGATTATCATCCTGCCATTGCGCTTTAAGTGAATAAACCGCTTCTGCTTGACTAATGATAGTTCCCGCTGGACTTTGAGTTTGCAGATCTTCCAGCTTTCGTCTATACATTGCCTCATTTTCTTTTAATAGATGAAGCTCACTCTGCATTGGAAGCAAAGCTTGTTTTAAAGATTGAAGTCTTTCTATCCCTTTTTCGGGAAAAGAACGGTCTATTTTTTCAGATTGTATAGCTGATAGATATTGTCGATACTCATAAATTAGTGGCAATGCTCCAATATGTCTCTCTAGTTTAGATAATTCACTTTTTGAAAAAGAGATAGATTCATGAAGCTGTGTTATTTCTGTCTGTAATTCTGATTTTTTATCCTGCTTTTCCAGATAACTTGCCTCTTTACTCTTGCTCTGTTGCAGTTCTTTAAAACGCAATTCAAGTGTTTCAAGCTGTTGATTTATTATTGGCTTTGTTCCATATCGCTTGAATAGACCTGCCAATCTTTGGTCGAGTCGCTTTTCCAGTTGGTAAATTTTAGAAGACCCTGACAAGCCAATTCCTAAAATAACTTCACCGAGTTCTTCTTCCTTCATACTCTTTATATCATTTAAATCGGTAGCCGAAAAAGAGAAAATAGCTTGATAGGTTTCTAATGTCATCCCATGCAATCTTTCTCTTAGCCATTCCTCATCTTTCTTTTCCCCATCTGGCAAATAACAAACCGCTGCACCATTTCTTACCTCGTCCAAACGCTCTATCGTATACTTTCCATATTCTGTGTCATTTACCGTTAATCTTCCGCCCATTCTTCCACTCGTTTTTGGCCGGTAAAAGTTTCGTTGTTTCGGCGGCAGACCAAATAGCATGAAAAGGATAAAACGTTGAATGGTTGACTTTCCTGATTCATTTTCTCCGTAAATACAAATGCCCGATGCCTTCGAAAAGTCAATAGAGTGATCCACCCATTTTCCAAAACCAAATATCTTGGCATGTTCAATTCGCAACCTATTCACCCTTTCCATAATTCCCGCATTAATAATTCTTTTGCTTCTGATACAATAAGCTGTTCTTCCTCGCCCGATAATGATGATAAGAACTTTCTTGCACTTCTATGATAATATAATTCCTCGAGGTGAGAGTGAATACTTGTCTGGTCAAAATGGCGAACTAATTCACCGACAAAATGCTCTCCTTTGAATAATTGATGCTCTTTGATATCTTCGTCATATCTGTTTTTCACTCGGTAGATATACTTCCAAAGCGCTTCCTGCTCAGCTGTTTCGTTAATAATTTCAATTAAATCCTCTATTCTTTTTTCACTATCCCATTGTCTTAAAAGTTGGTTATCCCCTATCAACAATAGATCTATTAATAAATGGGATCTTTGGTCAAAACCATTTAAAGAGGATACAATTTGCTTTTCTAATTCATGAATCTCCTTACAACCTGAAGCATCCACTTCTAGAGAAGTAAACTGGATTTCCTGCAGCGGAATAAAAGTCATATTTACATCGGCTTCCGAAAGCACAACATGATAACAGCCTTTTTCTCCAGTCTCCTTTCTGTTTCTCCCTTGGATATTTCCAGAATAAACGATGGGAGGGTTTCCCTTTAAAATTTCTCTTTTATGTATATGACCCAAGGCCCAGTAATGAAAAGGAGCCCCTGCCAAATCGGAAATTTGAAAAGGAGCGTATGTATCATGCTCCGTATTGCTTCCAACACTTCCATGCAGCATCGCAATATGAAAGGGAACGTCTGAATCTTTTCGTTCATATTCATTTGCTTTATTCTCCAGAACTGCACGATTTTCATAACTAAATCCGTAGATATTTGCAATAGGTTGCCCATCCTTTTTATAGGTGAAATGAGTAACCTGTTCATCTGGAAATACAAATACATTATCAGGATATGTAACAGGATAAACGTTGCCTATTATGTAATCATGGTTTCCATAGGATAGGTAAACGTTTATCCTATGCTGCTTAAGTTCCTCAAATGCTCTTCTTAAATATATTTGTGCTTTCAAACTCTGCTTCTCATTATCAAATAAATCTCCAACCATAAGAACAAAATCTACTTTTTTATCAATAGCCGCTTTTACTAATCGATCAAGGGCAAGAAACGTACTTTCCCTTACCTTATGAAAAAGATCTTCCGGTAAATCTGTTAATCCTTTAAACGGACTATCTAAATGTAAATCTGCTGCATGGATAAAGGAAATCTGCTTTGTCAATTTAGTCACCCTCTTGCTTCCTATTAGACTCCTTCCTATTCTAGCAAAACAAGGAATAGAATGCACGTTCTATTCCTTTTCAATAAAAGAGGCCGCTCTTCCGCGACCTCCTATGTTTCTTCTATTCTTTTTTCGAAAGTGCTAATGCCTTCTTAATATCTTTAAATGAGCTGGAGCGACCATACATCAGTACGCCACCTTTATAAATCCGTGCACCTATTGCTGCAAGTAAAATAATCGTAGCGATCAAGATGCCGATGGATATTGCCACTTCCCAAACGGGAACATCAAGCATTCCAACACGCATGAACATGATCATTGGTGAGAAAAATGGAATATAGGATGTCACCGTAACTAAAGTAGTATCTGGAGCATTTAAACCAAACATCGCAATAAAGAAAGCAATCATAATTAGGAAAATCATCGGGATCATCATTTGTCCAGCATCTTCCACTCTACTTACCAGAGAGCCTAACGTGGCTGCAAGTGTTGCGTACAGTAAGTAGCCAAGCAGGAAAAAGACAATCGCATAAATATAGATGGAAATAGAGACATCTTGAAAACCAAGGTATTCAAAAATTCCACCCATTAGTTCATCCTGTTTGGACTGAATGAGGAAATATCCGACCAACACAAGAGCACCCACCTGCGTTAACCCCACTAAAGCAATTCCAATTATTTTTGCAAACATATGGGTAATGGCCGGGGCACTGGAAACGAGTATCTCCATCACACGGGAGGATTTCTCATTTGCCACATCGGTCATGATCATCTGACCATATGACATAACTGCGATATACAAGACAAACAGCATAATGTAAACAATACCTCTGGCTTGATTTAACTCTTCTGATGTCTTAGCAGCCTCATCCAGTGGTACTACTTCGAATGACACTGGCGAATTAATCTCCATTAAAGTAGCAGGATCCATTCCAGACTGCTGGCTTGCCATTATTATTTTCAGTTGCTGCAGCTGCTGCTCAAAAAAGGACTGCATTCCAGTTTCCGAAATCGTATTCGCATAATAGGTTCCTTCCGGTAATCCAGTATCATCAAGTGATAAAACGATTAACGCCTTAAACTCATCTTCCTGGACAGCTGTTTTTGCTTCCTCTTCTGTTCCCTCGTAGACAACCATGTCTATTTCATCATTTGCCTGCTCTGCATTCTCAACAAAGCCATCGATTAATCCACCAGATTCATCGATAATGGCTACTTCATCTTTTCCATCTCCTGAAAACAAATCAATAATAGACTGGAGATTAGCTAAACCAACTACAAATATAATTGCAATTACGGTACTAATAATAAATGATTTCGCTTTTATTTTTGTTAAATAGGTGTGTGATAGAATCGTCCAAAACTTATTCATAAGAAGCACCTACTTTCTCAATGAAAATGTCATTTAGAGAAGGCTCTTCTAATTCAAATTTACGCAGGAAGCCTTTTCCTTGAATCTCTGCCAAGATGTTTTGTGATATTTCTTCATTTTCGATTTGCAGTTCACAACCTTGAGCAAGTGCTTTATATTTTACTACCCCAGGAAAGCTTTCTAAAAAATCTAACGGAAATTCACTATGAATGATTAGATTCTTTTTACCAAAGGAGCGTTTAATATCCCTTAGTGCACCTTGAACGACTGGTTTCCCTTTTTGCAGGATACACAGATGTTCACAAAGTTCTTCCACATGCTGCATTTGATGGGAAGAGAATACGATCGAAGTACCTTGTTGTTTCAAATCAAGAACCGCTTCCTTAAGCATTTCTACATTGACAGGGTCTAATCCTGAGAAAGGTTCATCCAAGATTAATAGTTTTGGTTTATGTATAACTGCAGAAATAAACTGGATTTTTTGTTGGTTCCCTTTTGATAGTTCCTCTACTTTTTTATTGAGATAATCCGGGACTTTAAATCGTTCTAACCATTTTTCAAGCTCAGACAAAGCATCATTTTTATTCATACCCCTTAGCTTTCCTAAGTAAATAATCTGGTCCTTCACCGTTAATTTCGGGTAAAGTCCACGCTCTTCTGGCAGATATCCAATGAGATGACTTTTCTTATAATCAATCTTCTTCCCATCCCACGTAATCTCTCCCTCTGTCATATCGATTAAGCCGAGAATCATGCGAAATGTTGTTGTTTTTCCAGCACCATTCCCTCCTAAGAAACCGAACATTTCCTGTTCAGGGATTTCTAATGAAAGCCGATCCACGGCCGTATGCGTGCCAAATTTTTTAGTAACTTGGTTTATAACTAATGTCATGCGTTCTCCTCCTTCATATAGATATACGATTTCACCTTCAATAGGTTTCAAATTTCATCTATTCTCTATTGGAATAATAAGCGGCTGAAATGGCATAGGTTATATTCACTATTACGTACAGAACTGTGATTAGAAAGAAACTAAAGGAAATGCCCTCTACTACAATGACCAATGCCCAAGCTATGAGCAATAGAATAAATGTTACATCATACGTTCTGGCCTTTGCCTGATGATGAATTGATTTGTAACGCTCATCAAATAAATGCTTTTTCTTACCTACTCTATACGAAAAATACCTTGCAATAAACGCTATCGAAACGCCACCAATTAGACCTGACAAAGCAAATAAAGTATCACTCAATATTCTCATCCCCTTCAAAAATAAATAATTCCTCAATTGTACAACCAAAAGTCTGAGCAAGCTTATGTGCCAAAATTAATGAAGGTTTATATTTCCCCTTTTCTAAGGAGATGATGGTCTGTCTGGAAACACGCAGCCTCTGGGAAAGATCTTCTTGTGTCATCCCCCTTTCCATTCGTTTTTCCTTTATTCTTGTTTTCATTTATCTTCACCCTTAGTAAAGTTAACTTTACGTAAAGCATACTTTACTAGAAAACAAATGTCAAGCAGGCTTTACAACCATTTTTATTTTATTTTAAACTTTCATAATTTATAATAATAATGAGCGTATACATGATTGTAAAAAGGAGAGTTGGATGATGCGGCAATATACATTAACCGTTTTTAACAAGACAGGGGAAACATTGCTTGATGAAACATTTCCAGCAGAAAATAATGAAGAGGCAAAAACAATTGGAGAACAGATGCTAAAGGAAAAAGGATATCAAGAATACACCCATCGTTGTGTATCCCCAGAAGCCAAGCTAGTATTATTTCACAGATAAAATCACGCAGTGGGAGTTTTCTTTCAACTCCCACTCTGAAAAAGATTTAATACTTCCTTGATGCAAAAAAGCTGATCTTCACATAAAGTGAAGTCAGCTTCTTTTTACCTTACTATATTTATGATGGATTACTATACAATTCTTCTAATGGTTTTGTTATGATTCGACTAATATCATTGATTACTTGATTTAGGCGTTGTTCTTCTTGCATCAACCTCGTAATCATTGCATGCTGCTGCACTTCTTCAACCACTTTTCGTGCACTTTCCACTTCTTCTGTTGATATCTCTAAACCTTGCATCTGCTTTTCTTGCAACTGCATTTGTGTATCACGAAATCGTTCAAATTTTTCTTTCGCTTCCGGGTCATTCAAGACAGCCTCGTAAGCAGACTTTAGGGATTTAAATTCTTCGCTATCACGAATTCCTTTTTCAAGTTCATACGCACTATCGTATATATTAGACAACATTTTTCCTCCTTACTTTTTTATCCTTATTAACTATAACAGAGGTAAAGTTCAATGTATACCCTTACGAGGATACTCCTTAAACGATGATATTAACCTCATTCTTCCATCATTCTTGTTATAATTACACTATCTATATCTTATTATTGTGAAAGTGGGTATTTACATGGAAAACGAACTTAAAAAATTATTTCCATCCTTTACTTATTATAATGAAGAACATTTAGATACCAAAAAGGATTATCAATGGTTTATAACTGAAAAAAATGACATCATCGGTATTGCTAAATCGGAGTTAACAGCTAGAGACATGAAGCTGATAAGCACGTTTTTACCCACTTATAATATTCATATTCCAATACCAACAGAATTAGAACTGTGGTGGAGAGAAACAATACGCAAAGGATCGAACAAAAAGATTTCTCCTTTTCGTTTCGTATTCTTTCAGATCAAAAAGGATCAAATCGAGCCGGAGCAATTTAAAGCTGCTATAGATGATTTTTATTCCAAAGGAGTGCCGATTCTCTGGGAAAATGAGTATCAGGGCGTCATTATCGAAGAATCTTTACAATATGGTGAAGAAGCTATTTCTTATGACCAAATCATTGATGTGTTAATGAGTGATCTGTATTCTAGAATTCGTTTTTTCGTCGGGCCGTTTATGGATTCACTCCAAGAAATTAATAGCTTTTATACTTCCTTTATTAAACATGCTGAAATGGCGTTATCTCATTCTGATTCAGCTGTCATTTCCTATTCGGAAGCAATCATCTACCATTTTATTAATAAAGCCGATCCGGAATTCATAAACGAGGCAAGTAAGATTATTTTAAAAGAATTTTTAATGGATGAGGAATTATTACATACGATTAAAGTATTTATATCTTGCAATTTAAATGTTTCTGTTGCTGCCAAGAAACTTCATCTCCATCGGAACAGCCTTCAATACAGACTGGATAAGTTTATTGATAAAACTGGAATTGATATTCGGAAATTTCATGAAGCAGTAGTTGTGTATCTTATCCTACTGGCAAAGGTGCACAAAAACTAGTCCCATTTTTGTGCATTCCTTCCATTACCCTATTTCAACCTATGTTCTATACTATATTTAAATCGTTTACATTAATGGAGGGGAACTAAATGGCTGAATTACGTTTAGAAAACATACAAAAAAGATATGACAAAAATGTCGTAGCTGTAGATAATTTTAACTTACACATTAAAGATAGAGAATTTATTGTATTTGTCGGTCCTTCAGGCTGCGGAAAATCTACTACATTGCGGATGATTGCCGGACTTGAAGAAATTTCTGATGGTGAATTATACATTGATGATAAAAAGATGAATGATGTTGCGCCTAAAGACCGGGATATCGCAATGGTTTTCCAAAACTATGCACTATATCCTCATATGAGCGTTTACGATAACATGGCTTTCGGACTTAAATTACGTAAATTCAATAAGGAGGAAATCGATAAACGTGTTCAAAACGCTGCAAAAATATTAGGACTTGAAGCATATTTGGATCGTAAACCAAAAGCACTTTCGGGCGGGCAGCGTCAGCGTGTTGCTTTAGGACGTGCCATTGTACGTGATGCAAAGGTCTTTTTAATGGACGAGCCATTATCTAACCTTGATGCAAAATTACGTGTTCAAATGCGTTCAGAAATTCAAAAACTTCATAAACGTCTGCAAACAACAACTATATATGTAACACATGATCAAACAGAGGCAATGACGATGGCAACAAGATTAGTGGTTATGAAGGATGGAATTATTCAGCAAATCGGCGCTCCTAAGGACGTGTATGATGAGCCGGATAACATGTTTGTTGGTGGTTTTATCGGATCTCCTTCGATGAACTTCTTATATGGGAAATTAACGGACGGTTATTTTGAAATAGAAGATAAGAAAATTGCAGTACCGGAAGGAAGAATGAAAGTCCTTCGTGATCGAGGTTATGCAGGAAAAGAAATTGTTTTAGGTATCCGACCTGAGGATATTCATGATGAGCCTGCATTCATCGCTTCTTCTGCAGGTACCGGCATACAAGCAACAATCGATGTTGCTGAACTTATGGGTGCTGAATCTATTTTATATTCCACTTTAAACAAACAAGACTTTGTTGCTCGTGTGGATTCCAGATCAGATATACGCGGTGGAGAAACCATCGAGTTAGCATTTGATATGAACAAAGCGCATTTCTTTGATAAAGATACAGAGAATAGAATTAAGTAAGGGTAAAACATAACCCGAAACAGAGGAAAGTTTATAAAAACTTTCCTCTTGCCATCTATTATTTAATTATTGACCACCGTTAAGCTGTTGTTGTGCAGTTCTTACTAAACGCTTCGTAATTTCTCCTCCAACAGAACCGTTAGCACGAGAAGTTGTATCTGCTCCTAAGTTAACACCAAATTCTTGTGCGATTTCAACTTTCATTTGGTCAAGGGCTTGTTGTACACCAGGTACAAGTAATTGGTTTGAGTTGTTGTTGTTTGCCATCTTGTATCACCTCCTTGTGTACTTCTATTGTGTGTTGTTAGCGCAAACTTATAACCTAATTTCTCTGGTAAATTGTAGATATTATTCCATTTTGATAGAGGATTGCTTTCTAAGCTTCTCAAATGAGTGATTCACTTTCTTTTCCATAGAAAAAAGCCGAATGATAAATCACTCGGCTTCTTCAATATATTCAACTTTATTTAGGATATGTCATCTCTTCTGGCTTCACATATTGATCAAATTCTTCTTCTGTTAATAGCTCTAAAGCTACTGCTGTTTCCTTTAGTGTAGCGTTATCAGCAAATGCCTTTTTCGCGATTTTTGCGGCATTTTCATATCCAATATGTGGATTTAATGCTGTAACAAGCATAAGTGAATCATTTAAATTCTTTTGAATTTGTTCATGATTCGGCTCGATACCTTGTGCACAGCGCTCGTCAAAGGAAAGAATACTATCTGCTAATAATTGGCAGGTTTGCAGGAAGTTATAAGCAATAACAGGTTTAAATACGTTTAGCTCAAAGTTACCCTGACTAGCAGCAAACCCAATGGTTGCGTCATTTCCCATCACTTGTGCAGCTACCATTGTCACTGCTTCACTTTGTGTAGGATTCACCTTTCCAGGCATAATTGAGCTTCCTGGTTCATTTGCAGGAATGGTGATTTCACCTATTCCACAACGAGGGCCACTAGCTAACCAGCGAACATCATTCGCGATTTTCATCATATCTGCAGCTAGTGCTTTTAATGCTCCGTGAGCATATACCGATTCATCATGACTTGTTAAAGAATGGAATTTATTTGGTGCAGAAATAAAGGTTTTACCAGTATATCTGCTAATATGAGCACATACACGATCAGAGAATTCAGGATGTGCATTTAATCCAGTTCCAACAGCAGTACCACCAATTGCTAATTCTTTTAAGTGGTGAACACTTTCTGTAATCATGACTTCAGATTTTTCAAGCATGCGATGCCAACCACTAATCTCCTGTCCTAACGTAAGAGGAGTTGCATCCTGTAAATGAGTACGTCCAATTTTAACAATATCCGAGAACTCGTCCATCTTTTGCTTTAATGTAGCTTTCAAAGCCTGAACAGCTGGAATTACTTCTTCTTCCAGTTTTAATACAAATGCGACATGCATCGCTGTAGGGTACGTATCATTCGAGCTTTGGGATTTATTGACATCATCATTCGGATGAAGTGTCAGCACGCTGCCTTTTTCACTCAGCCACTTATTACCAACATGTGCAATTACTTCATTAACATTCATATTGGATTGTGTACCACTTCCCGTTTGCCATACAACAAGTGGAAAATGATCATTTATATTACCTTCAATAATTTGGTCAGCAGCATATGCAATCGCTTCTGCTTTTTCGCTTTCCATTAATCCTAAGTCACTATTCGCTTTTGCAGCACTTTTCTTTAAAATAGCAAACGCTTTAATAATTTCTGTTGGCATGGTTTCATCGCCAATCGGAAAGTTCTCTTTACTTCTTTGTGTTTGCGCCCCCCAAAATTTATCAGCAGGCACATTAATATCCCCTAATGTATCTCTTTCCACACGAAATTCCATCGAATTATCCTCCCTATGTAAATTCGTCTATTCTTCTCTATTGTAACAAATTTTTCAAATAATGAAATATACAAATCACTGCACATTAAAAATGTTCGCTTTCTTTGAAGCTCTTTCTATATAATAGAGTTACATTTAATAATCCAATTTCAAGTTGAAAAGACATAGTATTAAAGGAGGTTTGCTATGCCGAACATATGGACACATATTCTATTTAGCGAAGAAGTTATTGACGCTATTGATCAATCATTCTTAACAACCGACTATGAAGCCTATATTAAATTGGGTGCCCAAGGACCAGATCCGTTCTTCTACCACAATTTCTGGTCATGGATTAAAAATAAATCTGTTCATGAGGTAGGTATGGCACTACACACCAAAAACTGTGGCACATTTCTTATGGATATGATTCAATCTGCAACTAATATGAGTTATGAAATAAAAGCATATGTAATTGGCTTTGTAACACATCATATTCTGGATCGAAATGCACACCCTTATATTCATTATGCAGCAGGATACGAAGGGAATAACCATGCAAAATTGGAGATTATAATTGATACGCTTATGATGGAGAAATTCCATCATGTGAAAACTTGGAAAACACAGGTATATAAAGAAATTTATATTGGAAAATCATTAGATAATGATATCAGGGATTTTCTTCATCAGAAGATTACTAAACATTATCCTGGGCTTCATCCTAAATCGGGAAAGTATATTAGTAAAGCATATAAAGATATGATCCTTGCCTTAAAGCTACTATCCGACCCATATGGTTGGAAAAATAAGCTATTCGGCTCTTTAATAAATCCCTTTTCCCATCAGCCTATTAAAGATAATATTGACTATCTTAATACCAATCATCATACATGGCACCATTCCGCAACAGGGGAAGAAATGAATGAAAGTTTTATTGATTTATACAACCAAGCTCGGGTGGAAGGTATAGAAGTTGTTAGAGAAATATTACGCTACTGGGATAATAATAATGAGTTCACTGAGAAAAGGCTCTCCCAACTAGTTGGAAATATTTCTTATGATACTGGAAAACCATTAGAACTGCAGTTAGAAAACAAATATAGCTACCCTATTATATAACGATTCAAAAGAAATTGGCCTTGCACATGCAAGACCAATTTCTTATTCCCAAACATATTCTTTGTATAAATTACTATAATAATTAAATGCTGATCTATCCTTTTTAACAAACGTGTTATTTATCTCTTCCATTAATTTCCTCTTATTCCAGCGATAGCATAACTCATCTAGTACAAGCTGTGCAACTAAACTAAATTCATAAGGAATTTCTCTCTTTGCAGTAAGGGTCTCACCGTCATAACGAATAAATCGATAAACAAGTTTCTCTTTCTTCATAGAAAGCCCCCCCTTATCCTTTACACCATTATGCCCGATTTTTCTAAATATATCAACTAATTAGCATTCCCATCTTGTAAAAAAGTGAAATTACACTCAGTCGAGGTTTTCTTCACCCTACTGAGCATTAGTACCACAAGAGTATGACCTAAAGCCCCTTGAATGAATCGGGCATTTGACCTGCTGTTTGTCCACACTTGCTTATTGTATTTTACTCGGATTTTTTAAGGGGGACTTGCAGCCAGTTAACCTACGATAAATGATGGATGAGACATATTATGTTTCCTTCACTAAACTTCCTTAACAGGTCCCAATAGATATTGCCGGGTGCTTTATTTTTTCTCTAGACTCACCAGCTCCTTATTTGATAGACTTAATAAGCTATTTACATATGGATCTTAGCAATGATTTATTTTATTTAATGGAGGAAGTTAAATGGATTATTCGGATAACCTGAAAAAAGGAGAAAAAGGGGCATGGATTAGTATTATTGCCTACCTATTTTTATCCATTACTAAGCTGGTTGTTGCTGGCTTAGGGAATTCAGAGGCCTTACGAGCAGATGGATTAAATAATACGACAGATGTTATTGCTTCCGTGGCAGTTTTAATTGGATTAAGAATATCCAGAAAGCCACCAGATGAGAATCATCCTTATGGACATTACCGGGCAGAAACAATTGCCTCCCTTTTTGCTGCTTTTATAATGATGGTCGTGGGTTTACAAGTCATTCTCTCAACCATACAAAAAATCTCTTTAGGACAAACAACTGAACCGGACATGCTTACTGCCTGGACTGCATTAGGAGCTGCTATTGTTATGCTCATGGTTTACCGCTACAACGTCACTTTAGCTAAGAAGATTGAGAGCTCTTCCCTATATGCTGCAGCACAGGATAATCGCTCTGATGCTTTAGTTAGTATAGGAGCATTTATCGGGATTATAGGAGCTCAATTTGGTTTAATTTGGTTAGATCCACTAGCTGGACTAATTGTAGGGGTTATTATCTGTAAGACTGCCTGGGAAATCTTTAAAGATTCTACCCATACGCTTACAGATGGATTTGATGAAGAGAAGATTGAGCATATTCGTCAAAGAATAGAGAAGATAGAAGATGTGAAAAAAATTAAAGATATTAAAGGTCGAGTTCATGGAAATCACGCTCTCGTTGATATCACCATCTTAGTCGAACCACAGTTCACTGTAGAACAAGGACATCGAATCTCAGATCATATTGAAAAACAGCTAGAGCAAAATTATAAAATAACTCATGCACAAATTCATATCGAGCCTTACTATAGGAAAAAAGAAGAAAGCGACAATTAATGTCGGTTTCTTCTTTCTTATCAGTGTTTAGTTACATCGTTAATAATAAAACCGTAATAATCGCCCCTACCACAACTAACACAACATTTAGGCCGAAATACGCTAACAAAACAGCAACTAAGCCGCCGACAATGCCAATGATAGGTTGTTCAGGTACTACTTTCATAATCCCCGGAAAAATCAGTGCACCTAGAGCAGCATAAGGGACAGCAAGTAATGCTCTATTTAACCAAGGACGCAGCTGAATCTTTTCCATCACAAATGCAGGTACCAATCTGGGCACCATAGTAGCGATGGACATTCCAATTATAATCAGGATAGTTGTCAAGCTTCTTCCTCCTTTAGCAGGTAAATTCCACTTAGCGCCCCAATAATTGTGCCTACAACAATTGCCCATCCACTACTCATCCCTAATTGAACACATAATGCGTTTAGCAGCATGGCAATAATAGCTATTAATCCAACCTTTATGTTCTTTTTCACTGAAGGAACTAATAGCCCAATAAACATGGCATACAATGCAATTCCCATACTCTGACTCAAGGCATGAGGAATAATATCTCCCAGCAATCCGCCTACTAATGAGCCAAGTACCCATGATAAATAAGCAACTAAAATAATTGCTGCATAGAAATAAACTCCTTTTTCCTTTTTTGCCTCTTCTGAATGAAGTGCAGAAACAGCAAAGGTTTCATCAGTTAAACCTAATGATAAAGGAGCTTTCCATTTTAATGGAATGTTACGTAATTGATTCATGAATGATAAGTTCATTACAAAGTGACGGAAATTAAGGATAAAGGTAGCTATCACAATTTCAACCGCTCCCGCTCCTACTGCAATCATATTCGCTCCCATAAATTGACTAGCACCTGCAAATACGAGTACACTCATTAACGTAAGCTCAAGTAACGACATTCCAGATTGTCTTGCAAGTACACCATATGTAAGTGCAATCGGTATGTATCCAAGCATAATAGGAAAGCCAACCATTAAACCACGTTTAAACATATGACCGGCTTGTGAACTTCTTATATTTGAAGAAGAACGAAGCTTTGCTCCTGTACGCATGTCTGCCCCCCTTTGAACAAATGAATTGAATTCATTATATAGCATTTATCCTATTTGAAAAAGCCCCCTTTTGTTTTTCTATGTTGACAAGAAAAGCTTGTGAATTGTATAGTCATTAGTAACATAAATATTATGATCCTAAAATGAAAGTAGATTTCTTTTGAGCAGCAAGCAGAGACAAAGCAGCGGGTGAGAGCTTTGGCAGGAAGAAATTGAATTACACATTTTATTCAGAGGATTTTTTCTTATTAAGTGGATGAATCATATTCATCAATCAGGGTGGTACCGCGGAGTAAGCTTCGTCCTTGAGTTCAAGGATGAAGCTTATTTTGATTTAATTACGGCTTAGGAGGTTCTTTATGTTTTCCATTCAACCAAGATTTAAACCATCTGTTCTTGAAGCTTTTTTCATTCTAATTCTAGTTATTGCACTAATAGGATATTTCATAATCGGACTGGAAATTGTTCCCCACATTCCAATTTTATTGGGAATCATGCTGCTTATTGGATATGGCTACTTGCATCGAATTTCATTTAAACAAATGGAAGAAGCAATGATAAATGCTGCTAAATCTGGAATGGGTGCCGTTTTCCTTTTGTTTCTAATTGGTATTCTTATTAGCAGCTGGATCATTAGTGGAACTATTCCAACTTTAATAAATACGGGATTCTATTTAGTGAACGGTACGTGGTTCTATGCCATCGTATTTGTAGTTACTTCGATTATTGGAGTATCTTTAGGAAGCTCTTTAACTACTACCGCAACAATTGGTATAGCGTTTATTGGAATGGCGGATGCGATGGATGCTTCCCTTGCCATCACAGCTGGAGCAATTGTTTCTGGAGCATTCTTTGGGGATAAAATGTCTCCTTTATCTGATACCACAAATCTGGCTTCCGCTATTGTCGGTGTAGATTTATTTGACCATATTAAGCATATTAGCCTAACGACCATCCCTGCATTTATTATTTCTTTTATCGTTTTTGTGATTCTTTCACCGGCGCAAACAAGTGATTCTCTTGAACAAATAGCTATGTATCAAGCGGCACTAGAAGCTACTAATTTAATTCATTTAGCTTCCTGGATACCATTGATTATTTTAATTGTTTGTACGATTCTCCGCGTACCAGCATTTATTTCTTTAACCTTGAGCAGCTTAGCCGGGACATTCATTGCTTGGAG
The DNA here is from genome assembly GCF_003665065.1 of Oceanobacillus piezotolerans. Lineage (GTDB taxonomy): Bacteria > Bacillota > Bacilli > Bacillales > Amphibacillaceae > Oceanobacillus > Oceanobacillus piezotolerans. The sequence goes on along the minus strand of NZ_RCHR01000003.1, from coordinate 180,934 downwards.
CATGAATCATTTTACCGGAACAGAACTTTGGTCAGCTTGGTTCAATGGATATGTTGGTGAAACTACCTTTGAACCTGTCAATGAACTATTGACCAAAGGTGGCATGAATAGTATGCTCTTCACGATTTCACTCGTTATTTTGGCGTTAAGCTTTGGAGGATTATTATTCGTAACAGGTGTTATTCCTAGCTTACTAGCTTCTATCCAGGAAAAAATCAAAACAGCTCGAAAGGCGACTATTTCTACAGCAACTACTGCTATAGGAATTAATGTGATAATTGGGGAGCAATATTTATCGATTTTACTTACTGGAGAAACCTTTAAAAGTGTTTATCAAAATGCTGGACTTCCAAATAAAGCATTAGCAAGAACTTTAGAAGATGCTGGTACAGTAATTAATCCCCTCGTTCCTTGGAGTGTATGTGGTGTATTTATAGCAAATGTATTAGGTGTTTCTGTTATGGAGTACTTGCCGTTCGCGTTTTTCTGCTTGCTTAGTCCGATTATTACAGTGCTATTTAGTGGCAGAAAGGTAAGTAAAAAGAAGGAAGAAGCAATCCAATAGGATTCTTATTTAAGATGAATAGAACAAAGGCGCAAGCGCCCGTTTAACAACGTACAAACTGGAGCGCTCCGCAATGAGATAAAGGAAACATGCCCCTTTATGGGGTACGCCGACGTTGGCGGAAGCCGGTTTTAGTCGGCGCAACCTATGACTGAGTCGATGTTGACTTATCGTAGTGGAGGAGTGTGAAGTTTGGGACTGCGCAATGCTCGTCCCACCAAAAGATCTGCTAGTTGCTGGGCGCTGGAGCCGGACGTGGCTTTTCTTAATGATAAGAAATATCCACAGGTCGTTCATTTTTATAATTTCCTAGACAATGAAAAAGCAGATTGGAAGTGTTCGTTCTCAATCTGCTTTTTCTGTACGCTTTATGGGAGAGTGACCGTATAATTGGTGAGTCCACTTTCTTGACTCTCATTCGCTTGATGAGTGAACGTGTAGATTATAGCCTTTCAAACGTGAAAAGAGAGCCCGTTGTATAAAACGATTTCCCTCTTCTTTGGTGTTTATATAATGTCCACTAGTTTCCTTAGTCCTTCCAATAATCTTGGCGAGGGTCTGCAATATAAGGACTCTTCTAATACGTGAATATTCCCTTCTTGAATAGCTTTCATATTTTTCCATCCAGGTCGATTTATCACTAATTCCGGTTTCATTTTTTCCTCTTTTACACCTACCCAGACCATACATATATGGTCTGGATTTCGTCTTTTAACTTCATCCCAATCCGTTTTAAAACTTGCGACCTTTTCTGTAGCAAAAATATTTTCTGCTCCGGCAAGTTGACTGATTTCAGTTAGCCAATTTACTGATCCTGGGGTAAAAATGGGCTTTGGCCACCATTCCCAGTAAAGTCTCAGCTTTTCTCTTTTATTCTCCGCTTTTATTCGTAAGGACTCGATCTCTTTTAAAAACAGCTCCGCTTTACGATTCGCTTCCTCTTTTATACCGATTGCTTCTCCTACTTTTCGGATATCTTCAGCGATTTCATGAAGAGTATTAGGATTAAGAATGATGTAAGGGAGCTTTCTTTCTTCTAAACCCTCGATATTTTTTTCCATTCCGGGTACACTTAGTGACGCTAATATTAAATCCGGCTGCAATGCCTCTACTTTGTCCATATCAATCGATAAGTCAGGACCTACTTTAGGCAAGGTTTCCACCATAGCTGGCCAATCAGAATAATTATCTACACCCACTAGCACCTCTGTCATATCTAAGTAAGCAAGTATTTCGGTATTGCTTGGACATATGGATACGACACGCAAGATAACTCCACTCCCTAAAAGTTATTTATCTTGATCAGTTATTAATAATGGACCATCTTTTGTAATAACAAGGGTGTGTTCGTATTGGACGGAACGACCTCCATCAACTGTTCTTGCTGTCCAGTTGTTTTGATCCATTTTACTTTGCCAATCTCCTTCATTAATCATTGGCTCAATAGTAATTACCATACCTTCCTTTAAACGTAAACCTTTATTCGGAAGTCCAAAATGAGGAATGTGCGGTTCCTCATGAATGGTTGGTCCAATCCCATGACCAGTGAAATCACGTACGACAGAGAAGCCCTCACCTTCTGCATAGGATTGAATAGCATGGCCGATGTCACCAATTCGATTTCCAACCTGCGCTTGCTCAATTCCTTTGTATAAAGCATTCTTCGTAACTTCCATTAGACGCTTCCCAACAGCGTCCACTTCTCCCACTGCATAAGACCACGCAGAATCAGCTAGACCACCATCTAAATTTACAACCATGTCAATAGTTACAATATCTCCATTTTTTAGTGGTGTGTCGCTAGGAAATCCATGACAGATTTCATCATTTACAGAAGCACATATTGCATAAGGATAACCATTATATCCTTTTTGCTCTGGTGTAGCACCATGCTTTGCTAAGAATTCTTCTACAAAGGTATCGATTTCCTTCGTTGTAATTCCAGGCTTAATCATTTTTGCAATCTCTTTATGTGTTTGAACAAGCAAATCGCCTGCTGCTTGCATTTTTTCAATTTCCCGTTTACTTTTACGAGTGATCAATTTCATCTTCCTCTCTAATGCACACTAATACGTTATACTATATATACTACCCGACGTTAAAAATCAATACATAGTAATCTTTATTTTACCATAAATATAGCAAGAATGTAGAAACACAGCATTCAGCATTGTTTCTCTCCGACCTTTAAGAAATTAAAAAAATACAGTGAGAATCCCACTGTATTTTTTCTCCTTATATTACCAGTACCCGCCACCGTAACCGCCAGTGTATGCAGTACCGATGATGATTAATAAGATAAATAGCACGACTAGCAGTGCGAAACCAGAGCCGTAGCCAAATCCACCAACTTTACTCATAACATTCCCTCCTTATTATTAAGGCTACATTACTGTATGCCTATCACAACAATAATGAGAGGGCGTTTACCCATATTTTTTCTGGACAAGTCTATAGATATTCTTTGACATTATAAATTTCACCATTCACTACAGCTTCATCATTAATAATATCGATTAACACACCAGCAACGATTTTTGGATTCTTTAATGCATTCTTTTCTTTTAGATTCTTATAGTGCTCGACATCCGTGAATGCTTCTTTATTGCTGGAGCGAATGATTTCCTGCATTTCCGTATCCATCACACCAGGATTAAAAGCAATCACTTTATTTTCAGTCTGCATTTCTTCTTGTTCTAAAGCCACGACCTTCGTATACATGTTCATACTTGCCTTTGTCGCACAATAGGCGCTCCAGCCTGAGATTGGTCTTTCAGCAGCCCCAGAAGTAATAACAACCGAAATAGAAGGTATCTGCTGTTCTGTCGCAGTTTTCAGAAGCTGATTGGTGAGAATCATTGGGGTTATCGTATTGAGCTGAACATGGCGCATAATGTCCCGACTCTTTGTATTTATCGCCTGATCCATTGGCTCTACAGTTGCTGCATTGTTGATGAGATAAATCATTTCTGGTTCCTTCTCAATTAATGAAATATCATGCATCACTTTCTGAAACGTCTCTTCTACTTCTTCTGAAACAGTAAGGTCACAAGGATAATGCTGATAGATCTGATTATTCTCTTTTGCAATCTCAGAGAGCTTAAAGCTATTACTTCTTGATATCCCATATACAGCTACACCCGACTCAAGTAATAGGCTCGCTATTGCTTCTCCTAAGCCTTTCGATACTCCGGTAATAATGGCAATTTTTAACAAATTTGGTTCCCCCCATCGTTCATTATTTTTGTCCTAATTTCTCCCAGTAATATACGAGCGTTTCCATTCCTTTATCAAAGCTATCTAAAGGAAAGCTTTCATTTGGCGAGTGAAGTCTATCCTCTGGAGTACCAAATCCCAATAACACAATCGGTATATTATAAATTGCTTCGATCCACTCTACAACTGGAATGGAACCACCCATACGAATATAAACGGTTTCTTTACCAAAGGCTTTTGTATAGCTTTCTGCAGCTACTTTAATCAGCGGGTTACTTGGTTCTACCTTGTATGCTCGTGCAGAAAGTTTCTCTTTTTTCACTTCAACCTTTACCCCTGCTGGTGCTGCCTTCATAATATGTTTCTCTAATAGATCTTGTATTTTATTTGGATTCTGTCCTGGAACTATACGACAAGTTATTTTTGCTGTCGCTGTGGAAGGAATAATCGTCTTTGTACCCTCTCCCTGATACCCACCGTATATTCCGTTAATTTCAAACGTAGGCCTTCCCATCGTATGTTCTTGAGGTGTATATCCCTGCTCAGATACGGTTTCAGGTATACCCGTTGAATTTCTGTAATCTTCACTAGGAACCTCAGAGATTAACTTTCTTTCTTCGTCAGATAAAGGTTCAACATCGTCGTAAAATCCTTCTACCGTGATGACTTCCTCTTCATTTTTCATAGAGGCTAAAATATGACTTAAAGCCGTAATCGGATTTCGTACTGCCCCTCCATATATTCCAGAATGTAAGTCATGATCTGGCCCAGTTACTTTCACTTCGATACCAGTAAAACCCTTTAATCCATAAAGAATGGTTGGCTGGTTCGCCGCCACCATTCCCGAATCTGAAATAACAGCAAAATCAGCATGAAATCGTTCTTTATCTGATTGCAGAACTTCATAAAGGTGTTCACTTCCAATCTCTTCTTCACCTTCAATACATACCTTTACATTAATAGGAAGCTTGCCTTCTGTTTTCATATAGGCTTCAAAAACCGCTAGATGCATAAAGACTTGTCCCTTATCATCGCTTGCACCACGAGCATAAATACGTTCATCTCTTATTTCCGGCTTAAATGGATCACTTGTCCACTCGTCAATTGGATCGACTGGCTGCACGTCGTAATGACCGTAGAATAATACAGTTGGGGCTTCTTCCCCAGCGCCGTTGTATTCTGCATAAACAAGAGGATGGCCCTTCGTCTCTTGCTTATCTACATTTTCAAATCCGATTTCTTTTAAATAACGAACAACGAAATCAGCTGCTTTTTGAACATCTTGTTTATGTATACTATCTGTGCTTATACTAGGTATAGTTAGAAAATCTGTTAGTTTATTAAGAAGTTGATCCCTATTCTCTTTTAAATAGGCTAAAACTGCACTCATCACTATTCCCCCTTCTCGAATATACATATTTTAGCATTTCTTTTCCCTGACTTCCATTAGTTGTCATTCTAATAAGAAATACGCTTTTGCTCATCTTTTAGGGAAAGAGGCAATAGAGGGAACTCCCTCTCTTAAGAAGTGACTTTTAATAGGACCATTAACTACTCCTTAACTGCATAATTCGCCTCCCAAACGTAATACCAAGTATAAAAAAGATGCCATAAAACTTGGCATCTTTTATTCTAATGCAGATTGTAAATCCTCCAATAAATCTTCCACATCCTCAATCCCAACAGATAGACGAAGCAGTCCATCACTTATTCCCAATTGGGCTCTTCTTTCCTTTGGTATAGATGCATGCGTCATTTTGGCTGGCAATGATATGAGACTTTCAACCGCTCCAAGGCTTTCTGCCAGCGTGAAGAACTTTACCTTCTGCAAAATTTTGTCTGCTTTTTCTCCACTTCCAACATCAAAAGAAAGCATTCCACCAAATCCTGCAGCTTGTGTTTTTGCTATTTCATGGCCAGGGTGATGTTTTAAACCTGGATAATAGAGATGCTTAATGTCTTTATGACTTTCTAAAAACGACGCAATTTTTCTTGTATTCCCTTCAATTGCTTCCATCCTGAGAGCTAACGTTTTTATACCGCGCATCAGTAACCATGCATCCTGCGGCCCTAGAATCGCTCCTACTGCATTTTGGATATAATGAAGTCTGTTTGCATGCTCTTCCGTTTTCACGACTACTAGTCCTGCGACGACATCACTATGTCCGCCAATATATTTGGTTGCGCTATGCAATACGATATCAGCTCCCAGCTCTAATGGCTGCTGCAGATAAGGTGTTGCAAACGTATTATCAACGATTAATAATAGATTATGCTTCTTAGCAATTCTCGCCATTGCTTGTATATCTGTAACTTTCAACAAGGGATTTGTTGGTGTTTCTATAAAGATCGCTTTTGTATTATCTTTTATATTTGCCTCTACTTCTTCTAGTTTTGTCGTATTAACAAAATTATGATGGATGTGATAGCGATTTAAAATGTTTGTCATTAAACGATAGGATCCACCATAAATATCATCCGTTACAATAATATGGTCGTTTGCATCAAGCATCATCATTACAGAAGTAATAGCGGCCATTCCTGAACCAAATGCAAAACCCGCCTTTCCTCCTTCTAACTCAGCGATAATCGTTTCAAGGGCATGCCTTGTCGGGTTACCTGTTCGCGAATATTCATAACCCCGATGCTCTCCAGCTCTATCCTGTTTGTAAGTACTTACCTGATATATGGGAACAGACAATGCACCAGTTTTCTGATCCATGGTGATTCCACTATGAATCATCTTCGTTTTTTTTCGCAATTTCTTTTCCTCCTATCATCCATAAATATTTTTACTCAAGTAACGATCACTGCCGTCTGGAAAAACAGTAACAATATTAGTTCCTTGCTTCGCATGCTTTGCTTCTTCCAGTGCAGCATACATGACAGCACCAGAGGAGCTTCCTATTAACAAGCCTTCTTTTTCAGCAAGCAGCTGTACCATCGAAAAAGCATTCTCATCTGAGACGGTGTACACTTCATCATGTAACGGTGGATTCATAAACTCTGGGATAAATTCCATGCCAATCCCTTCCGTTCGATGGGGGCCAGCCTTTCCTCCACCTAGAATGGAGCCTTGAGGCTCTACAATGATCGTTTTTATATTCTTATTTTTTTCTTTAAGGTACTTAGCCGTACCAGTAAAGGTTCCACCTGAGCCAGCACCCGCTATAAATACATCAACACCAGGCTTTAAATCATCCCATATCTCTGGACCAAGTGTGTCATAATACGTTTTTGGATTGGTTGGATTTATAAATTGTTGGGGAGAGTAGCTATTGGGGATTTCATTTAACAATTCCTTTGCCTTGGCAATTGCCCCACGCATTCCTTCTTCTTCAGGCGTTGGGACAATAATCGCTCCTAGTGCTTTCATTAGATCCTGTTTTTCTTTACTAAATTGATTTGGTACACAAAAGACAACAGATACATTTTTGTGTTTAGCAGCAAGAGCTAAACCAATTCCTGTATTACCTGCTGTTGGTTCAATAATCGTTCCTCCCGCTTTTAATAGCCCTTTTTTCATGGCCTCCTCAACTAAGGCTACACCCAAACGGTCTTTAATGCTCCCCCCCGGATTAAGATACTCCAGCTTAGCGTACAGATGGACCTCCTTTGGAATGTCAAATTGAGTAATTTCCAGTAATGGTGTATGACCGATTATCTCTTGAATGGAATGATAAATAGTCATCATGATTCTCCTTTTAAGCTTGTTTTTCAGCAAACAATATCCAAACAAAATCATTCATCTGTTTAAACGAAACCTTGAAATGATACTTTTTAAATAATTCTTCGAGTATATCTTTTGTCGTATAATATTCTCGTTTAAGGTCATCCGCTAAATTCTTATAACCTAGTTTATGCGCCTGCTGGATCATAGCTGTTTTTGCTTCCTTTGTAATAAACATCGTATCACCAAAAACAATTCTCCCATGTGGATCTAATAGCTTACTATAAAGTCTTATTGCTTGTTCCTTTTCACTGTCCTTTAAATGATGAAAGGCATAAGTACTTACTATGGTTTGAACCGGGTAATCCGGTTTTGGGAAATCAAGAAAGTCTCCTTTAGATATGGATACACCAGGTATTTTTTTGTTTGCTATATCACGCATCGCTTTAGATGGCTCTATCCCTATTACAGAATGGCCAGCATGCAATAACCGTTGTGTTAAATTCCCTGTGCCGACCCCAAACTCCATCACCGTTCCTTTAGATAACCTTACTACTTCATTCAATATCTCTTCGTAATTCTCGAAAACGCGTTTATATTCGGGATTCAGACCCTGCACACTTTTATCATAATCCTCCGCCCAGCCTTCAAAGATATCAATAAATTCTAATCCCATCCTTTTCACTCCATCCAATTTAATTCCAAGTATATTTATAGCATTAATATAAATTATATGACGTTTTGGTTTCCTTTGTTCCTTCTGTTTTACTAAGTTGGTTAAAGGGAATTCATTTGATTCTTACAGTACCAAATAATTAAAAAAAGCCACCAAAAGCATAGCTTTTGATGACACCTCATATTATCTATTTTGTGGGAAAATACGCTGTACCATATTGCCGAATTGATCAAAGAATCCTTCTACAGGTCTTCCTTGATGAACATCTTCCACGTAATTATTAGTCAAATTGAAGAAATCCGGATTTGTCGAAACATATACATTGTCAATATTATTATCAACAGAACGAACAATATCCCCTATTTCATTTTTCATTTCATCTGACAGTTCATCATTATTATCGTTTCTATTTTGGTTATCATTGTCATTGTTATTGTTATTGTTATCATTGTCATTGTTATTGTTATTGTTATCATTGTCCCGTTCTGCAGCAACATAAGCATTATTATCAGTTGTTAGGACATATGCTGTTTTTATTCCCTGAACCTGATTCACTATTCTATCTGCTGCTTCTTTATCAACATTGTATCTATTCTCGTTGTTGTTCACACGATCTACATTGTTCATGTTTCTTCCATCATTATCTCGATCTGTTTGCAGCCTATCTGCATTACGGTCCATCATATAATCCCAGCGATTTGCATTACCTTCACCGGCGTTATTTTGAAACCTTGTTTGTTCTACATTTTGCCCATTGTTATTAGATCTTGCCGCATCATCATCATTATTGTTAGCTTGACAACCGAACAGAGATATGGCAAGAACTAATCCACCAGTAATAAGTTTTTTCTTCAATGGAAATTCCTCCTTTTTATTTAGGTGTTTCAAGATTAGTATGTAAAAGTTAATTTCCTTTATGCCGTATGTCCTTAGCCTTTTTATGGCAAACAGACCAAGAATGTTTTTCACTTTTATTAAAAACTAGGGCACAATAGAAATAACCCTTTTATCCTGAAGGAGGGGTATCTATGATTCCAGATTATGACAAAGCACTTTACTATACACTATGGGGACAGTGGGATGATTTGCTGGTACTAATGGTACGCACCAATGATGATTTACTTTCAAAGAAAATCCAGCAGTTCCTTCATTCTTACAATTACTCGCTGGACCAAAGGACGATTATCGAGCATCATGACAACCTTCTTTATTATATTGACCATGCCATGAAACAAACTCCAACGTTGACCATGGAAATATAATGGAAGATTTAAAAAGGGAAAAGCAATATAGCTTTTCCCCTCTTATTGATTATTGTTATTTGGTTTTCCATTATTGCTATTATTACCGTTATTACCGTTATTACCGTTATTTCCATTATTTTCGTTGTTTCCGTTATTACCGTTATTTCCATTATCAGCTTTGCTATTTCCATTTCCCTGATTATGATTATTGCCTTTGCCATTATTGTGATTCTTAGGATGCTCAGATTCTTTATCTTTATTATTTGAAGGCCTTGCATTTTTGTTTTTTTCTATTTCTTCACTTTTTTCCTTGTGTGGTCGATTTCCTTCTACATTCCCTTTTCCATTTTTTTCTTTATTGATATCTCCATTTTGTCCTTTTAATTCACTTGGATGTCTTTCGTTATCTTTTTCCTCGATGATTACCGGAGACTCTTCTCCGGTTATACCAATTTTATTAGCAGGAGGGATTGTTTCTTGCCTATCTTTCTCAACCTTTTCCTCTTCAGTATCTTCAGCTTTTTTTTCTCCGTTTTCTTCAGTCATTTCTATCTTTGGTTCTTTCTCTAATTTGTCAGTTTCTTCCTCTTCGGAGTAATCATAAAAAGATTCAATAATTGCTTTTTCTTCGTTATTGATTGAAATATCATTATTATTTGAAGTTGTAGCTAGAAGTTTGTTCATAGAAATATTTTCTTCTTCCGCTTGCTCCATTACTTCTTTCGGAACTTCAAAAGCGGCAAAGTTCCATTCTTTTTCCTCAATTAATAAATTCTCAAGATAGTTTATAAAAGTGTTATGATTCCCTTCATTGACAAAACTTACACCGATTAGCACATTTTTCTCTTCATTAAAAAAACCTAAATCTAAACTCTTATCCAATATTTGCTCAATCAAACGATCTACTGATTGGGAATGTATATTGTCTAGATCATCCGTTATTACCTCAGCATCATCATTCATGGCTTGGATAGATCGTACATTATAGTCTTTGTCAATTTCCACTGTAATACTAGGATTAATATCAACCGTTATGTAAGCATATGTTTTATCATTCCCAGTAAGAATAAAGAAAGGCAGTAGCACAATCAAAAGAATTGCTGCTATCGATACAAACTTCACATAATTTGATAAGTACAATTTCTTTTTCACTATAAATGGCTCGAAGAACATTTCTTCTCCAATTGTTGCATCCGAGTAAATAGGATGTCCTTTCTCAAATATGCCTTCTTTCGTTAAAAAAATAGCATAGTGCTTTTCTTTTTCCATTAAAATTCCTTTTTTCACTGACCCACACCCTTAAGATATTCCTTTAAGTACATATAATTTTCGTTTAGTACAATAAAGATAGCAAGAATATATTTCCGATTACGCTCTAATGTTTTCTTACTAACCTCTACCTTTTTCAGCAATTCCTTTATTGGCAGCTTTTTCTTACGTACTACACTATTTCTCATTTCTGTATCCATATACAAAATACGGGCAGCTTTCACAGCAGAGTCACGAGCATCCCTATGTTTAGGGGATATGACAGTAAGCTCATCTAAGCTTAACTTATACTCTTTAAGCTTTTCCTTATAAGCAAGAATCTCCTCTCTTAGCTCCATCCTATGCCGCTTCTCCATATATTTTTCTTTTGATACGGTGATTTCAGCTGGATTCTCCATTTGCTCATTATCATAGTTTTCATCCAAGGAAACGACCTGAGGGATTTTCTTATTCGCCCGTATGTAATCAATTATCTTTCGTTTAATAACAAGCTTTGCAAATGACAAGAAGCTGCTGCCCTTTTCAGAATTAAATGAAAAAATAGCCTCATTAAAAGCAGTTAATCCGATACTAAATTCTTCATCTCTAGTTTGATCAATATATCGTTTGCATACTTCAGAAATAGTCTTAGCTATAAAAGGCTGATAATTTCTAATGAGATAGTCTTGTGTATCTTTATCTCCATTTTGAGCTAAGAGAACCATTTCTTCAATAGTTTTTTCGGTAAGATATTTCCTTATTACCAAACGGAAACACCTCCGATTACTATAATATTCGATTCAGGAAATTGCTTTTTGGGTGTATAATTATATGTAAATTTATTATTAGTTTGATTTAGATTAGACATCATACTTTAGCCTCTTTTTCTTTTTATATGAAAAATCACCTTAACCATTCCATAAATTTCGACAGATTTCCCATATTATTGCATTTCCTTAATCCTAACATGTAAAAGATTGGAGAAGATTACATTTTGTTTAAATGTAGTTTACTTTTATAAGAAAAATGTCTCAAAGCTGTTAAGCCAGAGACACTGCAGAGATATTTCTAATTCTCGCTCTGATACTTTTTAAATAGTGAGACTGGGACAAATAGTCCTACTTTTCCGTGAGTATCGTGATTTAGTGTAGCAAAAATAATACCAATTACTACTCCGTTTTCATTAATGACAGGACTTCCACTATTACCTCGGTAGACGGGGGCATCGATCATGATTACCTTTTCTTTCCAATCAGGTAACTTTAGAGGCCCAATAACTTCTCCTTCGTTGGCAATGCCATTAAATCTCAAAGGATTACCAATAAAATAGATTGCTTCTTGTTCTTCTATCTGTAAATCAGAATCTGCTAAATTTAATGAGGGTAAATTCTCCCCATCTACTTGCAATAGTGCCAGATCAATATCAGGATACTGTTCGATGACACGTGCAGTAAACAAGCCTTCCTCAGGGAAAGCCACTGTAATGGAATGCTTATCCTCAATAACATGGTGATTAGTCAGTATTCTTCCTTCAGGGGTAAAAGCAAACCCTGTCCCCTTACTATCCTCTGTTTCGATAACGACTACAGCTTCTTTATATTCTTGTATATCTTTATTAGCCGACAGCCTTGCAGAGGTTGTTAAAAAATCGATAGCCGGAATGGAAAAGGTTTGTGGAATTAAAGCAAGTACATTAATAAAGAGCGCTAGCGCTATAACCCAAAACGCCCAGTTAGGAAATGGACGTTTTGTATTTTTTCCTTCTTTCGCTTCCTTTGATCTATTTAAAGCCTTCCTTTTCTCTTCTTGAACGAGTTCATATAACTCCTCATCATCGATTTCTTCATATAAATCTTCATCAATTATGTTATCTTTATCATGATCCTTCATTTATGACACCCCGCAACTTATCCCGCATGAACTGGCTGTATGGTCCCAATTTTAAATTTATTCAAATTATAGGGGGGACAATAGCCAGCATATGCCCGATTCGTTCAACTCCCCCTCAGTGGGGATAAAGAACCCCAACAGAGTGAAGTTTCACTTTAAGAAACTGCCGTTTTCATACTTCCCTGCTGCATCTGATACATTTGATAATATAATCCTTGTTCATGGATTAATTGTTCATGATTTCCTCTTTCCATTATTTTACCATGATTTAGAACAAAAATCGTATCTGCTTTCTGTATCGTCGATAAGCGATGTGCAATAATTAATGTCGTTCTCCCTTTTTTTAATACTTCTAATGCTTCCTGAATCGCACTTTCTGTCTCGGTATCTATATTGGCTGTTGCTTCATCTAAAATAAGGATAGCTGGATCAAAAGCGAGAGCACGAGCGAAAGAAATTAATTGCCTTTCTCCTAATGAGAAAGTAGATCCACCCTCTGTTACCACTTCATCATATTGGTTTGGCAGTTTTGCAATGAAACGATCTGCACCTACTGCTTGTAATGCCTGAATCGCCCGCTCCTTAGAGATAGAGGGATCATTCATGGTAACATTTGACAAAATCGTTCCAGAAAACATAAATGGATCCTGTAATACAATACCCATATGGCTTCTCACCTGTTGGCGGGACCAATCACGAGTGGACATGCCATCTATCGTAATTTCACCCTGCTGCGGATCATAAAAACGGAATAGTAAATTCATAATAGAGCTTTTCCCTGAACCTGTATGCCCTACAAAAGCAACCGTTTGACCAGCACTCACTTCAAATGATATATCCTTCAACACATAATCTGAATCATTATAAGCAAAGGAAACATTTTCAAAGCGAATGTTCCCGCTGTATCTAGATACTTCATCATCCACGACGTCTTCTCCTCTAATATCCATTAAAGCAAAGACCCGACCTCCAGCAACACGTGCCTGCTCTAAAAGTGGCAGCTGATTTACAATATCTGTTACAGGTTCGAATAATCGAGTAATATAATCAACAAAGGCATAGAGCATTCCTATCGAGATAATACTGCTTAATTCGAAAGATGAAGAACCATAATACCAAATGAAACCAACAAACGTTAAGTTTCTTATTACCGTTACTAGATTATAGGAAGTCAAAGCACTTAATCGCAATAGCTTTTTCTGGTATTTAAAGTGTCGTTGGTTTAGTACCTCAAAGTCTTCCTTTACTCTTTTCTCTTGATTAAACGCTTGAATAACAGACATCCCTTGAACAGCTTCATTAATATTTCCATTGATTTCGCTATTTGTACTACGAATCACCTTATTATATTTAGTTCCAAAATATTTATAGACTTTCATCCAAAGGTATAGTAGTGGAATAACTGCTAAACAGAGGGTTGCGAGTCTTGCATCCAGAATGAACAAGGCGACAAAGATTCCTAGCATATAAATAACACTTGTAACAATAATGGATAGAACACGTTCATATAAGTCCCGGATTGCTTCCGTGTCATTTGTAATTCGTGCTACTATGGTCCCGGCAGGCTGATCTACAAAATAATTAATAGGAATACGTTGTGTATGTTGAAATAAATCGTTTCTCATCTTTTTTACAATTTGATTAGCTGACTTTTGCAGGTAATAGGTTTTAAAAAACTGAAAGAAACCGGCAATTACAAGCAGAAGCACATATAGCCCAAGTAAATATATAATTGGCCTCTGTTCTGGCTGAAAGAACGGTGTGACTTCAGTCAGAGATAAGCGTTCTCCTGTATAACTGGACTCCCCTTCAGCAGTAGATATGGTAATCACATTATCTTCTGCAGTTCGCTTCCCTTGTAAAGGCACCTCTTCCCCTATTGTAAAATAGCTCCTGCCAACTTGAAGCAGCGTTACTGGATCCCCAATCACCTGGTCACTTTCCGTAACTCGATCCATTCTTTTAAAATGCCCCTCATTATATGAAACGGTATCCCGATCATCGTTATCTGATACTTCCTGCCAGTAGCCTTCAACCCCGACAATATGATTGTCAATTACCCTCATGGCTATAAACGGCCCTGCAAGTTCCAGTGTGACAGCAACGATTAAGCATGCCAGCCCAATTAAAATACCTTTTTTATAATGGAGTGCATATTTAAATAATTTCTTTTCTGTTGATGGCTTTCTCAAAAGCTCTCCACCTCCCCTTTTTCCAGTTGCTGGTCTTGATATTGCTTTCTATACCAGCCATCTAACTGCATTAATTGTTCATGCGTTCCTTGCTCTGCGATTTTCCCATCCTCTAAAACAATAATATGGTCTGCATGTGTGACAGCACTTAAGCGGTGAGCAGCAATAAAAGTCGTCTTATCCTTCCGCTCCTCTCGCAGGTGCTCGATAATCTTTGCTTCTGTTTTTCCATCTACTGCAGATAAAGAGTCATCTAAAATTAAAATCTCAGGATCTTTAATAAAAGCTCTGGCCAAAGCTACTCGTTGCTTTTGTCCTCCTGATAGGGTGATGCCACTTTCTCCAACTTGCGTATCCAGCCCATCCGGCAATTGCTTGATGTCATTTAGAAAATGCGCCAGCTCCATGACACGATATATTTCCGTATCTGTTGCATCTTCCTTACCAAATTGGATGTTCTCTCGTATTGTTTTAGAAAACATCATTTGGTCCTGAGGAACATAGCCAACCCAAGAACGGATTTGTTTTAAAGCAATATCTTCTAGCGGTACACCTGAGATCGTTATTTCTCCTTTTATTCCTGGATATTGACGTAGCAATAACTTAAACAAAGTTGTTTTTCCTGCTCCTGTTTTCCCTACTACACCAATCGTATCTCCCTTGTTTACATGCAAGGTCATTCCTTTCAGCTGATCATTTTCTGTACCAGGATAAGAGAATGACACTTCATTAAAAATAATCGACCCTACTTCTTCTAAATTAGTCGGATTGCTCTTATCTTGAACATCTGCTTGATACGCCAATGTTTGATTTACTCGGTCCAGAGAAGCATTGCCTCGTTGCATGACATTGATTAGTTCGCCAACTGCGAACATTGGCCAAATTAACATACCCAAGTAAACATTAAAGGTAACCAGATCTCCTAAAGTCATGGTGTTCTGAAAAACAAGAAAGGCACCATAACCAATTCCAATTGTGTAAGAAATCCCTACTAATATCTTCATTGTTGGTTCAAATAGAGCATCTATTTTAGCCACTTCTATATTTTTCTCGTATACGTCATTTGTCATTACTTTAAAACGCTTTGCGTCTTGACGTTCCTGCACAAATGCACGCAGCACACGAACACCACGTATCGATTCCAAAACTTCATTATTCATTTCTCCAAACGCTTCCTGTGCGTCTGTAAATCTTGCATGGATTGCTGCTCCGTATTTATTCATAACCACTGCCATAATTGGCAATGGAATTAGGGATACAATAGTCAACTCCCAGCTAATGGTAAAACCCATCATGGCAATAATCATAAACATAAAAATGCTGGAATCTACTAATGTTAAGACTCCAAATCCTGCCGTTTGACTAATAGCCTTTAAGTCATTTGTTGACCTGGCCATTAGATCCCCTGTTCGATGCTTCCCAAAAAAGGTTGGGGTCATTTTTAGAAAATGTGACATCAAACGACTGCGCATCCACCTTTCCAGAATCGCAGCTCCCCCAAATAATGTATAATCCCAGAAAAAAGATATACAATAATGTACGACAATTAGAACGAGATAACCAAGTATTAACGAGGTTAAAATTGCACTTGTTAAGGTGCCAAATTGAATTTGGTCGATGGTGTATCCGACTAATTTTGGTGGTATTAATCCAATTGCACTCGCCACATTAAGCGCAATGATTGCAATTAAATACCTTTTCCAATAATGTTTAAAAAACCAACCTAACTTATTAAAAACCGCAAACATTCTTCCACCTGCCAATCGATTTCGTTTTTACCATGAAAATTTAAGGGACAAAAAAAGCACACGCCTATGACGTATGCATTTTAGAGAATGAAGGAAAAATCCCCTTAGACTCTGACCGATGCCCTTGTCGGATTTCTGCAGGTAAAGATGTACACCTACAAAAATGACAAAGACAGCCATCACTATTTAAAATACAAAAGGCCACAGACTCATGTGACCTTCCAAAATAAACTAACTGTATATCTCGAATGAGCTATCTTTTCCGATGGAGGTCACAATGGCTTATTAAGTTAATGATGAGTTGCTTTCTTACATTTTCCATAATTGGTAACCTCCCTTCTTTAGTATCCTCAATTATTATAGTATTTAGAAAATACAAAGTCAATGACTTTTTTAATGATACTAAACTTTTATTAGCTCCTTTTGAGAATTTCGATTAATTTCCTTCAAGTAAATCAAGGAAAGCACATCTGAATATATTCTAAAAATTTCCCAATTTTCGATAAAAATGATATAGTCTTTTTTAGAAAATAAAAGGAGTTGAATAAAATGCATCTGGATAAAATGCTGGAATATAATAAGAATTTTGTAGAGAATAAACATTATGAAGCATATTCAACAGATACATTTCCTAATAAAAAGATGGTGATCTTTACCTGTATGGAATCAAGACTTATTGAACTCTTACATCGGGCTTTAAATATTGAAAATGGCGATGTAAAAATGGTCAAAAATGCAGGAGCGATTATTCGAAAACCGTTTGACAGTATTATGAAGAGCATACTTGTAGCAGTCTATAAACTAAAGGCCGAAGAAGTACTTGTCATTGGTCATCATGATTGCGGGATGTCAAATGTGAATATTGAAGAATTAACAAAAAGCATGATTGACAGAGGTATCAATGAGGATACTATCGATGCATTAACACATGCTGGCATTGACTTCCATGAAGAGTTCCATGGTTTTAAGACGGTTCAAGCATCTGTCGAACAAAGTGTAGAAATTATTCGCAACCACCCCCTGCTCCCATCTGAAATAAAAGTTCATGGGCTGGTTATTGATCCTGATACTGGTAAAGTTGATGTCGTTACAAGAGATATAGATTAGAAAAAATAAAACTATCGTAAAGAGGTTGCGATAGTTTTTATGTTTAAAGAGAGAAAAAGTATCTGGAAAAATGCATTTCGAAGTAACCACTAAATCCCCCAATATTAAAAACAACGGTATTCTCTAACATAATTTCTCTTCTTCTACCCATACTAAGGAAATGAAAGAATAAACACCTGACATGAGGTGACAGGATGAAACGAAGCCGAAGTCCTGAAAAGGGATCTATTTTTCCAATCAAAGTAGCCGAACTAAAAAAAATCTTACAAGATCAATTTAATAACAACCCTGATCTTAGCTTTTCCATATATGAAAAAAAGGATAAAAAGCTCGCTGTCTTTTTCATTGCCTATTTAGTGGAATCCGAAAAAATAGAGAACTTCTTGCTAGAGCCATTACTATCAAAAGAAATACCATGGGCAAACACTAGTATAAAAAACGAGATTCCGTTAAACGGACCAGAAGAAGTAGTTAATCTGAAAAACATCCTAGCGAATCTCCTTCTTGGAAAAGTCTATGTATATATCGAACAGGAGCAGACAGCTATTGCTTATATGTTATCAAAAAAAGAGAAGCGCTCACTCCAACAATCTGAAACCGAATCATTGGTACTTGGTCCAAAGATTGGATTTACCGAATCGATGGTCACGAACCTTAATATTGTTCGCTGGAATATCCGTAGTGAAGATCTTGTACTAGAAAGGTTTATGCTCGGAAAAAGAGAGCCTCGTGAAGTGAGAATCATCTATTTGCACTCCATCGCAAATAGTGATGACGTACAAACAATGAGGCAAAGACTAACGGAACTGGATATAGATTTTGTTGAGGACAGCGCTATATTAATGCAATATATTGAAGACTCCTCTTCGACAATCTTCCCTCAGTTTTTATCGACTGAATTACCTGATCGTTTTAGTTATAGCATTAACAAAGGGAAAATTGGTGTGTTAGTAGAAAACAGTCCAACAGCAATTATTGCCCCTACTTCCTTTTTTAGCTATTTTGAGTCTACAGAAGATCTTTATATGCGCTGGAATGTTGGTACATTTCTAAGAGGCTTGCGGTTTATTTCCTTTTTATTATCTACACTGCTTACTCCGATGTATGTAGCGGCAGCTACCTTTCATTATGAAATTATCCCACCAACATTGCTGGTTAATCTGGGATTATCGAGAGCAGCAGTACCTTTTCCACCAATATTAGAGGCTTTATTTTTAGAATTAATGATTGAACTCTTACGTGAATCTGGTGCAAGATTACCGACAAAGGTTGGCCAGACAATTGGTATTGTTGGTGGTGTGGTCGTTGGTACGGCAGCGGTACAAGCAGGAATTACTAGTAATGTATTGATTATTTTTGTAGCATTAAGTGCACTTGCTTCTTTCACAGCACCAAATTATCTAATGGGCACAACAGCACGAATTATTCGCTTTCCTATGATTATACTTGCTGGGTTTCTTGGAATTATAGGTATTCTCTTTGGTGCATGCTTTTTAGTTATTCATTTATTAAAGCTCACTTCGCTTGGAAGACCATATCTATCACCAATTTATCCATTGGAAATGAAAGATTTCAATAAGGTTCTGTTTCGCTTGCCAAATCAATTTCAATACAAACGATTTAAATCTTATCGACCAAAAGACTTAATTAGATATCCGAAGCAAAAGGCAAAAAAGAAGAAGGATATTGACGAATAGGTGAGTAAATGGATATTAATATAAACATCAAAAAAAACTTACAGATTCGTGCATTTTATTTATTTTTCGTGATCGCTTCGATTCAATTAGGTATAGGGATTTTAGGTGTATCTAGGCTTATTTACTTAGAAGTGCAGCAGGATGCTTGGATTTCAATTGTCATTGCATTTTTTTACGTCTCTTTGATCATCATGGTTATGCTTCTCATCCTTAAACAATATGAAAATGCTGACATTTATGGTATTCAAGTAGACATATTTGGTAAGTGGATTGGAAAGCTATTTGGTACTTTCTTTATTTTTCATTTTGCACTTTCCTTTTTCTCCATACTCATTACGTATATTGAAGTTATTAAAGTATTCATCTTTCCAACAGTTAATGATTATATTCTTTCATTTATGTTATTGTGCTTGGTTATCTATAGTGTGCTGGGAGGAATCCGAGTTATTATCGGTGTCTGCGTAATTTTCTTTTTCCTTTCCCACTGGTTATTAATCTTGTTAATTCAGCCAGCACTACAGATGGAGTTAACCCACCTGCAGCCTGTATTCGTTACTCCAATAACAGACTTATTAAAAGGGGCAAGGGTAACCTCTTATACCTTTATGGGATTTGAAATCTTGTTTTTGATTTATCCTTTTATCTTGAATAAAAATAAGGCCAAACTCCCAATATTTTTGGGTTTGGGTTGGACAACATTTCTATTGCTCCTCACTACCATTCTTGTCATTGGATATTTCAGCTTTGATCAAATAGAAAGAAGAGAATGGGTATTACTCGGACTATTCAAAATCCAAAGTTTCGCATTTATTGAGCGCTTTGATTATATTGTTGTTGCCGAATGGATGATGGTAGTAATACCATCGTTGATTCTGCTCATGTGGGGAATAACATACGGAACAAAACGATTGTACCAGGTGCCACAAAGGGCAACATTATATACGATTGCCATCCTTTGCTTCATCGGAAGTTTATTTACGAATGAACATTTTCAAATTCAAAAAGTGATTAACTGGAGTTCAGAATACGGTTTTTGGCTAGTTTATGTCTATCCTCTTCTGCTATTACCTATAGTTTTAATTAAAAAGAAATGGCAGAAAAGAAAGGATGGTGATCACCATGTCCATTAAAAGAATCAGTATTCTATTCTTTTCTGTTATATTTTTGACTGGATGTGTGGCAACAAATGAATTAGAAGAATTAGCAATTATTTCAGCAAGGGGAATTGATTTAAAAGAAGATGATGAAATAGAAACGACTTTAAATATTATTCGATTTGACCCAGAGGCACAGAGCATATATACAACAATAAAAGCAGCTGGGAAAAGTGTCAAACAAGCCCGCGAACACGCTGGATACCAGATTGGCTACGAAATTAGTGAAGGGCAACTAAGAGCAGAAATCTATGGAAGAGAGACAGCAACTAAAGGGATTACACCATTACTCGGCGGTCTAATCCGTGATGCACAGGCTTCTGATACAATGTATTTAGTCATCGCAAATTCAACAGCTTCAGAATTAATGGAACACCAAACAGACAACGCGAAATCTATAGGTCGATATTTAGATGCCCTGTTAACGAAAGAAATAAAAGAAAAGGCAATACCCGCTTCTAATATACAGAAATACACGGTAAGTGCCGGTACTATTGGACAAGACCCCGTTCTTGCCATCATTGATATTAAAGATGATTCACCTGCGATTGTTGGAATTGGTCTACTCAAAGGGGATCGTTTAGTAAAGGAAGTTTCCACTCATGAAGGTACGCTGATAAATATAATCTTGGATAGACTAAAAAATACAGAGATGAGTATTACAGTCCCATTAGCTCCTTTCGAAAGCTATATCGACAAGGAATTAATGCATGAACATTATGCTTCAACAGAAGAGGTTACTATTCAGTATTTGGTTAATAAAGGAAAAGGTAAAATTAAGGTAAAAAATGTGAAGAATCTAACCTTTAAAACAGAAATTCAATTAGATATAGATGTTCGCGGGCTGTCTAAACCAGTCAGTCTCAAAAATAAAAATGCTATCAAATTACTTGAAAAAGAAATGGAAAAGAAATTAACGGATCAATACGAAAATTTATTTAAGGAAACACAGGAAGCCAATATTGACCCATTCGGATTTGGGAAATTCTATAGAGCAAATAGACAAGTAGCCAAGTTAACAGACAATGAATGGCGTAAACTGTACCCAAATATCTCCGTTGACTTTCATGTAGATGTAGACATTTTACAAGCTGGAACCATCCAATAACGCTTGATGAGAAAAGACATCCTTCCATTCTTGGATAGGATGTCTTTTCCCTTACTTACTAACGCTATCTAATATTTCCAAAACACGGTCTCTTGATTTTTCACTTTTATATTGTTTCATTTTATCTAACATAATCGGTGCATACTCTTTTAATTTTAATAGTTCTTCCATAAGTTTTTCATTAGTAAGACTTTCTTCCTGTAATACTCTTGCATAATTCTTTTCTGCAAAGGACTTGGCGTTGACTATTTGGTCTCCCCTGCTTGCTTCCGCTGACAAAGGAATCAAAAGCATCGGAATATGTAATGCTAAGAATTCAAAAATAGCATTTGAACCAGCTCGTGATAATACATAATCGGTCACCGCAAATAGGTCCTTAAGTTCTTCGTTGACATACTCGAATTGTACATATCCCTCTTGCTTCAGCGTTTGATCCACTTTTCCTTTTCCACATAAATGAATAATTTGAAAATGAGGCAATAATTCAGGCAGGCTAGCTCTGACTGTTTCGTTAATCTTAACAGCACCACCACTGCCTCCCATTACAAGCAGAATTGGCTTCTCATGGGTTAACCCTGTAAATGCTAATCCTTTTGATTTGTCTCCTTGGAATAATTCATCACGAATTACAGCGCCAACATATTCTGCTTTTTCCTTAGGTAAGTAGTTCAATGTCTCTGGAAATGTCGCCAGTACTTTCTTTGCAAATGGAATGGAAAGCTTATTGGCGAGACCAGGGGTGAAATCCGATTCATGAATAACAGCTGGAACTCCACGAAGTTTCGCAGCAGCAACAACAGGAACAGATACAAAGCCACCTTTAGAAAAAATGACAGATGGTTTTCTTTTCCCGATAATTCGAAATGCCTGCATGGTTCCTTTTAATACTTTAAATGGGTCTTTCAAATTTTCTATGGATAGATAACGTCTTAGCTTTCCAGTGGAGATAGGATGGTATGTTACCCCTTCAAGATTGCTTATTAAATCCTTTTCTATTCCGTTATATGAACCGATATAGTCAATTTCCCAGCCCTTCTCTTGATATACTGGTATTAAGGCCATATTTACAATGACATGTCCTGCCGTGCCACCACCAGTAAACAAAATCCGATTTGATTTCATCTATGTACGTCCTTTCTTTTATCGTCGTGAAACGTTATAATATTCTTTTGCTGCCTACTCTATCCTATTAAAAAAATGCTAATAAAGGAAGCGTTTATCATGTATGAAACAACAACTTTACAAGGAAAAATAAAACTCTTTATTAAAATTCTTATCCCAATTCTTATCACCCAGGTTGGTATCTATTTAATAAGCTTTTTCGACACGGTAATGTCTGGCCGTGCAGGAGCAACCGATCTCGCCGGAGTTGCTATCGGCTCCAGCTTATGGGTTCCGGTTCTTACTGCCATTAATGGTGTCTTATTAGCAATCACTCCTATTATAGCGCATCTTACAGGTGCGAAAGAAAACAAACTTGTACCTAAAAAAGTTCAGCAAGCTATCTATCTTTCCATTGTACTAGGATTCCTCGTCATATTATTAGGTGGAATGGCTCTTGAACCTGTACTAAATTTAATGGCATTAGAACCAGAAGTTCAGCATATTGCCAAGTATTATCTTATTACATTGGGAGCTGGAATTATACCTTTATTTATTTTTAATACCTTGCGTAATTTCATGGATGCACTTGGACAAACAAGAGTTTCCATGTTTATCATTTTACTTTCCTTGCCAGTGAATATTCTCTTTAATTATCTATTCATATTTGGTAAATTTGGCATCCCTGCTTTAGGCGGGATTGGTGCAGGAATTGCAACAGCTATAACTTATTGGATTATTTGCTTGGTTTCTATTCTAATTATCGCTTTTATGCAACCATTTCGTGGTTACCAATTATTTTCTAACTGGCTCCTTCCAAATGGAAGAGCATGGAGAGAACAATTAAAGATTGGCATGCCAATTGGGATTGCCATGTTTTTTGAAACAAGTATCTTCTCAGCTGTTACGATACTAATGAGCGTGTACTCTACCAATACAATTGCAGCGCATCAGGCAGCAATGAATTTCGCATCCCTGCTCTATATGATTCCACTAAGTGTCGGAATGGCTCTTACCATTCCTATTGGTTATGAGGTTGGGGCTAAACGTTATCAAGAAGCTAAGAAATATGCGTATATTGGGATTAGCGGTTCTATTTTTATTGCCATATTCAACGGAGTCATATTATTCGTATTTAGAGAGCCTGTTGCTTCCTTATATAATTCGGATCCGACAGTAATCGAACTAACAGCTTCTTTTATCGTTTTTGCTGTTTTCTATCAGTTGGCTGATGCATTTGGCGCTCCTATACAAGGTGCATTAAGAGGTTACAAGGATGTGAATATGACGTTGGTTATATCACTCGTTTCCTATTGGCTAATAGGCTTACCAAGTGGATTTCTTTTAGCTAACTATACATCACTAGAAGCTTATGGTTATTGGGTAGGTATCATTATAGGTTTAAGTTGTGGTGCAATCGCACTCTTATGGAGATTATTTCACCTGCAGCGCAAATATTAAAGCGAGGATTAGAATCCTCGCTTTTTTTGCTATGCTGCTTGTCCAAAAAGGCGGTAGAATGACAGAAGCTTATTTCACTTAAGCAATGCAGATAAATGCATCCTTACGAAATTATAAATGTCATTTTTACCACACTTTCTTGTTCATCTCTTATATAAACAAGCCTGCAACAGTGGCAGAAAGGATAGACGTTAAAATAGCATTAAATAATAATTTCATTCCAAATCCAGACACAATAGATGCTTTTTTACTATCTATACCTTTTACTGAACCGGCAATAATTCCAATCGAAGAGAAATTAGCAAAGCTTGTTAGAAATACCGTTACAATACCAATTGTCTTCTCAGACATGGAGTCCATCATTGGTTGGAATTCTAGCATTGCAACAAATTCATTTGTAACAATCTTCAATCCCATTATTGCGCCTGCATCCAATACTTCATTTGTTGGAATACCCATTAAAATAGCGATTGGAGCAAGAATATATCCTAAAATTTGCTGTAAGGTTACTCCAGCAAATACAAATTGGATAATCCAGTTAACTAGTTCTAGTGAGGCGATAAACGCAATTAGCATAGCAGCAACAATAAGTGCTATTTTCCCACCTTCTAGTGCACCATTTCCCATTGCTTCAAAAATACTTTTATCATCTGATATATCTTTCACATCTACAATATCTTTTTCCTTTGGAACGACAACTGGATTCATCACCGAAGCCACCATTAATGCACTGAACATATTAAGCGGCAATGCGACAAATATATATTGAGGAGGCAGCATTTGTATATATGCCCCTACAATAGATGCAGAAACGGAACTCATAGCAGATGCACAAACGATGAAAAGTCGGTTGGCATCTAAATGATGAAACTGCGAACGAATAGCAATTATAGCCTCTGATTGCCCAAAGAATATATTGTTTACTGCATTAAATGATTCAATCCTTGGCAGACCAGTTATCTTTGAAAGCAGACCACCTATATACTTAATCACGACTGGCAATATTTTTAAGTAGGTTAAGACGGATAGAATAGTCGCAAAGAAGATAATTAATAGAAGGACATTAAAGAAGAAAACCCCACCTTCTCCAACTACAAATCCACCTAAAACGAAGTTAATTCCTACGGTCCCAAACTCAATTAATTTATTGAATAAAGCGGAAATTCCATTAATAATGACGGCACCAATTTCCGTTTTAAACATAAACCATGTCAAAACAAGCTGAAGAACGAGCATAATACCTATTCCACGATAGTTAATATGTTTTTTATCATTGGATAATAGGTAAGCAAGTCCAAAAACAACCAAAATGGCAATAATACCTAACAAAATATCCATATTACTCCTCCCGTATATTTTCATTGTTGATTATTTGTACTTTTATCATTATTCCCTTGCATCCTTTTAATTAACATAAAATAATGTAAAACTTCACGTTCCAAATAGTGTTACAGGTTTGTGCACATTAAGAGCGACTGAGTATCTGACTAGACTCTGCAGTTACCATTCATTATGTATATCTTTTAGTAAGGGCTTCTAAGCAGTTGGTTAGACGAAGACTTTCATACTACGTTTTAATATTAACTGCTGCTTGAAGTTCAGAAAAATAACCAACGTTATCTATGATATTAGTTAAGAATGTAAAAAGCAAATCATAAAAAGTTTTCTGTATTTATTTATAAAAAAAACACCCTCAAAAGTTAGATTTTTTAATCAAACTTTTGAGGGTGGAGAGCTTCTCCCTTTTCTAAGGGTTGTTTTCTATATTTCCTATTATCCTTCTAAAAGCAAGGTTTCAGGGTCTTCCAGCATTTCTTTAATACGAACTAAGAAGCTAACAGCCTCTTTACCATCAACAATTCGGTGGTCATAAGAAACCGCTAGATACATCATTGGGCGTACCTCAATGGAATCATCTGGCATAACGACCGCACGTTTAACAATATTATGCATTCCCAAGATACCAACCTGCGGTGCATTTAGAATTGGAGTTGACATCATAGAGCCAAATGTCCCGCCATTTGTAATCGTGAAGGAGCCACCTTGTAAATCTTTTAATCCTAGTTTGTTTTCACGCGCTTTCTGCCCTAAGTCTACGATTGCTTTTTCAATACCAGCAAATGTTAAGCGATCTGCATCACGAACAACTGGAACAACAAGTCCTTCATCCGTAGAAACCGCAATACCGATGTCATAGAATTTCTTCACGACAAGCTCATTGCCTTGTATTTCCGCATTTAGTAGTGGGAACTCTTTTAGCGCGCCTACTACCGCTTTGGTAAAGAAGGACATGAACCCAAGTTTCACACCATGCTTCTGCAGGAATTTATCTTTACGTTGTCTTCTTAATTCCATAATGGCACTCATATCCACCTCGTTGAACGTCGTAAGCATGGCTGCTTCTTGTTGAACGTTCACAAGATTCTTTGCGATCGTTTGACGACGACGTGTCATCTTGATGCGTTCTACCGGCTTATCGAACTGTTGCTTTGCAGGCTCCGCTTTTGGCTTCTCTTCTTTAGGTGCTTTGGAAGGTTCCTGCTTCGCTTGTGCTGCAGCCTCCACATCGTCTGGACGAACACGGCCAAGTGGGTCGCGTGCTGCAATCTCACTCAAGTCAATCCCTAATTCACGTGCGCGTTTTCTGGCAGCAGGAGAAGCAATAATTCCACCATTGGACTCAGATGCAGGCTGTTCAACCTTTTTCGTTTCCTCTTGGGGTTTTGCTTCTTGTTTTGCTTCTTGTTTTTCTTCCTTTACTTCTTCTTTCTGCTCTCCAGTGGACGCAGAACCTTCTGAAGCATTTTCGTCTACTTTTGCAATAACATCTCCTACCGCAACATCGTTACCTTCTTCTTGAAGAATTTCGGTGATTACTCCGGAGATTTCCGCATTTACCTCGACATTTACTTTGTCTGTTTCAAGTTCAACGACGGGGTCCCCTTTTTCAATTTTCTGCCCTTTTTTAACTAGCCATTCTGCGATCGTACCTTCTGTAATGGATTCTGCGAGTTCTGGAATTTTAATTTCTTGCACTGGAATTTCCTCCTTCTAGGTTAATTGCTTGTTGTACAATTAGGTTTTGTTCAAATTTATGAACATTTGGCAATCCAACAGCAGGTGCGGATCGGTCTGGACGACCAATATAACGAAGCTTCTGCCCATCCTTTAGTAAGTCTCTCAGGAAATCATCAACAAAATCCCAAGCCCCCATATTCTTAGGCTCTTCTTGCACCCATACAATTTCTTCTAAGTTAGGTAATTCATTTACTATATCCTGTAATTCCTTTTTAGGAAATGGATAAATTTGTTCAAGACGCAATGCACGTAACCAGTTAACATTCTCATCAGATTTCTCTAACGCTTCTTCTATTTCTATCATTATCTTTCCACTGCCAAGAAGAAGCCGTTTGATCTGATCATTCTTAACCTCTAAATTCGGTTGCTCACGTAAAGCTTTAAATTTACCAGTTGTAAACTCTTCCGCTGCAGAGGCCATTCTCTCACTTCTGATCAAGCTGCTTTTTGGTGTCATTACAATAAGAGGTCTAGCTTCATCTCTGCCATTTAATTGAGATTGTCTACGCAATAAATGGAAGTATTGTGCAGACGATGTTGGATAAGCAACAATCCAGTTATTTTCAGCAGCCATCTGTAAAAACCTCTCCAGCCTTGCACTCGAATGCTCCGGACCTTGACCTTCAAAACCGTGAGGGAGTAACAATACAAGATTAGATTTATCTCCCCATTTTGCACGTGCAGAGGAAATAAATTGATCAAAGATCACTTGAGCCACGTTGGCAAAGTCTCCAAATTGCGCTTCCCAAATGACCAATGTTTCAGGAGATTGTATGCTATAACCATACTCAAATCCTAAAACCGCCACCTCAGATAAAGGACTATTTCTAATATCAAATGATGCATTTGCATCTTCCATTCCCTGGAGCGGGCAATATTTCTCACCTGTTTCAGTGTCGTGCAATATCATATGACGATGAGCAAACGTACCCCGTTCTGTATCCTGACCTGTTAGTCTTACAGGGATACCATCCTTTAAGATGGATGCGTAAGCTAATGCTTCTCCAGTACCCCAATCTGCTTTATTTCCTTCTTCTAGAGCATTTTCACGGCGTTTTAGGATTTTTTCTGTTTTCTTAAATCCATTAAATCCTTCAGGTCGTTTTAATAAGTCTTTATTTAATTTCTTTAAAGTTTCCAACTCAACCGCTGTTTCGAATTTATTTAAACCATTACGTAATATTTCCGGCATGTAGGGTGGTTCTGAATTAATTTGATCATTTTCCTTCATGCTATTGTATATATCACGCAGATTAGTCTGAACTTTCTCAGTGATATTATCAAACTCTTCATTGTTTATATAGTTCTTTTCAATCAAAGCGTTTGCAAACACATGAGTAACAGATGGATGATTGTCAATCTCTTTGTACAGTTTAGGCTGTGTCGTTCTAGGTTCATCCATCTCATTGTGACCGTATCTGCGGTAACCTACTAAATCGATAAGAAAATCCTTCTTAAATTTCTTCCGGTATTCATAAGCTATTTTAATAGCAGATAGGCAAGAAATCGGATCATCTGCATTGACACGTATGATAGGAACTTCAAAACCCTTCGCTAGATCGCTTGCATATCTTGTAGATCGGCCATCCTCTCGGTTCGTTGTGTAGCCTAATAGATTATTTGCGATAATATGAATCGTTCCGCCTGTACTGTATCCCGGAAGACCACCTAAGTTTAATGTTTCAGCTACGACACCCTCTCCAATAAATGCCGCATCCCCATGTATAAGGATAGAAAACGCCTTATTAACATCTTGCTTTGGATATCCTTTACTGGAGCGTTCATCTTGTGCTGCACGAGTAAACCCATCTACAATTGGATTAACAAACTCTAAATGGGAAGGGTTATTTGCTAAGGTAACCGTAGTAGTCGTGTCACCGTTATTGATTACTCTCTTTGCACCAAAATGATATTTGACATCTCCAGTCCAACCATTGTTTATTCTTTTTGATTCATTGGAAGGAAGTAATTCTTTATTAGATGCATGATGGAATTCAGAGAAAATCCTATCAAATGGCTTTCCTAATACATGTGCGAGTACAGCTAAGCGTCCGCGATGAGCCATGCCCATCAGTACATCTTCTACTTTATCATCTATACCGAACTCAACTAGTTGATCAAGCATCGGCACCATTACTTCTAAACCTTGGATGGAGAATCGTTTCTGACCTACAAACGTTTTTTGCAAGAAGTTTTCAAACCCTTCTACTTCTGCAAGTCTGGTTAGAATTTGTATTCTATCATCTTTGGATAATTCTAATCTAGCATTGCCTGATTCGATTAAATCAAATAACCATTTTCTTTCTTCTTCATCATCTACATGATCATACTCAAATGTAATTGTTCCTGTATAATACTTTTTAAGTGTTTCCACCACATCCAAGCCATTTTCAACATTACTTTGCTTCTTATCCCAAAGCCAAGATGCAGGCATCTTTTTTAAATCTTCATTTGTTAACCCGTACGTTTTCGGGTCTATTTCCTCTGATCCCGGTTCCTTATGGCCGCCAACAGGATAAATGTCTGCCTGCAAATGACCATAACGACGAATAGCCTCAACAAGTTTAAATGCTGAGGTTAGCTTCTTGACATCAAATTCGGAAGGCGTTTGTGATGTCGCTAAATCTGTTTCTTTATTACGAAGCAACCAATCAGGAGATCCATAACTGTCGAATATCTCTCTTAATGACTGTTCAACAGCTTCTGGGTCCTCTTTGTACAGTTCATACTGTGCTTCGACATACCCCATGTTTGGACCATAGAACTGCTCCCAAACTTTTCTAGTAGACTCTTCCAATCCTACTGCCACGATGAATACCCCCATAATACTTTGTCCGTCATGTAAACGGTTAATATGTTAATATAATGCCCTCACGACTAATATACCTTATTTTTTCAAACGAAACAACTGAAGTTCAGATATTTGTACAAGAAAATGAATTATCGTATTATTCGGCCACATTGCGACCTAAAACAAAATATTCTTATTATTATAGATTGGTTAACATTGGAAGCGTTTTGATTTATAATATATACTATATTTAACACAAATTGGCATGCCTTAAACAAAGGAGGAAGTACATATGAAATTAGCTTTAATACTAGGGGTAGCACTTACTTTTCTTGTTTCCATGTTTACTGCGGGGTATGATGCAAAGGCAGGAACACCAAAGGATAATCAGTAATAGTGTTTCTTGATGCTGCACTATGACAAGCCCGGAACAAATGCAAGCAAGCAAGGGATTAGAGGAAATTATATTCTCTAATCCTTTTTTTAATTCACACCAGGAGCCAATAAATAAAAAACACACGTTATTTTCAACTTAAAATAGCGTGTGTATAAATGCCCCTTAAGCGTATCACTTATTGGCGAAGCTTTTTATGTTAAAGATGGAAATCCTTGCTGTCTTAATACTTCATAAATAATGATAGCAGCGGTATTCGATAAATTTAAAGAGCGAACCTTATCATTCATATGAATTCGGAGGCAACGATCTTCTTTGCCAATCAACAAACCTTTTGGAATACCGTCTGTCTCCCTGCCAAACACAAAGAAATAATCCTTTGTTGTATCACTATATTTATAGTCTGTATAATGCTTGGCACCAAAGTTCTCAATGTAATAGAATTCAGCTCCAGGATATTTCTCGTATAGTTCCTCTAGGGAATCATATTCTTTAACATCTACATTTTCCCAATAATCGAGCCCAGCTCTACGTACCATTTTATCATCCGTAGAGAAACCAAGCGGCCTAATTAAATGTAAAGTTGTATCTGTAGCTAAACATGTTCTTCCTATATTTCCTGTATTTGCAGGAATCTCTGGTTGATATAATACAACATGTAAACTCACTTCTCATTCTCCTAACCAATTTAATGCAACATCCATTATAACACTTTTAAGGTTGTTCAAAAAGTCCGGTGAAAAGGACACTTCGAATTTCTTCGTTGGCTTACTTTTCCGCTACTCACGTATCAAATGCATACGTTCCGTTGCTCAAAGCTTCGCCGCCTCGAACTTCTCGGTCCTTTTCATCCTCCTTTTGAACTTGAACTCCTACTCTCCTATACGGAAAAATTTATATTGGATATCCGGTGTATATGCGCTAGAATCTTCGTACGACCAATAGCGGTGACGGCTATTATCCGTGTGTGCATTCACAAGTGGCATACCATATGCATCCTTTGTGACAACAATTGTATTGTGATCCCATCTTCCATCACCTTGGAAATCATAACAAATAATATCACCCGGAAGTAAGTCCTCAGCAGAGTATAATTCTTTTCCTTTTAACCCTTGCCTCGAACCCGAT
Source organism: Oceanobacillus piezotolerans (assembly GCF_003665065.1). Classification (GTDB taxonomy): domain Bacteria; phylum Bacillota; class Bacilli; order Bacillales; family Amphibacillaceae; genus Oceanobacillus; species Oceanobacillus piezotolerans. The sequence goes on along the minus strand of NZ_RCHR01000003.1, from coordinate 149,466 downwards.
AAATACCATCTAAGAGAGTGCGCAACGGCCCAGCTATAGCTCCAACTACTACCTGAATACCACCACCCTCGTTCTCTAACAGGTGCTCCACGCATTGGCGCCCCACCAGCTCGCAGACACTGTGATATATAATTTGTACAATCCACATCAAATATTCGGTATGCTGGGTTGTAGCTATTCCACCATCGTTCCGCATATTGAACTGCAGCTCTTCTATCATAGGAGAATCGTTCTTCTTCAAGGACACTATCTCGCTCTTTTGTTATAAAGGACGGTTGAATTTCGAGGGTTACATTCCTCTTTGTTTCTTTATGGTCCACTACTTTTCCATTTTTCATACGATACTCGTGTGGAATCACCTGTTCCTCTATGTGAAAATGTTTATTCTGCTTGATAAGATAGGTTAAATGCAGTAGATATCGGTACTCCGTTTTCCCCTCCAATTGAAGCGTTTGAAAAATTTCTCCTTTTCCTTTTACTTTTACGATTTCTGCATCTCTTTCCTTCCAGAGCTGTTTCTTCCTTTCCCACCAATCGTTCTGTGAGTTAGTAGATTCAAACTCTTTTAGCCACCATTGCTTTATTTTTTTCAAAAAAATCCCCTCCACCAAAAGTATATGGGGAGGGGAGTCAGCTCAAAACTGAATTTTATATAATGAAGCATATAGCTGCTGCTAAGGGGACAATAGCGAAGATACCAGCTATGCCCATGAGTTGATGGCGCTCGTTCCGACTCTCTTTGGACTCCGAATGATAATTTGCCCTTAATTCAGCGCCAGTTAAAAATGTCCCCGAAAACAAGCCACTAATCAATAAAGAAACGAGACCGATACCAAATAAAATATTACGAAACAAATCCAGCTCACCGGTAATAAAAGCAGTAATAACAAGGATAGCAGACACTCCAACACTTAATAGGAAAGACTTTTTCAAATCGAACCCTCCAGGAGATATGTTTATCTTATTATACGGATATGGTAACCAATGTGTTTCGTTATGATTTAAGTAAAATTCCTTCGTGTTGCAGCAAGAATTCTTTTTTATCCAGCCCCCCATTGTAGCCTACTAATTTCCCGTTTACTCCAATGACTCGATGACAAGGGACAACAATAGAAAATGGATTTTGATTGATCGCTCCACCCACCGCACGAACTGCTTTCGGATTTCCAATGAGACTTGCAATCTCTTTATAGGTCTTCGTCTCTCCAAAGGAAATATGCTCAAATAACGTTTGCCAAACTTCTTTTTGAAAAGGAGTTCCATGAAACAGTAGAGGGATAGAGAATGTCTTTCTTCCTTCAAAAAAATACTCTTCTATCTCGACCCTTATTTCTTTGAATAATTCCTTGTCATAAACATATTCAGGTGTACTGTATTGTTTAAGAAACCATTTAAGCCGCTTTTCATTCATGTTTTGCATCGGCCCATAATCAATACGAATAAGCTGATCTCCATTAGAGATTAAAGTTAATGGCCCAATCGGAGAATCGATTTCATCATAATAGAGTTTCATTCTTACGCCCCCGTTTCGTTTCCAAATGCCAAGCCTTTCTTCATTTCATAAAGAACTCTTTCATCTTTTTCTGCCGTCATCGCAGCTTCAATCGCTCTAAATGCCTCATTCGTCCCTATCTTCCCTAGCGACCAAGCCGCAGTCCCCCGAATCACTGGACGTGGGTCATTATTCATTACGTCAATCATTTCTGCAATTGCGGTTGTATCCTTATAATGACCAAGTGCAAGTAATGCGTTTCGTTGCAATGGTTTTTTTCCACGCCATGAACCCGAGATATGTCCAAATTTCTCCTTAAATTCACGATTAGAAATTCGCAGCATCGGCTTTAGCTTCGGTTTTGCAATATCATGCTCCGGCTCAAATTCTGGATGTAAATGAAAGTCAACTCCCTTGTTGCGTGGACAAACTTGTTGACATGTATCACAGCCATAAACACGGTTACCGATTTTGGTACGGAATTCATCCGGCAGAAAGTCTTTTGTTTGAGTTAAGAAGGCGATACAGCGCTGTGCATTTAATTGGCCTCCCTCTATCAACGCCCCTGTAGGACAAGCGTCTAAGCATTTCCGGCAATCTCCACAGCTATCCTCTACTGGATCATCAGGTATAAATGGGATATTAGTCATCATCTCTCCTAAGTACACAAATGAGCCAAATTCCTTTGTAATGATGGAGGTATTCTTTCCACTAAACCCAATTCCTGCACGCTCGGCAACGGCACGATCAGATAGCTCACCGGTATCCACCATAATTTTATTAACCGCGTTAGGAACGCGTTCTTCGATAAACGCAGTAAGCTTTTCTAAACGGTCTCGTAAGACATGATGGTAGTCCACACCCCAGGATGCTCTTGCAAATAATCCGCGTCGCTCCTCTTTGGTACTTTTTGGAGCATTTTTCATCCTTGTTGGGTAAGCAAGGGCGATTGAGATAATAGCCTGTGCTTCTGGCAATAGACGTTGAGGTTCTGTTCTTTCTTCTAATGTTCCTTTTTCAAAACCCGATTGATAGCCTAGTTCCTGCTGTCTTCTCAACCGCTCTCTCAATTCTCCAAAGACATCTGCTGTTGCAAAACCAATCTTATCAATGCCGATTTCCTTTGCGTATTGCTTGATTTCTTCCTTTAATCTCTCCGTGCGCATGGGCCAGACTCCTACTTTCTAAATTGTCGCTGGTTAACCGGGCTGCAGGACCCTCACTCCAAGAATAAGACAATACAATAAGATTTGTAAGTGGGGACCCAATAGTAAGTTAACACCCGATTCGTTCACTTTACTTATATTTAGTGCTGACACTCAGTGGGGAAGATCAAAAATCCCCTCTGAATTTAGTTTCACTGTATCGTTACACTTAACGTACGCATCCGATTAAGCACCGCCGCAATCTCATGTTTTCTAGGACGTGCTAGATCTCCTGGATGCTGTTCCTTATAAAGAGTGAAGGATGCTAGTCCTTCTTTGTCCAGTTTGATTTCTATTTCCTTAAGTAAATCATGAATTGTTTTATTTGTTAACCCTCTAGTACGGTCCAAATACTGGATAATTTCTGCAATCATTCTTGTTTGAGAAGTGTCCACTAATTGTTCGGTATAGGAGAAGGAAATTTCTACTTTCCCCATGAGGATCGTGTTCAACCCTTTAGCCTGTGTTTTACTTTTCTTCCCTTTGTGTGTCTGTAAAGAATGCTGATTCAACAAACGGTGGGTCACCTTCCCAAAATTGTCGTCTCCAAGCATCTCACGTTCTAACGGATATTTTCCCATAATGCTCTTCGCCCTTTTTGTAACATTCTTAGGTACGTATTCATCCATCATAATAACTGAATCTGCGACATCAAAGTAATCTCCTGAGCCACCCATCACCAGAATGGTAGATACATCCAATTGATCGCGAAGTTGTTCAACCTTATTAATAAATGGCATAATCGGTTCTTTTTCCTTCTCGACTAACTGCTGCATTCGATAATCCCGAATCATAAAGTTCGTTGCACTCGTGTCCTCATCAATTAGCAATGTCGTTGCACCAATCTCTAAAGCTTCCATTACATTTGCTGCTTGTGAAGTGCTGCCACTGGCATTGGGTGTTGTGAAAAAGCGAGTATCCTTTTGATGTGGAAGATGAGTAATAAATGGTGAAATATTTACCCCTGTTATTTTCCTTCCATCTTCCGCACGAATTTTTACTGCATCTGGATCTGTTAACACGAATTCACGGCCATCTCCTGCCACATGTGGATATGCTCCACGTTCTATTGCTTGCAGTAGTGTACTCTTGCCATGGAACCCTCCTCCAACAATTAAGGTGATCCCCTTCTTAATCGCCATGCCCTTTAATGGTGCAGATTGATGTGGAATCGATATAGAAACTTCATTCTCCTCTGGACTTTGGAATGGCACCGCATCTTTTAACGGGCGATCACTGACACCACTTTCTCTCGGTAAAATAGAACCATTGGCAATAAACGCAATCCAGTTGTTATTTCTCATTTCTTGACGAATCATGGCTTGTTGATCTGCTAGCATAATAGCTTCTTCTAATTCTTTATCCTTCACTTTAAAAACAGATTCTTTGAGGATCCGAGGGATAACTTGCAAAAATAATTGCTCTGCCTCTCTACCATTTATTCGCCTTCCATTCGCTGGAAGACCAACAGAAAGACAAACCACAATTTGATGTTTCTCAATTTGAACTGCAGTTCTTTCAAGAATCTCCTGGTGGGGTGTATCAAAGAACACCATTCCGCTTTTTCCTGATCCTTTAATAGAGATGCGACTCTCTTCAATTGCTTTTCCAATTATCCTTGCAAAAGCGTCCTCGACAGCAATTTTTCTTGGTTTTGTTTCCAACCAATGGGATTGAACAATCCGTTTCGTATCTGGGATAGAAATTCGCAGCCTAGAAGGTGTTGCAAATGGATCTCCTTGTACATAATCTATCATAAGCGTAAATGTAGAAAAGAAATAGGTTCCTTGAATGCTTTTATATGCTTTATAACCTTTATTATCAATTGCCTTTAATCGCTTTAAGAGTTCTTTCATTTTGAGATATCCTCCTCAAATAGAGTGTGGTTTCTTTTTAGCATACAATGGAAAGGGAATGTCGTTCAACTGAAGAGGAAAAGCGCAGGATAAATACTGTGAGTCTAGCTTTAAAATGAAGTTTACCGCTAGATAATCGGGATGAAAATTAAAAACGCAACGCTTCGTAGACCAAGTACGAAACACTGCGTTAAGACATATGTATGGAGCGGGTGATGGGAATCGAACCCACGACATCAGCTTGGAAGGCTGAGGTTATACCATTTAACTACACCCGCAAATAAAAAATAAGTCGAAATTTGTTAACGAAATCTATTATAACAATCTCTGATTTTCTTTGCAAGGGGGTTTTTACAAAAAAAATACAAATTTTTTATATTAATTTTACATCTACTTCAATAAAGGGATTAGAAAATTCCCTATTTACAAGCATATCAAAAGGTTTTAAACTAGATATAATTTAGGGAAGGGGAAGAAAGATGACTGTTTATCCAATAATCATGACTCAATCTAAATTTACGCATAAGGATAGCTTAAGATATCCTTATGAAGAGCGCGGCATGCAATTCGGTGACGGAATATATGAAGTTATCCGCATTTATCAAGGGAACTATTATCTTTTTGATGAGCATATTGAGCGCTTATTCCGTTCTGCTGACGCAATAAAGCTCACTCTGCCGTACGATCAATCTGAGCTTCGAAACTTATTATTACAATTAATAAAAAGAAATAACATGAATAAAGATGGAAAGCTATATTTACAAGTAACAAGAGGATCTGCACCGAGGGATCATATTTTTCCAGAAGGCGTATTGCCTAATATTTATGCTTATATTCAAGACCAGCCTAGAAACCTGGAAACACTGGAACACGGAGTTAGTGCAATTACACATCGCGACATTCGCTGGGAGAATTGCTATATTAAAAGTCTTAACCTTCTGCCAAATGTTATGGCCAAACAAGAAGCAAATGAAAAGAACAGTTATGAGGCTATCTTGCACCGTAACGGGATAGTAACAGAGTGCAGCAGTTCCAATGTATATATGGTAAAAGACGGTTCGATTTATACTCATCCTGCTACAAACCAAATTTTGCATGGCTGTGTAAGAATGGCAATTGAACGCTTTGCTGATGAATTAGGAATTCCATTTGTAGAAGATGCATTTTCGGTTGAGGATATTCATTTGGCTGATGAACTTTTCTTATCGAGCAGTACATCAGAAGTTACCCCCATCATTTCTGTTGACAGAGTCCAAATTAAAGATGGGAAGCCAGGAAGCATTACCAAGCAAATTCAAGAAGCATATGAGGTGGATGCTAATATAAAAGCACAGCAAACGATATAGTACTCAGCCTTGTCAACTCAAAATAGTACACAAAAAGCAGATTGAGAAAAATTTCAATCTGCTTTTTGCTTTACTTCTCTAGAGCTGAAGTATGTCCCAGGTACTCTTGCAGAGAATATATCTCTTCACTATCATGTTTTTCTTTTTGGCATTCTACCATTACTTGCAATGTTTCAATGCTTGTAAAATATGGGACTCCATAGCGAACAGCTAATTCACGGATAAAGAAACCTATTTTTTCTTTTTCTCTCCCTTGACTTGGAATATTCAAAACAAGATTTGGTGCAGAACTCTTCCAACCTTCCAGAATTTCTGTTTTGTTTGTAACTACATCCTCCACAGAAATCCCTTGTTGCTCCAGATAAGCTGCTGTTCCAGCCGTAGCAGTTATAGCTGCACCAGTCTCATAAAATTCTTTAACAATCGAGACACTTTCCGGTTTCAATCGGTCTGATATGGAAACAAAAATTCTCTTTACGTCCCCAACCATTCCAACATAGGAAGAAACTTTTTCTAATGCCTCATTCTTTTCGTAACCTATACCAATAATTTCTCCAGTTGATTTCATTTCCGGACCTAATACATGGTCCACTCCTTTTAGCTTGCTTGCAGAAAAGATGGGAGCTTTTATCGTATAATAATCCGGTTCCTGAAGTAGATAAAATTCATTTGTTATCTCCGTCAGTGGAGTGCCGAGCTGGGTCTTGACCGCCCATTCAATCATTGGTACACCTGTAACTTTACTCATTACTGGTACCGTTCTGGATGATCGCGGATTAACTTCAAGTACATAAAGGGTATCTTGATAATAAACAAATTGGATATTCATCATTCCAATAATGGGAACCTTTTTACTTATTTTATGTGCCATCTCTACCATTTCCGCTTTCACTGTATCGGATATGGAAACAGGTGGAAACACACTGATACTGTCTCCGGAATGGACGCCCGCTTTTTCAATATGTTCAAAGATTCCTGGTATAACAATGTTCGTACCATCACTAATAACATCAACCTCACACTCTAATCCTGGAAGGTACTGGTCAATTAGCAATGGCCAGCAGCGATCATTCGTATCTTTTTGTATACGAGAGACATAATGGTAAAGTTCTTTCTCGTTATTACAGATAAACATAGATTGACCACCAATTACATAGGAAGGTCGAATTAAAACTGGGAAACCTAATTCATATGCTGATTCCGATAGCTCATGAAGCCCATGGACGATGTGGCCAGCAATATGAGGTATGTTTAATTCATTTAAAACTTCATAAAACTGTTCCCTATCTTCCATTTGATCAATATTCTCTGGCAATGTTCCTAAGACATTAATGCCTTCCTCTTTTAAAGCATTTGCGAGGTTAATGGCAGTCTGACCACCAAATTGAACGAGTACCCCGCTTACATGTTCTTTCTCAATGACAGCTAGAACATCTTCTAAAGCAAGTGGTTCAAAATACAAGCTATCTGCAACGGAATAATCCGTACTAACTGTCTCAGGGTTATTATTAATTACTACCGCTTTATATCCTAGCCTTTTCACCGCTGAAGCTGCATGCACCGAACAATAGTCAAATTCTACTCCCTGGCCTATACGGATAGGACCCGAACCAAGTACTAGAATTTTATTATTAGTTGGAATGACTTGTACTTCATCCTCACCATGCCATGTGGAATAGTAATAGGGAGTTTCCGCCTCGAATTCACCAGCACATGTATCGACAAGCTTATAGACAGGTGTTATCCCGACTTCCTTATAATAAGCTCTCATTTTTTTCGCTGTGGTGCCAAGCAGTTCCGCAATTCGCTCGTCACTAATATTAAATCGTTTTGCTTCTTTTATATTGTCATAGGTGATGTTCGGCCAGCTTAACTGAGCCAGCTTCTCTTCACATTCTAAAATTCTTTTCAGTTTACGAATAAACCAATAATCAATGCTTGTAAGCTCTATTACTTGCTCCACTGTCCAGCCACGGCGCAGTGACTCAGCAATAGCGAATAAACGTAAATCATTTGCGGTTGTTAAAAGTTCTTCTAATTCTTTATGTGACCGTGCCTCCATACCTGGCCAATTTAAGCTATATACGTTTGTTTCCAGCGAGCGAACTGCCTTGTTTAAGGCTCCTTCAAACGTTCTATCAATTGCCATTACTTCACCAGTGGCTTTCATCTGTGTACCTAGTGTTCGGTCAGCCTCTGTGAATTTATCAAAAGGAAAACGAGGAAGCTTTACAACAATATAATCGAGTGCTGGTTCAAATGATGCATATGTATTTCCTGTAATTGGGTTGATAATTTCATCTAATGAATGACCAATTGCACATTTTGCCGCAATGCGTGCAATCGGATAGCCTGTTGCCTTTGATGCAAGAGCAGAAGATCGGCTTACACGTGGATTCACCTCAATAATACAGTAATCATTGGACTCTGGATTTAAGGCAAATTGGATATTACACCCACCAACAACATTTAATGCACGAATGACTTTTAATGAAGAGGTACGTAATAACTGGTATTGAACATCGGATAAGGTCTGTGAAGGTGCAACAACAATGGAATCACCTGTATGAACACCCACTGGATCCATGTTCTCCATGTTACAAACAATCACACAGGTATCGTTGGCATCACGCATGACTTCATATTCTATCTCTTTCCAGCCTTTAATGCTTTTCTCCACTAATACTTGATGAATCGGGCTAAGCTTTAGCCCATTATCTAGCAACGAGACAAACTCCTCTTCGTGATAAGCAAAGCCACCCCCTTCTCCACCGAGGGTATAGGCAGGACGAAGAATAATCGGAAAACCGATTTCTTTAATAAATTCGAGGCCCTCTTCTACCGTTTCCACTATTTTTGATTCTGCAATTGGTTCCCCGATTTCAATCATTAATTGTCTAAACTTTTCTCGATCCTCCCCTTTTTGAATCGAGTCGACTGATGTTCCAAGTAACTGGACATTGTATTTATCTATAATTCCTTCTTCAAAAAGCTTCACCGTTAGATTTAGACCTGTTTGTCCTCCAAGGGTTCCAATTAGACCGTCTGGCTTTTCCTTTGCGATGATTTTTTCAATCGATTCTACCGTTAACGGCTCCATATAAACAAAATCAGCAATCTGCTCATCTGTCATAATGGTTGCTGGATTATTGTTAACCAGGACAACTTGAATTCCCTCTTCCTTTAACGCAAGACAAGCCTGTGTGCCGGCATAGTCAAATTCTGCTGCTTGCCCAATAACGATTGGCCCTGAACCAATGACAAGAACTTTCTCCAAAGATTTATGCGGTGACATATTTTCTCCCCCTTGCTGCCAATACTTGCCCTATAAAATCTGTAAAAATATATGCTGAGTCACTTGGCCCTGGATGTGCTTCAGGATGGAACTGTACGGATTGGACAGGTAAACGGACGTGCTTCACTCCTTCTACAGATTGATCATTTACGTTTTTAAATACAATCTGGAACTGTTCGCTATCCACGCTATCTTCCACAACGACATAGCCATGATTTTGTGACGTCATTTGTACTTTACCAGTAATTAAATCTTTAACTGGATGATTTCCTCCACGATGACCAAATGGCATTTTTGTTGTTCTCCCACCATACGAAAGTACAATCAACTGATGCCCAAGACAAATTCCTAATGTAGGGTACTGTTCCGTGATTGCCTTAATCGTTGGAAAGACCTCGGTCAACTCCATTGGATCTCCGGGACCATTACTAATTAACACACCATCCGGATTCAACGCGCGAATATAATCCATTGTTGTGTTCCAAGGTACAATACTTACCCTGCAACCTTGATCAAGCAGCGCTTGTAAAATCGATTTTTTATAACCAAAATCAACCATTACAATATGGGGTTCTCCATAACCATAGGATTCGTCTTTCTTAACGGATACACTATGAACAAGCTGTATTGCATTCGGTTTATGCCAGCTGCTTCGTTGAGCTTTTTTTGTTTTGACAATTTTACCACTTACTGTACCATGTTTCCGAATTACAGCCACAAGCGCCCGTGTATCTATATTTACTAAACCAGGAATATTCGCGTGCTTTAACTTCTGTGATAAAGATGCAGTAGATTGATAGTGGCTAGGTTCCTCACAAAGATCATTCATAATAACCCCTGAAACTGCTAATTCTTCACTTTCATTATCCTGTTCATTAATCCCATAGTTACCGATAATCGGGTAACAGAAGGTTAAAATTTGCCCTTTATATGAAGGATCCGTTATCATTTCCTGATAGCCCGTCATACTAGTGTTAAATACTACTTCCCCTTCTACCTCTATATCAGCACCAATTAGATTTCCTGAAAAAGTTTCACCCGTTTCTAATATGAGATATCCACTAGTCATGCTGTATACTCCCCCGTCTCGTTTAGAAGCGCTTGGAATGTATTTACAAATGTTTCTAACTCTTCTTTCGTCGTTGTTAAAGGTGGCAAAATCCGAATCGTCTTTGGTCCTGCTGCTAATACGAGGATCCCTTTATTTCGAAATTTTGTAATCCATTCTGCAACATCACCTGCTATTTCAATCCCAATTAAAAAGCCAACCCCTCGAATTTCTTTTATTTGTTTTTCATATTCCATTAATCGATTCAACTCACTGAAAAGCCAATTGCTGTTCTCTATGACATTTACCATAATAGGTTCACTAAGAATCACTTCTAATGTTGCAAGCCCAGCACTTGTTGCCAATGGATTGCCACCAAAGGTGCTTCCGTGTGTACCTGGGGTAAAGGAGTTTGACACATTATCTTTCGCTAACATTGCCCCTATTGGAAAACCTGACGCCAAACCTTTGGCCAGTGTGATCACATCAGGGTCGACATCGTATTGTTGATAAGCAAATAAAGAGCCAGTTCTTCCAATCCCTGTTTGTATTTCGTCAATCATCAGTAAAATATCATTCTCTTTACAGACCGCTTCCAATTGCTTCAACCAGCTAGGATTAACTGGATGAACCCCGCCTTCTCCCTGAACTAACTCTAATAAAACTGCAGTTGTTTTACCATTATTAATTTGTTCTAACGAATCGCAATCATTGTAAGGTAAATAGCGAAACCCTGGTGTTATAGGTGAAAAACCTTCATGAATTTTTGCTTGTGCTGTTGCAGCCATCGCAGAACCCGTTCTGCCATGAAAAGAATCTAGAAAGGTTACTATTTCAATTCTTTCAGGATTCCCCTTATCCTTTGCATATTTCTTTGCCAGTTTAATTGCTGCTTCATTCGCTTCTGCGCCACTATTACAAAAGAACACTTTATCCAATGCACTGTTTTCCGCCAAAAGCTCAGCAAGTGCTTCTTGGTTAGGATTGTGATAAAGGTTTGAACAGTGCCAGATCAAATCTAACTGTTTATTTAATTTCTCCTGTACTGTATCGGGGACATGCCCTAAATTGCATGTCGCTATACCTGATGTATAATCCAGATATGTGCGGCCTGCTTCATCCCATACATGGCTCCCTTTTCCTTTAACTACTGTTATTGGAAAGCGGCTATATGTTGACATTACCGCAGATTTCACTTCTGTGTTAGACATGGTATACCTCTCCCATCGTAATCTTCGTTCCCACTTCTTTCCCACTAAGAAAATCCGTTATATCTGTTGGATTTAGCCCGTTTATAATCGCGGTTTCCTTGACACCTGCTTTTAAGGCTTCAATTGCTGACTTAACTTTGGGTATCATACCGCCATATATGACTCCAGACTCAATCATGGTAGTAATTTCATGATTTGTTAAAGAGCTATGCAGTGTTTCATTTTCATCCTTTGTTTCCAGAACACCCGGTATATCACTAATAAATACCAATGTGCCCCCTAAAGCGGCTGCTACTCTTGCTGCAGCTACATCTCCATTCACATTATAATGCTGCCCGTCTTCTCCGATTCCAATTGGTGAGATGACAGGAATAGCACCATTTTCTATTAATAGCTGTAACCATCCTACCTCTACTTCTTCTACTTCTCCTACAAACCCAAGCTTACCTGATGGATCATAGGGTACCGTTTTAAGTATGCTGCCATCTACACCACTTAATCCGAAGCCAACTCCCCCTGCCTGAACCACTTGTTTTACGATTTCTTTATTGATAGAACCACTCATGACCATTTCAGCAATCCTTAATACTTCTTTCGTTGTAACCCGTAATCCATCATGAAAGACACTTTTTACTTGAGACTTGCTTAACTCCTTATTAATAGCAGGTCCACCTCCATGAACGATTACAGGGTCACATTGTTTTGATTTTTTTAAGAAAACAATAGTTTGGTAGAAATCAGCTGGCAGTTCATCCAAGATACTTCCACCAATCTTAAAAATCACTTTATCCATATACTCACCTCATGTTCGGTAAGAAGCATTTATTCTGACGTAATCATAGGTTAAATCACAGCCCCATGCAGTTGCTTCATGTAGTCCGTTGTTTAATTCAACCGTTAGTTGCACATATTCATTTTGCATATATTGCTTTGCGTCATCCTCGTTAAAAGGAAGTGCAAGGCCATTTTTCACTACTGCGATATCGCCAATTGCTACCGAAACCTTATCAGGGTCAATCGGTTGCTCACTATAGCCTACAGCACAAACAATTCTTCCCCAATTTGGGTCTGCTCCATAAACTGCTGTTTTTACTAGATTGGAAGAAATAACAGCTTTTGCTACCTGTCTTGCAGCAATGTCGGTTGGTGCTCCTTTTACCGTTACTTCGAGAAGCTTAGTCGCTCCTTCTCCGTCTCTGGCAATCTGTTTTGCCAGATGCTCACTGACAATCTGTAAACCTTCTAAAAACACGTTCCACTCTGGATGTGCTTCATGCAGTGGAATATTATCTTGCTTTCCATTCGCCATTAATAGCACCATATCATTTGTACTTGAATCACCATCAACGGTAATCATGTTAAACGATTGATTCGTCGTCTGTCTTAAAGCACTTTGCAAACTCTCCGCTTCCACCGCTGCATCTGTAGTAATAAAGGCAAGCATCGTAGCCATATTTGGATGGATCATTCCGGAGCCTTTTGCAGCTCCCCCTATTGTTATAAGCTTTCCATCAATTTCAAGTTCTACAGCTACTTGTTTTGTAACTGTATCCGTTGTTAGTATTGCCTCTTCAAAATTCACAGGATCCTCATTTAATCCATCATTAATTGCAGCTATGCCTTTTTTTATTTTTTCCATTTCTAACGGGACTCCAATAATCCCTGTGGATGCTACAGCCACATAATCCTTTTGTACCGCGAATTTCTCTGCAGCTAATTTTTGCATTTCTAATGCATCTTTAAGCCCTTGTTCCCCTGTACAAGAATTGGCATTTCCCGAATTCACAATAACGCTTTGGATTTTCATTTCTTTTTCCAAGCTTTCCTTTGTTACTTTTAATGGTGCCGCCTGAAAAGTATTTAATGTATACACTCCCGCTGCCGTGGCAGGGACTTCTGAATGGATCCAGCCAAAATCAAGTCTTTTTTTGCGAATCCCACAGTGAACGCCGCCTGCTTTGTATCCTTTTGGACTGGTTACATGTCCATCACTTTTAATCTTCACCTTTTCTTTCTTAGTTGTAATCACTTGATTTGTCCCCCTTATTACGGATAAACAGGAACGAACCCTAGTCCGTGTCCTTCCTCCCATCCATTCATTAAATTAGCATTCTGAATCGCTTGACCGCTTGCTCCTTTAACTAAATTATCTATAGCAGAGGCAATAATAAGCTGATTTGTTCGTTCATCTACACAAATGCCAATGTCGCAATAATTACTTCCGGCAACTTCTTTTGTTGTAGGGAAAATCCCTTCTTCCCTGATTCTTATAAATGGATGCCCTTCATAATAGGATTGGTATAAATCTATGATTTCCTTAGTTGACATTGGTTTTGTAAGCTTTCCGTAAATGGTACAAATTAATCCTCTTGTCATCGGAATAAGATGGGTCGTAAATGTTGTTGTAATCGATTCATTCGCAATTTCTGATAAGTATTGCTCTATTTCCGGGATATGCTGATGTTTTCCGATTTTATATGGTTTTACATTTTCATTCGTCTCTGAGAAATGTGTCATAGCAGAAGCTTTCCCACCAGCTCCAGACACCCCTGTTTTCCCATCAATAACAATGGAATCTAGTGAAATGATACGGTGCTTGACTGCTGGAATTAACCCAAGTAAAGCAGAGGTTGGAAAGCAACCAGGATTTGTGATAATTTTTGCTTGCTGTACTTCTTCCTTATAAATTTCCGATAACCCATATACAGCTGCATCAATTGTCTTCTGAGGTGCCGCTTCCTTGCCATACCATGTTTCATATTCTTTTCTATTGTTCAGCCTTAAGTCTCCTGAAAGATCGATGCATTGAAGGGAAGTCTCCTGTAAAAGAGGTACAATTTCCTTTGCTACCCCTGCTGGAGTTGCAAGAAAAACGATGTCAACTTCATCTATTAAACTTTCAATATCTAATTTTTCCATTGGTTCTACAATTACACCATGAAGATGCGGATAACTACTCGTAATTTGCTGTCCATGCTGTGAGTGGGAAATAATCTTTTTGAGATGCATATACTCATGCGCTTGAAGTAACCGTATTAATTCTATTGCCCCATATCCTGTGCCACCTATAATTGCTACTTCCTTCAATGAATAACTTCCTTTCGTTTGTATGAATTATTCATTATTATAGAGATTAAAACTCTATTACGCAAGTATAAATATTAAAAAATATTTATATTTATGCATTATATACAGAAATAACATCTTGTTTCTGTATAATATATGTATAAAATGAAACTTCAATCAGTACAGGGCTTTGCATTTCCTCCACGATTGAAATCGGTTGAAGGAGCAGTTCATCTCTGCTTATCTTAATGTTTATCCTTGCACTAAGGAATTCGTGGCTTTACTGTCCCTTTCTAAAATAAACAGGATGCCTCCCCACTTTGTGGAGTAGCATCCTGTTTTATTCCATATGTTTATCTAAAAATCTATATAATGTTTCTAAATATTTATCCTCAGCTAAAATAATCGATTCTCCATGACTAGCACCATCTATAATCAAGAGTTCTTTCTCACTATTTGTGTTTTCATACAACTCTTCAGTCATTTCTGTCGGTACGAATGTATCATTGCTTCCATGAATATATAAAATAGGAATCTCTGTTTTCCTTACTTGATTCAACGCGGAGGCCTCTTTAAAATTGTAGCCTGCCATTACATTTGTAACCAAGCCAGTTGTAGGAAGAATAGGAAATTCTGGCAAATGGAACATCCGGTCCAGCTGATAAGAAAATAGATCATATACATTGGAATAAGGGCTATCTGCCACAATGGCTTTCACATTAGATGGCAATTCTTCTCCACTTGCCATTAACATCGTAGCCGCTCCCATCGATACTCCGTGCAAGACAATCTCAACGTTGTCCCCAAGTTCTTCCACTACTTTATCAACCCATGCAACTATATCCAAACGATCTGGCCAGCCAAATCCAATATAATCCCCTTCACTTTCTCCGTGTCCTCTTAGGTCTGGAGTAAACATATTATATCCCAAATCCTCGTAGTAACGTTGGCCAAATAGCCCCATATCATTTGCTCGTCCTAAGTATCCATGAGCAAATACAACGGTCTTAGTTGTTGGCTCCTCTGCTTCTAAGTAATATCCATTCAGGATTAATCCGTCTTCCGATTCTATATTCCATCTTTCGAACTGATGACTTCGTACCCAGTCTTTCCAGCCGCCTTGTGTAAAAACATCCATGGCTTCTGCAGAGACTTCCAAATCTTGATTGCCACTCAGAAATTCCTTCACGTTCCGAGCAATTGCTAAATCATACAAGTAATAACCAATAGCAAAATTAGCGAATAATAAGACAGCTAGAAACCCTACGGCGCTTCTTATGATAACTTTCTTTCGCTTCACATATTTTTTCTCCTATCTCTGGGTGGATTTACTAATTCTATTATACTATCACTTAAGAAGGATTCGTACCATTTTTTCTAAGCAATTGAAACCAATCATGGGAAGTCTTGCCACTAATATCATATCTCCTTACTAGCTATTTAACCCCTTGATTTTAAATAACCGACTTAGTCGCTGTTTCTGAATCACGGACATAGTTCATATTGAATCGAAAAAATAAAGAAGAAGCTGGGACAAAAGTGTGTATCAAAAGACCAATTCGAACGATGCCTAGTGGAGAAATACCGCCCCATTCGTCTTCTGAATTAACACATTCAGCTAGCCCCAACCTCTTCTTTATAATTAAATATGTCGTCGCTCCATCAAATGAATCCCTATTCCCATCAGCAATACACCCATAAAAAACAGGATACTTATTGGCAATAATAATTCATCAAATGAATAATCATAAACAGCTACACCATTCAATACCTCCATACCAAAGGTAAGTGGGTTGAACTTTGCAAGAAAAAGCAGAATCTCATTCTCTACAATTTCAATTGGCCAGTATGCTCCACCGATCATTGCCATGCTTACCGCCAGGATTGGCAGTACTGTATTAAATTGCTGTGTGTTTTTAACAAGAGCAGTAATGAAAATAGACAATGAAACAATGGAAAACACATATGGAATCAGAACAAGTAACGTTTCTATAAATCTTCCATTAAAGTCAACTCCAACCCAATAACGGAAAATGAAGAAGATAACAAGTACCTGTATATATCCAATAACAAAACTATACAGCAAGTTTGCAACATACATTTCCCACTTCTTGAGTGGTGATAAAATCATTCGATCCCAAATACCTTCTTTCTTTTCTAATAAAATCGGCAATACAGTGTAGGCTATCGTATATATTACAAAGAATAAAGTAAAGCCAAACAAAGAGTGGGAAGCAGTATCATAGATAAAGGCATCATCGCTTCTAAAGGAGGCTTGCTGAATGGAAAATACAGGATTCTCTTTAGCGGTATCTAATTTATCTTGAATAGCTTGCTTCTCAGTTGCTGTGGTCGCTTTCATTGCAGCGTAAAGTTTCTCTTGTTGTAGGACATCCATATAAATCTCTTTAATAGTCTGCTCAACTAATTGAGAGTTGGCGGAATCAACCCCGATAACCACCTGATAATCCTCCTCTTGAACCATAACACCCGCTTCCGCTTTTCCAGTTTCAACCTGTTCAAGCATATCTTCCTCAGATTTCCAAACGAAATTGTATACCTTATTTTCCTTTAGAGCATCCCCAATTGGAGATTCCTGTACAGCTTCACTACCAGTAACTGGGACCTGAATGGTATTAAAGTTTCCGCTGCTCCCTATTAGTATCGCAAACCCGATAGACATGGCAGTGAACAAAAGGAATGTCCAAGGATTACGAATAAACGAACGTATTTTTGCAAATAGGATTCCTGCCATTAAGACACTCCTTTCTTTGGAAAACTAAGTTCACCAATGATAATAGCAACGAGTGCAAATAGAAAAATATAAATGATGTACTGCGAGATATCCAATAACCCATCTCCACGCAGCAAGGCTAAATACGCAGACATCCCAGCACCATTAGGCGTTAGATTTCCTAGAAAAGCAATTACACTAGAGGATTCTCCAATCGGAAAGAAGCTTCCACCCAATACAGCCATAAATGTGACGATAATACTAGAAAAGAAGGAAATAATCATTTCAGAATTCACTCGATAGCTTAATGCTGTTAATAAAACCGCTAATCCACCAACAGCTAAAGAAATAGCAAGGGTAACAAGAATGAAGGAACCTACACTCGGCCAGTCGACATCAAATGCAATCCAAGCAAAACCAAAAACAATCATTAACTGAACCAAAGCAAATAACATACCTGTCAGTAAAACTCCAATGAAATAAATCCATCGTGACATATTCGCTAAAACAATGCGGTCAAAAACATGTGATGTTTTCTCTTTAAAGGAAATGCTCCCGATTGCTGTTGCCATAAATAAAACATTCATCACGGCCATCCCAATTGTGTAATACCCTTTAGAGCTAACAGACTCTTTTGTATCCACAATAGCTGCAGCACCAGGCATTTCAGAGTCTTCTACTCCTGTAACATTAGGGTCAATCCCATTCTCAGCTAAAAACGTTCCAAATGTCAGCTGCTCCTGAATCACAGATAAAAGTTGATTAATAATATTCGCTCCAATTTCTTGTTCTTCATTTTGGTAAATTTTCATTTCTGCTTTATTTTGTTCATTTAGCATTACACTTTTTAATGTGTCATATGTGAAATTTTCAGGAATTTCTATAACTGCTGAATAAGAATCATCATCCAGAGCTGCTTCCTTTTCAGATGGGTCGATCCTCACCAGTTCCACCATCTCATTCACTTCAGCAGATCGAAAGGCATCTTTAATTAAGGTAACTGGCGCGATGACTGAAGCCGTTTCTTTCATTTTTTCAACCGCTTCAGGAGGTATGCCGCTATTCTCAAATTCACTTATAAATTGATTTATTTCATCCTCTTCATTATTCTGTTCGATAAGCGCTACTTTCAAGTTTATCTCAATTTCACCGCTTTCCATCCAGGTACTTAGTGCGGAGCTAAGAATAGTAATTAGGATTATGGGTAACCCGAATAAAAGTAATAATTCCATACGATTACGCAATAAAATTAATGCTTGCTTTTTCACAATCTGCAGTATCATATCCTTCCCCCTAATCCCTTAAAGCTCTTCCTGTTAAATGGAGGAATACATCCTCCAGGGTAGGAGCTTTTATATCGATGGAACGTAATTCAAGTTTTGATTCATCCGCAATTTTCGCAACTGCAGCAAACATATTTAAATCTTTTGGAACGACAATGGTTATTTCTTTTTCTTCCACTTTCATTCGTTGGATCGTGGGGATATCTTGGAGTCTTTTAATGAACTCGTCATTCCATCGATCAGCTTTTATAGATATACTATTTTCCGAGGATAAGATTTGTTTAATTTCATCTTTCGTTCCTGATGCAATTAAATTTCCTTTATCCATAATGTAGATACGGTCACATAAAAACTCTACTTCTTCCATATAGTGACTAGTGTAAATAACCGTCATTTGTTTCTCTTCATTTAGTCGTTTTACAGTCTCTAAGATATAGTTTCTGGACTGTGGGTCAATACCAACAGTTGGCTCATCCATAATCATAATCTCTGGGTTATGAAGCATTGCAACCCCAATGTTTAGTCTTCGCTTCATCCCGCCTGAAAAAGTTTTTACTACCTCTTTTCGACGTTCATATAGCCCAATCTGATCTAGTACTTCCTCTATTTTGTTTTGCAGTTGCTGTCCTTTTAAGCCGTATATTCTTCCAAAAAACTTAAGATTTTCTAATGCTGTTAAATCCTCATATAATGCAATCTCCTGTGGAACAAGTCCAAGCACTTCCCTAAGTGATTGCGGATTTTTAATCATGCTTTTATTGCGAAAACGCACATCTCCACTTGTCGGCTCTACTAAGGAAGAAAGCATGGAAATAGCCGTAGATTTCCCCGCCCCATTTGGTCCAAGCAACCCAACTATTTCACCCTTTTCTATAAACATATTGACATTCTTTACTGCTTCTGTATGTTTAAATGTCTTTGTCAGATCCATCAATTCAAGCATCTTCATCCCTCCTACCTTTATATTACTTATTTTGAAATACAAGAAACACTGTCTGCAGTCACTTCGTTTGCCTTATAAATAGTGACTGAGGTCATTTTTAAGTTGAAAAGAAGTGGGACAAAAGTGTTTTATCAAAAGAAAATGCGAACGATGCACCCTGGAGAATTACTGCCCAAGAATATAGTGCTTCCTTCGTCTTTTGAGTTAAAACATACGTTATGTAACTTTATAATTCCGGAATAAGGCTTGATTGAAAAGAATTAACAGTATCTTTACAATGGTTGCTCCCCAATATGATGCTTAAGTGCAAAGATAGCCAACTGAGTTCGATCTCGTAGATCTGTTTTATGTAAGATGGTAGTAATATGGTTCTTTACTGTTCCAATGGAAAGATGCAGTTCCTCTGCAATCTCTTTATTCGTCTTCCCTTGTCCAACACATTTTGTAATCGCTAGTTCCCTCTGGGATAGTTCTACCGAAATGGCAGGATGCTCTGAGTATTGAAGCAAACGTGGCATTACTTTTGCAGCAACCTCATCATGTAAAGTTAATCCGCCATTCATACAGCTATGCACCGCTTCGATTAATTTCTTTGGTTCGGACGTTTTTAATAAAAAACCATTAGCACCTTCCTTTAATGCTTGAAGCGCGTATTCATCATCGTTAAACGTAGTTAAAATTAGAATTTTCACTTTAGGCCAATTCCGTTTTATTAATCGGGTTGCTTCTATCCCATTCATTTCAGGCATTCTAATATCCATTAATACAAAGTCAATTATATGCTGTTCTAATATCGAGATGGCTTGATTGCCATTTTCCGCTTCGTGTGTAACTTTGATATTTGGGTCCTGCTCCAAGATTACCTTCAATCCCTGTCTAACAATGGTTTGATCTTCTACCAGTAAAACCCGCCACATATTTATTCTCCCTCCCTTGGAATGGTACCAGCCACAATAAACATTTCTTCTGTTTGATATATGGATATCATTCCATGGACTTCTTCCACTCGTTTTTTCATATTGGATAATCCAAAGCCATAACTCCATTTTCTTGGCTCAAATACTCTATTTTTAACTTCAAAACTCAGATCTCCAATAGCTGACTTTCCTAAAGTTACATACACTTCTCTTGCTCCAGCATGGCGCATTGCATTCGTAAGAGATTCTTGTATGATTCTGTATAAGACTACATTTTTAACATTGGAAAGAGGAATGGAAAGAACCCCCTGTTTCATTGTGAATTGCACTAATAAATGGCTTTCTGCTTCTAATTTCCGAATCAAATTTACAACTGTGGATATTCCTTCATTATCTTCGGCTTGCAATGCTTTTACTGCATCTCTGGTTTCCTCTAAGCTCGCTTTAGCTAGTTCCTTCAGTTCATCATAGGCCACCGTATTATTCTGAATGGAAAGCATCTCTAGCTTCATAATTAATGCAGTCAGCCGATGTCCCACCGAATCGTGAATATCTCTAGCAATTCTTGTCCTTTCCTCTAAACGCGCCTGCTGTTCTAACCCTAAGCTCAATCGTTTTAATCTCCGATACTCCCCTGCAACTTCTTCATAGATTTCAATTTGTTCCAATCTATCTCTTTGCATCCTATTAATCTTAAATAAAAGAATAAAAACAAAGGAAATCACCAATAGATTTTCTAATTGGATTCGAGACTGCCAAATCATCATAAAAAGTATTAAGACCATTGTTAGTATCCAAAACCTTATATACTCTTTTTCGGTCAATTGAATAGATGAATCAATGGCCAAAAACAAAGCAAGCAAAATAGTGAAAGCAGCTTGTTCTGTGAAGAATATAAAATGCAGCAACAAAATAAGTTGTATAGAAGCATAATTCCAGAGCATTGCTTTATGTGTTGATAAGAAAAAGAACAGGCCTAAAGCTATAGCGAATGCCAGCATACTTGGAGCAAAATAACTACTTTCATCGTAAATTAACCATACCCACAATAAAACAAACCCCACAAATCTTAGAGTGAACACCTTCAATTTTAAACACTCCGCTTTCTAATAAACTTCCTTTTTACCATAGCAAAGAATGGAAAAGATGGGAATAGAAAGAAGGAATACCATTTTAGGCATTCCTTTACATAAACGGGTTATAAAATCTATTTCCATCATAAAACGTAATGATTAAAGATAATATCAGTAGCAAAATACTTACGATGATTACTATATAGTCTCCACGTTTAAAAGGCTTTGCACTATACCACGACCGTTTCTTATTCTTTCCAAATCCTCTAAGCTCCATTGCATTACTTACTACTTCTATTCTATCTAAACTTGATAGGATTAAAGGGAAAATAATAGTGGACGCATTCCCGACTCTTTTCCATAGCTTTTCATTTTTAGACATATCGATTCCTCGTGCTTGTTGTGATTGAGCTATGGTTCGGAATTCACGTTGAATATCTGGGATATAACGCAAAGTTAAGGAAATAGCATACGAAATTTTATAACTCACACCTATTCGATTAAGTGAAGCAGCGAACTCACTTGGATGTGTTGTTACAATGAATAACAACGCAGCAGGTGTGACAACAAAATATTTCAAGGTAATATTAAGCTGATAAAACAGTTGCTCAATTGTAATGTTATAACGACCGATGATATCGATGATCACATGGCTTGAGCCATATATTTTCACACCTTCTTGCGGTGAAAATATATAAATAGCAATATTATTCAATAGTAGAAAAGCGAGGATAAAATACAGCACAAAGCTAATATCCCGAATCTGAACTTTAGAAATAGCAAAAATTGCTAAACTCAACAAAAGCATCACAAGTAGGACCCGTGTATCGTACGTTAGCATCGCCGCTGATGACCATGCTAGAAAGACAATTAGCTTCGTTGCTCCAGAAAGAGAATGCACAGGAGATTTGCGCTCAATATAGGATAGCAATTCTACTGCCATGTGTCTCTAACCTCCTTATCAAACGCGATAAAACGTGTAACAAAGTCTCTAGGATTATCTATCTGTGTTCGAACAGCAAGGTCAAATAATGACGTTTTCTTTAGATTCGCTTGTTCAATTACAGCTTCATTTGTCAAAATATTAACCGCTGAATCATCGGCTATCACTTGTCCATCTGCAATAGCTATCGCTCTTGGTGTGTACTCAAGCATCAAATGCATGTCATGGGTAATCATAATAATCGTAACCCCACGCTTATTAAGTTCACACAGGAATTCCATAATCTCGGTATAATGTTTCAAGTCCTGCCCTGCAGTTGGTTCATCCAAAATAATTATGTCTGGATTCAAAACAAGAATAGATGCAATGGTCACTCGTTTCTTTTGCCCGAAGCTAAGTGCGGAAATCGGCCAATTACGAAATGGATGTAAACCACATACCTTTAAGGTGGCTTCCACTCTTTCTTTAATTTCTCGCTCCCCTACACCGCGCATGACTAACCCTAGCGCGACTTCATCATAAATCATATGCTTTGAAATCATTTGATTTGGGTTTTGCATCACCATTCCAATCGATTCTGCTCGCTTGAAGATGGTGGCTCTGGTAATATCTTCTCCCATTAAGCGAATCTTTCCTGAATTTACCTTTTCAAATCCACAAATCAATTTAATAATTGTTGATTTACCTGCTCCGTTTTTTCCTACGATACTAACCATTTCCCCTTTATTAATAGAAAAAGATACATTATTTATCGTTTGATTTGGTTGATTGTAACCAAAGGAGACGTTCTCCAACGATAAAATAGGGTCATTCCTACTTTCCTTTTCAACGACCTTTTTCGCTTCAAACCATTTCTGCAATTTGTCCTGACTTCCATCTAATACGATTGTATCTAGATATGCTGCATGCATTTCAGGTGTAATGTTACACCCAGCATACTTAAGGGCTTTTACATAGAGCGGTTCACGGATATTACTAGATTGTAATACATCAGAAGCCATTAATTCATGAGGAGTCGTATCGCTTACAATGCGTCCTTCATCGACGACCACGATTCTGTCAACCTTTCGATGCAGAACATCTTCTAAACGATGTTCGATCATGATTATTGTTTTATTGGTTTCTTGTTGAATTTGATCAATTAAGGCAATAGCTTGTTGTCCTGTAGCGGGATCCAAGTTTGCTAAAGGCTCGTCAAACAATAAAATATCCACATCATCCACTAGAACACCAGCTAAAGAAACCCTTTGTTTTTGCCCACCAGACAATTCATGAATGGAGTTTTCTACTTTAGTCTCTAAATCAACTAGTTTAGAAACTTCCATCACTTGATATCGCATCTGGTCTTGCGGAATCATATCATTTTCAAGAGCAAAAGCGATATCTTCTCCAACCGACAATCCAATAAATTGACCATCCGGGTCCTGCAATACAGTTCCTACCATTTTAGAAAGACTAAAAATACCTAGTTCCTTCGTCTCTTCCCCTTTTATCTTTAAGGAACCTTTCATATCCCCTTTACAGGAAAAAGGTACTAGACCATTAATACAATGGGCTAAAGTACTTTTACCTGATCCAGATGGTCCGACAATGACCACCTTTTCTCCTTCATGAATGGTTAAATTGATATTTTGTAGAGAAGGTTCTGTCTGACTTCTATATTTAAATGAGTAATTCTCAAATGTAATAATTGACTTTTTCATGATGCTCTCTCCGATTTACTGCTTTCGAAGGCTGTTGCTTTGGCTACGAGTCTTAGAATATGCAATAAGTAATAATGTCCCAATAATTCCAACAGTAATGATATTAGACAAGCCTGCTACAATGCCTTGAACAAATACTTTGTTAGCTGGTTCTGCATAGATAAGTATATCTAACACCGGGGCTAACAGGAACCAACCAATCGCTTGGACTACTGCTTGAATAATATTAAACGAAATAATTTGTTTCTTACCAAATATGCCACTCTCAATATCTAGCTTTTTCCAGAATAAACCAATAAATAGTCCGATAAATAAAGAGACAAATACCCAACTCCACCAAACCGAGCCATAGGATAATGCATCATTTAATGTATGTCCGATAAACCCAATTAATCCTCCAGCTATAGGACCGAATACAACAGCCATCAATGCTAAGAATGCATAAGAAGTTTGAATGGTTGTATTTGGAATTCCTGTTGGGATAGCAACAAATCTTGCTAAGATAATAAATACTGCGGCCCCAATCCCAATTGCAACAATCGTTTTAATAGATAATTGATTATTCATTTTTTGTATTCCCTTCTTTTCTATATTTTACAAAAACTAATTATATATAATTTCTGATGTTTTACGTATACTTATTTTCCAATTTGCCCCCGTCTCAATATGGTAAGCTTTAGCAAAAGAACCTTGGTTAATCGCAACCCCAATATTATTAAGAGAATTCACGAATAATAGCGGCTCTCCTAAACGGCTATCTGCAAATGAACGACCGAACTTCATAATATTTTTGTAGATATGGCGACGGTTATTTTCAATGGTTACTTCTAAGGAATCGCCATAGTGGATACCTGCTTCTACAAATAATTCACGATTGATATTCGTCCATAAATTTCCAAATCGCACATCAAGAATATCAATATTTCCTTTTATTCCTGTTTCATCTAGAGTTGCTTCAGTCATTTGTAGCTCAACTAACTCTTCTACATTAAGTGCTGGCCCTACCTCTTCATATGTAATCACACCAGAGGCAAGTCTTGCTCCAGTATAGGCATAAACATCTCTCCCATGAAATGTGTACGATTCACCTGAATTTGGCAATCGATTCACTTTTTCATCAATGATTCTTGCTTCTTTAATGCCATGGCGATGGATAATGTGTGTCAGAGTCCCGTTATCAGGAGTTACAATATATTGATTTGTGAATGTTTTTACGACTACACTTAATCGCTCTGTTCCTACACCAGGGTCGACAACAGAAATAAACACCGTCTCTTCCGGCCAATAGTTAATCGTTTGATATAGACGATATGATGCATCCCATATATTGTATTGTGGTATATCGTGGGTTAAGTTAAAAATACGTAGGCTGGAATCCACCGATAAAGCTACTCCATACATTGCACTTACTGCACCATCACTCAACCCAAAATCTGTTTGTAAAACTAAATTCTTACTCATTCTAATTCCTCCAATACATTTCTATAGTTTAACAATATGATGGCATTCACCTTATAATTTGGGAGAATACCAACAGAATAGGAAATTCCTTTTCTGCAAATAAAAACCACGTCCTCCCCGAAAAATCGGTAAGGACGTGGTTGAACAAACGTGGTACCACCTTACTTTACTGCATGCTCACACATGCAGCCTCATCAAGTACTAAAGGAAATCTCCTTTTTTATACTGTGGTTTGGATAACGAGTACCAAATCTCGTCGGAACCTACTAAGATTAGGGATACTAATCATTTCAGCACGAAGCTCCAAGGCCATTGTTCAGATTCGAATTCTTGCTTCTTCCCAGCTACCGAAGCTCTCTGTGAAAAATTACTAAATCCTACTTTTCCTTTTCAACGCTTTTATTAAGTGTTACTTTATAAGATTAAATTTATTATAGATAATACATTTTTAAAAAGCAAGATATTTTTATTAAATTTACAAATCATTTAAAAATAAGCAAAGTCAAATTTATGCGCCGAATGTTAATTAATCTTTAAGGATGCAAAGAATACAATAAGGTCAGATGTATCCACCGAATGAAAACTTTTTAGCTAATCCCTTATTAAACCACTGGATAAATTTATGAGTAGATCACAGAAAAAAAAACGCCCTTAATATTCATAAAGAATAATTAGCGCTAAAGAATCCATAACGGAAGTACTATAATATTTAATCCTTATAGGAAATTGATTCTAAAAACACATTCC
This sequence comes from Oceanobacillus piezotolerans, assembly GCF_003665065.1. Taxonomy (GTDB): domain Bacteria; phylum Bacillota; class Bacilli; order Bacillales; family Amphibacillaceae; genus Oceanobacillus; species Oceanobacillus piezotolerans. The sequence goes on along the minus strand of NZ_RCHR01000003.1, from coordinate 123,143 downwards.
TTTAAATATCACTAGGTATTTTTTATCACAAAAACCTATATTGCCTTTCTTTCCCTACCAATTAACCAAAGAGAAAGACAGCATACTAGGTTATTGCAATCATTTTTTAATAATTATAACTTTTTGGAAAATTTGTATAGTATACTATAGGGGACAGGTGTTTGTAAAGAGCGCAGGAGTAATTCTATACGCAGTGGTAAATCCCCTATGAAAGGGGTGAAGCCTGTGATACCAATTGACAAAACAATAGAGTTGATGCTTGCATTTGCCACACTCGTATTGTTAATTGTGAACAGCCAGGTAAAAAAGTAATCATTCCTGTATCGAACATCATCGTCAGGAGCATTACTTTTTTCAAACCCATAAAATCCACTGCGTACGAATCTCTTTTAACCCTGTCAGAGTCGTAAGTTGCCGCTTACGGCTCTTTTCTGGGCGGATAAGAATAAACACTCTTTCATGTATAAAATGCTACTAAAGCTGCCTTCTGAAAAGCTTGGCAAAAATGAAATTTGCAATTGTCTTTTTGCACACTAATCATCTTATTTTTCGATTGATTTAAATATGATTTAAAATTTCTCTCCAAGCATCCACTTTCTCATCGAATGATTTTGTATACCTGCCAGGTATAGGACTTGTAGAAGGCAATTTAATAACCTTTATTATATCTTCCTCGATTTCTGGAAAATACTTTTTAAATGTAGTATATGATTTCCCCCCATTGCAAGCAATCAAACTAATCGAAGGATGCTTTCCTAATAAATGGGGAATATTATTTGGTTCTTCCTCTGTAATTGCTGCATCCAGACTCCCTTCCCTATAACAAGCGCCAATTGTATCCCATAAAGCAATTCCATGGTTTTTAATAAATAGAATCTTTTCATAATAATCATCTACCGGTTCTCGTTCAAATAACCTGAACATTATCGGCCAAAAATGATTACGCGGATTGCCGTAATACTGCTTTTTCTCTAACGACTTTTTACCAGGGATGGAGCCAAGTATTAATACTTTCGGGTTCTCAGGCAGAACAGGAGGGAAAGAAGATATTTTCGGCTGATTTACGGTCATAATAAATCCTCCTAACATTTCTATATTAAAGATTTTACCCACTCCAGAAGGAAATTGCAATTCCCATACAATTCGCCTTTTATACCTCTATATCTAGAGTCATAAGATTAAGCTCTTTTGCTCACGGAAGTAATTTTGAATTTATGATCCCCTACTCTCCTTATTTACTTTCCACTTTCTTTTCTCCCTCAACGTCTCTTTTCTTATTGAATTTCCATTTCTTAGAGATTCTCTTATAATATGAAATAAATTTACTCCAAAATACCTCTGATTTGGATCTTACAACTTTATTACTGGATAGATAAACGCTTAGGTCGACAATTAATAATATAAACCAACCTATTAAATAAACATAACCAACTGTAAGGAATATAGCCCAATAGTTGCCTTGCTGTATTTCTTTCACATAGTAATCAAATTCATTAAAGTTATCTGGTCGCTGAACAGAAAAAACAAAGGCTATTAATGGAATTAATAGAGATAGAATGATAGATATAGCAGCAAATGCGCTATATCGGCGGAATATCCAATATAGAATGCTGCTTACAAGTGTCATAAAAAGAAATATTAGATAAATTATCCATACTAAATGCGGTATCGTCTCCATCTCTTTCCCCCTCGTAATCTTTCTATCTATCCACTTATATATGTATTTCGGCAAAAGTCACGAATTTCCTGCTTTTTTCATCATAACAAGCATATTTTACTAATCTATACCCAATCGTCTATACCCAATTTATCCTAATATCCCCTCTTCACATAATACAGGAAACGAAACTTATGATAATTGAATTTTAAGATAATTTATATTTTCTTATGATATACTTTAAATATACACATACAGGGGTGATCAATAATGAAGGCAATTTTGATTGGGCTTTTAGGAGCTTTCTTTTTTTCTGTTACGTTTGTGTTAAATCGATCCATGGAATTGGAAGGTGGAAGTTGGGCATGGAGTGCATCTCTTCGTTTCATTTTCATGCTGCCTATCTTATTTCTTATTGTTGGGATTAATAGGAATATAAAACCAGTAATTAACCACCTAAAGCAATATCCATTAGAATGGCTGACATGGAGCACGATAGGATTTGGTTTATTTTACGCCCCATTAACTTTCGCCACGATGTACGGTCCAGGCTGGCTCGTAGCTGCAACCTTTCAGTTAACCATTGTTGCTGGCTCCTTACTTGTCCCTTTCTTAAACAACCAAACGAAAGAAAAAATCCCTGTACAGAGTTTATACATATCGCTGATTATTCTATTAGGTGTTTTCCTAATGCAATCGGTGCATGCATCATCCGTATCAATTCCCGCTATTGCGTTATGCGTGGGGCCACTTATCATTTCTGCCTTTGCCTATCCCTTAGGAAATCGAAAAATGATGCAGATCGTAAAAGGAGAATTAAATACATTTCAACGATTATTAGGAATGACGATGGCTTCAATCCCTTTTTGGATTATTGTCTCTCTTTATGGATTCTTGACAACAGGGCTGCCGTCTGCAAGTCAATTATCCCAAACATTCATCATTGCCGTATCTTCCGGTATTATAGCCACAGCATTATTTTTCTATGCTACAGAACTTGTACAACAAGATAATCGTAAATTGGCGGGCGTAGAAGCAACACAGTCTGGTGAAGTCATATTTGCATTAATCGGAGAAATGATTCTCTTGAGCATCCCGCTACCTAGTTACCTATCCTTTATCGGAATGGCACTTGTTATTATTGGAATGCTTTTGCATAGTGTAGTATCTAGTTATCTAAATAAGAAGGTCTTGCCTGAAAAAGGAGTATTTAACGAAGATGTTCAATAGTTACATTGTAGAGGATTACAGAATCTAAGAATATTTCTATTACATATATTATATTTTCCGCCGGCGGATCGCATGCCTGAGATGCGAGAATTAAATCTCCACCGACGGACTTTTTATACTTTAATAATTCTTTGCATTAATTATGCTTCTTTTTCTTGTAATACAACAACAGGTTTTCTTTCTGGAATCATGTTGAAAATAATATTAAGCACGATAGCTGTCATACTTCCTGCTACAATTCCATTACTAGTTAAAATTTGAATACCGGTTGGCAATACAGCAAATATTTCAGGAACGACAGTAACACCTAACCCCATTCCAACAGAGCAAGCAATAATCATCGAATTCCCGGGTGCTTTTCCAATTTCACTACTTAACATTTTAATCCCTTGAGAGATCACCATTCCAAACATCGCAATCATGGCACCCCCTAATACAGAAGTAGGTATAATGGTAGTAATGGCAGCAATTTTAGGTACTAGCCCTAATCCTACAAGCATAAATCCTGCAACTGCGATTACCTTGCGCGATTTCACACCTGACATTTGCAGTAATCCAACATTCTGTGAGAAAGCTGTGTATTGAAATGCATTGAATATACCGCCTATAAATACGGCAAGCCCTTCTGCACGATAACCTTTTGCAAGATCTTTCTCCGTTAATTTCTTCTCTGTCATATCACTTACAGCAAAATAAACACCTGTCGATTCTACTAATGAAACCATTGCAACTAACGTCATTGTAATAATCGCAGACCAATGGAATGTTGGAGTTCCGAAGTAAAATGGCTGAATAAGATGGAAATAAGAAGCTTCCCCAACCGCTGTAAAATCTACTCTACCCATAAATACTGCAGCAACAGTGCCTAAGATTAAACCAAGAAGAATTGAAATCGAACGCATGAAGCCTTTAGAAAATCGGTAAATCAATACAATTAAAATGAGTGTACCAAATCCCAATGTAATGTTTTGAACAGATCCAAAGTCTGGTGCTCCTTGACCACCACCTAAGTTGTTAATTGCCACAGGGATAAGCGTAATCCCGATAATGGTAACCACTGTACCTGTTACGATCGGTGGAAAGAAACGGACGAGCTTACCGAAGAAACCAGCAATTAGAAAAATAATTAATCCAGAAACGATAATGGAACCATATATAGCTGAAATCCCGTACTCTCCTCCAATTGCAATCATCGGCCCCACAGCAGTGAACGTACACCCAAGAACTACTGGTAATCCAATTCCAAAGAATCTATTACTAACGATTTGCAGAAGGGTAGCAACCCCACACATAAAAATATCAATCGCAACTAGATAGGTAAGTTGCTCTGGTGTTAAACCTAAAGCTCCTCCAACGATAAGTGGTACAAGAATTGCTCCTGCATACATTGCAAGTACGTGCTGTAATCCTAATGCTGCTGTTTTCATCTATTTCTCCTCCTTGAATGTTACTTTTTCATTTTCTAATGATTCAATAATTGCTAGAGATTCCACTCGAATACCACGTTCTCTTAATTCCTTACCACCTGTTTGGAATCCTTTTTCAATCACTATCCCAAAACCTGCTAAAGACGCGCCAGCTTGCTCTACAATATCCATTAAACCAAGGGCAGCTTGCCCATTTGCAAGAAAATCATCGATTATGAGTACGGTATCTTCCGCAGTAATGAATTTTTGTGAAATCGATATTTCATTGGTTTCCTGCTTTGTAAAGGAATGCACTTTAGCTGTGTAGAGATTGTCAATCAAAGTCAGCGATTTCCTCTTTCTAGCAAAAACAGTTGGCACCCCAAGCTTTAGTGATGTCATGACCGATGGAGCAATACCAGAAGACTCTAATGTTAGAATTTTTGTTATCCCTGCGTCCTTGAATCTCTCAGAGAATTCTTCTCCTACTTGCTGCATAAGTTCTGCATCTATTTGATGATTTAGGAACGAATCTACCTTTAATACAGAATTAGACAGAACATTACCTTCTTCTATAATTTTGTTTTTTAATGCTTGCATGCTGATTATCCTCCCTTGTAAAAAAAAAAAAAGCTCGAAACGCTGTTTCACTACGGAAACAAGCATTTCGAGCTTTGAAAAGTCGAAAAACAGGTAAAGAAAAAGGAAACTCCTTGTTCTTCCCAGCGCTTATTTTCATAGTCGGTTTATTTACGGTAAACCGGTAGAAACTTGCAGGCCATATTCCCGCGATTATATGAAAATCGTATTCTTTTGTTTGGTTGAAACTAGTATAGCACGTACACATATAATTACAACCCGTACATTAGATAAAAAATCATTCCGATAATTTGGATTTAACCATTATTCTAGTGGAATATTCGTGTTTTTAGTATACAAAATCTTAATTTCTGTTGCAACTAGCAAATATTCCCATTTTGTAAATTACCTTTACTCAGTGAAGTTTTCTTTTATTCCCATAGAACTATTGCCTTCACAAGGAGAGATTAAGCAAATCATCTTTCTAGAAATTCTAACCGATTACCAAAAGGATCCATAACATAGAAACGGTTGACACTTGGTATTTTATTATCTACTGTTATTTCTATTTCGCTTTCTTTTAGATGTTCCATTAATGCATCTAAACGCTTCACTTGGATTGCTGGGTGAGCCTTTTTTGCAGGGGTAAAGGAAGGTTCCACACCAACATGAATTTCTACATTTCCAGCCTTAAACCAGACCCCTCCATTTCTTCGCAGTAGTGGCGGTTTTTCTATCTCTTGGAACCCAAGAATAGCTTGGTAAAATGCACGTGCTTTTTCTTCTGCTCCAATAGGCGCGGCTAATTGTACATGGTCAATATCTGTATACTTAAATTTATCCATCATTTATCGGCTCCTTTATTACCAGTATACAATTGATATCATTATCTGATTAATACAAAAACATAATCGGTTAATATTATGATTTGTTATCACATAAAAAAAGACCAGTCCAAAAAGGAACTGATCTTCTGTGTTTTTGTTATGTATATATACGAGCCACAATGCCGTATTTATATAATAAAAAGTTTTAAACCACCACTTCACCAAGTGGGTGTTCGCAGAAACCTTCCTGTCTTCCGCTCTTGGCGGCCCGACATTATGATTTCAATGTAAAACTCCCTATTATTTCATTAGAGGTTAAAACTTAAATTAAATACGCACAATGCAGCCTGTAGTAATATAATACACATTTGGATACAGATTTTCAATAGGAATTTATTCCCAATTCACTAAAACAATAATTCGTAAACTTCTGTTAGCTCTTGAACACGTAAATCATTCTCCACGTTTTTTGCATAGTTCAATTCATTGTCTAAAACATTATCTAAGTATTCCATCTCAGACTCACTAAGGTCATCTACAAATTGTTTTTCACCTGCATATTGATTAGCTCTTAATTTTTCTAGTATCTGCCTGCAAACCTCATTCTCACTGTAATTAGAGAGTGACTCTCGTAAATATCTTAATGTCTTATCGATGATTATTCACCTCAATATTTAAATCTTTGTGTTTTTCTTCTTCGCTCGTTGCTCTAATTGTGATTTTGGGTTTTGATACGCCTCATCTTCTGTTAAGCCTTGTGGATTTATACTGGAAGTCACTCTTTTTTTACTGTAGTTATTATTTTTTTGACTCATCATTCCACCTCCTACTGTTATTATTTCTAAGAAGTGACTATCTATGCTAAGAGATGGACTAAGATATCATTGTAAAAAAGTCGAACTACTTCAGAATTCTTCCTTTCGATTCTGAAGTAGCTCGGATTTACTTTATATAAAGATTTATGTCAGCCAGAGCATATTACTCTAAAGCTTTATTATCATAGCGATCTCTTAATGCTCGTTTTAGTACTTTTCCACTTGGATTTTTCGGTAATTCATCGGTTATTTCGACGCGCTTTGGAATTTTAAATTTAGACAACTTATCCTTACAAAACTCCAAAACTGCTTCTTGAGTTAAATCTGTTCCTTTCTTCGGCACAACTATAGCGGTTACCGCCTCAATCCAGTACGCATCAGGGGTTCCGATTACTGCAACCTCTGAGACATCCTTTAGTTGATAAATAACTTCTTCGACTTCTCTACTGGAAACATTCACTCCACCCGTATTAATCATGTCCTTCTTCCGGTCGATAATGGTAATATAGCCTTCCTCATCCATCACACCTAAATCTCCACTGTGAAACCAGCCATTTTTAAATGCCTCTGCAGTCTTTTCTGGTTCATGTAAATAACCATTCATCGCATGGGGAGTACGATGTACAATTTCACCAATTTCTCCTCTAGGCACTTCCTTATCTTGATTATCTACAATCCTCGTTTGTACGTTCAGGACTGTTGTTCCAGCTGAACCAAGCTTCCTGAGCTGATCCTTTGGCTTTAGAACAGTAACTAATGGGGCAACCTCTGTTTGTCCATAGCAATTCCAAAGCCCCATATTAGGAAGTCTCTCACTCAACTCTTTGATAATCTCCCTTGGCATAATCGCTGCACCATAGTATCCCTTTTTCAATGAAGATAAATCTCTTTGATCAAAATCAGGATGGCGAAGTAATCCAATCCAAACTGTAGGTGGACAAAATAAGGATGTTACTTTTTCTTCTTCTACCGTTTTTAATATGGCCTCTGGAGTTGCTGCTTCTAATATAACTCCGCTAGAACCAACATAGATACTTGGGCCCAAGAACACGTGCAATTGTGCACTGTGATAGAGAGGCAGCGCGTGTACAGCAATATCTTCAGCTTCTATTTGAGCATCTACAACCGTACTTACATATTCACTGATGATATTTCTATGGGATAACATGACACCCTTTGGTCTTGATTCTGTACCACTTGTGTAAAGAACATGTGCTAAATCATCATCAGAGATATCTGTTTCTATCTCATATACAGACTGTCCATCTCTTATTTGAGATAAGGGTCTCCAGGCACGTTCATCTATCTCATCTACTGCGTCCATTAAATAGCGATATGGAATATTCATGTTTTGAGAGGCTTCCTGAAGTACTGGAATAAATTCCTTCGAAGCAAATAGTCCTGTCACACCTGCATGTTCAAGAATATAATGTATGTCGGAGGGAGTCAGCATGTAATTAATTGGAATCATTACAGCCCCTATTCTTGCCAAAGCAAAATTAATAATAACAAAATCCAAACTGTTCTTGGACATGACTGTAAGCATATCGCCTTTTTTAACACCATCCGAAAGTAAGCCACGTGCTGTTTGGTTTACTAAATTATCAAGTTCTGCGTACGTAAGCCTTTTCCCTTTGTAAGCGATTGCATTTTTGTTAGGATATCGTTCTTTCGTTCTTTCCAATAAATCTCCTAACGTATTTCGATTAGCACGTCCAATCATTCTGCTTATAGTTTCTTGAATATTCGCTTCCATTTGCTTTCCTCCCTTAGATTTCATAATTTTATATTAATTCAAACATTAGGAGTTAGCAAGTGACACAAACTGATTTTTTCAGGTAGACTGTCGTTAAAATAGTCTATGGCGTGGGGTATGATTGATATTGCACAGTAATTTCTGTGACGAGGACTAAAGTGATTAAGGTAAAGTATTTAACAATTTGCTGCGGATATAGCTGACACGCTGCGGGTATCTCCACGTTTGCTAACGGTATGTTTCACGTCATACAGGTATTTACAGTTGGCTGAAATTAACGAGTGAATGTTCCTTTTGCTGAATGATCCTCTTCTCAGCATGAACATAAACATTAATTTCAGCTTAAAGCAACCTAAATACTTTGCGTTTAGTTCGCCCACTTTTGATATTTCGTACGCATTTTTTATAGATTCACGTTATCTTAAATACAATTTTTTCTTTCTTTTTACCTGTTTTAACTTCGGTGGATAATAGCCATGCTCATAAATACGGCCTTTTACCATTTGATATTTTTCTAGAATCGAATCTATGGATTCCAGCTGCGAGTCTTGCAATGATTGAATAACCAGCTGTGCTGCGAGTCTAGCATCCTCTAACGCATGATGGTGAATTAATTCGAATCCATGATACGCTGCAAGAGTATCAAGTTTATGATTCTCTAATTCTGGCCAGACTTGTTGTGATAATTTTACAGTACACAGATATTCCATATCCGGATAAGCTAGCTTATTGTAATCTAACGTATGTCTAATTACGCTCATATCAAAGCTGGCATTGTGTGCAACAACAAGATTATTAGAAAAATAACGCTGTAATGTTGGCCAAAGTTCAGTAAAGGTGGGAGCATCCATCACGTCTTGTTCATGAATTCCATGTATATAAGTATTATAAGAATGAAAAGCCTGCATTGGATTAATTAAACTATAAAACTCATCTACAATTTCTTTTTCATTCGCAACTACCACACCAATGGAACATGGGCTAAATCGTTTTTCATTCGCTGTTTCAAAATCTATTGCTACAAATTGCACGCTTCCCTCTCCTCTTTTTCTTATTTTTATATTAGCCTTTTATACCTAAAGAGCTTGGAAGGAAATAATACCGTTTTGTTCGATGCGTTCAGCTTTCCCCAATGATTCCAGGTAAATTAATCTAGTTAACGTTGCCATAAAGGAGCTCAAATGAATAATTACATCTGTTGTCCCATATATTTCTTGGCAAATTTCTCGGGCTGTTTTCGGCTGATTTTCTATCGATTCGAGCACTTGTTTCAGTCGTTCATGATGTCTTTCTTCAATTTCATTAATTCTTCGCTGGAAATGTTCGATATTCTCCCCATGACCTGTAAGAGCAACTTTTACTGGATACTCTTTTATTCTTTCAAGTGATGTAAAATATTCCTCAAGCGGATTTCTTTCTACTGCATTCCATAAACCTATAACTGGAGATAATTCTTTTAAAATATGATCGCCTACAATCATTATTTCTGATTCCCTATTATAAAAGCAGAAGTGATCATATGCATGGCCTGGCGTCCAAATTGTTTCATATTTTTCATCGCCAAGCATTATTTCTTCCTTATCTTCAAACAACACATCCGGAGTAAAAGTATAAATGGAGGGATCTTGTTTATATTTCTCAGGAACTTCTGGCCCACCGAATTTCGTAATAAATTGATTAAATTCCTCTACTGTTAATTCCGCAGTTCGTGACATCTCATGATACCCTAATCTTGATACAACAATTGGTATACTATATTTCTCTTGAAACCAGCTTGCCAGGCCAATGTGGTCCTCATGGGTATGGGTCAGGACAACCTTCTCCACCTTTACACCCGTCTCCATAAAAGCTTTCCACCTAGTGATTGCTTCCTTTAGTTTCATTCCTGTATCAATAATGGTATAACCATTCGCTCCTGTTATTAAATAAGAATTAACATCTCCCATTCCACCAGGAAATGTAATCACTTGCTTTTGGATTGTGTCCATTACCTTAGATTGCATCAGAAAATGCCCCTTTTTCCCTTTGTAAAAAAACATACTTATTGTTATTTTAACTCTACCTATCTCAAATGCAAGAAATAAAAAACCAGTCTCCAAATTGGAGATGCTGGTTTATGATGGATTAAGCACCCTTTGCAGAAATTGTTGGGTTCTTACTTCTTTAGGCGCTTTTAATACTTCTTTAGGTGTTCCTTGTTCTACGATATACCCACCATCCATAAAGATAACTTTATCTGATACATCTGCAGCAAATTGAATTTCATGAGTTACAAATACCATCGTCCATTCCTCTTTGACAAGGTCACGCATAACATTTAATACCTCACCAATCAGCTCTGGATCAAGCGCAGAAGTTGGCTCATCAAATAGCATTAATTCTGGCTCCATTGCCAGTGCACGAGCAATCCCTACACGCTGCTGTTGACCACCTGATAGTTGGTGTGGATACAAGTTCATTTTATCCTTTAAGCCCACCTTCTCCAACAGGCCTTCAGCTATGTCCTTCACTTCCTTGGAATTGCGCCTTTGAACGATGATTGGACCTTCTGTTACATTTTCCAATGCTGTTTTATGTGGAAAAAGATTATAGGACTGGAATACCATTCCAGACTTTCTTCTTAAACTTTGGATACTTTGTTTACTTACTTTATTCTCAAAATTTATTTCAAATCCATCATCAAAGGTAATTATCCCTTTGTCCGGCTGTTCCAATGCATTTATACATCGAAGTAAAGTTGTTTTCCCGGAACCAGATGGACCGATTATGGATAATACCTGGCCTTTCTCCACCTCTACATCGATACCTTTCAATACTTTATTATCACCAAATGATTTAGCTAAGCCTTTAATGGTTAAAAACATTTCTCTTCCCCCTTTCTACTTTGCAACAAAGCGGTCCAATCGTCTCTCTAGTGCTGCTTGAACGAGGGATAAGATAAAGCAAATAACCCAATAAATAATTGCCGCCTCTACGTAAAGCAGTAAGAAATCATAGGTTCTAGCCGCTATTTCCTGAGCTTTTCGAAACAGTTCGGCAACAAGAATTAACGAAGCAAGAGATGTATCCTTCACCAAACTAATAAATGAGTTTGATAGCGGCGGGACAGAAACTCTGGCCGCCTGAGGTAAAATAATTCTTCTGAGTGCAGTCCCTTTTGACATTCCAATCGTAAATGCCGCCTCCCATTGTCCTTTAGGAATAGAAAGAATGGATGCTCGGATGATTTCCGAAGCATATGCTCCGACATTTAATGTAAAAGCTATAACTGCGCTTGGAAAAGGGTCAATCGTCACACCAATACTCGGCAGTCCATAAAAGATAATAAATAATTGCACCAATAATGGCGTTCCGCGAACTGCAGATACATATATAGCAGCTGGCACTCTAAACAGGCTCGATTTCGAAAGACGCATCATAGCTGTTAATAACGCTACGACCAAACCAAGTATAAATGAAATTAACGTAAGTGGTATTGTAGCCTGGATGGCTCCTGTAATCATAGGAAGAAGAGAGTTAGAAAATAACTCCCATCCTTCCATATTGGCTGTAATCGTAAATAGCTTATTATTTAATGGATACATCTTCACCAAACCACTCTTCGGAAATTTCAGCTAAAGTTCCGTCTTCTAACATTGCTTCTAATTGTTCATTGACAGCTTCCACTAACTCCTCATTTCCTTTGTTGAACGTAAATGCCATTTCTGAGTGTTCATCTGCTTCAGCAACTACTTTAATGCTTTCATCACCTTGCTGTTTGATATAATCTAAGACAGCCAATTTATCATTAACAGTTACATCCGCACGGCCTTGTTTTATTAATTCAATTGCTTGTGAAAGACCTTCAACTCCAACAAGCTCAGCACCATTTTCTTCAGCGATGGAACCATAATTACTTGTTAATGACTGTGCGGATTGTTTCCCTTCTAAATCTTCAAACGAAGTAATGTCCTCATTATCGGCAGGTACAACTACTACCGCAGACGAGTACGTATAAGGTATAGAGAAATCATAATTCTCTAAGCGTTCCTCATTGATGCCAACTTGATTTGCAATTAAATCAAATCGTTCAGAGTTGAGCCCTGCAAACATAGAATCCCACTGCGTTTCTTGAAAATCGACTTCCACTCCCAAACGATTGGCAACTTCCTTGATAACCTCTACATCATAACCTGTAAGCTCGCCCTCTTCATTATGGAAACTAAAAGGAGCATAAACCCCCTCAGTTCCAACCGTAAGGACGCCTTCTTCTATCACTTTATCATATAGATTTCCAGATCCATTTGTTTTGGTTGATTCATCTGTAGCAGCGTTATTATTATCTTCTTTTGTACCACAAGCTACTAACAATCCAGTAATTAATAGTAAAATAATTCCCAATGCCAACTTTTTCATCTTTTATTAACCCCCAGTAAGTTTATAAGAATTATTAGTATAATACATAATTAATGGTTCGTAAATTATTATTTACTGAAGACGACGTTTTATTATGTAAAAAAGAATAAAGTAATACTTCATTCAGTGGAGGGTGGGACTACAGGTTGCAGGATAAAGCAAGCGAAGACATAAGGAGGTGGCCTTCTTAGTCTGCGTTCTGATTTTTACCCTCTACGAAACAATAATTCTATCTTAAGTAATATTATTTACATGAAATGAAACGCTTAAAGCTAAACTTACCTCTGGTCGATTCTCTATCTCAGAAGTCATATTCCTTCTTCCACTCTGTATATTTTTCAATCACTTCGAAATTCATATCATAACCAATCCCAGGTTTTTTTGGAACTTTAATGATTCCATCGTGCACAATGACCTCGGGTTTTATAATGTCTTGTTCCCAATAGTGTGAGGAACCAGCTGTGTCGCCTGGCAACACAAACTGTGGCAGGCTAGTCAATGCAATATTATGCGCTCTTCCAACACCCGCTTCGAGCATTCCACCACACCATACAGCTATATCATGTTCATAGCAAAAGTCATGAATCCGCTTAGCCTCCGTTAACCCTCCGACACGTCCAATTTTAATATTGATTACCTTGCAGCTTCCAAGCTCCCATGCTTTCCGTACATCTTCAACTGAGTGTATACTCTCGTCAAGGCATATCGGTGTTTGAATCGCAGCTTGCAGCTTAGCGTGGTCTATAATATCATCGTGGCCCAACGGCTGTTCTATCATCAGCAGGTTTAGATCATCCAATTTCTTTAACCGATCTATATCGCCTAACGTATAGGCAGAATTAGCATCTGCCATGATTGATATGGCAGGAAAATGACTTCGCACCTGGCTTAATAGATCTACATCCAGTCCTGGCTTAATTTTTAGCTTGATTCGTTTATAGCCATTATCCAAAGCTCCCTGTATTTTTTCCAACAATTGATTCATCGTTGGTTGAATACCTATTGCTATCCCTACTTCAATTTCTTTTCTCTCTCCTCCAAGCGCTTCCGCTAGTGGAATATCCAATCTTTTTGCGTAAAGATCCCATACAGCTCCTTCAATAGCTGCTTTTGCCATATTATTCCGCTTCACTGGAAGAAAAAGCTCGGAAACTTCATCAGGATGGGTCACCATGTTACTCTGTAAAGTCGGAATGAGTATATCTTCTAACATATGAAATGTTGTAGCTACCGTTTCCTCCGTATACCATGGGGTGGTGAAGGCAACAGATTCCCCGTAACCTCTATTTCCATCTCTGTCGATTAATTCCAGAAGGAAAAATTCTTTATCCTGAACGGTTCCATAGCTCGTTGAAAAGGGATTTTTCAATTTCATTTTTAATTTACGTAAAACTAGCTTATGTAATGGTAATTCCATTTTTACGGTCCCCAATCTGAGTTTTAATTACAGTATACGATAAGTTTGTAAAACGATGAAAGAGATGGCTTAATGGGAGGGGTAAAATATGTTACTATGAAACTACCATAGTAATGAGGAGTGAGCGTGTAGTGGTGAAAAAAATGAATGTGGAGAGTTTTAACCTCGATCATACAAAAGTAAAAGCGCCTTATATTCGTTTAGCTGGAGTAACAGAAGGTGCAAATGGAGATGTTATTCATAAATATGACTTGCGTTTCAAGCAACCAAACAAGACTCATATGGAAATGCCTGCACTTCATTCACTGGAGCATTTGATGGCAGAACTTATCCGCAACCATCATAATACAGTAGTGGACTTAAGCCCCATGGGGTGCCAAACAGGATTTTATTTAACGGTTCTTAACCATGATAATTATGATGAAATACTAGATACCGTTGAAAAAACGTTGAATGATGTATTAACAGCTACAGAAGTCCCTGCTTGTAATGAAGTACAATGCGGCTGGGCGGCAAGTCATAGTTTAGAAGGTGCAAAAGAATTAGCACGTGAAATGTTAGAAAATCGTAACGAATGGCAACATGTTTTTGCCCAGTAATGAAGGAAGGGAATCACCCGGTTTTGGGTGGCTCCCTTTTTTATCGGTGTTTATTTCAATATATCGGCGGCTTATGCCAATGTTATTTTTTCACCCTCATTTATCGAATAGCTTGCAGTTATTTCTGCGTTTAAGGAATGTGCCACAGAGCAATATTTATCCTTCGATAATCTAATGGCACGAACCACCTTATCTTCGGGTAATTCTCCAACTAATACATAGTGAATATGGATGTTTGTAAACCGTTTCGGATGCTCGCCTGCACGTTCTGCTTTTACTTCCATATGAAAAGCTTTAGTTTCTAAACGCATCTTATCTAAGATAGAAATTAAATCTATCCCTGTACAACCAGCTACTGCATTTAATAATAATTCAGTCGGTCGGGAGCCGGTGTTTTCTCCGCCAATTTCGGGAGCAGCATCCATCTTAACTAGGTGTCCCGATGGTGTTTCACCAGAGAAAGCCATTTTTCCATCCCATTTTACTGTTAATTCCATACGTATCGTCCTTTCTACTAAAAACCAATCTCAGTTACTTCCTGATTTGACCATTTCCTGTTATGAAGTATTTGGAAGAGGTTAATGCTTGTAATCCCATCGGGCCTCTCGCATGAAGCTTTTGTGTACTAATTCCTATCTCAGCCCCATAACCGAATTCGAATCCATCTGTGAAGCGAGTCGAGGCGTTATGATATACCGCTGCAGCATCAACAGACTGCAGGAACCTATTCGCATTATTTTCATCTTCCGTAATAATTGCTTCAGAATGCCTTGTTCCATATTGATTAATATGGGCTATCGCTTCTTCAACATTCTCTACTAGTTTAACACTTATCTCTCCGCCAAGATATTCAGTTGCCCAATCTTCTTCTGTAGCTAGCTGTGCATCAGGAAACACTGCAAGCGTTTCTTCATCAGCATGAATGCTCACTTTCTTCTCTTGTAATGCATGTAAAATCCCAGTCCCATTATTCTCAAACCAATCCTTATGGATCAGTAAGGATTCTGCCGCATTACAAACAGAAGGCCGCTGTAGTTTGGCATTAAGAACAATTTCAGTGGCCATCGCCTCATTTGCGGTTTCGTCAATAAAGATGTGACAATTGCCAGCGCCAGTTTCAATAACAGGAACCGTTGACTCCTGAACGACTGTTTCAATTAGCTGTTTCCCACCTCTTGGAATCAAAACATCCAAATAAGCATTTAAGCGAAATAGTTCCTTTGCAGCTTCTCTACTTGTATTTTCTATTAGCTGGACCACATCCACTGGGATATCCGTCTTCGCCAAGGCTGTGTGAATAGATTCCACTAATTGAATATTAGAAAATTTAGCTGATGAACTGCCTCTTAATAAAACAGCATTCCCCGTTTTTAAAGTTAAGGCAGCTGCATCGACTGTTACATTTGGTCTTGCCTCATAAATCATTCCTACCACTCCAATTGGAACGGTTCTTTTTTCAATTACTAATCCATTTTCCTTTTCTATTGCCTTGAGCGTTTCTCCTATTGGATCTTTTAAGTCAATGACTTGCCTTATCCCCTCTGCCATGCCGTCGATTCGCTCGGACGTTAATAAAATCCGGTCTAGAATAGCATTCGATAACCCTTTTTCTTTTCCCATTTCCAGATCTTTTTTGTTCGCTTCTATTAACTTTTGCGCATCGGCTATAAGCTGATCTGCAATCTTGGCTAATGCCTCATTTTTTTGCTCTGTTGTCAAGCTCACCAATTGATAACTAGCCTGTTTTGCTCTTCTTCCTTTCTCTTGTACCTCGGTCATTTCTTCTTCTCCCCTTCCTTTTTTAGTGTTACCCAATTATTGCGATGAATTACTTCTTGGCTGGTGACTGGCTTATGAGTTTGTAAGACTTCCATTAGCACAGCAGACGAGCAATTTACTTCCCCTTTTCCAAGGATCTCTCCCGCACCAATTACTTCAACCACATCCCCAGCCTGAAATGTTCCTTCTACTTTCGTAATTCCCGGTGATAAAAGACTTTTCCCCCGATAAAGAATGGCCTCTTCCGCTCCATTATCTACATAGATTCTTCCGTGTATATCGGAGTGAAGGGCAATCCACTGTTTCCTCGTATTCAGACCATGTTGCCTGAACCTGCCAAGATATGTTCCGTCCCCTTTCTCTTCTAACACTTCAAGAAGCTTCTTCTCTCCATTTCCTTTCCCAATGAAAACTGGTACCCCCAGAGAGATCGCAGTGTTTGCAGCTAGCAGCTTGGACCTCATTCCACCGGTTCCAACCTTTGATCCTGACTCATCTGTTCCTTCAATCATCGCGGCTGATACTTCCTCGATAAAATCATATCTCTGTGCCTGAGGATTTTTGCGAGGATTACTATCGTAAATGCCATTAATATCCGTTAAAATGATTAATCGATCCGCATGTACAAACCCACTCACTAATGCAGACAGCATATCATTGTCGCCGAATGTCAGTTCATCAACAGCCACGGTGTCATTTTCATTAATGATGGGGATAATCCCTCTTTCTAATAGTTCACTTATCGTTGCAAAAGCATTTCGATATCTTGCTTGACTGGAGAAATCGGAACGTGTTAATAAAAGCAATGCTACTTTTAAATCATAGGCTTGGAATTTGTCCATATAACGCTGGATGAGCAAGCTCTGTCCAATTGCTGCTGCCGCTTGCTTGCCCTTTAGTGTAACAGGACGGGAAGAATACCCTAATAAACGAAAACCTGCCGCAACTGCACCAGAACTCACTAAAACTACTTCATGATTCGCCTCTCTTAAAGCAGCCATAGCCTGTACATGCTCCGTCAGCTTCTCTTCATCTATTTCCCCTTTTTCGTTTGTGAGCGAACTACTTCCAATTTTGACGACAATCCGTTCCTTTGCCATGTTTTCATACTCCTTTATATAAATCACTAATGAGCTTTTCTCTACTACTGATTTACTAACTGTTTATATAACAATGTTATGATAAAAAGTAATCTGTTTAGAATTCCTGTTCTCGCCTTATACGGTCACTACCCAAGTTAAAAGCACAAAAAAAGCCCATTCATCCCCTTGTATAAAGGACGAAAGAGCTTCCGCGGTACCACCTAAATTGAATGCTTGCACATTCCTCTCGAATTCGTAACGTGAATAAGACGCCCATGTTTTCATGAGACTAGAAGGCAGGTTCAATGGATATTTTGTGACAAAACCTTTCAGCTCATAGGTTTTGCTCTCTTTCACAACTTATGCCATTTACTAGCCCTTCATTAACGTTCACTTTTTAACCTATTATCAATACTTTAACGGTTTTTGTCAATAGATAAAACTATTTATTATGTTTGAAAGCAGTCACCATATATACTATGAAAAGAGAGGAGAGTATAGAAGATGTGCTTAATTAATTTTCATTTTCAGGATCATTCAACCTATAAATTAATCATTACTGCTAATCGTGATGAAGGATACAACCGACCGACAAAGGAAGCTCATTTTTGGGAAGATACTCCATACATATTAGCTGGCCGAGATCTACTGCAAATGGGGACTTGGCTCGGAATTACTAAACAAGGGAGATTTGCGGCATTAACCAATTATCGTGACCCTCGCCTCCCCGAAACAGGAAGACACTCTAGAGGAGCCATCGTGCGGGACTTTTTATCCCAAAGTACTGAAACAGGAGATTTTTTGACCAGATTACAAAAACATAAGAGTGATTATGCAGGGTTTAATCTGTTAGTTGGGAATTCAGATGAATTGGTTCATTACAACAATATATTGGACAAGATTACGAAAATAGCGCCTGGAACACACGGCTTAAGCAACCACACTTTAAACACACCATGGCCAAAGGTAACGAAAGGAAGGGAACGTTTATCAAGATATTTCAAAGACTCTAATTCCGTATCCGCTGATAAATTATTTGAAATTACAGCAGATGCTGAAAGAGCCCCAGATCACATGTTGCCTGACACCGGGGTTGGAATAGAGCTGGAGCGAATGCTATCACCACTTTTTATTACCTCTCCCGAATATGGGACAAGGTCCTCTACTGTCCTTCTCATAGACAAGAATAATAATGTTACATTTGTGGAGCGGACCTTTGAAAAAGGACGTTTAAAACAAGAAAACACATTTGAATTTACCATTCAGCCTTCAATTTGAAGGCTTTTTTTATGCTTAGGAAACTATAAAATTCTGAACTGTGTATAACTCTTGCTTGAAGAACGGCCACGTCCGGCTCCAGCGCCCAGCGACTAGCGAGACTTCCCTCACCTCCGTACGATAAGTCAACATCGACTTCCTTCGGGCGTCGTGTTTCCTTTATCTCCTACGGCTCAGTCCAGTCCGTACGTCGCTACCCGGGCGCTTGCGCCTTTGTTCTGCAAATTTCTATCTGGATAAATCAACAGCAATACGGACAAGATATAAGATGTTCTATATCTTATAGAAAGTTCACATAAGGAGGGGTGACATTGATTTTTGATGACCCTGTTGCTGCCAGCAGATTTTTAACGATAATAACACTTTCATTCCATATTATCTATGCAACAATTGGAGTTGGAGTCCCCTTACTAATAATGATTGCACAATGGATTGGAATTAAAAGAAATGATGAGCATTATCTCCTTATGGCGAGACGCTGGTCTAAAGGATTTATTGTACCCGTCGCTGTCGGTGTGGTAACTGGAACAGCTATTGGGTTACAGCTTTCTTTATTATGGCCTAGTTTTATGGAGCTTGCGGGAAACGTAATTGCCTTGCCTTTATTTATGGAGACCTTTGCCTTCTTTTTCGAAGCTATTTTTCTTGGCATTTATTTATATACTTGGGACCGATTCGATAATCCTAAAAAACACTTCTTATTGCTAATCCCTGTTGCCATAGGAGGTGCAATGTCGGCCTTCTTTATTACCATTGTTAATTCATTTATGAACTCACCACAAGGATTTGATCTAGTAAATGGTCAGATTGTAAATGTGAATCCACTTGCTGCTATGTTTACACCTGCTATGCCAACAAAGGTGACGCATGTCATTGTTACCGCTTATATGACCATTGCTTTTCTAATGGCTGCTATAGCTGCTTTTCGCCTTTTAAAGGGATCCAACCATGTTTATCATAAAAAGGCTCTATATTTGACAATGAAAATAGGTCTTATTTTTTCTATCGCTACAGCCATTATTGGTGACTTTTCTGGTAAATATTTAGCTGCATACCAACCGGAAAAGCTGGCCGCAGCAGAATGGCATTTTGAGACAGAAGGTGCTGCACCACTATTAATGTGGGGCTTACTAGACGAAGATACCCAAGAAGTCAGCTATGCCTTAAAGGTACCATACGCGTTAAGCATTCTAGCACATGGTGATCCGATGGCAGAAGTAATCGGTTTAAATGAATTCCCAAAAGAGGTACAGCCACCTTTGATTATCCATTATTATTTTGATTCAATGGTATCAATTGGTGTCTTCATGATGGGTCTCGCCCTTTTATATTGGTTCGGAATTAGGATGGGATGGGCCTTTGTTAAGTCTAAATGGTTTCGCTGGATTATCGTGCTTGGCGCGCCATTATCTTTCCTTGCGATTGAATTTGGCTGGTGGATGGCCGAAGTAGGCAGATATCCTTGGATTCTTCGTGGTTTATTAACAATTCAAGATGCAGCCACTACCAGTGAATATGTTGGGATTATTTCCATTCTGTTTATCCTTTTATATTTCGTTTTAGGTGTAGGAACTGTTGTAGTGCTGCGGCGGATGTTCAAAAATAACCCAATTGAAAAAGATATTACCAAGTATGAAGGTGGTGGGCCATCATGATGCTAGAATTAATCGGTATATCTGTTCTTTGGCTCTTCCTTTTCGGGTATATTATTGTTGGCTCCATTGATTATGGCGCTGGATTCTTTAATGCCTATAGCATCATTACTGGAAAAGAACACATATTATCCAAGATTATTCAGCGTTATTTATCTCCTGTTTGGGAAGTGACAAATGTATTTTTTGTGTTTTTCTTTGTCGGTATTGTTGGCTTCTTTCCTCAGACTGCATATTATTTTGGTACTGTATTTT
Source organism: Oceanobacillus piezotolerans (assembly GCF_003665065.1). Lineage (GTDB taxonomy): Bacteria > Bacillota > Bacilli > Bacillales > Amphibacillaceae > Oceanobacillus > Oceanobacillus piezotolerans. The sequence continues at coordinate 102,416 of NZ_RCHR01000003.1, read as the reverse complement.
TAGTTCCAGGGAGCATCGCATTAATTCTCCTTGGGGTCAGAGGGGCTTATTATGCATTTGAAACATATGGTTCTAGAGGACATAAAGGCTATGCTTTTATGTATGGTTTATCAGGACTGCTCTTCCCTGCTTCTTTATCGATTGTCTTAACGATTTCTGAAGGCGGTTTTGTTTATATAGAAGAAGGGAATCCAAAGCTCGACTATCAAGCCTTGTTTGCAAGTCCGTTAACTTGGGCGATTGTTGTTCTAAGCATTATAGCAGTACTCTACATTTCAGCTGTTTTCTTAACATGGTATGCCAATAAAACAGGAGACCAGACAGCTACAGCTTTATTCCGAAAGTATGCACTTATTTGGGCAATCCCTTTAATCCTAACAGCAAGTGGAATTGTCTATGAATTAAGCAGTCATAATCCTCCACATTATGAAAGAATTTTTAATCTATGGTGGATGTTCGCCATCTCTCTTATCCTGTGGATTGTAACTGTCTGGCTCATTTGGCATAAAAAGAGATATGATGTCGCAGTTTGGCTGATGATTTTCCAATTTGCTTTTGCTTTCTTCGGGTATGGTGCAGCTCATTACCCTTATCTGCTTTATCCATACCTGACTATTAATGAAGGATTTACAAACCAAGCAATGGCAATTTCACTCATTGTTGCGTTTATTCTAGGGCTTTCATTACTACTTCCGTCCCTCTATCTAATTTTCAAGCTGTTCCTATTTAATGAAGATTATGTACGGGGACGTAAAGAAAAGGAGTGATTATTTTGCTTAATAATTTCCTAATGTTTGTCGCTCCCTTTCTCTTTATGTTTGCAGCTATATTCGTTTCATTTTGGGCATCTCTTAAAGATGATATAGTAAAAAAGGAAGAAGAATGAAAGCATAAAATGTTGTTTCTGAATTCTGGGGAGATGCTGACTAAAAAAGGTTCTAAATTGTTAATACAAAAGATACAAATTTTTGATCTCTAGAGGATGAATTTTTCTTATTACTCGTTCTCTATTAATATTTCATAGCCTTGTTGTCATATCCTTTCAGGTTTTAAGCATACTATAACAAGATTCTTTACCTTTTAGGAGGAATAAAATTGGATAAAACGAGAATTAGTCGAGTAGCATTAATTGGTACCGGGTTTGTTGGTTCTAGTTATGCCTTTGCACTCATGAATCAAGGTGTAGCAAATGAACTTATTATGATCGATATTAATGAGGAAAAAGCAAAGGGGGATGTGCTAGACCTTAATCATGGAAAAGCTTTTGCACCAAGCCCGACAAATATCCATTTTGGTACATATGCAGATTGTAAAAATGTTGATCTAGTTGTCATTTGTGCTGGAGCCAATCAAAAACCGGGTGAAACTAGACTTGACCTAGTAGAAAAGAACTTACAAATCTTTAAGAGTATTGTAACAGAAGTAATGGATAGTGGTTTTAATGGCATTTTCCTAGTGGCAACGAACCCTGTCGATATTCTGACGTATGCAACCTGGAAGTTTAGTGGTTTACCTAAAGAACGCGTTATCGGTTCTGGCACCATTCTTGATACTGCGCGTTTCCGCTATTCATTAGGTGAGTACTTTCAAATTGCACCTACCAATGTGCACGCGTATATCATCGGTGAACACGGGGACAGTGAGCTCCCTGTTTATAGCTCAGCAAGCCTGGGTGCAACCCCAATTAAGAATATCATCAATCGAAGCGATGAATATAAATTAGAGGATTTAGATGTCATATTTACTAATGTCCGAGACGCGGCCTATAAAATCATTGAAAGCAAAGGTGCGACTTATTACGGAATTGCGATGGGATTGGTTCGTATAACCAAAGCAATTCTTACTAATGAAAATTCAATTCTGACCATTTCTGCACACCTAAGTGGAAAATACGGCGAGGATGATGTATATATCGGAGTTCCTGCCGTAATTAACCGTAATGGTATCCGAGAAATAGTAGAACTTGAATTAGATGAACGTGAAAAAGAGCTATTTCAGAATAGTGTCGATGTATTGAAAAATATTCTTGCACCACACTTTGATGAAGTAAAGGCGAATCCATTAAAGCAGACCGCAGAGCATGAATAGAAAACATCTTTATGATGTGGTTTATTCCAAGTTTGGTCCAACCCGCCAAACCTTTTATAAGAAAGCAAAAAAGCACCTCTGCTAGAAAACTAGCGAAGGTGCTCTTTGTTTTGTAAATGGGACATGTAGGGATCGAACCTACGACCCGCTGATTAAGAGTCAGCTGCTCTACCAACTGAGCTAATGTCCCGTATCTTTTGGACGACTTAAATATAATATCACAACTTCAAGTTCATAGCAAGTCTTTTTTACATTTTTTAACAATCTTTTTAGCAAGCATTGGTTTTAACACCTTTATTTCTCTTTATTTATGAACCAGATTTCATATCATCTCTAAAATAGTACTTTGATTCACGGCAGTAAAGATAAATAACTCTAGTTTATACAAAAAAGAGCACATTCTCTAGAAAACTAGTAAATGTGCTCTTTGTTATGCAATGGGACATGTAGGGATCGAACCTACGACCCGCTGATTAAGAGTCAGCTGCTCTACCAACTGAGCTAATGTCCCGTATCTTTTGTCGACTTAAATATAATACCACATCCTCAAGTTCATGACAAGTCTTTTTTCACATTTTTTCAAAACTCTTTTTCAGCAAGCAATGTTTTTAAAGCAATCAATTCTTCTTTTGTTAACGTAATCCCTTTGCCCATCTTCTCTTTATTCGGCGCCCAATCTCTTAAGTCGTATTTCGGTTCACGGCCATTCCAGCTAATTATATTCAATTCTTTTGTCCAGCCTTTAGGTGATTGGGATAGTACTGCAATAGTTTCCATGATTTCATATTTAATTTCTGCCATGTTATATCCTCCCATCTTAGTTCTCAAATTTATAGTAACGAAATCCAGTGTCCTGTTTATTTCCTGAATGGGCAAGGCCTTCCCTTACACGATTCAACCTTTCCATACCTAACTCGCTGATCGTTCTGTATCCTTCTTTATAAGCTTCCGATTTAGGATGAATTTCTTCAGGCGACTGTACAAGGATGAATGACAACCTCTTCCGTAAAGTTTGATTTAGTTGCCAAACCGCTTCTCCTGTTGTTCCTGTTCCGGAGAAAAAATCCAATACAATTGCTTCATCATCTCCATATAAAAGTGATTCTATTAAGGTGCGAATCAGACCTACTGGTTTAGCATAGTCAAATACTTTCTTGCCAAACAGCTTTGTCAATTCCCTATCTGCATCTTCATAGGTTGGAAGGCCATAGCCACTAAGAGTGAAAAGATTTTTTAACTTCTTAACTCCCCCACCTTCTCGCACATAATTTGGCCGGAAAGGAATTTTACTAATACTAATGGTTTCCCCTTTTTGAACAATTTCATTCAGTTTCACTTGGGAATAACGCCATTCGCCTCGAAGTCTAAAAGGGTGTTTATTTACTCCATTCTCAATTTTAACATCATCCAGAAGCTCTGTCCTAATCTTTCCTCTCGACATGTCCTGTGCCTTTACGATTCCATCTCGTAAGTGAAATTGCACCGAGCCTTCAGGAAAAGTAAGTACCCGTTCTGGGTTACCTGCATTATTAAATGGATACTTCTTCCCTTTCTCCGTTCTCTCTAAAGATAGCGCATGTGTCTTCCCCTTGTTTCTGGAGTAGACTACTATATACTCCGTTACATTCCCCACATTACGATCAAGGAAGGACGGTTTTTTCTTTTTTTCCCAGATCAATGTCGTCACAAAGTTATCTTCTCCAAAAATCTCGTCACACATCTTCTTCAAATTATATAATTCTCTGTCTCCAATACTTATAAAAATCATGCCATCTTCCGTAAGCAGGTTGCATGCCAGCATTAATCTTGGATACATAAAATTAAGCCAATTAGTATGCATGCTAGTTAAACGTTCCTGAATGGTCCGTAAGCCCGGGTCCATAAATGTATCATGGTAGATAAAATCCATCCCTGTATTATAAGGTGGATCAATATAAATCATTTTTATTTTATGATGATGAGTCTGTTTTAGCCAGCGTAACGTCTCTAAATTATCGCCTTCTATATACAGGTTTCTGGTTTCATCCCAGTTTACACTTTTAGATATACATGGATACAATACTTTTGTCGGCTCTTGGGTGGCCTCCGTTCTAGCTTCCTGTTTCCCTTTCCAAACGAGCTCATATGGTAACGATTCCACATGGTCCCCTAACATGTATTGCAACTTTTCCATATCAATTTTTGACCCTGTGAATAATTCTGGAAAAACTTCCTTTATAACTTTAAGCTTCTGTTGTATTGGAACATTGTTTACTTCACTTATATTTTTCATATCCAATAATCCACCTTTATTTATTATAAAGTGAAGCTTCTTTTTATAAGTGCTTTTTCATGCAAGCTATATAACAGGATATCCTCAGCTCGGCTTTTATCTACTTATCTTACATCACGTTAACCTATATAAAAAAAGTAACCGCCAGCACATGAATGTCTATGACGATTACTTGAAGTTCAACGAATTATGATGTTATTTTATTATAATTGCAATTAAATTTACAGTCAATTCAAATTATACAGTTTCCTTATCTAAAAGTGGGGCTTTTCGATGCTTCGTAGCTTGTTCAAAAGCATATGCTAGCTTTAATAACTCAGGTTCACTAAATGCTTGACCCGTGAAGGTGATTCCAATAGGCTCTCCTAGTTTTGTGTATCCAGCTGGAACAGTAATAGAAGGATAACCTGCTTTTGCCGCTATGCCGGAACCATAATAACTTGGGAAGAGGAGCGCATCCAATTGATGTTTCTTCATTACTGCATCAATTCCATTCTCTCTAGAATGATAGCCATCTTCCATTAAGCGTTTTAAATAAACCGGATCCGTTAAATTACCACTCGTTGCTTCTGCTTTTAGAAAGATTTCTTGTCCGTAATTTAGAGCATCTTCTCCGATTTCTTTATTTTTCTCAATGAGATCTTTCAGTGTTTTCACTCCTAAGCTACATTCTACTGTGGCTAAATACGAATGAATGTCCCGTTTAAATTCATAAAGCATAACATCGATATTCCAATCTTCATCCGGAGTCGGAAACTTAACTGAATCTACTATTTCTGCTCCAAGCTTTTCTAATACCTTGATTGCAGATTGTACAACCTCTAACCTCTCGTCAGTTAATTCCGTATAGTATGGATCCCTTGCTATCCCTAACCTTTTCCCTTTTAAGCCGTCTTTATCTAAAAAATTAGTAAAGTCTTCTTGCAAAAGAGGGTTAGATAAGGTGACAGGATCAGATTCATCCTGACCAACAAGCACATTTAATATAATAGCGGCATCTTCTACTGTTTTTGTCATTGGACCTGGTGTGTCTTGTGTATGAGAAATCGGGATAACCCCACTTCTGCTAATCAAACCAATAGTCGGTTTGATCCCGACGAGTGAATTTTGACTGGAAGGGCTAAGAATAGAACCAGAGGTTTCTGTCCCAATCGCAGCAGCAGCAAAACTTGCCGCAATCGCAGCACCTGAACCTGAACTAGAGCCACCCACATCAAAACTATCACCATAAGGATTGAGGACTTGTCCACCTCGTGAGCTGTACCCATTTGGCATATCATCGGCAATAAAATTTGCCCATTCCGTCAGGTTGGTTTTCCCAAGAATAATAGCTCCTGCTCTGCGTAAATTTTTCACTAAGAAAGCATCCTCTTTGGCAAATGAGTCTTTAAGCAGCAAGGAACCTGCTGATGTATGCATTTTATCTTTCGTATCAATATTATCCTTTATCACAATGGGGATGCCGTGTAATATTCCTCTTTTCCCTGTCGTTTTTCTCTCATAATCTAACATTTCAGCCAAATGAACCGCTTGTGGATTTATTTCAATCATTGCATTTATCTTCGGATTAAAGGAAGCAATTTGTTCAAGATAAAGAAAAACTAATTGTTTGGACGTAATCTCAAAAGTATCAAGCTTATGTTTAAGCTCTTTTATAGTCGCATTTATAAACCAACTTACCAAATCAAATACACTCCTTTATATTAAGTTATTTCAACTTAATTTAGTTATACCATTTGAAACGTGATTAGACTAATTTGACTGTAAACACCTGAATTAACTAACTCTTTACACATTTCTTCAAAAGGTATATCATTTAAAAAGAACTATTCTAGACTAAGATGCAGTATTGAACAAGAGGGGGAGTCAACATGACAATAAAAAAGACACTAACACTTGCCGGAAATGATTCAAGTGGTGGAGCTGGACAGGCTGCAGATTTGAAGACTTTCCAAGAGTATAACGTATATGGAATGACTGCTTTAACAAGTATAGTAAGTATGACCCCAGAAGGTTGGCATCATCAAGTAGCATCTGTAGATGTCGATACCGTGGAAAAACAATTAGATACCATACTTTCTGTTGGTGTTGATGCTGGAAAATCAGGAATGCTCGGAACAGTTGATATTATTGAACTTGCAGCAAAGAAATTTGCACAACATAAATTAAAGAATTATGTTTTGGACCCTGTTATGGTTTGTAAGGGTGAGGATGAAGTGCTTCTCCCTGAGAATACAGATGCAATGCGGGAATTACTTCTGCCACTTGCGTTAGTAACCACACCAAATCTGTTTGAAGCTTGGCAGCTTGCGCAAACTGACGGTCCTATCAAGGATATCGACGGGATGAAGGAAGCTGCAGTGAAGATCCATGAGCTCGGTGCCAGGAATGTCGTTATCAAGGGTGGAAGAACGCTTGATAACGCGGCAGACCTTTTCTATGATGGGAAAGAATTTATTGTGTTGGAAGGCGAAAAATACGATACAATCTATACTCATGGTGCAGGATGTACATTCGCCGCAGCAGTAACAGCTAATTTAGCACATGGTAAATCTGCAAAAGAGGCAGTTACAAATGCGAAAAAATTTGTGAATGCAGCCATTAAGCATGGCTGGAAGCTTAACCAATATGTTGGCCCAGTAATGCATGGCGCGTATAATCGATTCCCTGAAGAAGTTAAAAATTAAGACCGTTTAAAACAAACCTTGGGAAATGTATACAGATCATTTCCTAAGGTTTTTTCTATTCATTTGCTTTGTTATAGGAGGAATGACGATTGTCTAAATTTCAATCTCTGCATCGCTCTATTAAAATCCGAATTTATTTACAATTCGCAACAACTTTGGCTACCATGATGATTATGCCGTTTATTGCTATCTACTTTAGTAAATTAGTAGGCGAAACTATTACTGGTATTCTACTAATATGTGTGATTATTGCAGGCATCATCGGTGGATTACTAGGAGGATATTGGTCCGACCGAATTGGAAGAAAGAAATTACTAGTGCTATCAGAACTTGGGATAGGAATTACCTATTTAGTGATTGCCTTTCTAAATTCACCATGGCTCGTTTTGCCATATCTTACTTTTCTATTATTCTTAGTAAACTCTTTTTGCAGTGGTATCTTCTACCCTGTTTCCACTGCCATGGTTTATGACTTAATCAAAAAGGATCAACGGAGCTTTGTCTTTACCGCTATGTATTGGGTAAACAATCTAGCTATCGCAATTGGAAGTATTACTGGTGCTTTCCTATTTGAAGATTATTATTTCTTTTTATTTATATTTGTAGCAATCGTCTCGCTAGCTTCCGCAATAATAACATTTCTCTACATTGATGAGACTTTTACTAGAAAAGATGCGAGCATATCTGCAGCTTCTTTATCGATTTGGGCAAATTATCGTAACGTTTTACAAGATCATATTTTTGTGTTCTTTTTAATTGGTTCTGTATTGGTGTTCTCTATAGAGGGACATTTAACAAACTATATTGCTATTCAATTAGAGAAAAACATGAATTCCACCACATTATTCGATACCTTTAGTATTAACGGATTAAATATGGTTGGGATATTACAGGCAGAGAACACTATGCTTGTCGTACTTACGGTTGGGATTGTTGCATGGATGGTGAAGCATCGCTCCAATTCGTGGAAACTCCTTGCGGGGATGAGCTTTTATGTGATTGGTTATGCATGGATAAGCTATACATCTTCTCCATGGTTTCTTATTGGGCTAATGGTTATTGCATCCATTGGAGAACTTATTTATGTACCGGTTCACCAGACATTACTGGCAGAGCTTGCAGATGGAGACCATAAAAGCTCCTACCTTGCCTTGGATAGCCTAGCAGGCCAAGCACAAATGATTATTGCTGGAGGGGCGGTAACCCTCGGGGGCTTTGTCGCCCCAGCTTTCATGAGCGCAGGCCTCCTCCTTTTAGGACTCGTTGGGATAGGATTGATTTATTACGTTATGCGAAAGAAGGAAATTTAAGCTAGTTAGAGAAAACGACGAATGTAATCCAAGCGAGAACTTAAGCTAAACGTTGGATCGTATCTACTACTATAGAATCGAAGAAAACAGAACAGGCTCATCCACGAGCTTGTTCTGTTTTTCTATCTTGAATAAAGAAAGTGATTATTAAACCGATTAGCGCAATGATGCCTGCTACGACAAAAGAAATATTAACGCCATGAATCAGTCCTTCTATTCCTCTATTAGGGATGGCTGTTGTAGTCATAACAGTAATTGGCAGTGCTGTGCCGATTGCACCGGCCACCTGTCTAAACGTATTATTAACAGCAGTTCCATGGGAAATTAAATCGGTAGGCAGTACATTTAAGCCAGCTGTAGTTGTCGGCATCATGACCATAGCAATTCCAAGCATACGAAATGCATGTACGGCTGCAATATACGTAAAGGTTGTTTCCGTTGTAAGGAAAGCAAGCATAAATGTTGTAATAACAATAAGAGACAGCCCTGTAATTCCTAGCCATCTAGCCCCGTATTTATCAAACATCCTCCCTGTTATCGGGTTCATAATTCCTTGAAGAATGGCACCAGGTAAAAGGGCAAGTCCAGATTCAAACGCTGTAAACCCAAGCATATTTTGCATATACAATGGCAGCACCACGGCAGCACCAATCATCGCCATAAATGTAACCATTCCGAGTGCGGTTGTTAAGGTAAACATTTTATACTGAAATACACGCATTTCAAGAATCGGCTGTTTAAGATTCAATTGTCTTAAGATAAACCAGGTAAGTGTAATCGTTCCAACAATAAAGGAAAGGATGACCTGCATGCTTCCCCAACCTTCACTTCCCGCTATACTAAATCCATATAAGAAGCCTCCAAATCCAAAAGTAGATAGGATAATGGACAACACATCGATTTTAGGGAAGGTTTGCTTGGTTACATTTTTAAGTATAAAATAGGCGACAATAATATCGATAATCGCAATTGGAAGAATCATAAAGAATAAGGTTCGCCAAGGAAAATGTTCCACTATGTAGCCGGACAAAGAAGGTCCTATTGCTGGTGCAAAAGCAATAATCAGACCGAACATTCCCATAACTGAACCTCTTTTTTCAATTGGGTAAATGAGCATCATAATGGTTTGCATTAACGGCATTAGAATACCAGCCCCTGCCGCCTGAAGGATCCTGCCAGACAATAACATCGAGAATCCCGGTGCTATAGCTGCCATTAATGTTCCTGCTGTAAACAAAGCCATCGCAGTGATAAATAGACCCCTGGTTGTAAAAGTACCGATTAAAAATGCTGTAACCGGAATCATAATCCCATTAACGAGCATAAAAACAGACTGAAGCCACTGTACTGTACTTTCATTTATTTGCAGATCATTCATGATATGTGGTAATGCTGTTCCTAGTAATGTTTGATTTAAAATAGCTATAAAGGCCCCAGATATAAGCACGATCATGATCGGTGTTTTATTCAATCTTTCATAAGAAGACACATCGTCTCTTTGATCTCCCATCACTTTCATCCCCTTTCGAACAAGCAACATAGTTTCTATATTCTACCATACCTGTTTTGTCCTATACAGGGAATAAAATACTCATTCTATCTCACCTGATTTTTTATTCTTTTTTGGTCCGACTTCCAAGGTTACCCCCTACTATAATGAAAGGCGCATGAATGATATCATGCGCCTTTACTACGATTTTATTTTATAAGAGTGTTTCTCGCACTCTGCCAGAAGAGCAATCCTACTACACTGATCACAACAAAGACAAAAGCAAAAATAAATATCCAGTGACTTCCCATACCAAACAACTCGGATGGCTTATCGTTAGAAACCCTTTGAACAGGAGCTGGTTTATTTTTTTCTACTTTCTCTAATTCTATAGTGGTTGAAGTCAGTGAATCACTTAGTGTAAGAACCCCGTCTTCACTAATGTCCTCATTCGTTGTTTGCTGTGAAGCGTGTGTATAAGATGTGGTTTCCGGAACTTGGAATTCTTTGTTATTCACTGTGTAAGTTTTTCCTTCTTCAAGACTGGAATTTGCAAAATTATCAAATCCATAATCTAGCAATTCCACGGTATCCTCATAGCTTTGAATATCTGAACTTGCTTTCATGGTTACCGCGATAAGTTCCAACCCATTACGCTCGGCGGTTGTGACGAGCGTAAAACCTGATTGATTTACATAACCATTTTTTCCACCGGTAATTGTCTCATAAGGTATCTCACCTTTTAGTAACCGATGATGCGTTTGGATGGTCGTATCCCAGGTTTCTCCATCCCACGCTAATTCCTTTGTACTAAAAATATCCATAAAGGTTTCATTGTCCATCGCATATTGTGTAATCTTCGCCATGTCTTCTGCTGTAGTCATATGCTCAGCGTCAAACAATCCATGTGAATTTTCAAAATGCGTATTCTTTGTTCCAACTTTCTCTTCTAGGTATGTATTGAAATCTGAAGAAAACTGCTCCACACTTCCGCTTAAATGCTCCGCAATAGCGGTTCCTGCATCATTTCCTGAATTAATGAGCATCCCTTGAACGAGCTTTCCTAAAGGAGCTTGCTCACCTTCCTCCAGAAAAACGGATGAACCTTTCGTATTTGCAGCATTTTCACTGATTGTGACAATATCGTCTAAGTTACCATTTTCAATTGCATAAATGGCGGATGCGATTTTCGTAATACTTGCTGGGTACATTGGAGTATCCGCATTTTTCTCATAAAGTATCTGACCACTATTTGCTTCTATTAAAATAGCTGCTTCACTCATTAATCCAGGTTCCTCAGGCACATTTTTTTCGTGCGCTGCTACACCCTGAGCGTTCATGTTACTGAATAAAAAAAAAGCCACTGCCATTGCTATCCACTTTTTCATAAAAACACCTATCCCTAGTTTCATAGATTCTGTTGTAAAGTCACAAATTCTATTCTAGGGTGAAATTACGGAATAAATGTGGCATTTTGGTAACGAATTGTAACAAAATCTAACAATTAAAGACAAAAAGGTACATATTTCGATATAAATCTTTCGACACCAATATTCATGAATTCTATTAATAGGTAAATGTCCTTAAAAAAATGGACAAGTTAGCTTTCTTGTTCAGAGTTTCATGAGTATCCAGCGTTTTACACTATTATCAAAATAAAAGGGCGATAGGTGTTAGTCATGCTTAACACCGATCACCCTTTCTTATCACTTGGATGGTGGCTGAAATCTAATCTTCCTTAATGGTACATATATCTCTCACTAAAAGGATATAGGCTTTTTTCCTTTGCCTCTTCATAGTGATTAGTGATAATCTCTTCAAGCAGGCTTTCTACATCTCTTCCAGTTGTAGCGATACCTAATAAATCTGCTGTTTGTTTTGCTTTCGTTGCATGTATTTCCGAAATCAATGTTTCCACATCCTTTCCTTCTGTTTCCAATCCTAATGCTTTTGCTTCCATTGTTAACCTTGTTCGCATTACCTCTTTTTTCAGTTCTTTTGTATCCTTACCTACCGTATATATGCCCAGATCATTTACATGCTTATTTACTTTTTGTTTCTTAACTTCTTTGGCTAATTCCTTTATATTCTTACCCTCAGTCTTGATACCAAGCACTTCTGCTTGTTTTATTACTTTAGCTTCAAACACCTCAGCCTTTAACATTTCTAATTGTTTCCCTTCCGCTTCTATCCCTAGTTCATCAGCTGCATTTCTAATCATAGTTTGATGAACTTCCTTAGAAAGCGTTTCTGTATCCTTGCCTTCTGCTTCAATTCCCAGTTCTTTCGCATGGATTTTTAGAATGGCTTTGCTTTCCACAACAGAAGGATGGCCCTTCTCCATTACCTCCAAAGCCAGTTTGTCATACTCATTTGCTGATGCTAAGAAAGGAAAAGCTATATATAAACTAAACACCACTCCATAGAAAATATTCATCTGTAAAACTCCTTTCTATGTAGGATAAAAACCTGAAAGTTTACTTTTGTATTATGGACTGGATTCTCATTTTTTATGTATAAAAAATACCCGCCTCAACTAGAGACGAGTATATCATTCTATTAATATGCGCTTGCGTAAATTACTACTTTTTCAATCCAATTCATAAAATTATCTACTACAGTATCAATAAACTGAATAGTTGATTCATCTATAAGGTTGCCATTCTCATCAATCTTTTCGTGTACAGAGCCAACATATACTTCATTTCCTGGCAATGTTAAAGTAGAAACCCCTTGAGAATTCAAAATCTGACGAAGCTGTAATTGTGCCTTTACCGTTCCTAAAGCACCCATTGAAGCGCCAACTATCATTGCTGGTTTGTTTACCATTACCTTCTCCACACGTGAGAACCAATCAATAGCATTTTTTAATACGCCCGGGATGGAGGCATTGTATTCCGGAGTCACAAACAGGATTCCGTCACTTTCTTTAATTTTGTTTCTAATTTCTTTAACAATCTCGGGTGGATTCAATTCATCATCCTGATTATAAAATGGTAGTTTATTAATCGGTAAAATCTCGATTTCTACTTTTTGTGCGTATCTTTTTTGCATAAAAGTAGCAAGCTGCATATTATATGAGTCACTGCGGTTGCTTCCAACCATGGCTACGATTTTCATTTAGTAATTCCCCCATATGTATTGTAATTCTTCCTATAAACTATTATTCCAAAAACAACAAACGTTTTCAAGTGATGGTTTTTTCATAATTTGGTATTATTTGCCTTCATGGTAATATGTAGATATTTCCTTGTAATGAGAGGGACAACTTCAACCCATTTACCAAACTAAAGGTTCCATCATTCTCAAGTCTCGAATTTATTCGCTTCCATTCTTTTCACATCGATTATTTTTTCCTGTACAATTACATATATACTGAAAAACAAGGATGGGGAAAATGCAGCAAATATACAGCGATATTATCCAGTTTAGAGGCAGTCATTATGAGTTAGGGCAGATTCAAGGAAATCAATTGAGTGATTCTCTTATTATGAAAAACAGAAGAAGGCAATGGCAGCTACGAAGACCCCGCTTCGATATTAATGTCCAGGAAACAAAGGACATTTTTCAGAAGTATGCACCTGCCATTCGGGAGGAATTAATCGGAATGCAGGATTCACTGAAGCAGCCGATGGAGGAAATTCTTCGTGACTTTGGTGGATATAGAATTGAAGCGCCACGTAGTGGGTGCTCGACATTTACTGGAAAAGATTTTCTAGTGCGTAATTACGATTATCACCCAAAGACATACGAGGGAAGATTTCATGTTTTTGCCCCATCAGATAGTGGCTATGCAGTCATTGGGCCAGCACAGCGAATCACTGGACGGATGGATGGAATGAATGAAAAAGGGTTAGCTATGGGATATAATTCCATTCATCGCAAAAAGCCTGGCAGTGGATTTGTCTGCCATATGATAGGAAGAATGATGCTAGAAAATTGTGCAACGACACAAGAAGCAGAAGACTTTTTAAAAGAGATTCCGCACCGTCACTCTTTTAGTTATATTGTGTTGGATTCAAATGGAGAAACATCAATTATTGAGGCTACTCCTAGATCAGTAGAAGTACGTAAAGGCAATGCTTGTACAAATCACTTTGAGATATTAAAAGAAGAGAATCGCCATTACTTAGATGAGTCTCATAAACGACTAAATGCGATTCATGAACAGCAGAACGACGCTGATAATATTCATCAAGCATTTCATTTATTAAATGACATAAATAAAGGCGTCTTTGCTACGGATTATAAAAGTTGGTCAGGAACCATCCATACTTCTGGTTACCTGCCAAAAGAAAAGAAGGTTTGGTTTGCGCTTGGCGGAGATCAAGAGCCAACTGTGTTTGATTTTGGGGAATGGTTAAATGGCGAAGATTATGATAGCAATCGCATTTATGGAGAAGTAGATACAGATTTAGGGTTTGCTCATATGAAATAATTTAGCTGAGGGTTGCTTTAATAGAGGAGCAGCCTCTTTTTTTGGTCTATGAGTGTACGACATTTCGTGTGGTGCCACTTCTCCAAATGGAAATTAAAGAAAAGAACCAACAAAATAGCGGAGATAACCGCTACGGAAATATACTTCGCTTTCCACGGGCGGCTGCTGAGCCTCCTCGTGCTAACGCACTGCGGGGTCTCACCTAGGCCTATCCTCCCGTAGGAGTCTACGTATATTTCCTCCGCTAGAATAGCAGAATGTTCGTCTTTTTTGTTAAGCAGATTAATTGTCTCCCAGCCACCAAGCCTGGCGGATGGGCATGCACTCGAAATGCATTAGGACAGGCGCCGCTTTGCTGGTTCCGTGTTGGTAACCTTTAATCGAAAAATTCCATATGATTCTTCTCCGTTTTATAATAATCTATTCTATCCTGCAATGTCCCTGTATGAAATTCAAATTTATGTCCATCTGGATCTGTAAAATATATAGACTTTTTATCCCGCTCATCTCTATCTCGACCAGGCAAAATATTTACACCTAAATCTATTAAACGTTCATACATTCGATCAAAGTCTTTTTCATCAATAGAAAAAGCAATATGTGTATAAGATTGATTAATTTCGTTTCTCGGAATGTCCTTTTCAACATTCAGTGCCAGCCAGATACCATTTAAATCAAAGTAAGCTGTGTTCCTACCTTTCACTAGTAACTTTGCATGAAAAACATGTTGATAAAATGCAATGGATTTTTCTAAATGAGATACAGAGAACAATAGATGATTAATTCCATCAACCACCAATCATACCATCCTTTCTCTTAATCATCGTCATAAATTCCGTGTCATTCTTGTAAAATCGTATTTGTTCTTTAAAACCTACATTTTCATATAACTTAATTGCTCGCTTATTAAAGGTTGCTACTGTGAGCCGAATATCTCGTGAGTCACTTTCTTCGAGAAAGCGAAGGATAAAAGTTAAGAACGTCTTCCCATTCCCTTTGCCCGTCAGTTCCGGTTTTAGCCCAATCCCAATGTCGACACAATCTTCTTCGTATATATAGAATTTTTCTCCCAATGGTACTCGTGCTGGCTTTCCTGTACAGAAAAAGCCAATAACCTTAAGATAATCATCCAATACGACATAATATTTATAAGTAAGCAGTTCCATTATTGCTCCACTGGAAAGAATCTGATTATAAAAATCATATGGCTTGTCATATTTCCAACAGAGAACCTCTGTTGCATACTTTTCTGTCATTTTCCGAACCTGTAAAAGCATGGTCTCAGCTCCTTACTTTAACCGCTTCCTTTTCTCCCTTTCAATCAAACGCCATGCAAGTGAAGAAACTTTTCTTATCTTTCCTTCGTTTATGGTTCCTTCTACTTCTTTACTTAAGGTAAGAAAAATACTCTCAAGAAGGACCATCCTTGGTTTCTCCCGCTGTAATTCCTCTATTATAAAAGCATAATACTCCTTTTCTGGAAAACGGGCTTCGTTTATCTCATTTAAGGTTTCAACAATTTGCTGCTTTAAAACATCCAGGCTGGGCTCTTCCACGTTTAAGAATTTATAGAAATCCTCTTCATGGAAAAATGCGTTACCCACACCACTTTGTGTTTCAATTAGCGAGCTTATCCGATTTAAAGAGAACTGAATCATCGCTTCTGTTTGATCAATACTAGGTTTGGTCCGTTTCACTACATAGGCTGCCTGCTGTACAATCCCAAGAAATATAATGGCATAATCATAAGATAGCGAGTCAATCTCCTGGCCATAAATTTCCTTTAACCTATTAGCAACCCAGTGCAGTTCCATAACATACTGTTTATCTAGAAAAGCTTGTAAGTCTTTATCCTCACTTCCACGTACAGTGGAAAAAAGTGCCATTAAATTATGTTTTTTATCTATATTAAATCGTACAGCCATTTGAGCAGCAAACACCGATTCATCGTCACGCTCCTTACCGTATGCTAGATGAATTCGTTCTTGTATTATTTCTTCGCTTATTAATTCTAATATTGCCATTAAGCATTCATTTTTGGAGCTGAAATAATTATAAAAGGTCCCCTTTGCAATTTCTGCTTCGTCTAAAATATCCTGAATCGAAGTGGATGAGAATCCTTTTTTAATAAAGAGCCTTTGTGCTGCGTCAATAATTTGCTTCTTCTTTTGATTCATCTTTCCACCTTTTCTCATATTTCTTTATACTGTTAGTCTAGTTTTATTCTAATACGAATATATCCTTTATTCAAATCATTTATTAGATTAAATAGACATTTAGTATAGAATATTCTTTTCAGTCCCATAGTTGTATTTGGCCACTCGTTTGTTACTTCCAAAATATACACAGTACCATGCCACTGTTTGCATGATATAGCTTGTAAGCTCTGGAATTATCAAAAAAAGCTTCGTTTTATAAATCAACGAAGCCTTTTTCTGTAATTAAAGTGTTTATCGCAATATCATGTTCATCAACCGGAATCTCATCCATTAATTGAAGCGAGTGCAGGATGGAGACCGTATGCTTTTTATAATTAGCTAAAAACCGGTCATAATACCCGCCGCCAAATCCAATACGATAGCCCCTTCTATCAAAAACAATACCAGGTACGATGATTAAATCCATCTCATTCTTTTTTACTTCAATTGTTTCTGAAGGCTTTGGCTCTTGTAAATTGTAATAAACAATCTCAAGCTGATCAAATTTTTCCAGTTCAAAAAACTTCAGCTCTTTTAGAGTAGGATAGCACTTCGGGACACACATCGCTTTCCCTTGCTTCCAGCCTTCCTCAATGATAGGTTTAGTATTCCATTCGAAGCCATTGGAAACTGTAACACCAATTCTTTTTGCATTTTTCCAGTAAGAAGAAGAAATTAGCTCCTCAAAGAGCTTAGCGTCTACCCTGTTTCTCTCTGTTTCTGATACGTTTTTCAGCTTCTTAATGATATTTTGCCTTATATCTGCTTTATTCAACGCACACTCACTCCATGTTAACGATTGATTAATGCCAGCACTTCATTTCGTGACTTACTATTTGTTTTAAATTCCCCTCGCACTGCACTTGTTACTGTCGTAGAGCCCTGCTTTTTCACCCCACGGATGCTCATGCACATATGCTCTGCTTCAATGACTACCATGACACCAATCGGAGCTAATTCCTCCATTAATAAGTCAGCCACTGATTTAGTTATTCTTTCTTGGAGCTGTGGACGTTTACTTATATCATCCACAATACGGGCAAGCTTGCTTAATCCTATGACTCGGCCATTCTTCGGCATATAGGCAACGTGAGCTACTCCAATAAACGGAACTAAATGGTGCTCACACATAGAGGAGAATTGAATATCCTTCACTAAAACCATTTCTTCATGTGGTTCATCAAATACAGTCTGAGCGTGAATCGCTGGGTCTTTCTCTATCCCGGCAAACACTTCCTCATACATATCTGCTACTCTTCTTGGGGTGTCCATTAATCCTTGACGATCTGGGTTTTCTCCGATCGCTTCTAGGATCATTCGAACTGCACTTTGAATTTTTTCTTTATCCATCACTAATCGACCCTTTCAATATACTGTCACTTTTCCAATTGATTAAAAACACGGCGAATGGAGCCAATATAATAAAGGGAACCAAACGAACAGATAATATCCTCAGTGTTCGCCATCTTGAGTGCAAGCTCCACAGCTTCTTCATAACTTTCACTGGATATTGCATTCAAATTTTTATCTCTTAGCTCATCCGCTAGTTCACCTGCAAGCATTGCTCTTGGGCTGTCCGGTGTTACGGTTATAAAAGTCTGTATTCGACTTGACACTTCTTCTATCATCTGAGAGACATCTTTATCCTTCAATACTCCAAAAATCGCAATCATTCTCTTGTCATGAAAATACGTTGTTAAATTTCCCATTAATGTACGAACACTGTCAATATTATGTGCTCCATCGATAATAACTGTGGGACGCTGCTTTATGACCTCAAATCGACCTGGCCATTTTGTTGCAGCCAGTCCTCTAATCAAAGCTGCTCCATCGATTTTGAAACCTTCTGCGCGTATGGATTCTATTGCTTCTATAACTAAGGCCGCATTCTTTAACTGATGTTCTCCAAGCAATGAAATGTTAATCTGTTTGCAGTCTTTATAATCAAAGGTTTGTCCTTCCAAGCTTTTTTCTATTAGCTTGATTTGTGAAAAATCCGGTATAACCACTTTGCTATTTTTCTCAGAGGCAACTCCTAAGATGACATCTTCCGTTTCCTTTTCCTGAGGGTATAGAATAACTGGACGACCTTCCTTTATTATTCCTGCTTTTTCCCCAGCAATTTCTGGTAGAGTATCCCCTAAATACGCTTGGTGGTCATAACCAATGGATGTAATGATGGATAAAACTGGCGAATGAATAATATTCGTCGAATCTAATCTTCCGCCCAGCCCTACCTCAAGTACAACCACATCACATTGTTCTTCATGAAAGTATTGGAAAGCAATAGCCGTAATTAGCTCAAATTCGCTTAGGCTTACTTGCACAGCCTCCACTTTTTCTTTCACTAACCCCGTAATCCGGCTTAAAGCTTCATTTTCGATTTCCTGGTTGTTAATCTTAAACCGCTCATTAAAGGCTTCTAAAAACGGCGAGGTAAAGAGTCCTGTTTTATATCCAGCGCTGGTTAGAACATGTGATAGATAGGAAGCAACCGAGCCCTTTCCATTTGTTCCAGCAATATGAATCACTTTTAGTTTATCCTGTGGGTTTCCTAGAGCTTCCATGATAAGCTGCATTCTTTCTAACCCAAATTTCATCCCATTTATCATTGGTGTATGGATATAATTTAATGCTTCTTGATAATTCATTTCATAAGGACCCTCCCTTAGAACAATCCCGATATTTTACCGTTTTCATCCACATTAATTTGCTCTGCTTGAGGTCTTTTCGGCAAGCCTGGCATGGTCATTATTTCGCCAGTCAGAACAACAATAAAACCTGCTCCAGCTGATATTCTCACGTTGCGAATATGGATAGTGAAGTCAGTTGGACGTCCGAGTTGCGTTGCATCATCGGAAAATGAATATTGTGTTTTGGCAACACAGATCGGCAGTCTTCCAAATCCTAAAGCTTCCAATCGTTGAATCTCCCGCTCAGCCCCACGTGAAAGTTCGATTCCTTTCCCGCCATATACCTTTTTAACAAGTTTTTCAATTTTTTGCGTAATTGTATCTTCAAGTTCATAGGCATAATGAAGCTCGGCATGCTCTTCCTTAGTAAGACGAATAACTTCTTTCGCTAAAGCCTCTCCGCCAGCTCCACCATTTGCCCATACATCAGATAAAACAACAGTAACACCAAGAGCACGGCATTTTTCTTCAATTACCTGTAATTCTTCTGCCGTATCGGTTGGGAATTTATTAATTGCAACCACGGCAGGCATTCCGTAAACATTCTGAATGTTTTCTAAATGCTTCATTAGATTTGGTAAGCCGGCTTCAACGGCAGCTACATTTTCATCGTTTAATTCCGTTTTTGCTACTCCACCATGCATCTTTAAAGCACGAACCGTAGCAACAAGTACTACTGCAGATGGTCTCACACCTGAAACTCGACATTTAATATCAAAAAACTTCTCTGCACCAAGGTCAGCTCCAAACCCAGCTTCTGTCACGACATAATCGGCATACTTTAATGCCATTTTAGTTGCCATCACACTGTTACAACCATGTGCGATATTTGCAAACGGGCCACCATGAACAAGTGCAGGTGTATGTTCTAATGTCTGAACTAGATTCGGCTTAAGTGCGTCTTTTAATAAAGCAGCCATAGCGCCGTGTGCTTTTATGTCTCCAGCGGTCACTGGTTTATCATCATATGTATAACCAACAATAATATTTTTCAACTTATCTTTAAGTTCCACCATAGAATTGGACAGACAAAGAATTGCCATCACTTCTGATGCTACCGTTATATCAAAGCCATCCTCCCGTGGAACACCATTTACCTTGCCATGTAGACCATCTACAATAAAACGAAGTTGGCGATCATTCATATCCACTGCTCGTTTCCAAGTGATTTTGCGTGAGTCTATGTTCAATTCATTTCCGTGATGAATATGGTTATCAATCATAGCAGCAAGCAAATTATTCGCAGCTCCAATGGCGTGGAAGTCGCCTGTGAAATGCAGGTTGATATCTTCCATCGGTACAACTTGTGCATAGCCCCCGCCAGCCGCTCCACCTTTTATGCCAAAAACAGGTCCCAAGGATGGCTCACGAATAGCAATCATTGTGTTTTCACCTAGGCGATGAAGTGCATCACCAAGGCCAACGGAAGTTGTCGTTTTCCCTTCTCCTGCCGGGGTCGGTGTAATCGCTGTAACAAGAATTAACTTGCCATCCTCCCGTTCCTTTAATTTATCCATTGCCTGGTAATCAATTTTTGCTTTATGATTCCCGTACATTTCAAGGTCTTCTCGATCAATACCTGCTTGTTTTGCTATTTCTTCAATCGGTTTAAGTTGTACTTCTTGAGCAATTTCGATGTCTGTTTTGTGTGTCATAATTTCCCTCCTCAATACAATAATCCTATTATAGAACAAATCGAAAGAAATCGACAGAATTTGTTAGAAATTAGGTCTGAAAGTCTATTTCTCAAAATGGCTGGGAAGTTCATGTATTGGTCTTGTTCTACAAAAAAAGACCGGGACAAAAGTTTTTTATCAAAAGAAAAATCCGAACGATGCTTAGTGGAGAAATACCGTTCCGGAAATATACTTCGCTTTCCGCGGGCAACGTCTCAGCCTCCTCGGAAGAAGGGCACTTCCTGCGGGGTCTTCGCTTGTTGCTTTTCCCGCAGGAGTCTACGTATATTTCCTCCACTAACTTGGTGCTTCGTTCGTCTTTTGGATTAAAAAAATTAGTTATGTCCCAGCCTCAAATAGTATAATAAAAATTCTCTACTCTAAAAAATTGTATTCCTCTAACAAAATGGATAGACTCCAATTGACTTCCCTTTATACACTATCTTTCCTTAGACATATCAATAATTCTCATCACATTCCCATCTATATCTTGGAAAATAGCATATCTGCCTGGCGGAATATCACAAGGTGTTTTTACAAAATTAATTTTCTCCTTATTTTCTTCATAAAATTGATCCACACTCACTACTACGAATACCCCACCTGCTGAAAAACCTTCATCATCATCCTCAATCATTAACTTGATTTCTGAATCTGGCAGTTTTAATGCAGCGGTATGGTCCCCTTCCCTCCATGCTTCCTCGAATCCAAAAACTTCTCGGTAATAATTCAGGGATGCTTTTAGATCTTTTACCGGATGTGATAAAAATGCTAATTTCATCTTAATCCCTCCATAATGGTTTTATTCTGTCTGCATAATCAAGTTACGTTAAACATAATTTATTTACGCACACCTGTCAATATGCTATGATGAAAATATGAAGAATTGGATACCTATACCTGGAACAAAGAAAGAAAAAATTATTGGAGTGGCATTAGAAGCATTTAGTAAGCATGGATATAAAGGAGTCCATATTGCAGAGCTAGCCAAGGCTGCTGAAGTTACGACCGGAGCGATTTATCACCATTTTGGCTCGAAACAAAATCTCTATGAAGTGGTAAAAGCTGAAATAGAACAGCGAATATTGGACCGAATGGAGGGAGCTGCATCATTATTTGAAGATCCGGATAGGAAATTAGAGGCTGCGTTCATCGTTGGATTAGAATTTGCAATAAAGAATGAAGTAAGTGTGTTAATGAGTGAAGAAATCAATCATAATAAGGTAACAAAATTAGAAGAATTTTTTGCTTCTATAAATGATAATGACATTGCTGGACTTGATCGTCTGGTCCTTGCCTTATGGCGATCTGTTTTAAAGGAAATAAACGAGGAGCAAATCACCCCCGAGCAAGGAAAGAGGCTGATTAAGTGGGTGTTTAAAGGAAAAAGGCCTGAATTATCATGATATCAGGCTTTTTAAAAATTAGGAGGATAAAAGTAAAAGTGAAAACACGCCATGAAGTGCTGTTCAAGCAGCTTAATACCTATCGTAAGGAAATAATTGATGCAGTAGAAAACATATCGGAAGAGCAAGCAGATATTATTCCAAAAGGGTTTAGAAATAATATCCGTTGGAATCTCGGTCATGTTTATCTTGATCAATACCTTTGGATGGAAGCTATAACAAAAGAAAAACAGCCTATCCAGAAGGAGTTCTCATCTTGGTTTGGTTTTGGAACTACACCGGCCAATTTTGATGAAACTACCCCATCCTTATTAGATTTAAAGATATTACTCCTCGAGCAACCTTCGCAAATCAGAGCATTATACGGAAATCGGTTAGAGGAAGAATTTCCACCTTCAGAAATGGGTATGCAAACCATAGAACAAGTGCTGATCCGTACTATTTTTCATGAGGGTATGCATTTACAAGCAATTAATGATTTAAAGAAACTTCTTTAAACATAAAATGAACTTCAATCAGTCAGAGAACTTTCCTTCCTGAACCAAATGGTTGGCAGCAACATAAAAAGGGGTCCTATCGACTAAAAGAAATTAAACTTTAACTGGCCGTTTGGCCCCTACTTCTCGTGCTTTTTTCTAAGGATTCTTAAGGTAGAGGCTTACGGCATATAAGTCAAACTGTCATCTATATTTGTGATAAAGAAAGAATATATTTCACAAATGTTTCCGTACTTTTTTTATTAAATCTCTCCGATTTTTGAACTAACCATAAGTCCCTGTTTAATTGAAAGTTGGATACTTTGACTTCCCGAAGATCTCCCTGTTCGAGTTCCTTTTTAACGGTAATTCTAGGAAGAATACTAATCCCTAATCCAGCTTCTACTGCACTTTTGATCGCTTGTGTACTTCCTAGCTCCATGTAACCTCTGATTTCATCTAATTGAATAAATTCCCTTAACGCTTTTTCTACAATCATTCTTGTACCAGAAGTGGACTCCCTCCATATTAAATGTTCCTTCGTGATTTCTTGAATCTCAATGCTTTCTCTTTCATTCCATGGGTGTTCTTTATCACATATTAAGATTAGCTCATCGTCTGCAAACTTCTGGATTTCAAACGCTTTATTTTCCACCACACCTTCTACCATTGCTACGTCAATCACATTATTTTCGAGCATATCAAGAATATGGGCTGTATTTAAAATTTGCAGGGAAAGGTTTATATTAGGATGTTTCTTTTTAAAGTTACCTAAAGCAATTGGCAATAAGTATTCTCCAATCGTTAGAGAGGCTCCAACACTGAGTTTTTGCTCATTTTTTCCAATTACTTGTTGAATGGCCTCTTTAGAGAATTGAAAGCCTCTAACAATTTCCTTCGCAATAGGATATAGTGCTTCACCAGCATCTGTAAGGTATAGCTTTCCATTTGTTCGGTCAAATAATAACGTGCCATATGTATTCTCCATTTGATGAATTTGTCTTGTAACAGCTGGTTGAGAAAGTTCTTTTAGACGGGCTGCCTGGCTTATACTGCCCTCCTCCACCACTAGACAAAAGATACTTAAACTCTCTATGTTCATTTAATCACCCTTATACTAATAGATTAGATTCTTTTATTTCTATTATAGCAAAAAGGAGCCATACATATATGCCCCCTTTAAGTATAAAAAATCTTATGCTCAATGAACGTTCTGTCTAGTGAATGAATTAACTGGAAAACGCAAACCTAGATTCTCCCTTAAAGTACTTCCTTCATACTCTTCTCTAAACAGCCCTCTCTCCTGCAATATCGGAATAACAAGCTGAACAAAATCCTCTAGACCATCTGGAAAATAAGGTGGCATAATATTAAATCCATCTGCTGCCCCATTTTCAAACCACTCTTGCAATTGATCCGCAATTTGCTCTGGAGTGCCTTTAATTTCACGATGGCCTCTTGCCCCAGATACACGTTGGTACAATTGTCGTATCGTAAGATTTTCACGTTCTGCAAGGTCTTTTATTAACTTAAATCGAGTTTTTGCTCCATTCACATCCTCCAATGAAGGTAAATCAGGTAACGGACCATCAACTGGATAACCAGATAGATCTATATTTAAGTGACTAGATAATAAAGCAACACCAGCTTCTTCTGGTATAAGCGATTCTAAAAATGCTTTATTTTCTTCTGCCTCCTTTTCTGTCCTACCAATAACAGGAAAAACACCCGGCATAATCTTTAACTCATCAGGAGAACGACCATATTTTTTCATTCTTCCTTTGACATCTTTGTAAAACACTTGCGCTTCTTCAAGTGTCTGCCAAGCAGTAAAAATAACCTCTGCAGTTCTGGCTGCTAGCTCCTTCCCATCTTCAGATGAACCAGCTTGTATGATCACTGGATATCCTTGTGGAGGGCGAGATATATTTAACGGACCTTCAACAGAGAACCATTCTCCTTTATGGTTTACTCTATGAACTTTTGAAGGGTCATAATACTGTGCTTTCTCTTTATCTATCATTATTGCATCATCTTCCCAGCTATCCCATAACTTAGCTGCAACATCAACAAATTCCTCTGCTCTTTCGTAACGTTTGGAATGAAGCAAATGATGATCCTTACTAAAGTTCCTTGCCTCCGCTTCACCACTAGAAGTAACCACATTCCATGCTGCACGTCCATTACTTAGATGGTCAAGTGCTGCAAATTTCCTTGCAACATGAAATGGTTCGTTATAGGTAGTGGATACCGTTCCTGCTAAACCGATATGCTCTGTAACTGCGGAAAGTGCAGATAATAATACAAAAGGCTCCATACGTATTCCAACAGATTGAGCATTTGCCAAGGAATGTCCATGACCTGCAGTATATCCATCTGCTAGAAAGATCATATCAAATTTCCCTCGTTCAGCTGTTTGGGCCACTTCCTTATAGAATTCTAGATTTAAGATGTTATGGGTCTCTGCTTTTGGATGACGCCAAGCTGCCACATGGTGACCCGGTATCATAAAAAAGGCTCCTAATTTCATTTTTTTATCACTTTTCATTTCCCTTCCCCCTCATAAAATTAAACAGATTTCCATCTGGAGAATCTTTTTTCCAAGCTAACCAGTAATTGATTCAGTAATAAACCAAGTAAGGAAATCGTAATGATTCCTGCGTACATTTCTGCAATTTGAAAATTAAACTGCGTGTAACTAATAAAGAAACCAAGTCCTTCCTTTGCACCTACCATCTCTGCGGCGATTAAAACAAGAATGGAAGACGTACCCGCTAAACGTATTCCAGTAAATATAGTAGGGACAGAAGCTGGAATAATTACTTTGTAAAACAATTGAAAGGAAGTTAGATTCATAGATTTAGCACACTTAATAAGCAATGGGTCTACATTTCGAACTGCGTTAATGGTATTCAGCAATAATGGCCATAAGCATGCGAAAAGGATAATCGCAACTTTTGACGTTTCCCCTATTCCCAAGATCAGGATAAAAACAGGGAGCAGAGCCAGTGCAGCAGTATTTCGAAACAATTCTAATATTGGACTAAATAATTCATGGACAATGGGATACCATCCAATCATAAGCCCCAATGGAATAGCAATAGCTATGGCTAAAATGAATCCCAAAAAAGATCGAGTAATACTTGCCGAGAAGTGGGTAAATAAATCGCCCGATCTTATTAATTCAAACCATGCGACTAGCACTTCCGATAGAGGCGGCAGGAAAATCGCATCTACTAAACCTATTCTTGGTGCTACCTCCCAAATCACAGCGAATAATAAAATGATAATCATTTTCTTGAAGGCATTTTTTAACGTTCGGAAAGGTAAAACGAAAACGGACTGAGCGGATTTCATTGGAATGGCAATTGTTTTTTCACTGTTCAATTTAATCACCTCTTTATTTATACCGTTAAGGTTTCTTTATAACGAGTTTTATTAACTTCTTCGCTTAAGAGTGTCCAAACTTGGTGACGTGCCACAGTAAATTCAGGAGTGGAGCGTAAATCTCCTTCTTCTGTTCTTGAATCAAACGATATATCAATCATTCCCTTTAACGTACCTGGGCGGGATGTCATGACCGCAACTCGTTGACCTAAATAGACTGCTTCGTCTATTCCATGTGTGATAAAAACAATCGTCTTTTTTGTCTTCTCCCAAATTTGCAGCAATTCTTCCTGGAGTGATTCTCGCGTTTGGGCATCGAGTGCTGCAAAGGGTTCATCCATTAATAATACTTCTGGGTCGTATGCAAGACTTCGAGCTATCGCTACTCGTTGTTTCATCCCTCCAGATAACTCATGAGGGTATCGATACGCAAATTCGGACAATCCAACCAGTGCCAAGTATTCTTGAGCTTTTTCTTGTCTTTCCTTCTTAGGGACTTTTTTAGCCTCAAGGCCAAACTCAATGTTAGCTAGGGCTGTTTTCCAGGGAAATAATGCATATTGTTGAAAGACAACTCCCCGCTCTAACCCGGGGCCTTCAATAGGTGTTCCATTTAATAAAACCCTTCCTGTAGTTGGTTTTATTAACCCTCCAAGCATATCTAATAAAGTGGACTTTCCACATCCTGAAGGTCCTACCACTGTAAGAAATTCTCCATCTTTCACTGTAAAATTAAGATCCTTAACTGCAGTAAATTCTCGTGTTGCATTCTTTTTCTGGCTGTCTCTTAACCTAAACACTTTACTTACTCCATCAAATTTTATTTTTTCGGACATGATTTCCCTCCCCTGCCTAATCTTCAAACTCATCTTTATACGGATTAAATTCATTTGTAAATAAATCTTCTACCTTTACTTCACCTTCTTCTAGCTCTCCATTCTTCACTAACCAATCGATCCATAGTTGGAAACTCTCTGGCTGCATATATCCGCCAATTTCTGAAACACCAGCGCTTTTCCAATATTGTAAAGCCTCTGTATCTTCCTGCCTGTCTCTCTCTTCAATAATCTTTTCAAATCTTGCAATTACTTCTTCACGAGGTGTGTCTCTTGCCCATTCAATTGCTTTAGCTGTTCCTTCTACTAATTTTCTAACAGTATTTGGATTCTCCTGGATAAATCTCTCTGTCATCATGAGACTTCCAGCCGTAAATGAACCAAATAACTCATAGTCCTTGAAGATTGGGCGAATTCCACCATTTTCTACTGCTAGTTCACGAGACATACCACTTAGTGTCGCAACATCAATCTGCTTCTCTCTTAAAGCTTGTTCCGTATTAACTGGTGGAACAACAACCATTGTTACTTGTTCGATTTCCTTATCAGTAAGCCCACTTTGTTTGAGGTATTCCTTTAGCATAAATTCTGCATGTGCACCCAACGTATTCATCCCTACTGTTTTTCCGATAAAATCTTTTGCTTCCTTAATTGGACTGTCTTCCAAAACATAATATCCATAAAACTCTTCCTCATCACTGCCGTAATAACCAATTACAGATTTGACAGGCGCACCATTTGCCCTTAGTTGGACAATTGCCCCGTTAAAGGCCCAGCCAAAGTCTGTATCACCTGTTGCCGCTGTTTGTATACTTTGTGGCCCACTTATCGTATTATTCACCCACTCTAATTTGATCGGATCTAAATATCCTAAGTCTTCAGCCAGTTCGGGGAAAAGCACTCTTCCCGCATTCCCTTGATACCTGATCGTCAATGTTTCATACTCGCCTTCTGCTTGAGTGGTGCTGGCTTCTTGTTGACATCCAGCTAAAATAAAGATGCCAATCATTGCAAATAGAATAAAGATTGACTTAGATTTTGAAATGATTTCCATGTTACTTCTCCCCCTTTGAAATAATTTGACACCGAAAATCGTTTCTTAATGATTATTTTTCCACCGAATAGAACGAACGCTGTCATGCGGATGGCTTTCTAATATTAAATTCTTATATTCTCTTTCTAATTCTGTTAAGGACAGGTCGTTTAGACTTTCCTCATTTTCATAGACGTTCCATTTTATTAATATATCTGTTAGTTTCTTTCTCCTTTCCATTACTCCTTTACGAAAAATTTCTCCCAACATGAATTCCCCCTTTCCCTTCTTCAACCTGTTTCTTAATTACCAATTTAATTTGTTGGTTGGTATAAAGCTAACGAGTGATTATTTACCAATTCGATAAAATAATGAAGCTGTTTCTTAGAACGTTGTAATAGATCGTCGTCTATAATGGGAATTGCACTATGCTTATCAATCTGCTTATCTTGTAGATATAAGCCTTTTAAATTATGTGCTTTGAGTGAGGACAATACCGGCTTCAATGCATACTCCAGTGCTAATAGATGGGAAGAGCTCCCACCAGTCATTAAAGGAAGAACTGGCGTGTGTTTTAAGATATCCTGTGGCAGAACATCAAGGAGTGCTTTCAGTACCCCTGAATAGGCTCCTTTATAGACTGGGGAGCCAACAATAACTCCTCTTGCAGCAATTAACGATGCCTTCACCCTTAATACTTCAACATCATCAAACTTTGCCCCAAGAAGTACATCAGGAGAAATTTCTTTAACAGATATATATTGAACTGACAAACCCTCGCTCTCCACTAAAGAACCCAAGTAATGAAGTACTTTATCTGATCTTGACTCAAGAGATGGACTACCAGAAATAATCACAATATCAGACATATATTTATTCATCCTTCCTCATCATTTTTTTAGAAATATTTATTTTTGGCAAATATAAAAGGACACAGAAAGAAATCATCTTCTGTATCCTTTGGTTTTCCAATCGGATATACACTTATCAACTTTTACGTAATTTTGTTGTTTTCGGTAATGCAAATCTTTTCTTTTCCGTTATATCAATTTGTGTAATTTCGCCATCATGAACAGTAATATTTAGAGACCCATAATCCAGATTCTCCAGTTTAGATATAATAATATCTAGCTTATTATTATCAATCTTTTTCATTCGGAACCTCCATTCAATAGAAATGTTCAAATTAAAGCGTCCGATAGCAACACATAATTATGAATTCTAAGAGGCTTTTTCCTTAGCGATTATTTTATTATGTTTTAGCTTTACAACAGCGGCTACTATGGAAATGACCCATACCAAAGCGATAAACACATATATAAAAGGATAAATCGCTTCATTTTCAACCCAAGTCGACAATATTGTACGCGAATTCGTTAAGATGATAAATCCACCAACTAGTACTCCCATTAATTGTCCTGGAATAATTCTTACTAACCAAGCTGCGATTGGAGCTGCGATGACACCACCAATCATTAATGCAATGACCCAGGTCCAGTTAATTCCAGCTGACCCAAGAGCAAGGAGGAATCCAATTGATGCGGAGACCGCTATTGCAAATTCACTTGTATCCACTGTACCTACTGCTTTCCTTGCACTTATTCCCTTTTTGGAAAGTAAAACCGGGGTAGTAATTGGGCCCCAACCGCCACCACCTGTTGCATCGAAAAAGCCTGCAATAAATCCGAGAGGAACCGATTGTTTCACTGATAATCGAGTACCAGCCCTTTCCTCACTCGCTTGATACAAAAATAGAAAGCGGATGAGAACATATACCCCTAACAGAAGTAGAAATAATGACATATAAGGAGCCACTATTTCACCGGGCAAATTGCTTAAAAAAGTTGCCCCTAAAAAAGCACCGATTGATCCTGGGATAATTAATCGATAAATCATTTTTTTATCGACATTTCCAAATTTGATATGAGAAATCCCTGACGCTGCTGTTGTGACAACCTCTGAAATGTGTACTGATGCAGATGCTATTGCAGGACTTACCCCAAAAGCCAGCAATAAAGTTGTTGATGTGACGCCGTATGCCATACCTAGTGAACCATCTATAAGCTGTGCCAATAAACCAATAAAAGCAAATACGATTAGGTTTTTCACCTTACTCCCCCTCTATATACTCTTGTTATTACTTTTTGATACATAAACGGTAAAATGAGATGGCTTTGTCTTTGCTGGAAAAATTCACTATTACATTTTGTTATACCGTATTTAATTATTTTATATTCTAATCACTTAATTCCTATATGTCAACTAGGAAATTGAATTTTTTTATTATTTTTTTAAATAGTATCTATATTTAGATTAGAATTCTAAGTAAAGAATTAATGTGGTTAGAACATGCTTCATAAATAATGGTCCATACTTCTCTTTTAGATGAAAATCTTAAAATTTGTGCATGTAGAAGACTTTAAATTCACGGATATAATACCAGAATAATCACTCTGGAAAAGGAAATAAAAAATGTTTGGATAAGATTATCCGAACATTTTTTGTCCAGCTATAAGAAACAACTAAAACTTTTATAAGTAATTTTATATTGCTAGAATAAATTCTGTTTCCATGATCTCCTCTTGATCACAATTCCTTCTTAAACACATAACTAACTTTGTCGTACTTCATTTTCGTTTCATAAAAACGATGCGCATTCTGTCT
Organism: Oceanobacillus piezotolerans; assembly: GCF_003665065.1. GTDB lineage: Bacteria > Bacillota > Bacilli > Bacillales > Amphibacillaceae > Oceanobacillus > Oceanobacillus piezotolerans. The sequence continues at coordinate 71,763 of NZ_RCHR01000003.1, read as the reverse complement.
TTGTAACCCTGAAGATAAAGCAACTCGTTCAAAGTTATGATTATCTGCCCAATCCTGTACATAATTTAGAAGCTTCTCTCCATACCCTTTTGACCTTTCATGAGAATCTGTCACTAGATCACAAATCCAAATAAATCGTCCGTAGTAAAGGGTAATCATCGGTTGAAAGCCAATCACTGCGACAACCTTACTCTCTGCATATAATGCGAACATCCGATAATGCTCTTTCTCTCTTGCTTCGAGTACCAATTCAATATATGATTCCTCATCAAGGTGGGTTCTTAACTGATTCATCACTGGAAAAGCAGCTAAGATATCCTTTGTAGTAAGTAGTTCTTTTATCATAATTCATTCCCCCAACTAATATTAATTTTGTTTAACCCAAAAAAGGTTGCCTTTCAAGACAACCTTTTTCTTAATTAACGGTTTTAATGACTCTAGCAGGATTTCCACCGACTACAACATTATCCCGCACGTCCTTGGTTACCACTGCACCAGATGCGATAACAACATTGTCCCCAATTGTAATACCAGGATTGATAATTGCACCCCCACCAATCCAAACATTATCACCGATAGTCACTGGCTTGCCAAATTCTATCCCGCTTGTTCTTTCCACTGGATTAATCGGATGAGCAGCCGTATAAATATGTACACCAGGTGCAACAAAACAATTTTTTCCTATTCTTATTTCACAAACATCCAAAAATACGCAATTGAAGTTTGCATAAAAGTTTTCTCCAACATGAATGTTATATCCATAGTCACATCGGAAAGTTGGTTCTATATAAATGTCATCTCCTGTTGAACCAAAAAGGTCCTTTAACAGCTTCTTTCGCTCTTCATCTTCTGTTTCCAATGTTGCATTAAATATTCTTGTTTTGCTGCGGGCGTTGATTCTATCTCTTACAAGCTCTTGATCTGCCGGATTATAAATTTCTCCTTCAATCATTTTTTCTTTTTCAGACACCATGCAAACAAATCCTTCCAATATTCTTGTTTATATACTATCATCATAAACTTAAAACAGATTACGCGCGTTAGCAAGTGAGAAATGTTAAAATAAAAGCGCTTATTACGTTTAACTAGTTTATACCTAGGGTAGATACTATAGAGTTTTTTTACCATGTACAACATTATAATGATAGAGGTGACAATGTGATTAAATTAGAAAATGTAACAAAAAAGTACCCCGATGGAACAACTGCTGTTGAATCCTTAGATCTTGAAATACATAATGGTGAATTTTTTGTCCTTATTGGACCTAGTGGTTGTGGAAAAACCACTACATTAAAAATGATGAATCGCTTAATTCCTTTAAGCGATGGAACACTGTACATAGATGGAAAGAAAATTAGTGAATACAATATTCATGAATTGCGCTGGAATATTGGCTATGTTCTGCAGCAAATTGCGCTATTCCCTCATATGACAATTGAAGAAAATATTGCTATTGTACCTGAACTGAAAAAATGGAGTCCAGATAAAATAAAAGAACGAGTAACTGAACTTCTTGAAATGGTGGGTCTTGAACCTAATACATATCGAAAAAGAAAACCAAACGAGCTTTCAGGAGGAGAGCAACAGCGAATTGGAGTTGCTCGCGCCTTGGCAGCCGATCCAGATATTATTTTAATGGATGAGCCCTTTAGTGCACTTGATCCAATAAGCCGGGAAAAACTGCAGGATGATATGCTCCATTTAAAAAAGACGATTAACAAAACAATCGTTTTTGTTACACATGATATGCAAGAAGCATTAAAACTAGCTGATCGCATTTGCGTGATGCAGGATGGCAAGTGTATTCAAATTGGGACACCAGCGGAGCTTGTATCTAATCCAGCAACAGACTTTGTAAAAGACTTTGTTGGCTCAAAAGGGTTACCAGTTTCCACAGAATTCACTTTAAGTGACTTTATACAGCCGCTGCCTGAGGCAGAAATGGAACCTATCGCTTCTCTACCAAGGACAGCCTCACTAGAAGACGCATTACAAAAATTAAGTATGTATGAATTGGTTGCAATAACAGAAAATGACCAAACCATCGGGATAATTGATCGCCAAATCATCATCCAATATTTCTCTAACCAACTAGGAGAGAGAGGTGCCCTAAATGGCTAACCTTTTGAATGAATTCCAAGCAAGACAAGGACAGTTGTGGCAGGCACTTATGGAGCATATTCAAATATCCTTTACGGCTTTATTCTTTGCTGTATTAATCTCCATTCCTTTAGGGATATATTTAACCAAGAAGGAACGAATTGCGGAACCAATTATTAACGTTACCGCTGTGTTACAAACCATTCCTTCACTCGCCTTACTTGGTCTGTTTATTCCATTGTTTGGCATTGGAAAAATTCCAGCCATTATTGCCCTCGTCATTTATGCGTTGCTTCCAATTTTACGGAACACGTATACGGGTATAAAAGAAGTAGATCCTTCTTTAGTGGAAGCTGCTCGGGCAATGGGAATGAATACACGAAGAAGGCTTATGAGAATTGAACTTCCACTAGCAATGCCTGTTATTATGGCTGGTATTCGAACAGCCATGGTACTGATAATTGGTACAGCCACACTTGCTGCTTTAATCGGTGCAGGAGGATTAGGGGATATTATTTTATTAGGTATAGATAGAAATAATACAGCACTTATTATTCTTGGTGCCATTCCAGCAGCTCTTTTAGCAATACTGTTTGATCTGGTCCTTCGCAAAATGGAAAAACTTCCATATAAACAAACGATGATTACCATTATTGTTATTTTCATAGTTGCCTTTGCTATTACTATTATTCCTAGTCTCATGAAGAGCCAGGAGGAAACCATTGTGATTGGCGGTAAATTGGGAGCAGAGCCTGAAATTCTAATCAATATGTACAAACTGTTAATTGAGGACGAAACGGATTTAAACGTCGAACTTGAGGCCGGGCTTGGTAAGACTACCTTTGTGTTCGATGCTTTAGTGAATGATAGTATTGATATATACCCAGAATTCACTGGAACAGCTATCGCGGAGTTCTTAAAAGAAACTGCGGTTAGCAATGACAGACAGGAAGTATATGAACAGGCGAAAAAAGGATTAGAAGAACAGTATAACCTTGCCTATCTGGAACCGATGGAGTTTAATAACACCTATGCATTAGCTATACCGACCACGTTTGCAGAAGAACATCAAGTAGAATCGATATCCGATTTAGATGGCTTGGAAGATGAAATTCGTGCAGGTTTTACACTCGAATTCTCTGACCGTGAAGATGGATATTTAGGAATTCAGGAGGTCTATGGAATCCAATTCCCGAACTTAGTTACCATGGAACCTCAATTAAGATATAACGCGGTAGAACAGGGTGATATTAACTTAATAGATGCGTATTCTACAGACAGTGAGTTAGAACGTTATGATTTAACCGTATTAGAAGATGATAAAGAGCTTTTCCCACCATATCAGGGTGCACCATTAATGAGAAAAGAAACAGCGGAAGAATATCCAGAAATCGTTAACGTGTTAAATCAACTTGGTGGCAAAATCACGGATGATGAGATGCGTGAAATGAACTATATGGTTGACGTAGAGGGCGTTTCAGCAGGAGAAGTGGCTAGAGAATATTTAACAAATGAAGGTTTACTAGAATAGGAAGAAGCGTGCAATGGACAGATTGCACGCTTTTCTTTATTCTCCTATTTTCATTAACCATTGGCGTAATTTTGCTTTTGGATAATAGATAGATCCATTCAGTTCTATGTGTGGAATATCGGGATACTTTTCTACCAACAGCTTAGCATCCTCTTTGCTTATTCCCATAAAATGGTGCACATCTTTATCCTTTATTAATTCATGCTGGTCATCATCATAAGAATCTCCTAATAAATCCTTCCCATCCGGATTATTAAAATTCTTAATGCCTTCACCAATAAAATACCCTGCAGCAGCTATTCCTATAGCTAGCCAGAAAAAATCAAATTCCATGAACTTACTAACCTCCATTAATTATTGCTCCGAACTAAGGACCATTTCATCTGTTAATTTCTCAATATCCTCTATAGCAATATCTGGATTTGTGATTAATAGATTGTAACGTAAGCCATTTTCATCCCAACTGATTCCGTTAATCATCTTATCATATTCCGCATTATTCCCTCGAATTTTTCTATCTCCTTCGGCAATTGGCATATCCTCTGGTGTTGGAAAAACAGATAGAGAGAACATTGGAATATCTTCTGCTGAGCTGTATTGCAAATCTATTTCACTTCGCTGAAGTTGCTCGGAATAAGGATATAACTGCACATCAGTCAGCTTTATCTCTTCTTCAGGGAAGACGAGAAAGGATTGACCCATCGCTTCTTCTGCTTCCTCAATAGAGACACTGCTTGGACCGAAATCTTCCTCTAAATCAACCTTCTCAGCATTTTCAGGTATTTCCATCGTAAATGTATCCTCAGCAAATTCTGGGGAATAATCTAGTGTTGTATATTGCACTTCTGATTTAGAATCTCCTATCTCTGTCTTCATCTTAACTACAAACCATGTTTTCTGGTCTATCCACAGCTCCATATCACCAATTAAATTATCTTTCTCTTTGGTTGTCATTTTTATATGAAACACATCAAAGTCTAATACCTTATCTTCTCCTACCATTTCATAATCATGGGTAGACTTCATGTTTTCCATCATATTTTTAAATTGTTCTTTTGGACTCATCGAAGCGAGTCCAGCCATTTCTTCCGTTCCCATTTCAAAAACCTGTCCTGTTGCTTCATCATAAACTGTTAATTTATTGTCTATGTTAAGAGCAGTCGACTTCTGATCAAGTATCTTGTCTTGTGTGATAAGTTTCTTCTTCCCATCCTCAGCTACAAACTCTTCTATTGAAAATTCATTAATAAGCTCTTCCCCTTCAAATAGCTTCATTTCTGACTTTCCATAATAAGAGCCTATATCCTTTTCTGATTCGATTGCATTGTGGATGATTTCTTCAGCAGATACATTCATGTCCATAGAACAACCTCCCAAAAGTAATGCAGTAATACTTAATAATGCTAATACTTTTTTCAATATCCTCTCTCCTTCAGCCAACAGGCAATTAATGTTCCTTGCTCCTCTTTCGACCATATCTTTATCTTTCCATCATGTTTTTCCATAATCATTTTCGCTATACTTAACCCAAGACCTGAGGTAGCTCCCTTCCCTCTAGAAGCATTATCTTGATAGAATGGGAGAAACAATTTCTCTAGTTGTTCGGATCGGATTCCCATTCCTTCATTTTGAATGAGCAATACAGTTCCCCCCTGTCTCCATTCTTCTATTTCTTCCTTAAAACTTAAGAAAATCCATTCAGGCAGGGATTTTGTTGAACCAATTGCTGCTAGACCAATTCGACGATTTATTGCTGTATAGCGCATGCTATTGTCCATCAAATTATCGACAACACGAATGACTTGTTTCGGATCTAGCCTATAAGCATTATTAACTTTTAAATCGGTAACTAATTTAATTCCTTTTTTTGCACAGGGTGCTTCATATCCAGCGAATAGCATGTCAAAGAATTCATGGCCATTTACCTGAACAGGATGAATACTATTTCCTGATGATTGCAATGCGGTATAAACAGAAAGATCATCAATCATCTGTTTCATATGGTCCAACTTCTGAAATAAAATAGCTCGGTATTCTTCTCTTTCTTTTTCAGAAAGAGAAGTATCTTCCAATGCCTCAGTATACGTGCGAATAACCGTTAGTGGAGTCTTTAAATCATGAGAAAGAGAGGCAACCATATATTCCTTTTCCTTTTGTTGATTGGCTAGTTCTTCCCTTGTTTGAATGATTTGTTCTTTCATTTTCACAAAGTGGGATGCAAGCTCACCTATTTCATCCTTTGACTCTACTAATGCTTCTTTTGCTTCTTCTCCCTTAGCAAAAGCTCTCATATGAGCTTGTAGTATTTTTAATGGTCGATTCAATTTACGTTGAAGCAAAAGGAAGACTAAGGCATATAACCCAATAAAGAAAACAGAAAACAGAATAATCATCCATAGAGATCGGTTGCTGGCTGTATCTACCCAGGCATTTCTTCCAACCGTAATCTCATATAATCCTATAATACGGTTATCTTCATCCAACATCAGTTTTTTTACATTATGGGTTTGCGGATTTTTTTTATATTCATTTAATCCCTTATACAAATTCTCAATAGTATCTGTTATAAAATGAGTAGTTCCAGGAGAATCCAATGATGAAAATACTTGCACTCCATCATATCGGTACAAATCAATCTTTATATTATTATTTGTTAAATCTCGTAAGTGCTGATAGTTTTCCTCAGGCTGAATGTCGTATAATGAGGCATCCTGCAAATAAGTTTCCGTGTTCGTGACTAGTTCCTGAAATTCTAGATATTCCTTTAAATCTTGTTGCTGATCATAGTGGCTTAAACTAACATAGAGAAGATACAGCGCTGCGATTGGTAAAAGCATAACTATGAGGTAAGTGCCAATAAGCCAATATTTTATCTTCATCCTATTTGTTCACCGATAAACCGATATCCGACTCCCCAGACGGTTTGAATAAATTTAGCAGTTCGACTAGTATCCTGAATCTTTGTTCGTAAACTCTTTATATGCACAGTCACCGTATTATTCCCCTCCACATTTTCCAACTGCCAAATATGCTGGTATATCTTGGGTTTTTCAAAGGTAATAAATGGATTCTTTGCAAGCAATAACAAAATTTCGAGCTCTTTAGCGGTTAGGTTTATTAGCTGCTCATCGAGAAATACTGCACCATTTAAGAAATCGATAGCTAATCCATGCTTATAGTAATACTTTTCTTCATTGTAATGCTTGTTTGTATAACGCTGATACCTTCTCAAATGAGAATGAACTCGTGCTGTCAGTTCTTTTAAACTGAATGGCTTTGTTAAATAATCATCGGCACCAAGGTCAAGTCCATGAATTTTACTCTCATCCTCATTTTTCGCACTGACAATCAACAAAGGAACATCACTTTCTAAGCGAATCGTTTTACAAAGCGTAAAACCATCCATTTCTGGAAGCATTAAGTCAACTAACACCATTGAGTACCTATCTTGCTTAAAATCTTCCCAACCTTCTGTACCAGTTGATGCCCAGGTTACTTCAAAGTTCTCTCTTCGCAGGTGATCACACATAATACGAGCAATTTCATAATCATCTTCTACTATCAGAATTTTACTTTTCTCTGTCATTGTCCTCCCTCTTCCCACACCTAGTATAATTTATATCGATATGTTATATTGAAAAGTTTATTTTTACTTAATATTCTTTGGCAAAACTTTGACAAAACTAATAATTTTCAATTGCTGAGATTCTTTACTCCGAAATCTATCATAACAGAAAAATGTCTAACTACCTTTAGAAAGGTAGTTAGACATTTTTCAGTTCCTTTTCAGAGTTATAGTCATTTACAAAATGGGTACTTAAACACATTTACAGGATTATGCAGGAAAAGAACTCTACAGTAGGATAAAACTTTAAAACACTGAAGATTATTACAATATATCATGGTTGTTTTGCTGAGCTTCCTGCACTTGCTGACGTACATCATGCAATTCCTCATAAGCTTGCTGAAACTGTGAATTTTTAGTTATTTCTAGGCCGCCATGCTCTTGAATATTTTGCAGGACATCTGCAGCACGCTTTATTTTCTGCTCTGCTTGTTCTAATAAATGTTCATCTCTTCCTTGTGCCTGAAGAACTGCCTCTTGTGCTTCATTTATCTCTCTACTTGCCTGTTGTAATTCCGTATGAATATTTTCCATCATTATAATCCCTCCACTTCTTTTACTAATTTGTATTGTTTCTAACAAAGCAGAAATTATGTATTCCTTTTATATCAATTGAAAAACAAAATATCTATCAAAACTCCACTCATTGCCTGATTGATTTATCCTATACAACATCTAGCCATAGACATATCATGCAGTAATGGAGCTTATATAAACTATTTTAATGTATATATATATATCTAGCTTCAGTTGTTTAAAACTATACGGAGGTGTTAGTGTGTCTGTTGGTCATTATCATACTTTATGCAATCGTTATCGAGGAAGAGCAGTAGAAATAAGAACACGTGATGGCAGAGTGCATAGAGGTATAATTCGACATGTAGATAATAGAAGAGTTTATTTACGTCCTCTAGGTGGCGGAAGAAACATTAGAGGATTTGGATACGGCTATTATGGTGGTTATGGTTATGGCGGATTTGGATTTGGAGTAGCTCTAGGTGCAATCGCAACATTAGCGTTAGTTCCCTTCTTCTTCTGGTAATAACTATTTATAAACAAGGTAAAGGAGTGGTATTTCATGTTTATGGAGAGGCCGAGAAGACGTCCAGCCCCCCAACGGCGCCCATTTTCATCACGTCGACCTGTCAAACAAGAGATATCAACTAGTGAACGGTTACTATCGATGTTTCAGGATGATGACGGAAATTTGGATTTTGAAAAGATGACTGGTACCTTTCATAAGCTAAATGATATTTACGGCCAAGTAAGTCCACTAATTACGCGATTCAGGAAAAAATAATGAGAAGACTATTCAATGACTCAGAATATGAAGGATGCTATTATTAAAAAAATACGAATCCATTCATGATATTCCTGAATGGATTCGTATTTTTTTATTTTTAATTAATCATACGTTGTGCTTCTTTTAAATAAAATGTACGTACAGATCTTGGTAGGAATCGACGAATTTCATCCTCATTATATCCAACCTGGAGTCTTTTATCATCATGGATAATTGGGCGCTTCAGCATCCCAGGATTTTCTTGAATCACGCGATATAATTCTTTCATCGGCATCTGATTGAGGTCAAGGTTCAACTCTTGGAAAACCTTTGATCGCGTAGATATAATCTCCTCTGTTCCATCCTCAGTTAACCGTAAAATCCCCTTAATCTCATCTAAAGTAAGCCCTTCTGAAAAGATATTCCTCTCTTTGAATGGAATATTGTTCTTTTTAAACCATGCTTTTGCTTTTCTGCATGAAGTACAGCTCGGTGTAACATATAATGTTACCATTATTCATTCCCCACTTTTTAATCAGTTTTCTCTATCTATATACTGTAAATGTGATATATGTTCTAAGAGTTTATATCTCGAATCTAAATATGTTTAATTAAGTATAATTTTACTCTTTTTCTTTCCTTGTGTCAAACATATCTTCATTAAATAAATGGTGCAATAGCCTGTCCTTATCCTCAAAGAATTGTTTCATAATAGTGTAATGGCCTGTTTTCTCTAGGGGCTTTTCTTCCATACCTTCCACACTTAGCTCTAATATTTTAGCATTAGGATATGCCATTAGGATAGAAGAGTGTGTCGATATAATAAATTGTGATTCCTGTTCAACAAGCTCATGGATACGTGCTAGTATAGATAGTTGCCGCAGTGGTGATAATGCAGATTCCGGCTCATCTAAAATGTACAATCCTTTACCGCGAAAACGATGATTGAAAGCAGCAAAAAAAGACTCACCATGTGACTGCTGATGAAGCGACTCCCCTCCAAAACCATCGATTATCTTTCTCCCTCCGCCAGCTGAATCTAATTCCTCTATATTTGTAGCTAGGTTATAATAACTCTCTGCGCGAAAGAAAAAACCATCTTCTGGCAAATAAGGTCCTTTTGCAATTCGTAAATAGGCATCTAAATTTGAATGAGAAGGATAGCTTATAAAGTTAAAATTTTTCGTTCCTCCCTCAGGATTATATCCTAAGTGAATGGCGATTGCTTCTAAAAGCGTCGACTTCCCTACTCCATTCTTACCTACAATAAATGTTACATTAGGATGGAGAGTCAAGTTATGTAAGGTTTTTACCACGGATAATGTAAAGGGATATACTTTAAAGCTGGGAATAGCATCCCTCCTCAGCTCAATCCTTTTTATGTATTGTGTATCTCGATCTAACCTCATATTGGTATTCCTTTCTCTACTCTACTATATATTCCATAAATACATGGCAAATTCCTTCTTTCTATAGAAAAAAAGAATGTAGTATGCTTAAGAAACTACATCCTTTTCATAAGTTAATTTTTCTGTTGAACTTCCATTTTTTGTTCGTTTTTTACCATGGGCAAAATAATAAACAATAATAGATAGAAAAGCAATAATAGCCATCATCAAATATAAACCACGAAACTCAATATAAGGGAGGATGAATCCTAATAAGAATGGCCCTACTCCTATTCCGAAATCATAAAATACAAAGAAGGTCGATGTAGCCAAACCAATTCTGTTTCTCTCTGCCAAATTAACTGCTACAGTTTGCGCACTAGATTGCAGTGTACCAAATCCTACCCCAATAATCGCCCCCGCTAAAAGTAATATCCATCCAGCATGAGCTTGACTTAAAAGGATTAACCCTACTCCCAGCAATAGAATAGACGGATATATGACCATGTTCTCCCCTTTTGAGTCAAAAAGTTTACCTGTAAACGGTCTTGAAAGCAGTAGAAAAATAGCATACATAACAAAGAAGAAGCTAGCAGCATCAACTAAGTTGATTTCTGTCGCATAGGACGTTAAAAAAGATAGAATACTTGAGTAGACGAACCCACAGATCATAATAAATATCCCTATTGGTATGGTCGTTTTTTCAAAGTAGTCTTTTAAACGGAAGCCCGGCCCTTCCGTTTTCGCTTTAACTGATTCTTCCTCTGGCACACGTAAGAATAATGTTGCAATAAATGCAATAACAGAAAAAACAGTTGTAGTAACAAAAATCATCGAATCTTCAAAGTAACGACTAAGAATTAAACCTATGAAAGGTCCAATTGCCATTGCTAAATTCATACTCGTTGCAAAATATCCCATTCCCTCACCACGTCTTGCCATGGGAATAATGTCCGCAGCGATTGTACCAGTTGCTGTGGTCGAGATCCCAAAAGCAAAACCATGGATAAAACGAATAACTAATAACAATCCTAAATGATTAATCGGAAAATACAAAAGCATCATTCCGAGGAATAATGCAAGCCCAAAAAGCAATAATTTTTTCTTTCCTACATTCTCAATAAATTTCCCTGCAATTGGTCGAACAAGAACAGCCCCTAAAACAAATATACTCGACGCAAGTCCTGCTTCACTTTGTGAGGCTTGAAATTGATTAATCGAGTAAACAGCCAGCGTAACCATGAGCATGTAAAAAGATACAAATAACAAAAAGTTTGATGTAGATACCATAATAAAATCTTTAGTCCATAATTTTGGTTTTCCCAATTTAACCCTCCTGTAGTCTCTCTATTAAATGTTTAATAGTGTTTTCTGTTGCATTTAAATCCTGACTAGATAAATCTTCAAGGAGTTTCCGTTCAAATTCGTCTACCACTTGTTTTGCTTCCTCGAAAACTTTTATCCCCTTTTCCGTTAGCATGATTCGTCTTTCCCGCTTGTCATTACTAGGTATTTTTTTAATTAATTCTTGCTCCTCTAACCGATGAACCGTCCGAGTAATTGTAGGTTTTTCCACATTTAAATAATTGCTGATTTCCACTAATGTTGCCGTTTCAAATTGCTTGAGATAAAAAACGATTAGCCACTGGGAGTGGAAAATACCTGCCTTTTTCAGCTGTTCATTTAATTTTTTTGTGAAAGTTCTTGTGAATTGAAGCTGTTGATGGAAAAAATTAGGATCCAGATGAGTCACCCCTAAAATTAGTTACTTAAGTAACTATATCCCATTTCTTAGTAATTGTAAATTAAGTTAATATTCGCCTGATTGGATTTCCTTTTCATCTCACCGATTGTACGGTCTTACTGCGAGTTAACCCCACTAAAGTATTTCTAAATGACTTGCAGCATTAACTAAACATCTCTTTAGTACATCCCTGTTCTTTTACTGATTTCAATACATTACTTTGTATCTTTAAATTAACGTAAATATTTGCTTTATCACATTGTTTAGTAGCTTAGTCTATGTTAATTTAAATTCGATATCGAATCACGATATTAAAAATCGATATAGGGAAAGGAGTCATTTATAATCGAAGACCGAATTCTTAGAAAGTTATTTTTAGGTTTTATTCAAATACATATTCTACATCATGCAAAAGAACATCCCATATATGGTGCCTGGATGCATGAAGAACTTGAAAACCACGGCTATGAAATTAGTGCAGGAACTCTCTATCCCATCCTTCACAACATGGAGTCAGATGGATTGCTAAAGCGCGAAGATAGGAATGTCAACGGAAAAATTCGCAAGTATTATACAGCTACAAGTAAAGGAGAAGAAGTTCTCATGCAAGCAAGAGAAAAAGCTTACGAATTATTTAAGGAGATTAAATAAAATATTATATATTAAAGAAAGCTGGTGATTTGTATGAACAACAACACCTTTAAAACATGGCTTGAGATTCTAATGGTCTCGACAAGATTGGGACTTACTTCATTCGGCGGCCCTGTTGCACACTTAGGTTATTTCCATGAAGAGTATATCCATCGACGTAAATGGATGGATGAGAAAAGCTATGCAGATTTAGTAGCACTTTGCCAGTTTCTGCCAGGTCCTGCAAGCAGTCAGGTTGGAATTGGAATAGGCGTGATACGGGGCGGTATTATTGGCGGCATTATATCTTTTATCGGTTTCACTCTGCCTTCTGTTATCGCGCTGATTTTGTTTGCATACCTTCTTTATACTTTTAATATGGAAGATGCTGGTTGGATTAATGGCTTAAAGATTGTTGCTGTTGTAGTCGTTGCTCATGCAGTAATGGGAATGGCTAAAAACCTTACACCTGATATTCAGAGGAAAACAATTGCGTTATTTGCACTTGTCGTAACATTGCTATGGCAAACAGCTTATTCTCAGATTACTGTTATCATGTTAGCTGCTTTATTTGGCTTCTTTTTCTATAGGAAGCAGAATCTTCAAACGATAAATGAGAAAGTATCGCAGTTTCCGATTTCACGTCGAGTTGGATTTCTTATTTTAACTATTTTCTTTGGTTTATTATTCTTTCTTCCCTTTTTGCGCAATGTAACATCCCTTGAATGGATTGCCCTATTGGACAGCTTTTATCGCTCGGGTGCTCTTGTATTTGGTGGCGGACATGTCGTTCTTCCACTCTTAGAGCAGGAGTTTGTCCCAACTGGCTGGATAACGAAGGAAGAATTTCTGGCTGGATACGGAGCAGCACAAGCTGTTCCTGGACCTTTATTCACCTTTGCTTCGTATATTGGTGCAGTAGTCGGGGGTTGGAAAGGTGGACTATTCGCGACGTTCGCCATCTTCCTGCCAGCCTTCCTATTGATTGTCGGTACTTTGCCATTTTGGAATGCTCTCCGTAACAACCCGAAAATTAAGGGAGCATTAATGGGAGTAAATGCTTCCGTGGTTGGCATCCTTATTTCAGCACTCTACCACCCTATTTGGACCAGTTCCATTTTTAATCCAGCAGATTTTGCCCTTGCAGCTGTTCTATTTAGTATGTTGGTTTATTGGAAGCTCCCCCCGTGGGTAGTTGTATTAGCTGGCGCGGTTGGTGGAATGATCATTTCCTAAATTTATTAAAAACGGCGGAGCCTATTGTAGGTTCTGCCGTTTTCATGTATTCGTATTCATATCTAAACCAAGATAAATACGTTGAACTACCGTTAGAAACGGTAATCCTTACTCTCCGAATTTTCTTGCCCTTTTGCATACTACATAAAAATGATAAGCATAATCAAACTTGTAAGAATTTCAGAAGTTTTACTTCACCTTACTATAACAATTCCTAAAAATGTTATTAATAAGTTACCAAATAAAGCATAACATATAGCTGTAATTAAATCTGTAGGAGTGAATGACGATGACTCAGCAACCAATTGATGTAAACACATTAAATAAAGCAAAAGCGAACATTTCATTAACACAAACTTTGTTAACACAAGCAATAGAAAAATCGATGTCTGATACTGCTATGGCAGAAGAAGCGATGAAACAGGCTGCTGTTGAAATTGCACAGGCACAAACGTCTCTTAGCCAAGTCCAAAGTGCAATGCAAACACAAAGCGTTTCCGAATAATTATAAAAAGAAGGTGAGCAATATGGGTAGAGACCGTCAAGAAAAAAAGCTTAAACAAAGCGGCCGTGTGGAATCTGACCGTGATGTAGGACTGCGATATAAAGGGGCAACCAAAATGTCGAGCCCTGAAGAAGCAAGAAGATTAAATGACGGGGATAAATAAATCAGTTGGGCGTTCCTTTCCCACTGATTGTGAGCACCACAAGGAAGAAACCAGCTGGCCGGAAAGAATCAGTTCCACACTTACTATTTCTATTGAATAATTGAAGATAACCATAACCCGTAATAAGCTGTTCCAAGCGACCAATTAATGGTCGCTTTTTAATTTTCCCTTCATACTTATTTTTTATTTTGACTAGGTTACGGCTTATACAATTCATAGAATATCCGAATAATTTATAGCAGGATTAGTAAAGGAGGAATGACTTTTGCCAAGGAGAAGAACAAGATGTATTATACCAGGCTATAATTGGTGTGGACCAGGATGCAGTGGACCTGGGGCACCAGTGAATAGAGTAGATGCCGCTTGCAGGGCACATGATTTATGTTATAGATATGGAGGCAATCGGTGTGATTGCGATGTTGCATTCCTTCGTCGCTTAGAGCCATATATTCACCTGTCTACAGAGGAAGGGAGGACGGCACGCTTAATCTATACTTATATGAGATTTCAGGCTGGCATAACTTGTTCATTTAGAAGATAGTATATAAAAAAATCCTTCTAATTGTTCATTTGCAATGCTTTAACTCCAATTTTAGATTTTTATACAAAAATTGAATCAATATTATATTTTTCTGCACCAAAAAAGCTCTTTTCCAATGGAAAAGAGCCTTTCTATCTGTTCGTTATGCTTTTACAACATTTGTTGCTTGTGGTCCGCGGTCACCTTGTTCAATATCGAAGGTAACTTCTTGCCCTTCTTCTAAGGTTTTAAATCCTTCACCTTGAATAGCAGAGAAATGGACGAATACATCGTCTCCTCCTTCTACTTCAATGAATCCAAAACCTTTGTCAGCGTTAAACCACTTAACCGTACCTTTATTCATTAAAAATTCCTCCATGTCTAGCGCGTAAAGCACATTTATCCTTGGGGAACAATCTCACTTGTACCCCATCATCTATATATTACCCATTTTACAAAACTATAAACATTTTTAAGTGTACTCTTTAAAGATTTTTGTGGAAGAAATAATATCCCTTACACTTCTACTGCTTTTTTGTGATCTTTGCTCATCCATTGATACTGACATACTTTTAATTGGAATAACTTCAGCGGATCTCGATATACTTCTGGATTCTCTTGCATATTTTCAAGTGTGGCTTTGTTTTCTACTACGATTGCCTCTTTTTCGCTTATAGTCCGTTCTAACTCACCAAATGGCCTTGTAAAGAACATATGAACATCCCGCTCTAATGTACGCTCAAAGAATTCAAATTGTTGTATATAGGTATTAGTTATGGATTCTGTTATCTTCGTATAATCCTTATTTTCAAGATACTGTTTATATCTATTTTGAACCATACCTTTATTTTGCGGGATAGAACTAAATAGTTTACCTGCGCCTTTCAGAAGCATTTGAGATGCATTGGATCCTAAAACAAAGTTGTTCTCGTCTAATTGCAGACTACCACTCGTCATACGTTCTATATCACGCTGCCAGTCATTTAATATATTAAAGTCACCCTGTAAACTCAATTTATCTTCTTCTAATAAACCATTAAAGCTAACCGCCATTTCATCAAGTATAACCTGAATATCTTTCAGAAGTTCTTCACTTTCAGATACCCACTGCTGAACCTGGTTACGGTAATTGGGAAGAGCTGTTAACTCCATATAATCTGATATTCGCTTATTCATTTCTTTATTTATTTTAAGATGAATATCTGTTAAGTCTGTATCTTCCTTTACTATTTCTGAACATTGCCTAAGAATCTCTGGAATCTTAATCAGTAATACATCACGCATATCCTCTTTCCCACTGGAATAGGAACGTTTAATCAAATCTACTTTTTCTTCCTGGATATCATTAAGCTGATTCACTGCACCTTCAAGCTTTGTAATTACTTCCTCATCCCACTGGATTTTTTCCTTTAAGGAGTTCTCAATAATCGTGCGTTTCGTTAACAGAAGCTTAATTGCTTCTTTTGTATAATACAGCAGTTTACGATTGCGTTCTTCTTTCATAGGATAGCCCTGCACCAGACTATTTACAAAGGATGTTAGTGCAGTGGATTGTGCATTCGGTAAGATTAGCATAGTCTCCGCTTTTGGAAAATACGTATGAATCCAATTACTTGTTTTGTTCAGTAATTCGGTTGCATCCATATTCACTGAATGATAATTACTTAGTACAAAATGAATTGGAAGCTCAGGTGCTTGTTCTCTAATTCGGATGGCTAGCTCTAGCTCTTTATAGGTTAATGGAACATCAGCATTTAGAACAAGAAGTACACTATCTGCAAACTCAACATTTTCAAATACGGTTTTTCTAGCTTTTCTTTGTTCTGTTGAAATGGTTGGTGTATCTATTATTGTGAGCTTATTTTCGTCTAAGAATGGAGCTGGTAATTTCACATGGCACACAAGTGAATCAAAATCTGCTTGTTCCTTCAAATCATTGAGATTTTCAACAAGCCATCTTTCTTCATCCTGAATAGCATGAATTTCATATTCCTCATGATGTTGGTAAAACGTTGTAGTATTCCAATCTCCTGATATTTTCTTATCTAACAAAGTATTTACTACGTGTTCTTTGTTCGTTGCATCTGCACTAACCATCATCAAATGGAATGTCTTATCATTTAATAATTGCTGGACCATCCATTCATACCGTTCCCCTAATGACAATCCTTTGTTCTTTGCCCAAGCAATCAATGTTTCAAAAAGCTCATATACCGATTTTGGATCATGCTGAACCTCGTTCACATCAAGGATTCGCCTTTCTGCCTCTTTCACTGTATCAACTTCCATTGTCGATGGAAACGTCTCATTCCATGCTAATACGGCTGCAGAAGAAAATAGCGTATCCGTTTCTGTTGATACCTTCATCCAATTGCTTAAGTGACTTGGAAGGAGATGTGACAAATCATTAATGAAATAATCTCCTTTAATTAATTCCAAATAGGTTTCTTTGTAATAGGGTGATAATTTACTCCAAATATGTGTTCTTTCATGTGAGACTTGCCCCATTAACTGATTCAGCTCATAGAGCCAAGCAAAGTAATATTCTGTATGCTTGTAGGACCTCCCAAACGCAACTACTAACCGTTCAAAGCGTGGTTGATTTAAAGCATATAAAGAAACCAGAACCTTATTAAATATTTTTGGTTCCATGTCTGTTGTAAGTCCGTGTTCTACATAGGATTCCAACTCGTCGAACCAACTCAGATTCTCCGTACGGATCGATTCATCGACAGCAAGCATAACAGCACTGTGATATTCAGCATGCTCTTCATAAAAGGCACGTGCTGTGTCCGTTACACCTGGGTAACCTGGATTTAAGTCAACTGCTTGCTTCAGCACTTCTTTTGCTTTATCTAGTCTATTCCGCTGTATGTAAAGAGAGAAAAGCTGCATGTATACCTCTGTTTGAAGATTGATGGATTCTGTATCTACTGCATAGTAAAATTCTTCAGCTATTTCCAGTAAATCTAACTCGACATGTGCATCCGCAATATTCTTTTGTGCCCATGGTTTAAATTCATTTGTAATGGATTCCCATTTAAAAATCGCCGCCTCAAAGTCATGGTTTAGATAATATACTTCTCCTTGGGCAAAACGAATCTCGGATAAGTCCGTTACTTCCTTTTGCTGTTCTTCCATAAACATATTTCCTAATGCCATAATTGGATAATCTTCTTCTTTTCCTTCCAGTAATAAATGATAATACGATTTATTAATTAAACTTTTTTCTTTGTCCATATTTATCCCTCACATCTAGATGATACCTATTATTAAAAGATTCAGACTATCTATTTTATTTATATATATACTACACTATTCGTTTTTTAGAAAGGTTTATGGGGATATTTATTTATTTCTCTCCGACATTAAAGCTATTACTAACGAACCAAACGTCATCATTAACACTAGCGTTTCGAATACCGACATGGCTGTTTACACCCTTTCCTTATGGTATCAGGAGAGTACATTATTGTGTATGTTTTTTCGAAACGTATTGTTTTTGATAGGTCTTTTCCTGTTTTCTTATTTTTAACCATATGCAGAGTGTTGCTTGTCCTATTCCCTTTCTTAGTAAATTCTATTCATTAGCTCCTTAAAAGGTTCTTTTGTGGATTTTTTTAACTGATCCAATCCACAGTATGTCACTAAGTTGATTTAGAACTATTGTTCAAGTCCAAGTAAACAGACTAAATAGTATATTTTTAGTAAGAGCATGTGTTGTAGTAGGATTTTTGAGCTGGTTGCGGTAATAGAAAAGGTCTTGTTTCTGCTATTTTCCTTTTTTAAGAAAAGCTTATTCTCCTTCTATTACTATACATTGTTGTAATGGTGGGCAGCCTAGAATCAGCCATATCTTCACAAATAACTCGAAACGCGGCTGTGAGGCATTATTAAAAATTTTGGAGATATTTGGCGGCTGCATATTCAATTGTTCCGCTATATCCTTGATATAAATATTTTTTTCTTTGGCGATCTCCTTAAATCGATTTTTTACAATTGGCTTCTCACTACTCTCCCTGTTTTCAATGAATGGATGAATTGCATCAAAATGTTTAATCTGCTCGATTTTGTCAATAATACATCCAATAATAAATTCCTCCATCTTATAATTATCGCTTCTCTCGCGGTCACGATGACGGTTAATAAGGTTCTCAAGATCTGTTAGTTCTTTTATTTGATTAAAAGTATCTTCCGATAATTGAATCGTTACTTCTCTCATGTATATTCCACCTCATAATTGGAAAAATGATTATAGAAAGGATGATTATTATGCGAAACAATTCAAACAAAGAAGATGTTATTGAAATTATCCACGAAACGTTTGATAAGGGAAGAAAGGGGTAGCTTGAGGTTGGACAAGCTACTCCCTGAAATAAGCTCCCCCTATATTCTATTGATCTCCTGAGCATTCCATTCCAAACTTATAAACCGGGGATAAACTTTACTAATAAAACCATGAATCTGTACTTACCATCCAATACTTAGGACACTTAGGACGTTATTTTAAGGTTATACCTCAGATATTTAATATTCCATCATTTTACCAAAGAAAAGATAATATTTATGTAAACATAAAGAAACCAACTACTGAAAACTAGTTGATTTCTTTATTAAGGTCAAGGATTTTGAATTCATCTTTCTTCTAAAGAGGAAAGTCCTGTATCTATGACGTTTTATAATTTTGCTTTTTCTAATTCTACTAGGAATTTATCATTAAGAATCTTAATAAATGTACCCTTCATCCCTAATGAACGGGATTCGATAACTCCCGCACTTTCAAGCTTTCTCAAAGCATTCACAATAACAGAGCGAGTAATACCTACGCGATCAGCAACTTTAGATGCTACTAACAAACCTTCTTTTCCATTGAGTTCTTCAAAGATATGTTCTACTGCCTCTAACTCACTGTAAGATAACGAGCTAATTGCTTGTTTCACGATAGCTTGGCTTCGTGCTTCTTCTTCTAACTCTTCCGTTTCGCCATGTAAGATTTCCATTCCAACAACTGTTGCACCGTACTCAGCTAATACAAGATCTTCATTGGTAAATTCTTTTTCTAGACGAGAAAGAATTAACGTACCCAGTCTCTTTCCTCCACCAATGATTGGTACAATCGTTGTTAATCCAGTTTTAAATAGGTCTTTGTGTTCAACTGGGAATGCAGTATATTCAGAATTAATATCTAGATTTTCAACAGTTGATTCAACATAGAATAAACGATTTGTATATTCTTCAGGGAACTTTCCTTCTTCAAGCATTTGTTTCATACGATCTGTTTGCGCCTCTTGTGGCATTTTAAAACCGAGAAGCTTCCCTTTTCTGCTGATAATGTAAACATTAGAATGGATCATCTCAGACAATGTTTCTGCCATTTCACTAAATCTAACTGGTTTGCCTCCAGCATCCTGTAATAATGCATTAATCTTCCTTGACTTTGTTAATAAATCCACAATATTTCCTCCATTTTAATCTATATTCATAGCTAGTCATTTTATTATCATAAGGATCGACGAATGATAGTATGAACAGATTTCCTTATTCTTCTACCATAACCATAGGTTCTAGTTCGTCTCCATTTAACAATCTTCCTTTATTACGGTAGAGATATTTGTTAATAAAGTAACATATCCAATTTTAAATAATAATACAAGTTACGACAAAAAACAATCTTTATAGACAAATTTTGCATCTTTTTAACAATTCTGTAACAAAAGTAAACTAGGATTACTTACTCATTTTATATTCTGTGTTTTGTGATAATCTACCTATTATAATAACATATTTCAGTCTATTTTATATTTACAAATTTGTGAATAATTTTATATATGTCTAAAAACAAAAAAAGATGTCACTTTATAGACACCTTTCGTTAGAGCGAACTGCTCAATATGTTCTTTTGTCGTAATTTGTAATGCTTTTAATGCTGCTACTATAAATTAGCTTATCGATTGGAGCAAGATAGTATAAGCCTCCTGAATCACTTTTATAATTAAAAATAAGTTTAATTATATACTGCTTTACTTTCTAATTGCTGCTCCAGAAACTGGTGACAAGCCTCAACAATATAGTCTTTGTCATTGTCCATAGATGCTACATGATATGAATCATGTAAAATGAGAAGCTTTTTACTCTTAGAACTTATTTGGTTTAAAATATAATTTGTATTCATTGGTGGTACAACATGGTCATCTTTTGATCTGATCCCAAGTGTGGGACACTGGATTTCACGCAGAATCTTTGGTGTGTCACTCATCAAAGTCTGAAGTTCATGGATGGCATGCAAGGGCGTTCTCGAATAAGTAATCTCAGATACGTTCTTCGCTTTAATGTCGGGTGCACTCTCATCAATATACCTTGGTTCCATTTGCTCTCTTAGAGGATCATATGCAGGAAGAGAAAGAGCGGTGTTGATAAGTATTAATCCGGCAATATTAGGGTATTGGTGAGCCAATTGAAGCGCTAGGGTTCCACCCATCGACTGACCTAGGACGAAAACAGTGGTACACTCCTTTTGCAATGCTTTATATCCATCTTCTAAAGATTGGTACCAATCATCTTTTGTACATTTCTCTAAATCCTTATAATGGGTTCCATGTCCTTTTAATCTCGGTGCATGAACTGTGTACCCTAAGCTTGCAAATGCTTCTCCTATATACCTTACACTTTGTGGGGTCCCCATAAATCCATGAGAAATAAGAATACCAATCTTGTTTTTCCTTATATAAAAAGACTCCGCACCTGGTATAACTGGATACTTTTCCTTCATGATGAACAGCTCCTTTTTCTTTCATTTCATCCCAACATTATAATTATTAATTATATCAGTTTACTAGGATTTAATGCAATAAAAACCTTTTAGTTTCAAAAGTAAAGAAGCCAAAATGGGCTATCAAAAGAAAATTCGAGCGATGCCTAATGAAGTCATGTCGTTTCGGTAATACTCTCTAACCTAGGATATCGCCCGACTTTTGAATTTAAAAGCATTTATGCCCGTCGCTCTTTCGAATATTGCCATTTTCGATTAATCTGGATGATAACCATTTTTCATTAATGCATGATATATATCATCTATATGTTCTTTGTTCTTCGTTTCAAGCGTAAGAGATAACTGTGCTTCATTCGGAAAAATTTTATCACCAATACGATTTAGTGAAATGTCAATGATATTTGCCTGCTGTTCAGAAATGATTCTTAATATTTTTTCCAAGTTACCTGGCCGGTCTTTATGAATAAGCTTGAATTGCATGACTCTCCCAGCTTCTACCATGCCCCGTTCAATAATACGGGAGATAAAACTGACATCAACGTTACCACCACTAAGAATGGCAACAACTTTTTTATTTTTTATTGGAAGCTTATGATGAAGCAATGCAGCTAATGAAACGGCACCAGAACCTTCTACGAGCAACTTATTTCGTTCTAGAAGCAGAAGCATTGTTTTGGCAATCTGTTCTTCATCCACGGTAAACATTCCATCCACATATTTCTTAGCAAGCTCAAAGGGATGTTGTCCTGGACGTTTGACCGCAATTCCATCTGCCATTGTCGGGGTGGAATCTACCGTTAATAATTGATTCTGCTTTAGCGATTCACTCATACTTGGACAGGCCTCTGCCTCAATCCCATAAATTTGCAGGTGAGGATTCTTTTCTTTCATTGCCGCTGCAACCCCTGCAATTAAACCACCGCCTCCAACCGGGCATACTACAGCATCTACGTCTGATATTTGTTCCAAAATCTCCAGCCCAATCGTTCCTTGTCCAATTATAATAGCAGGGTCATCGAATGGATGAATAAATTTGGCCTCTCGTTTATCACGTAAATCTAATGCATAAGCGAGAGCATCATCAAAGCTCGCTCCATGCAAAATAATCTCAGCACCATATGCTTCTGTAGCTTGAACCTTGCTTATTGGTGCACCAGTGGGCATCACAATCGTACAAGGTATACCTAACATCTTACTTGCATACGCCACGCCTTGAGCATGATTTCCCGCAGAAGCTGCTACAACGCCATTTTTCAATTCCTCCTTTTCAAGAGAATGCATTTTATTATAGGATCCTCGAACCTTAAATGAGCCTGTTTTTTGTAAATTTTCAAGTTTCAAATAAATATCGTTATCAGCCATGTTGCTAAACGTGAGTGAATAGTCAAGTGGTGTGCAATGAACGACACCTTTTAGCTGGTCATTTGCTTTTTTAATATCTTTTAAAGAAACCAACGCAGTCTCCCCTTATGCCTGTACTGATTTTAGTATTTTGCCAAAACTATATTAGGCTTATACACAGATAGGAAAAGCTAGAGGCACTCTCTAGCTTTAATGGTCACGGATTACTATATAATCAAGAAAATGTGCTAAAAAGTTTGTCTTAGTCTGCATTTGTTCTAATACTTCCACGGACCTCAAATAATGCTCCCACATTTCTTTTTTTGCACCCTCTGTTCCTAGTACTGTGACAAAAGTAGAGTGGTTGTTCTTCTGATCGATATGAGTCGGCTTCCCGATAACATTAAACTCACCTTCTACATCCAATAGATCGTCTTTTATTTGAAAGGCAGCCCCAGCATGGTATGCGAACTTTTTCAGTAAACTAATCTGTGTATCTTCTATACCAGCAAGAATAGCTGGCATCACTAGAGAAGCTTCAAATGCAAGTCCTGTTTTATAGAACACCATGGTATGAAGCTCGTTTAGACTTAATTGTTTTCCTTCCGAGCCCAAATCAAGGGCTTGCCCTTTACACATTTCCGCTGTTGCTTGAGCAGAATAATGAATCAGTTTGAGTACTATTTTAGAATCAAAAGCATCTAGCGTTGCTTGTGCTTCAACAGCCTTTTGAGTTAAAAATAATCCTGTTAATTCGGCAATCGCTGTGTTATATACTTCGTGAACGGTTGGCCTTCCTCTACGAAAAGCGGAATTATCCTGTGCGGGTAGATCATCGAAAATTAAGGAAGCAGTATGCATGTATTCGATAGATTTAATTAATGGGAGAAGTTCCTCTTTATTTAATCCATATTCATGAATCCCTTGCACCCAAGTTACTATTGGACGGAGACGTTTTCCATTACTTTGTAGGCTGTAATTGGCAGCATCCAGAATGGAGTCCCGTTGCAGAGCGTTCTCCGTTGATAAAGGCAAAAGCCGGTTGATCTCTTCTCGTGCTTCTTCTATTATGTCACTAAACGTCTCTCGCTCCTGTCGCTGGTTGCGTAACAATCTAAGCACATGATCACGAAGCAGTTTATCAAAGAAGTTTATATGATCTGCCTTTTGTATCAAGTTTTGAATCAAATTATTTAAGGAAGGATGGAAGTCACCGAGGATGCTCATTAATTCCTTATATTTAGGTGAGCCAACTTTTTCTTTAAAACGTTTTTGACTGTTAATTGCTCGATTTAAAATCACTTCACAGGTTTTTTCATCCGCATCATATACCTCATGAATGAGGTGATAAATAACTGTCCAATACAATTCAAACGGGTTTATTAAATCCTTTCTTTGGTCATGATGGGTTAAATAATATGTGTAGGGAGTCACTGCACCGTCCTCTAAATCCTTAAACATATCCGTAAAATCATCTGCAAGCTGATTATATATTCCATAGTAGAAGGTCCGAGAATCAAAGCCTTCATCCTTTGGTGCGCTGATTGCCGTACGTACTATAAGTCGTGACGAAGCAGATTTTAAGATAATTGGAATAAACAACTCTTCATTTGTATACGTTGTGTCAGCTAAGTCTTTTACACGATCAACTTCCTGTGAACGAAAAAACACATATGCTTGATCGAAAAATATTTCTCTTGTGTCCTGGGTTTGATAGTCTTTCATATAAAGGAATGCATCGCGCAATTCTCTGTGTACTGATTCGATGAATTCCCTATTTTCTCCTTCCCAGTTTTTTATTTCAGGTACGAAGCCCGTGCTTAATGTAGTATGGATAAGTTCAGAATATTGCTCTTTTTCTTTAGCTGACAATACATGAGAATCCAATAAATCATCAATAAACGGATAAGTTAACCCATATGCATAACCGAGACGAATTGCTTCCGAAAGCTTTTGTTTACGTACATCTGGTTTAATATCCTTATCCATTTCATCCTCTGCATGCATGATAACCCCGGCAATAATCTTGATAAGTTTACGCTGGGCATGTTCTACATCCATTTCATCAGGAATGATGGAAGATACCTTTCGAAGCTTTTCAATCAGCCAAATCATTGTAGACTCAATGCCTTCTTTTTTCCCGTAACGGTATAAACCAGCCGTACTAAAGGTTTCTAAACCCTTGGTTTTATTTGGCGATTTGGTAAGCTGCGTTTTCAATCGCTGGACTACTTCCTCAATCTGTTGTGCGGTTTCAGGATTGTTTAATGCCTTACCTAAATCCCGTATAAAAAGATAAGACATAGAACGGTCCAGATAATTATCCAGCTCCCCTGTTCTGTCCAGCCATTTTATATAACTATGGTAGTCCTTTTCCTCTCTACTTTTAGATCTCCCAGCAAGACGTGAAAGGAGGGATCTTCCTTTTATATGTTTTTCTTTCCATGTTTCCATATCCTTTATTAATGGCTGAACATAGTTCTTATTATCAAGTGCTTGTTTTAAGGCATGAAAATAAATTAGCGCCATACCCTGTGCATGCTGATAAACTTCTTCGGTGTTTAATATCTCTTGATCTTGTTTCCTCATATTCAATTACATTCCCTCTGTGTTTATGTTGTCTGAATCCTTCTATCCGCACAACATCATATTTTTTCTTAAAACATAACATCTTTAAAGTTGGATGGCTATTTTGGAGTTCCCTTATTATAAGTATTGGGGATTATTTATATATATGGTGTTTATTGGTAAATATGAAAGAGGTGGATGGAATTATCTGAAATCCCTTAATTATATTAGCTCAAAACCAAGCTAAGCAGCTAAAAAGCTCCCACGTGGGAGCTTTTTAGTATGGTATATTTCCTTTCAAGAACGACTGCAGCTCTTTATTGATAATCTTTGGATATATGTATCCAAGATTAATTCACCCAAAGCGAATATACTACTTCAAGTAAGAGAAGAATGTAGACAATATTGTAATCATTCATCCCGACAACTGATAAATCTTCACTCAATAAGATGTCATTATTCTGATACATATCAACAGCTACATCAAGGTCTTCTATGTATTCATAGTTCTCAACGGAATCATCATACTCCGTTAAGAATGTTTCTAAATCATCTTTTGAGGCAAACCCATAGCTATCCAACGTTTCTTGTAAATTAGCATCATCAATTGCTGTTCCTTCCCAGGGATTTAAATACATGTCAATCATAACATCCAAGTCCTCAATATATTCATAGTTCTCAATGGAATCGTCATGCTCTTCTAAGAAAGCATCTAATTCCTCTTTCGAACCGAATTCGTATGATTCCAGTATTCCTTGCAGACTTGTATCATCGATTACAGTACCTTCCCACGGATTCAGATACATATCAATAGCAAGATCTAAATCACCAATATAGTCGTAATTATCAATGGTATCCTCGTTTTCCTTCAGGAATGACTCTAGTTCTTCCTCAGATTCAAATTGATAGGTTTCCAGCAGTTCTTTAAGGTTCTCCTCATCGATTTCAACCATACCGTTTATGTAATAATCGATGCTATAAACAAGATCTTCCTCAAACACAAGATATTCACTGTCTAAGACATCCTGACCTTCCATGATATCGCCAAATTCTATTAGTAATGCATTTAATTCCTCTCTTGTTAAACTAAATTCATCTAAGACAGGCTGAATGGATTCTTCTGTTAATGGGATACCAAGCTCATCCACTGACCAGAAATGCTCCTCCAAGCTCCAATCTTTACTCTCGAGATGTTCAGTGTATGCTTCCTTTTCCCAGCCTATCTCATCTAAATACGCTTCAAATTCCGGATCATCCAATTCTACTGCAAGAGCGGTGTTAGGCAAAACAGAAAAACTAATAATAATTGCAAATAATAAGCCAACAACTTTGTGCTTCAAAGTGTCTCCCCCTAATAAAATTGTAAATTGCTAGATGTATTATACTGGGAAAGATTAAAAAAAGCTATAGAAATCAAAATCTTTTCATTTTAATTAGGAATATTAATATTTACACTGTTATAAAGATAGATATAGTCAAATGAAAAAAATTGTGGTAAAGTGGAATTCAACTAATCGGCTCCTGCAGTCAGTTAACCTGTGATAAAAATTCTAAAGATACTCTTTTAAGGTGTGATGTTGATGAATCGGCTGATGACCATAGCGTTTCTACTGCTAATTTCATGTTTCTTTTATATGACCTTAAACGATTATCATTCTTTACAAATTTACCCAGAAAAAATAGTAGCAGACCTCCATTCTACAGATAACCACTCATTCAGTAGTGATCTTACAGATAAAGCACCCCTTCCCATTACGAATAGCTTACTTGTCATCTTTATACCTATCAGTCAATTTTTAGTATTTTCGCTGATTAGAGCAAGAAGGAAATTATTGCTTACCCCGGTCTTTTATCAGGCGAATTACTTGATCCAGCCTTTGAATTAAACATTTTTTAAACTAATTCAAAGGAGGATCTGAAATGTTACTAATCCGATTTATCATCATAGGGTTCTTTTCCTTAACAGCTCTTTCCCTTTTTACCTACCAAGGAATTGAGTTCGTGCAGGCCTTAACCGAATATTTCAAACAGAAGTCCTAAAGAAAAAAGTTCAGGAGATTATCTACAACTCCTGAACTTTTTTTCTTTATATTTTTATATTGCCCAGTCTCCCTTTCGGAAAATAGGGATAACAGTACCATCTTCCTTGATACCGTCAATATCCATTTGGTCAGATCCAATCATAAAGTCAACGTGAACAATGGAAGTATTCATCCCATGCTTCTGTAATTCTTCTTCACTCATTTTTGTTCCACCTTGAATTGTTGTTGGGTACGCTGCACCAATTGCTAAGTGGTTAGAGGCATTCTCATCAAATAAAGTCGTAAAGAATGTGATGCCTGATTGTGAAATTGGTGAAGGATCTGGAACTAATGCTACCTCTCCAAGTCCAGTTCCACCTTCATTATCAAATACTAATTTTTTGATGGTAGCATCTCCCTTTTCTGCAGAGATGTCAACGATTTTCCCATCTTTAAAGTGAACTTCTATGCCTTCAATTAATGTACCAGCATAGCTAAGTGGCTTGGTGCTGCGAACTACACCATCCATCCGGCGGGTATCAGGTGCGGTAAATACTTCTTCTGTAGGCATATTTGCAATAAACTCTTCTCCTTTTGGATTAAAGCTCTCTGCACTAGCCCATATATGATTCTTCGGTAATCCTAGTTTCAAATCTGTTCCAGGTGCTTTGTAATGTAATGCATCAAACTGAGCATCGTTTAATTTTGCTGCTTTCTCTTTAAGTAATTCTTTATGTGCATCCCATGCTGCAACTGGATCTTCTTCATAAACTCGACAAGTTTTGAAAATTTGATCCCATAAGGCATCTACCTGTTCTTCTGTTGTTTGTAAATCAGGAAAGACCTTTGCAGCCCAGCCTGCGCCAGCCGCCGCTGCTACTGTCCATTTCAGGTCATCGTTCTGAGTTGCAACTCGTTGAGCTTTAAAGGCTTTACCGGCTATGTTTTGGAAGGCTGCCACTTTTTCCGGATCCACTTCGTTAAGTAAACCTGGATCACTCGATAAAACGGAAAGTCGGCTTACACGATGATTCAAAACATGATCCTCAGATTCCTGAATTTCATAATCCTTAATATCTGTCAGGACCTCTTTAGACTGATGTAAATAATGCTGCTGAGTAATTTCATCATCAGACCATTTGACAATGACTTTTTCGGCACCAAGTGCATAGGCTTCCTTCGTTATATAGCGAGCAAGTGGAGCTTGATCCACGTTAATTGTCATCTTAACCCAATCACCGGGCTGTAAATTAATTCCTTTTGCGACTAAAAGCCTGGCATACTTTTTTAAATTTGCTTCAAAGTTAGGTAATACCATTTCCATTCCTCCAATACTATTTTCCACATACTTTATCTTATTATAAAACAGTTGAAAATACTCGTGAAAATACTTAATCCATAAAATATGATTAGGTTTAAGATTTCGGATAAGCAGGTTTCCTGAGGTGAATCCGACCTCGTTAACAACTGATATTTATTCTTCGTCTACCCAGCTTCCCACTACAGGCATTGTATAAATTTTCCTTCATCATAAGCATTCTAGCTTTACCTTTTTATCTTCTTCCTGTATGTTTTTGTTAGAATATGGGAATATAATTTATATGAATTATTATTGCACGTAAGTGAGGAGGAACTCGAATGGACGAAATTGAAGTTGGCGAAGTGTTTACAATTACAGATGAGCAGGAAGAAGATCAAGAAGTAGAAGTACTTGCAAAGGTAACACTGGAAGGAAAAGATTACATTGCAGTAAGCTTCGTAGCTGATTTACAAGAAGATCGTGAAGATGACATTGATGTATATTTTCTAGCGGTAGATGATGAAGGTGATGTAGATGCAATTCAAACTGATGAAGAGTTTGACAAAGTATCTGAAGCATTCGATGCCATTTTAGCCGAGAACGAAAATGAGTAAACACAAGCGTGAGCTTTCATTTAGAAGCTCACGCTTTTTCTTTCATAATAAACATTTTCTCTGCATAGGCTGAATGAAAAAGGATGAGAAATGTGCCTATTACTTTCCCTGTGAGCACTAGAACTCTTGTCATTCATCATGGGTCAAATATTCATGTTTATTACCCACAGGTTAATCGGATGAAAGATACTACTCTTGCTAATCATATTAAACAATTGATTATAAAAGACACGCAAACCCTAATTAATCTTCAGGTTGGCAATATGCCCTCCACTCTGGAAGAAATGCTTGGTAGTTATGCATTGAAGAATAACCAACGGAAAGTATTCAGTTTAACTTTAACCAATTATACATATCACGAGAAAGCTGCACATGGAATGACTTTTATTAAAGCATTAACCTTTGATCTGACGAAAGAAAAGAAAGTAAATCTTGCTGATCTATTTAAACCAAGAAGTGACTATAAACAACGCCTTTCTAAGCTAGTGGAGGAACAGATCATCGCACGGGACGTTCCTTTACTCGGAGCATTTACCGGCATTAAACCAGACCAAGATTTTTACATTGCCGATAAAACACTTGTACTTTTTTACCAGCTATATGACATCACACCATATGTCTATGGCTTTCCAATGTTTCCAATTAATATTTATGACATACAAGATATTATAAATAAGGATGGACCACTTGAAAGGCTGGTGGAAAATAACTAAGAATCTAATATTTTATAAATTAATAAACTTCCAGCTTCCTATGCGAAGAATTGGATACCTATCATTAAAAGATAATAGTGAGGATACGACTAACTTTTTCATTAATTTAGTCACATTTTTCTCCTTCATTCATATAATAGCTTCTGTGTGTGATAATATTACGGAAGGAAGAGGAAGAATGGAAGAGAAATCAACTATGGTCAAGAATCCAGTTTTAAAATTAATCGATACAGGATATAAAGTAGTAGAAATCAATATGTCTGATGCTACTGAAAATTTATATGCGGTTTGCACCCCAATTAAAATGAAATAATTCAGACTGCCTTATTAAGGCCTCTCTAATGTAACGAATACATAAAAGAGAGGCCTTTTATCGTTTGCGACCTTCTCTTGAGGAAAAAGCATTTAATGGCAGGCTCATTACCGACTATTTACTGGGGAAAACTTCCTTGAAGCCCATGCTTTTTCATGTGTATATTTCATGCTACAATAGGGCTGACAAGGAGTGGGATGAATGCCCAGAATACGAACTATTATTTTTTTGTTATTACTTGCTTGGGGATTCTGGCACTTCTATGGTGACATATGGAAACAAGCTGGGTTCCAAGGCGTTTACGATGATATACGAACCGATATTAATCAAGTAAGTGAAAATCCGACGATCCATGCCGTGGTAGATACCATAAATCAGGAGTTTCAACGCTTCATGGGAATGGTACAAGATAATATCGGTGAGGACGAAACTCCAAATGAACCAATGGTTGAAAAACCTGAACTCCAACAACCAACAGAGCAAGAGTTTTCTATTAATAATATAGAGATAGGTGATATCCGCTCAGAGGTGGAAGCTAAGGTTGGTGAACCGAAACGTGCTTCGGAAAATGAATACGGAGTAGATTGGGTAGCTTATCATGAGAACTATCAAAATTTCTTTATGGTCGCTTACGATGACAAAGACCAGGTAGCAGGCTTATACACCAACCAAGACTTAGTATCGTCCACACATGGGATTAGCTTGGAAAGCACCCAAGAAGAGGTACTTGCTGCTATAGCAGAAGAGCCATTAGATGGCATCCGAAAAGGGCTTGTTACGTACCAGTTAGATAATAATCAAGAGTATGACATCTTTTTAATGGATGATAACTATATTACGATCTTTTATGATAAACATGAAAATAAAACCGTAACAGCTATCCAAATTATAAGTAAAGAACTGGAGCAAGAAAAGAAAGCTTATTTCGGCGAGCCTAACGATGACTTAAAGCAAGGCTTTGAGTATCAGCTATTTGATTTAACTAATGCAGCGAGAGTGAATCATGGTCTTCCTGTACTAAGCTGGGCGGAACCGGTCAGACAAACCGCCAGGGACCATAGTACAGATATGGCGGTGAATAATTACTTTAGCCACACCAACCAGGAAGGACAATCCCCATTTGATCGAATGACAGAGGATGCGATTTCCTATACGATGGCTGGTGAGAACTTAGCCGCGGGACAGCCAAGCAGTATTTTTGCCCATGAAGGTTTAATGAATTCACTTGGACATAGGGAAAATAAATTGCATACCGGATTTGAAGCCCTTGCTGTTGGTGTTGCATTTAATGAGGATGATCAACCTTATTATACTGAGAATTATTTATCCAATTAAATAATTTAAAAAGCCAGAATCCCAAGACTCCGGGAGGCTGGCTTTTGTTATTTTTAAGAATTTCATGCAAATTCATCAGGAATATGAATGTATTAATCGTTTCTCGTTTTTTCTAATCTTTCACATAGAAACCATCTGTAGAAGTAACCATTAACTCAATAATCTGTTTAGCCATATATTCTGGTTCCTCAGAGAAATCTTCCTCAATCCAACGAATAATGAGACCTGCGACACCGTGAGCTCTGTATATGTATAACCATTTTGGATCAAGTATAGTACCTTCACTCATCACATAATTATATTCAGCTATAAATAATTCCTCTATTGCTTTTGCCATCTGATAACGAAAATCCACCCGTATATGATCACTTAATAACAATCGATAAAGTTTGGCATTTCCTTTAAAGTAATGGAATAACGTAATGTCTTCAGAATTCATTTCATGAAAGTTTACTTTGCTCATTGATTCGTAAGGAACACGGATTTGTTGGACCATCTCAGTCAGCACGTCTTTAATACATTCATTTAATAAATTATCTTTTGTTTCGAAATTTGCATAAAAAGTTCCTCTATTATAATTTGCTTCTTTCACAATTTCAGAAACTGTAATTTGTTCAAAGGTCTTTTGATAGAGCAATGTTATAAAAGCCTCTTTTATTGCTGCTTTAGAACGTTGTACTCTTTTATCATAATAAAGTTCCATCCCTCCACCTCACCTCTAAATGATTTATCATCTATATTTTACAATTATTACTGAACAAAACCTATCCTTTTGTTCAGTAATAGACAATCTAAATTTTTTGTTTATTGCTGAAAAATGACAAATTTCGATATAATATCAATTGAAAGCGTTCTAAAATTATTTTAGGAGGTAATGATAATGACATTTCCAGTATTAGAAGGAAAAGTTGCAATAGTAACTGGTGCAGCAATGGGGATGGGAGAAGCAACTGCAAGACTTTTTGCTGATGCAAAAGCGAAAGTTGTTATTGCGGACTTTAATGAAGAAAAAGGGAATGAAGTTGCACAGTCTATTAAAGCTAATGGCGGAGAAGCAGCATTCGTTAAAGTTGATGTATCTAATTCAGAACAAGTAAAAGCAATGGTTAAATTTGCTGTAGATACGTATGGTAAATTAGATGTAGCGGTAAACAATGCAGCACTTACTCCAGACGACAAACCAGCTGCTGAATTTGATGAAGATTACTGGGATCGTTTAATGTCAGTAGATTTAAAGGGTGCAGCTCTTTGCATGAAATATGAATTACAACAAATGAAAGAACAAGGCCATGGTGGCTCTATTATTAATATTTCTTCCGTTAGTGGGTTCCGCCCACAGCCAAATAACATCGCTTACGTTGCTGCCAAGCACGGTGTTGTCGGTATGACGAAGGTTGCAGCATTAGAAAATGGACCCGAAAACATTCGCGTTAACTCTGTTGCACCAGGTGCTATTGATACCCCTATGCTTCGTGGTGCTCTTGAACAATTTGGCTATACAGAAGAAGAGTATGCTCCACAATTAAGTTTGCTAAATCGCTTCGGCCAAGCTGAAGAGATTGCTCAGGCAACATTATGGTTAGCATCTGACGCATCTTCTTATGTAACAGGAACAACGATTCACGCTGATGCAGGCTATACTTCTCGATAATTGAAAATCCAGCATAAAAATCTACAGTTTTTTTTAAAATTGTAGGTTTTTTATGTTTGGATTTTATCAAGATGGGTATATATTAGTAAACGCTCATTAGTAAAATATAAATAACACTCCTCAATACATCCGACTTCATTTTGTCGGGTGCTTTTTTATACTTGATATTTTTCCAAATTAATGATGCCTTTCTCCCCTACCTCCACTCCTTCGATAATTAAGTTAGTCTTCTGCTCTAGAAAAGTCTCTTCATCCTGAACAGCGATCTTGCCTTTCGCATTAATGACACGATGCCATGGCAGCCGATGCTTCCTGCTCATAGAGTGAAGAATCCTTGCTACTTGACGTGAAGCACGAGGATTTCCTGCAAGTCCAGCAATTTGTCCATAGGTCATTACTTTCCCTTCTGGTATTTCCTGGATAATTTTTATAACTTTCTCTGTAAACGGAGTCATAATATTCACCTCCCAAATATAGTGAAACTTCACTGAGTGTTAGTACCCCAAGGGTATGAGTATGAGGCCCTTGAACGAATCGGGCGTTTATTGGCTGTTAGTCCCCTATTACTATCCTTGTATCCTACTCGAATTCTTGAAATAGGGCAAACACTCGTTAACTTGTGATAAAAAAGACGATTTTTTTCGTAATTACAGAGTACAATCAAACGTATTTTTCATGTTTATAGTATAATAGACTTATAATATTATCCAAAACAAGAGAGGAAAGTCAAATTGAAGAAATTATTAACAGCATTGCTTACTGCAACACTTATCTTCGCTCCAATAGGTGGCTCTATTTTTCAAGATCATTCTATTACAGTTGAGGCGAAAAAGTATAAATCAGGGAAAAAGAGCTTTAATTATAATAATAGCAATAGCAACAGCAATAATAGTTCTTTATTCCAAAATAATAAGAAGGACTCCGTATCTACAAATAAATCCACTAGTAATACCAACCAAAAGGGTGGATTCATGTCTGGCGGCCTGATGAAAGGGTTAATGCTTGGAGGACTTGCAGGTCTTCTGTTTGGTGGCTTACTGGGTAACTTAGGCATTCTTGGTTCTTTATTAGGCTTGGCGGTTAATATTATTGCCATTGTTGCTGTTATTGCTATCATTCACAAAATCTATACTTTCATTAAGAATAAAAAGAAAGAAGAAACAAACACATGGAGAAACTAATCATTCCTGAGCAGGATATCATCAATGCGCTTTGCGTCTATATAGCACGAAAAAAGGACATTAAGCCTGAAGAAGTTGAAGTGGAACTTCAATATGACGATGATACTGGTTTTTCTGCGGAAGTTTTTTGGTCTGGCAGACAGCAAGTACTTGTCATGTCCAATCTCATCGAAGCTATTCGTATGTGGCTAAAGGAATTTCTTCACCGTGATCCCTATGCTGGAATTAAACTAGATTTAGATGATGAAGAAGGCATTTTTGCTATTATTCAGTAAGGAAAGCTTTTTAGTAAATATCCCTTCTCATACCCATAATAGAGACAGGATTCTTATCTCAATAAGAATCCTGTCTCTATTTTCATTTCTTCTCTTAGAAACTTACACCATTCCATGAATCTCTATAAGTCTCTATAAGCACCTCTTTCAGTAAGGATTTTTCAAGTTAATTAATATAAAGGCTTCTAGTCTATTAAGAAATTAATCAAGAGTTCCCTCCTCTCCCTTCCTGTAAAGAAAAATTCTATCACTCTTTTATTCCGTAAAATTTCTTACAATTCACGGTTGACAGACTAATATTTTAGGTGTAAATTGAATATATATTAAAATCAAATAATAGAATATTCTTATCAAGAGAGGTGGAGGGACTGGCCCTTCGAAGCCTCGGCAGCGGACTTTTTATAGTACTGTGCCAATTCCAGAAGTTATTTACTTAAAGATAAGAAGAGAGCTAAGTCTAAAACACACCCTCTTCTTATAAATAAGAAGGGGGTTTTCAATTTTATTAGAGTGATAGAATAGATATTCATTTATTTGGAATAAGGATTTAGTGCATATACAAACCAAACAATAGAAAGAAGGAATATAATCATGACAAAAACTATAGTAAAAGCACCATTTAGAGCAGATCATGTTGGAAGCTTGCTTCGTCCAACAAACCTCCTTCTAGCAAGGAAAGATTTTAAAGAAGGAAAAGCGTCTGCAGAACAATTACGTGAAGTAGAAACAAAAGAAATCAAACACATTGTTGATAAACAGATTGAAGTAGGTCTTCAAGCAGTTACAGATGGAGAGTTTCGTCGTGATTGGTGGCATTTGGATTTCTTGGAGCATTTAAACGGAATCGAAGGCTTTACACCAGATTATGGATATACATTTAGCGATAACGTAGAAACAGATCGACATCATGTACGCAATGTAGGAAAAATCTCCTTTAACCCTGAACATCCATTTGTAAAAGACTTTGTTGAATTTAAAGAAATTGTTGGAGACCGTGCTGTAGCGAAACAAACGATTCCAAGCCCAAACCAATTGTTTGAGCATACGATACGTAATCGAGAAATCTATCCAGACATTGAAGATTTCGCTAAGGATGTTATCCAAGCTTACCGTGATGCTGTAAAGGCATTTTATGATGCTGGCTGTCGTTACCTTCAATTAGATGATGTTTATATTGCTGGTCTTTCTTCCCCCGATTATAACTTAATTGACGATACCTATACGAGAGAACAGCTAATTGATTTGGCAGTTCGAGTTGTAAATGGTGTATTAGAAAATCAGCCTGAAGATTTAGTGGTCACAACTCACCTTTGCCGCGGGAATTATAAATCAGCCCATGCTTTTGGTGGCAGCTATGCACTAGTAGCACCAACCCTTTTCGCTAAGGAAAAAGTAGATGGATTCTTCCTAGAATACGATGATGAACGTTCAGGGGATTTCGAACCATTAGAACACGTTCCAAACGGCGGTCCACAAGTAGTACTAGGCGTATTTACTTCTAAAAATGGTAAGCTTGAGGATAAAGATGCAATCAAAGCTCGTGTTGAAGAAGCAACAAAATATGTACCTTTAGAGCAATTATGTATTAGCCCTCAATGTGGGTTCGCATCAACCCACCATGGGAACAATCTAACAGAGGAAGATCAATGGGAGAAATTAAAATATATCGTGGAGGTATCTAAAGAAATTTGGAGCTAATCTAAAAAGACTGGTCTGATATTACGAAACAAAACATCAGACCAGCTTTTTTTTGTTTAGTTCAAGGAAGCCTTAAATTTTATAGATTGGTAAAATCCTCTTTACACTGCCCTTTGCGTGAAGAGTTTTGAAACTAATTCTGGTGTTTTAAGGAACAATGAAGCGGTTGATTGTAATATAACCCTTCATTTTATTTCAACATCGACTTTAGTCTTTCCGTTCTTTTCTTCAAGTTTAATAATCCCCTTTGAATAAATATACATAATAATGCATATTTACAAATTCACCTTGTCGTAGTATACTATTTTTAGTTTTCTAATATTTAACGTTTTGTAAACAAAGACATAGCATTATACACGACAAGAAGGATGGGATTAAATTTGGAACATATGGGAATTATTTCATTACTACCACCAATATTAGCAGTAATTCTTGCTATCATTACAAAGAATGTAATTATTTCATTGTTTTCCGGTGTCTATATTGGGGTGCTGATATTAGTAGGAGGTAATCCACTCCAAGCAACAATGGAAACGATAGAAATGTATATTTACCCTCAGTTATCTGATGGTTATAATACGGGTGTGCTTGTCCTATTATTTTTCATTGGTGGCTTTGTATCCTTAATGGAGAGTTCGGGTGGAGGTGCCGCACTTGCTTATAGTGCAATTAAATACATAAACAGTCGAGCAAAAGCGCAAATTTCCGCATGGATTGGCGGTCTAATTATCTTTTTCTCTGACTTAGGATCGCCTCTCATTGTTGGACCAGTATTTGAGAAAGTCTTTGATAAATTGAAGGTTTCCAGAGAAAAGCTTGCTTGGATTATTGATTCCACTGCTTCTCCAGTTGCGGTATTAGTTCCGTTTATTGGATGGGGTGTATATATCATGGGATTAATGAAAAATGAATTTGACCGATTACAAATTACGGCATCAGAATTTGATACGTTGGTTCAAGTTATTCCTTTTCAATACTATGCTATTTCTGCTGTATTAATGGTTCCATTAATTACATTTGCCAAGCTTGATTTCGGACCTATGGCGAAAGCCGAAAGACGGGTACAAGAAACAGGTGAGATTTACTGGCCAAATTCCAAACCACTTCGTAAAGCGGAAGCAGATGGAAAGTATACGGAAGGAACAAGTGCCATTCTTATTTGGCTGCCATTACTTGTTTTGTTTATCACTTTGTTTGGTCTATTAATCTCATTTGGCTTCCCATTTGAACAAGTACCCGGCAGTGATTTCCGTGTTTCTTTAACAACAGCATACCTATTTGCTGCCATTACCCTTATTATTTTAATGATGGCATTAAAACTGAAGAAATTCGGAGAAATCTTTGATATTTATACTTCCGGAATGCAAAAAATGGTATATGTAGCAGTAACACTTGTGCTTGCATGGGCACTTGGAACAGTTATGGGTGAAATGGGAACTGCAAACTACATTGTCGAGGCAATGCAAGGAAATATTCCTGGTTTTATCATTCCTGCCATTCTTTTCCTTGTAGGTACCATCATGTCGATAGCTTCTGGAACTTCTTGGGGAACCTATGCTATTATGTTTCCTGTTGCAATTCCAATGGCTGTTGGTTTGGATGCACACTTACTAGTATGTATTGGAGCCGTTTTATCTGGTGGGATGTTTGGCGACCATTCCTCCCCTATTTCTGATACAACGATCCTATCGTCAACAGGGGCAGGTACAGACCATATCGACCACGTAAAAACGCAATTTCCTTATGCTATCCTTAATGCAGCAGTTACCTTTGTCGGCTTTATCGTGGCAGGCATAACTGGCAGTGCTTGGACTTTACTATTTACACTGGCTCTATTAATCATCATTGTATTTATTATTTCAAAAGTAGATAAAAAGAAACAGTTAGCATAAAGGGAAACTTCAATCAGCATAAACAAAAAGGAACCCGTACCATTTTGCATAGTGGTACGGGTTTCCTTACTTGTTATTAATGAAGATATGAAGATGCATACAGCCTATCATATTATGTTGCAACATACTTACTAAATCTCTTTTCCATACTTTCTTGCAAGTAGCCGATAGCGATACAGATTGGCCAGTAGATGAGCGCAACCAAGATGTACATCGTCATCGCATCAAATTCCCTTCCAGCTACAATCTGTGTTTTTTGAAAAAGCTCTGGTACAGTAATAACTGCAGCTAAGGAAGTGGCCTTGACCAAATCCATAAAGATATTCGTCATTGGTGGTATCGCAATACGAACGGCTTGTGGCAGAATAATACTTCTTAAAGTAAACCAATATCCCATTCCTAATGCAGCAGAAGCCTCCCACTGGCCCTTATCTACACTACTCAAGGAAGCACGGTATGTTTCAGCACTATAGGCAGCACAGTTTAATGAAAACCCGAGAATGGCTGCTGAGATTGCATCTAAGCGAATACCAATCACTGGCAAACCGAAATATAGAATAAAGAGAAAGACCAGGATTGGAGTTCCCCTCATAAAGGAAATGTAAATTCTAGCCGGCCATCTAAGTAAGATATTTTCAGAACTTCTTGCTAAAGCTAGAAATAAGCCTAACACTAAGCCAATCCCCATACTAGCGATAGAGATAAGAATAGTCATAGGTAATCCTTCTAATACAAATGGCAAGCTTTCAAGTGCTAATTGAACATCAAACAATCCACCAATTTCCATCATTTAGCCCCTTACAGATCCAAGCCTTCAATAACTTCAATTTCACCTTCTGGCTCTACAGAAGCATCTTCTTCATAGAATTGAATTGCAATTTCAGATAAAGTTCCATCCTCACGCATTTCGTTCAAAGCTTTGTTGATTTCCTCTGTTAACTTATCTGCTCCCTTTGGAATAACAACAGCTTGTTTTGTTGGATGGAATTTCAAGTCCGGATGAACATGCAAATCAAAGTCTGGGAACGCCGCTACACCGAATTTTGTCAAGTAATAATCGTTAATAACAACGTCTGTTCTTCCATTACTTACGTCACTTAAGTATGCTTCATTTGGAGCATTTCCATATGTAATGACTTCTCCACCGTAATGTTCTGCAATTTGACTATATATAGTAGTCGCACCGCCCCCTGCTTTTTTCCCTTCTAAATCTTCCAGGGATTCGATTCCTGAGTTGTCGGATTCACGAACAGCCATTACTGTATAAGAATATTTATATGGATCACTGAAATTAAATTCCTCTTTTCGCTTGTCTGTTGGCTCTATATCATTCGCTGCTACGTCAATTCTGCCACTTTGCACAGCTGGTAGCATACTATCAATTCCCATAATCTCAAATTTAACATCTAAGCCAAGACGATTAGCAACCTCTTTCATTACTTCCACGTCATATCCAGTTAATTCATCATTTTCATCATAATAGGAAGCAGCAATTAACGTACCAGAAGTACCAACTACCAATTCACCAGACTCCTGAATTTGTTCCCATCTTTCATCTGTGGTTGCTTCCTCAGAAGTACTTGCATTTTCTTCTTTAGTAGAATCTGTGTTTCCATCTTCCTCGCTTGCTGTTCCACAAGCAGCTAATATGGCCGCAAATGCCATAAAAAGAAGCAATAAACTGATTTTTTTCATACTGAGCACCCCTTTGAATTTGTTATATTATTTTGGATAATAAAACTATAACAGATAATATTTACATTTACAAAGCAAAAGATTACACTCTTGTAACAGTTAATTATTTTTTTGTAATACAGATTCTTCAAGTCTATGAAATGCAAAAATACCTTCTACCCTTTTCGAGTAGAAAGTATTTGATTCTATTCTTCATTTGTCACTCCATTACCTATCGTAATTGTCTTTTTAGGCATGGTATGTAAATCTCTTGCCGTTGTATGAGCATACATTTCATAGATGCCGTCTTTTTCAAAGTTTGTTTCTGCTGTATAGGTGCCATCTTGATGATTTGTTGTATCTAGCATGATAGATTCTTCTTCTAATCCTTGTTCCCAAATCTCAAAAGTTACTTCCTCTGCGTCTATAACAAGGGAGTCTCCATAGTAAACGGTTGCTTTTAGTGGAACCGTTTCACCCACTTCAGCTGTCTCGGGCACTTCAAAATCAACTTCTAATGCTGCAAGTTCTTCTGCACCCTCTCCATCTCCTTCTTGAGGAGTTCCTTTTACAATATAAAAACCAATAGCAAAAACAATGAGAACAAGCATTATAATAGTCAATATTCCTTTATTCACCTAAATACCTCCACTTTAATATCTAATATTAATTATACAATGAGTTCATTTTTAGTTGCAAAGTAAAGGTATTCTCTGTGTTTATTAAACACATAATCTTCATTGTTACCTATTAATAAAATCCTCTAGCCTTTTCTGATATTCCTTTACAGCAACTGTATATCCTTGTGAATGGGTGGCCCCTGGTACAATCCAAACATATTTCTCTCCCCCAGCTGCTTTATATAACTCATGAGCCATTTTGGTTGGAACCAATTCATCCTCCTGCCCATGGATAATATAGAGTGCGCGCGTATTCTTTTCCACTTGATTAATGGCAGATGCTTCTTGGAAGGTGTAGCCAGCCCTTACATTTGCCATAATACTCGTTAGATGAAGAAGAGGAAAGGATGGCAAGTTATATAGGTGCTTTAACTGATGCGCAAGCTCTTCCATTACCGATGTATAGCCACTGTCTGCAATGATGCCTTTTACTTCGGAAGGCAAATCTTCTTCCCCACTCGCCATTAGAACTGCCGAAGCTCCCATTGACTTACCATGTAAAATAATTTCTTCTACTCCATAATTCTCAACTAATAGATTCGCCCAATCCAAATAATCCATTCGGTCGTCCCATCCGTAACCAATGTAATCTCCCTCGCTTTGCCCGTGTCCTCGTGCATCAGGCAGTATAATATGATAGCCCAGTTCATAATAGAATTTAGCATACTCCCCCATTTTCATTCCATCTTCCCGGAAACCATGTACTAATATAACTGCTCGATCACTTGAATTCTCTTGCTGAATAAAATGAGCTTTCAATAGCAAGTTATCTTTCGATACGATTTCCAGCTGCTTTAACTCTTGCATAGAGAACCACTGTTTCGCTTCATCTATGATTGCTTGATTCTCCTCACTTGTCACTACTTCCACCACTTCTTCTCCACTATACAACTCTACTTCTGTATCACGCATAACTGCTTCTCCATAAAAATAATTAATGACAAGGAGCGTGAATAACAAGAGGAGGATGCATACAGAAACACCGGTTAATATCCACCTTTTCTTTCCCACTAATATCCCCACCTAAATGCATTACTTTAATATTATCTTATTTTTCAACTGGTCAAACTATACGTTATCATTCACGTGAAACTTCGCTCAATCGGGGCTAATAGCCAATTTACCTGTAATAAAATCTGCCTTTTCTTTTAGCATCTATATGGTTAATTTCTAAAAGACTTTATATCTATAACTTTCTAACTATTGAAATATTATCTTAATGATGTTGTAACCTAAATTCCGTTTTATACTCTGATTTAACGGGTAATATTTAAGTAACCAATTAGAAAGGAGTGTTTTTATATGTACCTTAAAAAATTACTAGTAGGAACTGTCTCTATTGCTGCAGTCATTACTTTAGCAGCTTGTGGTGGTGGTACGGAAGAAGAAGCACCACCAACAACTGAAGATCCAAGCACGGAGCAACCTGCGGATCCTGGTACTGAAACTGACCCAGGTACTGGTACTGAGCCTGGCACTGAAACTGATCCTGGTGCTGGTACTGAGCCTGGTACCGAAACTGATCCTGGTGCTGGTACTGAACCTGGTACTGAAACTGAACCTGGTACTGAAACTGAACCTGGTGCTGGTACTGAGCCTGGTACTGAAACTGATCCTGGTGCCGAAACAGACACTGAGACTGATATGGAATAAACAAGCAAGTAGCTAGTGGTTTTTCATTTTCTTAAGCAACATAATAACCTCCCCGTTTATATAAATTTTGGCCGTCTACTATGTCCTTGGTAGACGGCCTTTTTTATAAGTACAGATACACAGCCACGCAGCCAGTTACAATTTGGGCTTTTCTACTGTAAAAACATATGGTGTAAGCAGTCCAATCATAATAGTAAAATATCTTTTTGCAGGAGAAAAATCTCTCATTATTATCCTTCCTAGATAAATAAAGACTTCTCTGAAAGCATATTCCAGAGAAGTCTCTTATCTTCATGACTAAAACTCTTCATAAGTTGCTGGATCTTGATTCTTATTTCTCCCATCTGACCGGGTAAGTGCGGAAATCGCAAGCATATCAGATTCGTCCAGCACAAAATCAAAGATTGATAGATTCTGTATTTGGCGCTCTGGAGATGCTGACTTCGGTATGGAAACTGCTCCTAATTGATAATGCCAGCGTAAAATAATTTGAGATGTAGTTTTATGATATTTTACAGCAATTTCACGTATAGTCGGGTCTTGCATTGCCCCATTTACGCGCCCTAATGGACTCCAGGATTGGGTAGTAATATTATTTTCATCATGCCATTTTCTTTGTTCTTCCTGATTGAAATATGGATGTAATTCAATCTGGTTTATGCTTGGCTTTACTCCAGTTTCTTCTTCCAAGCGCTGCAGATGCTCTGGCAGGAAATTACATACTCCAATGGAACGAACAAGGCCCCATTTCTTCGCATCAATTAAAGCTTGCCAAGCTTCCATATATGTATCTTGCTTTGGATTAGGCCAATGAATTAAATATAAGTCGAAGTAATCCAGTTGTGCACGATATAACGATTCCTGAATCGCCGTTACGGCTTTATCATAAGCTTGATAGCGCCCTG
This sequence comes from Oceanobacillus piezotolerans, assembly GCF_003665065.1. Classification (GTDB taxonomy): domain Bacteria; phylum Bacillota; class Bacilli; order Bacillales; family Amphibacillaceae; genus Oceanobacillus; species Oceanobacillus piezotolerans. Next base: position 28,456 of record NZ_RCHR01000003.1, on the reverse strand, counting down.
GCAATTTAGAAGTAACGATCAACTCCTGCCTTGGAGTCGCACTCCGTCTAATCGCTTCCCCAACTGTTCCTTCATTTTCATAATTATAAGCGGTATCAATTAAACGATAGCCGCTATCAATCGCATTAACAATTGCATTTGCTCCTTGATTTCCATTTAATTGATATGTACCAAAACCAATTACCGGTACAGTTAGCCCATCATTTAGTTTTATTTCTGGAATGTTATTATTCATGTTCTATCTCCTCCCTTAATTAAAGAATACCATTCTCTGAATTGTAGATTCAATTATATAATCTAAAAAAAAGAAGAAAAGGACCATCCATACTTGAATGATCCCTTTTATAACATCAAGCTTTCGCTAATTCATAGATAGCTTGGGCATAAATTGCTGTTGCTTTTAATAAGTCATCAACGTATGCATATTCATCCTTTTGATGCATAACATCTTCTCGCCCTGGAAACAGCGCACCAAAGGCAACCCCTTTATCAAGTGCACGCGAATACGTTCCCCCGCCAATAGCAAGCAGTTCCGCTTTTTCCCCCGTTTGCTCTTCATAAACCTTTTGCAATGTTTGAATAAGTGGATCCTCTTTCTCCACATAAGTCGGTTTAGAATCGGAGAAGTTTTCCAGTTGCAAGCCTGCTTTCCTTAACACGGATTCCATTTTCTCTTTTCCTTCTTCGATAGAAAATGTCACAGGATAGCGCATATTTAATCCGGTACGCCCTCCAGATTCTTTGCTATAGTTCATCACTCCAACATTAATCGTTAAATCACCAGACTCATCTTCAAAAACGATATCGAATACTTCACCGCGATTCTGGTTGTGGAACTGAGCTACGGTCTCCGTATACGTTTTACCAGCCTCATCTAGCTCAAGATTGACTAAAAACCGCGCTAGATATATACCGGCATTTATTCCATCATTAGGCTCTGCACCATGAGCACTTTTTCCAACCAATGTAAAAACAAGTTCACCATCTTGTGCAGAAGCAGTCCCCTCTATATTATTCTCCTCTAGATAATCCAGATAGGCCTTATCATAATTATTAATACCGTCTTGGAAAGATAGGTGTGCTTCTGCATAATCCGGCACCATATTGTATCTTCTTCCAGATTGGAAAGAGGTTAATACAAATGGACTGTCAGAGACTCCAGGAGATTCTGCTTGTACGACATCGACATCCACAATTCCTTTCTCCGCGTAAATGATCGGAAAATCTGCATCCGGTACAAATCCCGTTGTTGGCATTTCTTCTTTAGAGAAATAGTGGTCTACACAACGCCAATCACTTTCTTCATCGGTCCCAATAATTAGTCTCACTCGTTTCCCAAGGTTAAGCCCAAGCTCCTTGACAATCTTCATACCATAATAAGCTGCCATAGTAGGCCCTTTATCATCACTGGAGCCACGAGCATAAATTCTCCCGTCCTTTATAACTGCACCATAAGGGTCCACACTCCAGCCATCCCCTTCTGGTACTACGTCGACATGCCCTAGAATACCGACAAGCTCCTTTCCCTCTCCCATTTCCAGGTGGCCAGCGAGATTTCCTACATTTTTAGATAAGAAGCCATCTTTCTCCCCTAGATTTAATACAAAATCCAGTGCATCTTTGATTCCTTTACCGAGTGGAGCATCAGCTGTTGCATTCTCCTCTTCAAGGACACTTTTAATTCTTAATAATCCTTGTAAATCTTTTATCAGATCATCTTTTCTTTTTAATACTTCATCCATCCATTGAATATCACTCATGATATGTATTCACTCCTTTTCTTGCAATATTTATATTGTACTCCTTTTAATCATTTGATGTAAATTTTCCACTATAAATGTGTTTAACCCTCTTTATATAAAGTGAAACTTACAAACAGTGGGATTATGGAAGAACAAAGGCACAAGCGCCCGTTTAGCAACGTACAAACTGGAGCGCTCCGCAATGAGATAAAGGAAACATGCCCCTTTATGGGGTATGCCGACGTTGGCGTAAGCCGATTTTAGTCGGCGCTTCCTTTAACTTGAGTCGATGTTGACTTATCGTAGTGAAGGAGTGTGAAATTTGGGACTGCGCATTGCTCGTCCCACCAAAAGATCTGCTAGTTGCTGGGCGCTGGAGCCGGACGTGGCTTTTCTTAATGAAAAGAAATATCCACAGGTCGTTATTTTATAATTTCCTAGACTATTATAAAACCATTCCAGCATATAAATGGAATGGTTTAACCGTTAGATAGCATTTAACACTTTTTCTGTTATTTTCCGAATAACATCTCCTCGGCTCACAATACCCACAACCCGATTCGATTTATTCAATACTGGAAGCTTTTTAAAATGATGCTGTGACAAGATATTAAGCGCCTTCTCCAACTCATCATCCTCATATACTGTAACTACATTTTTCTTCATAATTGTTTTCATATTAACCCTGATCTTTTCCGGGATGATCTCTTCTAAATCCTCTTTATAAAACATTAAATAGGAGCTGTATGTTTTTGGGTTGATATATCGTAAGACATCACCATCACTAACAATGCCGACCAATTGATTGTAATCGTTTACAATAGGAAGCCCGCCAATTCTATATTTAGATAATGTTTCTAATAGGGTTTGAATCGTATCCTCTTCTTTTAATTTATATACATCCCTAATCATAAAGTCCTTTACTTTCATACTTTCAACTCCTAACCCGTTAAAACGTTTACCCTGTAACCCTTTTCATAATTTTATTCTACCATATTTTACTCCATTCGTTATACAATTTTGTTTCTTTACGATTTATCAATTATTATAAGTAGGAATGGATTACACGGAAAAAAAACATCATCAGTTTATGAATTTGGAGGATAAAAATGGAAGAAACTGTCTCACTTGGAGCCTTAACTACATTAGTTCAAAAGAAAATAAAGAAAAAAACCCTTGTTAAGGTGATTTGGAATGATCAAGAAAAAATGACATTACTCATCACGCCAAATATGAAAATTAACTCTTTTATCTATGAAGAAGAGAAAGGCTATCTTTTTTACGACAATACAGGAAAAGAGATTGATTATGAAATCCCCTGTGTTATACCAGAAAAACTGCTAGTTGACGGAAAGATTGCACTTGAGCAAATACAAGTAAACGGACAAATATTATCAAAGGAGGATTTAGCATATTTACGGGATTTATAATTTGGCCTCAGATTCCTATTTTTATTAAAAGAGGCTAGAACAAAAGTGTTTTATCAAAAGAAAAATCCGAACGATGCTTAGTGGAGAAATACCGTTCCGGAAATATACTTCGCTTTCCGCGGGCAACGTCTCAGCCTCCTCGGAAGAAGGGCACTTCCTGCGGGGTCTTCACTTGTTGCTTTTCCCGCAGGAGTCTACGTATATTTCCTCCACTAACTTGGTGCTTCGTTCGTCTTTTGGATTAAAACATTTAGTTATGTCCCAGCCTCTCGCTTTATGCAACTTGTTTTCTTGGTCGATTCTTATGGAAAATTTTAATCGTTCCTAATTTGTCAGGATCTGTCAACAAACGATAGAGCTGTTAAGCTAAGAACAAAGCTTTCGTTTATAAGAAAAATCCTCCATAAATTAATGCTCCAAATATGATTATCGCTGGATGGACTTTTTTAACTTCTATTAAAATATAGCTAATTACTGTAAGAAGTAATGTTTGAAGGAACCCAATGCCGACATACGATTCGACAAAAAAGTTAATTGTCATTTCGCCTAGTAAGATCGCTATAACCGGAAGGACATAAGTTTTCAATCGTTTTACCTTGGGGGAATCCTTATATTTATAGAGAATACCACCTAACACAAGCATCAGGATCAGCGACGGAGCAACTGTTGCAGTTACTGCCACGATTAAACCAAGGACTCCACCCACTTCAAATCCAATATAACCAGCCATTTTCGTTGCAATTGGACCTGGCAGGGAGTTTCCAAGAGCTAATACCTCCGAAAACTCCTGTACAGTTAACCACTCATACCGTGACACAACCTCTTCTTCAATTAAGGGAATAGAGGCTGGTCCACCACCATATCCCAAAATCCCTGGAATAAAAAACGCCATAAAAATATGCCAATAAATCATGATCTCTTACCTTCATTCTTGTTGTTCTTTTTATCCTTTTTAAATAAAGAGTATCCTAAAAGGACACCAATGATAATCCCTGGATGAATGCTTGCTATATACATAGCAATGAGGACTATCACTCCCAGAACTAGCGAAAACCTAACGCCAAGTCCTTTAACGGATTTATCAATAAACTGTTTCGTCAGAACCCCCATCATCATCCCGACAATTGGAACGACCGCAGCAGTCATCCCCTGTACCCAATCAAAATCCCTTAAATTAGATAAAAACGTAAGTAAGACAGTCATTAGAATAATGGTAGGAAGAATATTGGCGAGGACGGCATTAATCATTCCCCATATTCCTGAAACCCGATAGCCAATATAGCCAGCCATTTTCGTTGCAATTGGTCCTGGCAACGTATTCCCAATCGCCAGTACTTCCCCGAATTCTTCCTCTGTCATCCATTTAAAATTACCAACAACCTCTTTTTGAAAGAGGGGTATAGATGCTGGCCCTCCACCAAATCCCAGCATTCCTGTACGGAAGAAGGCAATAAAAATATTCCACTGTGTCTTCATCTCTGCTAAAACCTTCTTTCTGTTATTACCAAGTAGCCACAACTCCATCTGTTCTTGATTCTGTTCCGCCAACAAGCACGCCGGTTTTAGGATCACGTAAAATAACCTGTCCTCTGCCAAATTCATTTGCTTCGATTTGAATTTTGATCTCATGTCCCTTTGCTGCCAATGATTCAATCATATTCATCGGGAACCGTGTTTCCAGCTCAATGGTCCTCTTTTCTATCCATTGCCATCTTGGCGCATCTAAGGCAGCTTGGGGATTCAATCCAAAATCAATCATATTCATCAATACTTGCACATGTCCCTGTGGCTGCATAAATCTACCCATGACGCCAAAAGGACCAATTGCCTGGTTGTCCTTCGTCAAAAATCCAGGAATAATAGTATGATAGCTCCGCTTTTCCCCAGCAAGTGCATTAACATGATTAGAGTCCATGGAGAAATTACAGCCACGATTTTGAAGTGCAATTCCAGTGCCTGGCACTACAATTCCGGAGCCAAAGCCTTGGTAATTACTCTGAATAAAGGATACCATATTTCCCTTACCGTCGGCAGTCGCTAAATACACTGTCCCACCGGCAAGCGGTTTTCCAGCCTGTGGAAGAATTGCTTTTTCACCAATTAACTTTCTTCTTTCCGCTGCATATGCTTCACTTAATAATTCTCCAGAATGATATTTCATATACTTATCTTCCGCTACATGCTCCTGTGCATCAACAAAAGCAAGCTTAAGAGCCTCAATTTGTTTATGATAGGTATCAGCTGTTTCTTTCTCAGCAAAAGAAAAACCTTTTAAAATATTTAAAGCTTGCAAGGCAATAATTCCCTGGCCATTTGGCGGGATTTCCCAAACATCATATCCGCGATAGTTCACACGTATTGGATCTACCCAATCTGGTTTGTAATTTGCCAAATCTTCTTCGCTTATAAATCCGCCTGTTTTTGTCGAAAAACCCGCAATTTTTTTAGCCAATTCCCCGCGGTAAAATGATTCTGCCTTGGTTTCAGCAATCTCTCTTAACGTTTCTGCCTGATCAGGAGAACGCCAAATCTCACCTACCTTGGGTGCTCTTCCTTGTGGCGCAAACGTCTGAAACCAATGTTCAAAGACATTATCCAACAATTTTTCTTTATAAACGTTAAATGCCTTCTCCCAGTATTTTGCAAGCGTAGGTGAAAGCGGATAGCCTTCCTCCGCATATTGAATCGCCGGTTCCAGTACCTCAGAAAGTGATAATCTGCCAAAGCGTTCCGAAAGCTCTGCCCATGCTCCTGGTGCCCCTGGTACGGTGACAGGAACCCAGCCATATGAAGGAATTTCATCATACCCTAATGCTTTTATTGCATCAATCGAAATAGATTTCGGAGACCTTCCACTTCCATTTAATCCATAAAGCTTATCCTTCATCCATACAATCGCAAAAGCATCACTGCCGATTCCATTAGAAGTTGGTTCTACCACCGTTAAACAGGCAGCTGTCGCGATAGCAGCATCGATGGCATTTCCCCCCTTCTTCATTATCTCAATCCCAGCCTGTGCCGCAAGTGGCTGTGAAGTAGCAACCATCCCTTTTTGTGCATAAAACGCTTGACGTGTAATCGGATATGGATTAATTGAATTAACCCCTCTCATTCAAATCCCTCCCCATTGTCGTTATTTCTCTGATTTTATATTATAAGAATACGCAAATATTTGACAATTTTCAATACATTAATATCAAAGCAATAGAAAAGGATAGCCTGCCTTTCAAATGAAAAGCAGGCTATCCCTAAAGTATTACACACTGAGCTTCAATAAATTATCTTTTTGTTTCACAGAAGTAAGGTTTGTTGGTGCAATATCCACGTATTCTTCTGTATTCGTAATTACAATTGGAGTTGTTACTTTATAACCGGACTCTTTTATAGCTTCTATATCAAAATCGATAAGCAGATCACCCTGCTTCACTTTATCCCCTTGTTTCACATGGGCTGTAAAATGCTGTCCCTTTAAGTTAATAGTATCTACCCCAATAAATATTAATACCTCAGCTCCATCCTTGGAGGTAATTCCAATAGCATGTTTAGATGGGAACAAGGTTGTAACCTCGCCATCAATTGGTGAAACAACTTGTCCTGATTCCGGCTCGATCGCTATCCCTTTCCCAACAGAGCCCGTTGAGAAAAGCGGATCCACTACATCTGTTAATGGAACCACTTTTCCATGTAGCGGACTTTGAATCGTTTCTGGTTTCACACCAACAATACGATGGGTAAAATTATCATCGAGCGCTGGTTTATTTTCATACCCTATAAAATAAGTCATTAAGAATCCTAGTATAAAAGCTACTGTTATACCGATAACAAAAGAGCCCATAGGCGTGAATATAGGAATAGCAAGCAGACTCGGCAGCGCAAAACCTTTCATTACAACGCCTAAAACACCGTTAATCGCGCCCCCTATACCACCGGCAATTGCTGCATAAATCATCGTCTTTTTATAACGTAGGATGATTCCATAGTTAATCGCCTCTGTTGTTCCAGCTAATGCTCCAGGAACGAAACCACTTGCGGCTAGTGCCTTAAGCTCTTTGTCTTTCGTTTTTAAGAATACAGCTATTGCAATTCCGATTTGGGCAAATGGTGCTGCTGCAGCAAGCGGGATAATTGGGTCTTCTCCAAATGTAGTCGTATTCACAATTGCTAGTGGGATAATAGTCCAGTGTAAACCAGCAATCGTTAAGAATGTCCATGCCGCACCTAATAATAGACCAGCTAGAATCTCACTTCGAGAAATCAAGAAACTAATCGTACTCCCAAGCCCTTCCCCGATAAGGTTTCCAATTGGGCCAAAGATAAGCAAGGTTAACGGCACAATAATAAGAAGGGAGATTAATGGATTAATAAACATTTGGATTTCTTTATAAATCACTTTTTTCAATACTTTATCTAACCCAGCATAAACGAACATCGCTAGGAAAATCGGGAATACAGTAGAGGAATAATCCGCTAATTCTAGTGGTATTCCAAGAAAATCAATCGACGTTTGTTCCGTTTCAACTAATTGTACAATACCCGGTGTTAATAGGGCCGCACCAACAACCCCACCAACGTATCCGTTTGCACCAAGTTTAATCGCAATCGAAATACCAAGAAATACAGGAAGGAAATGGAATACTGCTCCAGCTGCCGCATTTAATACAATATAGGTACCGCTTTCAGGACTAAGCCATCCAAGCATAGAAAAAATCGATAATGCCGCCTTTAGTAAACCAGCACCTGCCAGCACACCAATTATCGGACCGAAACTCCCGGAAATAACTTCAAGTACCCTCGTCAATGCTGACTTATCTTTTACTTGTGTTGTATGGTCATTCATCATCATTACTCCTTATTTTAAATAACTAAAAAATATCATTTTATATGTTTTGTGTTTTTGCTGTTTATTATTAAAAATCCTCTTACGTTTTTTCTCTTATCCCCACCAATGTTTACGTTTTCAATACATTTCATATTTATTTCTCTTATTATATAGAATGTTTTTCGATTATATTAGGATTTTATTCACTTAATTAGGACACGTTTTGCATTTGTGGAGAATATGTAAAACTGAAGTTTCACTCATTGAGGGCGTTTTACTTGCTGATGATTGTCAATTGTAATTTTCCTTTTTACTGAAATTCTTCTCGATAGCGATCTTACATTCAGTTAACCTGCGATAAAAGTAATAATTATAGGTACAATAGATACCTCCATCACCCAGGCAAATTACTAATATAATACTTGAGCAATAAGGTATCATAGAGCTATACATAATGATTTGAGGTGTTTTCATATTGGCTGAGCAAGATTTTACCCAGGGTAGGATTATGAAGCAATTATTCTTCTTCTCCGGGCCGATTATGCTGACGAATTTACTGCAGGTATCCTATCAATTTATTGACAGTCTATGGGTAGGGAATCTACTGGGAGCCAATGCGCTCGGTGCTGTAACGATCTCCTCCACTGTTGTGGTAACAGTGCTATCCTTTATTATTGGAATCAATCATGCTGCACTAACTGTATTATCCCAGCAAAAAGGAAGGAAGGACAGTCAGGGGTTGAAACGCTATTTAAATGCCTTTGTTGTCGTCCTGAGTTTGTTATCTGTTATCGTTGCTAGCATAGGTTATCTTTTCGCCGGACCGATTCTTGAGATGTTAAACACACCACCGGAAATGCTTCAAGAGGCAAAGATATACTTACAAGTTAATTTTCTCGGGATTTTATTTTTAATGGGATACAACTTTATCGGTACCGTATTAAGGGCAATTGGGGATAGTAAGACACCTCTGAAGTTTGTATTGGTGGCAGCTATTTTAAATACAATTCTAGATCCTCTATTTATTTCTGTATTTAATTGGGGGATAGAGGGAGCAGCATATGCCACAGTTATTTCACAAGCTGTAGCATTCTTGCTTGGAGTATGGTATACCCTTCACTTTAAGCTTGCACCGTTTACATTCCCATCATTACCAACACGCGAGGAAGTTTGGCTGATTTTACGACTTGGTATTCCCTCCGGTTTGCAAATGACTGTAATCCATGCTGGTGTTGCAGCAATTATGACAGTTGTCAATTCATTCGGCAGCCCAGTAGTTGCAGGATTTGGGGCTTCACAGCGTATTGATAGCTTAATTATACTGCCAGCAATGGCACTGGGAACAGCTGTTAATAGCATGGCTGGTCAAAATATAGCTGCAGGCAGATGGGACCGAGTAAGACAAATTGCCATTTGCGGAGCCTTGTTTAATACGGTTATTATGCTAGCCATTGCAACTCTTGTCTTTATCTTGGCAAGGCCGCTAACAAGCCTCTTTATCCAAGAACAAGAAGCCGTCCAATTTGGTACCAATTACTTGAAATGGATTGCCTTCTTCTATCCATTTCTTGGACTGAATTTCGTCTTGAATGGAATTGTTAGAGGTGCTGGTGCAATGTATCAGGTACTCGTTTTAAACATCATCTCCTTTTGGATTCTTCGTTATCCATTAACGGATCTGTTTTCCAGGTTTATTGGTGAAAACGGAATAGCGTTAGGTATGGGAGTTGCCTTTATCATTAGCAGTGTTTTTGCCTTTTCTTACTTTAAATGGGGAAAATGGAAGGAAAAGAGGTTGTTTGGTGAAGGATAAATAGTTTTGGAAGGTTCTGAATCCACTTGCAAACTTGCAAGTGGATTCATTAGGATTACAAGACATGAGGAATCATTGTGGTAAAAACTGATATAATGAATAAAAGGCACAGAAAAATGTCTGTGTCTTTTATTCAACCTTAAAATAATAACTATAATGTTTGGAGCAATTAGGATTAAATACAGTTTGACATTTACTGCACTTGTCACCGGAAAGATATTCATGAATCGTTAATTCTGTTTGACATACCCCACAAAAGATAGCTTTTTCTTGAAACTCATTCTCTCCCCAAGCTTGTCTGATATGTTCTGTTGTTTCATCATGGCATTTATAACACGGATAAAATTTACCACAGCATTTAAATTTGATAGATATCGTATCCATCACTCCATGATAATGTTTACATCTTCCTTGTGAATCAACTGGAAAGCCATAAATCTTCATGAAAGGACCCCATTTCTTAAAAAGATTATATAGTTTAAATTATCCGATTTCAAGAGAAAACGAATTTCCTTTCATTTCTTTACATTTTTCGCCTTTATAAATAACAGTAGTTTTGATAAGTTTAATGAAAGGTATCAAAATATTTTAAAGGAGGTATAACACATGTCAGATAAAGAAAATTATCCTAAATGGGTTGAAGAAGGCGAGGTGACTTATATGCCATCAAACGATGAAAGAATTTTTGCACTGCTGATATACTTACTTAGCTTTCCATTTCCTATTTTAGGGCCCCTTATCATTTGGCTCGTAAAAAAGGATGAATCTCAATTCGTTCATTTCCATGGTAAGGCTTATTTTAATTTTTTCATCTCTTATGCTATTTACGGAATCATCTCTACCATTTTAATTTTACTGCTTATTGGCTTTCTTTTTTTATGGATATTAGGAATTGCTGCAGTCATTTTTACCATTATCGCAGCAGTGAAATCTTACAACGGGGAAGAGTATCGAATTCCATTTTCCTTTAGATTTTTTGGATAGTTTTTTTAGTTCAATTATAATTGTAAAAAACCCTCTACATAACGATGTAAAGGGTTTTTTTGTTCTATTTAATAACCTTGCTTGTCTCCTTCTTTCAACGAGGCTTCCGCAGCAAGATCGTCTTCTTCCACTTTCTTAAATCCTTTGTCCAATCTTCCAGCGTTCTCAATGTCCCCAGAAGCCATATATCCAGCTATTTCTGTGTTCGAAGTGGTACCATAAAGCCCCATCCCACCAAGCTTTACATTTATATTCTCTTCTTTGTTTCCTTTTTTCTTATCCATCTTTTCACCTCCTACTGGTAATATAACCAAAGGCAGCTGTTCTATTGGTTAGAAATTTACACTTTGGAAAGATTAATCCATGAGGTGATAAAATGAGTCAAAACAATGGGTATAGTCATGCACAGAAGGAAAAAGTGGCAGAAAGAATCCGTGTCCAGTCTGGAATAATTAAAGATTCACTATTGGATGTAGAACACCGTGCATCTGGAGACTCCGTTAATGAGCATCGCACATTGGAATCAGCAAACGCCTCTATTGCAGAAGATATTGTGAAACAGACTTTTCATAATTCTTAATTAGCCATGAAAATATAGGGACAGAAGCATTGGCTAAATCACCAGTCAGGCGGCTGTCCCTCCTCATTAAGATCCTAAACTTTGGTTCTTTTTTCTTTTTCGATATACTCCTGTATCTTCTTCTCTTCCCAATCTGGACCGAATATTCCAAAGGACGCGACGGAGATCCCATGAGATGCAAGACCAATTCCCCAGCCTAAAAGTGGATACAAGAACCACCAGTGCCCTGACTCTTCATAACTTAGAAAATTAATCAAAAATAGCATGGAATTAAACAGGATAAATACGGCCAAATGAATATAAAACGACTTTAGATTTTCCATTCGTTTCTTTGCTCGTTCATAACTCTTATCTTCCAATTGACTCACCTCTTTTCTCTCCTATCTAACTTACTCTACGCTTCTATATCACTTTTGTTTCTTCATTTTTTCCGATAAAACAGATTTTAATTAATACTGGATAACCCTCTTATTAAAAGGAGCTATTTGTTATTGTATACCTGTAAACGAAGAATGGTTTAATCAGGGTTTGAGCACTTCTATGTTTCAAAATCTGCAAAACGGTTATATATACACTACATGATAAATAAAACTTGAAAATATATAAATATAGGAGGAATATCCATGGAAAATGTACATGTAGTAGAAAACGGTGTAAAAGCAAAAGAGAAAATTGATCAGCTAATGGTTCAAGGCTATACGAAGGATGATATCTATGTTATTGCTCACGAAAAGGAACGCACCGAAGATTTAACAGATGGATTAAATGTTAATGAAGTTGGACTTAAAGAAGAAGGCGTTTTTGATAAGATTGCCAACGTGTTCCGAAAAAGAGGGGACGAGCTACGTTCTCAATTTGAAAACCTTGGTCTTAGCGAAACGGAAGCGAATCATTATGAGGAAGAGCTTGATAAAGGCCGTGTGGTAGTGATTGCAAAAAAATAACACCGTAAAAAGAACAGCATCTCTTTTTCAAGGGATGCTGTTTTATTATTTAATTTATTGTTGTGCTTAAGTACAAAGGCGCAAGCGCCCGTTTAGCAACTTACAAACTGGAGCGCTCCGCAATGAGATAAAGGAAACACGACGACCGTAGGGACATAGAAAGTTCGACTATGTCGAACTGTTATCGTAGTGGAGGAGTGTGAAGTTTGCTAGTTGCTGGGCGCTGGAGCCGGACGTGGCTTTTCTTCATGATAAGAAATATCCACTGGTCGTTCATTTTATAATTTCCTAGAATACAAAAAAGCCATCCCTGCATGTTGAGCGCGCCAACACCCAATCAGGATGACTTCTATCTTCAAATCACTTGTATTCTTAGATATATTCTTATGGTAAAAGAAAAACAAACATCTTGCAACCATTAATCTTATCCAAAAATGTCTAATGATGGTATTTGAAAGTGAATGCAGGGAATTGAACTTCTTTTCTCCCCTGGATATTCTACGCTTCTGCAAGCTTATCCGCAAAAGCCTTCACATATGGCGGCAAATCTGGTGGTCTGCGGCTAGAAACAAGATGACCATCCACTACGACTGCTTCGTCACTCCAATTTGCTCCGGCATTTGTCATATCATCTTTAATTCCTGGGGTACTCGTAACATTTTTCCCTTCTAAAATCCTTGCTGAAATAAGCACCCAGCCTGCATGGCAAATTTGCCCGATTGGTTTTTGCTGGTCATTCATACTGCGAACCATCTCCAGTACTTCTGGATAGCGTCTTAATTTATCAGGCGCCCACCCTCCAGGAACAAGAATAGCATCATAGTCTTCCGCATTCACATCAGAAAAAGCATAATCAGATGTTGCTGGCACACCGTATTTTCCAATGTATTCTTTCTTTGCTTCTTTTCCAACTAGGTGAACGATTGCACCTTCTTCCTGTAAGCGCAAAACAGGATACCAAAGCTCCAAGTCTTCAAAATCATTCTCGACTAGGGCTATTACTTTTTTATTTTCTAATCGCATATTATCCCTCCATATTTTAACTACGTCCAGTATAACAGGGTTAACTGCTTTTATCAGGTATAAGGGTTGCAAATTATGGCGTTCGACTTTTAATCTTTTACTCTGATTAATATCATCATACGTAAAAAGTAATTAATGTTCGTTTTGATGTAAACTCTTCTGCCTTTTAGTTAATGTAATGAAAATTCACGAGATTGAAAAGTTTATAGAATCATGGAATAATAATGGATATAATTCCAAGTTGTTCTATATGATTAGATTGTTCTATATGGAGGGTATACAAATGAATTTATTGGAACTAAACACAATGGAGGAAAGAATCGAACTGTTATCCAAAACAGTTGAGCCTTTTTCTAAGCGAGCATTGGAACACGATAAAAAAGGAATTTTTCCATTTGAAAATTTCCATGAGCTACAAGCTATTGGCTATCCTTCCTTAACATTGCCTAAGGATTATGGCGGGCTTGGGATCTCTCTTTATGAGATGCTGTGCTATCAAGAGATAATTGGAAAAGCCGATGGTTCGACAGCACTTTCTATTGGATGGCACATGGGTATTATCAAGCACCTTGGAGAAAATAAAGCCTGGAAAGAAGAAACATTTGCTTTAGTGGCAAAAAAAATAAAGGAAAATAGTGCATTGCTTAACAATGCAGCAACAGAACCCGCAACAGGAAGCCCTACACGTGGTGGCAAACCAGAAACCTTTGCCAAAAAAAGCAGCAAGGGATGGATACTTAATGGGCGTAAAACATTTACAACACTTTCCCCCATCTTAAGTTATTTTGTCGTCAGTGCCTCCATTGATGGTACCGAAGATGTTGGGAACTTTCTTGTTAATCGAGAAAGAGCTGGAGTAAGGATAGAGGAAACTTGGGATTCAATCGCTATGCGTGGTACGGGAAGTCATGATTTGGTTTTAGAAGATGTTCAGGTAGAAGAAAATGACCTAGTTGAAATACTATCGACTGGAAAAAGAAAGCCGGCTGGTTGGCTACTACACATTCCTGCTTGCTATATCGGAATAGCCCAAGCTGCTCAGCAAGCAGCTTTGGAGTTTGCAACAACGTATGCTCCAAACAGTATTAAAGGCACCATTTCAGAATTGCCGAATGTAAAACAAAAAATCGGGGAAATAGAGCTCAAAATCTTAGAAGCCAGACACTTCCTTTATTCTGTTGCCAGAAAATGGGATGAGAGTGATGAAGCAACAAGGAACACAATGGGTCCAGAACTAGGAGCTGTAAAGTTATCTGTTGTAAATAAAGCTATTGAAATAGTCGACTTAGCAATGAGAATTGTTGGTGCAAGAAGCCTATCTGAAGCTAATAGACTTCAGCTCTATTATCGCGATGTCCGGGCAGGGCTTCACAATCCACCAATGGATGATATGACTGTGATGCAGTTAGCTAGTAAATCCATCGCAGAAGTTCGATAAGTCATATTTTATATTGGTTCACCTAGTTGGCCTAGCATTAAACTGCATGAAATTCTCCGTAACTTTGGCAGTATCATCAAGTATTATAAAATGAATAGATGTGGCTGGGACAAAAGTTTTTTTAAAGGAAAACCCGAACTTTGACTAGCGGAGAAATACCGCTCCGGAAATACACTACGCTAATATAGTTCATTATTGGTCTTTTGATTCAAACAATTAAGTTATGTCCCAGCCTCGTCTTTTTACTAGAAGTATCTATGATAACCTCTATTAAGAGCGAAAGCTATAGACCGGCATAGGGATGATCGCTTTATCTGTTTTTAAAAGGTGGTTAAATCTTTGACATCATAATCAACTATTTTAGTTAATATAGGACTGACATACATACTTCTTTTAGGAAAGTAATGAATTTTCGGTCGATCTAACGAAATAATAGTGATTATAAGAGACCTTACCAAAGATAAAGACAGTTAAACGGTCATTATAACTGTTATTTCGCCATTAACGCTCATTTATTTCGTATTCCTGCACTTGTTTAATTCAAAATAGTTTGTTATAGTTAAAAGCAGTTGCACAGCTAGTCAATGACCAAATCTTGGTCAAATAGTAATTTCATTCAGCGGGCTTTCCCTCGTCCCCACCAATTACTACTTCAAAAAGGGGTTCTTTAAACACCTTCCTACAAATTTTGCAAAATTTGTATTTGCAAAGTCTAACAGGCGAATGGCCTAATTACTCTAATGCAGATATACTATCCTATCTGTCAAGCATTTATTGATAGTTATAACCTAATGTCGATTTTCCGGCCTTATTTAGGTTATACATTACTGTCAGTGAGGGTTTGAAAATTTACTTACACAATATGTGAATTGTTTCACAAACAAAAAAGGAGTTGTTCATTATGAAGTCTGTAAATAATACAGATAATCAACCTACAGGAAATACGGGTGATGACTACTCTTTAGACAGAGTACCTCGTAGTAAAAGAAACATGGGATGGCTAAGTATTACCAATATAACATTTGGTATTGCTACAGCTATTTTTTATTTCCAAATGGGAAGTGTAATGGCACTGCAATTCGGTGCGGTTAATGCCATTATTTCAGCGGTATACGCTATTATTGTTGCTGGTATTTTAGGAACCTTTATTGCATATCTATCAGCTAAATCAGGTATGAACGTCAACTTGTTATCAAGAGGCGGCGGATTTGGTTATATCGGTGCATCGTTAACCTCATTTATTTATGCTACTAATTTTATTATGTATTGTGCACTTGAAGGAATGATATTAGTTGCTGCCGTTCATGAGTTTCTACCTGTTATTCCTGAATGGGTTTTAATACTTATCTTTGGAACAATGGTTATTCCTCTAAATTGGTTCGGAATTAAGCAGCTTGATAAACTGCAAAAATGGTCACTTCCACTATTCTTTGTATTTTTGATTGCTGCGATTGTGATGGCTGCTATGACACCATCTGTTTACGAAGGAAGCTTCTGGTCTTATATGCCAGAAGGGGCTCAAGTAGGTGGAACAGCCTTATTGCTTTGTATCGGAATGCAACATGGAATTATGGGATTAACTCCATTGTTAGCATCTGATTATGCTCGCTTCCTTAAGCCAAAAGATATGAAGATCGGTATCTTTGCAATTGGATTTATTCCACAAATTTTCTGTTTTGGTGTTATGGGTGGGCTCGGTATTTGGTTCGGTGTTCGTTTAGGAGAACCAAATCCTGGTGTTTATATTGTACTTCTGCTAGGTATATGGGGAGTATTATTCACTATGCTAACTCAAATCAGAATTAATATTACCAACATTTACAGTGGTTCGCTCTCATTGGCTAACTTCTTTGAAAATGTATTTAAATTCACACCAGGGAGACGTTTCTGGGTCGTTGTTACTGGAGTTTCTGCCATCATTCTAATGCTTGGTGGAATCACAAATCATCTAGAATTAGCTATGACATTCCAAGGTGTCTTCTTAATGACTTGGGCAACGATTCTAGTAACTGACGCAGTTATCGTTAAAAAGATCTTGAAGATTGGACCCAGATATTATGAATCTAGACAAGATATGCTATTTAAATGGAATCCAGTTGGGGTTGTTTCCCTGCTAATTGCAATTATTCTAGGTACAATAGCAGCTCTTGGGTTTATGGGTGAATTCCTGCAAAGCACTGCCGCATTCTTCTCAAGCTTATTGGCTGCAGTCCTCACAGTCATTCTAGCCATTACTACAAAGGGAAAATATTATATTAAAGAAGAAGCAAACGATATTGCCAGAGAAGATTATATCGCGTAGTTATTTTAGCTCTCTATCACTAAAGTGATAGAGAGCTTTTCTTAAATATGAAGGATAGGAAAACTCTGGAACAAGAGAATTCAGCATTCTACTCATCCCAGAGTTCTCTAGGTTAACCAAAAAAGGCTTCTGCTTTTTCAAGTTGTACTTCTTGTTCTGGTGCGAGATCGTGTTCGTCTACAATTGCATTTACTGGACATGCTGCTACACATGCGCCACATTCGATACATAAATTCGGGTCTATAAAAAATTGATCTGGCCCTTTTTCTATGCAATCAACCGGGCAAATTTGCACACATTCTCCTGCTTTCTCATCTTTACATGCATCTAAAATGACAAATGCCATGTTTTTTTCCTCCTTCCCGCCTCACTTGGCATGTAAAACTTACTCGCCTGCTTAAATGCAACTAGGGATGGCGAAAGCCAAATTTTCTAATGGTATTTTATTTCGTATGCTCTATTTTCTTTTGATAGGCACCTGCATCCAAACCTAAGAACTGTATGGCATTTAGACCGTGTATTTTTGCCTTTTCTTCTTCACTAAGTTTATCTAAATGATCTACCACCTTACCAGATGGAGTTTCCCGCAGTAAAAACGGATAATCTGAGCCAGCAATAATCCGATCGGTACCGAATTCTTCTATCATAAATTGCAGATTTTTTGGCTCATATACAAGTGAATCGTAGTACAGCTTCTTCGCATAATAGCTTGGAGGCTCGACTGTCTTCTGGATATGCGGCCATACTTCAAAGCCCTTGTCCATTCTCGGAAGTAAGTATGGCAAAGAACCACCACCATGGGCAAAGCAAATCTTCAAGTCTGGATATCGGTCAAGCATGCCGCTCATTATGATACTCCCTGCAGCTAATGCCGTCTCAGAAGGCATCCCTACCATATACATAAAATTATGGCGAGGCATTCGTTCTCTCCCAACCGTTGCCCATGGATGAACAAATAGCGGAACTTTTAATTCATGAGCAGCTTTGAAGAACGGTTCTAATTGCTCGTCATCAAGGTTTTGACCGTTCACATTGCTTCCAATTTCTAACCCTTTTAAGTTTAATTCAAGCACCGCACGTTCCATTTCCTGAATCGCCAAATCAACATCCTGTAATGGCACTGTTCCTAATCCAATGAAACGATCTGGATGCTGTTTTACAATGGAAGCAATAAAGTCATTTTGAAACGCTGCCATCTCCAATCCTTTCTTTCCATCTGCCCAGTAGCTAAATGTTACGGGAATCGGGGATAACACTTGAACATCTATGCCCTCTTTGTCCATGTCCCTGATCCGCTCTTCGGCATCCCATGCTTGGTTTGTAATTTCGCGAAAGTTTTTCCCTTGAATCATAATCTTCGCTCCACAGGAACACGTCTTCTCTAATACCGGCCAATGATCATCATTGTACTTCTCAGCTAGATTAAGAAAATTTTCAGAAATAATATGGGTATGAAAATCAACCCGCAGTATCTCACTCATGCATCACGCCTCCTTTTATCATTCCAGGCTCTTTTTTGTTTTAACTCATTTCAAAACAGCGGGTAACACCGCTTCGGAAATACACTACGCTTTCCGCGGGCTCGCGCTGAGCCTCCTCGTTCGCAAAGACCGCTCTCTGCGGGGTCTCAGCGTCTTCGCTTTCCCGCAGGAGTCTCCGTGTATTTCCTCCGCTGATAAGGTGCTTCTTTAATCTTTGACATGTTAGGGAAACACTACTCTACATATAAAGTGATTGGAGCGGAGGGCAGTCGACTCCTGCGGGAGGACAGGCCTAGGTGAGACCCCGCAAGTGCGATAGCACGAGGAGGCTCACCAGCCGCCCGCGGAAAGCGACTGCCCGCAGCGGAAATCAAGCGCATAATTAAAAGGTGTTTCCCGGGTTATATGCTAAATACTGAATTATAATACTCAAAACTCTCCTATTTATGTCCTTCCATAAATCAATATGAAAATAGCTCTCATCCAAACAAGGTATTGAGCAGACACGGTCCAACTCTATTCCTCTATTCTCCAATTTTCGTTCCATATGTGAAATACGATTCTGGAGGTGTGCTTCCCCACATTTCTAAGCCAAGCTTGCCGACGCTGGACTCCCACTCAATTGCTTCCCAATCTGGAGAAAATATTAGGAATCCTCCTGTCCAAATTTCTACTCGGTGACCTGACGGCTCAAACACATAGATAAATTGCGCTCCACTTGTGCCGTGCTTTCCTGGACCCCATTCAATTTGGATCTCATTCTCTGCCATAATATTTGCAGCCCGAATCAGCTCATCCGGAGAATCCAGATAGTAAGCCAAATGATGGAACTTTGAACCATTTTGATTGGAGTTACGCATTAAAGCAACTTCATGGGCAATATTCGTACGACTTAACCAAGATCCTAAGCGTACGTCCTCCTGGTTTTTAATATAGTATCGATGATGAATTCCTAAGAGATTTGTCCACCATTCCTGCTCCTTTTTCACATCGTCAACCAATAAATTCACATGGTCAAACCGGCGCGGTGATACGCCATGCATACGGAATTTACTTGGATGACTTGGCAGTTTCGAAATAAGATTTAAATCTTCTGTCAAGAATTTCTCTTTTTCCCAATACAATTCTATTGGCAACCCACTTGGAGATTTAAATTGGATAGCATCTCCTATCGCTTTTTTTGTACCTCCATCTACCCAAGTAAAATCAATATTCATATCCTTTAATTGCTTTTCAAACAGCTTTAAAGATTCATCTGAGCTTACTCTCCATGCCATATGCTTTACTTGGGATACGTTGGAAGCCTGAAGAATAAGTGTATGGTGGTCGAAATCCTGCCAAGCTCGCAAATATGCTCGGTCCCCTTCTATTTCCGTTACTACGAGACCCATAATATCTGTAAAAAAGTCCAAGGATGCTTCAAAATTCGTTACTGTAATTTCCACGTGTCCCAAATGTGCTACTGTACGTAAATATTTTGCTAACCTTTCTTCTGCTGATTGTTTTACTATTTCTTCTGTTACCTTTGCCATCTATTAAACCTCCCAATATTTTTATTAGCTTAGTACTCTAGCTTTCTTTTGTTTATTATTCTTTCTACTCATAATCGACGTGCTATGTGCACCGTGCAGAGATTCTTCAGGGTTGATGAACACCTTTGCATTGCTTACAGCTATAGGCGCCTCTCCAAAACCCGTTGCCATTAGTTTGACCTTTCCAGGATATGTTGAAATATCACCAACTGCATAGATTCCCGGAATATTGGTTTCCGCTCGAGAATTAACAACAATACAATTTTTCTCAATGTGTAACTGCCAATCATTAATTGGTCCTAGATTCGAGATAAACCCATAGTTAACAAGAAATTCATCTGCCTCTAACCTTCGTGTTTCTTCGCCACCAGCCTGAACGATCTCCACCTCATTAATTCGCTCTGAACCTATGATTTTTTTGGGCACAAAAGGTGTGACAATTTCTACATTCGATTCCTTCATACGTTGGACACTATGCTCGTGTGCACGAAACCGATCTCTGCGATGTACAATCGTTACCTTTGCAGCAATTTTCTCCAGCATTAATGCCCAATCAACAGCTGAATCTCCACCTCCGAAAATAACAACCTGCTTATCCTTGAAGTCCTGTAAACTCTGAATCCGATAATGTAAGTT
Organism: Oceanobacillus piezotolerans; assembly: GCF_003665065.1. Taxonomy (GTDB): domain Bacteria; phylum Bacillota; class Bacilli; order Bacillales; family Amphibacillaceae; genus Oceanobacillus; species Oceanobacillus piezotolerans. Next base: position 7,732 of record NZ_RCHR01000003.1, on the reverse strand, counting down.
CATTTCTTCAAACTCTTCTTCACGCGGAAGATTCATCGTACGTGGCTTAAACGCGCCATTTCCGGCTGTGATAATAATGGTTTTAGAATAATGCACATCTTTGCTTGTCGTAATTGTAAAATAATCCTCACTTTTCTCAACCTCTTGAACCTCTTCTCCTGTGCAAATGTCTGGTTGAAATTGACTCATCTGCTCAGTTAACCGACCAACAAGCTCTCCTGCCTTTATTTCCTTAAAACCAGCAACATCATATACATATTTGTCCGGATAAAGTGCAGTAAGCTGACCCCCTAATTCTGGCAGACTCTCTATAATCTTTACTGATGCTTGACGCATTCCGGCATAGAAGGCTGTAAACAAGCCTACCGGTCCGCCGCCAATAATTGTAATGTCATAGACCTTCATCTATAGACCCCACTTTCCCTACAGAATTAAGCTAATTTTCCCCTGTGGTCGTAAGCTATCTAAATGGAGGATGACCTTCTTCTTCTTTATTCTCAACTTGCCATCCTGGCTTACAATTTCAAACTGTTGTTTCCCTATGAAGCTATCTAATACTTCCCGTTTGGTTCGATAGGTTGTGAAATTACAAAGCACCTTGATCGTGTCTTGATCTAAGTCTTGTACTAAAACATTATGATAGTTTCGAATGGTAGTGGAATGGGGATACTCCACATGGGCTTCCTTTTTCAGAAGCCGTTCTGCTCGCTTTTGAATCCTATCCCGGTCATCATGTATATAAAATAAAGATCTTGTTGCATCTGCATCTGGCTCATAAATCGGTGGGACGGTATAGCTGGCATCATCAGTAAAAAGCTCTGCCCATTCTAATAGCTTCCATTCATCTAGTAAGTTTGCTTCGTGATAGAGGAAGTCAACGACATTTTGGCGTGTTACTGTCATTTCATCGTTACCTCCTCTTCCATCATGGATGGTTTAATAATCTTCTTATATTGCCTCCAAAAAGCTCGCATTTGTAATTCGTCTGTTGCCATTGCATTTTCCTCACGAATCATTCCTTTAGAAATATCATTCCATTCTACTTCTGAGTTATTTGTATAGGCTTCTTGGCAAAGTTCTAATGCCTCGTTATCGTCAGGTGTAGCAAACCCACCAGGCCCTAAAAACTCCAGGAAATTATTGTTTCTTGCTAGACGATGATCCTCAGGCTCTCCTACTGGGGCAAGTGCATAACCAGTTACCTCCATATAGCCAGGCGAGGTCGGATAAAACGTTCTTGCTGTAACAGCCATAATGTCATTAATTACAAGATTCGGAAAAATAAGGATATTACGGTTGTAGTTTGTAATACGTTCAGCTCTTTCCTCTCCATATTTTTCTTTTAGACGCGCTTTTATCTTCTCCATGTCTTCTTTTAATTTTTCATCCCATATCGGCGTCCATTGTGCAATTGGGCGACCCCACGGTGCTACATATTCCATGACTCCATGTCCATTACCCAGTTCACGACCATGTCCTTCTAAGCGAACCCTTTTCAAATTAGGGTCTTGTTCCTGCTTAATATCAAAGTAGGTTTTATGTGTTGGCATTCCGTGATAAAGATCCACACTATTTTCTGCCAGCAGCTTCCAATTCGCACGAACACTGTATTGCTGGACGCCACCTAAAACCTCGAGCCCTGCATCTGACTGATCTGCAACCAAATCAATGTATTCTTTTGCATTACCCAGGTATTCATCTAAGGAAATAGCATGATCATCAAAGTTTACGAAAACAAAACCTCGATAGCTTTCCACTCTTTTAACCGCTTTCATATTCTTCGTACCTTCAGCATTAAAATCTTCTGGGAATCCATCTTTTCCAGGCATTCCAACAAGATTGCCGTCATTAGTAAAGCTCCACGCATGGTAAAAGCAACGAAATACCCGAGAGTTCCCTTCATTCTCACGACAAACCAATGCACCACGATGTGGACATGTATTGTATAGTGCTCGAATTTCTCCATCCTGACTTCGAACAAACAGCAGATTTCTTCCGCCAACTTTTTTTCGCTTGTAATCACCTAGTTCTTTTAACTCTGACTCATGTCCGATGAATAACCAGCATTTGTTAAATATCTCTGCCCGTTCTCTTGCTAAAATTTCGCGTTCCGTAAATACACTGCGGTGAACAAGAAATTCACTCTTTTCTTTATCATCAATGACAAAGCTATTCATTTAAGTACCTTCCTTTCATTTTTTAGTAAACGCTATTACAACATATTACTGCCGCCATTTACACTGATCACTTGCCCAGTAATAAAGCTTGCACCTTCTGTCGCCAGATACCAGACAGCATCTGCAACTTCCTCTACTGCCGCCGCTCTTCCCTTAGGAATGATTTGAATATATTTGTCGACTAATTCGGAATCACGATCACGAATCGCATCTAAGGCCTCGCAATCTACTGCTGGCGGAGCGACGGTATTAACAGTAATATCATATTTGGCGAACTCTCTGGCAAGGCCTGTTGTCATCGCATGCACACCACCTTTTGCCGCATTATATGCCGCATGGTCCCACAGCCCATTTCGCACTGAATCTGCACCGACATTAATTATCCTGCCAAACTTGGCATCCACCATATGGGGAAGAACTTTGTAGCAAGACCAAATAGTTGTCCATAGATTACGGTCAATTGTCTTTCTAAGTGTATCCGGTGTCTGTTCTAAGAAAGGTAAAATCACGCCGCCACCTGCATTATTAATCAGGATATCAACTTTACCATAACGTTGGATTGTCTGATCCACCATCGATTGGACATTTTCTTCAATAGAAAGATCTCCAGCATAATAAGTAATCTCTGAATTCACATGCCCTTGTATCTCCTCTGCTGCTTTTCTGGTACGTTCTTCATTCGTTCCACTGACCACAACATGGGCCCCTGATTTAGCTAATTTTAATGCGATGGCTTGCCCTATTCCTCGGGCTGATCCTGTCACAATAGCGACTTTTCCTTTAAGCGTTTCGCTTAATAAAACATCCTCCATATGCTAATACTCCTCTCTATCCTTTTGTAATCCCTTTCAATAACTTATAGGCTATAAAAGGACGTTATATCCTTGCTTGGTATTCATTATAGTAAAGGGTCCATCGGAACTCCAATTAAATATTTTTTGATTTTTTGACCAATTCCAAAAAACATTTTATAACCTTTTTATTAGAAGATGCTATATAATAGGATTATTCTGGTAATTAAAAATTCTAAGAAGACACTTAAAAAAACACAACTTTGTAAACGCTTACTATCAGTTGTTTGACAAACCTAATCACAGGAGGATATAGGATGAATGAGAGTCAAATAGAAACATTTCTGACAGTCGCAACGTACCGAAGTTTTTCAAAAGCTGCCGCAGTGCTAAACGTAACGCAACCAACGATTACATCTCGGCTTAAGAATTTAGAAGAAATCTTGCAATGTGAGTTATTCAAGCGTATTGGGCATGAAATTTTCTTAACAAAAGAAGGCAATGTATTCATGGAATATGCAAAAAATATCCTCATCTATATGAAACACTCCAAAGAAATCTCTGGCTTAATGAAAGAGCCTGTTATTAAGGTAGGCTTCTCCCCTGGCTACTCCTATTCATTTATTGTTGAAATGCTAAAAACCATTCAATCTGCAGGTGACATGGATATTCAGGTAAAGGAGGGGTTTGATTCTGTTAACTTAAGCGATATGGTGTTAGCTGGTGAGTTGGATTTAGTTTTCACAAGAAATGTGTTAACCAATAAAAAGGATATAGTTTCGGAACCTTTGTTTGATAATCCACTTATCGTTGTCTTACCTAAGAACCATCCTTTAGCGAAGAAACAAGTAATACAATTAAAGGATTTATGCGGGGAGACCATACTGAGCTATCGAAGAAAATCAACATTATGGAATTTGATTGATCGGCAATTGCTTGGTATCCAGCCAACAACACGGATTGACCTTGACAACAATGAAATGCTTATGCAAGCAGTTATGAATAGAATTGGAATCGGTATAATTCCTGAACTCGGAATGGACAAACGCTATGCGGAAAGTATTGCTATTAGATCCATCCCTGAACTTCAGCAAATACCCAATAAAGTCTACGTCCAATACCGTAAAAATACCCAGATTCAAAAGCTATCAAAGAAAATCATCTACTCTATTATTAATCATAAGTATAAAGAAGTGCATTAATCGAGACAAAAAGATATATCTAAATACCCCTTTCTCATCGAGACGAGAAAGGGGTACATTCATCCATAATCTATTAAACTATCAAATTAAATACTCATAATGCCACCTTTAGAGGCATTCATGACAAGTTTAGAATATCTTGCTAACCATCCTGTTTTGATTTTTGGTTCAAATGGCTTCAGGTTCTTACGTCGTTCTGTGAATTCTTCTTCCGACACTTTAACATTCATTGTCCGGCTTGGTAAGTCAATTTCGATAATATCGCCATTTTCAATTAGCGCAATTGGACCGCCTTCTGCAGCTTCTGGTGAAATGTGACCGATTGAAATACCACGAGATGCACCACTAAAGCGCCCATCTGTAATTAACGCCACTTTCGTTCCAAGTCCACGACCCATTATAGCTGAGGTAGGTGCTAGCATTTCTGGCATACCAGGTCCGCCTTTTGGTCCTTCATAGCGAATAACGACAACGTGACCTTCCTGTACGATACCATTGTCTATCGCTTCTTGAGCCTCATCTTGTGAATCAAAGACAATTGCTTCCCCAGTAAATGTTTTAATCGATGGATCCACTGCCCCTACTTTAATCACAGAGCCCTCTGGAGCAATATTTCCATACAATACAGATAAACCTCCGACAGGACTATATGGGTTGTCTTTTGTGCGAATCACATTTGGGTCTTTTATATGATGATCTTTTACAAGATCACCCATTGTTTTACCAGAAATCGTTATTCTTTCTGGGTGAATTGCTCCCGGGATTTTGGTTAGTTCATTAATAATTGATTCTACTCCACCAGCTTTATTGATATCATCCATTGAAATATCAGATGCAGGCATTATTTTGGCTAAATATGGCACTCTTTCTGCAACCTTATTAATATCCTGTAAGTCGTAATCAATTCCCGCTTCTTTCGCAATTGCTAATGTATGAAGGACGGTATTTGTCGATCCGCCCATTGCCATATCAAGTGCGAATGCATCATCAATCGCTTCTTTTGTAATAATATCACGCGGTTTCACATCTTCTTTAATCATACGAACTAATTGTTTCGCTGCTTCACGGACTAATTCTTTACGCTTTTCACTTGTAGCAACAATGGTACCATTCCCAGGAAGTGCTACACCCAGCATTTCCATTAAACAGTTCATTGAATTCGCAGTAAACATACCCGAACAGGAACCACATGTTGGACAAGCATTCATCTCAATATCTAAGAGTTCATCGGCAGACATGTTCCCTGATTTATGGGCACCAACACCTTCAAATACAGAGGTTAAAGAAATTTGTTTCCCTGTTGCACTTACTCCAGCTTCCATCGGTCCACCGGAAACAAATACGGAAGGGACATTCGTACGAGCAGCCGCCATCAGCATACCTGGCGTAATCTTGTCACAGTTTGGGATATAGAATACACCATCAAACCAGTGCGCATTAATTACTGTTTCGGCGGAATCTGCAATGAGTTCACGACTCGGCAGGGAATAACGCATTCCAATATGTCCCATTGCAATCCCATCATCCACACCGATTGTATTAAATTCGAAAGGAATACCCCCGGCTTCGATAATCGCTTCTTTCACAACGTCAGCAAACTCTCGTAAATGTACATGACCAGGAATAATATCTATGTATGAGTTACAAACACCAATAAAGGGTTTTTCAAAATCTTTCGGCTTTACTTTTCCAGTTGCATATAAAAGACTGCGGTGAGGAGCACGATCGACCCCTATTTTAATCATGTCACTTCTCATCTGATTCCCTCCATATTTTTAAATTTTAAATCTATTTTAAATGTTATGTTGTCTGATGTCAACACCGTTGTATGACAACCGGGGTGTTTATATTTATAATTTTTTTATTCCATCTCTAAATCCTTCATCGCTCTTAGAATATGAATCTTCATTGCACTTCTTGCACCTTCAGGATTTCTTGCCTTCATAAATTCCATAATCATCTTATGGTCATTTAACGTATCTTTTACAACACTTTCATTATGCTGAGATAATATGACACCTTTATCGATTGCTTGAAAAATAACTGGCATTAGTTTGTCAATAAACTCATTATGGGTAGCCTTAGCAATCGTTTTATGAAATTTTTGTTCTACATCTGTTCGATCCTTACCTTGATTTATCTTTTGTTCAATTTGCTTTCCATAGTCAAGTATACGGTTCAATTCGGCATCACTAGCTCGTATCGTCGCATAATATGCAGCTTCCGGTTCAAAGATTAGACGCATTTCATACAAGTCTTTTGCATTTATTCTAGCATTTGAGAGATCATGTAAGGACTTTACCGTTTGATTTAAATTCATATCTGTTTTAACATAGGTTCCTCTACCGCGCTTGATTTCTAATACTTCATTGGTAACCAATATTCTTATTGCTTCACGCAATGTTGTTCTACTAATATTAAGCTCAGCTGATAACTCTATTTCATTTGGGAGTTTATCTCCCGGGATGAATCTTTTTTCAATTGTAATCATGGATAGAATTTCTTCTGCTATACTATCTGACAGTCTCTTCATTTGGTTCACCTATCACTTAATCCTAATTTTCTCAAGTATAACACATTACTAGTGCTGCATTAATTAGTCAGATTTTCCTCATTTATATTAGAGTATTTTATTCAAGCTCTAACTAGGTTGTTTGGAAAGTAAAAAGAGGGGTATTAAATAGAATACTAGAGTAAGGAGGAAAGTGAAATGGATACTTCTATAACTGTAAAAGTTATATTTGGTCTTTTCGCACTGCTTATCGTTGTCCGTATATTAGGCAAAAAAGAACTATCTCAATTAACACCAATCGATTTTGTATATCTATTAGTTCTTGGCGGACTTCTCGAAGAATCTATTTATGATGATTTGGTAAGCATCTGGGAAGTTCTTTATACTATTGCATTATGGGCCTTGCTCATCTATATCATTGAAATGATTATTAGGAAATTTGAAGTTCTTAGACCCGTATTAAAAGGAGAGCCTTCCATCATTGTAGATAATGGTGAACTAGTTATAAAAGCGCTTAAGAGAAATAAACTAGAATTAGAACAACTCAGGTCCCTTCTAAGACAACAAGGAATATTTTCATTAAAAGAAGTGAAATATGCCATTTTAGAACCAGGTGGACAATTAAGTGTGATGAAGAAGGATTCCGAGTCAGCTGTGACAGCTGAGATGCTGGACATCCATTCTGGGGAATCCTCACTATCTCATTTACTGATTGATGAGGGGGAAATAGAGTATAAGATTCTTAAATCTATTGGCAAAGATAAAGAATGGTTAATCCATGAAATGAATAAAAGAGGGTATGATGACATAACAAATATTTACTATGCTGAATGGTCCGAAGAAAATGGTTTTATTATAGAAACGAATGATTAGTTTTTTATAAAATGTATAAAAGTTTTGCTATAGTTACATGAATATATAAATATAATGAGGCTGGGACAAAACCCCAGTGAATAAAAAATAAGGCGTGGGGCTTACAATATAAAACTGTAGGCCCCACGCCTTTTATGCCATTTTTAAGTAAACAAAAAGGACACCTTTTGATAAAAT